>JAZJZT010000024.1:0-167908 GCA_040389645.1 Pseudomonadota bacterium | reverse complement strand
TGCGGCACATGGACCTGAACCATGCGCGTCTACCAATTCCGCCACGTGGGCACTGATACTGCTCAACAACTTCTGCTATTATAACGACTTGGAGAGTTTTGCGCCAGATGAACTTTCATTCCTTACTGCACATCAACCCTGTACAACGTCTCCCGTTATTCAGCGTTGCCGCTGCGAGAGACCAGAATTATAGAGGAATATTTTGCGATGTCAAAGAGCTTGCGGAAACTTTTTTCCGGGGCGACGCGCAAGGTCCTGCATGGTACGCACAGGCCGGGCGCGTTAGGTAAATAGCGTGACCTCCGGTACACTACGGCCTATCACCATGTCAATGCGGCTGGTACGGGCGGTACACGATTTTTCTCCATTGAAAATAAAACCATAGAAATACTTTTGAACCAATCTACCCACACCATTCCTAGCCGTGAGGAAATTCTCGGCATCTTCCGCAGCGCCAAGGCGCCGCTCGATTTGCGCGCACTCGCGCTGTCGCTCAAGGTCAAGTCCGAATCCCAGGCCGTGCTGACGCGCCGCCTGAATGCGATGGAACGCGACGGCCAGATTATCTCCGACGGCGCCGGCTTTTACGTGCTGGCCGACCTGTCCGGCTTCATCGCCGGGCGCGTCAGCAGCCACCGTGACGGTTTCGGCTTCGTCATCCCGGATGAACCGGGCGACGATCTGTTCCTGTCCGAAAAAGAAATGCAAAAAGTGCTGCACGGCGACCGCGTGCTGGCCAAAGTCGTCGGCGTCGACCGCCGCGGCCGTCCCGAAGGGACCATCGTCGAAGTGGTGCAGCGCGCCAATACCCATATCATCGGCCGCCTGCTGAAGGAAAACGGCGCCTGGGTCGTCGCGCCGGAAGACAAGCGCATCGGCCAGGACATCATCGTCGAAGGCCCGGTCGGCAAGGCCAAGGCGGACCAGATCGTCAGCGTCGAATTGACGGAGCAACCGAGCCGCTTCAAGCAGCCGGTAGGCAAGATCGTCGAAGTGCTCGGCGCGCTGGACGATCCCGGCATGGAAATCGAAATCGCCGTGCGCAAGTTCGGCGTGCCGCACATCTTCTCGGACGCCGCGTTGAAGCAGGCCGCCAAGCTGCCGGACGCCGTGCGCGAAATCGACTTGAACGACCGCGTCGACCTGCGCGACATCCCGCTCGTCACGATCGATGGCGAAGATGCGCGCGACTTCGATGACGCCGTCTATTGCGAACCCGTCAAAATCGGCCGCAGCAACGCCTACCGCCTGATCGTCGCGATCGCCGACGTGTCCCACTACGTCAAGCCGAACGATTCGCTCGATGGTGATGCGCTCGAACGCAGCACCTCCGTCTATTTCCCGCGCCGCGTGATCCCGATGCTGCCGGAAAAACTGTCGAACGGCCTGTGCTCCCTGAATCCCGCAGTCGATCGCCTGACGCTGGTGTGCGACGCCGTCATCACCGCCAAGGGCGAGATCAAGGCCTACCAGTTCTATCCGGCCGTGATCCATTCGGCCGCGCGCATGACCTATACCGAAGTGGCGGCCATTCTCGGCAACACCAAGGGTCCGGAAGCGGCGCGCCGTCCCGGCATCTTGCCGCACCTGCAAAACCTGTACGAGGTCTACCACGCGCTGCTGAAGGCACGCCTGGAACGCGGCGCGATCGATTTCGAGACCACCGAAACCTATATCGTCTGCAATCCGGCCGGCAAGATCGAAAAGATCATCCCGCGCACCCGCAACGATGCGCACAAATTGATCGAAGAGTGCATGCTGGCGGCCAACGTCTGCGCGGCCGACCTGCTGCTGCGCCACAAGCATCCAGGCACCTACCGCATCCACGCCGGCCCGACCAAGGAAAAGCTGACGCAAGTGCGCAACTTCCTGAAACAGGTGGGCCTGAACCTGGCCGGCGGCGATACGCCGGCCGCGTCCGACTATGCGGAATTGATGCGCAAGGTCAAGGAGCGCCCGGATGCGTCGCTGCTGCAAACCATGCTGCTGCGCTCGATGCAGCAAGCCGTCTACAGCCCGGACAATATCGGCCACTTCGGCCTGGCCTATGAAGCGTATGCCCACTTCACCAGCCCGATTCGCCGTTACCCGGACTTGCTGACGCACCGCGCCATCAAGGCGATCCTGCTCTCTAAAAAATACGAACCGAAGCTCGGCGCGGCCAGCGTATTGAACACGAACGTGTCGAACGCGACGCGCAAGCAGCAAGCCAAGGACAAGGCCGATGGCAAGGAACGCAAGGCCGTCGGCGACCTGACCGTCTGGGATGCGCTCGGCGTGCACTGCTCGGCCAACGAGCGCCGCGCCGACGAGGCGTCGCGCGACGTCGAAGCCTGGCTCAAGTGTTATTTCATGCAGGACAAGCTGGGCGAAGAATTCACCGGCATGATCACCGGCGTGACCACGTTTGGCATTTTTGTGCAGCTCGAATCGCTGTTCGTCGAAGGCCTGGTGCACATCACAGACCTCGGCGCCGATTACTTCCAGTACGACGATGCGCGCCACGAACTGCGCGGCGAACGCACCGGCAAGCGCTACCAGCTGACCGACAAGGTCAATGTGCAGGTGGTACGGGTAGACCTGGAGTCGCGCAAGATCGATCTGCGCCTGGCGCAGGTCGACGGCGAAGAAGTCCCGCTGCGCGGCGGGCGCGGCAAGGGAGAAGCGCCGCTGGGCAAGGCCGGACGCACCAACATCAAGCCCGGTCCGAAGACGCAAACGCGCTATGAAGCGCCGGCCGCGCCGGTGCAGGCCAAGCCGGCCGCCAAGGGCCGGCGCAGCAAATCCAATGCCGCGGCGAATGCCCCGGCAGCACCCCGAGCAGCCAAGTCTGTCTCCAAAAGTAAGAAGAAGCGATAAGTAAATGTCTAAAAATAAAATGATTTTCGGCTTCCACGCCGTGACTTCGCGCCTGCGTCACGAGGCCTCGTCCGTGGAAGAGATCTTTATCGATGTGGGCCGTACCGACCGCCGCATGCAGGATATGGTGGCCGCCGCCAAGGCTGCCGGCGTGCGCGTGATGCCGGTCGATTCTTCCCGCCTCGACAAGATCGTCGGCACCCGCCGCCACCAGGGCGTGATCGCCTTCGCGTCGCAGCTGGCGCTGGCGCGCAATCTCGATGAATTGCTCGATGCGATCGACGGCCCGCCGCTGCTGCTGGTCCTCGACGGCATCACCGATCCGCACAACCTCGGCGCCTGCCTGCGCGTGGCCGACGGCGTCGGCGCACATGCCGTGATCGTGCCGAAAGACCGCGCGGTCGGCCTGAACACGACGGCCGCCAAGGTCGCCAGCGGCGCCGCGGAAACCGTGCCGTACATCACCGTGACGAACCTGGCGCGCACCTTGCGCGACCTGAAAGACCGTGACATCTGGCTGATCGGCACCGCCGACGAAGGCGAAAAAGGTTTGTATGAAGCCGACTTCACCGGCCCGACCGCGCTGGTCATGGGGTCCGAAGGCGAAGGCATGCGCCGTTTGACGCGCGAAACCTGCGACAGCCTGGTCAGCATCCCGATGTTCGGCGCCGTCGAAAGCCTGAACGTGTCAGTCGCCGCCGGCGTCTGTCTGTACGAGGCGCGCCGCCAGCGCCTCGCCAAAGAAGCTTAATAGCCGCTGCGACCTCCGGGGTCGGACCGATCGGTCCGGCTCCAAACCTTGCAGCCGGTCTGGCTGATCCCGATTCCCCCCGCCAGCAACCCCGCCGAATGCGCTAACATAAGCGTCTCGGTACCACCACGTGCATCCCCATGTTCCACAACCTGCGCCAAGACATCAACAGCATCATCGAACGCGACCCTGCCGCCCGCAACGGCTGGGAGGTGCTGACCTGTTACCCCGGATTGCAGGCGATCGTCATGCACCGCTGGGCGCACTGGTGCTGGACGCACCGACTAAAATGGTTCGGCCGCTTCATCTCTTACCTGGCGCGCATCGTCACCGGCATCGAAATCCACCCCGGCGCGCACATCGGCAGAAGGGTATTTATCGACCACGGTTTCGGTGTCGTGGTCGGAGAAACGGCCGTCATCGGCGACGATTGCACGATCTACCAGGGAGTCACGCTGGGCGGCACCTCGCTCGGGGCCGGCACCAAGCGCCACCCGACGCTTGAGCGCGGCGTCATCGTCGGCGCCGGCGCCAAGGTGCTCGGCAGTTTCACGGTCGGAGAATATGCGAAGGTCGGCTCGAACGCCGTGTTGCTGAAGACAGTGCCGCCCGGAGCGACGGCCGTCGGCAACCCGGCCCATATCGTGCAAAAGGAAGTTTCGCCCGCCATCGGCAGCCCGACGTCGCGCCTGTTCGCCGCGTACGGCGTCACGCCGAACGGCGACGACCCGCTGTCGAAGGCCTTGCACGGCCTGATCAACCACGCCGTCACGCAGGAACGGCAGATCGAGCGCATCATCGCGACGATGAAGGCTGCCGGCCTGAGCTGTGCGGAGTTGCCGGAGTGTGATAAATTCGATTCAGACCAAATGAACAAGCTTGTCGACTAAGGAAAGAGCGCATGACTATAGACGCGGACAATCCCAACCTGCTGGACCCGTTTGAAATCCGGGTGCTGGCCGTGATGGCCGAAAAAGAAGCGCTGACGCCGGATAACTATCCGATGTCGCTCAATGCGATCACCAACGGCTGCAACCAGCTGTCGAGCCGCGACCCGGTGATGTCGCTGTCGGAAGAGACGGTGGCCGAGGTATTGCAGCGGCTGATGCAGCGAAAATTCGCCAACGGCATCACGCAGGCCGGCGCGCGCGTGACCAAGTACGAGCACCGCATGCGCATCAAGTGGTCGCTCGAGCAGGACAAGCTGGCGGTGTTGACGATCCTGATGTTGCGCGGTTTGCAGACGGCCGGCGAGATCCGCACCCGCAGCGGGCGCCTGCACGAATTCAAGACGGTCGCCGATGTCGAAGTCGGCTTGCAATTTTTGATCGACAAATATCCGCCGCTGGTATCGCGCCTGGCGCTGGCGCCGGGTACCAAGGAACCGCGCTACGGCCAGTTGCTCGGTGGAGAAGAAGCGCTGGCGCGCGAAGAGATCGCCGGCGGCTACGCCGGTTCCGTCTCCGCGCCGCAACAGGGTGGCAGGGTTGCGCAACTGGAAGCGGAAGTGCAGCAATTAAGGCGGGATTTTACGGATCTGGCCGAACAGTTCGAGCAATTTCGCAAGCAATTTGAATAAAATCCGAGGCAGAGTCTGGGGTCAGACCTATGGGTCTGACCCCGGTCTTTGCATCTGATTTGCGCTGTTCATAAAAAAAACCGGGGAAATCCCCGGTTTTTTTATGGTGCTAGCTGTTTAAGCCATCGCGGCGCGCACGCCTTCGACCGCGTCGAGGATCGCTTCGCTGGTCGCGGGAGCGCGCAGCGGAGGATTGATGCGGTAGTCGCCGACCGCGGCAACGGCGTCGCGGATCGCCAGCAGCACGGAGAACGGCAGCAGCAGCGGCGGTTCGCCGACGGCTTTCGAGCGGTGGATGCTGTCGAACGGGTTGCGGTTTTCGAACAGGCGAATGTCGAAGTTTTCCGGGCAATCCGAAATACCCGGGATCTTGTAGGTCGATGGCGCGTGCGTCATCAACTTGCCGGTCTTGTTCCACCACAGTTCTTCCGTCGTCAGCCAGCCCATGCCCTGGATGAATGCGCCTTCGACCTGGCCGATATCGAGCGCCGGGTTCAGCGAATTGCCGGCGTCGTACAGCGCGTCGACTTTCAGCAATTTCCATTCGCCGGTCAGCGTGTCGACGATCACTTCCGACACCGAGGCGCCGTAAGCGTAATAGCCGAACGGGTTGCCGGTCATCGTCTTCGGATCCCACGACAGGCCCGGGGTCGCGTAGAAGCCGTCCGACCACAACTGGATGCGCGACAGGTAAGCCTTTTGCACCAAGTCAGGGAACGTCATGGTCGCTTCGCCGGCGTAGCAGATGCCGTCGGCGAAACGCACCTCGGCCGTCGTGCAGTTGTGCAGCTTGGCGGCCAGTTCGGCCAGGCGGGTGCGCAGCGTGTGGGCGGCGTCCTGCGCGGCTTTGCCGTTCAAGTCGGCGCCGGTCGATGCGGCCGTCGCCGACGTGTTCGCGACCTTGCTGGTGTCGGTCGCGCTGGAGCGCACTTTCGACAGAGAAATACCGAGTTCGTGCGCGACCACCTGGCAGACCTTGGTGTTGATCCCTTGGCCCATTTCGGTGCCGCCGTGGTTCACCAGCACCGAACCGTCGGTGTAGATGTGGACCAGCGCGCCGGCCTGGTTGAAGTGGGTCACGTTGAACGCGATACCGAATTTTACTGGCGTGATCGCCAGGCCCTTTTTCAGGACCGGGCTGGTTTTATTGAATTCGCGCACGGCGTCGCGGCGGGCGCGGTAGTCGCACTCGGTTTCCAGCTGCGCCACCAGTTCATGGATGACGTTGTCGACCACTTTCTGGTTGTACTGGGTGACGTTGCGACCTTCCTCGTCGTTGCGGCCATAGAAATTGACCTTGCGCACGTCGAGCTGGTCCTTGCCCAGGTTGCGGGCGATCTCGTCCATGATGTATTCGATCGCGATCGCGCCCTGCGGGCCGCCGAAGCCGCGGAACGCGGTGTTCGACTGGGTATTCGTCTTGCCGGCCATGGCGCGGATGTCGACGTCGCCCAGGTAATACGTGTTGTCGAAGTGGCAGACGGCGCGCGTGGCGACCGGGGCCGACAGGTCGGCCGAGAAGCCGGCGCGCGACACCATCTCGACCTTGGCGGCGATGATCTGGCCATCGTCGTCGTAACCGATTTCATACTCGTAGTAGAAGCAGTGGCGCTTGCCGGTGACCATCATGTCGTCGTCGCGGTCGGCGCGCAGTTTCACCGGGCGCTTCAGCTTGGCGGCGCTGACGGCGGCGCAGGCGGCCCACAAGGCCGATTGCGATTCCTTGCCGCCGAAACCGCCACCCATGCGGCGGCATTCGACGACCACGGCGTTCGACGGATAGTGCAGCGCGTGCGCGACGACGTGCTGCATCTCGGTCGGGTGCTGGGTCGAGCAATAGATGTGCATGCCGTTGCCTTCTTTTGGCAGCGCATACGAGATTTGCCCTTCCAGGTAGAACTGTTCCTGGCCGCCGACGTGCAGCGTGCCT
Organism: Pseudomonadota bacterium; assembly: GCA_040389645.1. Lineage (GTDB taxonomy): Bacteria > Pseudomonadota > Gammaproteobacteria > Burkholderiales > Burkholderiaceae_D > Rugamonas. The sequence continues at coordinate 160,789 of JAZJZT010000024.1, read as the reverse complement.
TTCAGGCGGTTCTTCGAGCGCGTAAACGCTTCTTCGGCATTGCCGCGACGCAAGTGCATCGGTGGCACGACGAACGATTTCGCATCGCGCGCTTCGATCGGGGTCAGGATGGCCGGCAGCTCTTCGTACTGGATGTCGGCCTTGCGCGCGGCGCGGCGCGCATTGTCGTGCGTGTCGGCGACGACGATGAAGACCGGTTGGCCGACGTATTCCACTTTCTGTTCGGCCAGGATCGGATCGTCATGGATGATCGGACCGCAATCGTTGGTACCCGGGATGTCTTCATAGGTGTAGACGGCGACCACGCCAGGGCAGGCCAGCACCGGCTCGAAGTTTTTCGAGATGATGCGCGCGTGCGCTTTCGGCGACAGGCCGAGCGCGGCGTGCAGGGTGCCTTGCGCTTCAGGGATGTCATCGGTGTAGGTCGCTTCGCCCAGCACGTGCAAAATAGCGGATTCGTGCGGGTGGGAGACGCCGACTTCGGCCCAGCTCATCGGGGCGTTGACCGGGTTGCTCAGAAATGCTTCGGTTTTACTGTTCATGCTACGGCCTCTCCTTCCACGTAGGCAAATGCGTTGACGTTGGCGACCGATACCGCGCCTTCAGGGCGGGTCTCGTACCAGAAACGGCGCACCAGGTTCTGTGCCGTCTTCATGCGGTAGTTCGCCGTCGCGCGCATGTCGGACAATGGCGTGTAATCTTGTGCCATGGCCGCCACCGCCGCTTCCAGCGTGGCTTCGTTCCATACCTGGCCGTTCAGCGCCGCTTCGGTTTGCGGTGCGCGGCGCGAAGTGGCCGCCATGCCGCCGTAGACGACGTGGGCATCGCTGATCACTCCATTATTGTCCAGATTAATGGTAAATGCGGCGCAGACTGCAGAAATATCCTGGTCGTAACGCTTGGCCAGTTTATAGGTGCGGAAATGCTTGCCGGCGCGTGGCAACGGGATACGCACGCCTTCGACGAACTCGCCCGGCTGCCAGTCTTTTTTCATGTAATCGAGGTAGAACTTTTCCAGCAACAGGACGCGCTGGCCCTTGTCGCTGCGCAGCACGATTTCCGCGCCGAGCGCGATCATCCACGGTGCCGAGTCGCCGATCGGCGAACCGTTGGCGACGCTGCCGCCCAGGGTGCCGGTGTTGCGGATCGGTTGAGACGCGAAGCGCTGCCACATTTCGGTCAATTCATCCTTGTAGTACTCGCACGCCTTGGCATAGGCATCGTTGAGCGAGACGGCGGCGCCGACTTCGAGCCAGTCGCCGACCACTTCCATGCGGTTCAGTTCTGCGACCTGGCGGATATAGATGACGTCGCCCAGGTTGCGCATCTGCTTGGTGACCCACAGGCCGACGTCGGTCAGGCCGGCCACGATGGTGGCGGTCGGCTTGGCGGCGCGCAGTTCGGCCAGTTCGGCCAGAGTGCGCGGCGCGTGGAAGGTCTGGCCTTCGTGCGTGTAACTGAACATCTTGTCTCGTTGCAGTGCTTCCAGGGACGCTTTCAGCGATGCCCGGTCAAAATTAACTTGTGGCAATTCACCCATGCGGCGCGCCGCATCGATGATCGGACGGTAACCGGTGCAGCGGCACAGGTTGCCCGACAGGGTTTCGTCGATGGTCTTGCGGCATGGCGGCGTGGTCGCGCCATCCTGTTTCAGGTACAGGCTCCACAGCGACATCGCGAAGCCCGGCGTGCAGAAACCGCACTGCGAACCATGGCACTCGACCAGCGCTTGCTGCACCGGGTGCAGGTCGCCGTTCGATTGCTTCAAATCCTCGATGGTGTAGACGGCCTTGCCGTCCAGCGTGGGCAGGAACTGGATGCAGGAGTTAACCGAAGTCATCGAGACTTCGCCATCCTTCAGTTCGCCGACGACGACGGTGCAGGCACCGCAATCGCCTTCGGCGCAGCCTTCCTTGGTACCTGTGCAATGCAAGTCTTCGCGCAGGTGTTGCAGCAGTGTGCGGGTAGGTGGCGGGGAGGCCACTTCCTGGACCTTGCCATTGTAGTAAAAACGAATTGGTTCAGACATAAACTTCTCCTATCAGCCTGGCAGGTAGATGGTCTTAAACTAGAAGATACCAGCGATACCCCAGATCATGTTACTTACTTCTCGGTGTTTTCCGGTAAACAATTTCGAGCCGGCGTGGCGTAGACAGCGCAGTACGACGCCATCGGCGTTCGAATACGTGAGGGCTTGGTGCCAGATGATTCAGTTAGTTCGCGTAACCAGCCGGAGCGGTGCGTTCCATTTGAAGAAGGTTTCCATGGCGTTCATATTGTCGTCTCGTGATTATGATTTTTATCGCCTGAATCTGACCGGCCAGGGGGAGGGCCGGTCACCAATTTACGTGTTCCGCGGAACAGTCGCAATGTATGTAATATCGCTGATGACCCTGCCGATTATCGTACTGCCGGCGAGATATCGGATATGGTTTTTTCGCTATATTCCCTGGCCGCTCGAGCTGAACGGGGCTTGAAATGGCGCAGGAAATCGAGCAGCACGCGGGCCGACAGGTCGGCATCGTCGGCCGTCATCGTTTCCAGCGGATTGTGGCTGATGCCGCCGTTGCCGCAGCGGATGAACAGCATCGCCACGTCGGTGGCGCGCGCCATCACCATCGCATCGTGCCCGGCGCCGGACGCGAGCTGGAACGTTTTGATGCCGGCGCGCTCGGTGGCCGCGCTCAATTGCTGCATCAGCCAGGGCGCGCACGGTGCACAGGCGGCCGACACGGTTTCCTCGATTTTATAATCGACATGGCGGCGCTGGCAAACCTGCGCGATGCGCGCCAGGATGTCGCTCACGGCCGCTTCGCGCGCATCGTCGCGCGCGGCGCGGATATCGAGCGAAAAAGTGCAGGCGCCCGGAATCACATTGGTCGAACCGTTGGGAACCTGCAACTGTCCGACGGTGCCGACCAGCGACGCCGGCTGGTCTTGCGCGCAGCGTTCCTCGACATACAGCAGGATTTCGGCGGCGGCCGCCGACGCATCCTTGCGCATGCCCATCGGCGTGGTGCCCGCATGGCTGGCGACGCCCTTGAATTCGACCAGGTAGCGGCTGCTGCCGGCGATCGAGCTGACGACGCCGACCGGCAAGCCGCGCTCCAGCAGCACCGGTCCCTGTTCTATATGCAATTCGACATAACCGAGCAATTCGGCCGGGTCGCGCGCGATCGCCTCGATCGTGTTCAAGTCATGGCCGCCTTCAGCCAGCACGTCGCGCAACAGCACGCCGTCGCGGTCGCGCAATTCCAGCAGCGTCGGGTCGAACTGGCCGATCACGGCGGTGCTGCCCAGGAAGGTGCTTTTGAAGCGCACGCCTTCTTCTTCCGAGAAGGCGATCACCTCGAAGTGGAACGGCAGCGTTTCTCCCCGTTCGTGCATGTATTTGACGACGGCGATCGCGGCCAGGATGCCGGCGCGGCCGTCGTACTTGCCGCCGTTGCGCACCGTGTCGTAGTGCGAGCCGGTGACCAGCGTGCGCGCCTGCGGATCGGTCGACAGGTAACGGCCGACGACATTGCCGACCGCGTCGATATGCGCGTGCATGCCCGCTTCGCGCATCCACTGCGCCAGTTGCACGGCGGTACGGCGGTGCGTGGCTGTCATGTAGGTGCACGTCAGGCCTTGCTCGTCCTCGCTCCAGGAGCCGATCTGCTCGGCCCAGGTCAATATGTTGTTGCCCAGGACCGGTTCATGTTGCAGCAGCGCGTTCAGGCGCAGTTCGGCGATGCGGCCGATCTGGCGCAGCGCTTCGCGCTGTTCATCGTCGGGCTGGTTGCGCAGGCGACGCTCGAAGGTGTTTAAGATGGCCTGGCGCGTCAGGCCATGGCCGTTGGCGCCCTTGACGGCGACGATGAAGGGAAAACCGAATTTCTGGTTGTAGGCTGCGTTCAGGCGTTGTAATTCGGCGAATTCTTCGGCGCTGCACAGGTGCAGGCCGGCTTTCGCCTGTTCTCCGGTCGATTCCGGCGTCAATTCTCCGGCGACGGCGGCCTTGCCGGCCAGTTCCGGGTGAGCCCGGATCAGGCCCAGTTGCTCGTCGCGGGTGGCGTCGTTGACCACTTTTTGTAAGGCTTGCTTGAGCGCATCGATGGTACGGAAGGGGCGTTGTGCCGCGGCGCGCTGCGGAATCCATGGAGAGTGTTCATACAGGCCGTGCAGCGTCGCGCTGAAGTTCAGCACGTCACAGGTATTCAGTTGCTTCAGAGTCGTCATGGTTTCGTCAGGCCGCTGCCGGCGGCTGCTCCAGGTTGGGTAATCTCGTTGAATGATCGCTGGTCGATCATAGGGTCATGCGTACCGCGTTATATAACCGGGTGTGGATAGCGGCTGGTGCCAAGGTCTTATAGAGGTGTTGGCGGCTATGTTTTTGAATAAACCCCGGCACATTTCTGTCGTTCCCGCGCAGGCGGGAACCCATAGCACATATGCATTCCCGGCATTTTCAAACTGTGCAGAACTGGATGCGGTCTATGGGTTCCCGCCTTCGCGGGAACGACAATGCGCTTACTTCGCCACCAAACGCGCAGCGGTGCTGACTTGTGCGCGCAACCACTTGTGCTCGGTGGCCTGGTGTACCCGTTCGTGCCACAGCTGGTAAAAGCGCAGCGGCGGGAATTTCACGGGGACTTTATAGCTTTTCAGGCCCAGCATGGTTTCATAAAAACTGGCGAACTGCTGGCCGGCCGTCAGCACCAGGTCGGTCTGCGCAACGATGTAGGGCAACATGCGGAAGTGTGCCGATTCCACAACAATATTGCGCTCCATGTTTTGCTGTTCGAGGAAGGAATCGATATTGCCGTGGTAGCCGGGCAGGATCAGCGCCGGCGCCGCGTGCGGCAAAGTCAAATAATCCTCGATCGTCATCTCGTCCTGGCCGGTGCGGCGGGCGTAGGCGCTGTTGGCGCGCATCAGGCAGACGATCGGGTCGTCGAACAGTTTCGAGATGTGCAAATGGTGCGGCGGCTCGTCCCAGTTGGCGATCACGAGGTCCAGTTCTCCATCCGACAGCAGGCGCACGTAATCCGTCTCCGGCCCGAGCGCATGGACGACCAGGCGGCTCTTCGGCGATTCGCGCCGCAGGCGGGCGATCACTTCGGTGAAGAATTGCGTATTCATATAGTCGGGCGCGGCGATATGGAAGGTGCGCGCCTCTTCCTGCGGCACGAAGGCGGTCTTCGGGCTGAACAGGCTTTCGGTTTCATCGAGGATGCGCTTGGCCGGCTTCAATAAACTTTCGCCGTGCTGGGTCGGCACCATGCCGCGCCCGCCGCGCACCAGCAGCGGGTCGCCGGTCAGTTCGCGCAGCTTGCGCAACGACGCGGAAATCGATGGTTGCGGCTGGTTGAGTTTAAGCGCGACGCGCGAAACGTTTTTTTCGCACAGCAAAAGATACAGGATGCGTATCAGATGTAAATCTAGATGCTCTGGCAATCTGGACATAATGGGTCTCCTTGGTTTGTGTTATATCGGCTTATAAGGCGGAGGTTCGCACATTCCGGGCTGCAACAGCTATAAGGAATGCCATATGTCGGTTATAAGGAGAAATGCAGGTCTGGACCCGACAACAAGGCTATCGTTCCAACATCCCGGCGCGCAGGAGACCGCAATGAAGCCGGGGAATGGTTGATGGCAACTTGTCATCACGGTCGTCGCGGCGGTAATTTAACGACCGGTTCGGAGGCACAGGCCTCGTTCATCTGAAGTGCACGCAGAGGCAGATGAGAAGACTATATGGGATATTCAATGGAAGCATTTTTCGGATCGTACGGGATTGAGTGGCTGAACCTGCTGGTACGCTGGCTGCACTTGATCACAGGCATCGCATGGATCGGCGCCTCTTTTTACTTCGTCTGGCTGGACAACTCGATTCGTCCACCTAAGCCAGGCAGTCCGCTGGCCAAGCAGGGCGTGTCCGGCGAATTGTGGGCCGTGCACGGCGGTGGTTTCTACAATCCGCAAAAATACCTGGTTGCGCCTGCCGAACTGCCGGCCGACCTGCACTGGTTCAAATGGGAAGCGTATGCGACCTGGCTGAGCGGCTTTGCGATGCTGTTCATCGTCTACTACTTCAACGCTTCGGCGATGATGATCGACAAAAACGTCGCCGACCTGTCTTCGCTGCAAGCCGTGGCCGTTGGCCTGGGTACGCTGCTGGGTGGCTGGCTGGTATACGACACGCTGTGCAAGACCGCGCTGGCCGAAAAGCCTGCCATTCTGGGCACCGTGCTGTTCGTGCTGATCGTCGCTGCTGCTTATGTACTGACCCACACGCTGAGCGGCCGCGCTGCTTACATCCACGTCGGCGCCATGATCGGCACGATGATGGTCGGTAACGTGTTGTTCGTGATTATTCCTGGCCAGCGCAAACTGGTGGAAGCGATGGAAAAAGGCCAGTCGCCTGATCCGATCTACGGCAAACGCGCCAAAGTGCGTTCCGTGCACAACAACTACTTCACGCTGCCTGTGCTGCTGATCATGATCAGCAACCACTATGCGATGACTTACAGCAATGCCTACAGCTGGCTGGTGCTGGGCGCGATCATGGCCGCTGGCGTGTTGATCCGTCACTTCTTCAACCTGCGTCATGCAGGCAAGGTATCGATCGCCTTCCCGGCAGCCGGTGTTGCACTGTTGGTCGCCGTGGCATTCGCCATCGCTCCAGCACCACGCAAGCCAGCCGCTGCAGCAGTAGCGACCGCCGCCACCGCCACCGACGCGGCAGCAGTGGTTGAAGCCGGCGCACCGGCCGCAGGCCACGCCGACATCGCCGCCGTGCAGACCGTGATCGCACAGCGTTGCGTATCGTGCCACTCGGCCCAGCCGACGCAAGCCGGTTTCGCTTCGGCACCGGGCGGCGTGATGCTCGACAGTGCAGACCAGGTTCGCCAGCACGCTGCCAAGATTTACCAGCGCGCCGTGCAGAACAAGGACATGCCACTGGCTAACATGACGCAAATGACCGACGCCGAGCGCGAGCTGGTCGGCAACTGGTTCGACGCGGGTGCGAAATAATGAGAGAAGGAATTGAAATGACTACCGTAGTAACCATCGATGGTTTCACTTTGACCGCAGCCCAGGTCATGGCCGTTGCGCGCGCACCACACGCAAAGGTTGAACTGGCCGCGTCGTCGCGCGCCGCTTTGAAGGAAAGCCGCGACTACATCGAATCGACGTGGATGCACGATGAAGCGCCGATGATGTACAGCTTCAATACCGGCGTCGGCTTGCTGAAAGATACCCGCATCAAGGTCGAACACATCGAACTGTTCCAGACCCAGTTGATCAAGGCCCACTCGGGCGGTATCGGCGAGCCGTTCCCGGAAGAAGTCAGCCGCGCCACGATGCTGTTGCGCGCCAACGCCTTCGCCAGCAATTATTCCGCGCCGCGCGTGGAAGTGGTCGATCGCCTGCTGGCCTTCATCAATGCCGGCATCCACCCGATCATGCCGCAAAAAGGTTCCGTCGGCGCGTCCGGAGATTTGGCTCCGCTGGCCTACCTGGCAGCAGCCATCGTCGGCTTCGAAGAAGCGGAAGTGATGTACAAGGGCCGCCGCATGTCGGCGCCCGAAGCGATCACGCTGGCGGAAATCGGCCCGGTGCAGTTCGACCTGAAAGCCAAGGATGCTTCCGCGCTGATCAACGGTTGCACCGCATCGCTGGCAGTGGCCGTACTGGCTGCGCACGATGCGCGCAACCTGCTGAGCGATGCGTGCTTATCTCTGGGCCTGACGCTGGAAGCGATGCGCGCAGAAATGTCCGCATTCGACCCGCGCATCCAGCAGGCGCGTCCGCACGCCGGCCAGATCAAGACCGCCGGTGTCGTCCGCAACCTGTTGAAAGGTTCGACCCGCACGACCCACGAAGCGCGCTCGGTGCAACTGCCGGACGAACTGCGCCGCACGGACATTCCGTACAGCCACCGCATCCAGGACGTGTACTCGCTGCGTTGCACGCCGCAAGTGTACGGCCCGGTGTTCGATGCGCTCGACTACATCGATACCATCGTCGACAAGGAAATCAATTCCGCGACCGACAATCCGCTGATCTTCGGTAAAGACGGCGGCGGTTTCGAGATCATCTCGGGCGGTAACTTCCACGGCCAATACCTGGCGCAAGCGATGGACTTGCTGGCGATCGCCGTGACCGACCTGGGCAGCATCTGCGAGCGCCGCGTCGCCCGCCTGATCGATCCGACCCTGTCGTGGGGCTTGCCGCGCAACCTGATGTCGGGCATCCGCGGTGTCAACACCGGCTACCCGGTGGTGCAGTGCTCGCTGAGCTCGCTGGTCATGGAAAACCGCACGCTGTGCATGCCGGGCAGCGTCGACAGCATCCCGTCGAAGGGCAACAGCGAAGATCACGTGTCGAATTCGACCTGGTGCGCCCGCAAGGCCGCCACCGTCGTCACCAACACGCAGTACATCATCGGCGTCGAAATGCTGCTGGCAGCACAGGCACTGACGATGACGGAAGATCTGCTGTCCGAGTTCAAACTGGGCCAAGGTACGCAAGCGGCCTACGATGAAATCCGCAAGCAGATCCCGGCCTGCCTGGACGGCGACCGCTGGTTCCACAACGATATCCAGGTCGCCCACTCCTTCGTCACCAGCGGTTCGGTGCGCGATGCGGTGATCGGCAAGATCGGCGAATTCGTCTGATATGAGTTTGACGGCGGCTTGATGTTTTAAGCCGCACGTAAAAGGCCCCTGAGCTTGACGGCTCAGGGGCCTTTTTTTGACCAAAATCAGATGCAAAATCTGGGGTCAGACCCATGGGTCTGACCCTGGCCTTTGCCGCTGATTTTCGGCGGCATTCCAACCCGCCGCTGTTGTAGTCGGGCGGCATGCCCCTAATTGCCACGCACCTCAAGCATCCTGCCTCGCATCCTGCACCGCCGCTTCCCACCAGTTGCGTCCATCGGTGGTAACCAGCACATAATTGCGCGCGAACGCCGTGCTGTTCATGCGCTGTACGCGCGGCACGGCCAGCGCCCGCAGCACGAATTCGCAGGCGGCATCGATATAGCTGTCGAGTTCATCGGCGCCGGTGTCGCGGATGCCCCGTATCGCCGCCAGGTTGACGCCCATGATCAGGTCGGTGACCGTGCGCAGGTCCGCGTAATCGAAGTGCCCCAGCGCCTTGCCTTCGGCCAGGTGGGCGGCGAGCAGGCGGTAGATGTCGGAATCGCGCGGATCGACATGGGCGCGCTGGACAAAGCCGGCCCATTGCGGATCGGCCGCCGCCCGCAGCAGCAGCAGGCGCGCGCCGACGCAGGTGCGCTCGACCGGGCTGTCGAGCGTGCTCAGGAACGGCCCGAAGCCGGCCGACAGCTGTGCCGACAGGCGCAGCGCGACGGCGCTGAACGCGTCGTCGAGCGATGCGAAGTGTTTATGGAAGGTGGCGCGCGATACCTTGGCTTGCCGTATCACGTCGTCGACCGACGGCGCGGCGGCGCGCGAGAACACCTCGAAGGTGGCCGCCAGCAGGCGCTCGTTGACCGCAAGGTGTTTCTTTTGCGCCACGGTGCCGCGCTGATCGGGCGCGTGGCGGGGAGCAGGGGAGGGGCTTGGGATGGAATTTGTCATGGCAAAGCGTGGGCTGAACAATGTTCTATTGTCTCAGATCCGCCCGCCGGACAGCGATGCGCACACGAATAAATCCGCCTTCATGAAAAAAAGGCCGGCACCCAATCGGGTACCGGCCTTTCGGTTCATGTGCGGTGCGGCCGGGCGGCCGCCGCGCTTAGAAGTGGTATTCGGCGCGGATCATTGGAGTCTTGGCCAGGGTGCCAGGAATCTTGTGCTGATTGCCGAACTTGTTGCGCCAGTATTGGTATTCCAGGCCGACGCGGAAGGTGTTTTGTTTCATGCCCACGGCGCCGCTCAGGTCATACATGATCTGGCCGTCGAAGTTGGTTTCAGGCGAAGTGCCGTTGCCGAATTCGTCCTTGCCCTTGGCCGAGATGTAATTCATGTAGCCTTCGAACGACAGGCCGGTCTTGGCGATCGGGATGCCCCAGGCTGCGGTCAGCATCGCGTGCGTATCGTAGCTGTAGCGGCTCTTGATCGCGCTCGGCTGGTTGCTTTCCCACAGCGCCAGCAGGCTGATGTTCAGGAAGCCAGGCACGTCGACCATCAAGGTCGGGCCGACCACGACCATGTGCTTTTTCGAGCCATAGCCTGGATCGTTCTTGGTGTTCCAGTCGAAGCCGGCGGTCACGCCCAGGCCGCGTACCGGGCCGAACTTGAAGTCCTTGCCGGTGACCTTACCCAGGTCCAGCGAGTGACGGTAGGTGACATACGCTTCCTGCGCGCTGCTGTCGTTGCCGTCGGAATTGAGCAAATCCACGTTGAAGAAATTGCTGCCGTACTGATAGCCGCTGACATGCGTGAAGTTGATGATGTGCTTGTCGATGTCCTTGGTGTTGAACGGCTCGGCAAATTTGGTACCGTAACGGTAGCCGATCGAAGTGTCGCTCCAGTCGGCTGCGCTGGCTTGCTGCATGCCAGTGGCGAAAGCCAGTACTGCAACGGCGCCGGCGGCGAAGATACGGGTTGGGTTCTGCATGCTGCGGTCTCCTCTGTTATTAGTCTGGAAACCCGATTATGTCCGCAGACGTCATGATTGATATCCATTGTTGCGTATATCCAGATGAGCTGTGCCGTATATGATTTTCAAACAGGGCGATATAGCCTTGAACCTGACTATGAAAGCGAGACACGGAATGGGTAAGCTGAGCACACACGTATTGGATATCACCCAGGGTAAACCTGGTGTTGGCGTAGCAGTCGCGTTGTATCGCGTGGACGGCACCGAAAAAATCCTGGTGAAAAAAGACACCACGAATCAGGACGGCCGTTGCGAACAACCGTTGTTGCAAGGAGACGAAGTCAAGAGCGGTCGCTACGAACTGGTGTTCGGCGCCGGCGATTACTTCGCCAAACAGGGCGTGACCGTGCCGACTCCGCGCTTCATCGATGAAGTCGTGCTGGCCTTCGGCATCGCCGATCCGACGCAGAACTACCACGTGCCGCTGGTCGTGTCGCCTTGGGCTTACTCGACCTATCGCGGTAGCTAAGATATATACGGCGCGTCCCGCACGCGCCGCGCGCGCCGGCAGCCGCCGGCGCCACCAGTCCGGGACCGGACCCGCCGCAGCGCGGCGCCCGCGTCCGTTCCCGGTGGGCGACTGCGGTTCGCGCAGCGTCATTCCATCCCGTCGAAACACGAAGTCTCCAGCCTGCGCAAGGCCGGATTGGCACTGGCCACGGCTTCCTTGAGCGCAGCGAGCTGCTGGAACACCAGCGCATCGGCGCCGGTCGCGCCGCGCATCGCAGCAAGATCCTCGCCCAGCGCGGCCGGCTTTCTTTGCGCCGGCCAGTCGACACCATACACTTTCGGATACAGCACCGGCGGCGCGGTCGACGCCAGCGCGACATACATCGCTCCGGCCGCGCGCGCCCTGCGCACCACGTCCGCGCTGCTGTTGCCGTCGACGATCGCATCTTCCACCAGCAAGACCCGCTTGTCGCGGAATTCGGCGGCGATCGCATTGAGGCGGTGGCAGGCCGGCTTGCGCGTCACCTTCAGTTCCGGCATCTGGAACGCGCGGCCGAGATAGCGGTTCTGCATGAAGCCTTCGCGGTAAGTCAAATTCAGCTTGAGCGCGAGCTGGATCGCGGCCGGGCGCGCGCTGTCGGAGACCGGCATCACGACGTCGATGCCGTCGGTCCCCAGTTCGCGCCTGACCGCCGTGGCCAGGTGTTCGCCCAGCTTCAGGCGCACCGCGTACACCGAGGCGCCGTCGAGGATGGAGTCGGGCCGCGCCAGGCTCACGTATTCGAATGCGCACGGTTGCAGCGCGGGCGCCTGCGCGCACTGGCGCGCATGCAGCGCGCCGCGACTGTCGATGAACACCGCTTCGCCGGCCGCGATATCGCGCAGAAAATGAAAGCCCATGCCTTCCAGTGCCACCGATTCGCTGGCCAGCATGTATTCACTGCCGGTATCGCTCTCGCGCACGCCCATGCACAGCGGGCGGATGCCGCGTGGATCGCGGAACGCCAGCAAGCCCTGGCCGGCGATCTGCGCCACGGCCGCATACGAACCCTGCACGCGTCGCTGCAGGCCGGCCACCGCGGTGAACAGCATGCCAATGTCAAAAGAGTGGGACGGGCCGGCCGCGTGCAGTTCATGCGCCAGCACGTTGAGCAGCACTTCGGCGTCGGAGCCAGTGTTGACGTGGCGCCGGCCGCTGGCGGCCAGTTCGGCGCGCAGCGCGGCGCCGTTGGCCAGGCTGCCGTTGTGCGCCAGCGTGATGCCGAACGGCGCATTGACATAAAAGGGTTGCGCTTCCTCGTCGCAGGAAGGGCCGGAGGCGGCGCAGCTGCAATGGCCGATGCCGCTATGGCCGCGCAGCGTGCGCATGTGGCGGGTGCGGAAAACATCGCTGACCATGCCGTTCGCCTTGTGCATCGAAAACACGCCGTGCCGGTCGCTGGCGATGCCTGCGGCTTGCTGGCCCCGGTGCTGCAACAGCAGCAGGGCGTCGTACAAGACCTGATTCACTGGGGCGTGCGCAAGCACGCCAACGATGCCACACATGTCGGACTCCCGGAAAATACAGGCAAGACAGTAGCCCGCGTCGATGGTGGCCGGCATTGATCAATGCGATAGCATCCATATCAGGCCCGATATGACAGGGCGCGCGGCGGGTGTTAGCCTCTTATGGCATGTGGTGAGAGCTTCGCCTTACCCTGCCGAACACCCTCTCACTACCCAACAAGCCAAATAGCCATCATGACCGATACTCGTAAAGACGCCGACATCAAAGCCTTCCGCGCCAGCATCCTGCACTTCCTCGCCGACCCCGCGCTCAGCGACAATGCCTATGCCTGGCATGAAGACGGCCTGTTGATCGTCGACGGCGACCGCATCCAGGCCGCCGGCGACTACGACCAATTAAAAGGGACGCTGCCCGAAGGCGTCACGGTGCGCGATTACCGCGGCAAGCTGATCATGCCAGGTTTCATCGACACCCACATCCACTATCCGCAGACCGACATGATCGCCTCGCCGGCGCCGGGCCTGCTGCCGTGGCTGGAAACATACACTTTCCCGACCGAGCGCCAGTTCGCCGACCCGGTGCACGCGCGCGCCGTCGCCGAATTCTTCCTCGACGAGCTGCTGCGTTGCGGCACCACCACGGCGATGGTGTATTGCACGGTCCACCCGCAATCGGTGGACGCCTTCTTCAGCGCCAGCGAAGCGCGCAACCTGCGCATGGTGGCCGGCAAGGTGCTGATGGACCGCAACTGCCCTGAATTCCTGCGCGACACCGCCGAAACGGGCGTGCGCGAAAGCGAAGAACTGATCCAGCGCTGGCACAACAAGGGCCGCTCGCTGTACGCGATCACGCCGCGCTTCGCTCCGACCTCCACGCCCGCCCAGATGCAACTGGCCGGAGAACTGGCCGCCAAGTACCCGGACACCTTCCTGCAGACCCACGTGGCCGAGAACACCGACGAAGTGGCGTGGGTCAAGGCGCTGTTCCCGGAAGCGCGCAGCTACATGGACGTGTACGACCGTTACGGCATGCTGCGTCCGCGCTCGATGTACGCGCACTGCATCTGGCTCGACGACGAAGACCGTGCCCGCATGGCGGCCACGCAGTCGGCCGTGTCGATGTGCGCGACGTCCAATCTGTTCCTGGGCAGCGGCCTGTTCGACTTCGCCGGCGCAGATCGTTTGCAAGTGCCACTGTCGCTGGCGACCGACGTCGGCGGCGGCACCTCGTTCTCGATGCTGCAGACGATGAATGAAACCTACAAGGTCGCGCGCATGGGGGGTACGTACCTGCCGGCGCTGCGCATGTTCTACATGGCGACCCTGGGCGGTGCGCGCAGCATGCAACTGGAAGGCACGATCGGCAACTTCGTGCCCGGCACCGAAGCCGACTTCGTCGTGCTCGACCCGAAAGCCACGCCGTTGCTGGAACGCCGCAGCACGCGCACCAACAGCCTGGAAGAACTGCTGTTCGCGCTGGCCTTGCTGGGCGACGACCGCTCGGTCGAAGCAACCTACGCGGCCGGACGCCAGGTGCACCAGCGCGGCGAATAATCAAGCAGCGTAACCCATAAAAAATGCCGGCATCGAGCCGGCATTTTTTTTGCCCCCGCTGTGCGGAATGACTCCACTGCTGGCGCCGCTTTGGGGTCTGACCCTGAAGCGGCGCCAGCAGTCAGTGCACTGTCCCATCTGCGCAGGGATCCTGCCGGTGGCGGCAGCGGCAATGCGTGCCGGCCGCGTGCCGCCAATGTTGACGCCGCTTTGGGGTCTGACCCCGAAGCGGCGTCAGCAGCAGTCAGGCTCTTGTGCCATTCCCAAACAAAAACGAGCCCTGTCACGCCGGGGCTTTCCCGAAACGACAGAGCTCTTATTCACTTCGGGCCTTGGACCCGAAGCGTCATGCGGCGCGGATTACTTCTGTTCCCAGATCTCGGCCAGACGCAGCAGGTTGGTGGTGCCCGGCTGGCCGAATGGCGTGCCGGCGGCGATCGCGATCTGGTCGCCAGGTTTCACGAACTCTTCGCGCAGCGCGGTGCGGCAGGCTGCCGCGACCATCTCTTCGACGTTGTGCACGTCGGCGCTGACCGTGCTATGCACGCCCCATACCAGCGCCAGGCGGCGCGCGGTGTCGGTGCGCGGCGTGATGCTGACGATCGGCGCCATCGCGCGTTCGCGCGCGGCGCGCACGCTGGTGTGGCCGGACGTGGTGTACGTCACGGTCGCCACCACGCCGATGATTTGCGTGACGTTGCGCAGCGCCGAGCAGATCGCGTCGCCACGGTTCGGCAGCGCCGCTTCGTGCTGGGCGTCGATCATGTTCGGGTACAAAGGATCGCGCTCGACTTCGGTCACGATGCGGTTCATGATGGCCACAGCCTGCACCGGGTACGCGCCGCTGGCCGATTCGGCCGACAGCATGACGGCATCGGCGCCTTCGTAGATCGCGTTGGCGACGTCGGACGCTTCGGCGCGGGTTGGCACCGGGGCGCTGATCATCGATTCGAGCATCTGCGTGGCGATGACGACCGGCTTGCCGTGCTTGCGGCACATGCGCACGATGCGCTTTTGCACGCCAGGCACGCGCTCAGGCGGCAATTCCACGCCCAAATCTCCACGTGCGACCATGATCGCGTCCGAGGCTGCGACGATTTCTTCCAGGCGGTCCAGCGCGGCCGGTTTTTCCAGCTTGGCCAGCACGCCGGCGCGGCCCTTGACGATTGCGTGCGCCTGGGTCAGATCTTCCGGACGCTGCACGAACGACAGTGCGATCCAGTCGGCGCCCATGCCCAGTGCGAATTCCAGGTCGTGCTTGTCCTTGGTGGTCAGCGCGGGAATCGGCAGCACCGCGTCCGGCACGTTGACGCCCTTGCGGTCCGACAGCGCGCCGCCGTTGATGACGCGGGTGCGGATGCTGGTGGCGTCGCTGGCAATGACTTCCAGGCGCAGCTTGCCGTCGTCGAGCAGCAGGCCCTGGCCGGCGGTGATCACGGCGAACAGTTCAGGGTGCGGCAGGCAGACGCGCGTGGCGTTGCCCGGTTCAGGATTCTGGTCCAGCGTGAATTCGGAGCCGGCCACCAGCGTGGTGCTGCCGCCTTCGATGCGGCCGACGCGCAGTTTCGGGCCTTGCAGGTCGGCCAGCACGGCGATCGGGCGGCCCAGGTCGCGCTCGATCTGGCGCACGATGTCGTAGCGCAGTTGGTGGTCGGCGTGCGAACCATGGCTGAAATTGAATCGGAATACGTCGGCGCCCGCTTCGAACAGGGCCTGGATGGTGGCGCGGTCGGAACTGGCCGGACCGAGTGTGGCGACGATTTTTGCTTTGCGTTCACGGCGCATGATATGGTGTCTTCACTAGTAAATAGTTGCAGGTTCAGCCCGCTGAAGACCAGGTCGCTCAGCGCGCTGAATTAACTGGAAAATCGTTGTTGTTCAAGCCGCGCGCAGGACGCGCGCGGCTTCTGGCATATATTGCTTAGCCTTGGGAGATCTTGTGGTTGGACATCAGTTCAATCGCTTGGCACAGGGCCGAGTGATCGAGGCCGCTCAGGCCGTTGGCGGCGCAAGCGTTCATCAGTTCCTGGGTGGCGGCGGTGTTCGGCAGCGATACGCCCAGTTGCTTGGCGCCTTGCAGTGCCAAATTCAAATCCTTCTGGTGCAGCGCGATACGGAAGCCAGGGTTGAAGCTGCGCTTGACCATGCGCTCGCCGTGCACTTCCAGGATGCGCGACGAAGCGAAACCGCCCATCAGCGCTTCGCGTACCTTGGCAGGATCGGCACCGGCTTTCGATGCGAACAGCAGCGCTTCAGCGACAGCCTGGATGTTCAGCGCGACGATGATCTGGTTCGCCACTTTGGTGGTCTGGCCGTCGCCGTTGCCGCCGACCAGGGTGATGTTCTTGCCCATCAGGTCGAACAAAGGCTTGACGGTGTCGAACGCTTCTTGCGGGCCGCCGACCATGATGGTCAACGATGCTGCCTTGGCGCCGACTTCGCCGCCGGACACGGGAGCGTCCAGGTAAGCGCAGTTCTTTTTGTTGATCTTCTTGGCGAATTCCTTGGTCTCGATCGGCGAGATCGAGCTCATGTCGACGACGATCTTGCCCGGGGTCAGGCCGGCGGCGACGCCGTTTTCCGAGAACAGCGCTTCTTCGACGTGCGGGGTGTCCGGAACCATCAGGAAGATGATGTCGGCGCGCTTGGCTACTTCGGCGGCCGAGGTGCACACGGTGGCGTGGTTTTCAACCAGCGATGCAGGTGGATTCTTGATGTCGTGCAGGTACAGCTTGTGGCCCGCAGCTTGCAGATGGCCCGCCATCGGGGCGCCCATGATACCGAGTCCGATAAATCCTACTTTTGCCATGATGTCTCTCCAGAATTGGTGTGAAAAATGCGTTGTTTCCGCGTCAGGGAGCCCGTGCGCCGCACGGGTTCCCTGTATTCAATGTGACCGGTTGATCAGGCGGCCAGCGCCTGGCGCCAGCCCAGACCATCCACGGTGCCGCCGCGTGGTTTGTACTCGCATCCGACCCAGCCTGGATACTTGATTTCGTCCAGCAAGGTGAACAGGTAACGGTAGTTGATCTCACCGGTGCCTGGCTCGCCGCGACCTGGATTGTCGGCCAGCTGGATGTGCTTGATGACGTTCTGGTTGGCCTTGATGGTGTTGGCCAGTTCGCCTTCCATGCGCTGCATGTGATAGATGTCGTACTGCAGGAACAGATTGTCCGAACCGACTTCCTCGATCAGTGCCAGCGCCTGCTTGGTGTTCGTCAGGAAGAAGCCCGGGATGTCGAAGGTGTTGATCGGTTCGATCAACAGTGGAATCCCGGCTTCTTTCAGCTTCGCCGCGGCGTACTTCAGGTTGCGCACCACGGTGGCGTGAGCCTGTTCCTGCGTCACACCGGCAGGAACGATGCCGACCAGGCAGTTGATCTGCTTGGTGCCCAGCGCCTTGGCGTAGCGCAGTGCCATCTCGACGCCGTAGTCGAATTCTTCGATACGGTCCGGCAGGCAGGCGATGCCGCGCTCGCCACCGGCCCAGTGACCGGCCGGCAGGTTGTGCAACACCATCTCGAGCTTGAACTCTTGCAGCTTTTCAGCCACTTGTTCCGGCTCGAAATCGTACGGGAACAGGAACTCGACGCCCTGGAAACCGGCCCGCGCGGCTGCGCTGAAGCGGTCCAGGAAACCCAGCTCATTGAACAGCATGGTCAGGTTGGCTGCTAATTTAGGCATGATGTCTTCCTTGATTGACGACGCTTACGCTACGTCCAGGATGTCGTTGAATTCGTTGATCGCGTTGATCTCGGTACCCATGGCGATGTTGGTGACGCGCTCCAGGATGATCTCGACGACGACCGGCACGCTGAATTGCTTCATCAGTTCACGCGCTTTTTCGAACGCTGGCAGGATGTCGTCCGGGTTGTGCACACGGATCGCCTTGCAACCCAGACCTTCGACCACTGCGACGTGATCCACGCCGTAGCCGTTCAGTTCTGGCGCATTGACGTTTTCGAAGGCCAGCTGCACGCAGAAGTCCATGTCGAAGCCGCGCTGCGATTGACGGATCAGGCCCAGGTACGAGTTGTTCACCAGCACGTGGATGTAAGGCAGCTTGAATTGCGCGCCGACGGCCAGTTCTTCGATCATGAACTGGAAGTCGTAGTCGCCCGAGATCGCAACGATGTCGCCGGTCGGATCGGAAGCGCGCACGCCCAGGGCAGCCGAGATGGTCCAGCCCAGTGGGCCGGCCTGGCCGCAGTTGATCCAGTTGCGTGGCTGGTACACGTGCAGGTTTTGCGCGGCGGCGATCTGCGACAGGCCGATCGATGCGACGTAACGGGTGTTGCGGCCGAAGTACTTGTTCATTTCTTCGTAGACGCGCAGCGGCTTGACTGGCACGCAGTCGTAGTCGGTTTTACGCAGCATGGTGCGCTTGCGTTCCTGGCACTGGTGCACCCATGCCGAACGGTCTTTCAGCTTGCCGGCGGCTTTCCACTCTTTCGCCACTTCGATGAACAGCGCCAGTGCTGCGCCGGCGTCGGAGACGATGCCGTAGTCAGGACCGAACACGCGGCCGATCTGGGTCGGTTCGATGTCGACGTGGACGAACTTGCGGCCTTCGGTGAACACTTCGACCGAGCCGGTGTGACGGTTGGCCCAACGGTTGCCGATACCGATCATGAAGTCGGAAGCCAGCGCGGTGGCATTGCCGTAACGGTGGCTGGTTTGCAGACCGGCCATACCGGCCATCAGCGCGTGGTCGTCAGGGATGGTGCCCCAGCCCATCAGGGTAGGGATGACCGGCACGTTGACGATTTCTGCGAATTCGACCAGCAGTTCGGACGCGTTGGCGTTGATGATGCCGCCACCGGCGGTGATCAAAGGCTTGTCCGACTCATTCAGCAAGGTCAGCGCTTTTTCGATCTGGGCGCGGGTTGCGGTTGGCTTGTAGACAGCCATTGGCTCGTAGGTGTCAGGATCGAATTCGATCTGCGCCATTTGAACGTCGAACGGCAAGTCGATCAGGACTGGACCTGGACGGCCGGAGCGCATCAGGTGGAAAGCTTGCTGGAACACGCGTGGCACCAGCGCCGGTTCGCGCACGGTCACGGCCCATTTGGTCACTGGCTTGGCGATCGACTCGATGTCGACGGCCTGGAAATCTTCCTTGTACATGCGGGCGCGTGGAGCCTGGCCGGTGATGCACAGAATGGGGATCGAATCGGCCGATGCCGAGTACAGGCCGGTGATCATGTCGGTGCCGGCTGGACCGGAGGTGCCGATGCAGACGCCGATGTTGCCTGGAGCGGCACGGGTGTAGCCTTCAGCCATGTGCGAAGCGCCTTCGACGTGACGGCCGAGGATGTGCTTGATGGAACCGTTCTTTTTCAGGCCGGCGTACAGCGGGTTAATCGCGGCGCCTGGTACGCCGAAAGCGACCGTGATGCCTTCTTTTTGCATTACGTGGACCGCTGCTTCGGCTGCTGTCATCTTTGCCATGTCAATCTCCTGTTTGGTTTAGTGTTGTGAAACACCGTTGTCGATGTTTTGTATGCTATCCCCGAACAGGCCGCTTGATAAGACCACAAAATATCGGTTTATTCGATACTCCAAGTATGGAATAATTGCTCTATGGATAAAATGAAGCAGATAGAAGCCTTTGTGGCCGTGATCGAGAAGGGCAGTCTGGCGCGCGCGGCGATGATGCAGAACATTACGCCCGTGATGCTGGGGCGGCGCATCGATGCGCTGGAGAAGCGCCTGGGCGTCAAGTTGATGCACCGCACCACGCGCCACCTGACATTGACGGAGCAGGGCACCGTATTTCTCGACGATTGCCGCAAGTTATTGTCCGATTTCGACGCCGCCGAGCGCAATGTGTCGGAAGGGCGCCACAAGGCCACTGGTCACTTGATTGTATCGGCTCCGGCCTCGTTCGGCCGCCAGCACGTGGCGCCGCTGGCGCCGGCTTTCCTGGCCGCCCATCCGAGCGTGCGGCTGTCGTTCAACCTGACCGACCAGGTGATCGACCTGGTGCGCGAGGGGTATGACCTCGGCATCCGCATCGGCGGCGTCATCGATCCCAGCTTTGTCGCCGTCAAGCTGGCCAAGAACCGGCGCGTGGTGTGCGGCACGCCCGAATATTTCGAGCGATTCGGTATTCCGCGTACCCTGGAAGACCTGTCGCAGCACAATTGCCTGGCCTTCAATTTGCAGGGCGGCCAGCAGCGCGGCTGGTATTTCCAGCAGGGCGGCAAGCCGGTGACGATCCGCGTGCAGGGCAATCTCGATTGCAACGATGGCGAATTGCTGCACCGCTGGGCCTGCGAGGGACTCGGGCTGGCGTGGCGTTCGACCTGGGAAATCCAGGCGCAACTGGCCGAGGGCAGCCTGATCACCGTGCTCGACGACTTCGCCTTGCCGGACTACGACATCGTCGCCGTCTACCTGCAACAACGCCATTTGCCGGCCAAGGTGCGTTTCTTTATCGATGAATTGAAAGCCGTGTATGCGCAGCCGGGATATTGGACGCGCAATCGCTAAGGAAATTGTTTTGCTGGGGCAAGGCTTCTGGGTACACTGAAATGTGTCTTGATAGTGAGCACATTAACAATCCGGAGTAACCCTTATGTCTCTTTGGCGCCGCCTGTCTATCCAAAACAAGCTGATGCTCAGCATGGGCTTGTGCCTGCTGCTGTTCCTGGTAATTTCGTCCACGCTGAGCGTGATCATGAGCAGCCAGGGCAGCCGCGCACGGGTGGTTGAACAAGAGTTGCCGGCGCAGATAGGCGAGATCCGCAACGATATCCTGCGCCAGATCGCACTGCCGCTGTCGGTGTCGCTGTCTCTGGCGAACAACACTTTTCTGCAAGACTGGGAAGATGCGGGTATTCCGGAAGAGGGCTTGTCAGGCTGGCAAAAATTTGCTAAGCAATTAAAGACCAAAAACCAGGCCGCCACCGTGTTCTGGATTTCGCACGACACCGGCAAATATTTCACCGATGCCGGTTACGACCGTACGCTGGCGAAGTCGAAGGCGAGCGACCAGTGGTTCTATGAATTCTTGGGCAGCAACGTGCCGTACCGGCTCGACCTCGACAAGGATGCCAGCGCCGACAGCTATATGTTGTTCATCAACACGCGGGTGCAGACGGCGGCCGGCAAGCTGGGTGCGGCCGGCCTTGGCCTGAGCGTCAATTCGCTGGCGCAATCGATCCGTTCCTATCAGCTGGGCAAATCGGGTTTTGTCTACCTGGTGCGCCCCAATGGCGCGTTATTGATTCATCGCAATACCGCCCTGGTCGACGGCAAGCATTTCATGAAAGACTTGCCGGGTTTTACGCCTGAACTGAGCAAGACGCTGCTCAATGGCGCCAAGTTCGCGCATGGCCACTACAAGGGAGAGAACGGCGAGCAGTTCGTCGCCTCGTCGTTCATGCCGGAACTGAACCTGTATGTCGTGGCCGAAGTGCCGGAAGCCGAAGTGCTGGGCAACATCGCGCGCTCGGCCGTGATTTCCGCGCTGGTGGCGGGACTGGTCGGCGGCGGCATCGGCATGTTCGCCATTTTCCTGATCAGCCGCGCGATCGCCGCGCCGGTGATGCGCGCCGCGCGCATGCTGGGCGATATCGCCGATGGCGACGGAGATTTGAGCCGGCGCATGCGGGTCGAATCGGAAGATGAAATCGGCGCGCTGGCGTCGGCCTTCAACCGTTTCGTCTCATCGTTGAACGTCACCATCTGCAAGGTGCGCGACAGTACCGGGCTCATTTCCACCGCCTCCGGTGAAATCGCCAGCGGCAACCTGGACTTGTCGACCCGCACCGAAGCGCAGGCATCGAGCCTGGAACAGACCGCCGCCGCGATGGAACAGTTGACCTCGACCGTCAAGCAGAACGCCGACAACGCGGTGGAAGCGAACCGGCTGGTCGCGGCCACGTCGGCTTCGGCCGAAAAGGGCGGCGCGGTGGTCGCGCAGGTGGTCGGCATGATGGGCGCGATCACGGCCAGTTCGCGCAAGATGTCCGATATTATTGGCGTCATCGACGGCATCGCCTTCCAGACCAATATTCTCGCGCTGAACGCCGCCGTCGAAGCGGCGCGCGCTGGAGAACAGGGCAGAGGTTTTGCGGTTGTCGCCTCCGAGGTGCGCAACCTGGCGCAGCGCTCGTCGGCGGCGGCCCGGGAAATCAAGGAATTGATCGCCGATTCGGCCGGCAAGGTCGACGCCGGCGGCAAGCTGGCCGACACGGCCGGCGCGGCGATGACGGAAATCGTCGCCTCGGTGCAGCACGTCGCCTCGCTGATGACGCAGATCGCCTCGGCCAGCCATGAGCAAAGCGACGGCATCGGCCAAGTCAACCAGGCCATCATCCAGATGGACGACGCCACCCAGCAGAATGCCGCGCTGGTCGAGCAAGCCGCCGCCGCCGCGCAATCGCTGCAAGACCAGGCCGCGCGGATGGAACAGGTGGTTGGGGTCTTCAAGCTTGACGACAGCATCAGCGGCCGCGGGCCGGCACTGCTGACGCACTGACCTGCGAACTTAGAACTGTCATTCCCGCGCAGGCGGGAATCCCATTTTTTTGCGCCGTTCGGGACGCGAAATGGGATTCCCGCTTTCGCGGGAATGACAGGCGCTGCCAATACGCGCCGGCACCAGCGGCACCCGTACCGACTCGGGTCTCCAGCCGTACAAGATATCGGTGGCGTTGCCGCAGATGCGGCCCTGGCACGGCCCCATGCCGCAGCGGGTGTGCAGCTTGGCGCCGCGCCAGTCCTGATATCCACGCAATTCCCCATGGCTGACATCTTCGCAGCGGCAGACGATGGTGTCGTCGTCTGCCAGCGCGCGAATCTCATCTCGTAGCATAAAAGCGCGCTCGAGCCGACGTGCAAAACCCTGCCAGCGGACTCGTTCTCCAAACACGGATTGCGCTTCCTTCTGCCGTCCCACGGCAAGCAGCCCGGCGATGCGGCCTTCGGCCAGCGCCTTGTCGACGCCACCGATTCCCGTGCCTTCGCCAGCGCAAAATATATTCGGTATCGAAGTGCGCTGCCACTGGTCGACTTGCACCGTGCGCCGCGCGGTGATGGCGCAGCCGAGCGCCAATGCCAGTTCGAGGTTGGGCGCGAGGCCGTAACCGCAGGCGAGATAATCGCATTCCAGCAGTTCGGTGGCGCCGCCGCGTTGCAGTTCGATTTCCCGCAGCATGCCGTCGGCGCCGCCGCGCGCGGCGCGCACGTAGCTGTTGCTGTAATACGGTACGCCGCGCAGCTTGCCGGCCAGTTGCAGCGCCTGCCCGATCTTGCCCGGCGTGACAGCCAGGCCGAGCGCGAATTGCGCCAGGCGCGACAAGCCGGCCTGTTCGACGATGGCGACGACATGCGCGCCGCGTTCCTTCAACGTGGCGGCGACAGCCAGCAGCAGCGGCCCGGAGCCGGCGACCACCACACGCTTGCCTTGTACCGGGTAGCCGCCCTTGGCCAGTGCCTGCAAGCCGCCGGCGCCGGTCACGCCCGACAGCGTCCAGCCGGGGAAGGGCAGCAGCAGTTCACGCGCGCCGGTGGCCAGGATCAACTGCCCGTATTCCAGCGTTTCGGACGAGTCAGGCGTCTGCACCAGCAGTCGGTCCGGCGCGGGCGCGTACAGCACGCTGGCCTGTTGCAGGAAGGTGACGTTGGCGGCGGCCCGCAGCGCCGACAGTAATTCGTCTTTCGATGGGTTTTGTCGCTTTTGCCGCGTAGGATCGGGGTTTCGCGCAGCTTGTAAAGCATGCCTTGCATCCTCGCTGGCGTGGTCTGGCGCCGCGCCTGCGCGGGAAATCGTTGCGGCGGGGCCGGAGCACTGCTGCTGCTGTCCGGCGCGCCAGATCTGGCCGCCGGGTAGCGGGTTGTCGTCGACGATCCCCACGCTGGCGCCGTGCACGGCGGCGGCATGCGCGGCAGCCAGGCCGGCCGGGCCGGCGCCGATCACCAGCACGTCGAATTGGCGCGTCATGCCTTTTGCTCCAGCCACGTTACCGGCCCTGTGCGCACCTGCATGTCTTGCGCGCAGAGGGTCTGGCATGCCAGCCTGTGGTGGCGGCCATCGATCGTGACGCGGCATTCATGGCACACGCCCATGCCGCAAAACGGGCCGCGCGGCATGCCTTTGACGGATTGCCGCGTGACGCTACTGCCGGCCAGCGCGATCGCCGCCGCCACGCTGGTGCAGGCGGAAACGTGGATATCGCGTCCATCGATGGTGATAAGGATCGTTTCAGGCATCGGCAGCTTCTCCGGACAGTTGCGGAAAACGCTGCGGCAGGTAGGGGCGGCTCGCTATCGGCGTGTCCAGTCCCAACATCTGCGCCGCCAGCAGTTGCGCGGTGGCGAGCGACGTCGTGATGCCGAGTCCCTCGTGCCCGGTGGCGATCCACAATCCGCGCCTGGCCGGATGGGGGCCGATCAGCGGCAGGCCATCCGGGCTGGCCGCGCGCAGGCCGGTCCAGCAGCGCAGCATGTTCAATTGCGCCAGTGCGGGTGTAAAACCGGTGGCATGGCGCAGCATGCGTTGCATGATGTCCGGTTCCACCGCCAGGTCCGTGCTGCCGAACTGGCGGGAAGATCCGATCAGTATCTGCCCGGTCGGGCGCGGCTGCAAATTGAAGGCGACTGAATCGCCGCTGGCCGCGTGCGCGCTCTTGATATACCCGAGTTCCACCAGTTGGTGCCGGATGAAGCCGGGATAGCGGTCGGTGATGGCGACGTGTCCCTTTTTGGCTTGCAGCGGCAGTTCGGGCAGCAGCGCTTGTGAGCCCGCGCCGGCTGCCAGCACGATGCAATCCGCATGCATGTGGCGGCCGTCGGCCAGCAGCACGCAACCGTCCTCGATGCCTTGCACTCGGCCCGGCACCAGTGTCGCGCCATGCACGCGCGCCCGGTCGAGCAGGATACGCGCGCTCTTGGGCGGATAGACCAGGCCGTCGCCGGGCACGAGCAGGCCGCCGGCCAGGCCAGAGCGCAATTACGGCTCGCGTTCATACAGCGCCTGTTTATCGAGCATGGCGCAGGGTAATCCATATTCCGCCAGGGTTTTCGCCTTGACGCGGGCAGCGTCCATTTCATCGTCGTCGGCCGCGACCCAGATCGTGCCGCAGCGGCTGTATTCATGCCGGGCCGACTGTTCCTCGACGAACTCGCGCCACAGCGACAGCGACCAGGCGGTCAATGCCAGTTCGGCGGCGTTGTCGTCCATGACGACCAGGTGGCCCATGCCGGCCGCCGTGGCGCCGGCGCCGACGGTTTCCTGTTCGAGCACCGTCACCAGCACGCCGCGCGCGGCCAGCGCGTCGGCACAGGCGGCGCCGACGATGCCGGCGCCGACGATCAATACATCGGCCTTGGATGTCACCGTATGCCCCAGGCCAGCGGGTCGGACGGATCGAGGATCAGCGTGGCTTGCGCGTTGACCCAGGCCTGGCCGCGGATGCTGGGGATCAGGCGATTTTCATCGTAACGGTAGGATGCTTCGAACACGCTGCCGACGATGCTTTCCTGGCGCCACAGCGCGTGTTCGGCCAGCTTGCCGTCGGCGGCCAGGCAGGCCAGCTTGGCGCTGGTGCCGGTGCCGCACGGCGAGCGGTCGTAGGCGTTGCCGGGACAGAGCACGAAATTCTGGCTGTCGGCGTCGGTACGCGACGGCGCGAACAATTCGATATGGTCGATTTCGGCGCCATCGTCGCCGGTGATGCCCGCCTGCGCCAGCGCGCGGCGCACGCTTGCCGCGAACGCGGTCAAGGTAGCCGCGTTGTCGACGCGCAGTTCCAGGCCGTGCTCGGCTACCAGGAAAAACCAGTTGCCGCCCCAGGCCACGTCGCCGGTGACGATGCCGTGGCCCGGTACGTCGATTGCAACCTGGTGCCGCGCGCGGTAGGCGGCGACGTTGTCGACGGTGACGCTGCCGTCCGCATGTAATTCCGCTTCGACCACGCCGACCGGCGTATCGATGCGGTGCCGCCCGGCGCCGATGCGCCCCATGAAAGCCAGCGAGGCGATCAGGCCGATGGTGCCGTGGCCGCACATGCCAAGGTAACCGACGTTGTTAAAGAAAATGACGCCGGCCGCGCAATCCGGAGCGTGCGGCTCGCACAGCAGCGCGCCGACCAGTACATCGGAACCGCGCGGCTCGCAGACGACGGCCGAGCGGAATGCGTCACGTTCGCGGCGCAGCAATGCAAGCCGCTCGTGCAGCGGGCCGTCGCCCAGTGCCGGGCCGCCGTCCGTGACCAGGCGGGTCGGCTCGCCGCCGGTGTGGGAATCGATGATGGAGATGGTTTTCATCTATAAATCATAGGCCGTCCGCGCGCCGCCGTCTTGTACTGCGTGATCACGCCGGATGACGAAATCGGCACAATTGTGGCATGCTGCCCTTTCCGCAAACCGAACCGGGAGGTTGACGATGGACACCGCGAATGCCGCGCTGCACGCGCGCCGCGCACTGGGCGCCTGTATCGCCGACGTGTTTTTCGCCGAGGCGCTGTTCGACGCCTTGCCGGATGTCGTGTTTTTTATCAAGGATGCGCAGGGCCGCTATACGGTCGTCAACCAGGCGCTGGCACGGCGCTGCGGCGCGCGCGACAAGGCGGCGCTGCTCGGGCGCACGCCGGCCGACCTGTTCGCGCCGCCGTTCGGCACCAGTTACCTGGCGCAGGACCAGGCCGTGCTGGCCGGCGGCGCACCGATCGACGACCAGCTCGAACTGCACCTGTACCCGAACCGCGATCCTGGCTGGTGCCTGACGCGCAAGACCGCCTTGTATGACGCGGCCGGCGTCATCGTCGGACTGGCCGGCATTTCGCGCGACCTGGCGATGGAGGACAGTAAAAATCCGGCCTACCACAAGGTGGCGGACGCGGTGGCGCTGATCCGCGCGCAGTACGACCAGCCGCTGTCGCTGCCGCAACTGGCGCGCACGGCGCACATGTCGGTGGCGCAGCTGGAGCGATATTTCGTGCGCATCTTCCAGCTCACGCCGCGCCAGGTCATCATCAAGACGCGGCTGGAAGCGGCTTCACGCATGCTCACCGGTGCGGCCAGCGTGGCGCAGGTGGCGCAAGCCTGCGGCTACACCGACCACAGCGCCTTTACGCGGCAGTTCCACGCCACCGTCGGCCTCACGCCGAGCCAGTACCGGCAGGCACACCGTTCTTGATGCGCATCCAGACGGCGGTGCCGATCATCGCCGCGCCGTTGACGTGCCCGAACAGCAGCCACAGTTTGTCTAAGGGCCGAGTTTCAGGTGCAGCGCGGCGATGCCGGCATTGAGCCGGTTCAGCAATTCGTCGTCGACGGCGCGGCTGCACATGAAGTGGCGGAAGATGCCGTCCGGCATGTCCGCATAGTCGATGCGCACCATGCGGCCCGCTTCCAGGCCGCTGCGCGTGGCCCAGCTGTCGAATTCCTCGGGGAAGGTGATGATGTAATCGAAGCGGCCGGCCAGGATCTTGGCGAATCCCTGGTCGAAGGTGCCGACGAATTGTTCGATATTGCCGCGCATGGCCGCCACCAGCGGATCGATGTAGTTGCCGAAGGAGTAGGCGGCGATTTGCCCCATTTTCAGTTGCGGGTCGTGGAACAAGGTGATCAGGGTCTTGTGCTGGCGCATCGCCGCTTCCTTGTGGCGGTCGGCGATGACGGTAAAGCGCGGCGTGCGGTAAAAGGGCAGGCTGAACTTGCTCGATGCTTCGCGCGCCGGCGTGCGGAAGACGCCGATCGCGCAATAATTCGGTTGATTCGATTCGATCTGCGCCATCAGGCGCGGCTGCGTCACCGCCTGCAGCGTGATGTCCAGTCCCGCCTTTTCGGCGGCGGCGATGGCAATCGGAAAATACGTGCCGACCGGCTTGCCGTCGACCAGTTCGGCCAGGCCGGGGCGCGTGACGAATCCCAGCACCAGCGGCGCGGCCGACACGGCCGGCGCCAGCGACATTAATATGGCCCATGCGCAGTGCGGCAAAATTTTTCGCAAGCAGATCATGGCGCGCGATTCCATATCGAAGGTAAGAATTCCTGCAAGCCATTTTACTGCACATTGCCGCATGCAAGCCTGGTCTTCAGGCGCCGTTTTCCGCGTGCGCGTGCACGCTTTGCTGAAGATAAATGGCATTCGGCACCGCCGCGCCGGCCGCGGTATTGTCGAGGATGCACCACGCGCCATGGCGCCTCCATTCAAGATGCAATAAACTCTACGGCAATTCGCTGGGCGCAGTCGCCCGCTACACAGCAATAAACCGGATATCCCGATGACACTTTCCCGCCGCGCCGCCTGTACCCGACTGTTCAAGACCGTGGCCGCGCCGCTGTTGGCCTGCTCCATGCTGGCCTCGTGCGCTGGCCTGATCGGCCCGCGCCAGGTCGAATTGCCGCTGCAGCGCCTGCAGCAGAACCTGGACCAGCGTTTTCCGATCAATCATCGCGCGCTGGGCGTGTTCGACATCCAGCTCAGCCACCCGCAACTGACCACCTTGCGCGACAACGACCGCATCGCGCTGGCGGCCGATCTGACGGTGTCTCCGATCCTGGTGCGGCAATCGTGGCGCGGCAGCCTGGCGCTGTCCGGGCGCCTGGTGGTCGACACGGTGCGCAATGCCGTGTTCCTCAGCGATGCGCAGGTCGAGCGTTTCGCCATCGACGGCATGGGGGAGACGCAGCAGCGCCAGATCGCCGGCGCGGCCAATATTTGGACCGACAAGCTGATACGCGACGTGCCGATCTACAGTTTTCGTCAGGAAGATTTGCGCTACGCCGGCGTGCAATTCATCCCGACCACGATCCGCACCACGCCGACCGCGCTGGTGGTGACGCTGGAGCCGGCCAAATGACGCCGCGCACCGTGGATCCGCTGTCGCGTCACCTGCTGAGCGAGGCGTACAACAATGCCTGGTCCAACCACCGTTTGCTGAAGGCGTGCGCGCAGTTGACGCAGGAAGAATTCGAGGCGAAGCGCACCAGCTTTTTCCCGTCGATCAAGGCGACGCTGAATCACATTCTCACCGTCGACTGGTTGTATATCGATGCGCTGGAGCGCGAGATGCGTGGCGCCGAGCCGCATCCGAATTACCTGAGTTTTTTCGAGCGCGACGAACCGTGCGCCACCTGCGCCCTGGTCCGCATCGAGCAGGCCGACGCGGACCGGCGCCTGATCGACTATTGCCGGCAATTGAAGGACGAGGATATGGGGCGTTACGTGACGATATTGCGTACCGGAGCGGTGCAGCGGGACAAGCGCAACCGGTTGCTGGCGCACGTGTTCACGCACCAGACCCACCATCGCGGCCAAGTGCACGCGATGCTGTCCGGCACCGATGTCGCGCCGCCGCAGCTTGATGAGTTTTATAGCCAGGGCGAGGCCGGCTTGCGCGCGCAGGATTTCGCGGAACTGGGGTGGACTGAGGAGTTGATATGGAAGTAGGGCGGGGGCGTGTTAAAAGTCCGTGCGACGTTAACGCCATTAATGCTACGGACCGTAACCTTGTCATTCCCGCGCAGGCGGGAATCCCATTTTGCGTCCCGGGCGGCGCAACCAAAATTGGATTCCCGCCTGCGCGGGAATGACAGGGTTGGCGCTAACTGAATGATATTCTCGCTGCGGCGGCGCTTATTTTCCAGCTGCGGATGCCGTACCGGCAGTCGCCTTGATCGCCTGGTTCAACCTGTCCATGATAGACGCCGGCACATCGCGGCTGCATAAAATGTAGCGCTTCAGGCCGGGCGGCATGTCGGGGAAATCCTGCTGCACCAGCGGCGCCAGGTCCTTGTCGTGCGTGCGCATGTGCTCCCAGTCGTTGCGGTCGGCGATCACGTACGATGCGCGGCCGGCCGCGATCATGCGCATCATGGTCCTGGTCGACACGGTGCGGCGCATCAACCCGCTGGCGCTGCGCGCAATCCGCGCATCGAGTTCCGTGCCGTACGATACGCCATCGATCATGCCGATCGTCAGATTCCTGTCCGCCAGCAGCGAGGCCAGCGTCGCATGGCTTCTCACCTGCGCCACGGCGTTCGGCGCGATCAGGACGCTTTGCGGCGGATCGGTATGCAAGGGGATGCTGTATTGCGCGATGGTTTCGCGCTCGGGCACGCGATACCAGGCCAGCGAACAGTAATTCGGGGTGCCATGTTTAAAATTGGCCCAGATGCGGTTTTGCGGTTCCTGCACAAAGCGGGCCTCGATGCCGGCTGCCGCAAATACATCCTTGCCGCGCGCGAGCAGAAAACCTTTTTCGACGCCATCCTCGATATAGTAATAAGGCGGCTTGTCGCGCCAGGCCACTGTGATGGGCTGCGCGGCCGATGCCTGCGCGGCGCCCAGCAGGCAGGACACGGCGACGATCGAACCCAGTCTCATGGCATTGGCACCGTTTCCTGTAATGCATTGATTATAGGCCGATTGGCGCGGCCGGCGCCTCACCTTGTTTCAGGCGATGACGGCGCCATCGAGGCTGTGGCGGGTGATTGACCCATCGCTGCCGATGGCGATCCAGCCGCCGCGCGGAGGATCGGCTTGCGGCTCCCAGTCCGGCAGCACGAAGCGGCGCGTGCCGTCCACGGTGTGCAGGGCGGGGCGATGCGTGTGGCCGTGGATCATGACGTCGGTGCCGGTCTGCTCGAAAATGGCGGCGATCGCCTGCGGCGTGACATCCATGATGTCGTAGGATTTGCCGCCCTGTTCCTGGCGGCTGTTTTCGCGCAGGCCGGCGATGATGGCCTTGCGCTGCGCCAGCGGCATCGCCAGGAACTGTTGTTGCCATGCCGCCTGCCGCACCTGGGCGCGGAATTCCATGTATTTCAGATCGTCGGCGCACTGGGCGTCGCCGTGCACCAGCACCACGCGCTGGCCGCCGATGTCGGCGACCCAGGTTTCCGGCAGCAGCGTCACGCCGGCAGCGGCCGCGAAATCGGCGCCGACCAGGAAGTCGCGGTTGCCCGCTATCCAGTACACTGCCACGCCGGCATCGGCCACGCGCCGGATCGCGGCGATGATTTCCTGGTGATAGGGCGCATCGAGGTCGTCGTCGCCGGCCCAGTATTCGAACAGGTCGCCCAGCAGATACAGTTGTTGCGCGGCCGGCGCCTGTTGTTCCATAAAGCAGTGGAAGGCGGCCGTGATGGCGGGTTGCGCCGGCTGCAGGTGCAGGTCGGAGATGAAGAGCGCGAGTACGCGCGGGGCGGGGATGGTCATTCGGGAAGGATAGGGGGACGCTAATTAGTGCCGCTGATATTTTGTCATTCCCGCGAAAGCGGGAATCCCATTATTAGCGTACTGGCCAGTTCGGCAGAAATGGGATTCCCGCTTTCGCGGGAATGACAGAGGACGCTGCTTTCGCGGCGGTCCGCTGACGCGACGCGGCGCGACAGAACTTAGACTGCTTCGACTTTTTCGATGATCACGTCTTCCACTGGCACGTCGGCGAACATGCCGCTGCGGGTGGTCTTGACTTTGCGGATCGCGTCGACGACGTCGGTGCCGTCGGTGACTTTACCGAACACGGCGTAACCCCAGCCGTCCTGGCCTGGATAGTCCAGGAAGCTGTTGTTCTTGATGTTGATGAAGAACTGGGCCGATGCCGAATGCGGTGCCGAGGTGCGGGCCATGGCCAGCGTGTACGGTTCGTTTTTCAGGCCGTTCTTGGCTTCGTTTTCGACCGTGGCGTCGGCCGGCTTTTGCTTCATGCCTGGCTCGAAACCGCCGCCCTGGATCATGAAACCGTCGATCACGCGGTGGAAGATGGTGTTGTTGTAATGGCCGGCGTTCATGTAGGCCAGGAAGTTCTCGACCGACTTCGGCGCTTTTTCCGCATCCAGTTCGGCGGTGATCTTGCCCAGGTTGGTGGTGATGATAACAGTGGTCATGATAATCCTATAAGTGAAGTGATTCAGTGTCCTGAAACCGGCCGCGACTATAGCGCAGCCGATGCGAAAACGCTATTTTACAGTTTCGGTGCAATCGGAGTCTTTAGTATCGTGGCCGACGTCACGACGATCGGTTTCACGGGCAGGTTCTGGAAGATGCCCTTGTCGTCGACCATGGTTCCCTTGATCTTGTCGACCACGTCCTGTCCCTTGATGACCTTGCCGAACACGGTATAGCCGTAACCGTCCTGGCCCGGGTAATCGAGGCCTTCGTTGTTGACGACATTGATGAAGAATTGCGCGGTGGCCGAATTCGGGTCGCCGGTGCGCGCCATGGCCACGCTGTACGGTTCATTCTTCAAGCCGTTTTTCGATTCGCTTACCACTGGCGGCTTCGTTGGTTTGCCCTTCAAATCTTTGGTATAGCCGCCACCCTGGATCATGAAGCCGTCGATCACGCGGTGGAAGATCGTATCCTTGTAATGGCCGCTTTTGACATAGGCGAGGAAATTGGCGACGGTTTTCGGCGCTTTTTCCTGGTTCAATTCCAGCACGATCTCGCCTTCGGTCGTCTTCAGCGACACTTGCGGCGTGTTGTCGGCGGCCAGCACGGCGCCCGACAAGGCCAGCCCCGCGAACAGGCTCATGAATTTCGCCAACAGCGGTTTGGTCTCTTGCATATTGCTTCCTTAGATTGAAGTTCAGATAAAAACCTTCCCTATATCGAGTCAGTCCGGTTTTTATCAATGCTATACTTGGCGTCGAACGAGTACATCATTCTAACAAAGAAGAACTATAACTATCCCGAGGGTCTGACAGTCTCCGCGGCACAATGCCTGATTCCAGGTGCGGCACCAAAAGTGCCCGCGCCCGGTTTTCGTATTGCCCGGCTGGCGCGCCCTTGACAAAAACGCAAGAGTCCGATGAGCAATTTAAAGATTTACAATACGCTGGCGCGCGATAAACAGACATTCGTACCGATGGAAGCGGGCAAGGTCCGCATGTATGTCTGCGGCATGACGATCTACGATTACTGCCATATCGGCCACGCCCGCATGATGATGGCGTTCGACGTGATTTATCGCTGGCTGAAGGCTTCCGGCTACGACGTCACCTATGCGCGCAACATCACGGATATCGACGATAAAATCATCCGGCGCGCGGTCGAAAACGGCGAGACGATCTCGCAACTGACCACCCGTTTTACCAAGTACATGGATGAAGATACCGGTGCGCTGGGCATCCTGCCGCCGGACCTGGTGCCGCGCGCGACCGAATACGTGCCGCAGATGCTGGCGCTGATCGAGCAACTGGAAGCACGAGATTTGGCCTACCAGGGCGAAGACGGCGACGTCAATTACGCGGTGCGCAATTTCCCGAACTACGGCCGCCTGTCCGGCAAGTCGCTCGACGACCTGCGCGCCGGCGAGCGCGTCGACGTCAACACCGGCAAGCGCGATCCGCTCGACTTCGTGCTGTGGAAATCGTCGAAGGAATCGGAGCCGGAAGAAGTCAAATGGGATTCGAAGTGGGGTAAAGGCCGTCCGGGCTGGCATATCGAATGCTCGGCCATGTGCTCGGCGCTGCTGGGCGAACAGTTCGACATCCACGGCGGCGGCGCGGACTTGCAGTTCCCGCACCATGAAAACGAGATCGCCCAGTCCGAGGGCGCGTTCGGCCATACGATGGTGAATTACTGGATCCATAACGGCTTTGTCCGCGTCGACAATGAAAAGATGTCCAAGTCGCTGGGCAATTTCTTCACGATCCGCGACGTCCTGCAAAAATACGATGCCGAAGTGGTGCGCTTCTTCATCTTGCGCGTCCACTACCGCAGCCCGCTCAATTATTCCGACGCCCATCTCGACGACGCGCGCGGGGCGCTGACTCGCCTGTACACGGCACTCGATGGCGTGACCGGCGACGGCGCCCCTCTGGACTGGAACGAGCCGCACGCGCAGCGTTTTGCCGAAGCGATGGACGACGATTTCAATACGCCGATCGCCGTTTCCGTGCTGTTCGACCTGGTGACCGAATTGAATAAATCGAAGTCGCCGGCCGTGGCGCGCCAGTTGCAAGGGCTGGCCGGCGTGATCGGCCTGCTCGAACGCACGCCGCAAGTGTTTTTGCAGGCGGCCGTCGGCGCCGACGCCAGCGGTGGAGAGGCGGCGATCGTGGACGCGATCGCGCGCCGCAGCGCGGCCAAGAAGGCGCGCGACTTCGCGCAGTCCGATAAAATCCGCGCCGACTTGCTGGCCGAAGGCATCATCCTCGAAGACAAGCCCGACGGCAGCACCAACTGGCGCCGCGCATAATGGTCAAAGCCAAGGACAACACGGGCGCCGACACCCGCCCGGTGGCAGTGCCGCCCTACTGGGAACAAGCCAAGCAGGAACTCATGAAGCGCGACCGCATCATGAACAAGCTGATCCCGCAGTTCGGCGACCTGCACCTGGTCGGCCACGACGACCCGTTTACGACCTTGGCCCGCTCCATCGTCAAGCAGCAAGTCACGCCCAAGGCCGCCGCCGCGGCCTGGCAAAAGCTGCTCACCGCGTGCCCGAAATTCACGCCCGCGCAAGTCTTAAAAGCCGGCGCCGAACAGTTGGGCGCCTGCGGCCTGTCCAAGCGCAAGACCGAATACATCCTCGACCTGGCCGACAATTTCAAGGCCAAGAAAGTCCACGCCAACCAGTGGGACCAGATGGATGACGAAGCCGTCATCGCCGAGCTGGTGCAGATCCGCGGCATCACGCGCTGGACAGCCGAGATGTTTTTGATATTTAATCTGTTGCGCCCGAATGTCTTGCCGCTCGACGACGCGGGCCTGATCCAGGGCATCAGCCAGAATTACTTCTCCGGCGAGCCGGTTTCCCGCAGCGATGCGCGCGAAGTGGCCGCCAACTGGGAGCCGTACCGCACCGTCGCGACCTGGTATTTATGGCGTAGCCTCGATCCGGTTCCGGTAGAATAATGAATTACGCCGCCTGCGCAGGCGCGGTTGCGACCGCCCGCGGCAGATGACGACCAACACGGAGGTACAATGATTAAAACGACTTTCCTCAATTTCGAGCAACCGATCGCGGAACTGGATTCCAAAATTGAAGAGCTGCGTTTCGTCCAGGACGATTCGGCCGTCGATATCTCCGAAGAGATCGACCGCCTGGCCAAGAAAAGCCAGCAACTGACCAAAGATATTTATGCCAAGCTGACGCCATGGCAGGTCGCGCAGATCGCGCGCCACCCGCAGCGCCCGTACACGATGGACTACGTCAATGAAATTTTCACTGACTTCCACGAACTGCACGGCGACCGCACTTACGCCGACGACCAGTCGATCGTCGGTGGCCTGGCCCGTTTTAATGGCCAGGCATGCATGGTGATCGGCCACCAGAAGGGCCGCGACACGAAAGAGCGCGCGATGCGCAACTTCGGCATGCCGAAGCCGGAAGGCTACCGCAAGGCGATGCGCCTGATGAAAGTCGCCGAGAAATTTAACCTCCCCGTATTTACCTTTGTCGACACGCCCGGCGCCTTCCCCGGTATCGATGCCGAAGAGCGCGGCCAGTCCGAAGCGATCGGCCACAACCTGTACGTGATGGCTGAATTAAAAGTGCCCTTGATCGCCACCATCATCGGCGAAGGCGGTTCCGGCGGCGCGCTGGCGATCGCCGTCGGCGACGCGGTATTGATGCTGCAATACGCGACCTATTCCGTGATCTCCCCGGAAGGCTGCGCCTCGATCCTGTGGAAGACTTCCGAGCGCGCCGCCGACGCGGCCGAAGCGCTGGGCCTGACCGCGCACCGCCTGAAGGCGATGGGCCTGATCGACAAGATCGTCAGCGAACCGCTGGGCGGCGCGCACCGCGACCCGAAACAGATGGCGACGCTGCTGAAGCGCGCGCTGGCCGACTCGCTGCGCCAGTTCCACGGCATGAAGACCAAGGATTTACTGGAAGCGCGCCACGCCAAGCTGATGAGCTACGGCAAGTTCAAGGAAACCACGCCGCAGGAATAAAACCGACGGCAGACCCTGGGGTCAGACCCGCGACCAGCGCCACGACCGAAGTTCGCGGCCCGTGGCGCGCAGGGTCTGACCCCGGCCTTTGCAATGCAAAACCGGGGACAGACCACGTTTTACGGGCAATTAGTTGCCTCTAAAACGTGGTCTGTCCCCGGTTTTTTCAGGAGTACGAATTGAAGAAGCAACAAACCGCGACGCTGGCCGGCACTTTTGCGCATGCGATGACCGCGCTGCGCCCTGAAGGCCGCGTCGGCATCGCCCTCAGCGGCGGACTGGATTCGTCGGCGCTGCTGCACCTGGCGCACGCGTGGGCAAAGGAAAACGGCGTCGAGTTGACCGCCTTCCACATCCACCACGGCATCAGCCCGAACGCGGATGCCTGGCTGGCGCACTGCGAGCGCCAGTGCGCGCAACTGGGCGTGGCGTTCGAGGCGCGCCATATTACCCTGCAAGTGAAGGAAAAGAGCGGCA
Organism: Pseudomonadota bacterium; assembly: GCA_040389645.1. Classification (GTDB taxonomy): domain Bacteria; phylum Pseudomonadota; class Gammaproteobacteria; order Burkholderiales; family Burkholderiaceae_D; genus Rugamonas. The sequence continues at coordinate 124,320 of JAZJZT010000024.1, read as the reverse complement.
CCGAGGAGGCGGCCCGCAAGCGCCGCTATGGCGCGCTGGGTGCGCTGTGCCGCGAACACGGCGTGAAATTGCTGTTGACGGCGCATCACCAGGATGACCAGGCTGAAACGGTCTTGCTGCAATTGCTGCGCGGTTCCGGCACGGCCGGCCTGTCCGGCATGGACGCGGCCAACGCCGCGCCCGATTTGCTGGCCAATCCGGAACTGGTGATGGCGCGCCCGCTGTTGCCGGCTTCGCGCAAGCAGCTGGCGGCCTATGTCGCCGAACACGCGATCGATTACGTGAACGACGAATCGAATGACGATCCGCGCTATGCCCGCAATGCCCTTCGCCACACGGTGATGCCGGCGCTGGCGGCATCCTTCCCTGGTTTCCAGGAGCGTTTCGCGCGCAGCGCGCAACACGCGCAATCGGCGCAGCGCCTGCTGACGGAACTGGCGCAGCAGGATCTGGCCAATGTGCTCGAAGGGGAGTGCATCGATATCGCCAAACTGCGCGCATTGAGCGTCGATCGCTGCTACAACTTGCTGCGCCACTGGTTCAACACGCGCGGCCTGCGCATGCCGTCGACCGCGTGGCTGGCGGAAATGGTGGCGCAACTGCTGGAGGCGCGCTACGACGCGCAACTGCTGGTGGCGCACCCGGACTGCGACGTGCGGCGCCACCGCGACCGTTTATATCTTGCCCCGAAACTGCCGGAACTGGCGGGAACCAGGGAAGACCAGTTCGACGACGCGCCCGGCCAGGATTTCAGATGGAACGGCGAAGCCGAATTAACTTTCCCGGCCTATGGCGGCGTGCTGCACATCGAGCCGGCGGAAGAGGGTATCGACGCTGCCTGGCTGCGTGACCAGTACCTGACGATCGAATTCCGGCGCGGCGGGGAACGCCTGAAGCTGGCGGCCAATCGGCCCACGCGCGGCCTGAAGTATCACTACCAGGCATTGAACATCCCGGCCTGGGAGAGGACCCGGCTGCCGGTGGTCAGCGCGCCGTCGCGGTTGTTGTACGCGGCCGGCATCGGCATGGACTGCCAACAATTGGGGCAGGGCGGAGGTGAACGTGTGATTTTCCGGTGGGAAGCAAAATAATAGTTGCTACCTGCGCGTTTTCGTATGTCCATATGCCAATACTGTATGACGGCATGACTTTTTTGGCTTGTCCTTTTACATGGCAACATGTAGAGTGGCTAGTTCATTTTATTCAATCTCGAGCGGAAACCTCACTGTTATGGCTTTAATCGTTCATAAATACGGCGGGACGTCGATGGGATCGACCGACCGCATCAAGAACGTCGCGCGCCGCGTCGCCAAATGGCACGACGCGGGACATCAGATCGTTGTCGTGCCGTCGGCCATGTCCGGCGAAACCAACCGGCTGATCTCGCTGGCGAAAGAAATTCAAAACCCGCCCGACCCGCGCGAACTGGACATGATCGCCTCGACCGGCGAACAAGTGTCGGTCGGCCTGCTGTCGATGGCGTTGAAGGCGATCGGCAAGGACGCCGTTTCGTACGCCGGCTGGCAAGTGGCGATTAAAACCGACTCCGCCTTCACCAAGGCGCGCATCCAGTCGATCGACGACGAGCGCGTGCGCAAGGACCTGGACGCGGGCAAGGTCGTCATCATCACCGGCTTCCAGGGCGTCGATGAAAACGACAATATCTCGACCCTGGGCCGCGGCGGTTCGGACACCTCGGCCGTGGCGATCGCCGCCGCGCTGAAGGCGGCCGAATGCCTGATCTACACCGACGTCGACGGCGTCTACACGACCGACCCGCGCGTGGTATCGGAAGCGCGCCGCCTGAAGGCGATCACGTTTGAAGAAATGCTGGAACTGGCCTCGCTCGGCTCCAAAGTGCTGCAAACGCGCTCCGTCGAATTCGCGGGCAACTACCGCGTGCCGACGCGCGTCTTGTCATCGCTGACCGATCCGTTGATGGATCTGGAAACTGAAGCCAATTCGGGCACCCTGATTTCGTTTGAGGAAGACACACACATGGAACAAGCAGTCATCTCCGGCATCGCGTTCAACCGCGACGAAGCCAAAATCACCGTACTGGGCGTGCCGGACCGTCCGGGCGTCGCGTACCACATCCTCGGACCGGTGGCCGAAGCGAACATCGAAGTCGACATGATCATCCAGAACCAGTCGGTGGATGGCAAGACCGATTTCACCTTCACCGTCTCGCGCAACGACTACACCAAGGCGATGGACGTGCTGAACGGCGTGCGCGAAGAAATCGGCTACGCCAGCATCGTCGGCGACGCCAAGGTCTCGAAGATCTCGGTGGTCGGCGTCGGCATGCGCAGCCACGTCGGCGTCGCCTCGCAAATGTTCCGCACCCTGTCGGAAGAGAGCATCAACATCATGATGATCTCGACCTCCGAGATCAAGATTTCCGTCCTGATCGACGAAAAATACATGGAACTGGCCGTGCGCGCGCTGCACAAGGCGTTCGAGCTGGAAAAAGCATAAATTTTTAAAAAAAGATGGGCGGTTTCCTTGACCAAAAGGGAGCTGGCCATTAAGATAGCGCTCGTCTGATGTGACACAGAAATGTGAAGCGAAAGACAAATAGTTGAGTGATCAGCTAGGAGACGTGGCCGAGTGGCCGAAGGCACATCCCTGCTAAGGATGCATACGGCTTATACCTGTATCGTGGGTTCGAATCCCACCGTCTCCGCCAGAACATAGCTTCATAGTAATTCAGTAGGTCCCAAAACCCGCGTCGCTCCTAGGAGAACGCGGGTTTTGTCATTCCGCACGGTACCAGCCGGTTTCTTGACATCCCACTTTTTTCACTCCAAAATTAACTCCATAGCTGTCTCAGCCTGAGAAAGCATGGAGTAAAAAATGCCAAAATTGGCCACTCCTCTAACGGAAGAGTAGATCGAGCGCCTTTCGCCTGGATCTCACCCATTGAGCATCGGCGACGGCGGCGGGCTGTACTTGGAGGTGCAGGCTACAGGGCAGAAGGTGTGGCGAATGGCATACCGACGAGGCCTCAAGGTGACCAAGATTTCGTTTGGTGCCTATCCTGCTGTATCTCTGACAGAGGCTCGCCGGTGTCGCGACGACGCCCGCCGACTCATCGAAGAAGGCATCGACCCGGTTGCGCAAAGGCGAGAAAAGGAAAAACGGGAACGTGAAGGCCAACGGTTAGGGCCGAAGTTGCGGATGTCCATGAGCGCCGACGGTAGTTTGACCATTGAGAAACCGACAGGGCGCATAACCCTCAATCAGGCACAAGTTGCCGCGCTGCGGTCTTTCTTGAATGCCACGAGCGAGGAGACCGATGGAGCATCGATATGCCGAAATTAGCGACGCCACTCACTGACATGAAGATCAAAATGGCCAAGCCGATGGAAAAGGTTTATACACTGGCCGACGGCGGGGGAATGTATCTTGAGGTTGCTCCGTCCGGTTCGAAAATCTGGCGTATGGGCTACCGCCAGCCAAACGGAAAGAATACCCGTTTGACGTTTGGGCCATATCCTGAAGTATCGCTCATGGATGCGCGCCGGCAGCGCTTTGATGCGCAAACGAAGCGGGTGGCTGGGATTGATCCAGCACAAGCAAAACGTATTGATAAGAAAAACAAAGAGTTTGTGAAAGCGAATACGTTCGAGGTGATCGCACGGGAATGGCACGCGAACAAGTCCGAGACGTGGAAGGAGAACACGGCCAGGGAAGCGATAAACCGTCTGCAAAATGACGTATTCCCTCTGATCGGCAATCGCCCGCTTGCCGAGGTCGATGCGCCGCTGATGCTCGACGTCCTGAAGCTCGTGGAAAAGCGCGGGGCGGTGGATATGGCAGCGCGCCTGGCGCAAATATGCGGTCAGATCTTCCGTTACGCCATCGCCAAGGGCGTAATCAAGTACAACCCGGTGCCAGACCTGCGGGGTGCACTCAAGCCGCGTGCAAAGGGGCACCACGCCGCGATCGGGACCGACGAGTTGCCGGAGTTTTTGAAAGCGCTTGAGAAAAACGAAGCCGAGATGTACATGGCAACGCGCATTCTGATGCGTTTGATGCTGCTGGTTTTTGTTCGCACCAGCGAGTTGCTGGAAACCCCGTGGTCCGAGGTTGACCTCACAAACGAAACCTGGGTCATTCCCTGGCAACGCATGAAAATGGGCAAGAAAAAGATCAACCCCCGCAAACTAGACCATCATGTGAATCTGCCGCGCCAAGGATGGACATTGTTGCGCGACCTGCACAAACTAACAGGGGGCGGCACCTACCTCTTTCCTAATCGGAACGATCATACAAGGCCCGCGTCGAATGGCGCCATCCTCGCAGCGCTCAGGCGCATGGGCTACAGCGGCAAGATGACCGGCCATGGCTTTCGGTCGCTGGCAATGGGTGTCATCAAGGCAAAACTCGGCTACCGGCATGAAATCGTCAATCGGCAACTAGCCCATGGGTCGGACGACAAGTATGGTGAAGCCTACGACCGCGAACAATTCCTTGATGAGCGCAAGAAGATGATGCAAGCCTATGCCGACTACATTGATGTGGTGCAACACGATGCGCGGGAACTATGATGTGTATCGACGCTGGAATTAGTACGTCTTGATTTTCATTTTTACCGACATAGAACGTGAATGTGTAGTGGAGTTCTAAGTAATTGATTTGTATGAAAAATTCTTGGGGTGCTGTAGATTTACCCCACGATTTACCCCAAAAAATCAAGAGCTTTCATGAGCCGTAGCGCGACCAACTGAGCACATACCTAAGTAACCATTTTAGCAAATGAACTGACATTTTGGCCAACCACCGGTAAATCGAAATGCACCTTGAGATTCTAGCCGCCAGGTTATTCGGGAGCGTCGCCCATTTCGTCCACTGGCTATCGCTGGAGCGACAACTCGCGCATGCATCTGGTGATAAATATGGGGAAGCATATGATCGCGAGCAATTTCGTGAGGAGCGCAAGCGCATGTTGCAGAGTTGGTTCCTTAGAACGGTTCTCTTCTGACCAGCTACAAGAAGACTGAAATTTCCTGAAGGTCTAGGGATCAAAGGTGATAGTAGTGACAGGAGGTACGATCATGGCTTGGCATCAAGGACAAGCCTAGGTGAGTGTGGTCACGCGAGTTGATGGTCCGCTTTTCACGTAAATCGATGGTCCGGTAGTGAGCAATTCCAACCTTGTCCAGCGGCGCGGCGTTGCTGGCCGTCGCGCCGCTGCCGAGTGAGATCAGAACGGTTCGTCCTCGAACCTGGCGGGTCGTTTGATCTGTGGGTTGCGGTCGTAGTAGCGCCGAAGCTGAAGTTCGTAGCTCGATTCGAAGGCGTCGACCGCCGGCTACAACAGCGTCAAGCGTTTCGCCGGCACCGTGGTGGCCAAAGAACCCGAACAGTTCGACCGCCTTGAGTTCGCCCCCGGAGAGGAAGTGCAGGTCGACTATGGCGAAGGTGCCATGACGCGCGTGCCCGGCAGTGACCGTTACCGTCGTCCCCGGCTGTTCGTGATGACCCTGCGCTATTCGCGGCGCAGCTTCCGGCGCGTCGTGTGGGAGTCAAGCCAGCAGACCTGGGCTCGCCTGCACGAACAGGCGTGGCGTTACTTCGGTGGCAGCTGCAGCTACGTGGTCCTCGACAATTTGAAGGAAGGCGTCATCAAGCCCGACCTGTACGAACCGGAGCTCAACCCCGTCTACAGGGACGTGCTGGCCCATTACGGCGTCGTCGCCGACCCTGCGAGGGTACGGGATCCGAATCGCAAGGGTACCGTTGAGAATGCAATCCAGCATACGCAAAGTACCGCGCTCAAGGGGCGACGCTTCGAGACGATCGAGGAGCACAACACTTTCCTTGAACAGTGGGAAACCAAATGGGCCGCACAGCGCATCCATGGCAGCGCCCGTCGCCAGGTCGAGGCCATGTTCCAGGAGGAGCGCGCCCACCTCAAGGCGCTGCCGCTGGAGGGCTTCCGCTACTTCACCGAGTGCGAGCGCACCGTCGCCGACGACACATGCATTCGCATCGAGCACAGCAGCTATGCGGCGCGCCCGGCCCGGATCGGCAGCCGCGTGCTGGTGCGCCTGTACGAGCAGCAGGTCGAGATCCGCGACCGTCAGACCCATGCCTTGCTGCGTACTCACCCGCGTGCCCAGCGTCCCAGCAGCGTGCTGCTGCCCGACGATGAACGGCCGTTCAATCCCTCGCGCGAGACGCGTCGGATCCTGAGCCAGGCGGCCCAGATTGGCCCGTCCACTCTGGCCCTGTGCCAGCACTGGTTCGAACGGGACGGGCGGGTCGGCCAGCGCAAGCTATGGGGCATCGTGGGCCTGGTCAAGCGCTATCCGCGGCGCTTGATCGATCAGGCCTGTGCCCAGGCTCTGCGTGAGAACGTGGGCAGCTACAAGGCGATCACGCAGCTCACCGAGCGCCTGCTGAACGCGGCGCTGGCCGACATCGACGCGCCCATACAAGGTGAGCTTGACTTAACCCAGCAGCACCCCTTGATCCGGGACGGCGACGACTACGCCGACCTGTTCAGCCTCGGCGCCCACGCCAGTGCCGCCGTCCCACCCACCAAGGAGCATACCCATCATGAGCATGACTGAAATCGAACGCGCCCTGCGCGCGCTGCGCCTGTCCGGCATCCGTGCCACGCTGGAAACGCGCGTGCTGCAGGCGCAGGCCAGCCAGGCTCCCTTCCTCGACACCTTCGCGCTGATCCTGCAGGACGAGCTGGATCGACGCCGCTCGCGCCTGATGGAGCGGCGCTACCAGCAAAGCGGACTCGACGAACGCGTCACGCTGGCCGATTTCGACTGGCGCTTTAACCCGAAGCTGCCGCGCGCGGCCTGCTTTGAATTGCACACGCTCAAGTTCCTCGCCGAGGGCCACAACGCGCTCATCATCGGCAAGCCTGGCACCGGCAAGAGCCATGTTGCCAAGGCGCTGGCCTACCAGGCCACGCTGCAGGGTTACAACGTGCGCTACCTCGAGGCCGACAGCGCGTTCGGGCAGTACATCCTCGGTGACGCCGCCGAGCAGCGGCGGCAGATGCGCATCCTGCTCGATGCTGATCTGCTGGTGCTCGATGACCTGTTCCTGGCCCGCCGCATCAGCGACGCCGGTGGCGAACTGTTGCAGTCGCTGGTGCACCAGCGCTACAAGCTCAGGCGCAGCATCGTCGTCACCTCCAACCGGGTCGTGCAGGATTGGGGCAAGTACCTCGGCGACAACACCATGGCAACCACCATCCTGGACCGCCTGATGCATCGGGCGCAGTTGCTCGAGTTCGAGGGCAAAAGCTACCGGCTGAAAGAGGCCGCCAGTAGATTGGCGCACCCAGGCATGCCAGACGTTACCGCGTAACAGCCCCATCAAGGAGAAACAACATGGCAAAAACCACCGCTCAACGTCAGGCCGAGTACCGGGTCCGCCGACCGACCGCCGGCGACAACGGCGAACGACGACTCAGCCTGTGGGTCAGCACCGCGTCAAAGCTCGCGCTCGACCGGCTGGCGCGGCGTTACCGCGTAACGAAGCAAGAAGTGCTGGAGCGCCTACTCCAAATCGAGGACGATCGCGTCTCCGCTTCCATTGAGCTTGAGTCGCCGGAATGGGATGAGTACTACGGCACCACCAACGTTACGCGGTAACGAAATATTAGACAGGATGGAAAATTGCTCGATGCCTGATGCCGATTAACCTACAATCGGCCTGTCCTGCCTGGGGGAATTTGACCCGGCCAAAGGTGGGGGAATTTGAAGTGGCCAACGGGGTGCTTGCGCACCTTCCATTCGCCTTCGCCGAATACCTTCAGGCCGGTACTATCGACAACCAGATGCAGCGGCTCATCACCGCGCGAGGCCGGCAGCACGACGTGGAGATCTTGGGCGCGACGGCACAGCGTCGTGTAGTTGGGAACCGGCAGGTCGGAAAAGGCCAGCTTCTTCATGCTGCCCGCGAAACCCTGCAGAGCCCGCAGTGGCAGGCGAAACACCTGTTTGAGCCCAAGCAGCATTTGTATGACCGCATCGGCGTAGACACGTGGACGGCCCCGTTTGGCGCTACCGCCATCTGGTTCCTGTTGCCACAGCTCCGGTTCCATCCAGATCGTCACATCGCCTCTCGCAATCAGCCCGGCGCTGTAAGCTGCCCAGTTCTGAATTCGGTATTTGCCCTTGGGCTCTTGCCGCTGCCTTTGATCCTTGCGTGCCATGTTGGACAAAACGCCAGAATCTACCCAAGTCCAACCAAAGTTAACAGCCCTTTCACCTCGGCTGTTGCGCGTAAACGTCAGCCCATCAGCCTGGTGGGCGATTTATGCAACAACGCCCTGTTCAGGGTGCCTATCGCACAGGCCAGTGACAAATAGATAGAGTTTATGCACGTGAATTGTGTAGGATGCATGGTTTAATAAAAATTAAATTACAAAAAAAGGAATTTAATGCCGAAAATTAAACTTGTCATCGCTGGGGTGCTGTGTGCGGTTGTACTTGCAGGATGCGGCGGCGGTAGCGGTGAGCCGCCATCTACAGCAGGAAGTGAATCACCACAAACAACGCTGCTGGCGGGCCAATCGGTTACCTTGTCGGCAGGCCAAACCATCAATGTCCCAAAGGGGACAATAGTAAATGTACCTGGTGGAAATACCGTTAATTTCGCGGGAGATAATAGCCAAGTTAATACTTCTGCTGGCGCAATAGTAACGGCTCCGGCCAGCGCTACCGGGCCAGCGGACAACATTGTCGTTGCAAAGTAACGTCCCTCATCAGGACTGGATAGCCTTCCATACTTTTGCCTTCAGTTGTTGATTAGGCCGGCTTCACCACTCCCAGGATGTTGGCGCGCGACACCGCGTACAGCCGGGCCAACGCGCTGACGCTTTCGCGCTGTTCGTACTTGGCAACGATTTCCGCGCGTTGCTCGGCCGTGGTCTTCGACGGCCGGCCCAGCGTCTTGCCTTCGCTCGTGGCGCGCCAAATGAGGTCGGCCGTACCCTGCAATGCCGCGCTCGCTTCACCCACCCACGATACCAGCGTGCCGGGCGACACCGACAGGCCATACACGTCGTGAATCAGTTCGGCGGTGCGCGCGTACGGCAGCATTTGCCCTTGGGTCAGTGCAAACCCAGGGCACGCATGTTTGGACCGTATCGCACTGCCTCGGTCACGTTCTCGGGAAACTTGCTGACATGTACCTAGCCACACTGGCAATGCACTTCCAGTGTGCAATGGCCGATGACATTGAATGGCGTCGCCGGCACATCGAATACCTGCCGCCGCTCTATAACACGGCCTGCTCAAGCGGCAGCCGATGACGGCACTGCGGGCAGTGTTCCGGCAGGTGCACGGTGTCGGTCGGTTGCGCCGTTCGCTCAAGGGTATTGCCCTTGTGACCCGGTTGCCCGCCAACCGGCTTGCCCGACGGCTCGCGCAACGAGCTCATCTTCTTGGTCAAGCCGTCCGATGACGGTGGTTTGCTGGAATTGTCGCTGTTCTTGTGCACCTTCGATTCGAGCGAGTCCAGATGCGCCAACAACGTCAGGATGAGGATGTCCTTCTCCCCGTGCCTGAGACCTGACAAGTTCCGCGGTGGCGACTTTTTTACCATGACAAGATAATGGACTGATTTGGCAGTGTTTACAATCATTTTATTGCCCTGTCATAGGCGCTGAATAGTTACCATCCATATGCATCGTATATTGACAATTTTAATCAATATTATATCGTCATGTAATATCACTTCCGGATGTGTGCGTAATTGCTATCGTCAATCAGACGGCTAATGAGTGATGCAGGGGGCTCGAATTTTGAACTTACGGCCACTCTATTTTCGATAGATCATCTGAGTGTTGTGCTGTGAATTTGAAAATTCTCATTTATAATTTTTCAGCGACATTCTGCAGTAAAGCTCGAAACCATATCATCGCTTGGTCATAGTCTCGAAATTTATGCCATTGGATAATTTCAACTACGTTTGGAATTTCTACTGGTGATTTAAGTATTTTTAATGGTAGACGCTTTGAATATAATTTTGCAAGGCGAGTTTGTACCGTTGCAATCATTTGAGTTCCAACGATCAGATCTGGTAACTGCGAAAAGCTTTCGGTTATCGTTCCGATGGAACGTTTGTATCCAAGATGCTCTATTGCCAGACTTTCGCGTGCATGTATTCTTCCATCGTCGAATTCGGTAATGGCGTGATTTAATTTTTGATAATTTTCAAGTGAAAGAGTGTCTTCAATAAATTTGTTTTCATTCCATGCTATGCAACTGTATGTATCTTCCATTATTGGTTCGCGAGAATGAGATTCTGAATGATATTCTTCAGGAATGATTGCAAAATCGTTGTTTCTTCGATCCAGTGCCTCTGTTACAGGATGAGTTACTCTCGCTTGTGGGATTGGTGTTTGACGCAGAGAAATTTGAATGCCGGGAGCTTGTTCAGCGAGTGCTCGATTAACAGCCGGAAATAAAATTATTGCTACATAATCTGATACCGAAATGGAGAAACGTCGCTGAGCCTCAGCTGGATTAAACTGAGGCCGTGTGTTCACTACGGAATGTGTGCGTTGCAATATATCCTTGACTGGTTCCGCAAGGTTTTGAGCGAGGGCAGTTGGAACCATTCGCCGTCCCACGGGAATTAAAAGTTCATCTTCAAAATGTTCTCTTAGTCTGGCAAGCGCCGCACTGATTGCGGGCTGTCCTAAATGTAGTCGGGTAGCTGTTTGACTGACACTTAATTCGGTCAATAAGGTATCTAATACGATCAGTAAATTTAAATCTAAACGATGAAATCGCATATTTATATATTGGTGTATTGAAATTGAATTAAATTTATAAATTTAATTTTATTCTGATATTTTTGGCAAGGTTTGAGCAGATATTTTACCTTAAAACTGCGGCGCTAATTCCCTGCTGAACTTCTGTTTGTTGTTCAGTCTTCGAGCAGATCCTGACGCAGCTCGGCCACTCTGTTTTCCAACTCCGACGGTCAAGTGCCGTATCCAGTGCATCACACTTTATTGCGGCTATCAAGATGGCCAAGTATTTCATTGGGCGTTGCAATTATTTCATTTAATTATCATTTGATAAATATTTCTTATATGAAAATAAAATTACCCAAGAGAAATTAATGAGGGCGTGAGTTTGGCCATCATATGGTCAAGATTGCACTACTTGACGCGCTCTCCGTCTTTGCCACTTCATCAAACTCAATACTTGCTGTGTGGCCAAGAGGTGGATGGATTGTCCCTCGAGCGCATTCTTACCGAGTCATCAACGGCCGAGCTTGTATGTCTGGTGAGAGAAAACACGCGGTTCAGGAATTGCAATCTGGTGGGGGGTAGGATAACTGAGGAGGCTTAGAAGCGTTACGCAACAGTGCATGAGCATCATGTGCGAGTGGAACCGCTTACTGAATTTGGTTGCATTAAAGGCAATGCATCAATTTCATTGATATGAAAATCAAAATATCATTAATTTGTTTTTATTCTCAAAACTGCCGATAATTTTCCAAATAAAAAGGGCTATGCATAGTTCGGTTTTAAGTAAATATTTCATCGATTCGAGTATTTTTAGGTGCTGCAATTTAATAATTAACTATAAATAGGAGATTTATTTTGGAACATAAAATTAGCATGCTGCCCGGTGTGGCAGAATATCCTCGTAATCAATGGTATGTTGCAGCTTTTTCTCGGGAAGTAAGTCGTGAATTTCTTAAGCGCGAGATATTGGATACGCCTGTCGTTATGTACCGAACAGAAGCGGGCGCACCGGTTGCTTTATTTGATCGCTGCCCGCATCGCGGAATGCCATTTTCGAGCGGCAAACTGATCGGCGACATCGTCCAATGCGGCTACCATGGATTTGAGTTCAGCACTAATGGGAAGTGTTCTTCGGTTCCTTCTGGTGGGCCCATTCCGCCTAAAATGTGTGTGTCCAGTTTTCCGTTGGTTGAGAAATGGGAATGGATCTGGATCTGGATGGGGGATCCCGCGCTGGCTAATGAGGATTTGATACCTGACCACGCTGCACTTGGATTAATTGGAGATGGATGGTTCAGCGAGGCTGGAATCTATTTGAACGTTCGTGCAAACTATCTGTTGCCGTTCGAAAATCTGGTGGATGCCACCCATATTACCTATCTTCACCATGGCTTGATTGATACTGGCAATGTTGCAAAACATCCATATGAGATGGAGGTCGAGGGGGCTATCGTCAGCACCATCCGAGTTTTTGAAAATGAAACCTTGCCGCCTATGCTGATCAAAGTTCTGGGACTCAGCGATGATGTTCGCGTCAATCGTACTTTGAAACTTTCGGCTTTTGCACCGAATGTTGCTGTGATTCATCTCAACTTCGAAGTGGTAGGTAAATCCGATGGTCCCGCACTGACAAATAATCTGATCGTTGCGCTCACTCCGCAGAACCGGACAGCTACGCATCAATTCGCCTGCATGGCAGCAGGTTTCCCGAATCCTCATCCAGGCCGGTTTGATGACCTACGTAACCTGTTGATGGAAGATGTCGTGGCAATTGAGGAAATCCAACGTCTCTTCGATCATCTGGGTGAGGAAAATGCACCTGAGGTCAGTGTGAAGTCGGATGGCAATGCTGTTCGTACGCGTCGTATTCTCATCGATATGCTCGAAAAAGAGCGAATGCCCGTTCATAGTATGACCGCCACCGCAGACTCTGTTTTGAAATAAGCTATATGAGTTGAGATCATCTGTGTGATGCAGAGAACGTTATCTCTTATCTTAGGTAGTCAATAAGAAGCACTGGCTATTCGTCACTCGTGTAATGTTTTGAAATGATGAGGAAGTATGAACAGCGTCAAAAAGGTATTAATCGTCGGCGCCGGCATTTCCGGTTTAACTCTGGGTGCGGCATTGCGTCGAAGCGGCATTGCTGTTGATATTGTCGAAATTAAACAGGAAGTGATGAGCCAGGCTGGTGTCGGCTTGTCTATGCAAGGAAATATGCTCGCAGCACTTTCCCGTATCGACTTAGCTGCACCATGTCTCAAAGCTGCGATGCCGGCCAATTACTTGAACATCAGAAGGCCCGACGGTAGCTTGATTGCTCACCAAGCACTCCTTCAAATTGGTGGCCCTTCTTTCCCGTCTACGGCTGGTATTTCGCGGAGTCGACTTCATGAAATTCTGCTGAATGGTGCTGTCCAGGCTGGGGCGGAATTGCGCCTAGGACTCAGCTTCAAGTCTTTTGAATCCGATCAGCACGGTGTAAGCGTGGTCTTTACTGATGGTTCCGAAGGTCGTTACGACTTGATGGTGGGCGCAGATGGGCTTTATTCAAAGACTAGGGGTGTTATTTTTCCAGAGATTAAACCAAAATATTGCGGGCAATCGGTATGGAGAGCCAGTGTGCCTCGCCCGAAAGGAAATTTCACATCGGAACTTCACTTTGGCGGACCTCACGGCATAGTTGGCGTATGTCCAATTTCCCCAACCGAAGCTTATATATATGCGATTGAACGAGCGCCTCAGGGAGCGTTTTATCCTGATGATGGATCTTCGGAAATCTTTATTGAAAAACTGCAAGGGTATGGCAGCTATTTTGTGGACGAATGTGCAAAGCAACTTAAGAACTCAGCGGGCGTTTCTTTCAGGCCTTTGGATACCATACTCGTCCCCGCGCCTTGGCATTCAGGCCGCGTTGTTCTGATTGGGGATGCTGTACACAGTGGGCCTCCGGTGCTTGCTCAAGGCGCTGCCATGGGGGTTGAAGATGCAATTGTATTGGCGGAATTGCTAGGGACGGGTAAGCCGATTCCTCAGGTACTGGATAATTTCATGCAACGTCGTTTTTCGAGGGCCGCCATGATAGTCAGTAATTCTTTGCAGCTATGTGAGTGGGAAGTTACGCATGCCGTGAAGCCTGAGGAGGTAGGTAGAGTTATGCGGGAAACCCAAATGACCTTGTGTCAGCCATTCTAAGAATCTCTACCGCACTATCTTGTGAGCAGGTGTTCACATAGATTAATCATTCGCGAAATGAAAATAATGATCACACTTTATGACTACGAATTGTCCGGGAGTTGTTATAAACTCCGGCTTTTCATGAATATTCTTGGCATTGAATACGAGACGATTTCAATTGATTTCGTTAATAAAGAGCATAAGATGGCGAAATACATTGCTATCAATCCGTTCGGTGAAATTCCTATCCTTGACGACAATGGATTGATATTGCGCGATGCACAAGCTATTTTGGTGTATCTGGCAAAAAAATACGATACAAGAAATCAATGGTATCCCGATAATGCGGAATCGATGGGGCGAATTGCTCAATGGTTGTCGACCGGTGGCGGGGAAGTCATGAATGCATCGGGTGCTCGTCTGTTTAAGGCTCTGAACTATCCGGTCGACATTGACAGGCTGCATACCGGTGCACAGCGCGCTTTTACTATTTTGAACGAGCATCTGGCCAATCGGGAATTTATGGAGCTTGGCCATCCAACGATCGCAGATATTGCATGCTTCCCTTACTCCGCACTTGCACCTGAAGGTGGCATCGATATCTCGCCCTATCCGCATCTTGTGGCATGGATTGAACGAATGAAGCGTATCCCAGGTTTCATACCAATGCCGGGTATTAATCCGCCATTTTAATGGCTTGGAATGTCATCTGAGGGTGCTTCTTTTCTTGTTTAAAAGCTGGGTGACTGGTCCGTATTACAGACTTGGTTACTTTTACTTGACAGCTTGCAATACGTCAGATCTTCCATTTTACAACTCATCACATCTAGAACGACAACCATGGAAATGTCACCAGCACACACTTTGACCAAGCCTGACAGCGATGCACTGGAAACGGCCGAATGGCTTGATGCGCTGCAAGGAGTGTTGCATGCTGCTGGCCCCGAACGGGCGCGCTATCTATTGTCGCGCCTGTCCGCCGCCGCGCAACAGGCCGGCGTGCGCTGGCGCGACGCGCGCAACACGCCGTACAACAACACGATTCGCGTCGAAGACGAACCGGCTTTTCCCGGCGGCTCGGACGCGCTGGCGATGGAACAGCATATCGCCAGCCTGATCCGGTGGAACGCGCTGGCGATGGTGGTGCGCGCCAACCGCGCCTACGGTGAGCTGGGCGGCCACATCGCCAGCTACGCGTCGGCCGCCGACTTATTTGAAGTCGGTTTCAATCACTTCTTCCGCGCCCGCACCGATTCCTTCGGCGGCGACCTGGTTTATTTTCAAGCCCATTCCGCGCCCGGCATCTACGCGCGCGCCTTCCTCGAAGGCGACCTGGGCGAGACCGAACTGGGGTTCTACCGCCAGGAAATCGAAGCGAAAAAACATGGCGCGCAAGGCCTGTCGTCGTACCCGCACCCGTGGCTGATGGAGAATTTCTGGCAGTTCCCGACCGGCTCGATGGGCCTGGGACCGATCAGCGCGATCTACCACGCGCGCTTCATGCGCTACCTGGAGCACCGCGGCATGCTCGCGCCGCAGGACCGCAAGGTCTGGGGCGTGTTCGGCGATGGCGAGATGGACGAACCGGAATCGCTGGCCGCGCTCAGCCTGGCCTCGCGCGAACATCTCGACAACCTGGTGTTTGTCGTCAACTGCAACCTGCAACGCCTCGACGGCCCGGTGCGCGGCAACGGCCATATCGTCGACGAGCTGGAAACCATCTTCGCCGGCGCCGGCTGGAACGTCATCAAACTGATGTGGGGCGCCGACTGGGACCCGCTGTTCGCACGCGACAAGACCGGCGAATTGCTGGAGGCGCTGAACAACACCGTCGATGGCCAATTGCAGACTTTCGCTGCCAACGACGGCGCCTTCAACCGCGAGCATTTCTTCGGCCAGAACCCGGCGTTGAAGGAGATCGCCTCCATGTTGACGGACGACGAGATCGACCGCCTGCGGCGCGGCGGGCACGACATGAAAAAGATCCACGCCGCCTTCCATTCGGCGTCCGGCCATCGCGGCCAGCCGACCGTGATCCTGGCCCAGACCAAGAAGGGTTATGGCATGGGCACGGCGGGGCAGGGCAAGATGACGACGCACCAGCAGAAAAAACTGGACGCGCAGGATCTGCTCGAATTCCGCGACCGTTTCCGTCTGCCGATTTCGGACGCCGATTGCGAAGCGCTGGCCTTTTACAAACCGGCCGCGAACAGCCCGGAAATGAAGCACCTGCTGCGCCGGCGCGAAGAACTGGGCGGTTTCATGCCGCGCCGCGTCACCACGCACGCGCAACTGGCCGTGCCGGTGATCGGCAGCTACGCTGGCTTCGCGCTGGACGCCGCTGGCAAGGAGATGTCGAGCACGATGGCGCTGGTGCGCATGATGGGCAACCTGCTGAAAGACAGCGGCATCGGCAAACACGTGGTGCCGATCGTCGCCGACGAGGCGCGCACCTTCGGCATGGCGAACCTGTTCCGCCAGGTCGGCATCTATTCGGCGCAGGGCCAATTGTATGAGCCGGAAGATATCGGCTCGATCCTGTCGTATCGCGAAGCGAAGGATGGACAAATCCTGGAAGAAGGGATTACGGAAGCGGGCGCGATCTCGTCGTGGACGGCTGCGGCGACCAGTTATTCGGTGCACGGCATGCCGATGCTGCCGTTTTATATCTATTACTCGATGTTCGGTTTCCAGCGCATCGGCGACATGATCTGGGCGGCGGCGGACCAGCGCGCACGCGGCTTCCTGATCGGCGCGACATCGGGCCGCACCACGCTGGCCGGCGAAGGCTTGCAGCACCAGGACGGCACCAGCCACCTGATCGCGGCGACGGTGCCGAACTGCGTGTCGTACGATCCGGCCTATGCGTATGAACTGGCGGTGATCGTGCAGGACGGCATGCAGCGCATGCTGGGCGAGAACGAGGACGTGTTCTATTACGTCACCGTCACCAATGAAAATGAAGGGCAGCCGAGCATGCCGCAAGGCGCGGAAGAGGGTATCAGACGCGGCATGTATTGCCTTGCGTCGCAAGAGCAAGCCGACGTGCGCCTGCTGGCGGCCGGCCCGGTCCTGAAGGAAGCGGTGAAAGCTGCGCAACTGCTGAAAGAGCACCTAGGCATCGCGGCCGAGGTGTGGAGCGTGACGAGTTACACGGAACTGGCGCGCGACGGCATCGCCGCGCAGCGCAATGCGCGCCTGGGCCAGCAGGGCGAAGAAGCCTACGTCATGAAGCAGCTGGGAGCTAACGCCGCGCCGGTCGTGGCGGCCAGCGATTATGTGCGCGCGATCCCGGAAAGCATCCGCGCATTCATTCCCGGCGCCTTCGCCACGCTGGGCACGGACGGTTTCGGCCGCAGCGATACGCGCGCTAACCTGCGCGATTTCTTCGAGATCGATGCGAAATGGATCGCCTACACGGCCTTGAGCGAACTGCCGGCCGGGAAGGATGCGACACAACTGAAGGCATTCGCCGATGCGCTCGGGCTGGATTTGAACAAGCCATGGTCGGCGACGGTATAAATAAGATTACCGGGATTGCTTGCCAAAATCAGCGGCAAAATCTGGGGTCAGACCCATGGGTCTGACCCCGGCCCTTGCATTTGATTTGGCCAAAAAATTAGAGGGATGGTTGATGAATATGTTTGAAATTAAGGTTCCCGATATTGGTGACTTCAAGGGCGTCGAAGTCATTGAATTGCTGGTGAAACCGGGAGATACCGTCACGGTCGATCAATCGCTGATGACGGTGGAGTCGGACAAGGCCAGCATGGAGATCCCGTCCAGCCATGCGGGCGTGGTGAAGGAATGGAAAGTGGGCATCGGCGATACGGTGGCCGAGGGTTCGCTGGTGCTGCTGCTCGAAGGCGTTGCCGTGCCGGCTGCGGCACCGGTTGCCGCGACCGCGGCGCTTCCCGTATCCGCGCCTGCGGCCGTCGCGCCGGCACCGGTCCCGCTCTCGACGCCAACTCCTGTCGCGGCCGTGGCAGCGCCTGCTCCGGCCGCATCGCAAGGTTCGGTCATCACTGGCGCGCTGGCGCATGCGTCGCCGTCGATCCGCAAGTTCGCCCGCGAACTGGGCGTGGACCTGGGCCGCGTGCCCGGTTCCGGTCCGAAGGGCCGCATCACCCAGCTCGACGTGCAGAACTTCGTCAAGGGCGTTATGGCTGCGCCTGCGGCCGCTCCGGTGGCGGCTCCTTCCGGCGGCGGTTCGGGCATGAACCTGCTGCCATGGCCGTCGCTGGACTTCAGCAAGTTCGGCGAAACCGAACTGCAAGCGCTGCCGCGCATCAAGAAGATCTCGGGTCCGAACCTGCACCGCAACTGGGTCATGATCCCGCACGTGACGCAGTTCGAAGATGCCGACGTGACCGACCTGGAAGCGTTCCGCGTGTCGTCCAACGCCGCCACCGCGAAGAACAAGGAAGCGACCAAGCTGACGATGCTGGCCTTCGTCATCAAGGCATCGGTCGCCGCGCTGAAGAAATACCCGGCCTTCAATTCCTCGCTCGATGAAAAGGGTGAAAACCTGATTCTCAAAAAGTACTACAACATCGGCTTCGCGGCCGACACGCCGAACGGCCTGGTGGTGCCTGTCGTGAAAAACGCGGACCAGAAGAGCGTCACGCAGATCGCCAGGGAAATGGGCGACCTGTCGCTGGCGGCGCGCGAAGGCAAACTGAAGCCGGCCGACATGCAGGGCGCGACCTTCACGATCTCGTCTCTGGGCGGCATCGGCAGCACGTCGTTCACGCCGATCGTCAACGCGCCGGAGGTGGCGATTTTGGGGCTGTCGAAGGCTGCCATCAAGCCGGTCTGGGATGGTAAAGCGTTCCAGCCTCGCCTGATCATGCCGCTGTCGCTGTCCTACGATCACCGCGTAATCGACGGCGCTTCCGGCGCGCGCTTCGCTGTGTATCTGGCTGAAGTGCTGGCCGATATGCGCAAAATTTTGCTGTAAGGGGCGAAGCGATGAGTATTGTTGAAGTAAAAGTACCGAACATCGGTGATTTCAAGGAAGTCGAAGTGGTCGAACTGCTGGTCAAGGTGGGTGATACCGTCACGGCCGACCAGTCCTTGATCACGGTCGAATCCGACAAGGCCAGCATGGAAATTCCATCGAGCCATGCCGGTGTCGTCAAGGAGTTGAAGATCAAGGTCGGCGACCAGGTTGCCGAAGGCAGCGTGCTGCTGATGCTTGAAGAAGAGGGCCGTGCTGAAGCACCGGCCAGCGCCGCCGCAGCTCCCACTGCTGCTGCTGCGCCAGCCGCCGCGGTTGCGGCTCCGGTTACGGCGGCTACCGCCGCTGCCGCAGCGCCCGTTGTCGCTCCGGTCGGCGGCAATTACGCCGGACAGGTCGACATCGATTGCGACATGATGGTGCTCGGTGGCGGCCCAGGCGGCTACTCGGCCGCCTTCCGCGCCGCCGATCTCGGCCTGAACACCGTCATCGTCGAGCGTTATGAAACGCTGGGCGGCGTCTGCCTGAACGTCGGCTGCATTCCGTCGAAAGCGCTGCTGCACGTGGCGGCCGTGATCGACGAGACCGCGCACATGTCCAAGACCGGCGTCACCTTCGCCAAGCCGACCATCGACATCGATGAAGTACGCAAGTACAAGGAAGGCGTCATCAAGAACATGACCGGCGGCCTGGCCGGCATGGCCAAGGCACGCAAGACGCAGATCGTCACCGGCGTCGGCCAGTTCCTCAGCGCGAACCACGTCGAAGTGACGGCCGGCGACGGCAGCAAAAAGGTGGTGCAGTTCAAGCAGGCGATCATCGCTGCCGGTTCGGCCGTCGTAAAACTGCCGTTCGTGCCGGAAGATCCGCGCATCGTCGATTCGACCGGCGCGCTGGAACTGCGCCAGATCCCGAAACGCATGCTCGTCATCGGCGGCGGCATCATCGGCCTGGAAATGGCGACCGTGTATTCGACCTTCGGTGCCCGCATCGATGTCGTCGAAATGCTCGATGGCCTGATGCAGGGCGCGGACCGCGACGCGGTCAAGGTCTGGCAGAAGTTCAACGAAAAACTCTTCGATAACATCATGACGAAGACCAAGACGGTCGCCGTCGAAGCGCTGCCGGAAGGGATCAAGGTCACCTTCGAAGCGGCCGAAGCCGGCGCCACCGCGCCCGCGCCGCAGATCTACGACATGGTGCTGGTGGCCGTGGGCCGTAGCCCGAACGGCAAGAAGCTGGCCGCCGACAAGGCCGGTGTCGTCGTGACCGATCGCGGCTTCATCAACGTCGACAGCCAGATGCGCACCAACGTGCCGAACATCTTCGCCATCGGCGATCTGGTGGGGCAGCCGATGCTGGCGCACAAGGCGGTTGCGGAAGCCCACGTGGCGGCGGAAGTGGCCGCCGGCCAGAAGTCCTATTTTGACGCGAAGGTGATTCCGTCGGTCGCGTACACGGATCCGGAAGTGGCATGGGCCGGCATCACCGAAGACGAAGCGAAAGCCAAAGGCATCAAGGTCGAGAAGGGCCACTTCCCCTGGGCCGCGAGCGGGCGTGCCGTAGCCAACGGCCGCGCCGAAGGTTTTACAAAACTGCTGTTCGACGCTGACACGCACCGCATCGTCGGCGGCACCATCGTCGGCACGCATGCCGGCGACATGATCGGAGAAATCGCGCTGGCCATCGAGATGGGTTGCGACGGCACCGACATCGGCAAGACGATCCACCCGCACCCGACCCTGGGCGAGTCGATCGGCATGGCCGCCGAAGTGTACGAAGGCGTCTGCACCGACCTGCCGCCGTCGCGCAAAACGCCATCGCGCAATTGAAAGGAGAACAAGATGGGCATGATAGAAAAAAATAACACCATTGTCCAGAGCGCTGCCGCAGCCAAATATAGTGAGGGCGAGGTATTGAGTGGCGCTGAAATTGTCGTGCGCTGCTTGGCCGAGGAACAGGTCGGTCATGTGTTCGGCTATCCGGGCGGCTCCGTGCTGCACATCTATGACGCGCTGTTTGGCCAGGAACAGGTGCGCCATGTGCTTGTGCGCCACGAACAGGCGGCCGTGCATGCGGCCGACGCCTATTCGCGCAGTTCGGACCAAGTCGGCGTGGCGCTGGTCACGTCCGGTCCCGGCGCAACCAACGCGATTACTGGCATCGCCACCGCGTTCATGGATTCGATCCCGATGGTCGTCATCAGCGGCCAAGTGCCGCTGCACGCTATTGGCCAGGATGCGTTCCAGGAATGCGACACCATCGGCATCACGCGCTCCTGCGTCAAGCACAATTTCCTGGTACGCGACGTCAAGGACCTGGCCGACACGTTCAAAAAGGCATTTTATATTGCCCGCAGCGGCCGGCCAGGCCCGGTTCTGATCGATATCCCGAAAGACATCACAACCGCGCGCTGCCGGTACGAATATCCGGCCACGGTCCAGATGCGCTCGTATCAGCCACCTAACGAAGGTCATCCGGGTCAGATCCGGCGTGCACTGGACATGATACTGGGCGCTCGCCGTCCAGTGGTCTATGCCGGCGGCGGCGTGGTGCTGGCCGATGCCGCTCAGGAATTAAATGCGCTAATCAATCGCCTCGGCTACCCATGCACCAACACGCTGATGGGACTGGGCGGTTATGACGGTACCGGCGAATATTTCCTCGGTATGCTGGGCATGCATGGAACTTACGAGGCGAACATGGCGATGCAGCACTGCGACGTGCTGATCGCTATCGGCGCTCGCTTCGACGACCGGGTAATTGGCAATACCGAGGATTTTGCCCGCATGCCAAGGAAGATCATCCACATCGATATCGATCCCACTGCGATTTCGAAGCGGGTCAAGGTCGACATTCCCATCGTCGGTAATGTTAAGAGTGTGTTGCGCGAGATGCTGGCGCTACTGGGCTCACCCGCGCTGGCGCGCCCTCGCCTAGACGTTTCGGCATGGTGGGGTCAGATCGGACAGTGGCGCCAGCGCGGCTGCCTGGATTACGCACCTTCCGCCGACATCATCAAGCCGCAGTACGTGATCGAGAAATTATGGGCCGTGACCAGAGGGGATGCCTTCGTAACGTCCGATGTCGGCCAGCACCAGATGTGGGCCGCGCAGTACTACAAATTCAGGCAACCAAAGCGCTGGATCAATTCCGGCGGACTGGGAACGATGGGTGTCGGGCTGCCATATGCGATGGGCGTGCAACTGGCTAATCCGGGCGCGACGGTGGCATGCGTGACCGGGGAAGCATCGATCCAGATGTGCATCCAGGAGTTGGCCACATGCCGGCAATACCACCTGACGCCGAAGATCGTCATGCTTAACAACCGTTCGCTAGGCATGGTGCGCCAATTGCAGGACGTCTATAGCGGCTCACGTCATGCGGAATCGTATATGGACGCCTTGCCAGACTTTGACCGATTGGCCGCGTCGTTCGGCCATGTCGGCCTCACGGTCGACAAGCCGGGCGATGTTGAAGGTGCGCTACGCGAAGCGTTCGCGCAGAAGGACAAGCTGGTGTTCATGAATTTCATCACCGACCAGAGCGAAAGCGTGTGGCCCATGATTGAGGCGGGCAAAGGCCTGGACGACATGTTAATGGGCACAGCCGATGTGGGTTCCGATCGTATCTCGTAGTACGGCGAAAATTGTGTGGCATGCAGTTTGCGAACAGAGTGGAATGCTTTATCCAGTTCAAATATGTAATTTTGTTATTTCTAAAGGCAAGACATGAAAACCAAAGCAGCAATTGCATGGCAGGCCGGCGCACCATTGACGATCGAAGAAGTCGACCTGCAAGGTCCGAAGGCCGGCGAAGTGCTGGTCGAACTGAAGGCCACCGGCATTTGCCACACCGATTACTACACCCTGTCCGGCGCCGACCCGGAAGGCATTTTCCCGGCCATCCTCGGCCATGAAGGCGCCGGCATCGTGGTCGACGTCGGCCCCGGCGTCAAGACGCTCAAAAAAGACGACCACGTGATTCCGCTGTACACGCCGGAATGCCGCGAATGCAAATTCTGCCTGTCGCGCAAGACGAACCTGTGCCAGGCGATCCGCTCCACGCAGGGACGCGGCCTGATGCCGGACGCGACGTCGCGCTTCTCGCTCGACGGCAAGCCGCTGTTCCACTACATGGGCACGTCGACCTTCTCGAACTACATCGTGGTGCCGGAAATCGCGCTGGCGAAAATCCGTGAAGATGCGCCGTTCGACAAGGTGTGTTACATCGGTTGCGGTGTCACCACCGGCGTCGGCGCGGTGCTGTTCTCGGCCAAGGTCGAAGCGGGAGCGAATGTCGTCGTGTTCGGCCTGGGCGGCATCGGCCTGAACGTGATCCAGGCGGCGAAGATGGTGGGCGCCGACAAGATCATCGGCGTCGACATCAACCCGGCGCGGCAAGAGATGGCCCGTAAATTCGGCATGACCCATTTCGTCAATCCGAAGGAAGTCGAGAACGTGGTCGACGCCATCGTGCAGATTACCGACGGCGGCGCCGATTATTCGTTCGAGTGCGTCGGCAACACGACGACCATGCGCCAGGCGCTCGAATGCACGCACAAGGGATGGGGCAAGTCATTCATCATCGGCGTGGCCGCGGCCGGCCAGGAAATCTCGACCCGCCCGTTCCAGCTGGTCACCGGACGCGAATGGCGCGGTTCGGCCTTCGGCGGTGCGCGCGGGCGCACAGACGTGCCAAAGATCGTCGACTGGTACATGGAAGGCAAGCTCAATATCGACGACCTGATCACGCACCGCCTACCCCTGGAACGCATCAACGAAGGGTTCGACTTGATGAAAAGTGGCGAGTCGATCCGCTCCGTCGTGCTGTATTAAGGAGCGTGCCATGCTCGAATTGATCAGCGAACACGCCTGCTTCGGCGGCGTGCAGCGCTATTACCGGCACCATTCGACGGCGATCGGCCTGCCGATGCGCTTTTCCATCTTCCTGCCGCCACAGGCCGATACCGGCCAAGTGCCCGCGCTGTTCTACCTGGCTGGGCTGACCTGTACGGAAGAGACCTTCATGGTCAAGGCCGGTGCGCAGCGGCATGCCGCCAGGGCTGGCCTGATGCTGATCGCGCCGGACACCAGTCCGCGCGGCGCGGGCGTGCCAGGCGAAACCGATAGCTGGGACCTGGGCGTCGGCGCTGGATTTTATGTCGATGCCACTCAGGCGCCATGGAGCGTGCACTACCGCATGTACAGCTATGTGCTGGAACTGTGCCAGCTGGTCGTCTCCGAATTTCCTGTGACGCCAGGCAGCGTTGGCATCATGGGCCACTCGATGGGAGGCCATGGCGCGCTGGTGTTGGCGCTACGCAATCCGGCGCTGTTCAAGTCGGTGTCCGCGCTGGCGCCGATCTGCGCGCCGAGCCAGAGCGCCTGGGGTGAAAAGGCGTTCATCGCTTACCTCGGAGCACGGCGCGAGGCATGGGCAGGCTACGACGCCAGCATCCTGATGGCGCAAATGCGCAAGCCGTTGTCGAACGGCATCCTGATCGACCAGGGTCTGAGCGATAAATTTCTGACCGATCAGTTGTTCCCGCATGAGCTGGAGAAGGCATGCAAAGCCGCCGGCCAGCCGCTGGAACTGCGCAGACATGCCGGTTATGACCATGGATATTATTTTATATCGACCTACATCGAAGACCATCTTCGGTTTCACCGAGAGTCTCTGACGAAACCGAATTGACGTCTTACCTAAAAAACATATCAGGAGACTTGGCATGAATTTAACTAATCTCAAAAATGGCACCTGCCTGTATCAGTCATTTTGCGATACGTTGGGCTGTTTTGTTTTCACAGTATCCGTGATTTCCACCGTGAGTATTTGCCTGATAGGCGCAATATCATGAGGCGCGGCATGGACACGTTCGCGGAGTTTCTTGTCAGTATACTGTATTCGTTTAACGGAGCTTCAGGACATGCTGTTCCCTGGTGTGATGCCGATCTGTCAAGTTGGGCCGGCCTTGAATACGTCTCCAGTTCAGCCGGAAATTCAGTTAAATCTAATGGCTGAATTAAGTTGAAAATTTTGATAAATAAGCTGGAGGCTTTATGCATTTC
The DNA here is from genome assembly GCA_040389645.1 of Pseudomonadota bacterium. Classification (GTDB taxonomy): domain Bacteria; phylum Pseudomonadota; class Gammaproteobacteria; order Burkholderiales; family Burkholderiaceae_D; genus Rugamonas. Next base: position 99,368 of record JAZJZT010000024.1, on the reverse strand, counting down.
AAGCATCTCGATCTGAATTTGCTAGTCGCACTCGACGCTTTGCTTACAGAAAAAAGCGTCACTCGTACTGCAAAAAAGTTGCATTTGAGTCAATCTGCAATTAGTGGGGCGCTGGCGCGTTTGCGTGAATATTTTGATGATGAAATTTTGGTGCCGGTAGGGCGCGTGATGGCCATGACACCACTTTCACAAAGATTGGCAGATCCATTGCGCGAGGTTTTGCTTCAGATTCAGGCAACTATCGAAATAAAACCTGAATTCATACCGATGAAATCGAATCGCCATTTCAAAGTGATGGGTTCGGATTATCCCACTTCCGTGCTGTTGGCCGATACGATGCGTGTAATCAGTCTGGAAGCTCCGCACATCACTATGGATATAATTTCTCCTAGTGACCGTTATCTGGAATTGTTGGATCGGGGTGAGATTGATCTGATGCTAATGCCAGAGAAATATATTTCGGATGACCACCCAAGCGAAGTATTGTTTGAAGATTCTTACACTTGCGTAGTTTGGTCTGGGAATTCGCTGGTTGCCGACAGTTTGACTCTAGATCAGTTTATGGCGCTGGGCCATGTTTCAACAATGTTTGGCACCAACGGGCAGACGCCTAGTTTTGAGGAGTGGTTTTTAAAAAGCAGCGGCCTGTCACGTAGAATAGAAGTTTCCACAAGTAACTTTAATACTCTGCCACAATTAGTGATTGGCACTAATCGTATTGCTACGATGCATACTCGCTTGGCGAAGATGTTTGCCAATTACTTTCCGTTGCGATTGCTGGAGCCGCCGATGCAAACCCCTATTTTGATTGAGAAAATGCAGTGGCATCGTTTTCTTGAAAACGATGCTTCTCATATTTGGCTGCGTAGTGTACTTCGGCGCCTGCTTTAGTGCGTATATCTAAAGAGCTGAGCTTCCACGAGTGAGTTGCACTTGTTCTTACTCATTGATACAAGCATTGCGTTGCGCACCGAGTGACGTGATACTTGCGTCCATGACATCACCATCATGCAAATAGCGTTGATATTGCATGCCATTTCCGGCTGGCGAACCAGTGCAGATTACATCGCCAGGCCACAGTTGGACGCGGCTCGAAATATATTCAATCTGCCGTGCGATGTTGAAAATCATGTCGGAAGTATTTTCGTTTTGCATAATCTCCCCATTGAGTTTCAGGGTCAATTGTAAGGAATATGGATCTGGAATAAATTCTGCTGGAACGATGTAAGGTCCTAGAGGCAGGAAAGTCGGTGAATTTTTCCCGGAAATGAAATCTGTTCCCATTGCCTTCGGATCCTTACAGAAAATCAGATCGCGCGCGCTGATGTCATTTGCAATCGTATAGCCGGCAACGTAGTTCATGGCGTCGGCCAACGCGATGTTGCGGGCTGGCTTGCTGATCACTACGGCAAGTTCCAATTCCCAGTCTGCCTGTTTGGTGATTTTCGGCAGTATTACAGGATCATATGGGCCAGTTACGCTGGATGGAATTTTGGAAAACATATATGGCGAGCCATATTTTGCACGCTCTGTCATGAGGTTTTGCGCGAAGCTAAGCAATTGCTCCAGATTCATGCCATCTGTTCCCGGTGTGCCACCTGGACCTTGGTCAACTATGTAGTTCACCACATGTTTGTAGTAATTTGCGCCAGCGCAGAAGATCTGACGCGGTAATAATGGTGCATGCACTTTCAATATACTCAAAGGAATTAGAGATTTTCGTTGCTCTATGGCCTGGATTGAATTGCCTTGCAGCGTAGTCCAGATTGCACTGATGGCTGCCAGATTGTCTTTCCAGTTCTCTATGAAAGACAGCATGTTGTCTGATCCGGTCAAAGTCAGCTGGAAGTCTTGGCCAAATTTTTTCAGATTATTTAAAGAAATAACTTGTTCATCCAGGATCAATCCTGGAAATGGAGGCGAGCCTGCAACCGAGAAGGTGCCGAACGAGAAAATGGGGGAAGAGATAGACAAAAGCGCACTCCTGTGAGGGTTAGTCGATGCGATTTATTGCAGGGATGCCATTAATCATAGAAGAGGTTGGGGCACTTGGTGAAATTCTTAGTACTGATAGCCCCCATCGGTATGACCGATGCCAATTGCGCCATTGAGCCATCGGTGGGACCGATGGGGTAGATCAGGACAAAGCGTTTCTCAAATACTTGTCCGCTCGTTATGCTTCATTTCGTTCGCTTCATAAAGCCCGCCACTTCTGGCTGGTGCCGGGATGGAGCTATGAGCAGCGAGGACGAGAATGTTATTTCATAAATGTGGATATGCCTGCCCGCCACAATGCCCAGCCGATCAGACGCAGCGCGTCGCTGGCGGCAGTGGTGGCCGGCAGCGACGTTATACGGTTGACTTGCACTGCCATGTCTTAACGCCAGAGATCGAGCGACTGGTGGCGGGGCTGCCGCAAAAGCTTGCCGAGGGCGAGGCGGCTCTCAAATCCATGGGCGGGGCATCAGTCGAGCATAACAACCGTGTCATGTTACCCGAGGCTTGGCTCAAGTTGACGCAGCTTGATGAGCGCTTGCGCGATATGGATGCGATGGGGGTTGATCTACAAGTGGTGAGTCCTTCGCCCAATCAGTATTACTACTGGGCTGACCAGGATCTCGCGGGTCAGATTGTCCGTATCCAAAACGAGCAGATTGCCGATTTGTGCGCTCAGCATCCGCAGCGGTTGGCAGGCTTGGGGAATGTGGCCATGCAGCATCCCGGACTGGCTGTGCAGCAGTTGGAGTATGCCGTTCGGCAACTTGGCTTGCGTGGCGTCGAGATATCGTCTTCTGTGAATGGCGCGGAACTGGCGGACGCGCGTTTTCAGCCGTTCTGGTCCAAGGTCGAAGAGCTCGGTTGCCTGGTGTTTCTGCATCCCTTGGGAACCACCTTAGGCGAGCGTCTGAATCAATATTACCTGGTTAATACAATCGGGCAGCCATTGGAAACGACAATTGCGCTTTCGCACCTGATCTTCGGCGGTGTGCTTGACAGGCATCCCGGCATCAAGCTGGTGGCTGCGCATGGCGGAGGCTACCTGCCGAGCTATATCGGACGTTCCAACCATGCCTATCACGTGCGTCCCGAAGCGGGCATGCCCCGGCGAACTCCGGCTGAATATTTGAAGCAGATTTGGTTTGACAGCCTCGTATACGAGCCGCAGGCGTTGAGACAACTGATTGAGCAAGTTGGCGTGACGCAAGTGGTCATCGGCACCGACTATCCGTTCGACATGGGTGCATATGACGTACATGGCTTGATCAATACCCTGACGGAGTTAAGTGAAGAGGAGCGCCAGCAAATACTCAGCGGCAATGCCTTGCGTGCACTGGGCATGCCGGCTCTAACTGTCGGGATGCCTAGGCAGGAGTAGGCGCGACCAGCAGCGACTTGAATGCTTTCGAAAGCATTCTGCAATTAAAACATTATAAAAAAGGAGACGATATGAGACGGGAAAATGAACTGTGCAGCGACTTGCGTGCGCGAACCCTGCAGGGGGGTACTTGCATGGCGGTTGCTACGTTGCTGGCGTTGCCGCTTGCGCATTCAGCCGAAATCGAGACTGGCAATCCCAATTTGAAGGTGCGTTGGGATAACACCATCAAATATACGGGTGGTTTCCGTGTTAAAGAGCGTTCCGTAGCATTGGCCAACGATATGGCACAGGGGGGCAACCAGGGCGACGGCGATAGCAACTTCGGCAAAGGTTTGATTTCGAATCGGCTTGATCTGTTGTCCGAGCTGGATCTCACTTACCAGAATGTGGGCGCACGCATTAGCGGTGCGGCATGGTACGACACGGTGTACAACAGGGCCACCAGCAATAACGAATTGCCCTTCCTGTATAACGCGAGCTCGGTTCCTGCAAACGAGTTTCCAGACGCTACCCGCAAGCTGCACGGCGCAAAAGCTGAATTGCTGGATGCATTTCTGTTTGCCAAGGGGGACATCGACGGCACGACGGCAACGATTCGTGCCGGCCGCCATGCACTCATTTACGGTGAGAGTCTGTTCTTCGGAAATAACGGCATCGCAGGTACGATGGCCCCGGTTGACGTGGTGAAACTGCTGTCGGTGCCGGGTTCCCAATTCAAGGAAATTATCCGTCCGGTAGGTCAGATCTCGGGTCAGTGGCAACTGCAATCGAATCTTTCTCTTGGTGCTTTTTATCAGTACCAGTGGCAAAAGACAGTTTTGGCTGGGGCAGGCAGTTACTTCTCGGGCGCCGATTTTCTCGATGCCGGGGGAGAGCGCCTGTTTACTGGTCCCGGTACATCGGAATTGCATGGGGCCGACCGACAGCCACGCAATTCTGGCCAAGGGGGCGCACAGTTGCGCTGGAGTCCGGAAGGCAGCGGCGTGGACCTGGGTTTATATGCGGTTCACTATAGCGATAAAACACCTAATGTCGTCCTGTCGCCACTGACGGGGATTTACCGTCTGTTCTATCAGCAAAACATCAAGGCTTTCGGTGCCAGTGCGAGTACCACTTTGGGTAGCGCCAATATTGCCCTCGAGGCATCGGTCCGGCACAACGCACCGCTGGTTAACTCTGGGACGGCTGACCTGTTTGGCTTGGTGCCGGTTGCATTTGGCGGTCCGGCGCAAGCGGCCGACAACGATGGCAATCCGAGCTATCCAATAGGAAAGACGGCGCACCTCAATTTGTCGACCCTGTACCAGTTACCGGTGTTTGCGTATGTGCCCGAGTCGACCATGGCAGCGGAACTGGCGTGGAACCGTACCACGAGCGTCAAGCGCAATGCCGCTGCCCTCGACCCGAATGCCGATCGGGATGCATGGAGCATGCGTGGCGTCTATGAGGCGACATTTCGCCAGGCGCTGTCTGGCTTCGATCTATCACTGCCGGTCGGCTTGAGCTATTCCCCGAAGGGGCGCTCGTCCGCCGTGAGCGCGTTTGGCGTACATCACGGCGGTGACATGAGCGTTGGCCTGAACGGTGTGTATTTGAGCACCTGGTATTTCGGGCTGAACTTCACGCATTTTTATGGCCCCGAATCAACGGCAGTCGTACTGCATGGCGCGGGTACTGCATATACCTATAAGCAAAATCTCAAGGATCGCGACTTTGTGTCCATTTCCTTGCGCCGCACCTGGTAAATATCAAGCGAAAAACGGAGAGCAAGATGAAATTCATAAGCATATTGAGGATGGCGTTCGTAGGTGGTGCACTCTATGTCAGCCAGGTCACTGGTGCTGCAGTGTCCGAGCAAGAGGCCGCACAGCTGAAAACCACGCTGACGCCCTTCGGGGCGGAGCGGGCAGGCAACAAGGATGGCTCGATTCCGGCCTGGAGCGGCGGCTATACGACGGCGATACCAGGATTCAAAAATGGTGGCCGTCGTGACGGCGATCCATTTGCCAGCGAAAAGCCGCTGTACTCGGTTAATGCCAAAAACATGGAACAATACGTCGACAAGCTGAGCGATGGCAGCAAGGCGCTGTTGAAGAAATATCCCGATTTTCGTATCGATGTTTACCCTAGCCATCGCACCGCCGCCGCGCCGCAATGGGTGTACGACAATACGGCGCGGAACGCGATGCGGGCCAAGTTAAATGGCAGCAAGGCACCCGAGGGGGCATATGGCGGCGTGCCATTCCCGATCCCGAAATCGGGCATGGAAGTGATGTGGAACCATTTGCTGAGATGGCGCGCGGACAGCTGGAAAATGGAGATGCATGGTACGTTGATCACCGCCGACGGCAAGCAGGTGATGTCCGTCGATGGCGCAATCGATCAATCCATGCCTTATTACGACAAGGATGGTTCGTTCGAAAAATTCAGCGGCGATTATGTGCAAATCCGCCTCATCAATTCGGGGCCGCCAATCCGTGCCGGCGAAGCGATCACCGGGCGTTTAAATCTGGATGGTGACAAGGATCAGACCTGGGTGTATCTGGCGGGACAGCGCCGCACCCGCAAGCTGCCGAACGCTTGCTGCGATACGCCTACGCCGGCCTCGGCCGGTGTGATGGGTTTCGATGAGCTGGAAGTTTTTTCCGGCCGGGTGGACCGGTTCGACTGGAAGATCCTGGGGAAAAGGGAAATCATCGTTCCCTACAATACCAACAAGGCGCTCAAGCCGACCAGGGATAGCGACCTGGTCAGTGGCAATCATCTGAATCCGGATCACGTGCGTTGGGAACTGCACCGCGTATGGGTGGTCGAGGCCACGCTCGCGCCAGGTAAGCGCCATGTGGCGCCGAAAGGGATCTATTACATCGACGAGGATACATGGTGTGCCGTGCTGGGTGATCGCTGGGATGCCAAAGGCCAGTTGTGGAAGACCATGTGGCAATTGCCGATCCTGATGCCGGACGTGCCTGCGCTGGTCGCCACTACGTTTGGCTTTAACGACCTGCTGTCCGGTTCCATGTTCATCAATAACGGGTTCAACGAAAAGGCGACGCATTACAAGATCATGCCACGCTATCCGGACTCGGTATTCTCTCCTGATGCGATGTCGGGACAAGGCTTGCGCTAGGCCATCGCTGCAAACGGGCGTGCGCTGCGTGGCGCGCGTCCACATGCTGTATTCCCGGGCGGAAGTGCCGGCGTCGACAGGGCACTGACCGTTCTCAGAGTTGAGAGACACAGATTATGAATATTTCGCAACGTAACGCTGGTGCGCTCGTTACCTCGCTCGTGGCCTTGGCGTCGCCGCTGCATGCGGTGCCGGTTGCCGGCGTTCTGCAGCGCCCGGCCTTGGTGGCATCGCAGGCGTCGCACCGCGTGATGCTTGGCTTGGCGCGGGCCGGTACGCGCATCGTCGCGGTGGGGGAGCGCGGGCTAGCATTGTGGTCGGATGACAATGGCGGTCAATGGCAGCAAGCGCAAGTTCCAGTGAGCGTGACGCTGACCGCCGTCGCCTTCGTCGGCGCGAGCAAGGGGTGGGCCATAGGACACGCGGGAACCGTGCTACATACCGGCGACGGCGGTCGTAGCTGGCGGGTACAGCTCGATGGCGTCAAGGTCAGCCAATTGCTGTTGCAGACCGCTAGTGACCCCAGCGCGGAGGCGATTGCACAGCAATTTGCGGCGGATGGCCCCGACAAGCCCTTCCTCGACATCCAGTTTAAGAATGAGCGCAGCGGCATCATTGTCGGCGCTTACGGCTTGATCCTGCGTACTGATGACGGCGGCGCCAGCTGGCAGCCGCTGATGACGCGCATCGCCAATCCGAAAGGCTTGCATATCTATGCCGCCCGTTGGGTGGGGGACACCATCTACCTCGCAGGAGAACAAGGTTTGCTGCTACGTTCAGACGATGGCGGCGCGACGTTTGTCCACTTGGATAGCCACTACCGTGGCAGCTTTTTCACAATGGCCGTGCTGCCGTCGGGTGCACTGCTGGTTGGCGGTTTGAAAGGCAATGTGTTCCAGTCACAGGATCGGGGTCAGACGTTTCAGCGCTGCGAGGGATACCCGCCGGTTTCCGTAAGCGCCGCGCTGGTTCTCGACGATGGGCGTGTCGTCTTGTCGAACCAGGCCGGCCAGCTATTTATTAGCGACAACAACGGCTGTAGGGTCAGCTTGCTCCAACAGGCACAGGCGGGCGCGCCGCTCAGCGCCTTGTTGAAAGGGGGCGATGGCAAGCTGCTAGGGGCCGGTCTGCGTGGCATCAGCCAGCTGTCCGTCAAGCTACCTATGGTATCAACCGGAGTAAATAAATGACTGTCCAATCTTCTTCTGCCGGCGAGCAGCCGGTGCTACGCAATCTGTCGGATTTCGATACCGCTTCCGGCAGTGTGATCGAGCGTGCTTTTTTCAATCATCGGATTATTGTGGTGAGCCTCTGCGTGTTGCTCACGGTGCTGTTTGCTTTCCAGACGAGCAGGCTCAAGTTCAACGCCAGTTTCGAGGACATGATACCGACGGGGCACCCCTACATTGCGAACTATCTTGTGAACAAGTCGGAACTGACCGGCCTGGGCAATGCGCTGCGTATCGCGGTGGAAGCGAAAAACGGTTCGATCTATGATGCCGCGTACCTGTCCACTCTGCAGAAAATCAGCGACGAGGTGTTCCTATTGCCCGGTGTCGACCGTGCATACATGAAATCGTTGTGGACACCGTCGACACGCTGGATGGGAGTGACTGAGGAAGGGATGGACGGCGGACCGGTAATTCCGAACGATTATGATGCATCGCCGGCCAGCGTCAGCTTGGTGCGCATGAATGTGGAGCGTTCCGGCGAAGTCGGCCAACTGGTCGCGCTGGACGGCAAATCCAGCATGATCTACGTCCCCTTGCTGGCCCAAGACCCGCAGACTGGACAGGCGCTGGACTATGCCCGCTTCTCCGCCCGCCTGGAGGATATCCGCGCCAAATATCAAGGCCCGCAGGTACGGCTGTATATCACCGGCTTTGCCAAGGTGGTCGGTGATTTGATCTCCGGCCTGGACCAGATCCTGCTGTTTTTCGCCGCTTCGCTCCTAATTGCGGCGACGACGCTGTATTGGTACACGCGCTGCGTGCGCAGTACAGCACTAGTCGTGCTCTGTTCGCTGATTGCCGTGGTGTGGCAGCTGGGCATCCTCCCTGTCCTGGGCTATGGCATGGATCCGTATTCGATCCTGGTGCCGTTTCTGGTATTCGCTATTGGCATGAGTCACGGCGCGCAAAAGATGAATGGCATCATGCAGGATATCGGCCGCGGCACGCATCAGGTGATCGCTGCGCGCTATACCTTCCGCCGCCTGTTCCTGGCCGGCCTGATGGCGCTGCTGTGCGACGCCGTGGGGTTTGCCGTCCTGGAGATTATCGATATCAAGGTCATCCGTGACCTGGCGATAGTGGCGAGCATAGGTGTCGCGGTGCTGATTTTTACCAATCTGATCCTGCTGCCTATCCTGCTCTCGTATATTGGCGTTAGCCGGTCAGCGGCCGAACGCAGCCTCAAAACGGAAATGGCAGACCTCGATGGCGCAGTCCGCCATCCCCTGTGGCGCCTGCTCGACCTGTTTACACGCAAACGCTGGGCCGGCGCTGCCGTCGTTGTTGCGGCGCTACTTGCCTTGGGCGGCTACTGGGCCAGCAAGCAGCTGAAAATCGGTGATCTGGATCCGGGCGCGGCGGAGTTACGCGCAGATTCCCGCTACAACCGCGACAACGCCTTCATCGTACGCAACTATGCGGCTAGCAGTGACGTCTTTGCCGTCATGGTCAAGACACCAGATGGCGCTTGCTCGAACTATGCAACGTTGATGCGGCTGGAAGCGCTGGAATGGCAGCTGGATCAATTGCCAGGTGTTGAGCTCAGCAATTCCTTGTCCTTGCTGAACCGGCGCGTCATGATCGGCCTGAACGAAGGCAACCTGAAATGGTACGACCTGTTGCAGAACCAGAGTTCGCTCAACATGGTGACGGCGGGGGCGCCCCGCGGCCTGTACAACGACAGCTGCAATCTGTTGACGCTGTACCTTTATCTGAAAGATCACAAGGCCGATACCTTGTCCAGCGTGCTGCTCACGGTGGAACGCTTCGCCAAGGAGAACAACACTGCGGACGTACAGTTCCAGCTCGCCGCGGGCAATGCCGGTATCGAGGCCGCTACCAATATCGTGGTCGAAAGCGCTAGTCGGGAGATGTTGTTCTGGGTGTACGGCGCCGTGATTCTGCTGTGTTTGCTTACCTTCCGTTCATGGCGCGCCGTCATCTGTGCGGTGGTGCCGCTGGTGGTGACTTCGATCCTGTGTGAAGCACTGATGGTCTGGCTCAACATCGGGGTGAAAGTGGCGACCTTGCCGGTCATTGCGCTTGGGGTTGGCATTGGCGTGGACTATGCGTTGTACGTCATGAGTATCATTCTGGCGCGGATGCGCGCCGGCGACAGTCTGTCCGAAGCATATTACCGGGCCTTGCTATTTACCGGCAAGGTGGTGCTGCTCACTGGCGGTACGCTGGCCATCGGTGTGGTGACTTGGGTGTTGTCCCCGATTAAATTTCAAGCGGACATGGGTATCCTGCTGGCGTTCATGTTCCTGTGGAATATGGTCGGTGCGCTGGTCCTGTTGCCTGCGTTGGCCTATTTCTTACTCCCTCAATCAAAACGAAACAGCACTCAGGCCAGTGGCGCGGAAATGGTCGCGGTCGCCAAAATGGCCTGAGGTGAAATCATGCGCTGTAGCTCAATACTTTCAGTAAATCAGGGAAATACCATGAAACAGCTTTCAGTAACAGTGGCAAGGAAGGTCAAAGAGGCCGAGGGCATCGCTAGTTTTGAATTGGTCAGTGCCGAAGGGAAGGTGCTGCCGCCATTTAGTGCCGGGTCACACATCGATGTGGAAATCCGGCCGGGCCTGACGCGCCAGTATTCCCTGTGCAATGACCCGACTGAACAGCATCGTTACCTGATTGCTGTGCTGCGCGATCCGCATTCGCGTGGGGGCTCCGCTGCATTGCATGATGTCGTCAGAGAAGGGGATACGCTGGCGATCAGCGAACCGAAGAATCATTTCCCATTGGTCCAGGCCAAACGCAGTTTGTTATTCGCGGGGGGAATAGGTGTGACGCCTATCCTATGTATGGCCGAGCGGCTGGCTCAGAGTGGTAACTCATTCGAAATGCATTATTGCTCCCGTTCGGCTGAGCGCACCGCATTCCGCAAGCGCATCACCTTGGCTGATTTTGCCAGCCAAGTCAGCTTTCATTATGACGACGGAACTCCAGAGCAGAAATTGGACCTGACGCATTTGCTGGCGCGGCCGCAAGCGGGGACGCATCTTTACGTGTGCGGGCCGTCAGGCTTCATCGACTTCATCATTCAAGCCGCGAAAAGCCATGGCTGGCAGAGCGAACAGTTGCACCTGGAGTATTTCGGCGCGCTTGCTCAAGATACCTCGGCCGACCGGGACTTTCAAGTCAAGATCGCCAGCAGTGGTGTGCTCTATACGATTCCTGCGGGCAAGCCAGTGATTGAAGTATTGGCCAGCCAGGGCGTCAATATTCCCGTGTCCTGCGAACAGGGGGTATGTGGAACCTGCGCGACACGCGTGCTGGATGGCGTACCCGAGCATCGTGACGTGTATTTGACCGATGCGGAGCGTGCGCGGAATGACCAGTTTATGCCATGTTGTTCGCGCTCCAAATCGCCGATGCTGGTCTTGGATCTGTAATGGACTCTTCAATATTGATATCGACGTCAGTGATGAATTTGCATCAATTGAATCAATAAAGATGTTGGGAATTGCTTGTTATACTGAAACTCATTGTTGCGAACAAGAGTGGAAATAATTGTTTTATTGAAGGGGTGTAGATAATATGGCAACTTATGGAATTAATGGGATTCATACTATCGTGTATGGAGTCGATGACGTCGCACTCTGTACTCGCTATTTCGACGATTTCGGTTTGCCGTTGCTGGAAAGTAACGAACACTTTTCGCACTTTCAACTTGATGAAGGTTCTAATGTAATCATTCGCAATATCAAGGATCCGGCCATTCCCAAGTCAAATCTGGTTGGTACTGGTGTGCATGAGGTCATTTGGGGCGTTTCTTCAGAGGATGGGTTGCAGCGTCTGCTAAAAGACCTAGGCCGTGACCGGGAAATTAATTTCGATGAAAACGGCACTGGGCATTGTTTGTCGGATGATGGTTTGGCGATCGGATTTCGTGTTTTTCATAAAAAACAGGTGGTTAGCAGCGTAGATCCAGTTAATTCCCCTGGTAATTATAATCGCATTAACCTACACCGCCGATGGCGCATGCGTGCACGACCGAAAACCTTGCAGCATGTTGTGTTTCAGGTTCCTGACTTCGAAGCGTCTTGGGCTTTTTATCGTGATCGTTTGGGTTTTCGTCTGTCCGATATTCAACGCACATTCGGTATCTTCTGCCGCGCTGATGGTACCCGCGATCATCATAATATTTATTTCCTCAATTCCAACCTGCCATTCCCTGGATTTGATGGAAAACATCATTTTGACCATGTAAATTTTGGTGTGGATGATATCGATGAAGTGATGGTCGGTGCGAACTATATGGAGCGGAAAGGATGGCCGAAATCCGATTGGGGTCTGGGACGACATCGTATTGCATCGTCGGCTTTCTTGTATCTACCTAGTCCCACGGGCGGGCAAGCCGAATATGGTGCAGATGCTGACTGCCTGGATGATACCTGGATTCCTCGAATCTGGAATCCGATGTTTGGTTTCTTCAGTTTTATTACGAACATGGCACCGTACATGATGGACGCCGCGCCGTGGGAAGTCGAATACGTGGAAGGGTATACCCCAGCCAAGCAATCGCAACATCAGTCATAAAGAGGCGGCATGGATATTTTTATAGAAGAATTGTTGCAATTGGAAACACAGCGTCGGCATGCCTTGGTCAGTAAAGATTTCAAACGCTTGGCAGAGCTTTTCTCGGATGATTTGGTGTACGTGCATTCGACCGGTATTGTGCAGGATAAAGCGACCTATCTACAATATGCGGAACATGCGCTGGAGTTTTTGTCGATTGAACGGCACGGGCTTCAAGTTCGATATTACGGTGACATTGCTGTGATGAGCGGCGGTATGACTAACGTCATCCAGGCGCCGGGCTTGCCGGCGCCTTTGACTGTAAATTCCCACGTTACACAGATTTGGAATCGGTCAGGCGGCATCTGGAAACAGGTCAGTTTTCAAGCAACGCGCTCACCGGACACTGCTTAATCTCTTTCTCAAATAGGTATTTTTTTCTATATCAGCTTCGTCCAAGTTCACGCAGCATATCTATCGCTTTAATTTTTTGAGGAGACCATCTATGACTTCACCCGCTATCCACCGCATCGTCACGGGGCACGATGCCAGCGGTAAAGCCATCGTTAGTTCGCATGGTCCACTGCCTACCGTGGTTGAACTAAGCGCTATTCCAGGAACTGTATTTCATGAGGTATGGAGTACTGAGCGCACCCCCGCATCGGTCGATAACGGTACCGATCCAACCTTGGGTGCACTGACGCTTTCACCTCCTTGCGGTGGTACTCGCATTCGTTTCGTCGACATTCCACCGGATACCCCTGATTATCTTGAAAACGGAGCCGGTCGGATGCTGGATGCGTTCAGCCAGATTGGCGATGCCGCGGCTTCAACTGTCTCGGTGAACTCGCCACATCCACTGATGCACCGGACTGAATCGGTGGACTACGGTATCGTGATCTCGGGTGAGTTGACACTGGTATTGGACGATTCGGAGGTCCAGCTGCAAGTCGGCAATGTAGTCGTCCAGCGCGGTACCAACCATGCATGGGCCAACCGTTCGGACCGGCCATGTCGTATGTTATTCGTGCTCGTTGACGGGACCTATGATCCTGCCATCGCGGCAACCCTAGGGCGGTAGTGATGGAGCGGCGCGACAGTCAGCGGCCAGAACTTGGCGCTGGACGGCAGGGCAACCATACTCGACGGCATTTGACACCGTCGTTTCCACGTTATTTTTTCGAGAATTTTTTATCATGAAATTCGCCACCCTGAACGACCAATCCTTGGATGGCCGCCTGCTGCTGGTTTCGCGCGACTTGGCGCGTTGTGTGGATGCCAGTGCCATCGCCCCCAATCTGCTGTTTGCTGTACAGCATTGGGATGACGTGGTGCGCCCGCTGCGGAGAATGTCCGACTCGCTCAATAATGGTACTGGTAAGAGCCAGCGCTTTGAGCCACGCCGCTGCGCCGCTCCGTTACCCCGCAGTCCGCAGTGGTGCGACGGCTCAGCCTTTCTGAACCATGCTCATCTGATGGCGCAAGCATTTGATACTCCACCGATTCCCGACCTGGCGACTATCCCGCTGATGTACCAGGGCGCCAGCGACGACTTCCTCGGGCCGCATGCTGACGTGCCCTTGCCTTGTGAGGATTACGGTATCGATTTTGAAGGGGAATTCGGTGTCATTGTCGGCTCTGTCCCGATGGCGGCGGCACCGCATGATGCGCTAGATAGTGTACGCCTGTTAGTGCAGCTCAACGACTGGAGCCTGCGCGCTATGGGGCCGCGTGAAATGCGTACTGGATTCGGCTTTTTACAGGCCAAGCCATCGACCAGTTTTGCTCCAGTGGCCGTTACGCCCGACGAGTTGGGTGATGCCTGGCGCGAAGGTCGCGTGCGGCTTGATTTGCATGTCGAGTGGAACGGAAGCTGGTTCGGTCAGCCGCATGGTGGTGAAATGAACTTTAGTTTTGGCGATCTAATTGCGCATGCTGCATGCACGCGCAAATTGGCGGCCGGATCGATTATCGGCACCGGCACAGTCTCCAATGTTAGCCGCAGTGCAGGTTCCGCATGCATTGCAGAGCGACGCGTGATTGAAATAATTGATCAGGGGCGAGCCAGCACAGGCTTCATGCGTTTTGGTGACCGGGTACGAATGGAAGCGTGCTGGCCTGGCACCAGGACCGGACCGTTTGGCGTGATCGAACAGAAAGTAGTACGTCAGGAGGCTTCATTATGAGTCATATCCTGACAACCGGCGCGAATGGTTTTGCCGCACGCGCGCTCGTCCGCAAGTTGCTGGGCGAGACTGAGCACAAACGCGAAGTACAACTGACGGTGTGCAGTGCGATGGTCCACCGTGGTACCAGTCAATCCAGGAGTAACCGCTCCGGCAAGCCAACCAGGACTGCGACATCATGAGCCAGATCGTACGCGGCGCGCTTTTTGATCTGAGCGGTCAGGTGGCGTTGATCACGGGAGCCACTGGCGGTCTCGGGCGAGCGTTTGCCTCTGTCTTTGTCGCCTATGGCGCCAGCGTAGTGCTAGCGGACCGCGAGCAGGGGGACTGCGAAGCACTGGCGATGGACCTAGCGGTCAACCTAACTCCCGCGCAAACCATTTTTTGCTGCGGTGGCGACTTAGCAAGGAGTGATGAGTGCCAGCGCTTGATCGATGCCGCTCTGGCGCGCTACGGCCGTATCGACACACTAGTGCTCAACGCTGGCATGCAGGGTCCCGCTGGTCCCCTGACAACCGTATCCGACGACGATTGGGATGCTGTGATGGCGTTAAACCTGAAAAGCGCCTGGTGCCTTAGCAGCGCAGCGCTGCCGGCAATGGCGCGCCAGGGCGGTGGTAGCGTGGTGCTGATGTCGAGCATCGCGGGTTTGCGCGGCAACGGCGCTATCGGATTGTATGGAGTGTCCAAGGCGGCGCTGGCCCAGATGGCTCGCAACCTGGCTGTGGAATGGGGACCAAAGGGAGTACGGGTTAATTCGATTTCACCCGGGCTGATCAATACTCCTTTTGCGCAAGGACTGATCACTGACCCAGTCTTCATGGTGCGCCGCTTGGCCGCCACACCATTGCGACGAGTGGGAGAGCCCGAGGAGGTGGCCGGTGTGGCGCTGATGCTGGCCAGTCGTGCCGGCGCTTTCATCACCGGACAAAATCTGATTGTCGATGGCGGCACCCTTGTCAGTGACGGCTCATAAAGGAGGCAATATGCATGTAATGATAACGGGGGCTAACGGTTTCGTAGGACGTCATCTGGCGGAGCGTTTGCTGGCGGAAGGCGTTAATGGCCACCAGTTGTCCGCATTGACCCTACTTGACGTTTGCTTTAACGCGGCGCCATTCGATAAAAGGGTAGGTCAATTGGCCGGCAGTATTTCGGACGAGGCATTGCTGAGGCAGGCGTTTGCTACGCCGGTTGATGTAATCTTTCACTTGGCCAGCGTTCCCGGGGGCGCCGCCGAGCGCGATTTTAGCCTGGGGCTGGAGGTCAATCTGCAGGCGACGATCGCGTTGCTCGAATGCGCACGGCGCCAAGCGGTGGCGCCAAGGCTGATATACGCCAGTTCGATTGCTGTGTACGGCACCAACCTTCCCGAACGGATCGACGATTCTACGCCGATGCGGCCGCATCTGAGTTATGGCGCGCATAAGCGGGCCAGTGAAATCCTAATCGAAGACTATAGCCGCCGGGGCTGGGGGGATGGGCGCATCGTGCGCCTGCCAGGTATCGTGGCGAGGCCTCCGTCGCCGTCTGGACTTCTTTCGGCGTTTATGAGCGACGTTTTCTGGAGCTTGGCGGCAGGGGTACGTTTCTTGTGTCCGGTGTCAGCGGCGGCAACTTCATGGTGGATGTCAGTAGGGTGCTGCGTTGACAATCTGATGCATGCGGCGGCGTTAATGCCGGAGCAGGTGGAGTCGCGGCGCGATTACACGCTGCCGGTGCTGCGGTTCAGCATGGGCGCTTTGATTGATGGGCTAGCGGCCCGCTATGGTGCAGACCGTCTGGCACTTGTCGATTACGAGCCGGTCGCGTCCCTTGAGGCAGGTTTCGGTGCACAGCCACCACTGGATGCGTCAGCGGCGCAGGCCATCGGATTCCGCCATGACGGCAGCCTGGAAGCACTAATTGAGCGTATCTGTTCCGAGATTGACCGGCAATCAATCCAGTCTGGTAAGAAAACATAGGGCATGAACTGCAATCCAAGTTAAGTGGTTAATGTCGAGTGGTGCCGAGCTGGGGCAGTGATGCCGGTCATGCAGAACTCGACGTTGGCTTTTTCACGGGTTGTCTCAATCCCCAGGAATAGCTGGTGCGCATATGAAGCGGTGATCGCCAGCGGCCTGTACGGACCGCGCCGCGCGGCGGCCAGTTCGCTCAGGGATTTCGTGCTCGGCGTATCGCTGCTCGATGGCTGTGGGGAAGTGCTGCGTTTCGGCGGTCAAATGATGAAAAATGTCGCCGGTTACGACGTCTCGGGCCTGCTGGCTGGTTCGCTCGGCGTGCTTGGCCTGATCGTCGACGTCTCGCCCAAGGTCTTGCCGAAGCCGCGCTGTGAAACCACGCTGCGTTTTCAGTCTACTGAGGAACAGGCGCTGGCCATGCTCGGCGCTTGCCGGTTCAGCGAGCGCGTGAAACGGCGGTGTGGCTGCCGCTGGGTGCTCTGCAATTGATCGAGTGGGGCGACGCGCAACGCTGGGTGCACGCGCAGGCCGGCGCCGACCATCTGCGCGCCGTGACCCGGAAAGCTGGCGGGCACGCCACGCTGTTTCGCGGCCGTACCAGTGACACCGGCGTATTCCAGCCGCTGGCGGCGATTCACCGGCGTCTGAAGACATCATTCGATCCGGCCGGCATTTTTAATCCGGGCCGGATGTACAAGGATTTTTAAGTATGCAAATCAATCTTGCCGCGTTTATCAAGGATACCGCCGAGGGTCGGGAGGCCGACGCCATCTTGCGCGGCTGTGTGCACAGCGGCTCTTGTACGGCCACGTATCCCACTTACCAGGTGCTGGGCGATGAACTCGATGGGCCGCGCGGATGCATCTATTTGATTAAGCAGGTCCTGCAAGGGAAACCCGCTACGGCCAGCACTCAGTCCCACCTGGATCGCTGCCTGACCTGCAGCAATTGCAAGACCACTTGTCCTTCCGAGGGGCGCCATAGCCGCCTGCTCGATATCGGACGGGCCGTTGTCGATGCGCAGGTGGCAGGTCCGCTCGGCCAGCGCATGCTGCGCGCGGCCTTGCGCAGCATGCTGATTCGCACCTGGCTGTTCAATCCGGCCCTGATAGCGGGGCAGGCGGTGCGCGCCGCGCTGCCGCCAGCGTTGAAGGCCAAGGTGTCGCGGTACCGGCTTGCGGGTCCGTGGCCGCGTGCGACGCATACGCGCAAGATGCTGGTGCTCGACGGCTGCGTGCAGCCGGGCATGGCGTCGCGCATCAACGCGGCCGCGGCGCGCGTGCTCGACGCGCTTGGCGTGCAACTGCTGGTGGCGGACGGGAGCCGGTGCTGCGGCGCGATTCGCCAGTACCTGGGCGATCAGGATGGCGCGCTGGACGACCTGCGTCGCAATATCGACGCGTGGTGGCCGCATGTCGCGCCCGCCGACGGCGATGGAGTCGAGGCGATCGTCATGACGGCGTCCGGCTGCGGCGTCATGCTCAAGGAATACGGGGTGTTGCTGGCGCATGATCCGCTATATGCGGATAAGGCTGCGCGGATCGCCGCGCTGACGCGCGACCTATCCGAAGTGTTGCCGCAATTCGAGGCCAAATTGGCCGCGCGGCTGGGCGCCATTACCGGCCATCGGCGCGTGTCCTACCATCCGCCATGCACGCTGCAGCAGGGGCAGAAGATCACGGGCAAGGTGGAATCGTGCCTACGCCTGACGGGCATCGACATCACCCGGTTCGCCGATAGCCATCTGTGCTGCGGCTCGGCGGGGACCTATTCGGTATTGCAACCGGCTCTGGCTTATCGGCTGCGCGACGACAAGCTTGCGCAGCTCCATGGAAGCTACCCGGATACGATCGTGTCGGCCAATATCGGTTGCCTGACGCACCTGCAGTCGGGCACCGACACGCCGGTCCTGCACTGGATCGAATTGATCGACGATGCCTTACAGGCGTATGCCATCCCGATGCTTGCCTGAATCAGTCACCCGCGCCGGTTTGGGGCAGTCACGATGCTGCCCTTCTCTGGAAAGGTTTCCTCATAACAACGTAAATATTTCATGTTTTATCCACATTGCGCCGGGATCAAGCATCGATATTTGCGCGAAACAGCCTGTTTAATTCGGATATTGCATCCGTTGACTGCGAAGTATCTTTATTTTGGATTGTTGACATCTAAAAACTGCATCCCAAAAACGCAACCTGCGCGCTGTAATATATTTTTTCTAGGCAACAATAGCCTTGCTTTTACTACTCATGGATGACCTTATGACTTTTTTGATTTCGCCCATATTCCTGGCCCGGCGCACCGCAATAGCCGCAGGCATTACCGTTGCGTGCGCTTCGGGTGTGGTCCACGCCGAGGATGACCACCGTTTCTCGATTCGCGGTTTCGGGACTATCGGCGCTGTCCATTCGGACAACGGACAGTCGGATTACGTTACCAATCTGTATCAGCCCGGAGGCCCGGGCCGCAGTCGCAGTTGGGACGTCACCACCGACACCAAGGCAGGAGCGCAACTCGACGCCAAGCTGGCCGACCAGTTGTCGGCGGTGCTTCAGATCACCAGCCGTAAACTCTCCAGCAATAATTTCACTCCCAAGGTCGAATGGGCGAACATCAAATACCAGGTCACGCCTGACTTCAGCATCCGCGCCGGCCGCATCGCCCTGTCGACCCTGATGCAGAGCGACGCACGCCTGGTCAGCTATACGCTGACCCCGGTCCGGGTTCCGTTAGAAATCTATAACATCACGCCACCGACTAACAGCGACGGCATCGATGCCACCTATCGCGTGAACATAGGTAAGGTCAACAATACGGTGCAGGCATCGTATGGGCGCAGTGACAGCAAGCTTGCTCTTGGGATTCCGGATGGCGTCATCGTTGCCGAAGCGAATGCCCGCAAGATCATCAATATTGCTGACACCGTGGAAATCGGCGATCTGACGCTGCGCGCTAGTTATTTTAAATCGGATATCCATACACTTGGCACGAGCTTTCGTTATGACATGAAGGCGCTCGGCGCACTTTACGATGCGGGAGCATGGTTCGTGCAGAGCGAATTTGCAAAGAGTAACGGCGGCGGCCTGACCAAGAATCAGGAGGCCTGGTATGCATTGGGCGGCATGCGCGTGAAGTCATTCACACCTTATGTCAGCTACGCCAAGTCAAAACCGCAAGACCCGCTTCTGGCCGGCGCTACTGGCTTCGAGCAAACCACAAGCTCCATCGGCGTGCGCTGGGACTTTATGTCGAATACCGCCCTGAAAGTGCAGTACGACCACGTCGATGCGCCCGGCGTACTCGCTACCCAGGGTAGCAGTACTTACTTTGTAAAACAGAACACCGGGTTCTTCCTGAATGGCGGCAATACCAACCTCGTCAGCGTCGCCGTCGATTTCGTTTTCTAAGGAGAGCCAGTCATGCAATTCCGCGTCAAGGAGTCATACATGAAATACTTTTACAAGGTGGTAACGTCCACTATCTTGGCTGGTGCATCGCTTCACGCATCAGCGGAAACCGTGGTTATTGTCAGTGCCAAAAATCCGGCGACCCGAATGTTTTCCGAACAGGCATCGCAATTTTTCCTGGGCAAGTCCACGATGTTTACGCCGATCGACCAGGCTGAAGGCTCATCGATCCGCAACGATTTTTATCAGAAGGTGACGGATAAAGACCCGGCGCAGGTAAAGGCGCACTGGTCTAAGCTGGTATTTACCGGCAAAGCGCAACCACCCAAGGAATACAAGACAAGTGCCGAAGTCAGGAAGGCCGTCGCCGACGATCCGAAGGCCATCGGATACATCGACAAGGCCAATGTGGACGACAGCGTGAAAGTGATCCTGACGCTGCCTTGATTGGCGGCGTTCCGGGCTGGCGGCCCATTAATTTGGCCGTCTGGCATTTCCAGAGCAGGGTGCCGATGAGGTACCCTGATTTTTTCGGACACTCTTGTTTGGTAAACTTCACCAACAGGAAAACTTATGAAACGCTCAAACACATACACCGTAACCTGGTGAAGCAGTAAAGCTGGTCCTTACCCACGGCCTGACACTGGAGGATGCAGCGCTTAGGCTGTCCATTGTTGACGCCGACGAGAAATTGACCCAGTTGCCGACGTTTGACTGACCCATTTTAAATCGGTATGAGTCCAGTATCGGTAAGGGCTGGGCTGAAATGCGGGTAGGGCAGCGAAATGTCGGCGCCTAGATAGTCCTGCATCGGCGTCAACAGTCTTGCCGCTATAACCGTTACGGGTATTGGCGGTGCCGTTGGTCACCTCGCCGCTCTTGTTATGCCCCAGGTAGTCGGTCATCTCGACCTCCAGGGCGCGCTCCACCAGCATCTTGGTGAACTGCTTGAGCAGGCCGTTTTCACCGATCAGGTCCTCCGGTTTCTGGTAGTTGACCAGCAGGCTGTCGGCCAATTTCAGCAGTTCCGGATCGGGCTTGGCCCGCTTGTTACCCTTTGCTAGTGTCATTGTTTCTCCTTGATGGTGGCAGTGTCCTGCCAAATGACCGTTTACACACAATTATTTACACCCTCGCATGATGCAAGACTACGCTGACTATATCGACAAAGTACGACGTGATGCAGAGTTGGTTCTTGAAACCGCCCCTTTATCGAAAGTGCCCGTCGTGCTGGGAAGGCCAGCCCAATGCCCAAGATGAAACCGATGCTCGCCTGATCGTGAATGTTTGAATTGAAAGTCGACTACCGACGTATCGTTAAAAGAGCCGAGCGGCGGTTTGCAGTCTACATTTTTCAGCTAAACGGCAAAGCTTTGCGCGCGGTTAGACGGGTCATTTTCTCGTTAATCAACTTGAATAGTCGCTCGAATCGGGTTTGGCTTTTCGGTGTAAGGATTGAGGCAGGGTCGGTTTTCATTTTGTTTAACAACAGTCGTGTGGGACGAGTTTTGTGAAATTCAATACCCACTTGACGAAGAGCAAACTCCATACGTTTGGCAATGCGCGGAATATTTGCGTTCGGCTTTATTTCTTTTCCCGCTAATTCCGTTGCGTAGCTTTCACGGACGACAGCCTCGTATATGGCCGGGTCTAGCAAGTCCTCTAAGTCGGCCTCCTTGGGTGGTGCGGCATCGAATGCCTCCGTCATAAACATGATGCTGCGCTCATCAATGAGCTTGCTTTTGACCAGTTCCTCGCGAGTCGCTTCGGACTCTTTTTCATAGTCGAGTAAGACAAGCACCTTTTGTTTCTCCGCAGTTAGCAAAGTGACCATGTACTGTACTTTTTGTGCGCCACCCACAGGCGTAATGGTAAGATCGCTTTTAAGGGAGACGAGACCGTTGTCAGCCAAGTACTCTGACACTGCGGAGAGCACCCAGAAATCAGTGACGCCTTCGACAACTAGGTTCTTCGAGCCTATGAAAAGACTTTGGGCGATGTTATAGCCAAGAGCAGCTTGTAGTGGAAATAGCGTGCGTGAGTCACCCGTAGGTGTGTTGGTAACTGTAGTTCCGGTGCCTTCGGTAATGTTTACGGTCCTGACCGACTCGAGCTGGTGAGTTGGCACCATAAAGGGCGAATGGGTGGTGAACAAAATTTGATTGGGAAAGTCTTTCTCCAAATGCATCAGCAAGTCGGACTGAGATTTTGCATGAAGATAAAGTCCAGGCTCATCGAGTAGCAGAATCGCATTCTCGGCATTTCCTCCTTTGGTATCCGCTGCGAATGTAATGTAGAAGGAGAAAAACCACTGAAGACCACGACTCCGATCGTTTAAATTAACTTCAACGTCATACACGGTCGTTGGATCAGAAATCAGCGTGTCCAGAAAGTGGGCGTCCAGATTGAAGCGGACTTTGAGCTGACGATCGCGCCAGAGCCGACGAATTTCTGAAGTCACAACTGACCCAGCCCTGTTGGCAAGCTGATTGCGCGTTTCGTGATCTTCTTTTGACGAAAGCTCCTGAAGTTCTGCAGGGTCCAGCCCCGATACTTTGCAAAGTTTTTCGAAGTTCCTGTCTGTTTCGTTGAGTTGTCCTTGAGCTTTTCGGGCTAAGTATTCAGCGATGTTTTGATGTCCTTGGAGTTCAGAATACTCGTCGACGTATATGAACTTAGGCAGCTTTTTCACTCCCCAATTCCTAGCTTTTTGAGAGGCATCTTTATCACTGGAAATTGAATCCGCCAAGTCTTGCAGTTCATCGATAAACTCATCTTCCTTTGTTCTAAGTTCGGCTGCGGCGGCCGTAAGGGCTTTGCGAAGTAAGGCAATCGCAGCTTTGGCCTTCTCCGCCCATTTTAATTTATCTGCCTCGACGGCCATGGCGTTTTCAAAAGTGTCGGCAGCTAGTTCCAACGTAGCCTTCGCCCCGTCCTCAATCTTATCAGCGGCCGCCTTTACAGCGGGTCCAATTTTTCTGACCTTAGACTTAACTTCTTTTTCGTCCAGCATGAGCGGCTGCATGCCCTCAAAACTCACGTATCGCATTTTCCCATAGCGACGTTCGATCGTAAGGTAGCTGACATTGATAGCGCGTGGAAAAATCTCCACCAACTCTTGCTGTTCCTCTGAATCGAGTGCCCAACGCGTCCAGACAAGCTCAGTATCTTCAGTGCAGTCTGCGAGGCGCCAATGTCGTGGAAAGTCTTTAATAGGCCGCATTGCCTCAAAACCATTGGACGAGTTCAAGCTTTCGAGGCCTCGTAGCAGGTTGGATTTTCCACTTTCATTTCGACCGAGCAAGGCGGTAAGATCTGCGACATCGATGGGGCCACTGTCGACAACTGATCGAAAGTTTTTGACTCTGAATGATTTCAAGCGCATATGAGATAGCCCTATACTTGTTGTTCAGTAAGCTCATAGGATAGCATCTACCTGCATGACCACGCTCATTGAAACCAACCTATAGGCATACTTGCGCGCTACATTCCATGGAATACACTACAGTTTTGTAAATGAACGTGCTTGTTTCGGAGGGATAATGAAGACGACTCCCATCATTGTTGGCATTGCTCTTGGAGTGTGCATAGGCTTGTTTGTGACTATCCCTGAGGACATTGGAGTAAAGATCGGGATGATGTTGATCGGCGCACTTGCTGGAACCGCACTCGGAGGCGCCATTGCGTGTATTGGCGAGAAGCAGGGGCGTAAGGCCCAATATGATGACGGTGATGATGCGCTCGTGGGACTTGGGGTTACCCCAGCTGACTTGATGCACAACTACTGGAGGGACAAAGGCCGGCTCCCGCTGACCGAGCCTCTGGAACCCGAGCGGGTCGACCACATGTTTGACCCGGATCACTGAATGTGGAATCAACGCCGTTGTTAACGCAGTTCATTTTTCCTTTGGAACTTTTTTAAGCAGATCCTTTACCATATCCTTGGCGTTGTCGATGGTGGCGCTGCCATCGCCTGCCGCCTGCTTTATGGTCCCCACTAACAACGATTTTTTTGACGCCAAGGTTCCGTCCGGTGTCTTCATGATCTGTGCATTTGCGTCAAAAGTAGAATCGGCAGAGGTTGTTTGGCCGCGTATTTTCTCGCCTTGTTCCTGGATATCACTGCGAATGTTCGATGGAGTCGATGGAGCGACTGAACTTGGCGCCGGCGTAATGGCGCGCGAGGCTTGGCCGCGATGTTGGCGATTTATTGCATTGATATCTGGATGGAAGCGCGAATCGCCTGATGCTTGATCGAACTTGGCATGGATATCGTTGAATGACTCTGGTAAGGCGGTGCCGTCGGAAAATATGCGATTCGGCCGCAGGCCCTGACGTGCCAGTTCCGCATCGAACATCGTGAAAGCAGCTGCACTATCTCCGCCATATTGTTCTGCGTAGCGAAGGAACATAGCGAGATTGTGTGGGTCTTGGGCCATATCGACAGAAATCGATTCTCCATGTTCACGGGCTGCGGAGATGCGCTCGGAGAATGCCATGCGCTCAGAAAAAGCGGCGTCGGCTCGCGATGCTCTTGATGTGGTGGTCGCAAGACGGGAAGACATATCACTGGCCTCCCTTGCGTCGGTAGCGATTGCATTGGTGATACTCGTGTCTCGCGAGACTCGGTCACCAAATTGCTTGAATTCGGCGATTTGCTCGTTGGTCATTGAACCCAGCACTTTCTGCTGTTCCGCAGACAGGCCGGATTGATCGGTTTTTCCCGCGCGTGCCTCAGTTTTTGCTCCGGCGATAGGCGTGGAAGCTCCAAGATAGCCGGATGCTCCGAATGCGATCTGTGCCACTTGCGATTGGGACAATCCCGTCTTATCGGATATGCTCTTGCTGATCTGGTCCAGGCGATTCAGATTTTCGCCTATTTGTTCGAAACTACTGGATGTCGTGCCACCGCTGCTACGCGACGATCGGTACTTGGACAATCCCTTTGTAAACGTATCAGCCAGCACAGTTGAACGTTCAGTGTTGGCTGAGATCGCTTCACTCCGTGCGGTTTCGGCTTGCCTGCTGGCTTCCGTCACATCTTGCTCTGACACTCGCATCGACACGACCCGGGATGCATAGCCCTGGTTGCGCAGCAGGCTGACAGCCGTGCGGCCGGAGAGCATGTTGGAGGAAGTGGTATTGCCCGTCATGTTGTCCTGCCACGAATTCATGAATGCGGAAGTCCGATTCGGCGCCAACTGCATCTGGTCCATCGACACGTTGCCCATGTTGACGTTGCCAGTGGTCGCACCACCGGTCGCACCGGTCAGCGCGGATTGCAATCCAGATAATCCGCCGACCAGCGCGGTACCGAAGTTCTCCATGCGCTTGACTGCCGCCCACGCGATCGCCGGCACGCTGATCACCAGGTAGCCGACCACCGCCTCGCCAGAGATCGCGCCGGCGTAAATGGTCGAGGAGGTTTGCAGCGACAGCGCCCTGGCACCACCACCCAAATCCGCAGCGGCCGCCAGATCGAACGTCGCGTAGATCGATGCCATATAGTTGAGCACGGCGTAAAGCGGCGGCCATAGTTGAATCCAGACCAGGATCGCGATGTAGGATTTTAGTGCGAGCATGGTCTCGCGGCCACTGGTCAGCAGCAGCAGCAGGACGAATAAGGGGAACAGCGCATAGGTCAGTGCCTCGACGACATTCCTGAAAACCGGCAGCGCCTGTTCCGCGACCTTGCCGTAATTGAGCCAGGAAGCGTTTGTCTGTGCCACCGCTTGCGCGCGTCCGACCGCCAGGATCATTGAGGCCGGGTCATTCACCTTCTGGCCGATGATCTTGCTGGTGTCGTTGATGGCGTTGATGACGGCGTTCTGGCGGATCAGGTCGGCTGCCGTGGCGGCGGCATTCGCGATATTGTTCTTGAGGTAGGCTTGCTGAATCTGGTTCGCGATGACGGCCGAGGCAGCGGCGCCCGGCAAGGTCGGATTCAACTGGAAAGCCAAGCGGTCCTGCATCCTGGTCAGTTGGGCGGGAATCCGGCCGTTCAGATTGGCATACACGTTGGGGCAGGTGCTGATTGTCACCGAACCGCTCGCCGCGGTGAGCGTGCTGAAACGAGCGGGATTCGGCGTCGACATCAGTGCCCAGACGTCGTCCGCTCGCGCGAATATGGAAGGATCGATCGTGCCATCGATCAGATCATACATGGTGCAGTTGTGGATGAAATTGATCAGATCGGTTCGGAAAACAGGGTCCTGAAAAACGACGCTGCTCGTACTGCGGATCAGCCGGTTGCCGAACATCAGGCCGTTCTTCTGATAGGTCATTTCGCTAGGTAATCCGCCGGACCCCGGGATCACCTGGAAGGCGGTTTCGAACAGGTCGGTCAAGGTGTTGCCGATAGCGCTGCTCACGCCACCGAACAGCGCCAAGCCGAAAGGCACGTTGGCCACCACCTTGACCGCCGCACCGCCGGTCTTGTCGACGACACCCACCGTGACGCGAGGAACGATCAGGATCGAAAACA
Source organism: Pseudomonadota bacterium (assembly GCA_040389645.1). GTDB lineage: Bacteria > Pseudomonadota > Gammaproteobacteria > Burkholderiales > Burkholderiaceae_D > Rugamonas. The sequence goes on along the minus strand of JAZJZT010000024.1, from coordinate 73,062 downwards.
CCAGCACGACGGAGCCTAGCCATTTCCATCCCTGCAATTTTTCCGGGGCGAACGCGTAAGCCAGCATCGCGGCGACAAAGCCGCAGAACGCGACCACGGCCACCGATCCCAGATAATCACTGGAACCCAGGATGGCGGCGATCGCGTTGAAAATGCCGAACAGGCTGTCCGCATTCTGGTAGGCATAAATTTCCCACATGGCCGCTCCTGTTCCGCTCTAACGTCATCATGCGGCTCGGTCAGTTCGCCACGCCGGCAGCCTGCTGTCCGAGCATGTCCATCACGTGCTGAGGCATGCTGGATCTGAGCTGGCGCTCCAGTTGTTCCAGGTGGGTGGCAACTGCCTGGAACGATCCCACCTTCTGGTACAGGAGCGCCTTCTCATGCGTCAGTTGTTGCAGGATCGCTTGCGCACGGTGCCGGATTTCCGCCGCGCGTTCGCGCTGGGCCTGCTGCAAGTTGTAGTCCTTGTCGAGCGCTCCCAATCCGGTGCGCAGATTGGAGTCCAGAAAAACATAGGCGTAGTCGGCGGCGATCACGTCGCGGTACTGCATGATCAGGCTGTCGGCCAGCCCGGAGCCGGGGATTGTCGCGCCGATCGAGAGCATTTTGTACACGGGTTCTGTGGTCTGATTGACGAAGCCGACTTCGGACGAGTTGTTGGGAATCGGCGTCCGGCTGGCGATCTTGGTGGCGATCGAGCGCATCATGTTCTCGACCTTGGCGGTAAACGGCGTGTGGGTGTAGCTCCTGTTGAGCGTGACCACGTCGCAGTCCGTGTAGTTGTTGCATTGGAGCAGATGCTGCACGATGTCGGAGCCAGCGCCAGGGGCTTGGCCATACAGCAGCTGGCTGATCGATGTGATCGTTGGTGCGATCGGCTCGGGATCGCGGCTGGCCTCGTCCGGGTAATAGATGATGGTGCCGACCATGCTCATGATCAGTTCGCGTTCCTGGTCGTCAAGATAGGAGCCGGTGAATTGCAAGGCTTTCCATGTCAGGTTGCCGATAAAGGGCGCCTTGTTCCTGATATGGGGATCGCCGGATGTGCGGGCGGAGGCCAGCACGCTGACCCGGTCGGTGCTGCAGCGGCGGCGCGCCGCATCCCTGTCTGTTTCCAGGCCCATTTCGATGGCCAGGTCGGAGCAGGCTTCCTGGGAACTGTAGCCGACCGATTCGGCGGCGGTGCTGACGATGGCTTTGGCGGTCTCGCAGGAGTTGATGCGGGCATTGTTGATCCAGGTTTCCAGACCCTTGGCCCACTTGGTCAAACCGCCGAGCAGCGGCGACACGGCCTCAAGAGCAAGCTGGAAGGCGATGCCGGGCAACGCCGCCGTGATATTGCGCAGCATGTTCTTGAACTCGGCCGCAGAGATGTGAGAAAAAGATCCGCCGAATACATCGATACCGCCGCATCCCGCTTTCGCGCTGGGAAACTGGACCGCGGCAAGCTGGTAGACCTTGTTGGGCGCGCGCATGAACAGGCTGCCGCCCGTATAGGTATTGAAGGTCTGGCCACGGAACGCGCCTGGCGCCGTGTAGTTGCCGATGGCACCCAAGTGGTTGAACATGGTGTCGACCTCGCTGTTCAGGTCTCCCGCGCTTGCCGTCACGGTGCCGAACGCTGGAGCAAGCAATAGGGATGTGGCCAGCGCAGCCCTGGTGACGCATTTTTTTACTTGGATACTCATGGCAGTGCTCCTAACGAAGAATGATCTGCTGGTCCAGGTTCGGCAATGCCTCATCGGAGGCAGACTTGGTAACGATTGATATCCGTTCCAGCAGTTGCGCTTCTGACAGCACACCAAAACCGATCGGCGTGATCTTGCCGGTATAAGGCTGTGCCAGGAATAGCGCGGGAACCTGGGCGACCTTGAGGGTGCGCGATATCCCGTTGTCGGTTCTGGCGTCGGGGAAGCCCGGTATGGTGCCGCCGTCCATACTGATGGCCATCACGCGTATGCCGTGGCGTAGCTGAAATGCATCCAGGATCGGTGCGAGCGCATGGCAGTAGGGGCAGTCGCTGCGAAAGAAGAAGAACAGGACGTGGTCCTTGCCCAGTTCCGCCATCGTTTGCGAGCGTTTCGCCAACTGGTCCTGTTCGAACACCTCGATCGCCTTGGCGTTGACGGGGCGTCCCCGCAGAGTCGGATCAAGCTCCGGCGTGGCCCAGGCGACCCGTTGCGCGACATCGGCGAAATAGGACGCCTGGCCGACAACCCTGGCCTCCAGTTCCATGTAGCGGCGTACATTGGCCTCGGTAGGGCGCATGATCGCGATGTTGCGATATTCCTCCAGCGTCTTTTGCAGTTGCTCGAACTGGATCAGTTCCGGCGCTCTGGGCCGTGTCGGTACGGTGGATGCAGGCGGCGGTCGCCGGTCCCGGGGAACGACTGGATCGTCAGGCCGTTCGGGATCCTCATAAAAGTGCCAGCCGCGCCAGCTGTCCGACCAGTACGAGGAGGCGACGCCGGCAGAGTGGCTGGCTGGTGCCGCTTCCTGAGCCGACGATGCCGGCAGCAGCAGGCATAGCGCGAGCAGCAGTGCCCCTTGCGACGCAATGGGCATCGCGTTCCAGTGCATTTTGCTTCTTGCTGGCGCTGTGGTGATCATGACAGCGACCTCGGTGGCCTGCCATCGCGGCAGTAGTTGATTCCGATCTCCATGGTCTGTCTCCTGGGCTCGACGGCGCCCGGCAAGAGCACGCCTTCCTGCCAGATCGTGAGTTTGAGTCTTGAGCAGCCGGCTTGCGCATAGCGGCGCTCGGTGGATACATCGATGTAGATCGGGGATGAGGCATGAAAATGCCGTGTGACGGCGTCGGCCAGATCGCCAGTCAGGATGCCACTCGCCATGCCGGTAGGCGAATCGATGGCGGCAATCAACAGGGGCCTGGCATCTGTCACCGGCTTGCGCTCCGTGGCTTGCGCGAGGAGCGTGGCGGCAGGACCCAGCCAAAGGGCGACAAGGCAGACGCGTTTCACATTGATGGTTTTCATGGGCATTGACCTTGTCCGTAATAGCAGGCCAGTATCCGTGCGGCATTGCGGGCCTGGATGGCATTGGCGTTGGGCAGAGACGGAACGATCGAGGCGTAAAATTCCGTCAGATCCATGGTGGCGAAGTCGAGCGATTGCAACTGGTCGATCGAAAAGCCCGAGCAGTCCGGGCTTTGTGCGCTGCCCCAACCCTTGCCGATCTGGTTGCGGCCCTGTTCATTGATCATGCGCGACAGTCGGCTGTTGAAGCAGCACTTGCCGGTGGTGTGCTCGATGCATGACACACAGTGCCCCAATACCCTGATGCAGGACGAGCAGTAGGTGCCGATGCTATGGCACAGCCCCGCGCCTTCCTGCATGGCGAGGCGGTTTTCCGTGTCATTGCACGATAGCATCGACATGACGATGTAGATGATGATGGCGATGACCAGCGACCAGGGGTCGAACGCGATCACGAAACCCTGGCCGCTGGCCACCGCTACCGAGCCAGCCGGTATTGCCGCGGCATTGACGGCGATCGTGACGCCATAGGTGGTGAAGCTGCCCGCAAAGCCTCCGCCGGTGACCAGTGCGCTGATGCCCTGATAAATGAATTGCCTGTTACTGGAATTCATCAGGGCGTCGTAGACCAGGCGAGTACCGACGCCGAACAGGCTCTGGTTGCTCATGCCGGCGCCGGCCGAATCGGTATAGCAGCAGTTGTTCAGCAGGCGGTCGCGGCAACTACCAGCCTCGCCCTGAAACACCTGCTGGGTGGCTGGGTCGAGGTAGACCCCGGCCTCGCGCGCGGCCTCCATCAACGACATCGTGCGCGCAAAATCGGCATCGGATGTGTATGCCGTGTTGAAGCAGCTGGCGCCCAGGCAGAAGACGTTCGCTGGACATGTGCCGCCGGCCGCGCTGGTGCAGCCAGCGTAATAGGCCGAAAGGCCATCGAGCACCGATGCCGGGTCACGCTCCACCATGTGTGCGCCGGCGACAGTCGGATCGGTGGGCTGCACCGCTGGCCGGGGCGTGGTGGCGGACGCCATGGCGCGGGTCTGCGCCTGGCAAACAGGATCGGCGGGTGTCATTGCGCAATTTGCCAGTTGTGCATTCGCCTGGCTGGCCAGATTGCCCTGTGCAAAATAGGCCATTTCCGGAGGCGTGGTGGTATAGCCTGGCACATGCGCGGCGGCCTGCGGGGCGTTGATGCTGCTCCGGGTAAAAGCATTGACCGCGAGGCCGGCGGCCTTGCCTTCCTCTGCCGGATCGCCGGCGCTGGCGACATTGTTGAACGTCACCATCCACAAAAACGATACCAGGGTGATCCAGGTGATGAACTTTTTCATCGCACACTCCGCAATTTGCCGAGGAATCCGGCGGCATTTTTTGCGAACCGGGGGGCGGAGCGCTGTACATACTCCAGCGCATAGTCCAGGCTGACATCGCCCGCGACCATCGCGTAGGCATCGCTTGCAAGACATTGGCCTGCGGCGCAAGGCTGTGCCGAGGCGCCTTCACGCACCAGCACGAAGCTTGGGGTCTTGTCGACGTGGAACCGGTCGAATGCCTGGGGATCGACCTGGAGTCCGACCTTGCGCTGGCCGATCAGCCGCTGTACACGCAGGACCGTCTCGCGCAGCGATCCATCAATAAGCCCGCGCAGCACGAGCGTCGCCTTGGCGCGCGCGGCCTGGTCGAGCAGACGCTCCAGTGTCGCCTGGGGCATCGCGAAACTGACGAACACCAGCAGTGCTGGCGCGGAGGGCAATCCTTGCGTAAGTGCGGCGGCGTTTCCAGTCACTTCGAAGCCCTTGGCGATCAGCCCGAGGTCGGGGATATTGGTCGCGTTGGGTTGCGGCAGGGCGCCGATGTTCGGGCTGGCGCTGGGCGGTCCACCTTGCGGCGCGGCTTCGAATGGCACGCCGTATTTCCGGCGCGCGTTGTCGATATCGCGCTCCGTGATGATTGGCTGGGAGCGCTGTGCACGGGCGATGTCGGCTTCAGTGACTGTAGTACCGGACTGGGCGAGCGCCGAGTGCGCCAGCAAGGGCATCAGCAGTATCGTTAGACACCGCGCGCAATGCGCATGCCGTTCGCGCCGGCCGGCGTACGCCGGAGTGTTTCCGATAGTGGGAATATGGTTAGTAGCCAACACAGCAGTTCCTTTTTCTGAACAGCATGAAAGCGAAATCCTCGCCACGTACCGGGTATTCCTTGCCCGCGCCCCACAGCACCGTGGTACGGCCGAAGGGTTGGCAGCATTTGCCCGCATCCTGGTCGGTAGCCGGAATCGGATAGGTCAACTGTGTCTTGTAGGCTGTTTTATCCATGACGGGAAGGAAGTAGGGGCCGCACAGTCCGGGCTGGCCATGCCAGCCCCAGGCCAGCAGTTCGCGATGCATCTTGGCGGTCAGCCGCTGGGCCATCAGCGCCGCCGTGCGCACGCCGCCCAGGTGGTAGGGAAGGTGGCCGTTGAGTGGATAGATGCTTCCCTGGCAGCCGGCGCACCAGAACATGTCACGCACACCGAAGCCGACGGACGCTGCGACGCAATCGGCGGCACAGGCTGCGATGGCGACCGGATTGGCGAACAGCACCGCTTCGGGGTTCAGGATCAGCGTCAGCTCGTCATCGTTCCATAGCGGATCGACTTCGGTCAGATAGGCTATGTCGAATGAACCATGTTCCAGGCACGGAAAGTCGGTGACGACGTTCAGCCAGTACATGACCGGGTTGACGTAGAAATGCGCCTGGTAGAAGCCGCCGCCATCGCCGTCACCCTCGGGACGGGTGAAGCGCGCTGCCTCCGCAGCGGGAATGCCCGGATCGAGATCGATACCGCCGAGCGAGACCAGGCAGAACGGCTTGCGCACCATCTCGACATGCCGCGCCGGTTCCCAGTAGCCGATCGACAAGCCGATCGTGGGATTCACCACGCAACTGCACACGGGACTGGTTGGGTTGCCGATATCTTCCTGGCCGCCGAGATTACCCATTTGGACACTGCCAATGCTGATCGGTAGGATGCAGCTCCAGCAGATATCGGTGATCGGGTTCGGAAACCTGCCGGTGCAGGTCGCCACGCCGGCGGCGTGCACGCAGGCGCATCCGGCCCACAAGGCGAGTAGCCACAGGACTCTGGTCACTGTCTTCATGGTTGCACCAACTCGTCGATACGAAGGCGCATGCCTTCCTGGGACACGATGGCGGGAACCCTTGTGATACCCAGCCTGCGTGTCAATATGCCCTGCTGGTCGTAATAGACTGGGGTGCGCCAGGAGCGCATCAGGTCCAGGTAGGAGCCGCCCACCAGGATCGGCTTGACTCGCCCCTGGTAGTAGGTGATCAGCGCCCGTGCGCGTGCCACCTGCTGCCGGTCGCGGGCATCGAAGAACAGCAGGTGTTTCGACAGCGGCACGATCTCCAGCGGGTTTTTGCTGGTTCCGGCAGCAAACAGCAAGGTACCCTTATCGTCGACGATGTTGCGGTCGAGCGTGTAGGTCGGATCGAAATAGAAGGTGCGCGCCATTTCCGCGGCGCGGATGCCGGCGACCGGCGGCGGAAGCGAGACAGTCTCGGTTGCGCGCTTGCGGGCAAGCTCTTCGAGCTTTCTCAATTCGCCATTGCTTTCCTTTTCCCGCAGGCGCTGGCGGATGAAGTCGAGCAGGTGGGGCTCTCCGATCGGATAGACCGGGCCGATGGCGCCAAGGTCGATCGCCGCGGCAAGGCCGGGCAGAGCCAATAAGGTTGCCGCCAGGCTGGGCATAAACATGGGGCGCATGGCTCACCTCCTGTCCGGGCATGGCATGCTGCCCGACAGGCGTTGCAGCGCCGCGTTGTCGCGCATGGCCGCCGCGCGTATCATCGCCATCAATACGCTATCGCCGTCGCCTTCAGCGATGGCACGGCGCAACTCGATGACTTGCAATGCGCGGCCGCAGCGTCGCTCGAACGCCTGCTGATAGACTGTTGCGCCTTCGCGCGCCGCCGGCGAAATTTGCGCCAGCGTCGTCATGTAGACTTCCATCGGGATATCGTTCTGACGGGTATCCGGCTGTGCCTCCTGTCGTGAGGACTTCGGCGGCGGCGTTCCAGCCAGTGTTGCGGCACAGGCGAAGGTGGCGATGATCGAAACGAGAGCGATGCGCATGATGAGCTCCATCAGAAAATGGGAACAACCCTGCCGATCACCTGATCCGCGCGTACCAGTCCGCTGGCGCGATAGCGCGAGTCGAAGCTGTCCGGATGCGTGCCATGGACATAGTAGTGATCAGCCGGGATGACGGTTGCCTCGATCGGATCGAGCGGGTGGCCGTCGAAGGTATGGGGTTTTGCGGCGCCGGCATCCTGCTCGTTGACGAATACGTGATTGCCGACCACGGCGATGCGGTCACCCGGCAGGCCGATGACCTGCTTGAAAAACGGCTGCGCGCGCAAGCCGGGATAGATCCGCTGTGCCTGGCCGTCGAAGGCATAGATGATGAAGTCGCCGCGGTGCAGTGGCCACCAGTTCCCGTACCGTACGACGGCAACCTTGTACGGCAGGCTGGGCGTCCAGTTGAACAGGATCGGCACATGTGGCGCCGGATCGATGAAGATGCGCGAAAAGGCCAACAGCCACAGGGCGAGCACGCAGGCACACGCTCCCCAGTATGCCCGCGCGTGGCGGCGCAGGTGGGCAGGCACGCGCAGGCGGCGCTTGAACAGGCGGCGCGGCGCTACGCCGGCGGGTAGCTTCGATAGTAGTGTGGAGGGACGGTATCTCATGGCTGATCCACCTTATGTTTCAATAGCGAAGTGAGGTCGACGGCATGCGGCGGTGCGCCCGCGACCGCGGTGCGCACCACTACCAGGCACTGGCAGTCGTGCGGCAATTCTTCCAGTGCCACCGGCAAGCGCTGTGCGAACTGGCGCGCTATCAGCAGCGCCTGCTGTCGTTCATTCTCGGAGGACGCCTTGGTGACAAGGCGGGTAAATTCCGCTTCCTTCAGGCGATATACCTCGCCGACGTCCACCACGCCGATCAATGCCATGGGCCGGACCACCAGGCGGTCGTAGGCCAGCAGCGCGATCGCGATCAGAAACGCCGCCACCAGCGCGCTGGCCGGCAGGCGAACAAAGGTCGCGTTCATACCAGATGCCCCCTTTGCCGCAGTAGTTCGGTGATCGCTTCGTCGATGCTGTATCCCTGCGCGCGCAATGCATCGATCGGCGCGTTGTCCTCCAGCTTGTTGGAGAACAGCAGGTGGGTCGCTGGGTCAAGGATGTGCCGCGCCACGCCCTCGCCAACTGGCGACGAGATGTAGAGTTCCGAAAAGACACCCGGCTCGGTACGCAGGGAGTTGAGCAAGCGTTTCTTCGATTCGTCCATTACCAGCCTGCCTTTGCGGTCCAGTATCTCGATGGACTCCTTCTTCTGCCGCAGCAGAAGCACCCAGTCGGAACAGTTGAACGCGGCCTCCATCTGCGCCGATCCGTAATAGTCGTCGGCGCTCTGTGTGGCGGTGCACAGCGCGCCGCCATATTTACGCGCCCGGCGTGCCGCTTCTTCGACGACCGCCGCTTTCACGGGGTCGTCGGCGCCGATGTCGCCCAGTTGCTGCTTCAGTTCGTCGATGAACAACACTTTTTTGCGGTTGCGCGTCAGGTACATCTCGCCGGTGATCCGGTACAGCAGCAGGATGTTGATGACCGCGTGCAGATCGGGTTTTCGCTTGAGTTCTTCGTTTTCAATGACGATGAAGTCGTTCGAGAAATCGATGTTGGCACGTCCTTCGAAAAAACGTTCGTACTGGCCGCCCTTGGCATAGGGGTTGAGCATGATGGCCAGGTCGCGGATACGCGCATCGTTGCGCACGCCCAGTTCTTCGATGGTGCCGGTCTTGAAGGCGTCGCGCAGCCCGGTCGGCGTCAGGTCGCATCCATATTGACGGAAGAGCTTCAGTACCATCGCGGAGATGGCCTTGTACTGGACTTCATCCAGGGGGCGCTGCATCGACGCCATCTTGGCGATGGCCGGCACCAGCATATCGATGTCTTCCTTGATGTCCTGCACGCTGGTAAAGGGATTGAGGCAGATGTCGACATCGGGGCGAAATTCGATATACGTGCCGCGCGCCTTGCTGCACAGTTTTTCAAATGAACGGCCCAGGTCGAGCATCCAGACTTTCGCGCCGATGGCCCGGTAGGACCAGGCCATTTCGTTAAACAACACCGATTTGCCTGAGCCGGGCGCGCCGATAGTGGCGATATTCGGATTGCCCAGGTCGTTGTCGTACGGATCCAGCGTCATCAACTGGCCGCGGCGCCCGCCAAACACCAGCGTCGGCGTGCGCGTACCGCGCCATTCCGCAATCAGCGGCGCCAGGTGGATCGCATTGGCCATGGTCTTGCGCGTGACCCTGCGCATCTTTCGCAGGTCGCCGTGGAAGCGTTCGGACAGCGTCATCGGCAGGCTGGCGAGCAACGCCTGGCGATGCATGTAGACATCGGCGTTCAGCTCGAAGCCGCGCGCACGCCAGATCGCCTTGGCGGTTTCCTCGACCTGCACCGCCTGGTCGGGGGGCGTGAAGATCGCCAACTGGTGGTACATGCTGACCAGTGCGCCGCCGACGTCGATCGCATCGGCGGCGGCGCTCCAGTCCTTGAGTTTCTTACCGACATCCGGCATCACCACTGCCATCTTGCTCTGCGCATTTTGCGTGGCGCGCACGTGATTGGCGGCCACGGTGGTCCTGGTGGTATTAGGGTCGAGGATATGCACCCCCATGGTCAGCAGGAAGGGAGCGTTGTATTGCAGCGCCGGTTGCATCAGGTCGCCGATGAGCGAACCCATCTGCCACAATGCGAACCGTTCAGGAAAAGATTTGATCGAATGAAATCGTACCTCCAGCGCGGCAGTGGTGTCTTCCTTCCATAACCGTAGCCCATTCGCATGCGCGTCCTGGATGGTGTCGCGATCCACGATCTGATCGCGGATTTCGCGCCCGTCGTCGTAGTGCAGATCTGGCGTGTCGGTGCGCGAGATCCGGTCCGGATTGGTGAAGAGGGCGCACCAGTTGATCAGGTCGGCCGCGTCGCATATCCGGTTGGGAAGCGACGCGGCGCGCAAGGTCGTCGCCATGGCGTCCCGCAGCGCCGTCAATTCCTCCCGGCGGTTCAGGTCGGAGGCAGCACCGGGCAGCGCGACGCTCATCATCAGGCGGAAGTCGCGTATCGTGTAATGGAACCCCGCCGTCATCGATCGTTGCGCACCCTGCAGCAAGTGACCGACGCGCTGGCGCGCGAGGTGGCGGAACAGGTTTTCGTTACGCGCAGGCCGTCCCCAGTGCATGGCCTTCTCGGTCTGATCGTGATCTTCCATCCGCAGGTTCGCGTAGCGGTGCAGCAGGGCGCCGATGTGCGGTGATGCGAACAGATGGAACTGGATGCCGGTTTTGGGAGGGCAAGTCGCATACAGTGACACCAGGACTTCGACCATCCGGTCGTCGGCTCCCGATTGCGGCATGATCTCCAGCATGAAACCCATCCCGTCGCGATTGACGAAAATATCCTCGGCGGCGAGATAGGCAGAATAGGGCAGCCAACTGGCGAACTGCTCGGCCGGCGATTCGTCGGGGTCGCGCAATCCAAATAAGTCGGCGCGTGCCTTTCCGGCGCCGATGGTGTCGAGCAATCTGGTGAGGATGGAATCGGGCATGGCATTCTCCTTGACGTGGTGGCGTAAATCTATTCGTTGTCGTTGATGGCGGCAGCGCCGCCAGGCCCCGGTCTCGGCGGCATCGCGGACGGACCGGTATCGCCACTGGCTCCAGCGGCATCGGATGGGATGGAACCGCTGGACCTGGCGCCAGCCCCCGTGCGTGTGGCGGAGGAGCGGGGCGGCCGGACTGGCGCATAGGTATCGCGTATGCGTTGTTGCGCGTGCTCGATCAGCCAGCGGCCTTCATCGATCCGCACATAGACATAGCCCTGGTCGTAGAGATCGTGATCCGCATCCTCCCAAGGTTTGAACCAGAGGCGCAATTCGCGACCAGGGGATCGCAATGGCGAAGTGGTGTGTATCGCATTAGATTCACCGCTGATCGACGATGCATCCGTCGCTGCTACGCTTGCCCCGCCAGTGTTCCGGCGAGCAGTCGTCGTCCGGGAGACGAAATCGATGGTCGTGACGGGCGCGCTTGTTGTGCGCTCTTTACGTTGGCCCGGCAGATTGTTCTGCAGTGCATTGTAGTAATTGCCGGATACGGAATTGCATTGCACACCGCGCGGCGCCTTGCAGCCGTATTCCGAACCGCCGTCAATACCGCTCATGTTGACGCAGCCGGACAGCAGCAAGGTAGCGGTCAGTGTCAGCGCGCGCGGGACTGGGGAGACGGCGATGCGGGCACGCAGGTCAGCGCAGTTCATTTTTTCGTCTCCTGCCGTAGTGGCATCGCGCCCCGAGAAAGCGTGGTCGATGCGAGCCCTGTTCCTGAAACGGCCTGGAGCCTGGCTTCGATGCTGGCGGCATCGGCATATGCGGCCGTGCGCATACCATTGGCGTAAATGATCGTGGGAGTTCCGTGGATACTCAAACGCCGGGCCAGCGCCAGGTTGCGTTCGAGCGGATGCGCGCAGCTGGCCGGCGCATCCGATGCCGTGTTTTCACGCTCTGTGACTGCGGTGCTGCCGAGCATGGTCGATTGCCAGGCTTGCTGACGGTTGTTCGCGCACCAGATCGCCGCTGGCAGCGCGTAACCCTGGAACGGCAGCAGGAAGGTGTGGATCGTGACGTTGTCGAGCTTGCCAAGTTCCTGTTCCAGGCGCTTGCAGTAGGAGCAGGCCGGATCGCTGAACACGATCATGTGGCGGCTGTCGTCGCCGCCATTGCCGTGCACGGTCTTGATGGTGTCTTCCAGCGGCAGCTGCGTGGACAGAACGATAGGGGCGGGCGTGTCTTGCGCTGCATCGGCTTTTTGCAATCCTTCGCCCTGGGCGAGTTTCGGCGCGGTCAAGTCGGTCATTGTCAGTGTGTCGAACACGCGCCCAAAAAACAGGTAGCGCAGATTTTTGCCGGAGACGTAGGCAACGTTCGGCCCCATCCATACCTCGTATAAATCGGGGATGGGCGTGTGTGACACGCTGGTGAAGCGTGTGCCGGGATGCGCCTTTCTCAACGTCTCCAGCACGCGCGCTTCGGTCGAGCGCGGCGCGGGTGCGGCTGAGCAGGCGCTACCCAGTATCGATAGCATAACCAGCGCCGCGGCAAGCGCTGGGTATTTAGTAATTTTCATCGCTGGATTCCTCTATATAGTTTTCCTCGGGCGAGGCGTGCATGGCGGCCAGGCGCGTGCGCGCGCCGGGTCGGGATTTAGGCGGTGTATCGATGCGCACACCCTTGGTGATGACAATGTCGATTTCACGGCCGGCATCGATCTCGATGATCGGGAAGGTCTGTTCGGCCAGCTTGATGTAGTACTGCGCCAGCCTGTCCAGCGCGCGTCCAACGCCCGTGCCGATACCGGCGCGGTAGGCGTCCGCGCCCGACGCGCTGGCGATGGTGCCGAGCGCCGACGTGCTGGTGGTGCTGGAGGAAGTCGCCAGGCCTTGTCCGAGGCCGCTGGCCACACCGGCCAGCAGCGCGTTGGCCAGCATCTGCCCCTGTTTCTCGACCACGCGCCCGCGCATGCCGACCTTGCCGTCTTCGCCGAATATGCTGCCCTGGATCTTGATCTCCAGGGCTGAACCGTCCTCGCGTACGCAAGACAGGTTTTCGGTACGCAGATAGGCGCGCTGTGAACTGAGGTTGCCGTAGCCGGCGGCGATCACCAGGCACTCCCGGTATTCGGCCCTGAAGCGGTTGGGCAGCACAGAGTTGTCGGACAGCCGTATCAGGACGGGATGCGGATTGGACTGGGACTGGCCCCCGGTTGGCGCGTCCAGCCCGCCGAGCAGGATGCCGCGCGTGAAACTTACCGGCAGAAATGTGTCCAGCGACGCGGCCTGAGCGACGCTCCCTTCCTCCGGGCCGGATGGTGTTGTCGTGGTGGCGTTGACCGCCTTTCCCGGTCCTGCCAACGAGGCATGCACCAGGCCCACCATCGGTGCATCCAGTCGCTCGACAGGTTTTCCAAAGGGCATGCCCGGAATCGCCGCTGGCCTGCCTGGCGCTGGCGGCAAGTTGGCCGGCAGGGCAGTGGTAGGAGGATAGGAGGGTGGCGCGGCAGGAATGGGCTTGATCGGCGCCGGCGCGGGCGTTGCGGGCTTCGCTTGCGCCGCCGAGGTCAGGCGCTGTTCAAGCTCCCCAAAGCGCTGCATGGTCCGGTCCTCGAACTCCTTGCGGTCCCGATTGATCCGCGATTGATCTTCCCGTTCGTGCTCGTACTGTGCCAGCTTGCGTCCGGCGGTGCCGACCCACTGGTCGACCTGATTGACCTGCTGGCCTGGGACCATCACGCCGATGTTGGTCGGCGCTGCAGTCCCGGCCTGCGCCGATGCCTGTGCCTTTGCGATCTTGGGATTGTTGCCGGTCAGGGCGAACACGGCCCACAGGGAACCGATACCGCACGCCATGATTATGGCCAACGCCGCATATTGGCGTTGTTTCGGGGACAGGCGTTCGATCACCCCCTTGAGTCTGGATGCACCGATGAAGTTCATGGCCGCTCTCCCAATCGGATCACGTAGACATGGGTACTGTCACCGGGGCGCAGGTTGAGGTTGTCGATGGCGACGCCCACAACGTCGCCGTCGGTGCGGTCGAACTCCTGTTCGGTGAGCACCATGTTCTGTTCGCTGATATTGAGCAGCAGGTATTTTTCGCCGACCAGGCCGCGTCCTGAGTACCGGTTCAGCAGCGAGAATCTGGCTTCACTCCAGAGGTGCATAGGCCGGTTGATCTCTTCCATCTGCACATCGTGCGCGACCCTGCCCGTCGCCATCCCCATCAACATCGCCTTCATTGCGCGAATATGGTTGGCCGACGATCCGAGCGGTCCTTGCTGTCTTGACGATGGACGCGCAGCCGTGCCGGCTGATGACTTGTCGCGAATGACGATGGTGTCGGACGGCGTGTCGGAGCGACGTAGTAGCAAGGTGTAGGTCGCATGGGCAGATGAGACGAACAGATTGACCGGTTTTGTCGAATCGCCCATCGGACGCACGTAGATCTCCCCCTTGTCGCGGTCGCATTCCAGCGCGATCTCGCCGGCCGGATTGATCGTCGGCGCCGCCGACGCCGCTGGCGTGAGCGGTGCCGGTGCACCGGCGATGGTTGGCGGCGGCGCGCAATTGCTTGAATAGAGATTGCCGAACACGTCGGTGATCGGCGCGTTCTCGATCCGGATGCGTGTCGCTTCCTTGTTGGCCATCACCGCTTCGATCGTGACGCCATCGCGCGCCTCGATGATCTGGATCGCGCGCGTCGGCAGCGCTGCCAGCGCGAACGCCAGCGCCAGCGGTAGCGTGGAAGGGAATTTGTCGATCATTGCGCAATCTCCTTGAATCCTGTCAGGTGGACGCGGCCACCGGCATAGTTGAATTCCGCCAGATAGGCTTTGGTCTCGTTTGCGGTTTCCTGGCCGTTGACCTGGGTGCGCAGACGCCCGCGCACGACCACGGACTGATTGTTTTCATTCGCCACCAGCTGTTGCGGCAGGAAATAGGTGCTGGCGCTGATGCGCTTCAGGCGTTCCGCTTCGATCTCCTGGCGTGACTTCATGGCGCCGTGCTGGCCGGGGGCGACGTAGTTCAGCAGGATGTCCTTCTTCCAGTCGATCGACGCGGGTGTGACGTCGAGGATCAGCCAGGCCACAAATCCTGCCATCTGTTCGAGGTATGCGCGGCTGGCCTGGTCCTTGGTGACCCAGAAAGTCCGCTCGATCGATGGCGGCACGACGATGGTGCGCTCCGTGCCGATCAGATTCAGGATGATGATGAGGCTGGTCATTAACGCGATGATCAATCCGCCGACCGCCAGCGCCAGGCCGCGCAGTCGGCGCCGCATCTCCTTCAGATCGTTGTCTAACCTGGCGAAGTCCATAGCGGGTTCCTCGTGTCAGCCGACCATGCGACGCACATGCGACGGTGGTGTCGCACGCATCGTCGTGATCGGGTTGGTCGGCAACGCCCAGTAGATCCAGTGCACCGCGAAGCCGGGATGGCGGTCGGCCTTGATGCGCGACAGCCAGCGGGAACAGTGGATGCCGATCGCCATACACAACGCGAACGACGGTTTGCTGCCGGACAGGTAGCCGAGCACCAAGCTGATCAGGACTGGCGCGGCGACATCGGCATCCCAGAAGCCGAGCTTCCACTGGTCGTCCAGGCGACGCGGGATATAGGTTTCCGTCTGCACGATGGACTCCCTCAATTGGACGATGGAATCCGTCTACAGCACCGCGCCCATGATCGCGCCCGAGATCACGAGGCCGACCGCACCGAAGATCGCCAGGCCGACGTAGGACAGAACCGGTCCGAAATTGCGCAATGCGGACAGGGAGATCAGCGCGACCACGAATCCCACGAACCCGACCAGTGCCTTGATGGCTGGCCCCAGATCCGCCAGTTGGGACAGCGCGGACGTCATGGGGCCGGTGATGCCGGTGAAGGCGACCAGGTCCAACGCGTGGCCGGGAAGCGCCATGCACAGGCCGATCATCAGCACCATCACTAACGCGGCGACGGTGATCGTTTTACGCCTGGCTGCGACGAGGGCAATAAGTGGGGAACGCGATGAGTTGAGCGCAGTGGTATGCATGAATGCCTCCGATGAAAAAATGTCAGGCCTGGCCGGACGATGGTTGAGCAGGTGTGTGATTGCACGTCATGGCGTCACCTGCCCGGAAACGCCGAGGACGACCTCGGCGCGCCGGTTCTTCTGGCGACCCTGAGGTGTGTTGTTGGCTGCGATGAAGCAGCAGTTACCTCGCGCATCGATCTCGATGGGAGCGTTCAATGCGGGAATGCGTTGGCGCAGGTAGGCGCGCACGCTGGAGGCGCGCGCGAGGGCCAGCGATCGATTTACGGTACTGCCGCCGGTGCTGTCGGTGCGGCCGGAGACGACAATGCGCTGCGCCTGTCGGATAAGTGGCAGCGCCTGGTCAATCAGCGCTCTTGCCTTTGGTGCGAGCGAGGCACTGCCAGGCGCGAACTGGACGATCAATTGAGGTGCGTCTTGTCCGGCACTGCCGCCCGGCGCCGGGGCGGCGCTACCAACCGCAGTCCGAGGGGCTGTGTCGACAGGCGCGGGCTGCAGGGGCAGGAGTGGCGTTGTGGCAGTCTTGGGCGCCAACGTCACACTGGCGCGCGCGGTCGCCATCGTTTTGCGTGTGATGGGAGGGCACGCCGGTTCGATGCAGACTGAATAAGATGCACTCGGGCCGAAGCCAAGCTGCGCGATGCGCGTCGCGGCAACGGGTGGCAGTGAGTGACGCTGCGGATACTGGTCGGCCGGCTGTCCTGGCGCGAAGCTGCAGGAGGCTCCGACCAGGGCCACGAGCGCTGCGATGCTCGACGTGTAGACGAAATGAAGCGCGCGCGATGTCATGGCGTCACGCTCGTGGCAGCAATGTGTGCGCCAGTATCTCGGATGTTTATTTCGTCAACCGCCGGCAGTTGACCCGTTATCGGTGTGTGCGGCAATTGCCGATAAACACGCCATGCGTAGCGACTGCGGGCTTGCTGGCAAGCCGCGCCCTTGAGCTGGGAGCAAGCCGCGTTGTAAGCGCCGACGCCATCCCAGGTCGCGCCGTAGCGTTGGAATGTCTGTGCCAGCAGCCACGCGCCGACGTGGATGTTGGTGCAGGCATCCAAGAGATCACTCTCTCGTATCCCGTAGCTCGCCAGCGTGCGCAGGTGCGAGCTGTTGATCTGCATCAGGCCGATGTCATAGGTGCCGGTCCGATGGCGATGCGTGCGGTTGACCGCCAGGGGATCGAGACTGGATTCGACACGGGCGATGGCGACCAGCAGCTGTGTGGGGATCCCATAGCGCTCGGCGGCATCCTGCCAGCACGCCCGCGCACAGACCGGGCCGCACAGCAGCATCAACAAGCAGGTTTGAGAAAATTGTCGCATGGCTCACTCCAACGAAGACCAATGCGCCGCGCTCCATATCGAGCGCGACCGATAGCAGATAGCTTATCGATGGAGCGCGATCATGTATCCGAGGAATGGCGCGATTTCAGGCGCTTTTCGCGATTGGCGGTGCCTGGACCGAAATGGCTAGCCATGCCGATGGAAATGGGCCGCCGCGCGGCTCGTGAAGATACCGATCGCAAGCGGCGCCGAGGGCAGTAGCATGGGATGCACTGTCAAGGGCAGTACGAGCGCCACGACGGTCGCGCAGGCGATCATGATGGCGGCGCAAGCGTACAGGCCGTACAGTTCGGGATCGTGCTGGATGAACTCCTTCGATCTGACGATGCGCAGCAGCAGGCCGTCGCACAGCGCCGCCAGGATAAAGGCGGGCATGATGGGAGACCATTCGACCAGGGCCGACATCCGATATGCCGCCAAAGCCAGCAGGGCATCGATCGAACGAAAATAGGGATTGTTGAACAGGCGGCGATTGACGTCGCGCATTTCGTTCGCCACCGCGGTGTTCGGCCTGGTTGTCGCCTTGGCCGTTGCTGGCACCGAGCTCACATGGGGCGACGTGGACTGGAAGTCGAGCATGCGCGCCAGGATATGCAACGCGTGTTCATTGGTCCACACGCCTGCGTTCATGGCTACTTCGGTGCGTATCTGATCGAGAAAACGTTGTGGTGGATAGGCGGAAGGGAGGTACAGCACCAGCATGAGTGTCGCCAATAACGACAGGGTCGATACGAGACGGATCATGGACGTGCTGCCTGGGCGGAGCGATCGAAATCGGGATTCAAAATCGGAAAGCGGCCTTTGATGATCCTGCCGCCTGACACCGAAGCGAAATACTGCAGGTTCGGCAGTTTTCCGAGAACGTCGGCCGGGATCAGTTCCTCCATGCTTTCGCTGAGCTGCGACGAATAGGTCGAGGTGAAGTCGCCGAGATGGGCGTCGGAAGCGCTGGTCAATCCGACGCGCAGTGCGTGGATCGCGGTCTTGCCGAAGGTCTCGACAATAAAATCCTGGGTAGGGCGGTCCTTGGAGCGCAGCGCGATCAGGTTATTGAGGTTGCCCAGCGCCATACGCGCCGCATCCTCGCTGCCAAGGCGTTTGGCGAGGTCGGCCAGCGTCTGCAGTGCACACGTGGTGTAGACACCGCTCTCGGCTCCCTTGTTCAGGATCTCGATCAGGGGCTGGTTGATGACGTTCGACATTTCGTCGACGAACAGGGCGATGCGCCGATAGTCGCCCAGGTTGTAGCGCATGCCGGCCCTGGCCGCCATGTCCGCCAGCGCCAGCGCACCGATCGCCGATGCGACCGATGGATCTGGCAAGGAATCGAGGCACATGTAGAGCACATGGCCACCCCGCTCGATTTTCTCGAAATTCATGATCGGGCGCTTGTCCGCGGCGTCGAACGCGTCTGGCGACAGCGTTGGCCCCAGGTCGCCCGAGGTGAGCATCGAGAGGATGGGCAAGAGATTTGCCGTGATTTTCTGATAATGCTCACGATTGTGCCGAAAGGTACGGACCTGCGAATCGATCACCCGGTTGCGTTGGTGTTGCGGCACGTGATGTTCGTAGAACGCCACGAAGGCGAGCAGGTCGTTGCTGGCCGCTTCCGATGGGCGTTTCAGATTGCCGCGCTGGGCGTCGCTCAGCAGCTTGCGCATCTCCGGCTGGTCGCGCCAGGCCGAACCCAGGGTGCTGTTGAAAAAGCGTCGCAGCGACATCTCCAATACCGGCTCGATGCCGCCTTCGATGTATTTGGTCAGTTTCATCAGGTTGGGCCGTTCCTCCAGGTCGACCAGACCCTGGACCACCACGTTGACGGCGTCCCAGCCGAAGGCGCTGAAAGCCCCGGCGGTATCGGCGGGCATGATCGACTGGATTCTTGACGCGATTTCGGTCGGCTTTTGCCAGTTGAACGTAAAGTCCAGGCGCACCCCGGTTTCCGGGAACGCGGGGTGAAATTCGATGAAGGTGCCCGGCTCGCGGTAATCCTCGCATGCCCGTTGCACTGCGCGCTTGAGCCTGCGGCTGTTCTTCGGATCGATGATGACCACGACGTCGCCCCGTCGCACCGCCTGTGTAGTCAGGTTGGCCAGTGCGACGCCCTTGCCGGACTGGGTGGTGCCGACTAGCAGGGTGCCGCCCTCGAAATTCTGGAGCGGCCGGTACAGGGCCTGCTCTCTTGACTCGACGCCATGAATGTAAGGCAGCCCGATTTCCTCGTCCGGCTGTGGATTGACTTCGTAGCCGAGCCAGCGGAGCAGCGTGGGCGATACCGCATGGTCGCGGAAATTGATTTTCGCCAGCTCGTACAGGCGCTGGGAGTGCACGGGGCGCCATTCGAAGCCAAAACCCAGGAAGATCCGGTCGAGCTGCTTGCACAGCGCTTTCAGTTCGCTGGTCGTCAACACCTGGATTGCCCTGCCCGAGAGCGATGCACGCACCACCAGGTTGCGCAATGCCTGCTGCGCGCGCCAGGCCGCCATCCACAGACAGGCGAGTGCCAACGGCCCCGTCAGTTCCACGGGCAATTGCTCGCGCACGCCGACGGCGACCGAGCAAAGCAGGGCGATGATCCAGACCATCGCAGCATAGCCCTCGTATGCGCGGCGCCACGGCATTTCGAATTTGCGCATCAACATGTCAGTTTCCAGCGCCAATGGACCGATCGACGTCACCCGGATCAAAACCGGCAATGAAACGCGGATGGAGTAGCAAGCCCAGTGTCTGTTGGCCGCCGACGTCGCGCATCCCAGTGTGTGTTTGCGTATCGTCGGCGCCTTCCTGCGTCGCCAGCATCTTGACCTCCGCGAGCGCGCGCAGCGCCAGAGATGGTTCGATATGTCGGCGTTCGAATTCTTCCAGCGGAATAAACAGGCCGGATGCTGACATATGGGCAGCCGCGTCGGCGGGATCGTGATTCAATGTATCGATGATGTGCGCCAGCGCGCGGCGGACGGCGGGATTCAGACGCATCGGAGCGTTCAACTTGATCGAGACTGGAAACAGTTCGCGGTTCACTCCAGTGGTTGGCACCGATCCTGCAGTCGGATTCGCAACTGGCACGCGGGGCGTCGACGCTGCGCGCGGCTCGGCATGGTCTTGCCTTGCGTCCACTGCGGTTGGGCCAGGTGAAGTCGGCCCGTGCTCAATCGGCAGTGAGAGTTGGCTCGTGGTCTGGGAAGGTTGATCGCCATGGTCGGAAGTGGGGGACGGCGTTGCGGGCGCGGTAGCCGCGGTTGTAGCGCTCTCGTTTTCGGTGCTGCGAAGTAGGGCAATGGATAGGGGGTGAAAGGGTTGATCGACGCCGCTGAACAGGATCGCTGGCGACGACAGTTTGACCGCCTCGATGGCGATCTTGGCGCCGGGAGGCAGTATTTGCCAGGTCGCCTGGTCCTCCTCCTTTGGATCAAACACGCCGGCCGCCACCAGTATTTCGAGCATCGTTTCCGGTGCCTTGGGAATGCCGGGCAATTGGTCGGCTTCCAGCAGCGCGCGGATTTCCGTAGCGGCGTTGGGCCACACGATGAACAGCCCATCGCTGCCGTACCATACCCGTGACTTCTCGGCGTTGGGTATCCAGGCCGAATTGGCGGTGACCAGGCGCCGCAGCGCATCCACCAGATAACGTTCCAGGTGCGATCCGAGCTGCGGCTTTCCGTAGCGGTCGGCGCTGGCCTGCAGATAGCGGTCGATGACGAGGGCGACTGAGCGCCGTACCAGGTCGTCAAGAATATTGCGTTCCTGGTAGATGGGCATGCCCGAGATGCTGGCCATCATATGCGGAATGACGATCGCGTTACCAAAGGCCAGATGTTGCAGCGTTTCGCCGGGTACCACATGGGGTAAGGTAAAAATTCCCAGGGCGCGGGTTTCGTGCACATTGGGCCGCCACTTCAGATAGAAGCGCGCGGCCTGTTGCCCCGTCAGCCAGTTCGATAGCGGCGTTAGATACGGCTGCCATTCGTCGCCGCGCTCATCGGTGACAATGACATGACATAAGGTGCGATGAATCTCGCAGCACAGGCCCGCGATGAAGGTGGCACGGCGCCAGCGCGGTTCAAGATGGCGGCGTGTCGTAATGGAGGCGCGCCCCGAGAAAATGTGGCCGTCGGTGCCTTGCAGGCTGAAGAACGCGACCTCCAGCCCCATGCGCAACAGTCCTCCGGGTGTGTTGAAGTAATTGTCGGGTGTTGCCGGCAGCAGGTGCACGAATGCGGCGTAGCGCCGGATCAGCGTCAGCAACTCGCGCTCGAAGGCGGCGCGATCCACGCCGTAGCAAATTCTGATGCGCTCGATCAGGTCTTGATGAGGGCCAAGCACTTCGTCGATCGCCAGCGCTGGAATACCGGGATCCACCGATGGGTATGACGCTATTTGCTGATCGTGCGCGGGTGGTGACGACGGTGACGTTGGCGTCATCGTGCTATTCGGGGTATGCTCGGCGCGCCGGAAACCCAGGTTGCCAAGGAGGTGGTCGAGGCCGCGCATGAGAGAACTGGAATGTAAGTCAAATTCCGATTCTCGCAAGAGGCACTGCTCGCGGCCATTGGAAAAGATGTGTGTACCGGTACGTTTTCGACGTCAGCCTCTTCGCATCTGGAGCGTCAAGGCCAGTACGCCGAGGGATAACGCAGTCGGATCGGGCAGCGCGTTGGCCCGGAACGAACTCTGGATGCGAGGATCGAGCCGGTAGCGCTTGACGAGCTTGCAGAACGGGCATTCGTAGTTGGTCGTCGCGTGGCTGCCGACGGCGGTCACGTATTGGCTTGCGCAGACCGGACAGGTGACGAGAGAAAAGCTGGATGTCCGAACCAGCCAGATGCCGTCCATGTGGGATGCCATATCGAATGCACGATCGAAGCTGATGCGGGGTTCATCATGGCAGACTGTCTGGTAGTGCTTGTATGCGGTCACCAGGGCGTCAGCTGGGCCGAAGCCCAGTTCGCGGATGCGCCGGTAGACGGAGACGAAGATCGATGCTTCCGTGCGGTTCAGCAGGTTCGCACTGTGGTACCAGTCCGGGGAATCCGGTGGGCGGCCCCGCGTCGATGAGTTGCGGTCGGCGAAAAAGAGATCGACAAGTTGGGTATGGGCCATGCCCGTCACGTAGCCGATCGTGCGGATGCGTGCGCCTAGCGCCGCGCAGTCTTTGGCCAGAGAGAGTGCGCGAAGGTGCCGCTCCGCTTGCGTGGTATTTACCGCCATGGAGACATGCGCTCAAGGGCGGCTGGGGACGGGCTGAATGGCGCCAGTGGCTTGGCGTGCCCATGCTGGGGCGGATGGGCTGAAGCGATCGGCCGTGCGAGAGGGACCGGTAGTTCCAGCAGGGAAACGAGATCCTGGCGCGGCGGGAATAGGGACTCATGACCAATATTGGCCACCATGACCAGGATCTGATCGAAACTGAGCGCGCTCAGGAAACGTGCCTGTTCGGCATGCAGCCCGAACTTGCAACAGCCGGCCGCGAGATCATGCTTGATACTGTCCCTGATCGTGACCAGGGTCGATAAATTGATCAGTTGCACGTCAGAGAATTGAACCTCAGTCATGGCGCTTTCCTTCCGTTTAGGCTACAAAGCATAATTGCAATGTGACAGTCTCTGTTGGCGAATGACTGACGTCGTGCGGGTGGCGCTTCGGGGAACCGGCTTGATTGCAAATGTGCTTTAATTTATATTTTTAATAATGTTTCCGTCAAGAGCAATTGCTCTTAGCATTTGTATTTCCGCAAGCAATTGCTCCAATTTCGGCTGGTTTTTTGAGGCGACTTATGCCGAGTCGATATGGGATGTCTAGATCCTGACGAAAGAATTGATAGGAGTGCGGCATATATGCAGAAAGATGAAGAGCCCGGGAGGAAGCGTCGGACCCGTGGGGCAGAGTCGAAGCCAAGGGCAACTGCGCAACAGGCTACGCGGCAGTCCTCCCAATCGAGTGAGCCCGCAGACTTGGGTATCGTGTTTCGTGAGCGCTTGATCGCGAAAATGGATGCGGCCAACATACCAGAGGATGCGAGACTGGCGCATCTGTCGGCGCTTACCGGGCGCGTACCGCAGTCGTCGCGGCGATGGATTGATCCAGTCAATCCTGGCCTGCCGGATCTGGTATCGTTCGCATTGCTGTGCAAAGGTTTTGGAAGCGATGCCAACTGGTTTCTTGGGCTGCCAACGGCCGATCATGCATACTCTGAAGAGTGCGGGTTCATGCAATGCGGGGAGGGGGCGCTGGCCGACAAATCCAATATCGCGGCATGGGTCAAGCCGCTGCTGCAGGAGTTCTCTGAAGCCGTAAAAGGATGTGCCGCGATGAAGATGGCGGGCGACGACATGGAGCCGGTCATCCACGATGGCGACACGCTTTTTGTCGACCTGGAAGCCCGAAATATCGTTGGCAATGGCATCTATGTCGTCGAATGCGATGGACGCGTGATGGTCCGCAACGTGGAAAGCCGGATCGGAGAAGGCTTGGTGCTGAGCTGCGAGAACCCAAAATATCAGGCCTCGGTGATCAAGAATGCCGCCGCCGCGCGTAAGCTCGGGCTGAAGGTGCTAGGCAAGGCACGTAGCTGCATCAGCATTTTGAAGTTCAGTCGGAACGACTAGCTGGCGCTCCACAACAAGGCGATTTCCAGCGCCGGTACTTGAAATAGCTGTCGGGAAGGGGTATTCGGACAACCAGGTATCCCGGGGGCCGGGATACCTGTCGCACTTCGATCTTACAAGTTACATCGCTTCGGCGAGCCCCTTCCACTCACTGGCCGCCAGATCAATCAACTTGCCACCCAGCGCTTCGAACTCGGTCGCGCGGTCGTAGTCCTCGACGTCCTGCGAGTAGTGCGTCACTGCGTTGACCAGCCCGTAGCCAGACAAGTCTCCCTCGACGATCAGGTGGCGCAGCACGCCGGCGCGCTCGGTTTCATTGAGCGTGTAGCGGTTGGCCAGCACCTGCACGGTTTTCACCGGGTCGCCCGTCAGCTTGATGCCGAGCGTGCGCTGCATTTTCTGCGCGACCTGGTAAAAATTCGCCTCGCTCACCGCCGCTTCGACCACGTCCCGGACCTTCAGGAAGAACGCGGTGTCATCGGCGGCGAGGGTATCGTCCCGGAACAATGTGATGGCCTCCTCCTCCGATTGCAGGGTGCGCCCGATATGGGTCTTGCGCAGGCCGTGATCGGATGCGATCAAGCCATTGCTGCAGATCAGCCGGAACACCAGTGGCTGCACCGACAGCGTGCCATGGCCGACTTCGGAATTGGTGATCACGATACCGGCTTGCACCACATCGCCCGGCGCCATTTCGTACTGGATGCGCGGCGTGACGACTTTGATGTACATTTTCGTTTCAGTCAGTTCGACCGATTCGAAACGGACGTCCTGCAGCTTGCGCAGGATCGGCAGCACATTTTCCGCCAGGTCGTAGTTGTCCAGGCGGCGGTAGCGGTCCGACAGCACCGCGCGTACCTGTCCGTCGAGCGTGCGGATCATGCGCCGCTCGCTGTCACTTTGCAACCAGGTGTTGACATTGCGATCAAGCAGGCCTGGCTGATCCTCCCGCATGCGTTCAAAATACGCGAACGGAATCTTCAGTTTGTCCGCCAGTTGGTGCCGGGCCAGGTCGGTGATGTCATATTTGCCGACGCCGCCGGGTTCATCGATCACCATCGTGCACTTGCCAGATTCATCGGTGTGGCAGCACATCATGGTGGAAGGCACAATCATGTCTCGCTTGCCCGAGAGCTGGCGTTGCAGTTCATGAGCAAGGCTGATAAGAGAACGTCCGGTTTTCATGAGATTACTCCAATGTGAAGCGAGACGATGCGCTTCCCCGACGGGATGCGCGATCCCGCTGGGGTCAATGACCGGCTCGAACATGCCGAGCCGACTATGCGCAAAATTCGCGCGGTTGCTGAAAAAGCTGCCTTCGATGCGCATGGCGCGCGTATCCTGGTTTGACAGCGACCAGTGAAGATCTTTCAACGAAAAGTACGCTATGCCACCCGCCGAATATGCTCGACGCGGGCATTCCAGACATCCGCCCAGTCAGCACCCGCCCGTTTAGGCACGAACACATCGATCTGGCGGGGAGCTGTTTTCCCGTACTCCTTCTTCAGGCGCCTTGCCAGGGCAAACGCACTGGCCTGGCCATCGAAGCATGCGTTCGCGTCGTTATCTGCGTAGATGCAAATTCGGCGCACCGTATCCGGTATCCAGAGCTTTTCCATGTTGCCCGCGTTGATCGCCGACCAGACCCGCTTGCCGGTACTGAGATGCACCGCCAACGCCGTTTCAATACCTTCGGCAATGGCCAGCTCTGTATCGGCATCGAACAACCTGATGGCGCCGCCATTGACGCCGGCCGAGAGCACTTTTTTCGCATCCGGCAGTAGCGCTTTCTCGCCGTCCTGGAGATAGGTGCGGTGCAGCGTGATGGCATGCCCGTCGGCACCCTGGATACAGGCCAGCATGGCGGGATACTCGGCGACCTTGCGCGACTTGTCTGCATCATCCTTGTCGTAGTACCCAAGCGCGGGGTGAAATCGCAATACCCTTGGATACTCTGCCAGGGACAGGCCGCGGTTGCGCAGGTAGCGGTCGACCTCATCTCCCTGAACGACAGACTGTGCCTCGTCCCAGATTTGCTTCGCCAGGTGCTTCATTCGTTCAAAGGCCGGTGCTTCGGATCGGGTGCCGGATTGACTCGGGATCGGCGGTGTGCGACCAACCTGATCCTCCAGCCTCGCCAGCACTGTGCCGAAGTCCCAGCCCAATACGCCCTGCAGCAGTTTGAGGCCACCGCCGGGACCGCAGCCACGGCAATGGTAATTTCCCTCGCCGTACTTGTCCGTGTATTGGAACCGGTCGTGCCCTCCACATAAGGGACACGGCTGGTTGCGCTTGTTGAGGATTTTCTCGTCGATGCCGAGCCGTGGCAGCAATTCGCTCCAGCGGCCATGGGCGCGGTTCTTGATCTCGGCGACGCGCGCGTCGAATGCCATATCGTCCATCACAGCCTCCATTGAAACGGTGGCATGCGCACCATCGCATCGTGTGCCGTGCCGACCATGCGTTGATGGCATCCACGGCTGTGGGTGTACGGGATACCTTCCTTGTTGATATGCAGTTCTGCTTTCATGTAGGTTCTCCATGTATAAAATCACTGAACGGGTCCCTCGACTGGGCCATGCCCCATACGGGCCGAGCGCACGACTGACGTGGATAATCTTCAGCGTGGATCGGCCGGATCTCACCGTGGGCAGGGCATTCTTCGGGAAGTGAGGTGGCCCTGTTCGCGGGTTTGGCATGCTCGGGTCAGGCGAACAGGTCGCTTTGCACGGCATGCTTTCTGACCTGCTCATTGAGCCACTGCGGGTTCTTCGCCAAGCGGCTTTCTATCCACGTGGGATTTCTTAGAACGGCATCGCGCACCCAGGACGGATAGCGATTCAGCGTCGCATTCAGCCAGGAACCGACCTGATATCGAATCGCGTCGCGTATCTCTTCGGCGTCGAGCTGTCCGCAATAGGGCAGCGGCGACAGCGGGCTGCAGCCGACGACCTTCAGGCAGCTCACGAAGGAGAACGGCAGGTTTTCCTTCTCGGATTCCGTAAAGATCCAGCGCAATGTGTCGAGCTTTTCCTCAAGCGGTGTCGCGGGATCGCGCAGACCTTCGACTTCCTTCAAAAGGCGCCAGTGTAAAAACACGATGTCCTGCTCTTCCCATTCGCTCGTTATGCCGCAGGCCATGCGCGGCGTGATCGCGTTGATGGTGCGGATCGCCGCCAACCAGACCGACTGACTGCCGGCGGGAGTTCTCCTTCCTGCATGCAGGTCGGACAATACAGTCTTCGATGGTGCCTTTACTGAACGTTGCATCATTGCCTCCAAAGGAAAATGGGGCAATGGATCCGCGAGCGGGGCACATGCCCACGCGGGGTGATGAATTGCCGGCTAAGGGCCGGCGCTAGTTGGACTGGCTTGACTGCGAGGCGGCGCGAACCGCTTGATCGGTATGCCAGTGACCGATGCGAGAAAACTTTCGGCACAGGATGACTATCCTGCCTCGAAAGCCATCTTCTATGACGGTGCCGGGCGAGCATTGGCGTGAGGTTCGCCAATATTGCCAGCGTGATGCGTGGAGGTCTTCAGGGCTTGCCGGATTGCTTGCAGGGCCAGCTGCTGCATGATTCCAACTTAATCGGTGGCTCGTCCAAAATCAATGTGGATTCGGTTTGAAATGCGGGCTGATGCCGAAATCATCCCTGTGGGCGTGTCTTTTCCCGTGGTACTTGTCGGCATGACGCGCCATGATGCGCAGGCTGGAAGAAGACGAGGAGCGTGATATGGCGGATACCGACGTGGTGGTAACGGATCGGAATGCGGTGAATGACCGTATCCTTGCGAAAGCGGTCAAGACGGATTTTCGCCGGGTCGAGGCGGCCAGCGTGAAGTTGAGAACGCACCTCGCGAGCGCGGAGGCGAAGCGTTTGTTCGTGCGGTTCTTTAACACGTTGCAGTTGAATGCCCACTTCATATCGGTCATCGCCAGAACCAAGCTGAAACACGAGGATGTCGAGCGTGCCGAGGAAACGCTGCGGGAAAGGTTGGTGGCCGCGAGCGAGGTATTGAACGTCGCGATCGATGGTGCCGAGGCGCTGTTCAAGGTCAACGGGATAGTCCATTGCGCGACCTACGACACGGCGCCATTAGAGCTCGATGTCGGCATCATTTCCTCGAACGGGCGGCGATATCTGGAGCTTTTGCACAAATTCGATCAATTGATGCCTCTGTTGCAGACGCTCGAGATCCACGAGGTGATCACGCAACGTGAGGCCGACATGCAGCGTGCTGGATTCAAGCGTGCGATACGCGGTGTGGCGCTGACAGCCCGCAACTTGGGGGCCGGACTTCGGCGCCGTATGAACGTGCTTGAGGGGCGCTTCGCGCCGACCGCACAACCGGATGCTGCAACTGCCGAGAAAAGCTTGCCAGGTGCTGGTCAGGAAGCTGATGCACAAGAGGCTGCGGCACTTGCCTTGCGTTCCTAGATGGCACCGGAATGAGTCCGGCTGCGCATCAGCTTTAGCTGCTTTTGTGTTGGAAGTGCCATCGATGGCAGGGGTATTGGGCTGTCGTGGAACCTCATATGGATTGTGACAGTTGACGAGGGGAAATTGAGCCAGACATCACAAAAACGCGCGCCTGACGTCCACGCCGATTCGATAGCATTGTCGATCGGAATGCTGGAAGCGGTGCTTGATGGTAAGTCGTATGATGCCGTCGCATCTGACTTCGGAGTGACGCGAACGACTGTGGAGCGACGCATCAAGGCGGCCGCACTGGTGTTGTCCCGGGAAGTCGGCATCGATGGTATCGGTCAGGACGGACCCATTTATGTGCAACGGCTCCGAAGATGCCGGTCCTCGGTCGCCGCCGCGATAGCGCGATATGAGCCACAGGCGGCGCATAGCCGGCCACGCAGTCGCCCTTTGAGCGACGAGGATATTCACCTTGCGATGCAAAGAACGAAAGCGCGCAGTCCTTGCCCGGAGCGCGACGTGGCGCTGTTTTTCATGCTGCTCACCACCGGCGCGCGTCCACTTGAAGTCGCTCGCCTGGAAGTGCGAGATTATCTGCATGCCGATGGTAGCGTGCGGAACGAGTCGCTCATGCGTGGCGAGGTGACGGTCAACGGCAAAGCCAGGCCGCTGTTCTTCGTCAATGAAAAATCGAGGGACGCCATCGACACATACCTGATGGCACGGTTGATCAGCGGCTTTGGTGTCACGGGACAGGCCAATTTTCGTGGGCTGGACCCGCATAGTAGGCTATTCCTCACGGAACAGGGGAACCCCTTTGAAATTGTCAGCTATGGCACGGATGGACAATTACGTTTCCTGTGCCGGGGCGTGCTGGATGCATACCTCAAGATATTCAGGAGGATCGGGTTGCCGGGCGTGTCGGCGCTCACAATCCGCCGCATGGTCGCGGACAGGATGTTTGACCGTGGCGCGACGGAACGCCAGATAGGGGACGTGCTGGGTATCAGCGAGCGGAAATCGGTTCGCGAATTACTGTCCGGGCACCGTCGCTCATTGCAAACCGTTATGCAAGGGCTGGTTTGATCGTTGACCTGGCGGCTGCCGGAGAGCAGCCCCGCTGGACTTGCCAGGGCAGCAGGCCAGTCGTGCTGGTGTGCCAGTCGAAACATGCCGTCTTCCTGATCATTTTCGCAATCGTTAGTGGCGACGCGCGCGGCGCAGATTGAATTCAACACCGGCCTGTTCTAACGTTCAATGCGAGGCGCCACGCTGGATTGCTCCGGCAGTGCTCGGTAACGCCGAAATCATCGCAGATGAGACGGCGCACCTCAGAATTTACCCGCGTGCGACTAGCGTTGCGCGTTGTGGAGATAGTTGGATCTCTTTAAATTTCCAGCCCTGGAAGTGTTCTTCCCCGATCCTGTCCGGTTCTTCCTGCCGGATTTGTTGTGCTGATTGTTCAATCGGCAAAAAGCGTAGCGATAAGAAACGACGTGACTGTGGCCACGCCATCCATCAAGTCAGCTTGTCTTTCAGATAAAAGAAAAGTGCGTCGCGTGATCCCCATTCACATTGGGGTTACGTCGCCTCGCCTCAAGGAAAAAACGGCTCTGACAATCCACTCGACCACGTGGGCATGTCTGCATCGCCAGCCATAGGAAATCCCTCACTGTATCTGTTCGCCAGAAATGGTGGAAGCACGTGATTCTTGCGGAAAGCTTGCTATGGGGAGGATCAGGACGGTGGAAAAAGCGCGCCATGGTGCGCGAATATGGTTGGAACCCGCAAGGGCAATGACCTCCGCCTGTTGTTGCAGCCGCTCATGGCTGCATCGGCTTAACAGCCATTAACTATCCGAGGTGTCACATGAAAGCAATCGAGAAAACGGTCGGCCCCAAATCTAATCATGCTCCGGCGGATTGGGAATCCATTGATTGGGAGCTGGTTCAAAGGAATGTAACAGACATGCAGAACCGTATCGCGAAGGCGGCGCAGGAAGGCCGCTGGCGCAAGATGAAATCCTTGCAAAGGTCGTTGATGCGGTCGTTCAGCGCGAAAGCGCTGGCGGTCAAGCTTGTCACTGAAGAGCAATGCGGGCAGTCCGCTGGCCCGGACGGGGTTGTGTGGAATACCCCGGAGAAGAAATTCGCTGCGATCGCCACGTTGGCGAACTGGCGTGAGGCATGATGCATGGCGTGGTGAACATCACGCATGGATAGCGGGAGGATCCGGCAACGAGTCCTTCCTCCCTATCCACGCTACGCCTGGTATCCCGACCCCGCACCCGGCAGATGCGTGACGTACGTAGCCGCTTTGGACAATCGTGCGTTGCCTGCGTGAGCGCTGTCCATACCGGAACGGCCGGGACGCCGTGGTATGGCATTCAGTGAAAAACTCCCTACCGATCATGCCCTCTGGCCGAACATGGTCGCGACAAGACGGTCTCCTATTCGCGCATGCCGCGCAGCTCCCATGAAAGGGCAGATCATGTCGACAACGCCTACATCCAATGCAGTGCTACCGGAAACCGGCTTCCTGCGCCAACCGCAGGTCCTGGCATTCGTTCCCATCTCGAAGTCGACCTTGTGGCGGCGCATCACGGCTGGGACGTTCCCGGCACCGCTGAAGTTGTCGCCGCGGGTGACCGTTTGGCGGGTCGAGGATGTGCGGTACTGGATAGTCGAACAAGGGAAAGCGACTTGACGTTTCCAATGGTTGACCAGCCCGGCGATCAAGCTCTTGATGGACGGGCTGGAGCCGAAAGCCTGCTATTTTTGGGCTTTTTTCAGTGGAGGGCTTCACGCCGGGCATGAGAGGATACTGCTGTCTCCACTGCATCGTGAGGGCCTGCGTATGGATTCCGATTCTCTTCTGCTGTCGACGGCGATGCTCAAGGCCGTCATTGCCGGCAAAACGTACAATGATGTCGCCGCCGAGCACGGCGTGACTCGCACTGCCGTCGAACGCCGGATCAAGTTGCTGGCGTTGAGGTTGAACCGTGAAGTTGGTATCGAGGGATTGAATCAGCAGGGACTCGGGTTCGTGCGAAGGCTGCGCGCATGCAGCGCAGCGATCCTGAAAGCGCTGTCGCGCTATACGCCGACCATGTTGAGCGAAAAGCGTGTCGGCCGCATACTGAGCAACGAGGACATCGATCTGGCAGTGCGCAGGACACGCGCGCGCAGCGGCTGCCCGCGGCGTGATGTGGCGCTGCTGTACATCTTGTTGTCCAGCGGCGCCCGCCCGCTGGAGGTCGCACGTCTGGAAGTGCGCGACTACCTGCATACCGACGGCGGCGTGCGAGAGCAATCCACTATCCGCCAGGAAGTCGCGATCAATCGCCATGCCCGTCCGCTGTTCTTTGCCAGCCGGACGGTGGTTGACGCCATCGATGGCTATCTGGCGGAGCGGGCGCGCCAGCAATTCGGCACCGGTACGTGTGCCCAATACCGTGGCCTCGATCCTTGCAGCCGTCTGTTTCTTACCGAGACCGGTGCACCCTTCGAGATCGTCAGCTACGGCCAGCCGGGACAACAGCGTTTCCTGTGTCGGGGCATGCTCGACACCTATCGCAACATCTTCCGACGCATTGGTCTGGAAGGGCTATCCGCCCTCAACCTGCGGCGCACGGTCGCCGCCAGACTGGCGGAGCGGGGTGCCACCGAAGACCAGATCGGCGAAATACTGGGTATCAGCGAATTGAAATCGGTACGCGAACTGCTGCCGAATATGCGTCGGCCACTGCATGCTGTCGTGCGTGAACTGGTTTGAATGCGTTCATGGACGAACAGCGCTTCCTGATCGATGGATGCATCTATGCAGCGTCCGACGCGCGGTTGCAGAATATACTGGCGCGCATTTACGAGAGTGCCGAGCGGCCGCGTTGCATGTGTATCCCCGGCGGGATTGAAATGTATGTCGCCAAGCACCGGCTGTTATTGATCAAGCGTATGCCCGAGACAGGGGCGCGTCATCATCCGTCCTGTCCATCGTATGAATCGGAACTGGGCCAGTCGGGGTTGGGCGAATTGATGGGCGATGCCATCATCGAACATTCGCCGGTGGCGGTTGAACTGCGCGTGGATTTTCCCTTGGTGCGCATAACCGGCCTGCGCATAACCGGCCGTGCGATCCCGAATGGTGAGCGGCATGAACCGGCCGAAGTCCAGGTTGCTCGGCGCTGTATGAGTCTGCGCGCGGTGACGCACTTCCTGTTCGAGCGCGCGGGCCTGAACCGATGGACGCCGGCGATGGAGGGAAAACGCAACCAGGGAGTATTGCACAAGTATCTGACGGAAGCCGCCGAAGACGTGGTCACCAAGGGGCTGCGTTTGTCCGAACGCTTGTATGTTCCAGAACCATTCAACGAAACGACCAAGACGGCGGCTGCGGAGCGGCGACGAGGTAAGCTGGCGATATTGCAATCGAACTGCGAGGGCGATGGTTTCAACATGGCCCTTGTGCTGGGGGAGTTCAAGGTTAGTGAGGCGGCCGCGCTAGGACGCAAGGTATGGATCAAGCATATGTCCGATGCGCCGTTGTTCATCAATACCAAAGGGTGGGAGCGGATCGAACGGGTGTATGGCAGTCTGCTGGAGGCGCGCGATGCAGATACGGCGCATAAGCCGCGCGTTCTGATCGCCGCGTTGATCTACGCCAAGCGGGAGCACACATACCAGATTGATACGGCAAGCTTGTTGCTGGCCACCGAGCAGTGGATTCCGATCGATGGCATGCACGAGATCGACCTGATCGACACCCTGGTCGCGCACCAACGCCGCTTCATCAAGCCGCTACGTTACGACGCGAAGAGCGCCGCGCCGTTTCCGAACGCATTGCTACTCGACGCTGGAGCGGCGCCGGTGGCCCTGCATGTCATGAGCGGCTTCATGGAACCAAAGGACCGGGCGATCAAGGAGAAAGTGCTGAAGTCAGGCGCGACGATGCCATGGGTCTGGCGTACCGACCAGCCCATGCCCGATCTGCCGCCGGTCGCGCGGTGGAATTCGATACACCGCTGATCCTGGTGGCCACTGATGTTCGCGAATGACCGTCCGTTAAAACCGACGACTTCACTGTGATGGCCCCTATTCTGTCCTCTCTCGAGGTCCCCGCTGCCGCCCCAGCAGGCGAAGCCCAAGCGCATCGAGAGCAAAAAATATATAGCAGGCCGCGCGGAACTCATCTCGATAGTGTAAGCACTCTGGATTCACCAGAGGTCGTCGTGGCTTCATGGCTATTTGCCCTTAAAAATCGATTCGACCGGTTCGCTGAAGCAGCGGTCACCCGACCGTAAGAAGGCGTCGTGCAACGTATAGCTGAGCTGAGACCGTGTTTGATTTTTCGGCCGACTGTATATTTTCAGGTCCCAGTTTCGGTAAGTGG
The DNA here is from genome assembly GCA_040389645.1 of Pseudomonadota bacterium. Taxonomy (GTDB): domain Bacteria; phylum Pseudomonadota; class Gammaproteobacteria; order Burkholderiales; family Burkholderiaceae_D; genus Rugamonas. The sequence goes on along the minus strand of JAZJZT010000024.1, from coordinate 39,573 downwards.
ACCGTTATGGCGAGATATTGCAACTAGCAGCCCGTCGGTCTTGTTGATGTGAGCGAATCTTGGTGAGCATGCGAAGATGATGGCTGTCGCCCTGCGCAACGGGAGTTCGCCATGTCCAGATTCATCACCATGGACCGCAAGACCGCCTACCTGATGCCGCCGTCGTTGGAGGACTGGCTCAACGAGGATCATCTGGCGCGCTTCATCGTCGAAGTCATCGATCAACTCGATCTGTCGAATCTGACCCGGCAGTACGCTGGGCGCGGCTCGAAGGCGTATCATCCGGCCACGCTTCTGGCGATCCTGGTGTACGGTTACGCCACCGGGTGTTCTCCAGCCGTCGGCTGGGCCGGCCGGATCGGCTGTTGGGCCGCCACGCAGCCCGACCGCGGCTCCGATGGCTTGACGCTGTATGCGCAAGAGCGGCATCCCGGGTCGCAGGGCAATAAAGGCAATCTGCAGGCCAGATTCGTGGACGACGAGGTGGTGTTCAACGGTCAGACGTCGGCCTGGGTATCGAACGGCCCGGTGGCGCAGGTGGCGCTACTGGACATCGTGGCCGATTACGGCGACGGATTTTTTGACACCGACGGCAGTACCTTCGGCTGCAACGTCATCGTGCCGCTGGACCTGAAAGGCGTTTCGCGCGGCAAGCCGCTGGAAAAGCTTGGCAAGCGCGCGCTGCCGCAAGGCGAAATTTATTTCGACAACGTGCGCGTACCGCGGCGTTTCGCGGTCGCCACCCGCGACGATTACGAACTCAAGCACGCGCACGCCTGGGCGCATGCCGGCACCGCGATGAGCCATATCGCCACTGGCCTGGCGCGCGCGGCGTTCGAGCTGGCGCTCGGCTACGTGCACGAGCGGCGCCAGGGCGGAGCGATGCTGTCGGCGCACCAGTTGACGCAATACCGGCTCGGCGTGATCGGCTCGAAGCTCGAGGCGATCCGCGCGATGGCGCGCCATGTCGCCACTTATACCAGGTGTTCGCCGCGTCCGCATCCCTATTTCACGGCGTCCGGTAAAGCCTTCGCCTGCGGCGAAATGATGACGGTGGTGAACGAGTCGCTGCAATTGTTTGGTGGCGTCGGACTCACCCGTGAATTGCCGATCGAAAAGCTGTTGCGGGATGCCCGCGCGATGCAGATCGAGGATGGCGAGAACCATCTGCTGCTGATGCACTACGGCTATCTGCTGAGCCAGTTGCACCAGCAAGAAGGATGGGGACGCGAGTAAACGGTGGCTGCCCGGCACGAGTTGTGGTGCCGGTGCGGTCGCGATATTGAATGTTGTGGATTGTGGAGAAACCAGAATGGCATTGATAGATTTTTTCGACCGGGGGCGTTTGCTCAACCGCCAGGGCGCCGCCTTTATCATGGACGATCAGCGCTGGAGTTACGACGAGGCTTATGCACTGACTTGCCAGGTCGCGCAGGGTTTGCTGGCGGCCGGCCTGGCGCGGCCGGCGAAAGGCGCGGTGCTGGCCGGTAATCATCCGCTGGCCTGGATGTGCGTACTCGGGATGTGGCGCGCCGGTATCGCCTGGGTCCCGATGAACCCGCGTAGCGCAATGGATGAACATATCGGGCTGTTGCAAAATTTCGATGCCGAAGTGCTGTTCTTCCAGCTGGCGTTTGCCCCTGCGATCGAATCGATCCGCGCCGCTTGTCCGCAGGTGATCCACTTCGTCTGCATCGATGGTAGCGTACCCGGCTGCGAGTCGCTGGATGCGTGGCGCGAGCGCCAGCCATGTACGCCGCCCGAAGTCGATGTCGGGATGGACGATGTGATTGCCATCATGCCGACCGGTGGCACCACCGGCAAGCCCAAGGGGGTGATGCAGACGCACCGCAACATGAGCATGTCGGTCGCCAATTCGTTGATCAGCGTGCACTACGCTCCCGGTGAACCGATCGTCAACCTGGCCGCCGCCCCGATGACGCACAGTGCCGGTTTCCTGTCGCTGTCGGCCAGCGCGCGCGGCGGCACGGTGGTGGTACTGTCGAAGCCCGATCCTGTGGCGTTGCTGGACGCGATCGAACGCTACGGCGTGACCGAGTTCTTCCTGCCTCCGACAGTGATTTATCGTCTGCTGGAAATGCCCGGCATCGGGCAGCGCGATTTTTCATCGGTGCGTTACTTCATGTATGGCGCGGCGCCGATGTCGGTGGAGAAGCTGAAGAAGGCATTGAGCGTGTTTGGCCCCGTCATGTTCCAGGGATATGGCCAGACCGAGGTCCCGGGGGCGATTGCCTTCATGCGCCCGGGCGACCATTTCGTCGATGGCAAGGTGGCGCCGGATGAGCGGCTGGGCGCCTGCGGCGTGCCTGCGGCGCTGAACGCGCTGGCCATCCTCGACGATGCCGGCCAACGATTGCCCCTGGGAGAGAACGGCGAGATCTGCGTGCGTGGAGACATCGTCATGAAGGGCTACTACAAGGAACCCGAAAAAACCGCCGAGACGCTGGTCAATGGCTGGCTGCACACCGGGGACATCGGCTTCCTGGACCAGGAGGGTTTCCTCCATATCACCGACCGCAAGAAAGACGTCATCATCAGCGGCGGCTTTAATGTCTATCCGAGCGAGGTCGAGCAGGTCCTGTGGGCGCATCCCGCGGTGCAGGATTGCGCCGTGATCGGCGTGCCGGACGCAGGCTGGGGTGAGGCGGTCAAGGCGGTGATCGAGCTGGTGCCAGGCGCCCACGCCACAGCGGAGGAACTGATTGCACTGTGCAAATATAAACTCGGCGCGGTGAAGGCGCCGAAGAGCGTCGATTTCGTCGGGCATTTGCCGCGCAGCGCGGCGGGCAAAGTGCTCAAGAAGGATATCCGGGCACCGTTCTGGGCCACTGCCGGCCGCGCCATCTGATCACCTGCAGTGTCACCGCCCCCTCAGTCTCCGGGGGATTTTGGGGGCGAACTGGCGCACGGGCGCAGATTCGCCCCTTTTTTTCATGGCATCGCCGACGCGAGCCTCGCGCAAACGCGCTGCTGGATTAGCGCGGTCGGTACAGATTCCGATAATTGCCGCAAATCAGGGTGGGCAGGGCGGTTACGGCGCGACCGTATACCTGGACGGCAGCTTTTCATTTCTGATGCAATGTGAGTTTTTCAGCTGAATCATTGATAAAGGTTGCGGCATAACAACAAAAAACTTGCATGGCCCGACTATTTTTTAGCGGGATCACGCCTCGATTAATTCGCGTAAAAATGGCCTGTTTGACTCGCATAGTGTAGGTGATGGCCATGAACTATCTTTATTTTGGATTCTTGCGATCCAAAAAATCGACCCGGAAAACGCGATATGCGCGCTTGAATGTTTTTTTTCTGGGCAATAATAACCATGCTTTCACTACTCATGGATGACCTGATGACTTTTTTGATTTCGCCCACACTCCTGGCCCGGCGCACCGCAATAGCCGCAGGCATCACCGTTGCATGCGCTTCGGGTCTTGTCCACGCCGAGGATGAGCAGCGCTTCTCGATTCGCGGTTTTGGGACCATCGGCGCGGTCCATTCGGACAACGAGCAGGGGGATTACGCTACCAGCCTGTACCAGCCGGGCGGCCCGGGCCGCAGTCGCAGCTGGGATGTCACCACCGATACCAAGGCAGGGGTGCAACTCGACGCCAGGCTGGCCGACCAGCTGTCGGCCGTGGTCCAGCTCACCAGCCGTAAACTCGCCAGCAACAATTTCACGCCCAAGGTCGAATGGGCCAACATCAAATACCAGGTCACGCCAGACTTCAGCATCCGCGCCGGCCGCATCGCCCTGTCGACCTTGATGCAGAGCGACGCACGCCTGGTCAGCTATACGATGTCCTCGGTCAGGGTTCCGCTGGAAATCTATAACATCACGCCACCGACCAACAGCGACGGTATCGACGCCACCTACCGCATGAACTTCGGCAAGGTGAGCAATACGGTGCAGGCGTCGTATGGACGCAGCGACAGCAAGCTTGCTCTCGGCATTCCGGAAGGCATCCTGGTTACCGAAGCAAAGGCCCGCAAGATCATTAATATTGCTGACACAGTGGAAATCGGCGATCTGACGCTGCGCGCCAGTTATTTCAAGACCGATCTCAATATTCTCGGAACCATCTATCAGTACGACATGAAAGCGGTGGGGGTGCTTTACGATGCGGGCGCATGGTTCGTGCAGAGTGAATTTGCAAAGAGTAACGGCGATGGCCTGACCAAGAATCAGCAAGCCTGGTATGCATTGGGCGGCATGCGCATAAAGGCGTTCACACCTTATATCAGCTACGCCAAGGCAAAACCGCAAGATCCCCTGCTGGCCGGAGCGACCGGCTACGAGCAATCGACAAGCTCGCTCGGCGTGCGCTGGGACTTCATGTCGAATGCCGCCTTGAAAGTGCAGTACGACCACATCGACGGGCCCGGCCTATTCGCTACCCGGGGTAGCAGCACTTACTTCGTCAACCAGAGCACTGGACTCTTCCTGAATGGCGGCAAGACCAACCTCGTCAGCGTCGCCGTCGATTTCGTTTTCTAAGGGGAGCCAGTCATGCAAGTTCGCGTCAAGGAGTCATACATGAAATACTTTTACAAGGTGGTTCTGTCCACCATCTTGGCTGGCGCATCGCTTCACGCCGCAGCGGAAACCGTGGTCATTGTCAGTGCCAAAAATCCGGCGACCCGCATGTTTTCCGAACAGGCATCGCAATTTTTCCTGGGCAAGTCCACGATGTTTACGCCGATCGACCAGGCTGAAGGCTCATCGATCCGCAACGACTTTTATCAGAAGGTGACGGACAAGGACCCCGCGCAGGTAAAGGCGCACTGGTCCAAGCTGGTATTTACCGGCAAGGCGCAACCACCCAAGGAATACAAGACCGGTGCCGAAGTCAGGAAGGCCGTCGCCGACGATCCGAAGGCGATCGGATACATCGACAAGGCCAATGTGGACGACAGCGTGAAAGTCATCCTCACGCTGCCTTGATTGGTGGCATTGCGGACTGGCGACGCATATTTGGGTCGCCTGATATGTTCAGAACAGGGCGTCGGTGCGAATGCCCGCTCGGCCCGGGTGCACCGCCAGCCAGTTTCTCTTTGCGCGCCAGCCCGCTCGCGCGACGTCAGTCGGCCCCCGGGTCGGCCACTAGACCGGCCCCGGCGATGGCCGCCAACGCAGCCGCCTCGTCGTTGTCCGATGTGTCTCCGGAAATGCCTGCCGCGCCCAGCAAGTCGCCCCGTTCGTTCCGGATCAAGACCCCGCCAGGCACGGGCACCATGCCGCCTCGCACCGTGCCGGCGACGGCGTTGATGAAGTGGGGGACGTCGCGCGCGCGCCGCGCCAGCGTGCGCGAACCCAGGCCCATGGACAGGGCGCCGTTCGCCTTGCCGATGGCGATCTCGGCCCGCCCGATGCTGGTGCCATCCTGCCCGCCATACGAGGTCAGCACCGAGCGCGCATCCAGCACCGCGACGCCGAGCGGTTGCAAGCCTGTCTCACGCGCGTAAGTATGGGCCGCGTCGATGATGCGCTGCGCCGTCTTCAAATCCAATTTATCCATTGCCATTCCCATTTATTCATTGATCGCCCTGTACCAGCGGCCATTTGTGATATTTACCATCCTGCATGATCATCAGCAGCCTGTTCCGGTCCTGCAGCACGGTGACATCGGCGCTCGGGTCGCCGTCGACTAGCAGCAGGTCGGCGAGATAGCCGGGCGTGACCAGTCCGACCTGCAAGTCCATCAACTGGCCGCCCCATTTCGTGGCCGCCATCAGCGCTTCGCAAGGGCTAAAGCCGAACAGCCTGACGAACAGGTCGAGATCGCGGGCGTTGCGTCCGACCGGGTTGTAGGGAAAACCGTAATCCCCTCCGGGCAGCACGCGGATGCCGCGCCGTTTCATTTCCGGGTAGATTTCCCGCATGCGCAACAGGCCGGACGTCGCGCCCATGCGTTCGGCCACTTCCGGCGTGATGCCGAACGCTTGCGCCTCGTGCTGGCGGGCGTACAGCATGCCGGCGGCCGGCGACACGAAAATCTCATCCTTGCGCGATTCCAGCAGGTCGAGCGCTTCCGCGTCGGCGTAGCTGCAGTGATAGATCGAGCGGAAGCCGTGGCGTACCGCCTGCTTGACGGCTTCGGCGGCCTGCGCATGGCAGGCCAGCCACACGCCCGATTCGCGCGCCTGCATGCCGATCGCCGCCACTTCCTGTTCTGTGTACATCAACTGCTGCCCGGCGCCCGGCGCAAAGCCATCGTCGCTCGACAGCAGGAATTTGACGCTGTCGATCCCGGCGCCGGCCATGGCCGCGATGTAGGCGCGCAGCGCGGGGACTCCCTCTCCATGGTCGCCATCGTGCGCTTGAGGCACGCCGGCCACTCCGTTGGCCGCTTTTTCGAGCGACGACGAGCGCAGGCGCGGACCGGGCAGGTAGCCGCCCGCGATTTCCTGCTTCAATGCGATCTCTAAGCGGGCGCCGAGGGCGCCGGCCGAATAGACGCTGGTGAACCCGTGGTCGAGCGTCACGCGGGCGTTGTAGGCGGTGACCAGCAAGTGTTCTTCGGCCGGCAGGTGCATCGCGTTGATCACGCGTCCGACCGACGAGGGCCAGGACAGGTGGCCGTGCGACTCGACCAGACCCGGCATCAGCGTCGCGCCGTCGCAATCGATCACCGCCGCGCCTTCGCGCTCGATCGATTCGCCGCCGGCGGCGACCGCCTCGATCCGGTTGCCCACGACCAACACTTCGCCCGGAAACAGTGCGCTGCCGCTGCCGTCGAAAATCTGCGCGTTGATGAACAGGGTGCGCCTAGCATCCTGCCATCGCGGCGCGGGCCGCTGTTGCCACCCGCCTCTGGCGATGCGCGCGTGCGAAGGATCTTTATTCGTCATGCCTGTCTCCTGTTTTATACCTGTTGTGAAAGCCGCCGATGGCTGGTCCCGATCGGCTGCGGCCAGCTTAGGCTGGCGCTGTGGATTTGTAAAACAGGAAGATTTGATTGCATCCATCAAAAATTTTGATACGATGGGCCGTCGCTCAGGCATGCGAGCGTTACGCCGGTGGCTCATCGCTGGCCACCTGCCCTGGAGATCGTTGTGCGTTTCGATGGATTGAACCTGAATTTGCTGGGTGCGCTCGATGCGTTGATCGAACTGAAAAGCGTGACGTTGGCCGCGCAAAGAATGCACGTCAGCCAGTCGGCGATGAGCGCGGCCTTGGCCCAGTTGCGCGAATATTTCAATGATCCGCTGTGCGTCGCGATCGGACGCCGGCTGGTGCTGACCGCCAAGGCCGAGTCGCTGGCCGCGCCGGTGCATGACATCCTGATGCGTGTCCGGGCAACGGTGCAGTCCGCGCAGGCTTTCAATCCCGCCCTGGTCAGCCGCGAGTTCAAGATCATGGCGTCCGATTACGTGTCCAGCGCCGTGCTGAGCGATGCCGTGCGCGAGGTGGCGCGGCTGGCGCCCGGCGTGACGTTTCAGTTGATGTCGGTCGATGAACATGCGCAGGAGTCGCTGGCGAAGGGGGATATCGACCTGTTGATCGTGCCCGCCGCCTTTACCGCCGAACAGCATCCACAGGCGGTGCTGTTCGAGGATGATTACGCGTGCATCGCCTGGAGCGGCAACCGCGCCGTCGCTGAAGGGCTGTCGATCGCGCAGTATGCTGAACTGGGTCATGTCGCGACCCGGTTCGGGACCTCGCGCACGCCATCTTTCGAAGACTGGTACATCCGCCATCACGGTTACCGGCGCCGAATCGAAGTCACGGCGGACACCTTCCACCTGGTGCCCCAGCTCATCATCGGGACGAACCGGATCGCCACCGTGCCTTCACGCCTGGCGCGCCGCTACGCCGCATTTCTGCCGATCGCGCTGTTCACGCCACCGTTTGCAATTCCGCCTCTGGTCGAAGTCATCCAGTGGCACACCTGTCAGGACATGGATGCGGGCAACATCTGGCTGCGGCAATTGCTGCTGGCCGCTGGCCAGGTCACGCCTGAGGCATAGCGTCCGGTGCGCGGCGGCGCCTGATCAGCAATGAAAATGCGCGGCGGCCTGCTTGCCGCGCTGCTTGACGCCATACATGGCGCGGTCGGCCTGTTCGAACAGCGCGGTCGCGTCGGCGGCGGTGGTAGGGAAGGTGGCGATGCCGATGCTGCAGCCGACCTGGACCTCGATGTCGCCGATGGCGATCGGCAGTCTGATCACGGCGAGCATGCGCTGGGCCACGCTGTCGAGCGCCTCGGTCGGGGCGCCTTCGAGCAGGCAACTGAACTCGTCGCCGCCCAGGCGGGCAACCAGGTCGCCCTTGCGCCCGGCATTGGCAAGGCGTTGCGCGACGGTCCGCAAGACGGCGTCGCCGGCCAGGTGGCCATGGGTATCGTTGACGGTCTTGAAGCCGTCCAGGTCGAGCAGCATCAACGATACGCGTCCATCGGCCTGCCGCCCGTTGCGCGCCAGCGCCTGCTGCACCGCCTGGTCGAAGGTGGCGCGGTTGGTGAGACCGGTCAGCGCATCGTGCTGGGCGCGGTACAGTAGTTCCTGCTGGCTCAACTTACTTTCCGTGATATCGCGCGCCATCGCGAAGGCCGGACTGGCCACGCCGTCGTACAGCTTCGGCGCCGGCGTGGTCCATGCGAGCCAGCGCCAGGAGCCATCCTTGTGCCGCAGGCGGCACTCGAAATTGATGCCGTCGACACCAGTGGCAATGTTTTGCAGATGTAAGCGCGTCCGTTCCAGGTCGTCGGGATGCATCACGCTGACCAGCGTGAGGGGCAAAAACTCCTCCGTCGTATAGCCGAGCACGCGGGTGACGGCCGGACTTACGCGTTTCAGGCGGCCGTCCGCTTCATGCACGATCAGCATGTCGGGGGAATTGGTGAAAAACCAGTTCCATTCGTCTTCGCTCGTCTCATAGCGCTTCAGGCGGCACTCAAGATCGCACGCCGAGTCGCGCAGCGTCTGGCGTTCCTGTTCCAGCGCGCTGATTTTCTGTTCGAGCGCCGCCAGCCGGTCGACCTGGCTTCGCACGTACTCAAGCATTTCAATAGGGGTCAGGCGGTCGAGATCGGTTTGCATCGGCGGGAACGTCATTCTGGACAGGCGGCGCAATCGGAGCCGGGCGCTTGATTCTAGCAGCAGGCCATATTGCAAGCAAGAATCGATGAGGGTTGTAGCCATGCTGATTTGGCGTATGGGAAGGGGGCCGTCCAGGCCATTGCTGCGGCTGAAAACTAGATGTTGCGCAAGATTATAAACTATAGTGGTTTTTATTAATTTTATTATGTATAGTTTATTCGCTGGCCAAGTCGGCACCAAGAACGGCAAGGCCGTCCATCAATCAAGGAGGAGAGACATGATCAGAAAACCCATCCATGCGACGGTGGTCACGGCGCTGAGCCTGCTGGCTTGCGGCGCTGCGCCGGCCTGGGCCGACATCAACGTCGGCATTTCGGTCTGCGCCACCGGTCCCGGCGCGTCGCTCGGCATCCCGGAAAAGAACACGGTGGCGCTGTTCCCGACCACCATCGCCGGAGAGAAGATCAACTATATTGTGCTCGACGATGCGACCGATGCCACCCAGGCGACGAAAAACGCGCGCAAATTCGTCACCGAACATCACGTGGATCTGATCATCGGTTCGTCCTCGGTGCCGCCGGCACTGGCGATCGCCGAAGTGGCCAATGAAACGGCAACGCCGCAACTGTCGATGTCGCCGATCGAACTGGCCGGCGACAAGAACCGCTGGGTATTCCGCACGCCGCAGCACAACGCGGTGATGGCGAGCGCCCTGGCGGGACACATGAAGGCGAACAAGGTGCGCACGCTGGGTTTCATCGGTTATTCCGACGGTTACGGAGAAGGCTGGCTGCGCGAAATGACGAAGGCGGCGGAAGCGGCCGGCATCAAGGTATCCGTGGTCGAGCGTTTCAATCGCACCGATACCAGCGTCACCGGCCAGGTCTTGAAGCTGGTCGGCGCGCGCCCGGACGCGGTGCTGGTGGCCGCGTCGGGCACGCCGTCGGCGCTGCCGCAACTGGCGCTGGGCGAGCGCGGTTACAAGGGGCAGATCTACCAGACCCACGGCACGGCCACGCGCGAATTCATGCGCGTCGGCGGCAAGGCGGTCGACGGCACGGTGTTGCCGGTCGGCCCGGTGGTGGTCGCGGCCCAGCTGCCCGACAGCCATCCGTCGAAAAAACCGGGCCTCGAATACACCCGCCTGTATGAAGAAAAATATGGCGCCGGCACGCTGTCCTCGTTCGGCGCCTATGCCTTCGACGCCTACCGCATCTTTGCCGCGGCGGTGCCGGTCGCCTTAAAAAAGGCGAAACCGGGCACGCCCGAATTCCGCCTGGCGCTGCGCGACGCGATCGAGTCCGAGCGCGAAATCGCCGGCTCGCAGGGCGTGTTCAACATGTCCGCCACCGACCATTACGGCCACGATGCCCGTTCCCGCGTGCTGGTGCGGGTCGAAAAGGGCGACTGGAAACTGATCGATGCGCAGTGACCGGGAGACCAGGACATGAACCCTATCCGCAGCGCGCCCGACCTGTTCCGCTGTCCCGACGTGCGCGTCACGCGGCGCGACGACGGCGCCATTTTCATCGAATCGTCCGAGGCGCTGGAAGCTGCGCCGCGCTGCATCGGTGAGTACCTGGAACGCTGGGCCGCGCAGGCGCCCGACACTGCCTTCCTGCTCGAACGCGGCGACGACGGCTGGACCGGCGTGACTTATGCGCAAGCGCTGGACCAGGTGCGCCGCATCGCGACCTGGCTGCTGGCATGCGATACCGGCTTCGAACGTCCGCTGGTCGTCCTGTCCGACAACAGCGTCGAACACGCTTTGCTGATGCTGGCCTGCATGCACGTGGGCATACCGTATTCCGGGATTTCGCCAGCCTATTCCCTGGTGTCGAGCGATCACCGCAAACTCAAGACCTTGATCGAACGGCTCGATCCGGCCGTGATCTACGTGGCCGATCCCGCTCCTTATGCCGCCGCGTTGCGGGCGATCGAGGGCTTGCACGGCGCTGTGCTGGTGAGCGGGGCGAAGGCTGCGCCATTCCCCGGCGCGGTATCGTTCGATCTCCTGCTGGAACGGCAGGACAGGGCGCTGGTCGACGCCGCGTATGGGCGCGTCGGACCTGACACGGTGGCGAAGATCCTGTTCACGTCGGGGTCGACCAGCGAACCGAAAGGCGTGATCAACACCCAGCGCATGCTGTGCGCCAGCCAGCAGGGCAAGGCGCAGTTATGGCCCTTCCTGGCCGGGACGCCGCCGGTATTGCTCGACTGGCTGCCGTGGAACCACACATTCGGCGGCAACCACAATTTCAACCTGATCCTGGCGCACGGCGGCACGCTGTACATCGACGCTGGCAAGCCGGCGCCGGGCCTGTTCGATACCAGCGTGGCCAATCTGCGCGAGGCGGCGCCGACGCTGTACCTGAACGTGCCGCGCGGTTTCGACATGCTGATCCCGATGCTGCGCGACGACGCGGCGCTGCGCAGGCAGTTTTTTTCGCGCCTGCAGGTGATCTTCTATGCCGCCGCCGCGCTGCCGCAGCACCTGTGGGAGGCATTGAAGGAACTGTCGATGACGGAACTGGGTTACGAGGTGCCGATGGTGACGGCCTGGGGTTCGACCGAGACGTCTCCGCTGGCCACCGATTGCAGCTACCAGGCTGCACGTTCGGGCGTGATCGGCTTGCCGGTGCCCGGCGTGAGCCTGAAGCTGGTGCCGAACGGCGACAAGCTGGAAGTGCGGGTCAAGGGGCCGAACGTGATGCCGGGTTATTTTAAACAACCGGACCTGTCGGCCAAGGCTTTCGATGCGGAGGGCTATTACATGATCGGCGACGCGGTGCGCTTCGTCGATCCGGAACGGCCGCAACTCGGCCTGATGTACGACGGCCGCGTCACCGAGGATTTTAAACTGCTCAGCGGTACCTGGGTCAGCGTCGGCTCTCTGCGCCTGGCGTCGATCGGCAAAATGGCGCCGCTGGCGCAGGATGCGGTCGTCACCGGCCATGACCGCGATGAAATCTGCCTGCTGGTATTCCCGAACCTGGCGGCTTGCCGCCAGCTGGCGCAACTGCCGGCCGGGACGGCGGTGGCCGAAGTGCTGCGCCATCCTGCCGTCGCCGCGCATGTGCGTGGCGCGCTGCGGGAAGCGAAGCGTGGCGGCACAGGTTCGTCCACGTTCGCGGTGCGGGCCTTGCTGATGGAGCAGCCGGCCTCGGTCGATGCGCAGGAAATCACGGACAAGGGTTACATCAACCAGGCGGCGGTGCTGAAACACCGCGCGGCGCTGGTGCAGCGTTTATACGCGCCGGACGGGGACCAGGATGTGATCTGCTTGTAAGGCAGGCGGCCGAAAGCCGGGGGGATCATGTACGCTGGAAGCATATTTACCTACAATGTGCTTTTTTTCACGGACAACCACTATGCCGATTTCCAAACAGCGTATCCAGGCGGGCGAAGGCGGCCCGGACGAGCAGGACGACAAGTCGACCGCCGCCGAAACCGCCGAACTGTCGATGCAGCTTGGCCAGCGCGTGCGCTCGGCGCGCGCCGCGCGCGCGATGACGATGAAGCAGCTGGCGGCCGAATCGGGCATCTCGCTGCCTTACCTGTCGCGCGTCGAGAAGGGCGACGGCAATATCTCGATCGCGGTGCTGTACCGCCTGGCGGCGGCGCTGAACCTGCCGATCGAGAACCTGTTGGCCGACAACGAGCGTTACGGCGGCGATTATCTGCTGGTGGTGGAGCTGCTGAAACGCCAGTCGCCGCAGCAGCTGGCCGAGATCCGGCACCTGCTCAGCGCCCACCTGTCGGGCAGCAAGGCGGGGGCGGCGCCGCCGCGCAAGCTGGCGCTGATCGGCTTGCGCGGCGCCGGCAAGTCGACCTTGGGACCGCTGGTCGCGGCGGCCTTGAAAGTGCCGTTCGTGGAGTTGAACCGCGAGATCGAGCAGGAAGCGGGCATCAGCCTGAACGAGATCTTCTGGATCTACGGCCAGGCCGGCTACCGCAAGCTGGAACGGCGCTGCCTGGAACGCGTCATCGCCACCTATCCGGAAGTGGTGCTGGCGACCGGTGGCGGCATCGTGGCCGAAGCGGCGACCTATGAATTGTTGCAGCACTCGTTTTACAACATCTGGCTGAAAGCGCGGCCGGAAGAGCATTTTGAAAGGGTGATGGCGCAGCACGATGCGCGCATCGCCAGCCCGCAATTGAGGCAGGACGCGATGGAAAACATCTTGCGCACGCTCGAAGCGCGCGAATCGCTGTACCGGCTCGCGCACTTGCAGGTCGTCACGTCCGAAAAAAGTGTCGAGCAATTAGTGAAGGAACTGGTCACGCTGCTGTCGCACAGTAAAGCCTAGCGCCGCATCCTCCGTTTGTTGAATGGGGTGCGGATCGCGACGCGGCGACGCAGCGTGGTTTCGCAACAAGCCATTCAATAAAGGAGGAGCCGGCCGGCGCCAGCAATGGTGCGCCGTGGCAAGCCGCGTCGTCGGCGCTTGCAAACGGTGTACCCATCGCGCGCCATCCGGTCGCATTATGGATTTATCGATCTTCGCCATCCTGGCACAGGACGGCATCGCCAGCGGGGCCATTTACGCGCTCCTGGCGCTGGCGCTGGTGCTGGTGTTTTCCATCACACGCATCATCTTCATTCCGCTCGGCGAGTTCGCCGCCTTCGGCGCGCTGACATTGGCCGCGCTGCAAACCGGTCATTTTCCCGCCAGCGCCACCTTGCTGCTGGCGCTCGGCGTGACGGCGCTGCTGCAGGAAATACATGCGATCCTGCACCGGCCCGCCGCGCAGCGCGGTGACGGCCGCGCCGTCTCCCGCCTGCTGCTGGTCGCCACCGGCAAATTCTTGCTGCTGCCGCTGGCCGTGTTCTTCTGCGCCAGATGGGCCGGTGGGGCCTCCCTGCCGATGGCGCTCCAGGTATTGCTGACGTTCGCCATCGTCGCGCCGATGGGGCCATTGCTTTACCGGCTGGCGTTCCAGCCGCTGGCCGAGGCGTCGGTGCTGGTGCTGTTGATCGTCGCCGTGGCCGTGCACCTGGCCATGCTCGGCACCGGGCTGGCGATGTTCGGCGCCGAAGGCTCGCGCACCGCGCCGTTTTCCAGCGCGCTGCTTGAATTGGGCACGCTCACCGTGTCCGGCCAGAGCATCGCCATCCTGGCCGCCGCGCTGCTGCTGATCGGCGCGCTCTACCTGTACTTCGGCCGTACCCTGTCCGGCAAGGCGCTGCGCGCGACCGCCGTCAACCGGCGCGGCGCGCGCCTGGTCGGCATCGGCACCGCGCAGGCAGGGCGGCTGGCCTTCCTGATGGCGTCGGCGATCGGCGCGCTGTGCGGCATCCTGATCGCGCCGCTGACGACGATGTATTACGACAGCGGTTTCCTGATGGCCTTGAAGGGGTTTGTCGGCGCCATCATCGGCGGCCTGGCCAGCTACCCGGCCGCCGCCGGCGGCGCGCTGCTGGTCGGACTGCTGGAAGCGTATTCGTCGTTCTGGGCCAGCGCCTACAAGGAAGTGATCGTGTTTACATTGATTATCCCGGTGCTGTTCTGGCGCTCGCTGCGCCATCCGCACATCGCCGAAGGAGAAGAATGATGCGTTATTCGATATGGATCGCGGCCTTGTCCGCCGTGGCGTTCGGCCTGCTGCCGATGCCATCCTACTGGGTCACCTTGGCCAACTACATCGGCCTGTATGCGCTGGTCGCGCTCGGCCTGGTGCTGCTGACCGGCGTCGGCGGCCTGACTTCGTTCGGCCAGGCGGCGTTCGTCGGCTTGGGCGCGTATTCCACCGCCTATCTATCCAGCGTGTACGGCCTGTCGCCGTGGCTCGGGCTGGCGTGCGGCATGGCCATCACCGCGGCGTCGGCGCTGTTCATCGGCGCCATCACGCTGCGCCTGTCCGGGCATTACCTGCCCTTGGGGACGATCGCCTGGGCCTTGTCCCTGTACTTCCTGTTCGGGAACCTGGAATTCCTCGGTAAATACGACGGCATCACCGGCATCGCGCCGATCGGCGTGTTCGGCTGGACCTTCGGTTCCGGCCAGAGCATGTACTTCCTGATCTGGCTGTCGGTGGCCGGCGCCATCGTCATCCTGCGCAATGTGCTCGATTCGCGCTCCGGCCGCGCGATCCGCGCACTGAGGGGCGGCGGCCTGATGGCCGAGGCGATGGGCGTCAACACGGCGGCGATGAAGATCCGCATCTTCGTCATCGCCGCCATGCTGGCCTGCCTGTCCGGCTGGCTGTACGCGCACTTGCAGCGCACCGTCAATCCTTCGCCGTTCGGCCTCAATGCCGGCATCGAATACCTGTTCATGGCGGTGGTCGGCGGCGCCGGCTACCTGTGGGGCGCTGTGCTCGGCGCGGCCGTGCTGACGATTTTGAAGGATGTATTGCAAAGCCACTTGCCGGCCCTGCTGGGCAGTAGCGGCAACTTCGAGATCATCGTGTTCGGCGTGCTGATGGTGCTGCTGTTGCAGCGCGCGCGCAACGGCCTGTGGCCTTTCATCCAGCAATACCTGCCGCGGCGCCACGCGGCGCGGGCGCCCGCGTCGGCCGAAGCACTGCCGCTGCGCGCGCGCCAGCCGCACGGCCAGCCGCTGCTGGAAGTGGCCGGCGCACGCAAGCAGTTCGGCGGCCTGGTCGCGGTCAACGACATGGCGTTCACGGTGCACGGCGGAGAAATCGTCGGCCTGATCGGACCCAACGGCGCCGGCAAGTCGACCATGTTCAACCTGCTCAGCGGCGTGCTGCCGGTCAGCGCCGGCCAGATCCGCTTCCGCACCGAGGCCGGCATGCGCCGCATCGATGCGCTGCCGTCGCGCGAGATCGTCCGCCTCGGCATCGGTCGCACCTTCCAGCACGTGCATTTGCTGCCGGCCATGACGGTGCTCGAAAACGTCGCGCTCGGCGCGCACCTGCGCGGCAAGCGCGGTATCGCCGGCAGCGCTTTCAGGCTCGACCGGGACGAGGAACAGCGCCTGCTGTTCGAAGCAAAACGCCAGCTGGAGCGGGTGGGTCTCGGCGCGATGCTGTACCAGGAAGCGGGCAGCCTGGCGCTGGGCCAGCAGCGCATCCTGGAAATCGCGCGCGCGCTGTGCTGCGACCCGAGCCTGCTGCTGCTCGATGAACCGGCGGCCGGCTTGCGCTACAAGGAAAAACAGGCGCTGGCCGAACTGCTGCTCAAGTTGAAGGAAGAGGGCATGAGCATCCTGGTCGTCGAGCACGACATGGATTTTGTGATGAACCTGACCGACCGCCTGGTCGTCATGGAATTCGGCAGCAAGATCGCCGAAGGTTTGCCTGCCGATGTACAGCAGGCCCCGGCGGTACTGGCAGCCTATCTCGGCGGATTGGAT
This sequence comes from Pseudomonadota bacterium, assembly GCA_040389645.1. GTDB lineage: Bacteria > Pseudomonadota > Gammaproteobacteria > Burkholderiales > Burkholderiaceae_D > Rugamonas. The sequence goes on along the minus strand of JAZJZT010000024.1, from coordinate 23,191 downwards.
TGAACATGGAACAGACATTACTGGAAATTCGGGACTTGCATGTCGCGTACGGCAAGGTCGAAGCGCTGCACGGCGCCAGCCTGCGGCTCGGGGCGGGGCAGATCGTCACGGTGATCGGCCCGAACGGCGCCGGCAAGTCCAGCATGCTCAACGCGATCGCCGGCGCGATGGACCTCGATTGCTCGATGCGCGGACAGGTGCTGCTGCAAGGGCGCGACGTCAGCGCCTCTCCGGTCGAGGAACGCGTCGCGCAGGGCATGTGCCTGGTGCCGGAAAGCCGCGAACTGTTTTCCAGCATGAGCGTCGAGGACAACCTGCTGCTGGGCAGCTATCCGCGCTACAGGCAGCGCCAGCCCGCTTACGCCGACCAGCTCGACGTCGTGTACGACCTGTTCCCGCGCCTGCGTGAGCGGCGCCTGCAGGAAGCGGGAACGATGTCCGGCGGAGAGCGCCAGATGGTGGCGCTGGGCCGTGCGTTGATGGCCAAGCCGAAGGTGCTGCTGCTCGACGAGCCGAGCCTGGGCTTGGCGCCCTTGATCGTCAAGGAGATTTTTCACATCATCGTGCGCCTGAAGCAGACCGGCGTCGGCATCCTGCTGGTCGAGCAGAACGCGCGCGCCGCATTGCAGGCGGCCGACTACGCGTATGTGCTGGAAACGGGCGATGTGGCGATGCAGGGACCGGCGGCCGAACTGGCCAGCGACAGCCGGGTCATCGATACCTACCTGGGTTTGAATAAAAAGGCGGCGTGAGGAAAACATGGAATCACTCAATCACATTCAACGCGTGGCGGTGGTCGGCACCGGCGTCATCGGCGCCAGCTGGACCGCGTATTTTCTGGCCAGGGGACTCGATGTCTCGGCCACAGACCCGGCGGCCGGCGCCGAAGCGCGGTTGCGCGCGGCGGTGGAACGGCACTGGCCGGCCATGGAGCAGCTTGGCCTGGCAGAAGGCGCATCGATGGAACGCCTGTCGTTCAGCGCCGACCTGGAGACGGCATTGCAAGGCGCCGACTTCGTCCAGGAAAACGGACCGGAACGGGAAGATTTAAAGGTCGACCTGTTCCGCCGCATGGACGCGGCGCTGCCGGCCGGCGTGATCCTGGCATCGAGTTCGTCCGGGTTGTTGATGAGCCGCGTGCAGGCCGCCTGCGCGCACCCGGGACGCGTGCTGCTCGGCCACCCGTTCAATCCGCCGCACCTGATCCCGCTGGTCGAAGTGATCGGCGGAGAACAGACGGCGCCGCGGGCGGTGGAACAGGCGATGGCCTTTTATGCGGCGATCGGCAAGCGCCCGATCCACCCGCGCAAGGAAGTGCCGGGGCATATCGCCAACCGCCTGCAGGCGGCGTTGTGGCGCGAAGCGTTTCACCTGGTCGACCAGGGCGTCGCCTCGGTGGCCGACATCGATACCGCGATCGCCTATGGCCCCGGCCTGCGCTGGGCCTTGCTCGGACCATTCCTGAACCTGCACCTGTCCGGAGGAGAAGGCGGCATGCGCCACCTGCTCGATCACCTCGGGCCGCCGATCGAAAGCTGGTGGGCCGACCTGGGCTCTCCCGCCATCACCGAAGAATTAAAACAAAAAATCTGCGCCGGCGTCGATGAACAGGTCCGGGATATCGCGCAGGCGATGCTGGAACCGGAACGCGACCGCTTGCTGATCGGCCTGATCGAAGCCAAGTCCGCCGCGAAGGTCCTGCCTTGAACTGAATGAAGCATCGTTGACGATACGGGATACGTCCCGCTATCGCGTCCTCCAACTTGTAAAGGAAGCATATGAAAACCCCGAAGATTATCGTGACGATCGCCCCGACCGGCGGCATGGCGAGTAAAAAACAGAATCCCCACCTGCCGACCCAGCCCGACGAAATCGCGCGCGACACCTACGGTTGCTATAACGCCGGCGCCAGCGTGGTGGCGGTGCACGCGCGCCGCCCGGACGACGGCGCGACGTGCGACCCGGCGATTTACCGCGACATCAATGAGCGCATCCGCGCCAGGTGCGACATCGTCATCAACAACTCGACCGGCGGCGGCGTCAACGGCGACATGGTGCGCCAGGGGCCGAACGGTTATTGGGAAATCATGTGGGATGAGCGCATCAAGGGCATGGAAGCTGGCGCCGAAATGTGCACCCTGGACGCGACCACCATCAACGCGACCTTCGAAGGACGCGAACTGCTGATGAACACGCCGCCGTCGCGCTGCCTGGAACTGGCAACGAGGATGAAGGAACTCGGCATCAAGCCAGAATGGGAAGTCTTCAGTCCGACCCATATCGTGCAGGATGTGACGACCCTGATCGAGAGCGGTCTTGACGAGCCACCGTATTTCATCAACCTGGTGCTCGGCGCGCACAGGGGCTTCCAGAATGCGATGCCGTACACGCCGCGCATCCTGCAAGGCATGGTCGACCTGCTGCCCAAGGATTGCATTTTCGGCGTCAGCGGCATCGGTCCGGCGCAGCTGCATTCCGGGATCAATTCGCTGCTGCTCGGCGGCCATGCCCGCACCGGCCTGGAAGACAATCTGTATTTCGCGCATGGCGAGCTGGCCACCAATGTCCGGCTGATGGAGCGCCTGGTGCGCATCATCCGCGACCTGGGCATGGAGCCGGCCACCGCCGCCGAAGCGCGGGAAATCATGGGCCTGCCGCGCCGCAAGGCCGCCATCGCCGCGCAAGCCGATGCGCGCTAGTTTTTGGGACATCCATATGAATCACACGAAGGGCAGTGAAATCCTGTCGGTCGAATTGCACGGCGCGATCGCGCTCATTTCGATCAATCGTCCCGCCAAACGCAATGCCTTGAACGATGAAGCCATCGCCGCCTTGCGCGCGTTTTTCGACGACGTCGCATACGATATCAAGGTGGTCGTCCTGCAGGGCGCGGGCGAACACTTTTGCGCGGGGCTCGACCTGGCGGAAGTGCGGGGCCGCAATGCGGGCGAGGCCATGTTCCACTCGCGCAGCTGGCATGCCGCGTTCGAGCGCATCCAGTTCGGGCGCGTCCCCGTCATTTCCGTTTTAAAAGGGGCGGTCGTCGGCGGCGGCCTGGAAATCGCCGCCGCCACGCACATCCGCGTCGCCGAATCGTCGGCATTCTATGCCTTGCCCGAAGGCCAGCGCGGCCTGTTCCTCGGCGGCGGCGGCTCGGTCCGGATTCCGCGCCTGATCGGCGTGCCCTGTGTCACCGACATGATGCTCACCGGCCGCGTGCTCGATGCCGCCGAAGGGCAGCAGGTCGGTTTGTCGCAATACCTGGTCGGCGATGGCGAAGGACTCGCCAAGGCCATGGCGCTGGCTGAAAAAATCGCTGGCAACGCGCCGCTGACGAACTACGGCGTCATGCATGTCTTGCCGCGCATTGCCGAACAGTCGATCCAGGACGGCATGATGACCGAAGCGTTGATGGCGGCCGTGGCGCAAAGCGATCCCGATACCCAGCAGCGCCTGACAGCCTTCGTCGAACTGAAGGCGAACAAGGTGCGGCGCCCGGACTGAGCACTTGCAGCGCAGCCGGCGCATGCGCGGACTGGCGCTGCCTATTCCGTAAATAACTCGGCAACGGCCTTGCGCAACCAGACGACGCCAGGGTCCTGCGCATACCGCTCGTGCCAGTGCTGCATGACGCGGTAGGGCGGGACCGGGAATGGCAAGTCCAGCAATTTCGTCGCGTTGTTGCTGGCGACGATCCGGCCGAAACGGTAAGGCACGATCGCCAGGTAGTCGGTATCGACAATGTTGGAGACGACACCGAGGAAGTTCGGGATGCGCAGCCCGATCTTGCGCCGTATGCCGAGTTCGTCCAGCGTTTTCTCGACGATGCCGTGTCCCGTGCCCTGCGTCGCCACCACCAGGTGGGATTCACCTTCGAACTCTGCCAGTGTCAGGGTGGCGCCGGTCAAGCGCGGATGCCGGCTGCTGGCCAGGCAGACAAAGTGTTCACTGAACAAGCCTTGCTGGAAGAAGCCGGCGTCCAGCCCTGACAAAAAGCCGAGCGCCAGATCCACCTGTCCCGACTCCAGGTCCCTGGGCGTGCGTTCCGATACATAACTCAAGTCGATGCGCACGGCTGGCGCGACCTCGCGCAGATGCGCCAGCAGCCTGGGCATCATCACGCGCTGTCCTATGTCGGTCATGCAAATGCCGAACATGCGCTCGGAACCGGCGGGATCGAACGAGGCACGGTGTTGCAAGGTCAGCGTCAAGGTGCCGAGCGCTTGCCGGATGGGGCCGATGATCGCCTGCGCCAACGGCGTCGGCGCCATGCCGTTGCTGGTGCGCACGAACAGCGGGTCGCCGTAATGACGGCGGAATCTGGCCAGCGCCATGCTGATCGCCGGCTGCCCCAGGTCGAGTTTTTCGGCGGCGCGGGAAATGCTGCTGCTGCGATAGATTTCCTCGAAAATCGCCAGCATCTTCAGATCGATATTGTCCATTTTCCTGATTTCATCATCAAAATTGTTGATAAATTATATCAATCATATGGAATTGATTGATGGTCCCTGGGCACATAGACTTCTCTGTACGCTTAAAGCGCTATTCAATAGGAGACAGACAGTGAGCACCAATAACGAAGCACTTCCCTTCCTGATCGCCGGCGGCGGCATAGGTGGCTTTGCCACGGCGCTGTGCCTGGCCCGGCTCGGCCACAAGGTGCGCCTGTTCGAACAGGCGCGCGAGATCAGGGAAATCGGCGCCGGCATCCAGATCGGTCCCAATGCGTTTCACATGTTTGAGCGGCTCGGCCTGACGGCTGCGGTACGGGCCAAAGCCTCGATGCCGCGCACCTTGACCATGATGGACGGCATAACCGGCGAGCAGGTGACGTCGATTCCGCTCGACGAGGCGTTTATCGAGCGCTTCAAATATCCGTATGCGCTGATCCACCGGGCCGACCTGCACCGTATCTTCGTCGACGCCTGCGCCGCGACCAGCGGGATTGACGTCGTCACCGGCGTGAAGGTCAGCGGCTATACCGACAATGGCCCGTCAGTCGTACTGCATACCGATGGCGGCGACCATGCGGGACAGGCGCTGATCGGCGCCGATGGCCTCTGGTCGACCATCCGCGCCCGCATCGTCGGCGACGGTGCGCCGCGTGTTTCCGGTCATATCGCCTACCGCGCGGTGTTGCCGGCGGCCGAAGTGCCGGAACAGCTGCGCACCAACAGCATGACGTTATGGGCCGGCGCGAAAACCCACCTGGTGCAATACCCGTTGCGCAACGGCGAACTATATAACCTGGTGGCGGTGTTTCACAGCGATAAATACGTCGAAGGCTGGGATACCCACGGCGACCCGGATGAATTGAAGCTGCGTTTCCGCGATGCCGCGCCGCCGGTCAAGGCATTGCTGGAGAAAATCGATTCGTGGCGCATGTGGGTGCTGTGCGACCGGGACCCCGTCAAGAACTGGTCGTCCGGTAAGGTGACGCTGCTGGGAGACGCCGCCCATCCGATGCTGCAGTACATGGCCCAGGGCGCCTGCATGGCCATTGAGGATGCGGTGGTCCTTGCCGAGGAGGTCGAACGCGCGGCGGGCGACCATGCCGCTGCCTTCCTGCGCTACCAGGAGCGGCGCTACCTGCGCACCGGCAAGGTCCAGATGAGCGCGCGGCTGTACGGCGAGTTCTATCACGCCGCCGGAGTCGGTCGGGAATTGCGCAATCAGTTCCTGCAAGCGAGGACCTTAAGCCAGACGCTCGACAGCATGGCATGGCTGTACAACGGTATCTGAATCCATTCAATGAACACTGGAGACTTTAATAAATGAAAATCTGTCGATTCGGCGATAACCGCCTTGGCGTACTGTATGGCGATGAAGTGCGCGATGTCAGCGCGGCACTGGAGATCTTGCCGGCGGGCCGCTATCCTTTCCCCCGGCACGACCTGCTGATCGCGCACCTGGACGCGATCCGTGCACGCATCGTCGAGCTTGCGCCGCAGGCGCCAGTGGTGGCGGGCGCCGACCTGCTGCTGCGCAGCCCCGTGGCCAATCCGGGCAAGATCATCGCCGCGCCGGTGAACTACAGGAAGCACTTGCAGGAAGTGCTGAACGATCCTGACTTGCACCACGACAATCAGATCAGCCACATCGAACGCGCCGGGCTGTTTCTCAAGGCCACCAGCTCGGTGGTGGGGGCCGCCGATGGCGTCGCGCTGATCAAGCCCGATCGGCGCAACGACCATGAAGTCGAGCTGGCCGTCGTGATCGGACGCGCCGCGCGCAACGTCAGCCGGGAAGCGGCGCTGGACTATGTCGCCGGTTACTGCATCGGGCTCGATATCACGATCCGCGGTCCTGAAGAGCGCAGCTTCCGCAAGTCGCCCGACAGCTATACGGTGCTGGGGCCGTGGCTGGTGACTGCGGATGAATTGCCGCAACCGGGCAAGCTGAGCTTTTCCATCCTGGTCAATGGCGAACTGCGGCAACAGTCCAATACTGCCGACCTGATTCTGGGAGTACCCGAACTGATCGAGTTCGCTTCCTCGTTTTATACCTTGCAGCCCGGCGACGTCATCCTGACGGGCACGCCGGAAGGGGTGGCGTCGATCAAGCCGGGAGATGTGATGCTGGCCGAAATCGAAGGCATCGGGCGCATGGAAGTGGCGGTGCGCGCGGCGCAACCGGCGCCGGGAGCCGGCGATGCCTGACACTATCGCAAGCCGCCGCCAGCAATTGTACGAGCGGCTCGACCAGGCCGACGCGGCGCCGCTGTGGGCAGTCATGGCGAGCCTGGTGACCCCGCAGCCGCGCCCGCGCTCCGTTGCCGCCGCGTGGGACTACCGGCGCATGCGCGCGCTGTTGCTCGAGGCCGGCAACCTAATCACGGCGAAAGAGGCGGAGCGCCGCGTCCTGATCCTGGAGAATCCGGGCATCCGCGGCCTGTCGCAGATCACGCAAAGCCTGTATGCGGGCTTGCAGATGATATTGCCGGGGGAAATCGCCCCGAGCCACCGGCACGCGGCCGCCGCGCTGCGCTTCGTCATCGAAGGCGAAGGGGCGTACACGGCGGTCGATGGCGAACGCATCGCGATGCGGCCCGGCGACTTCATCCTGACGCCATCATGGACTTTCCACGACCACGGCAACGGCGGCGAGCAGCCGGTGATCTGGCTGGACGGCCTGGACGTGCCGATGGTCAATCTGTTCGACGCCAGCTTCGCCGAAGCGTGGCCGGATGGCGAGACCCAGCGCTTGACCCGGCCCGAAGGCGACGCGCTGGCACGCTACGGCAGCAACATGCTGCCGCTGGAATACCGGCCGGCGGCGTCGTCGCCGCTGTTCCACTATCCCTATGCTGGTGCCAAGGCGGCGCTGGACCGGCTGGAAAAGAGCGGCCCGGCCGATCCGTGGCACGGCATAAAACTCCAGTACAGCAATCCGGCCAGCGGCGGCTATCCGATGCCGACCATGGGCGCCTGCCTGCAAAAGCTGGCGGCGGGATTTTGCGGCCGTCGCTACCGTTCGACCGACGCTACGGTCTTTTGCGTCAAGGAAGGGGCGGGCTACAGCGATATCGGCGATGTGCGCATCGCGTGGCAGGCCGGCGACGTGTTCGTCGCGCCCTCGTGGGCATTTCTGGCGCACGCCGCGCGCGAGGACGCGGTGCTGTTCAGTTTCTCGGACCGGCCGGCCCAAAAGGCGCTGGGCCTGTGGCGCGAGGAATATGCGGCCGCCTGAACGCCGCTTCGACTAAAACAATGCGCATCCGAGCGCAAGGAGACTTGACAATGACTGCTGCAACCACTGCCCTGTATGTGCATGAAGTGATCGATACCCGCCCGCTGGGGCGGATGCAATTCTGGGCCATCGCGATGTGCATCCTGGTGGCCGTGCTGGACGGCTTCGATACGCAGACGATCGGCATGCTGGCGCCCGCCATCTCGAAAGACCTGGGGATCCCGATCAAGGGCTTCGGTCCCGTCTTCAGCGCCGGCCTGGTCGGCATGCTGATCGGTGCCGTCGTGCTCGGTCCGCTGGCCGATCGCTTCGGACGCAAGACCATGATCGTCCTGTCGACCATCCTGTTCGGCAGCCTGTCACTCTCGACGGCCTACGCGACCAGTTTCGAGCAATTGCTGGTGTTGCGTCTGATCACCGGTATTGGCCTCGGTGGCGCCTTGCCCAACGCGATTGCGCTGGCGTCGGAATATGCGCCCAGCCGCCATGCCCGCACCACGGTTGCCACACTGATGTGCGGTATGCCGCTCGGCGCCGTACTGGGCGGCATCATCAGTTCGATCCTGCTGCCGCTGCATGGCTGGCAGTCCGTGTTTGTCGTCGGCGGCATTTTGCCGATCCTGGTCGCGCTGCTTGCGCTGGGCTTCATGCCAGAGTCCGCGCGCTATCTGATCGCCAAAGGTGGCGACAGCCGGCAACTGGCCGGGATCATGCGGCGTATCGCCCCCGACCTGGCGGCCTCGCAGGCGTACCGCGCTCCCGCGCAGCAGCGCCACGGCGTGCCCGTGCGCGAGCTGTTCGTCGATGGCCGCTGGGTCGATACCGTGATGCTGTGGATCCCGTATTTCATGAACCTGGTCGTGCTGTATTTCATCGTCAGCTGGATGCCGGCCGTGCTGACCGGGTCGCGCCATCCGGTCACGGTGGGTATCACGGCGATTTCCCTGTTCAGCATGGGGGGCGTCTTCGGCTGCATCTTGCAGGGACCGCTGATGAACCGTTACGGCGCGCGCCGGGTGCTGCTGTCTGAACTGGCCTGCTATGCCGCGCTGGCGCTGACGTTGGCATACCGGTCGGAAAGCTTTGCCGTGGTCATGGCGGTCAGCGCCTTGATGGGCGTCGTGGTCCAGGGCGCGCAGGCCGGATTCAATGCGCTCGCCGCCGAGATCTACCCGACGCACATGCGTGCCACCGGTGTCGGTTTCGCGGTCGGTGTCGGCCGCATCGGGTCGATCTGCGGCCCATTGGCAGGGGGGCTGATGCTGGGCTTGCAAATGGACGTGCAGCATATTTTCCTTGCCGGGATGGTGCCGGCGCTGATTGCCGCCACGGCCATCGCCTGCAACCGCAAGGTGCGCGCGTGAACGGCGCCACGCTGTTCGGCAAGCTGTGGGACAGGCATGTCGTGCAACAGGGGGAGGGCGACATGGCCTTGCTCTACATCGACCGCCAGCTGGTGTATGAAGTCACCAGCCCGCAGGCGTTCGAGGGCCTGCGCCAGGCCGGGCGCGGCGTACGGCGCGCCGATACCGTACTGGCGACGGCGGACCACAACGTGCCGACCACGGGCAGAAGCGAGGCGATGAGCGATGCGCTGGCGGCCTTGCAGGTTGCGACGCTGGCTGACAATTGCCGCGCCTTCGGCATCCGTTATTTTGGCATGGACGATGGCAGACAGGGCATCGTGCACGTCATGGGACCGGAACAGGGCGCCACCCTGCCCGGCATGACCCTGGTTTGCGGCGATTCACATACCTCCACCCACGGCGCATTCGGCGCACTGGCCTGGGGCGTGGGCACCTCCGAAGTCGAGCACGCGCTGGCGACACAGTGCCTCTGGGTGCTGCGCCCGCGCACGATGCGGGTCCGGTTCGACGGCGCGCTTGCGCACGGCGCAACGGCGAAAGACCTCGCGCTGGAATTGATACGCCGCATCGGTAGCGCGGGCGGCAACGGATATTGCATCGAATTTGCCGGGTGCGCGGTCAGCGAGTTGAGCATGGAAGGACGCATGACCCTGTGCAATATGGCGGTCGAAGCGGGCGCGCGGTTCGGCCTGATCGGCGTCGACGACAAGACGATCGATTATCTCGCAGGACGCCCTTATGCTCCACAAGGCCAGGCATGGATCGACGCGCTGCAATATTGGCGCACCCTGGTGAGCGATCAGCACGCCGTGTTCGATCACGAGCTGGTGATCGATGCCGCGGCCGTTAAGCCCTTGATTACCTGGGGTACCTCGCCCGACATGGTGGCGACGGCGGGCGACCGCGTGCCGGACCCGATGGCCGAGCCGGACGAAGTGAGGCACGCCAGCATGCTGAAAGCGCTCGATTACATGGCGCTGGCGCCTGGCACCGCCATGCGCGATATCGCGCTCGATAAAGTCTTCATCGGCTCCTGCACCAACGGCAGGATAGAGGATTTGCGGGCGGCGGCGGCGGTGATCGGCGACAGGCATATCGCCGCCAATATTAAGCTGGCGCTGGTGGTGCCAGGTTCCGGCCTGGTCAAGGCGCAGGCCGAACGCGAGGGGCTGGACCGGGTGTTCCGGGACGCCGGTTTCGAGTGGCGCGAGCCAGGCTGTTCGATGTGCCTGGGCATGAACGAAGACCGCCTGGCGCCGGGGGAACGTTGCGCCTCGACATCGAACCGGAATTTTGAAGGGCGGCAGGGCGCGGGCGGCCGGACTCACCTGGCCAGCCCCGCGATGGTGGCGGCGGCCGCCATCGCCGGCCATTTTGTGGAGATCGCATGAACGCATTTCAGAAGGAGGACGGCATCGTGGTGCCGCTGGACCGGGCCAACGTCGATACGGACGCCCTGATCCCGAAGCAGTTCATGAAATCGATACGGCGCTCGGGTTTCGGAAACAACCTGTTTGATGAATGGCGCTACCTGGATCGCGGCATTCCGGGAGCCGATTGCCGGGGGCGCCCGCGCAATATGGCGTTTTCGCTCAACCTGCCCGAATACCAGGGGGCGACCATCTTGCTGGCGCGCGACAATTTCGGTTGCGGTTCGAGCCGCGAACATGCGCAGTGGGCGCTGCGCGACTATGGCATCCGCGTCATCATCGCGCCCAGCTTCGGCGATATTTTTTTTGGCAACTGCATCAAGAATGGCCTGCTTCCGGTGGTCCTCACGGCAACCCAGGTCGGCACGCTGTTCGACGCGGTACTTGCGGCGCCAGGGCTGCGCCTGGTGGTGGACCTGGGCGCGCAGCGGGTCGATTGTCCGGGAATGGCGCCCTTGCGCTTCGAGTTGCCGTCCTATTTGAAGACGCTGCTGATGGAAGGCAAGGATGAGATCGACGCCACCATGCGGTTTCAGGAAGCGCTGCTGCGCTACGAGGACGTCAGGAAGACCCTGGAGCCCTGGTTATTCCTGCGGTGAACAATTTCAACAAATAATGGAGAGACGCGATGTATCGTTCGATGAAAATGCCGCTGGCCGCCGCCGCGGTGATGCTGCTTGCCGCGCTGCCGGCGCTGGCCGAGCCTGCCAACAGGACGGCAGCTGTTGCGCTGGCCGAGCGCGCTGTGGGGCATGTGAAAAAAGTGGGCGTCCAGGCGGCGTGCAAGGATTTTGCCAACAAGGACGGCGAATTTATCCAGGGTGAGCTGTATGTCTTTGTGCAGGACTCGCGCTCGGTCATGATTTGCCACGGGATCAATGCCAGGATCAACGGCAAGGATGTTTCCGAGCAAAAAGACATCAATGGCAAGCAATTTGCCAAGGAGCTGACCACGCTGGTGATGGCGCAGGGCTCCGGCTGGACTGACTACGTCTTTGTCAATCCCGTGACGCAGAAACTGGAGGCGAAGAGCACGTTCGGCAAGAAAATTGATGACCTTACATGGCTTGGTGTCGGAACTTATCGAAAAGATAAATAACTTTCACAATATGCCTCAGGCCACGCCGGGATGCGGAGAGTGCCATACCCTGTTCAGAACCACTTGAGCAGCGAGACGACATAGGCGCCGCCGGCGACGCTGGCAATGAACGCCAGGGTGCAGCAAAGGCGGTCGCCGAGTGAACGGGAAGCTTGGGCGCCGTGTTGTTGTGACATCATTTTTGTCTCCTGGCTCGTTGTGGTTTTGAGTGTGCTGTGTTGTCGTACATGGCCAGTATTGGAATTTTTCGGCAATTATTCCAATCGAGAATTCCGTTACCACCTATCGGAATTTCCATTGGGTCGGTCGTGCCGGCACGGTCAGCCGGTAAGCATGAAGTCCAGAATGCCAACCTCGATCTCGCTGTCGGTCACGGCCGACGTCATGTATGGCTGCAATATGCCGCACTGGCGGATCTTGGCGTAACCGTACAGCGCGGACCACAGCAGGATCATGCGCAGTTGACTCCTGGCGGGCGAAGCTTGCGGAGCAAACCGTTGATACAAGCGCTCGAGCACGATATAGCTGTCGGCCATGGCGTGACTCAGCAAGGCATCCGGCGCGCCCGACTCGGACAGGCTGGCTTCGTACATCAGGCGGAATAACTGCGGGTTGCGCTGGACGAAATCGAGAAACGCGCGCCCGGTGGCAATGAGCCGCTCGCGCGCAGAGGCGACGGTGGCCGCGATCTCGTTCAATTGGCCTGTCAACTGTCCGAATCCGCGCCGCGCCACTGCCACCAGCAGGCAATTTTTGTCGTCAAAGTGGCGGTACGGCGCGCTGCGCGCCACGCCCAGCACATCGGCAAGCGAGCGCAGCGACAGCGCTTCGTGGCCTTGCCGTGCGACGACATCGCACGCCGCATCGATCAGCGCCGCGCGCAGGCTGCCATGGTGATACGGCGGAAAATCGTTCATGAAATGACTTTTAAAAAAAACCTTCTTGTGCCAATATACTCCAATGTGAGCAACGCTCACATCATAATTTCAAAGATCAGGAGAGTGATATGGCATTTCTGCGCAACGCATGGTACCCGGCGGCCTGGGACAACGAAGTCAAGCACGACGCTCTGTTTCAGCGCACGCTGCTCAACGAATCCATCCTGTTTTTCCGGGAGGATGGCGTGCCGCAGGCGATCTCGAACCGGTGCCCGCACCGCTTCGCGCCGCTGCACATGGGCAAGCGGGTGGAGGGCGGCGTGCAATGTCCGTATCACGGCTTGCAGTTCAACGGGCAGGGCAAGTGCATCCACAATCCGCACGGCGATGGCGCGATCCCGAAAGCGGCGGCGGTGCGCAGCTATCCGGTGATCGAACGCTACAGCATGCTGTGGATCTGGATGGGAGAAGAGGCAAAGGCGGACGCCGCCCTGATTCCCGATTTCAGTTGCATGGACCCGGAGCATTTCAATGTCGGCAAGCGCTACCTGCACGCCAAGGCGAATTACGTGCTCGAAACCGACAACATCATGGACTTGTCCCATATCGAATACCTGCACCCCGGCACGCTCGGCAGCGACGCGGTGAAACAGGCGGTGACGTCGGTCGAGCAGCAAGGCAACACGATCGTCTCGCGCCGCCAGACGACGGCCGAGCGCATGCCCGACTACCTGTATCAGGCGATGGGTTTCCCGCATGGCGAACTGGTGGACCGCTGGATCGACGTGCGCTGGGATGCGCCGGCATCGATGCTGCTCGACGCCGGCGCCGTCGCCACCGGCGGCACCCGCGCGGAAGGAAAATCCTTTCCGCTGCCGCACCTGTTTGCGCCGGAAACCGAGAAGACGACGCATTACTGGTTCGGCTTCGGCATGCCGAAGGCGATGGGAGAAGAAGGGGCACAGTTTGCGCAGCAGCAGATCGATGGCCTGGCGGTGCCGTTTACGAATGAAGACTTGCCGATGCTGGAGGCGCAGCAGCAGATGATGGGCGACGCCACGCTGTGGGAGCTGAAACCCGTGCTGCTGCCGGGCGACGCGGGTGCCGTGCGTGCGCGCCGCCAGCTCGACCAGATGATCGCCGGCGAGCGCGCCGCCGCTGCGGCCGCACTGTAAGGGGACGCCATGGAAACGATCGATGTCGTGGTGGTGAACAAGACCGTCGAAGCGGAACGCGTGGCCGCGTTCGAGCTGGCGCGGGCCGACCGCGCGGCCTTGCCGCCTTTCACGGCCGGCGCGCATATCGACGTGCACTTGCCGGGGCAACTGGTGCGCCAGTATTCGCTGTGCGGCAGCACGCAGGACCTGTCGCGCTATACCATCGCGGTGTTGCGCGAACCGGGCTCGCGCGGCGGTTCGGAAGCGATCCATGCCGCGGTGCGGGAAGGCGATGTGCTGCGCATTGGCGCGCCGCGCAACCATTTTCCGCTGCAGCCGGCGCCATACTACGTGCTGCTGGCGGGCGGCATCGGCATCACGCCCATGATCTGCATGGCCGACGAGCTGGCAAGGCAGGGCGCCCGGTTCGAACTGCATTATTGCAGCCGTTCGCCACAGTTGGCCGCGTTCCGGGGCCGCCTTGCCGCGGCGCCGTACGCCGGTCACGTGCATTGTCATTACGACGATGGCGCGCCGCAGCAGCGGCTCGATCTGGCGCGGGTGTTCGGTGACGCCGGCATGGACAGCCACGTCTATGTGTGCGGGCCGGGCGGCTTCATCAACCACGTCGAGGGCGGCGCGGCACTGGCCGGCCTGGCTGCGCAACAGGTCCATCGCGAATATTTCAGCGCCGCGCCGCTCGACACCACCGGCGACAAGGCTTTCGAGATCACGCTCGCGCGCAGTGGCCGGCGGCTGCCGGTGCCGGCCGGGCGCAGCGTGCTCGAGGTGCTGCTCGCACACGGCGTGGATATTCCCGTGTCCTGTGAACAGGGCGTGTGCGGCACCTGCGTGACGCGCGTCCTGGAAGGCATTCCGCACCACCGCGACATGTATTTCACGGACCAGGAACATGCGAGCAACCAGCAGTTCACGCCATGCTGTTCCCGGTCGAAGACGCCTTCGCTGGTGCTGGACCTGTAGTACAGCGGTGCCCGTTCTGGACCGTCCGGATCAACCATAAACACCGTATTCATTCTTAAATCAAGGAGACATTTCAATGGCAAACAATCGCGGCGTCGTATATGTGGGAGATGGCAAAGTCGAAGTGCATTCGATCCCGTTTCCGAAGCTGGAAAACCCGCATGGCAAGCGTATCGAGCACGGCGTCATCTTGAAAGTCGTATCGACCAACATCTGCGGTTCCGACCAGCACATGGTGCGCGGCAGGACCACCGCGCCCACCGGCCTGGTGCTCGGGCATGAAATCACCGGCGAAGTGCTGGAAGTCGGGCGGGACGTGGAAACGCTGAAAAAAGGCGATATCGTCTCGGTGCCGTTCAATGTCGCCTGCGGACGCTGCCGCAGCTGCAAGGAGCAGGACACCGGCGTGTGCCTGAGCGTCAATCCTTCGCGCGCCGGTGGCGCCTACGGTTACGTCGACATGGGCGGCTGGATCGGCGGCCAGGCGGAATACGTGATGGTGCCGTATGCCGATTTCAATTTGCTGAAATTCCCCGACCGCGACCGCGCGATGGAGAAGATCACGGACCTGACCTGCCTGTCCGATATCCTGCCCACCGGCTACCACGGCGCGGTGACGGCCGGCGTCGGTCCGGGCGCCACCGTGTACATCGCCGGCGCCGGCCCGGTCGGCCTGGCGGCGGCGGCTTCGGCGCGCCTGCTCGGCGCGGCCGTGACGATTGTCGGCGACGTCAATCCTGTGCGCCTGGCGCACGCGCGCAGCGTCGGCTTTGAAACGGTGGATTTGTCGCAGGACGCCTCCCTGGCCGATCAGATTGCCCAGATCCTGGGCACGCCGGAAGTCGATTGCGCGGTCGACTGCGTCGGCTTCGAGGCGCGTGGTCATGGTCACGACGGCGCGAAAATAGAGGCGCCGGCTACCGTGCTGAACTCGCTGATGGAAATCACCCGCGCGGCCGGCAAGATCGGTATTCCCGGCCTGTACGTGACGGACGATCCGGGCGCGGCGGACGCGGCGGCGAAGCGCGGCAGCCTGTCGATCCGGCTGGGCCTGGGCTGGGCCAAGTCCCACAGTTTTCATACCGGTCAGACGCCGGTGATGAAATACAACCGCGCACTGATGCAAGCCATTCTGTGGGACCGCATCAACGTGGCCGAGATCGTCGGCGTGCAAGTCATTTCGCTCGACGACGCGCCAGGCGGCTATGGTGAATTCGATGCCGGCGTACCGAAAAAATTCGTCATCGATCCGCACGGGATGCTGGGCAGATAAACAGGGTCCTGGGGTTTCCTACGGCAGCGCGCAGCCGGATTTGAAACGCATGCCATGCAGCGCCATGGCATGTGCGGGTGGGAAGTGTGATGGTTAATGTGAGCGGGATCATGTGGCGGCGAGGTTTTTGTCTGCTCATGCTGGGTTTGTCGGTCATGCCGGCGATCGCGCAGCAGCGCGTGGTCTCGCTCGGGACCACGCCGGCGTTTGCGGCGCTCGATGCGGATGGCGCGCACGGCGTGCTGGTACGACTGGTGCAGGCGATGGACAAGGCCAGCGCTTCGTCGAGCCGCATCGTGATCCGGCCTTTCGGGCGCTCGCTGCAGGAAACCGCCGATGCGCATGCCTCCTTCCACCTGCCGCTGATCCAACTCGGTGACATGCCCGCGCCGGCGGGGCTGGCCTATGTAAAAGAGGTCGATTTCGGCCACGTCAATTTTGTCATCTATTCCAGCCGGCGCGCGCCGCTGCGCGCCAAGGATCTGGCCTACATGAAACGCATCGAGGTCGAACCGGGCCACGAAGCGCTCTTTCCATTCCCGGTTCGCGCCAGCTACTGCCTCGCATGCAGCTTGCGCAAGGTGACCATGGGGCGTATCGATGCCTTGCTGGTTTCGTCGCATGCGGCCGATCCGCTGCTGAACCGCTTTGAATTCGGCGAGATCCATCGCGCGCTGTATGGCGTGTTTCCCGTCAGGGCCGTGGTGCCGTCGCAGGGCGACAGCACGGAAACCCGGCGCTACCTGATCGAGGCGGCACGGCGTATCAAGGACAACGGCGATTTCGAGCGCATCTTTCGCTATGCGCCGTATACGGACTGGCAACCGGCGCTGCGTTAGCCAAAGCATTCAATCGCGCCGCGGGCATCCCCTCCCATCACCTTCCCAGCGCGGCCGGCCGTTTCAGGCGCCGTCGGCCTGCGCTCGTTTTCATTCAATGTAACGGAATTAACGATGGATGGAACCGGAACAATCGATTTTCCACCGCCTTATATGCTCGATATGATGCTTTATACCAAAACCTAGCAGCAGCGCTGCACAGTCAGGAGACAAGCACATGCAAGCAGTAACAGCTCCCACCAATCCCCTTGCCGGCTGGCGGGTCGACCGGGCCGACATCGCGTTCATCGGCACCGATCTACAGCGCCCGGAATGCATCCTGGCGCAGCCGGACGGCAGCCTGATCGCGGCCGACGCGCGCGGCGGCGTCATGCACATCGCTCCTGACGGCAGCCAGCGCCTGGTGTTGCCGCCCCAGGCCGGCGCCGGCCAGGCCGGTTTCGAAGACCGCTACGTGATGGCGCAGGGCTCGCTGCCCAACGGCCTGGCGCTGCTGGAAAACGGCGACATCATGATCGCCAACTGGGGCACCGACAGCGTCGAAGTGATGCAGCCGGACGGCACGCTGCGCACGCTGTACAGCAGCATCGACGGCCAGCCGATCGGCAAGGCCAATTTCGTCATGCGCGATTCGAAGAACCGCATCTGGTTCACCGTCACCACGCGCATGGTGCCGTGGACCGATTCCATCAACGCCGGCGTGCGCGACGGCTACCTGGCGCTGATCGACGACAGCGGCATCCGCATCGTCGCCGAAGGTTTTGCCGGCACCAACGAAGTGCGCTTCGACGCCAACGAGGAATGGCTGTATGTGGTGGAGAGCAATGCGCGCCGCATTTCCCGCCTGCGCATCGGAGAAGATGGCTTGCCGGTCGAGCGCGAAGTGTTCGGCCCGGCCGAACTGGAAGGTTTCCCGGACGGCTTTGCTTTCGATGCGCACGGCAACCTGTGGATCACGCTGATCATGAGCGACAAGCTGATCGCGCTGACGCCCGAAGGCGAGGTGCTGACGCTGCTCGACGACGGCAATCCGGAAGCGACGGCGGAATTGAACCGCCACTACGAGGCCAAGACACTGACACCGGCCATCATGGCCCGGGCCAAGGGGACGCTGGCGCCATGGATGGCCAGCCTGACTTTCGGCGGTCCCGACCTGCGCACCGTCTACCTGGGCAGCCTGATGGGCACCACGATTCCCTATTTTCGCTCGCCGGTGGCGGGTTTGCCGCTGGCGCACTGGAAGTAAAAAAAGGAAAAAACCATGAAACTTGCAACCCTCAACAATGGCACGCGCGACGGCCAACTGATTGTCGTGTCGCGCGACCTGCAACGCGCCGTCGCCGCCGCGCCGATCGCGCCGACGATGCAGGCCGCGATCGAGCGCTGGGCCGAACTCGAACCGCTGCTGCGCGAGCGCTACGACGCGCTCAATGCCGGCCAGCTCGACAGCTTCGCTTTCGACCCGGCCGCCGCCTCGGCGCCGTTCCCGCGCGCTTACCAGTTCGTCGACGCTTCCGCCTTCCTGAACCACGGCGACATCATGGAGCGCGCCTATAACCTGACTGTCAAGAAGACGCCCGGTGTGCCGATCCTGATCCAGCGCCAGGGCGATGCCTTCCTCGGGCCCTGTGACGACTATCCATTCCCGACGGAAGCGGACAACGCCGACTTCGAAGGCGAGTTCGTCGCCGTGCTCGACGACGTCCCGATGGGCACCAGCGCCGCCGATGCGCTCGGTCACGTGAAGCTGCTGATGATCCTGAACGACATGAGCATGCGCGCCCATTTATTCCGCGAATTGAGCATGGGCTTCGGCTTCATCCAGGCGAAACCGGCCACCGCCTTCAGCCCGGTGGCCGTCACGCCGGACGAACTGGGCGAGGCCTGGGCCGATGGCCGCGTCGCGCTGGACCTGCGTGTCAGCCGCAATGGCGAGTGGTTCGGCAATCCGAACGGGCGCGAGATGGATTTCGGTTTCGGCGAGCTGGTCGCCCACCTGGCCTATAACCGCCAGCTCGGCGCCGGCACCGTGATCGGTTCGGGCACGGTATCGAACCGCGATTACCGAGAAGTAGGTTCCGCCTGCCTGGCCGAACGTCGCGCCGTCGAGATGATCGACTCCGGCGAGAGCCGCACGCCGTTCCTGGCGTTCGGCGAACGGCTGCGCTTCGAGGTGCTCGACCGGCAGGGCAATTCGGTGTTCGGCGCGATCGACCATCGCATGGTGCGCGCCGGCGCGACGGAGGCGGCATGCATATCCTGATCACGGGCGCCAACGGCTTTGTCGGCGCGCACCTGGTGCGGCGCCTGCTGGCCGACGGCCGGGTCGGAGACGACGGGCCGGCCATCGCGACGCTGACGCTGGTCGATATCGCACTCGATGGCGCGCCGGACGACAGCCGCGTGCGCAGGGTCGTCGGCAGCATCGCCGACCCTGAGGTATTGAAAGCGGCCTTCAAGGAACCGGTGGACCATGTGTTCCACCTTGCCAGCATCCCCGGCGGCGCGGCCGAGAAAAATTATGAACTGGGCCTGGCGGTGAACCTGCAGGCCAGCATCGGCATCCTCGAATGCCTGCGCCGGCAGGGCAGCGCGGCGCGCCTGGTGTTCGCCAGCACCGTGGCCGTGTATGGCGCGCCGATGCCGGCGCGCGTCGACGACGCCACGCCGATGCGTCCGCGCCTGAGCTACGGCGCGCACAAGCTGGCTACTGAGGTGCTGATCGAAGATTACAGCCGGCGCGGCTGGATCGACGGGCGCATCGTGCGCCTGCCGGGCATCGTGGCGCGGCCCGCCGAACCTTCCGGGCTGCTGTCGGCCTTCATGAGCGACATCTTCTGGCGCCTGTCGGCCGGCGAACGTTTTGTCTGCCCGGTATCGCCGCAGGCGACCGCGTGGTGGATGTCGGTCGGCTGCTGCGTCGACAACCTGCTGCACGCGGCCAGCCTGCCCGCCGCGGCGGTGGCGGCGCGGCGCGCCTACACGCTGCCGGTGCAGCGCCTGTCGATTGCCGCCGTGGTCGACGGGCTGGCGGCCATCTATGGCGACCTGCGCCGCGACCTGATCAGCTTCGAGCCTGATGCCGCGCTGGAAGCGGCGTTCGGCAGCATGCCGCCGCTCGATACAAAGGCAGCCGAAGCCATCGGCTTCCGCCACGACGGCAGCGTCGCCGCCCTGATTGCCGGCGCGCTGCGCGCCGGCCAGTAAATCAACCACTCAATTCAAAGGAGACACCATGTCCATGTTTTTATATTTCCCGACCAACTACGTGTGGAGCCTGTCGGTCAATGCGGCGCTCGAATCCGGCGGCAAGATGGGCGAAATCGATGAAGTCTGCAAGCCGCTGATGGATGTGGCGCGCCAGGGCGACGATGCCGGTACCCAGGCTTTCTTCGCCGCCTGGGTCGGACTCGGCGACAAGCTGCTCGGCCTGGCCGAGGAAGACGAGGCGCTTGGCCGGCTTTTCAGCGCCGGCGAAAAGCTGCAGCGCGCCGCCGTCTATTATGTCGTCGCCGAACGCATGCAGGCGCACAGCTTCGCGCCGCGCAAGGCCCTGTACCGCAAGGCGCTGGACAGTTTCAACCGGGCCCAGGTGCTGATGCGCGCCAATTGCGAACGCATCGAAATTCCCTACGGCGACACCCACCTGGCGGCCCTGTACGTGCGCGCCGAGGGTGTCGAGGGGCCGGCGCCGCTGATGGTGTGCCTGAATGGACTCGACAGCATCAAGGAGTTGCTGTATCCGCTGCAGTTCACGCAGCAACTGGCCCGGCGCGGCGTGTCGCAGCTCATTCTCGACCAGCCGGGCACGGGCGAGGCGCTGCGCCTGCACGACATGCCGGCGGTGTACAACACTGAGGTCTGGGCCAGCAAGGTGGTCGATTACCTGGAAACCCGCACCGACGTCGACCCGCGCCGCATCGGCCTGATGGGCGTTTCGCTGGGCGGCTACTACACGCCGCGCGCGGTGGCGTTCGAGCCGCGCTTCGCGCTCGGCGCCGTCTGGGGCGCCAACCACAACTGGGGCGAGATGCAGAAGCGCCGCCTGAACCGCGAGGGCGAAAATCCGGTGCCGCACTACTGGGAACACGTGCGCTGGGTGTTCGGCGCCGACGACATGGAGCAGTTCATGGATAAAGCGCGGCACATGTGCCTGGACGGCGTGCTGGACGGAATCAGGGTGCCGTTCCTCGTCACGCACGGCGAGCAGGACCGCCAGATCCCCGTCGAATATGCGCACCAGACCTACGACCAGCTGGTCAACAGCCCGAAGCGGGAATTGAAGATTTTTACCGACAAGGAAGGCGGTGTACACCACGTCAGCCTGGACAACATGGCCAACGCCGGCGCCTTCATCGCCGACTGGATCGCTGAAAACCTCGGCGGCCGCGTGGCGTAAGCCAGACGCTGCCGGGTGGCCAGGCCGCAACCGCGCGGCATGCGCCGACCCGGATAGCAGATTGAATAACAGGAGACGACGTGAATACACTACACAAGGTTTTAATTATTGGCGGCGGCATTGCCGGCATGTGCGCGGCGATCCAGTTGCGCAAGCTGGGCCTGCATGTCGAACTGGTCGAACTGGACAAGGAGTGGCGTGCGCAGGGGGCCGGCATCACCATCAGCGGGCCGACGCTGCGCGCGCTGCGCGAGATCGGCGTGGTCGAGGAAGTCATGGCCGCCGGCGCCACCTGGAACGGCTTGACGTTCAACGACGCCGACGGCCACCTGTTGCGCGAGATCGCCTTTCCCAAGGCGCAGGGCGCGGAAGACTTGCCGGGAACCGGCGCGCTGATGCGGCCGGAACTGGCGCGCATCCTCGGCCGCGCCACGCTGGCGGCCGGGGTGCAGGTGCGACTGGGCGTGACGTTCGACTCGATTCAAGCGTGCGCCGAGCACGTCGACCTGAAATTCAGCGACGGCAGCAGCGGCCGCTATGACCTGGTGATCGGCGCCGACGGGCTGATGTCGAAAGTGCGCACCGCCATCTTCCCCGGCATGGCCAAGCCGGCTTATACCGGCCAGGGTTGCTGGCGCGCCGTGCTGCCGCGCCCGAAGGAAATCAAGCAGGCCACGATGTTCCTCGGCGCGCGCACCAAGGTCGGACTCAATCCGGTCTCGGCGAACGAGGTCTACCTGTATTTCCTGGATCACCGCGACAGCAAGGATTTTATTGCGCCCGAGACCTGGCGCGCCGAACTGGGCGCGCTGCTGTCCGAATTCGGCGGCGTGGTCGGCGAGCTGCGCGACCAGATCGCCAGCGGAGCCATCGCCGACCCTGCCATCATGTACCGGCCGCTGGAAGCGTTCATCGCCCCGGCGCCGTGGCACAACGGGCGCGTCGTGCTGATCGGCGACGCCGTGCATGCGACCACGCCGCACCTCGCTTCCGGCGCCGGCATCGCCGTCGAGGATGCCGTCGTGCTGGCGCAGGAACTGGCCGCCGGCGGCACGCTGGACGAGGCATTGCACCGCTTTACGGCGCGCCGCTACGAGCGTTGCCGCCTGGTCATCGACAACTCGGTGCGGTTGGGCGAAATCGAACAGACCGGCGGTTCGAGAGAGGAGCATGGCAAGCTGATGATCGACAGCATCGTCGCGCTGGCCGCGCCTATCTGAGGGGAGAGTGACATGGCTGAATCCTGCATGACCAGACTGTTCGACCTGGATGGAAAACTGGCGCTGGTGACGGGCGGCGCGCGCGGCCTGGGCCTGGCGATCGCCGAGGCGCTGGCGGCGCACGGCGCGACCGTGGTGATCGCCGACAAGGATGGCGTGGCGGCCGGGCAAGAGGCCGCGCGGCTGCGACAGGCCGGCTATCGAGTCTGGGCCGTGGACTGCGACCTGTTCCAGCGCGCCGAGATCGTCCGCCTGGCCAGCCAGGTGGAGTCGGACTATGGCGCGATCGACATCCTGGTCTGCAACGCGGGCATACAAGGTCCTTCCGGGCCGCTCGGCGAGGTCGACGAGGCGGACTGGGATCGCTTGATGGATATCAATTTGCGCAGCATGTGGCGGCTGACCAGTCATATCCTGCCGGGCATGGCATGGCGCGGCGCGGTGCGGGCAGCGTCATCCTGCTGTCGAGCATCGCAGGCTTGCGGGGCAACAAAAACATCGGTTTATATGGTTTGTCGAAGGCCGCCGTCGGGCAACTGGCGCGCAATCTTGCCGTCGAATGGGGACCGCAGGGCGTGCGCGTAAACGCGATCTCGCCCGGACTGATACGCACGCCGCTGGCTGCCGGCATGCTGGCCGACGCGCAGTTCATGCAGCGCCGGATGTCGCTGACGCCATTGCGGCGGCCGGGCGAGCCGCACGAAGTGGCCGGTATCGCCGTCATGCTCGCCGGTGCCGCGGGCGGCTTCGTCACCGGGCAAAACCTGGTCGTCGACGGCGGCACCGTCATCAGCGACGGCGCTTAGAGCGTATCCCAGTAGGCCCAAAGCTTGAAAAATATTGGTAAAATTTTCTT
>JAZJZT010000023.1:0-166094 GCA_040389645.1 Pseudomonadota bacterium | reverse complement strand
TTTCTGCGGGGAGGCGAACTATAGCAAAGGGGCGCCATGGCCGCAAGGCCTTTTTTGGCGCCCTTCTTGCGCTCCATCATTCCACTCCCTGTTTTGTGCAGACTGTCGCAAGACGATAGCGAAGAGCAGCGGCCTTGCGTAAAGTTGCAACATCCAAGCAATTTGAAAGCACTACATGTTTTCTCAGCCACAAGCACAAGACACCCTGAAGACACTACTGGCATGGCTGCACAAAGGTTTCGATCGCACCGCCACCTGGGTCACGCAACTGTCATGGTGGAAATTCTTCCTGTTCGCCGCGCTGGCCCTGATTGCCGGCTCCATCCTGCAGGAAGAATTGTTTACGTCTCGCTCTGACGAGGAAGTGACCAGCACCACCCACAAGCGCCCGCGCCCTAGCCGCGAGAGCAATATCCTGATCGACGACAGCGGCATCCATTTCAATCCGCGCAAAATTCGCAAGGATCCCCCCTCCTCGCCTGACGGCACTGGCGAACAGACACCTCCCGAAGCGCCGGAAGCACCGGAAGCTCCAGCCGCGCCCACCGCTACGCCAGCCATACCTGCCACGCCAGTCAAACCGGTGAAACCGGTCAAACCCGTGAAACCTGTCACGCCGGCCCTGCCGGGCGAGGAAGTGCATATCGAATTACCGCCCCAGATAGGCGAGGAATTGTCGAACGCCATCGAGGAAGCAGTGGACGATGCCGCCGAACAAAAAGTCTCGCGCTATCACAAGCAGGCCTCGACTTGGTTCAAGAGCTTTGTGTCGCTGCTGGTGCTGGCCCTGTTCGGCACCAAGGCGCTGATGGGTGGCAAAAAACGTGCGGAAGCCGAAACGATCACCGCCAACGCCGCCGCCGAGCGCGAATCGATGCAGCGCCAGTTGAGCGAGGCAAAGATGCAGATGATGCAGGCACAAGTAGAACCGCACTTCCTGTTCAACACGCTAGCCTCGGTCGAATACCTGATCGAGACCGACCCGCCGCGCGCCTCGGCCATGCAGCGCAGCCTGATCAAATACCTGCGCGCGGTCTTGCCGCAAATGCGAGACAACGCGCTGATCACCAACCTGGGGCGCGAAGCGGACATGGTGGTCGCTTACCTGAATTTATTGAAGATGCGCATGGAAGAGCGCCTGATCGTCGATTTCGAGATTCCCGACGGGCTGCGCACGGCCGCCTTTCCACCGATGATGCTGCAATCGATGGTGGAAAACGCGATCAAGCACGGCCTGGAAGGCAAGGCTGAAGGTGGCACCTTAAAAGTGCGGGCGGAAGTGGCGCACAATAAATTGCGCGTGATCGTCGCCGACGATGGCTTAGGTTTTGGCGCCAAGCCCAGCGACGGCACCGGCCTGGGCTTGCTGACCATCCGCGAACGCTTGAAACTGCTGCACGGCAGCCAGGGTTCGCTGAATATTGCACCCAATTCCCCCAGCGGCGTGATCGCCACCATCGAAGTGCCGTACCAGCTCGCCAAATAAGACGGGCAACCCCGCGGCGACGAATCGATTGCTTAATGGGTCGATTCGTTGAATAATTGGCACACACTTTTTACAACGATCCCATTATGCCAACAGCAATTCTTGCCGATGACGAACGATTGATGCGCGACCAGTTGCGCATGCGCCTGGGCCAGGTCTGGCCGGAACTGGAGATCATCGGCGAAGCGAAGAACGGAGAGGAAGCGATCGAACTGGTCGACCAGCTCAAGCCCGACTTTACTTTTCTCGACATCCGCATGCCCGGCAAGACCGGCATGGAAGCGGCGGCGGCCATCGGCAATAAAAGCCATGTCGTGTTCGTCACGGCCTACGATGCCTACGCGGTCGAAGCGTTCGAGCGCGGCGCCGTCGATTACCTATTGAAACCGCCCGAGCCGGAACGCCTGAAAATCACGATCGAACGCCTGAAAACCCGCTTATCCACGCCGGCCGCCGACATGAATGCCAGCGTCACGGCGATGCTGTCGCAACTGGCTGAAAAGATCGCGCCGCCAAAACCGAGCTATCTGCAATGGATACAGGCCAGCATCGGCCAGGATCTGCGCATGATCCCGGTCGAGGAAATCCTGTTCTTCCGCTCCGACGAAAAATATACCTGCGTGCAAACGGCGAAATATGAAGCATTGATACGCAAACCGGTGCGCGACCTGGCCGAGGAACTCGACCCGGCGCTGTTCTGGCAAATCCACCGCGCCACGCTGGTCAACGTCAATGCGATCGAAGGCGTGACGCGCGACATCCGCGGGCGCCACCTGGTGCTGATCAAGGGAAAAACGGACAAGCTCGAAGTCAGCCGCAGTTTCTTGCACCTGTTCAAGCAGATGTAAATCCGTACCCATGCGCCATGTCAATATGTGGCACAGCGCCTGTCCTATTGTTGAGGTTTAAGGCCGCTCCCGCCGGTCGCAAGGACACGCTCATGGACAAGCCGGACCAATCGGTATGGCGCCTGGCGGCGCCGCTGGGCGCCGCCGCCCTACTGCTGTCCATCGGCCTGCTGCGCCGCGGCAATGGCGCCAGGCAGTCGTCCGATGCCCAGCAAGCCGAACAGAACCGCAGCCGCAGCATCATCGAGCACGCCAGCGACGCCATCATCTCCACCGACGAAACGCAAACCATCCTGCTGGCCAACCCGTCGGCCGCCGCGATGTTTTGCACCACCGTCAAGGCGATGGAAGGCGCGCCGCTGGACCAGTTCATTCCCCTGCCGCACATGCCGGACGGTAGCCAGCCGGCGCTGCATTACACCGGCGAAAACGGTATCCACCTGCGCTCGTACGGCCGCCGCGCGACCGATTACGCCGGCACCGGCCGCAAAGCCAGCGGCGAACAATTCCCGCTGGAAGGCTCGATTTCCAGCCTGGCCGAAGACAGCAAGCGCATCTACACCATCATCTTGCGCGACATCACCGAGCGCAAGCAGGTGCAGGAAAAGCTGGAACAATCGTATGCCCAGTTGCGCGAACTGTCGGTCGCGCTGCAAACCATCCGCGAAGAAGAGCGCACCCATATCGCGCGCGAACTGCACGACGACCTTGGCCAGTTGCTGGCGACCTTGCGGGTGGACTTGAGCCTGTTGCAACAGCAGCCGACCTCGACGCCGGTGGCGGCGCGCCTGATGCGCGGCATGGATGAATTGCTGTTGACTACGATCACTTCGCTGCGGCGCATCGCCAGCAATTTAAGGCCGCGCGCGCTCGATGAAGGGGGGTTGTATTTTGCGTTGCAAACGCTGCGCCAGGAATTCATCCATCGCCACGCGATCGCCTGCGAACTCGATGCGCGCGAAGCGGAATTGACACTGGACGACCGCTACAGCACCGCGATCTTCCGCATCGTGCAGGAATCGCTGACCAATATCGCGCGCCACGCGCAAGCGGACCATGTGCGCCTGTCGCTGTGCAAATACGATAGTCACTTGCTGATCTCGATCGCCGACGACGGGCGCGGCATCAGCGACGCCGACCTGGACAAGAGCGACTCGTTCGGCCTGCTCGGCATGCGCGAACGGGTGCGTGCGCTGCGCGGCGAGATCGACATCAGCGCCAACGAGCCAGCCGGCACCCGCATCACGATCCACTTGCCACTGCCGGCGGCGCGGCAGGCGTCTTGAAACAAGCAAAATCAATTACAAAGGCCGGGGTCAGACCCATGGGTCTGACCCCAGGTTTTGTAGTTGATTTTGACCCCCAAAAAAAAGCCGCCGAAGCGAACTTCGGCGGCTTTTAATTGGACGACGACCGCTATCAGCTTAGAACGAGTGACGCACGCCCAGGTTGAATGCCTTGTCGCCGGTGCCGGCTTCGTTGTTGTTGCCAACGGTGTAGCCAGCGCCATTCTTGTTCTTGATCTTGGCGTAAGCGACGTAGGTGCTGGTGCGCTTGGACAGCGGGTAGTTATAACCGACCGCCCACTGATCGGCGTCCTGGTTGCTGACGGTCTTGTCGTTCTTGCGGATGTACGACGCCATCACGGTGCCTGGACCGGCCGGCACGGTCACGCCAACCAGCATGTCGTTGCTGTCGGTCGATGGTTTAGGAGCGACCTTGAAAGCGTAGGCGTTGGCCACTGGCAGCGGTGCGCTGTTCAGACCCTTGTCCCAACCGTAGGCAAAGAAAGCCTTGACGACGGCGAAGTCATAGTTGATGGCGAACAGCGTGTTTTTCGCTTCGTCCTGGATCTTGGCAGCGGCGGCCGAGGTCGCCGCGGTGTCCTGGTTGCGGTTGTTGTGCACCAGGCGCGCGTTCAGCGGGCCGTTCGAGTAATTCACGCCCAGGCCGAACTGGCGGCCAGCCTTGGTGCTGCCAGCCTGCTCGCCGAAGCTGTACAGGCCTTCGACCGACACGCCGCCAAACACCGGGCTGCCGTAGACCACTGCGTTGCTGGCGCGGGTATTGGCGCCGGCGGTCGGGAACAGATTCTTGATCGAACCGGCATAGCCTGCGCCGAACGGGTCGGCGACCTGGCTCATCGCGTTGTACAGCATCGTGTACTGGCGGCCGAGCGTCAGCGAGCCGGCTTCCTTGCTTTTCAGGCCGACATAGGCTTGACGGTTGAACAGGGTGCTGGTGGTGTTGTCGAGCGTGCCGTCGTCGACTTTCAGGCCGGTTTCCAGCGCGAAGATGGCCGAAACGCCGTTACCCAGGTCTTCCATGCCGCGGAAACCCAGGCGCGACTGGCTGGCGATACCGCTGGTGAGCTTGGTGACGCTGCCGGCGGCACCGCCGTTTTCTTTTACCAGGCCGGCATCGACCAGCCCGTAGATCGTCACGTTCGATTGCGCGTGAGCCGATGCCGAAAAGGCGCCAATGACCAGTGCTGCCAAAGTAAGTTTTTTCACTTGATGTTCCATTGAAGTTGATGAGGATGCTGCCCGTTGATCCAACGGGCCGAATCATGCCTATCAAATACTTCAACAATATGACATCAACAAGGTGTTGCAGTGATGCAACGCCGTGAACTCACTTCAGGCGGCAGGTCAACAGCCAGTAATATTCCATGCGTTCGATGCGGATTTCTCGCACCGACGACGCCATTTTCTTGCGCAAAGCGCTGTCGGACGGGTAATTCTTGAGGATTTCATAGCGCTCGCCGTCCGGCGCGGTACGGATTTGATGGGTATTGCCTTCCAGGTCCGTACGGGCGATGACCATCGTCGCGCCATCGACATAACAGTTGTCGATCAAGACCAGCAAGGTATCCTTGCCGAGCTTGGCGCGCAGTTGGCCAAGAAAACGTTCCTGGTCTTCGCGTTTTACATGCGACCACCAGAAACCGGCGAAACAGGCCGTGTACTGGCCGGGCGCGGCCGGCAGATCGTAGGCGTCGGCCAGGCTGAAGGTGATCGTGTCCGACTCCAGCCCGCGCGCCTTGGCCAGCGCCAGCATTTCCGGACTCAGGTCGGTGGCGTGCACGGAGGCGGCCGTCTCGGCGATCGCTTCCGTCCAGTAACCGGTGCCGCAGGCGATTTCGAGCACCTTGTGGCCGCTCAGGATCTCGGCCACGCGCTCCTGCAATTCATCGAGTTCTTCCGGGCTTTCGGATTCGTCGTCCGGGTCGACGCGGTCATAGGTTTCGGCGATGAGCGCGTAGTATTGGGCTAGCTGGTTGGTGTGCATGGTCATTTTTCTGGTATTTCTGATAGTGCCGATTAAAGCTCGTAGTGTTCTTTTTCGCCGCTCATGGCCTGTTCGATCAACTTGCGGTTGAGCGTCGGGGCCAGCAGCTCGATAAAGGTGTAGATGTAACTGCGCAGGTAAGCGCCTTGCTTGACGGCCACGCGCGACACGTTCATGCCGAACAGGTGGCCGACCGAGATCGCGCGCAGGCTGCGGTCGCGCTCCGCATCGAACGCCATGCCCGCTATGATACCAATGCCCATGCCCAGTTCGACATAAGTCTTGATGACATCGGCATCGATCGCTTCGAGCAGCACGTCCGGCTTCAGCCCGCGCAGCGAGAAGGCGTGGTCGATCTTGCTGCGCCCGGCGAAGGCGCCATCATAAGTGATCAACGGGAAGGCGGCGATTTCTTCCAGCGTGATCGCCTTCGATTTCAGCAGCGCATGGTCGGGCGGCACCACCACCACGTGTTCCCACTGGTAGCACGGCAACGTGACGAGGTTGTCGACGCCGGCGATCGATTCGGTGGCGATGGCGAGATCGGCCTGGTCGCGCTGCACCATCTCGGCGATCTGGCGCGGATTGCCTTGCAACAAAGACAATCTTACCTTCGGAAACTTCAGCATGAACGCCTGCACCACCTTCGGCAGCGTGTAGCGCGCCTGCGTATGCGTGGTGGCAATGGTAAAACTGCCGCTATCCTGCGCCGCGTATTCCTTGCCGATGCGTTTCAGGCTGTCGATTTCCTGCATGATCAGTTCGACCGATTCGAGCACCAGCCGGCCCGGCTCCGTCAAGCCGCGGATGCGCTTGCCGTGGCGTGTAAAAATATCCACACCGAGCTCTTCTTCGAGCTCGATAATGGCCTTCGAAACGCCTGGCTGCGACGTAAACAGAGCCTTGGCGGCGTCAGTCAGGTTATAGTTCTGGCGCACAGCTTCACGGACAAAACGCAGTTGATGAAGATTCATTGTTGGTTCTCGGCCCCGGGTTGACGACTGCTCAGCCGTATTTTACGCTCATGCTTATACCCATTACGTATATAAGCAAATAAAGACTAAGTCGTTTGGAATAAAGACGAAGTTTATTACCATTGCGGCTAGTTTGGGATACTTTGAAAGAGCCAGCTCTTCCGCAAGCGAATTTTTTAGGAATGATATGTATCAATACGATCAATACGACCATCTCATCATCAAGGAACGCATCGCCCAGTACCGCGACCAGGTGCGCCGCCGCCTGAGCAATGAGCTGGACGAAGCCGAATTCCTGCCGCTGCGCTTGCAGAACGGCTTATATATGCAGCGCCACGCCTACATGCTGCGCATCGCCGTGCCGTACGGCCTGCTGTCGAGCAAGCAGATGCGCATGTTCGCGCACATCGCGCGCAAGTACGACCGCGGCTACGGCCACTTTACGACGCGCCAGAACATCCAGTTCAACTGGATCAACCTGGAAGACACGCCCGACATCCTGACCGACCTGGCGTCGGTCGAGATGCACGCGATCCAGACTTCGGGCAACTGCATCCGCAACACCACCACCGACGAATACGCCGGCGTGGCGGCGGACGAGATCATCGATCCGCGCCCGTACGCTGAAATCCTGCGCCAGTGGTCGACCTTCCACCCTGAATTCATCGCGCTGCCGCGCAAGTTCAAGGTCGCCATCAACGGCGCCGTCGAAGACCGCGCCGCGATCGCCGTGCACGACATCGGCCTGACCGTGGTCTACAACGAAGCCGGAGAAATCGGCTTCAAGGTGATGGTCGGCGGCGGCATGGGCCGCACCCCGATCCTGGGCAGCGTGGTGCGCGAATTCCTGCCGCGCGAACACATGCTGACCTATATCGAAGCCGTCATGCGCGTGTATAACCAGTACGGCCGCCGCGACAACAAGTACAAGGCCCGCATCAAGATCCTGCTGAAGGCGCTGGGCGTCGAAGAGTTTACGCGCCAGGTCGAAGCGGAATGGGTCGACCTGAAGGATACGTCGCAGACGCTGACGCTCGAAGAGATGGAACGCGTGATCGCCTACTTCCAGCCGCACCCGTACGCGCAGCTGGACAACATCGACCTGGCCGCCGGCCACACGGAAAACAAGGCGTTCACCAACTGGCTCAAGCGCAACGTCAAGGCGCACAAGCAACCCGGTTACGCCGTCGTCGTGCTGTCGCTGAAGAAGACCGGCGTGCCGCCGGGCGACGCCACCGCCGAGCAGATCGACTTCGCGGCCGACCTGTCCGACCGCTACAGCTTCGGCGAACTGCGCGTGACGCACGAGCAAAACCTGGTGCTGGCCGACGTCGAGCAGACCAAACTGTTCGCGCTGTGGCAGGAAGCCAAGGCGCACAGCATGGCCACGCCGAACATCGGCCTGCTGACCGACATGATCTGCTGCCCGGGCGGCGACTTCTGCTCGCTGGCGAATGCGAAATCGATCCCGATCGCCGCCGCCATCGCCGAGCGTTTCGACAATATCGACTTCCAGCACGACATCGGCGAGATCGAACTGAACATCTCGGGCTGCATCAACGCCTGCGGCCACCACCACGTCGGCAACATCGGCATCCTGGGCGTGGACAAGGATGGCAGCGAGTGGTACCAGGTCTCGGTCGGCGGCGCGCAGGGCAACAGCGCGGCGATCGGCAAGATCATCGGACCGTCGTTCTCGTCGCTGCAGATGCCGGAAGTGATCGACCGCCTGCTGCAAGTGTATGTGCGCGACCGCGTCGAAGGCGAGCGCTTTATCGATACCGCGCAACGCATCGGCGTCGCGCCGTTCAAGGAACATGTGTACGCCACGCCGATTGTCGCGGGCCGCCTGGTTGGAGAAGATGAATATGTCTGATAAAAATTTGATCATCAAGGACCGCGCCGTGGTCGAAGACGACTGGTCCGTGCTGCGCCTGGCCGAAGGCCAGCAAGCGGAGACGGTTGAAGTCCCGGCCGGCAAGGTCATCGTGCCGCTGACGGTGTGGCAGGCGCAGCGCGAAACGCTGGCCGGCCGCGAACAGCTCGGCGTCTGGATAGCCAGCGACGAACGCCCGGAAACGCTGAAGGGAGAGCTCGACAAATTCGCCGTGGTGGCCGTCGATTTCCCGAAATTCACCGATGGCCGCGGCTATTCGATCGCCTACAACCTGCGCACCCGCCTGAATTACCAGGGCGAACTGCGCGCGATCGGCGATGTGCTGCGCGACCAGCTGTTCTCGATGCAGCGCGTCGGCTTCAACGCCTACGCCACGCGCCCGGACCGCAACATCCATGACGCCTTGAAAGGCTTGTCCGATTTCTCGGAAACCTACCAGGCTTCGGTCGACCAGAAAACGCCACTGTTCCGTCGCCATCAGCGCGACGTGCGCAGCGAGCACAGTGACGTCGGCTACGGCATTTGAACGGGAACGATATGAGTGACTTGAACGCCCTGGTCGCAGCCACCCAGCAAACCCTGGAACGCATCGCGCGCGATTTTACGCCCGCCGTATTCGCGTCCAGCCTGGCAGCCGAAGACATGGTGCTGACCGACCTGATATTGAAGTCGAAACTGCCGATCACGATCTTTTCGCTGGAAACGGGTCGCCTGCACGCGGAAACGCTGGCGATGATCGACAAGGTCAAGGAAACCTATGGCTACGACATCACGCTGTTCCGCCCGCAGACCGAGGCGGTCGACGCCTATGTCGCGCAGCACGGCCTGAACGCCTTTTATGACAGCGTCGAGATGCGTCGCGAATGCTGCCGCATCCGCAAGGTCGAGCCGCTGGGCCGCGCGCTGTCCGGCAACAAGGCCTGGGTCACCGGGCAGCGCCGCGCGCAGTCGGCCACCCGCAACTCGCTGCACGTGGAAGAAGACGACGTAGCACACCTGATGACCAAGTTCAATCCCTTGGCCGACTGGTCCGAGCAGGACGTCTGGGACTATATCCGCGCCAACGACGTGCCTTACAATGCCTTGCACGATCAGGGTTATCCATCGATCGGCTGCGCGCCCTGCACGCGCGCCATCGAGCCCGGCGAAGATGTGCGCGCCGGCCGCTGGTGGTGGGAAAACCCGGAATCGAAAGAGTGCGGCTTGCACCTGGTCGATGGCAAACTGATACGCATCAAATCCGTGGCTGCGTGAGCCACAATAGAAAACAAGACAGAATAGGCACAGCCATCATGAATACTGTAGTTGACAGCTTAGTTGACCGATTTGCCAGCAGCATCGGCCTGAGCGAAGTAAATGCGCGTCACCTCGACGCGCTCGAATCGGAAGCGATCCACATCCTGCGCGAAGTCGCGGCCGAATGCTCGAATCCCGCCCTGCTGTTCTCGGGCGGCAAGGACTCGGTAGTGCTGCTGCGCCTGGCCGAAAAGGCTTTCCGCCCCGGCAAATTCCCGTTCCCGCTGGTGCACATCGACACCGGCCACAATTTCGCCGAAGTGATCACCTTCCGCGACAAGCGCGTGGCCGAACTGGGCGAACGCCTGATCGTCGGCTCGGTCGAGGATTCGATCAAGAAGGGCACCGTACGCCTGCGCAATCCGCAGACCGATTCGCGCAACGCCGCGCAAGCCGTGACGCTGCTCGAAACCATCGCCGAACACAAGTTCGACGCCTGCATCGGCGGCGCGCGCCGCGACGAGGAAAAGGCCCGCGCCAAGGAGCGCATCTTCTCCTTCCGCGACGAATTCGGCCAATGGGACCCGAAAGCCCAGCGCCCGGAACTGTGGGACCTGTATAACACCCGCGTGCATCCGGGCGAAAACATGCGCGTGTTCCCGATCTCGAACTGGACCGAGCTCGATGTGTGGCAATACATCGCCCGCGAAAAACTGGAACTGCCGCCGATTTATTTCGCGCACGAACGCCAGGTCATCCCGCGCAACGGCCTGCTGGTGCCATTGACCGACTTGACGCCGGCGCAGGATGGCGAAACGGTGGAAACGCAAGTCGTGCGCTTCCGCACCGTCGGCGACATCTCGTGCACCTGCCCGGTCTCGTCCGACGCAGCGACCGTGGAAGCGATCATCGCCGAAACGGCCGTCACCCAGATCACTGAACGCGGCGCGACCCGGATGGACGACCAGACCTCCGAAGCCTCGATGGAAAAACGCAAAAAAGCAGGATATTTCTGATGAACGCATTGAACAACAACCAAAATAATGAACAAGCGGGCGCGGTATCGGGCCTGCTGCGCTTCATCACCGCCGGTTCCGTCGACGACGGCAAGAGCACGCTGATCGGCCGCCTGCTGTTCGACAGCAAGGGCATTTTCGCCGACCAGCTGGCCGCCGTCTCGCGCGCAAAAAACAAGCGCACCGTGGGCGACACCATCGACCTGTCGCTGCTGACCGACGGCCTGGAAGCCGAGCGCGAACAGGGCATCACGATCGACGTCGCCTACCGTTATTTCGCCACGCCGAAACGCAAGTTCATCATCGCCGACACCCCGGGCCATGAACAGTACACGCGCAACATGGTCACCGGCGCCTCCACCGCCGACGCGGTGATCATCCTGATCGACGTCTCGAAAGTGAAACTGCGCGAAGACGGCGGCGTCGACCTGCTGATCCAGACCAAGCGCCACTCGACCATCGCCCACCTGCTGCAGATCGAGCACGTGGTGGTGGCCGTCAACAAGATGGACCTGGTGAACTACGACCAGTCGATCTACGACCGCATCGTCAAGGCCTACCAGGAATTCGCGCAATCGCTGGGCCTGAAGGACATCACCCCGATCCCTCTGTCGGCGCTGAGCGGCGACAACGTGGTCGACAAGGGCGACAACCTGGACTGGTACAAGGGTCCGACCTTGATCGAACTGCTCGAATCGCTGTCCGTCTACGACGAATCGCACCACGCGCCGTTCCGCTTCCCGGTCCAGCTGGTGGCGCGCCACAACGGCCACGAAGCGAACGACTTCCGCGGCTACATGGGCCGCATCGAAGCGGGCAATGTCAGCGTCGGCGACAAGCTGGTGGTGCAGCCTTCGGGCCAGAGCGCCACCGTCAAGGACATCGTCACGCTGGAAGGCTCGCACCAGTCGGCATCGGCCGGCCAGTCGGTCACGATCCTGCTCAACGAATACCTGGACATCTCGCGCGGCGACCTGCTGGCCAGCGCCGAGCAGCCGGCCACGCTGCTGAAATCCTTGAACGCGGACATCTGCTGGCTGTCGGAAGATGCGCTCGACCTGCGCCGCAAGTACTGGATCAAGCACGGTACCAAGTCCACCGCGGCCAAGATCACGAAGATCGATTCCATCCTCGACATCAATACGCAGGAACGCCATGCCGCCGAGGCATTGAAACTGAACGACGTGGCGCGCATCGCGCTGACCGTGCAACAGCCGCTGGCGGCCGACGACTACACCGACAGCCGCGCCACCGGCGCCTTCATCCTGATCGATGAAGTGACGCACCAGACCGTGGCCGCAGGCATGATCCGCCTCGGCGCGTAAGGATCACTATGCCGGCATACGGAAAGGTCTACCTGATCGGCGCCGGTCCCGGCGCGCAGGATCTCATCACCCTGCGCGGCGCGCGACTGCTGGCGCAAGCCGAAGTCGTGCTGCACGACGCCCTGGTGACCGACGCGATGCTGGAACTGTGTCCGCAAGCGCTGAAGATCCCGGTCGGCAAGCGCTCGGGTCAGCGCTCGATGGCGCAGACGCTCATCAACCAGCAACTGGTCGACTGCGCCGCCCGTTTCAAGCTGGTGGTGCGCCTGAAAGGGGGCGATCCGATGCTGTTCGGGCGCGCCGACGAGGAATTGCGCGCGCTGGAAGAAATGGGCATCGAGGTCGAAGTGGTGCCCGGCATCACGACCGCCGTCGCCGCCGCGGCGGCGACCAAGCAGCCTTTGACCAAGCGAGGCGTGGCGCGCAGCGTGGCCTTCTTCACGTCCAGCACCGCGCCCGAGCTGCCCGACCATACCTCGATGCCGGACAGCGACACGCTGGTGCAGTACATGGGCGGACGCGAAGCGATCGGCACCGCCCAGCGCCTGCTGGAACAGGGCCGCAAGCCGGACATCCCGGTGGTCATCATCGAAAACGTCAGCCGTCCCGACCAGCGCATCCTGCGCCTGACGCTGGACACGCTGGCGCACGGCCTGGACCCGGCGCAAGGCCCGGTCCTGGTCATGCTGGGCGACGCGATGCAGCGGCGCCCGCACCAGGCGGCAGATACCGAGTAAGTTCAAAACCGTCCGGCACTCTTTGAGGGCCGGGCGGCTTGAAGCAGTTGCCGGTTCGCCTTCCCCAATACCGCCTCACCCGCTACCATCGCACAACAGCTTCATTCCGAAGCGACCATTCCAGCCTCGTTCGTCCTGCCTCGATACGTTGCGGCAAAATCCTCAAATCTTGCATAGCCCCTCCGCAACTTATTTCACTTGCTGACGCACAAATATAGCTGCTCAAAATAAAACCATTGATATTTTTTATGCTTTACTGCATGAGAAATTTCACGCGCTCAATGAATTACCTAAATAAAAACATCAAAATTCAACTTTCCAATTATTCATATGTCATCGCCAATACTTGCCCTTTTCGTCGCCACCCTGGAAGTACCCCCATCGAAAGTTTCAATTTTAGAGACTGTTCCGCAGAGGGCGGTGCTTTAAATATTTAAAAAATCACCAGTGCAAATAATTCAAAAAAATTACCAGTAAACGACTGACAATCCTGCCACTATCGCAACTGGAGAAAAAATCAAAGATGAAGCCGATTTTATGACAGCGGGAAATTTTGAACTTGGTTTAACTAGAACATATAGAAGAATACAGGCAACCGGCATGCTGTTTGATCCTCATTGGCTATCATCTGGATGGTCAAAAACTGGCTTTTTTCTTTCCAAATTACAACCCATAATTTTGCGCCCCTGGCAGGGCAAATTTCATCGACTCGGATGAAACTAAATTTTCTTATATGTTTTCAAGATTAAATTCAGAATAGGCACTCAATACAGCCAGAGGATCTGCGGCAACAGGAGACGAATAGCATCAATTTTCATTTAATTTATCGCACCAATCCAGCCTCTAGCGTCTCCACCATTCACATAATAAGCACAATACTGCCTTATCGACAGCGAAGGGACATACCCTGGGGGTGTTTTTTTTTGGCTTCATCTCCGGTTTTTCCCAATTGGAATTCCAGACAAAAGGGAGAAATCCTCGGAATTACCATGGTGCAATAAAAGAATTTTCCAATCTGAAACATATACTCAACACCATCAACCACTTCATTTCCGCCCACCGGCATTGTCATTTTCCTTTCCACCGCGTATGACACATGGCCAGATGCAATTGAGCTAGCGCCAAATTTTTCATTCCCGTGCAAACGGGAATCCCATTTGGAGCCGCTGATGGTGCAAAAAGATGAAATTCCTGCCTGAGCATTCGGCACATGGCCAGAAACCCCTCCCTGAATTTGACGCACATTTGCGTTTTTTACGCGGAAATCGAAACCCGTAAAAACAGCCAGTGTCGCTAAATTTAACACCCCCTATCCTCCCCCTGCGGTGATTGCAAAGCCCCTTATAAGGTGAAAAACGGCCGTTTCATGCCAATTTATGGCTTATTTATGCCAAAAATCAGCTTAATCGAGGGGCAGCGCGACCTTTTTGCAAATCCCATCCCCGCCGGAATGCAGGATGCATATTGCAGCGATGAACGCGATTCGCAACACAGAAAAAAAATTAAAAAATGGCAAAAAAATCTGCAATGAATAGTAGCTTTTCAATATTGAAGCGGACTGGCTGCCAATGAATTTCTTACACGCCGAACCGGAAGGTCAATACATCCTCATCTTTGACGACATACTCTTTACCCCCGGCACGCATTTTATCGCACCGGCTTCGCCCTTGCAGGCGATGTAATCGTCATACGCAATAGTTTGCGTGCGAATAAAAATGCGTTCGAAATCGGTGCGAATCACGCCGGCCGCCTGTGGTACGACATCACCGATGTAAACCGTCCATGCACTTACTTTTTTGACGCCCATGGTGAAATAAGTCTACAAGTTCAGTATTTTATAAGCCGCGTGGATCAGGCGATCCAGGCCAGATTCTCCCACGCCCAGATCGGACAGAACGGCAATTTCATCCTCATCGCCCAAGTCACCAGATAATCCCGGCAATAGGAAATCACCAGAAAACATTACAAAAGATAAAAATACAACTCCAGGCATTTATAAATTAAAAAATGAATGGTCAGTTCCAGCACAGCCAGATGGCACCCAAACATGGGCACAAACAATGGAGAAATAATAAACAGAGGATCAAACACAACATTCCAGACACTTAATTCAGCAACCGAATTATCATCCTTCATTAGACCAGGATGAAAATAAAATCATGAATCAAATAGCAAAATAACGATTAAACAGACGCATGAAGCAATGCTGATATTTTTCAAAATAGAGTATATTCTGACTAAGTCTGATGACCCAGAAGGATTGCCAGGTGCCCATCAGATAAAAGCCACAGGAAAAACCACGAATCCTGCGGCTTGGGGAGATTCGATTGCGGCAACAAATCAAACGATAGACATAACTAAAATGCAAGGCAAAACATCGAAATGGTCATCATCAAAAAAATAGCCAGTTGCCGCATTGCAGAACAATCGGTTGGCACAACATCACTCCTCTGGAAAATTTATCCATTTCAAATGGACTGGCTCGCAATCTGGCAACGCGGCACCGAGACGGCCCATTGTCATTGTTGGCAACTGACGCGATCGTGGCTTTTTTCCTGGGGTCCTGGATAATAGGCGGTGCAGCTCATGCGCTTCACGGCTGGATCCAGAATTATTTAAGAAAACAAAATTAAGCTGGTCCCTCTTCCATGCCTGGCATGCCTTGAGACTGCCCTTCTCCACTTCACCAAATCGCTCGGAAGGCAAGCCTCAGTTAGAATGGCACCTTTGCCTTTCCAGGAATGCACATGCAACAGCCGAACGACATATTTGAACGCGCGCGGGAAGCGCGGCTCGCGGGCCGCTACCAAGAGGCGCTGAAGGACCACATCTGGCTGCACGAACATGCGCTGGAAGTGGCGCCGGACTGGCGCGGCGTGCGCCTGTCGTTCGCGCTGCGCGACTGGATCTACCTGGCCGACGTCTTTCCTCCGGCGCGCGCCGCACTGCAAAACATCCGCGACCGCGAATCGGCACGCATGCTGGCCGGTTCGGCCACGGTCGAACGGTTCCGCGAAATCAGCGCGATCAACGAAGCGCTGCGCGAAGTGAACGCCACCCATGCCCTGTTCCTGCAACTCGATGAACAGGATTCCTCGCTGGCCGAGCAGTGCGCCGAACTGGCCATGACGGCATTAGTAAAATGCGAAGATTTTCAGCTGGCGCGGCGCTTCCTGCCGGCGCCGGCCGAGCGCATCGCCGCGCTGGCCGCGCGTCTGAACGAGGCCGCCGACGCGCTGGCCTCGCAACCGGCGTCGGCCGCCCCTACCCTGCTGGCCTATGTGTTGAACTATGCGAAGGAAGTGCGGCTGGTGCTGGCGGTGCTGCGCGGCCTGGAGGAAGATGGAGAAGCGAACAACATGGAACAGGCGGCGCTGGACGAGATCCGTTCCGACGGCTTGCGCGCCATCATCGGGCGCGAACTGGAAACGCCCGGTTCGACGCTGGCCGCGATGGCCGCTCAGTCCGAAGGTAGCGACGACACGCAGTAATCGGTCATCGCATTAAGGACATCCGGATCTTCGCCGACCGCGCCGACCGCCGCCAGCGACAGGCCCGGATATGCCAGCCGCAGCTGGTCCAGCATCGCGGGCAAATCGCGCAGCACATGGCCGCCCTGCCCCAGGAATACCGGCACCACCGTGATGGCGGTGATCCCCTGCGCCGCCAGCGCGGCGACCTGCTCGGGCAGGCGCGGTGACATCAATTCCAGGAAGGCCAATGAAACGTCGACCTGCGGCAGGCGCGCCCGCGTCAGGTCGCGCAAGCGTTCGAACGGCGCGGCCCAGCTGGCGGCGCGCGCGCCGTGCGCGAACAGGATCAATGCGCGTTTGTCCATCAGTGTCTCTCCACCCACCACAGCGCGCCCAGCGCCAGCAGCAGGAACAATAAACTCGGCGCCACCGCCGTCACGAACGCCGGCCACGTGGTCAGCACGCCCAGGTGCGAAAACAGTGTGTTTATCAGCAGGAAGCCGATGCCGATCATGATGCCGACGAAGATTTTCAGGCTGACGCCGCCGCTGCGCGTGTGCAGGTAGGCGAACGGCAGCGCCAGCGCCATCAACACGAAAATGGCCAGCGGGTCGATCAGCTTTTTCCAGAACGCGATCTTGAAGCGATCCACTTCCTGCCTGTTTTCCTGCAGGTGGCGGGTGTAGACCGCCAGCTCGCTGGCCGACATGCGCTCCGGGTCGCGCCGCGACACCGACAGGATCTTCGGCGTGATCTCGGACAGCACGTCGCGCGTGTCGCTCTTGACGGTCTCGATCATGCTGGTGTCCTGCGCGAAGTTGTTTTGCAGGTTGGCGACGCTGCCGGCCACCAGCAGCGCCGGATTGCTGAAGCGGCTCTCGGTGACGTCGAACAGGCGCCACAGGTTATTGCCCTGGAAGGTGCCGCGCTTGGCCACGATCAGCGAGCGCAGGCGGAAGCTGGTGTCGAATTCGTACAGCTTGACGTCGACCAGCTGGCCGTCCGGCCGCACTTCGCGCACATTGAAAAAACGCGAGCCGAGCACGGTGCCGGTCAAGCCTTCGCTCTTGATGATGTCCTTGGTCCACATGCCGGACTTGAAGTCGCCCGAGATTGCGGCGCCACGCGCCGTCAGGCGCACTTTTTCGGCCAGCATCGCGCTGCGCGGCGCGACCAGCTCGCCGATGATGAAGGTGATCGCCACCAGCACCACGCCGACCCGGAACAGCATGCCGGCCGCCATCCGGGTCGTCATGCTGGAAGCGCGCATGATCGTGAATTCCGACGTCGAGGCAAACTGCGCCATCGCATAGATGGTGCCGATCAGCGCGGCCACCGGCATCATTTCATAGATGTGGCCCGGCACCAGGATCAGCACGTACAGCAGCGCGTGCTGCAAACCATAACCGTTCTTGCCGACCGAGGCCAGTTCCCCGGTCAGGTCCATGAAGGCTTGCAGCGCCAGGAAGGCGGCCAGCACGAAGGCCACCGCCTGCAAAATGGTGACGGCGAAATAGCGTTGCAGGATTCTCATTGCGATACGGCTTCCTTGCGCGCGCTGCCGCGCTTGTACGCGGCCCACAGCACGCGTGGGTGGTAACGGTGGTTGATGTTGACGCGCCAGGCGAACAGCAGCACCACCACCAGCGCCACGGCCAGGTGCAGCGGCCACCACGACAGGGCGAAGCTGGAACGGGCCTGCTTGACGCTGGCCTCGAAGACCTTGACCAGGTTGTTATAGGTGAAGAAGATCAGCAGCGCCACGATCAGGTTGGCCGAACTGCCGGCGCGCGGATTGACGAAGCCGAGCGGGATCGCCAGCAACGTCAGGATCAGGCAGGTCACCGGCAGCGACACGCGCCATAACAATTCTCCGCTGGCGAACGGGCCGCTGGTTTTCAGCAGTTCGGCGGTCGGCATCGCGTCGACGCCGAGGTCCGATCCCAGCTCTTGCGACTTGCTCGTCACGCGCATGCTGTAGCGTTCGAATTCGGTGGTCTGGAAGTCGGCGCTGCCGGGCGTGCCCTGGTAGCGCCTGCCGTTCTTCAGCACCAGGAAGCGGTCGCCGGCCTCCGACGTGCTGATCACGCCTTCCTTGGCGACGATCACGCTCATGCCTTTTTCATTGACCGTGTTGACGAACACGTTCTGCACCACGGCGTTCTGGCCGGCCACGCCTTCGACAAAGAAGATGCGGTCGGCCGATGCCGATTCCTTGAACTGGCCGGGCGCGACCTTCTGCAAGTCTTCGCGCTTCTGGAAGCGCTCGACATATTCCGAACTCTTTTGCTTGGCCCACGGCGTGGCGTAGAAGCTGAGCAGGCCGGTCATCAGCACGATCGGCAGGCCGAAGGTGAGCACCGGCACGATCCAGCGCGTCAGGCTCAGGCCCGAGGCGAACCACACCACCATTTCGGAATCGCGGTAGCTGCGCGTGACAACCATCAGCACTGAAATAAAGCTGGTGAGGATCAGGACAGTTGGCAGATAATTCAGGGCTGCGAAAGCGATCAGCGCGATCACGTCGCTCGAAGCGACCCTGCCGCCAGCGGCTCTACCCAGCACGGAGATCAGGGTCCAGGTGACGATAACGGTGAACAGCACCGTGAAGGTGGCCCCGGCGGCACTGGCCAGCTCGCGTTGAAGGGCACGTTGAAAAATCATTCGAAAGTTATAATTCGATTAGTAGGTTATAAGTAATCAGCTAAATTCACTAGCTGAGCGAGCACACGAACGGAGAAATCAATGGACTTTAGCATAAAAGCATTCGACACAAAAAACACCATGACGACTGCCAAGACGGGCTGCATCGCCGTTGCGGTCTTCGAAAACAAGAAGCTTTCGCAAGCAGCCAAGGCGCTCGACGGCGCGGGTGAAATCACGGCTGCGCTGAAGTCCGGCGACATCACCGGCAAATCCGGTTCCACCCTGCTGTTGCGCGGTCTGAAAGGTGTCAG
Source organism: Pseudomonadota bacterium (assembly GCA_040389645.1). Taxonomy (GTDB): domain Bacteria; phylum Pseudomonadota; class Gammaproteobacteria; order Burkholderiales; family Burkholderiaceae_D; genus Rugamonas. The sequence goes on along the minus strand of JAZJZT010000023.1, from coordinate 146,854 downwards.
CGCCGAACGCGTGCTGTTGGTCGGCATGGGCAGCGATGAGACGGTCGGCGAAAAAAGCTTCGCCACCGGCGTGCAGGCCGCGATCAAGGTCTTCTCCACCCTGGGCGCGGCGGACGCCATTATCGCATTACCGATGACCGAAGTGAAAGAGCGCGATGTCAATTGGGCGATCCGCTGCGTGGTGCAGGCCGGCCACGAAAGCATCTACCGCACCGACGCGCAAAAGAGCAAGAAGGATCCGATCCTCACCGGCGTCAAGAAGATCGCGCTGGCCGTGCCGAACAGCGCCGCCGTCAAGCTGGCGCTGACGCAGGCGGTGGCGATCGCCAACGGCATCGATCTGACCAAGGACCTGGGCAACCTGTCGGCCAACGTCTGCACGCCGACCTATCTGGCCAATGTCGCCAGGAAGCTGGGCAAGGATTACAAGTTCGACGTCGAGGTGCTGGACCGCAAGCAGCTCGAAGCGCTGAAGATGGGCAGCTTCCTGTCGGTCACCAACGGCAGCGACCAGGCGCCGAAGTTCATCGTCCTCAAGCACATGGGCGGCAAGGTCAAGGATGCGCCAGTGGTCCTGGTCGGCAAGGGCATCACGTTCGACACCGGCGGCATTTCGCTGAAACCCGGTTCCAGCATGGACGAGATGAAGTACGACATGTGCGGCGCCGCATCGGTGCTGGGCACCTTCCGCGCGATCGGAGAAATGGGCTTGAAGTCGAACGTGGTCGGCATCATCGCCGCCTGCGAAAACATGCCGTCCGGCCGCGCCACCAAGCCGGGCGACATCGTCACGTCGATGAACGGTCTCACCATCGAAGTGCTGAACACCGACGCCGAAGGCCGCCTGGTCCTGTGCGATGCGCTGACCTACGCCGAGCGCTTCAATCCGGCCGCCGTGATCGACATCGCGACGCTGACCGGCGCCTGCATCGTCGCGCTGGGCAACCATAACAGCGGCCTGTTCACGCGCCACGACGCGGCCCACGACCAGCTGGCCGCGGAATTGCTGGCTGCCGGCACGGCCACCGGCGACACCGCGTGGCGCCTGCCGATCGGTGAACAGTATAACGAGCAGTTGAAATCGAACTTCGCAGATCTGGCCAACATCGGCACGCCTGGCGGCGCATCGTGCACGGCGGCGGCCTTCCTGGAAAACTTCACCCGCAAGTACACCTGGGCCCACCTCGATATCGCCGGCACCGCGTGGAAATCCGGCGGCGCGAAAGGCGCCACCGGACGCCCGGTGCCGCTGCTGAGCAATTTCCTGATCGGCCGCGCTTAACATCCAAGGGCAGACCTCCCCATTTGCCCACGGCCCTTTGTATCTGATTTGAATTAACAAGCAGACCGGCACGCAGGCAAAAACCAGAGGCAGAATCTGGGGTCAGACCCATGGGTCTGACCCCGGCCCTTGCCTCTGGTTTCGGTTAATAGACCGTCACACCCTCCACCGGCGGTACGCGCGGCGGGTCGGTTTCGGCGTGGCGCAGCACCACCGTCAGCACGGACGGATAGTCGAAGCCTTGCCCTGTGTTGCGGTCGACCAGGTAACCTACTCCGGCCGTCAGCACGACATTGCCCCACAAGGTGCCGTTTTCCCTGGAATTGAATTTTTCGTAGGCCCAGCCCTCGCCGCCATGCCGGCAATCGACATGCAGGGGGCTGACGCTCTTGCGGATGGTGACGCGCGCCGGCGTCGTGACGAACCACTTGCCGACCTCGTTCGACAGCACGCAACCGGCGCCGGCCACTTCCCGGTGGTCGAGCACCGTCTGCACCAGCACTTGCTGGGTCGGCGCCTCGGTCAGCGTGCCGCAGCCGGCCAACAGAGCCAGCGCCGCGGCCGCAACGGTTCGGGACATGCTTGGCCTTATTTGGACACGGGCACCGGCTGGTTGGCCGGCACGGCGACGGCGGTCACGCTGTTTTTCGGGCTGCCGTCGACCAGGCGGTCGGAATACACCAGGTAGACCAGCGCATTGCGCTTGACGTCCACCATGCGCACCACGCGCACATGCTTGAAAAAGATCGAGGCCCGCTCGCTGAACACTTCTTCCTGCAACGGCAACTTGCCGCTGAATGTCAGCGCGCCGACCTGGCGGCAGGCGACCGACGATTCAGCCTTGTCCTCGGCCAGGCCGATCGCGCCTTTCAGGCCGCCGGTCTTGGCGCGCGACAGGTAACAGCTGACGCCGGCCACGCGCGGATCGTCAAACACTTCGACCACCACCTTGTGGTCAGGGCCGATCAGCTTGAACGCGGTATCGACCGAGCCGATCGTTTCCGCGCCGGCGATGGCGGCAGCACTCCACAGCAGTGCCGTGGCTGCTGTCCTTGTCAGGCCGGATCGCTGGCGCATCTTAGCGATCGTTCGCCTTGTTTTCAAGCGGTCGCTCGAGCGGCGGTGGCGTCTGCTGGCTCTTCTTCAGGCTTTGAATCACCTTCAGAATGTCTTCCAGGCCGGAATCGCCGTCAAGGTTGGTAAACGCATCCAGGACTTCATTGAGCACCTGGTTGCGCACTACCGCCTCATCCGAACCGATCACCGGCGCGCGCTGCAAACCGGTGCGCGTGCTGGCGGCCTTCTCGACAGCAGCGGCTTCCTTCTGCGCTGCCGTCTTGCGTCCCGCCGGCGACTTGCCGTGTTCCAGCGCGGCCTGCCAGATCACCCAGCGGCGTTGCGTTTCGAATACCAGATACTCTTCTGGCTTGTCTTCGCGCCTGCGCACAATGTGCCCATCGCGTTGCGCCCATGCTTCAAATGCAGATCGCATTTCATTCCTTTACAAATGCTTCGCGCATATCTCACTGTTTAAACTGCAACTATTTCCAGATAGTACCATTTATTGATGCAGTCCAACAATTTTAACAGCTTTTGGCCCATCAATTTTGTTACTACACAGAAAAACCAGTTCGATTCCCAACAACTTAAGTATATTTCCCTTTTCCGCAGCCGTTTAATGAATCTTAGTACCAATTTGATAACAATGAAGCATTATCGGCAATTATTTTTGTGACTGTTACATTTTGCAACAGCTTCAGCCCGAAAAATGGTCAATTGTGTCGTTTCCTGGTGCTCCACGACAGATAAGGCCCTGTGGCAGCCCTCTGCGGCGGGCGTGCGGCCGCCGCAACGTGGCGGCGCTCCGTATAATGACAGCCTGATGACTTTTCACCAACACAATAGGAATTCCTGTATGAAAATTGCAACCTGGAACGTCAACTCGTTGAACGTGCGCCTGCCGCACGTGCTCAAATGGCTCGAAGCGAACCCGGTCGATGTCCTGTGCCTGCAAGAGACCAAGCTGACCGACGACAAGTTCCCGGCCGCCGCGATCGAGGCGGCCGGCTACCAGGTCGTCTTCAGCGGCCAAAAGACGTATAACGGCGTGGCCATCCTGTCGCGTCTGCCGATGGCCGACGTGGTGCGCAACAATCCCCATTACGAAGATGCGCAGCAGCGCATCCTGGCCGCCACCATCGGCGGCGTGCGCGTGGTGTGCGCCTATGTGCCGAACGGGCAGGCGGTCGGCACCGACAAGTATGAGTACAAACTCGGCTGGCTGGCTTCGTTCCGCCACTGGCTGCAGGCCGAAGCGCTGCTGCACCCGAACCTGGCCGTGCTGGGCGACTACAATATCGCGCCGGACGACCGCGACGTGCACGATCCGGCCGCCTGGGCCGGCCAGGTCCTGGTATCGGACCCGGAACGCGCCGCGCTGCAGGGGCTGTTCGACCTCGGCCTGGTCGATTCCTTCCGCCTGTTCGAGCAACCCGAAAAAACCTTCAGCTGGTGGGATTACCGCATGCTGGGCTTCCAGAAGAACAAGGGCTTGCGCATCGACCATATCCTGCTGTCGGCGCCGCTGGTGGCGCGCTGCAGCGCCTGCGTGGTCGACCGCGCGCCGCGCAAGTGGGAACAGCCGTCCGACCACGCGCCGGTCGTCGCCACGCTGACCGACTGACCGAAAATTAAAACTAGGCGGCGTCCGGCAGGCGCCGCAGCATGTGCTGCGCATCGTTGCGCGGCACCGGCTGGGAAAACAGGTAACCCTGCGCGTACTGGCAGCCCTGTTCCTGCAACAGCGCGTATTGTCCTTCCGTCTCGACCCCTTCGGCCACGACCGACAGTTGCAGGCTGTCCGACAGCGCGATGATGGCGCCGACGATGGCGCGGTCTTCGGCGCTGTCTTCCAGGTCTTTTATGAAAGCGCGGTCGATCTTGATTTTTTTGACGGGAAAGCGCTTCAGGTAAGCCAGGCTCGAATAGCCGGTGCCGAAATCGTCGATCGACAGGCGGATGCCCATCGCATTGATCTGGCCCAGGATTTCCATCGTGTGCTCGCCGTGCTGCATCAGCGCCGTTTCCGTGATTTCGCATTCGATCAGCGCCGGGTCGATGCCGGTCTCGTCGAGGATGCGGCGGATCGATTCGACCAGCCCCCTGTGCATGAACTGGCGCGGCGACAGGTTCACCGCCAGCGGCACCGGCTCCAGCCCCATCCTCAGCCACTCCATGCTCTGCTCGCAGGCGCGCCGCATGACCCATTCGCCGACCGGCACGATCAGGCCGTTTTCCTCGATCAGCGGAATAAAACTGTCCGGCATGACCAGGCCATGCAAGGGGCGGCGCCAGCGCAGCAACACTTCGAGCGTGTGCAGGCGGCGCGTGCCGATATCCATGATCGGCTGGAAGTGCAGCTCGAACTGGCCCAGCGCCAGCGCGCTGCGCAGGCTGTTCTCCAGTTCGAAATGCTGGGCCGCGGCCAGGTTCATCTTTTGCGTGAAAAACTGGTAATTGTTGCGGCCCGCGCCCTTGGCGTGGTACATCGCCGCGTCGGCATGGCGCATCAGGGTATCGACGTCGGCACCATCGTCCGGGTAGATGCAGATGCCGATCGACGGCGTGATGTGCAGCATGCGCCCTTCCAGCGGGAACGGCTCGGACAGCGCCTCGATGATCTTTTCGGCCACGCGGCTCGCTTCCTCGACCGCGCGGATGCCCGGCACCAGCACGACGAATTCATCGCCGCCCAGTCTGGCCACGGTATCGCTGGCGCGCACCGCGCGGCACAGCCTGCTGGCCACTTCCTTCAACAGCTGGTCGCCGGTCATATGGCCGAGCGAATCGTTGATGGTCTTAAAACGGTCAAGGTCGATGAACAGCACGGCCAGGCGGCGCTCGGAGCGCTGCGCGGCCAGCATCGCGCGGTCCAGCCGGTCCGACAGCAGCGCGCGGTTCGGCAAGCCGGTCAGGCTGTCGTGATACGCCATGTGGTGCACGCGCGCCTCGGCCTGGCGCCGTTCGACGATTTCTCCCTGCAGCATGGCGTTGGCGCCGGCCAGTTCGGCGGTGCGTTCGAGCACCCGCACTTCCAGCTCGTCGCGCGCGTGCCGCACCGCTTCCGCATCGGCGCGGCGCGCGGTGATGTCGTCGACCAGCCAGACCGAGCGCCCGGCCGGCTGGGCCGGGTCGAACGGGCGGCCCGACAGGCGCGCCCAGAAACGGCTGCCATCCTTGCGCACCAGCTGGTATTCGGACATGTTGACGCGGCCGGCCTGAAAATCCTTCGCCGTCTCTTTTCTCGCCGCGTCCCAGGCGGCGTGGTCGGCATAAAACGCCTGCACGCTGAGGTGGTTCATTTCGCCCGGCGCATAGCCGAACAGTTCTTCCATTTTCGCGTTGCAGCGCAGGTTGTAGCCCTGCTCGCAGACGGAAATGCCGAGCACCGCGCTGTCGAGGATGGCCTGGTTTTCCAGCAGCGCGTTGCGCAGCGATTCCTCGGCGCGTTTTTGCTCGGTGCGGTCTTCGACGATCCAGATCGTGCCCTGGCTCGGGTCTTCCGGATTGACGACGTAAGCGATCAATTGGGCCCAGAAGGTGCTGTCATCCTTGCGCCGCATTTCCACTTCCGTCTGGAACGGTTTGCCGACCTGCAGGAACGGCGACGCGGCCGCGCCGAGCCGCTCGTAGGCGCCCTGCGACGGGTACAGCGCCATGCCGGACATGCCGAGTCCCTCGTCGCCGCTGTAGCCGAACATGTCGGCGAAGCCCCGGTTGTAGCGCGTGACGACGCGGTTCTTGGTAAACAGGATGCTGATCGAAGCGTTGGTCATGATCGCTTCGACTTCCATCTGGGTCTGGCGCGATTGCGTGACGTCTTCCAGGATCCAGATGGTGCCGCCGGCGCTGTGTTCATGGTCGACCGCCTTGGCGCGCACGCGGCACCAGAACAGGCTGCCGTCGCGGCGCCGGAACTGGCATTCCTTCTTTTCGAACGGTTGCCCGGTGCCGAGCAGCGGTCCAGCTTCCTTGCCGAATTCGGCGTACGCCTCGGGCGATGGAAACACCTCGACCGAGGGCCGGCCGTAAATCTCGGCGCGCGTATAGCCGAACATGTCGGCCAGGCGCGGATTGCAGCTCAGCAAGGTCTGCGACTTGGTAAACAGGATGCCGACCGAGGCATTGTCGAGGATGGCGCGCTGTTCGAGCAGCAGCTGGCGCGTCACTTCCTCGGCCGCGCGCTGCTCGCTGATGTCTTCGACGATCCAGACCGTGCCCTCGGCGGTGTCGGATGGGTCGAGCGCGCGGCCGTAGGCGCGCGCCCAGAACAGGGAATGGTCCTTGCGCTTGAGCTGGACTTCGACCGTAAACGACAGGCCCTGCGACAGCGGCGGCCCGGCCTTCTTGCCGAGATCAATAAAATCCTGCTCGCTTGGATAGACGGTGACGCTGCTGGCGCCTTCCAGTTCATGGCGCGCGAAGCCGAACATTTCGGCGGCGCGCAAATTACACTCCTGGATCACGCCGCTCCTGGTGAACAGGATGCCGACGGCGGCATTTTCCAGGATCGCCTGCTGTTCGAGCAGCGTCTTGCGCAGCGCGCGCTGGTCACGCTGGAATGCGCTGACATCATGGAAGACGACGGTGGCGCGGGCCGGCGCCATGGTTTCCGGCAGCGGCTTGAGGCGCAGTTGCACGGCGATGTACTGGCCGTCGGCGCGCGTCAGGCAACTGTCCCACGGCGCCGGCGCGCTCGCGGCAGCCAGCGCAGCGGACAACTGGGCCGCACCGTCGGCGCGCACGTGGCGCGCCAGGAAATCGGACACCAGGCGCCCGAGCGGGTCCTGGCCCAGCAAGGCGTCCAGTTCCGCGTTCGAAGCCAGCACCCGGCCTTCGCCATCGCAGGCACAGGCCGGCAAGCCGATCAGCTGCAAGGCTTCGGCCACGAAGGCGGGATAGCTTGGGACACGGCTCATGTACACCTGGGCACCTTGTAAAAAACGCCACCCTCACTCCGGGGCAGCGTTGTTGCAAGATCATAAACCACATGCATCGATTGCGCCACAACGCTACCCGATGGCGCCCTCTAAACGCGGCGATGCCCGGACTGGGCGGGCGGCGTTACAACAGCATGGGAGCGCGGCCGGCAGATGCACAAAGGGTTCTTTACGGATTGCCGGGATTGCTAGCAAAATCCAACGGCAGAATCCGGGGTCAGACCCACGGGTCTGACCCCAGCCCTTGCATCTGGTTTTGGTCAAAAAAAACGGCGCCAGACCGCTGGCGCCGCGTTACATGCCGAAACCGTCAAAAATCAGAACGCGTCGCCCGGCACGCGCACCCAGCCTTCCATCAGCACGCGCGCGCTGCGGCTCATGATGGCCTTGGTCACGCTCCACTGGCCATCGACTTGATTCGCTTCCGCGCCGACCCGCAGGGTGCCCGACGGATGGCCGAAGCGCACCGCGTTGCGCGCGGCGCCACCGGCGGCCAGATTGACCAGCGTGCCGGGAATCGCGGCGGCGGTGCCGATGGCGACGGCGGCCGTCCCCATCATCGCGTGGTGCAGCTTGCCCATCGACAGGGCGCGCACCAGCAAATCGACATCTTGCGCACCGACCTGCTTGCCGCTCGACGAAACGTAAGCGGCGGGCTTGGCGACGAAGGCGACCTTCGGCGTGTGCTGGCGCCCGGCCGCGTCATCGAGGTGCTTGATCAGGCCCATGCGCAGCGCGCCGTGCGCGCGGATCGTCTCGAACCTGGCCAGCGCCTTCGCATCGCCATTGATTGCATCCTGCAACTCAGTGCCGGTGTAGCCGATCGCTTCCGCGTTGACGAAAATGGTGGGAATGCCGGCATTGATCATCGTGACCTTCAGCGTGCCGACACCGGGCACGTCAAGGTCGTCGACCAGGTTCCCGGTCGGGAACATGGCGCCGCCACCGCCCTCTTCCTCGGCGGCCGGGTCCATGAATTCCAGTTGCACTTCGGCGGCAGGGAAGGTGACGCCGTCGAGTTCAAAATCTCCCGTTTCCTGCACCGCGCCGTCGGTGATGGGCACGTGCGCGATGATGGTCTTGCCGATATTCGCTTGCCAGATGCGCACGGTCGCGACGCCGTTTTGCGGGATGCGGGCAGGATCGACCAGGTCGCCGCTGATGGCGAAGGCGCCGACGGCGGCCGACAGGTTGCCGCAGTTGCCACTCCAGTCAACAAAAGCCTTGTCGATGGCGACCTGGCCGAACAGGTAGTCGACGTCGTGATCGGGTTTGGCGCTCTTGGACAGGATGACCGTCTTGCTGGTGCTCGATGTGGCCGCGCCCATGCCGTCGATCTGCTTGCCGTACGGGTCGGGGCTACCGATCACGCGCAGCAGCAGCGCATCGCGCGCCGCGCCCGGCGCCTGCGCGGCGGCCGGTAAATCCTGCAGGCGGAAGAACACGCCCTTGCTGGTGCCGCCACGCATATAGGTGGCGGGAATCTTGATCTGGGGTTTGTGGGCCATGAGAGTTTTCTCCTAAAGTAAAAAATCCGTCGTCCCCGCGCAGGCGGGGACCCAAGTTTCAAGGCGTAGCCACGAAAATGGGATTCCCGCCTGCGCGGGAATGACGGATTCACCGCTGGACGATATAAATGATAGAGCGCTTATCAGGCAGCTTTCGCCGCCGTCGATTGCAGGAAGTCTTGCGCGAAGCGCTGCAGCACGCCGCCGGCTTCGTAGATCGACACCTCTTCCGCCGTGTCGAGACGGCAGATCACCGGCACTTCGACGCGTTCGCCATTCTTGCGGTTGATGACCAGGGTCAGCGTGGTGCGCGGGGTGCGCTCGCCGATCACGTCGAAGGTCTCGGTGCCGTCGATATTCAAGGTCAGGCGATTCACGCCCGGCTGGAATTCCAGCGGCAGCACGCCCATGCCCACCAGGTTGGTGCGGTGGATGCGTTCAAAACCTTCGGCGGCGATGGCTTCGACACCTGCCAGGCGCACGCCCTTGGCGGCCCAGTCGCGCGACGAGCCTTGCCCGTAATCGGCGCCGGCGATCACGATCAAAGGCTGCTTGCGTTCCATGTAGGTTTCGATGGCTTCCCACATGCGGGTGACTTTACCCTCCGGTTCGACGCGGGCCAGCGATCCGGCTTTGACTTTGCCGTTTTCCTGCACCATCTCGTTTTTCAGCGTCGGGTTGGCGAAGGTCGCTCGCTGCGCCGTCAGGTGGTCGCCGCGGTGGGTCGCGTAGGAATTGAAGTCTTCCTCCGGCAAGCCCATTTTCGCCAGGTATTCTCCGGCCGCGCTATCGAGCATGATCGCGTTCGACGGCGACAGGTGGTCGGTCGTGATGTTGTCACCCAATACAGCCAGCGGACGCATGCCGGTCAGCGCGCGCTCGCCTGCCAGCGCGCCTTCCCAGTACGGCGGACGGCGGATATAGGTGGTCTGCGGACGCCAGTCGTACAGCGGGCTGACTTTCTGGCCATCGTCTTCCTGCTTGGCGAACATCGGGATGTAGACCTTGTGGAAGTGGGCCGGTTTCACGCTCGATTCAACCAGCGCGTCGATTTCCGCGTCGGACGGCCAGATATCCTTCAAGGTCACCGGCTTGCCGTCGGCGTCGATACCCAGGACATCCTTTTCGATATCGAAGCGGATCGTGCCGGCGATCGCGTACGCCACCACCAGCGGCGGAGACGCGAGAAACGCTTGCTTGGCGTACGGGTGGATGCGGCCGTCGAAGTTGCGGTTGCCGGACAATACCGCGGTGGCGTACAGGTCGCGGTCAATCACTTCCTGCTGGATCACCGGGTCGAGCGCGCCGGACATGCCGTTACACGTGGTGCAGGCATAGGCGACCACGCCGAAGCCGAGTTGCTCCAGTTCCGGCATCAGGCCGGCGTCTTCCAGGTACAGCGTGACGGCTTTCGAGCCTGGCGCCAGCGAGCTTTTCACCCACGGCTTGCGGGTCAGGCCGCGCGCGTTGGCGTTGCGCGCCAGCAGGCCGGCGGCAATCATGTTGCGCGGATTGTTGGTGTTCGTGCAGCTGGTGATGGCGGCGATGATGACGGCGCCGTCTGGCATCAGGCCAGGCTCGTTTTCGACGACGCCGGAAATGCCGCGCGCGGCCAGTTCGGACGTCGGCACGCGGTTGTGCGGATTCGACGGGCCGGCGATGTTGCGCACCACGGACGACAGGTCGAAGGTGATGACGCGCTCATATTCGGCGCTTTTCAGCGTGTCGGCCCACAGGCCGGTTTCGCGCGCATACAGTTCCACCAGTTTCACCAGTTCGTCGTCGCGGCCGGTCAATTTCAAATACTTGATGGTCTGCTCGTCGATGTAGAACATCGCGGCGGTCGAGCCGAATTCCGGCGCCATGTTCGAGATCGTCGCGCGGTCGCCCAGCGTCAGGTGGGATGCGCCCTCTCCGAAGAATTCGAGGTAGGACGAGACGACCTTCTGCTTGCGCAGGAATTCGGTCAGCGCCAGCACGGTGTCGGTGGCGGTGATGCCCGGCTGCGGCTTGCCGGTCAACTCGACGCCGATGATGTCCGGCAGGCGCATCCACGAGGCGCGGCCCAACATGACGCTTTCCGCTTCCAGGCCGCCGACGCCGATGGCGATCACGCCCAGCGCATCGACCATCGGGGTGTGCGAATCGGTGCCGACCAGCGTGTCCGGGAAGGCGACGCCGTTCTGCACCTGCACCACCGGCGACATGCGTTCCAGGTTGATCTGGTGCAGGATGCCGTTACCCGGCGGGATCACGTCGACGTTCTTGAACGCCTTCTTGGTCCAGTTGATGAAGTCAAAACGGTCTTCGTTGCGGCGGTCTTCGATCGCGCGGTTCTTGCCGAAGGCGTCCGGGTCGAAGCCGCCGCATTCGACGGCCAGCGAGTGGTCGACCACCAGTTGCGTCGGCACGACCGGGTTGACCAGCGCGGGGTCGCCGCCTTGCAGCGCGATCGCGTCGCGCAGGCCGGCCAGGTCGACCAGGGCCGTTTGACCCAGGATATCGTGACAGACCACGCGGGCCGGGAACCACGGGAAGTCTAAATCTCGCTTGCGCTCGATCAGTTGCGACAGCGATGCGTTCAAGGTCTCCGGGTCGCAGCGGCGCACCAGGTTTTCGGCCAGCACGCGCGAAGTGTACGGCAGCGTGGCGTAGGCGCCGGGCCGGATCGCATCGACCGCGGCGCGCGCGTCGAAGTAATCCAGCTTGGTGCCCGGCAGGGGTTTGCGGTTCAAGGTATTCATGTCAATCCTGCTCTTACTTGCGGTCGGAGATTGGAACGAATTGCAGGTCGTCTGGACCGACATAGTTCGCGCTTGGACGGATGATCTTGTTGTCGATGCGCTGCTCGATGATGTGCGCGGCCCAGCCGGAGGTGCGCGAGATGACGAACAGCGGCGTAAACATCGCGGTCGGCACGCCCATCATGTGGTACGACACGGCCGAGAACCAGTCCAGGTTCGGGAACATTTTTTTGATTTCCCACATCACCGTTTCCAGGCGCTCGGCGATGTCGAACATCTTGGTCGAACCGGCTTCCTCGGACAATTTGCGCGCCACTTCCTTGATGACGACGTTGCGCGGATCGGAGATCGTGTAGACCGGGTGGCCGAAGCCGATCACCACTTCCTTGTTTTCGACGCGCTTGCGGATGTCCGCTTCGGCTTCGTCCGGATTTTCATAACGCTTCTGGATTTCGAAGGCGAATTCGTTGGCGCCGCCGTGTTTCGGGCCGCGCAGCGCGCCGATCGCGCCGGTGATGGCCGAATAAATGTCCGAACCCGTGCCGGCGATGACGCGGCCGGTGAAGGTCGACGCGTTGAATTCGTGTTCCGCGTACAGGATCAGCGAGATGTGCATCGCCTTGATCCACGAGGCGGACGGCTTTTCGCCGTGCAGCAGGTGCAGGATATGGCCGCCGATCGAGTCGTCGTCGGTTTCGACTTCGATGCGCTTGCCGGAATGGCTGAAGTGATACCAGTACATCAGCATCGAACCGAACGACGCCATCAGGCGGTCGGCGATGTCGCGCGCGCCCGGCACGTTGTGGTCATCCTTCTCCGGCAGCGTGCAGCCGAGCACGGACACGCCGGTGCGCATCACGTCCATCGGGTGCGACGACGCCGGCAGCGCTTCCAGTGCCGCCTTCACCGACGCCGGCAGGCCGCGCAGCGATTTCAGCTTGGTTTTGTAGGCGCCCAGTTCGGACTTGGTCGGCAATTTGCCGTGCACCAGCAGGTAGGCGATTTCCTCGAATTCGCTGGTGGTGGCCACGTCCAGGATGTCGTAGCCGCGATAGTGCAGATCGTTGCCGGTCTTGCCGACCGAGCACAGTGCCGTATTGCCGGCGGTGACGCCGGACAGGGCAACGGATTTTTTAGGCTTGAAGGTGGTGGCTTGTTCAGTCATGTCGGTCTCCGATGAAGTGAATTATTTGGATTTGCCCTGCGCGAACAGCGCATCGAGCTTTTGTTCGTAGGCGTGATAACCCAAGTACTCGTACAGGTCGGCGCGGCTTTGCATCGTCGACACCACGTTTTTCTGGGTGCCTTCGGCGCGCAGCGTCTTGTAGAAATTCAGGGCCGCCGCGTTCATCGCGCGGTAGGCGCCGCAGCAGTACAGGGCGATGTCGACGTTGACCGAGCGCAGTTCGTCCAGCGTGAACAGCGGCGCGGCGCCGAATTCGGTCAGATTCGCCAGAATCGGCACGCCGACGGCGGCGCGCACTTCCCGGTACATTTCCAGTTGCGTGATCGCTTCCGGGAAGATCATGTCGGCGCCCGCCTCGACATAGGCGCAGGCGCGGTCGATGGCGGCGCTCAGACCTTCGACGGCCAGCGCGTCGGTGCGCGCCATGATGACGAAGTTTTCATCGGTGCGGGCGTCGACGGCGGCCTTGATGCGGTCGACCATTTCTTCCTTGCTGACGATTTCCTTGCCCGGACGGTGGCCGCAGCGCTTGGACGACACCTGGTCTTCCATGTGTACGGCGGCGACGTCGGCGCGGATCATGTGACGGATCGTGCGCGCGATGTTGAAGGCGCCGCCCCAGCCGGTGTCGATATCGACCAGTAAAGGCAGGCCGCACACTTCGGTGATGCGCTGCGCATCGGTGATCACGTCTTCCATCGTGCTGATGCCCAGGTCCGGCATGCCCAGCGAGTTGGCGGCGACGCCGCCGCCGGACAGGTAGACCGCCTTGTAACCGGTCTGCTCGGCCATGCGCGCGGTGTACGCGGTGATCGCACCGACCACTTGCAGCGGCGATTCTTCCTTGACCGCGTTACGGAACATCAAGCCTCTTGATTGTTGCATGTTTTCACCTTTGGGTTGTTACGTTCAATTTCATGTCAACCTATATAGCAAACGCTGTGCCAGTATTGGACAGTGCGCCATAAACACTATCGAATCAGCCACTTGCGCTGTCAGTGCCGCGACTGGCCGGCTTCGGCAGCGTTGATGCACGGTTTCAACATGAAACATTGAAACAAAAATGAATTACAATTGAAACATGCGCCCTCCTCTTCCAATTCCGGCCGACAGCGCCGACAAGCCGGTCATCTGGACCGTTTCCGTTTCCCGCCTGTCCGAACTGTTCCGCGACATCACGCTCGAATACGACCACCTGGCGACGATCGAGCCGATCAACCTCGGCTTCGACGAAGCGGCGCGCCATATCCGCGAACGGATGGCCAGCGAGCGCTGCGACGCGGTGATCGCGGCCGGCTCGAATGCCGCTTACCTGAAAGGCCGGCTGTCGGTGCCGGTGGTGATCGCCAAGGCCAGCGGCTATGACACGATGCAGGCGCTGGCGCGCGCGCGCCGCGTCTCGGACCGGATCGGCATCATTACTTACCAGGACCAGGTATTGATGGAACTGGCGGAGTTCAGCAGCACCTTCGGCTTCCAGATCGCGCAGCGCACCTACGCCACCGAGGAAGATGCGCGCGCCCAGATCAACGATTTAAAGGCGTCCGGCATCCAGGCCATCGTCGGCGCCGGCTTGATCACCGACCTGGCCGAGGAAGCGGGATTGACCGGCGTGTTCATTTATTCGGCCGCGTCGATCCGGCAAGCGTTCGACGATGCGCTGGAACTGGCGCGCCTGACCCAGCTCGAATCGAACCGCGGCCGGCGCACGGTGGTGGCCGACACGCTGCGCGCCAAGCACGGCCTGAACGATTTAAGGGGCGAATCAGAAGCGATGGAAAAAATGCGGCAAGCCGTGGTGCTGTACGCAAAATCGCCCGCGACGGTCTTGATCCAGGGCGAGACCGGCTGCGGCAAGGAACTGGTGGCGCAGGCGATCCACCGCGAGAGTCCGCGCGCGCTCGGCCTGAACCGGCCGTTCGTCGCCGTCAATTGCGGCGCGATCGCCGAATCGCTGCTCGAATCGGAACTGTTCGGCCACGAGGAAGGCGCGTTTACAGGCGCGCGGCGCGGCGGCCATGCCGGCCTGTTCGAGGCGGCCAACCGCGGCACGCTGTTCCTCGACGAGATCGGAGAGATGCCGCTGACCTTGCAGACGCGCTTGCTGCGCGTGCTCGAAGAACGCGAAGTGGTGCGCGTCGGCGGCACGCGGCCGATCGCCGTCAGCGTGCGCATCATCAGCGCCACGCACTGCGACCTGGAACAGCGCGTGCGCGAAGGCCGCTTCCGCGCCGACCTGTTTTATCGCCTGGCCGTCTTGCGCCTGGCGCTGCCGCCGCTGCGCGCGCGCCAGGCCGACATCATGCCGCTGGCCGAATGGTCGCTGAAAAATGCGCTGGCCGCCTTGGGCGCGCGGCCGCAGCCAAACCTGCACGCCGAGATCATGGCCTGCGCGCCGCTGCTGCTGCGCCATGGCTGGCCGGGCAACGTCCGCGAATTGCGCAATCTGACGGAAAGGCTGGCGCTGTTCCTGGCGGCCGAACCGCTGCAAGCCTTGTCTCCCGGTTTCGTGCTCGGTGTCGCGCCCGAACTGGCGGCGCCCCTCCCACCCGGCCCGGCGGCTGTGGCGCCCAGCGCCGCGCCGGCGGCCAGCGAGACGGTGACCGAGGTGCTCTCGCGCTTCGGCGGCCGGCGCGACGCCGCTGCGGATTATCTCGGCATCAGCCGCACCACGCTGTGGCGCCGCCTGCGCGAAGAAGCCGGGACTTAAGGCGCGCCTGGCTTGACGCGGCGGCGCTAGAATCGCTGATCGAGTCGAACAGGATGTATGCCATGGGTGAGCAGGTCGAGCAGGAAACGCTGAAGGAGCAGATGGACCGGGTGATCGAGGAAGCGCGCATGCTGCTGCCGGGTATCCAGGCGCTGTTCGGCTTCCAGACCATCGCCGCCTTCAACGACCGCTTCAGCCGCCTGCCGGACTTCGTGCAGGATTGCCACCTGGCCGCGCTGGCGATGGTGGTGACGGCGATCGCGCTGGTCATGATGCCGGCCGCCTACCACCGGCTGGCCGAACCGTTCCAGGTCTCGCGCCGCGCCATCAACCTGTCGTCGCGCTGCATCTGCTATGCGATGGCGCCACTGGCCGGCGCGCTGTCGCTCGATGTCTTCGTCGTGCTGCACATGGTGACGGGCCGCCCGCAACTGTCGGGCATTGGCGGCTTGGCCGCGTTCCTGCTGCTGATTTCGCTGTGGTTTGCTTACCCGCTGCATGCGCGGCGGCGTTTGAAAGAAAATCAAGGGCAGAATCTGGGGTCAGACCCGCGGGTCTGACCCCGGCCTTTGCATTTGATTTGGACAAAAAAAACCGCTCAATGAGCGGTTTTTTTGTTGAAGCGGGAAGCTTAGTCGACTTCCACCGTTTCCGGCGGATTGGTCGGCGCGGCGTCCGATTCCGGGAACTCCAGCTTGACCTGGTCTTTTTCGTCCAGGTCGACCGTGACACGACCGCCGGTGACCAGGCGGCCGAACAACAGCTCGTCGGCCAACGCCTTGCGGATCAAGTCCTGGATCAGGCGCGCCATCGGGCGCGCGCCCATCAGAGGATCGAAACCTTTCCGGCCGAGGAACTTGCGCAGCGGCTCGGTGAACACGGCTTCGACTTTCTTCTCGTGCAACTGCTCTTCCAGCTGCATCAGGAACTTGTCGACCACGCGCAGGATCACGTCTTCGTTCAGCGCGCGGAAGCTGATGGTCGCATCCAGGCGGTTGCGGAACTCCGGCGTGAACATGCGCTTGATGTCGGCCATCTCGTCGCCGGCTTCCTTCGAGTTCGTGAAACCGATCGACGCCTTCTGCAAGCTCTCCGCGCCCGCATTGGTGGTCATGATGATGATCACGTTGCGGAAGTCGGCCTTGCGTCCATTGTTGTCGGTCAGCGTGCCGTGGTCCATCACCTGCAGCAGGATGTTGAAGATGTCCGGATGCGCCTTCTCGATCTCGTCGAGCAGCAGCACCGAGTGCGGTTTCTTCGTGATCGCTTCCGTCAGCAAACCGCCCTGGTCGAAACCGACATAGCCCGGTGGCGCGCCGATCAGGCGGCTGACCGCGTGACGCTCCATGTATTCGGACATGTCGAAACGAATCAGCTCGATGCCGAGGATAAACGCCAGCTGCTTCGCCACCTCGGTCTTGCCGACGCCGGTCGGACCGGAGAACAGGAAGGAGCCGATCGGCTTGTCGGTCTTGCCCAGGCCGGCGCGCGCCATCTTGATCGCGGACGACAGCGCATCGATGGCCGGGTCTTGCCCGAACACGACGTTGCGCAGGTCGCGGTCGATGGTTTGCAGCTTGCTGCGATCATCCTGGTTGACCGTTTGCGGTGGAATGCGCGCGATCTTCGAAATGATTTCCTCGATCTCGGCCTTGCCGATGGTTTTCTTTTGCTTCGATTTCGGCAGGATGCGCTGCGCTGCGCCCGCCTCGTCGATGACATCGATCGCCTTGTCCGGCAGGTGACGGTCGTTGATGAAGCGCGCCGCCAGTTCGGCCGCGGTCGACAGCGCCGACGCCGAATACTTGACGCCGTGGTGCTCTTCGAAGCGCGACTTCAGGCCGCGCAGGATCTGCACGGTCTGTTCGACGGTCGGTTCGTTGACGTCGACTTTCTGGAAGCGGCGGCTCAAAGCATGATCCTTCTCGAACACGCCACGGAATTCCGTGTACGTGGTCGCGCCGATGCATTTCAGTTGACCGTTCGCCAGCGCCGGTTTCAGCAGGTTCGATGCGTCGAGCGTGCCGCCCGAGGCCGAACCGGCACCGATGATGGTGTGGATCTCGTCGATGAACAGGATGCCGTTCGGGTTATCTTTCAGTTGCTTGAGCACCGCCTTCAGGCGTTGTTCGAAGTCGCCGCGGTACTTGGTGCCGGCCAGCAGCGCGCCCATGTCGAGCGAGTACACGACCGCGTTCTGCAACACTTCCGGCACGTCGTTCTGCGTGATGCGATAAGCCAGGCCTTCGGCGATCGCGGTCTTGCCGACCCCGGCCTCGCCCACCAGCAGCGGATTGTTCTTGCGGCGGCGGCACAGGATCTGGATCACGCGGTCGACTTCTTCCTCGCGCCCGATCAGCGGGTCGATCTTGCCTTCGGCCGCGGCCTTGTTCAAGTTCTGCGTGAACTGGTCGAGCGGGCTTTCCTTTTGCTGGCCGTCGGAAGGCGCACCTTCCTCCACGCCTTCGGAAGCCTTGGTGGAATCGACCTGCTGGTCCTTGCGCACGCCGTGCGAAATGAAATTGACCACGTCCAGGCGGGTCACGCCCTGCTGGTGCAGGTAGTAGACCGCGTGCGAATCCTTTTCGCCGAAGATCGCCACCAGCACATTGGCGCCGGTGACTTCCTTCTTGCCGTTCGAGGCCGACTGAACGTGCATGATCGCACGCTGGATCACGCGCTGGAATCCTAGCGTAGGCTGGGTATCGACCTCGCCCGTGCCGGGCACGGTGGGCGTGTTATCGCCGATAAAATTGGTGAGGGTTTTACGCAAGTCTTCGATATTGACCGCGCAGGCACGCAACACTTCGGCCGCTGACGGATTGTCCAGCAATGCCAGGAGCAAATGCTCCACCGTGATGAATTCATGCCGTGCCTGCCGTGCTTCGACAAACGCCATGTGCAAACTTACTTCCAGTTCCTGCGCAATCATACTTCCTCCATCACACATTGCAGGGGATGCCCCGCCTTGCGTGCATGCGTTAATACAAACTCCACTTTGGTACACGCTATATCTTTAGAGAATACGCCGCACACTCCCTTGCCGTAGCGATGCACACTCAGCATGATTTGCGTGGCCGTTTCACGGTCCTTGTTGAAATACTCTTGAATGATCGCCACCACGAATTCCATCGGCGTGTAGTCGTCATTCAACAACGCCACCTGGTACAGGGGTGGCGGTTTCAGCGTTTGCCGCTCCAGCAGCGTTTCGGTGTCATGCTTGGTTGCCATACGCTTATATTCTAATGCTTTCGGGGTAGATGCAACGCCTTTATGGGCGTAAATCCATTTGTTTTCTATCTTACGCGGTTTCTCGTCTTGGCGCAGATGGCGACCGTCGCGCCAAAATCAAGAGTTGCTTTTTGGTCTGTTGCAAGAAAAGTACCAAAATCTGGAGGAAACCGCTTGACATTAAAAATTGTTGCGCCAACAATGCGATATCGACTCTGTGCAGAAATGTACATGTTGATAAGAAGTGAGACGTCGAGGAGGGGGCAGGAAGCTTCTTGCTTTTATGGCTCGTGTGATTTGTTTTTAATGGAAAGTTCTTTTTATGGCAACAGGTACTGTTAAGTGGTTCAATGACTCCAAAGGTTTTGGCTTCATCACTCCAGATGATGGCGGTGAGGATTTGTTCGCACACTTCTCCGCAATCAACATGAACGGTTTCAAGACCCTCAAAGAAGGTCAAAAAGTTCAGTTCGAAGTCACGCAAGGCCCTAAAGGCAAGCAAGCTTCCAACATCCAATCGGCTTAAGCCTCCGATTCCGGAAGTCAAAAACCCTGCAGTAGTAGGGTTTTTTTTCGTCCCGACATTTTATTTCTTGCCGCCCGCCGCAAGCGCCAGCAGCCCGGCAAGCACACGCTGCCGGGCCAATCCCCGCTGCCAGCGTGTCCTTGCCGGGCTTTTATCCCGACATATATCCGTTATTGAATAATAGCTATTAAGTAATCGCTATCATTTAATCATCGGCAACTTCAAACCCTGTTGTTTTGCCGTGGCGATCGCCTGTTCGTAACCGGCATCGGCATGCCGCATCACGCCCGAGCCGCTGTCGTTGACCAGCACGCGCGCCAGGCGCTCTGCCGCCGCGTCGGTGCCGTCGGCAACGATCACCATGCCGGAGTGCTGCGAATACCCCATACCGACACCGCCGCCGTGGTGCAGCGAGACCCAGGTCGCGCCGCCGGCCGTGTTCAATAAGGCGTTCAGCAGCGGCCAGTCGGAGACGGCATCGGTGCCATCCTTCATCGATTCCGTCTCGCGGTTCGGGCTGGCGACCGACCCCGTGTCAAGGTGATCGCGACCGATGACGATCGGCGCCTTCAATTCACCCGTCCGCACCATTTCATTGAATGCCAGGCCGGCGAGGTGACGCTCCCCCAATCCCAGCCAGCAAATGCGCGCCGGCAATCCCTGGAAGGCGATGCGCTCGCGCGCCATATCGAGCCAGCGGTGCGTATGAGTGTTGTTTGGGAACAACTCCTTGATCTTCGCATCGGTCTTATAAATATCTTCCGGATCGCCCGACAAGGCCACCCAGCGGAACGGCCCCTTCCCTTCGCAAAACAACGGTCGGATATAGGCCGGCACGAAACCGGGGAAATCGAAGGCGTTGGCAACGCCCTGGTCGAACGCGACCTGGCGGATATTGTTGCCGTAATCGACAGTCGGGATGCCCATCGCCTGGAAATCGAGCATCGCCTGCACGTGCACGGCGCAGCTGCGCGCGGCGGCGTCGGTCAGCGCGGCATGTTGCGCGGGGTCGCGCTGCGCCGCTTTCCACTGCTCGACGCTCCAGCCGACCGGCAGATAGCCGTGTATTAAATCGTGCGCCGAGGTCTGGTCCGTCACCAGGTCCGGTTTCAGGCCGCCGGCGGCGGCGCGTTTCACCAGTTCCGGCAGCAGGTCGGCGGCATTGCCCAGCAACCCGATCGACACCGCTTCGCGCGCCGCCGTGTGTTGCCGGATCAAGGCGATGGCGTCATCGATATCGCGCGCCTGCTTGTCGACATAGCCGGTGCGCAGGCGGAAATCGATGCTCGATTGCTGGCACTCGATGTTCAGCGACACGGCGCCGGCCAATGTCGCCGCCAGCGGTTGCGCGCCGCCCATGCCGCCCAGGCCCGCCGTCAGGATCCACTTGCCGCCCAAATCTCCGCCGTAATGCTGGCGTCCTGCTTCGACAAAGGTTTCGAACGTGCCCTGCACGATGCCCTGGCTGCCGATATAAATCCAGCTGCCGGCCGTCATCTGGCCGTACATGAACAGGCCCTTGCGGTCGAGTTCATTGAAATGCTCCCAGTTCGCCCATTTCGGCACCAGGTTCGAATTGGCGATCAAGACGCGCGGCGCGTTCGCGTGCGTCTTGAAGACGCCGACCGGCTTACCGGATTGCACCAGCAGCGTTTCATCGTCGTTCAATTCCTTCAGCGACGCCAGGATCTGGTCATAGCACGCCCAGTCACGCGCCGCGCGGCCGATGCCGCCATACACCACCAGGCTTTGCGGATTCTCGGCGACATCGGGATCGAGGTTATTCTGGATCATGCGGTAAGCCGCTTCGGTCAGCCAGCTCTTGCAATTCAATTCGCTGCCGCGCGGGGCGCGGATCACGCGGGTCGTATCGGTGCGGCGGTCGGTATTGTTCGTCATTTTTTACTCCGTCAAAATTTTGAAGAAAATTAATGCAGGCCCAGATAGGCCGCCGTCAAGGTCGGGTCTTGCCGCGCGTCGGCGGCGCTGCCGCGCCACACGGTGCGGCCCGATTCGAGCACGCAGATATCGTCGGCCACGGCCAGCGTGCGCTCGGTGTTCTGCTCGACCAGCAGCACCGTCATGCCCTCGTCGCGCAACTGGCGCAGCGCCTGGTAACACAGGTCGATCACCTTCGGCATCAGCCCGAGCGACAGTTCGTCGATCATGATCAGGCGCGGGCGCGTCATCAGCGCGCGGCCGATCGCCAGCATCTGCTGCTCTCCGCCGGACAGGTTGCCGGCCAGCGAAGTGAGACGCTCGCCCAGGCGCGGGAACAGCGCCAGCACGCGGTCGCGGTCCGGCCGGTAGCAACTGGCCGGATGAATCATGCCGCCCACGCGCAGGTTGTCTTCCACCGTCAGGTCCTTGAACAGGCGCCGCCCTTCCGGAGAAATCGCGACGCCGCGCCGCACCCGCTCGGTCGGCGCCATTTGCCCGATATCGTCGCCGTCGAACAGCATCTGCCCGCCCTGCAAGGCGACATGGCCGGCCACGCACATCAAGGTCGACGATTTACCCGCGCCGTTCGCGCCCAGCAGGCCGGTGATGGTGCCGGGACGCAGCGCCAGGGACAGTTCATGCACGGCGCTGAACGCGCCATAGCCGCAACTAAGCTGTTTAAGTTCAAGCATGGTCTACCTCTGTCACGGCCGATGCCGCCAGGTTGTCGCCGCCCAGGTAGGCGGCGCGCACCACCGGGTCGTTCATGACGTCGCGCGGCGCGCCGTCGCCGATCTTGCGGCCGTTATCGAGCACCACCAGGCGCTGGCAGATGCGCATCACCTCTCCCAGGTTATGCTCGATCAGTACGATCGTCACGCCGCGCCGGTTGATCTCGACGATGGTGCCGGCCAGCGCATGGGCTTCCTGCGAATTGAGTCCGGCCAGCGGTTCGTCGAGCAGCAGCAGCTTCGGTTCCAGCGCCAGCGAACGCGCCATCTCCAGCCGTTTTAGTACGCCCAGCGGCTGCGTACCGGGGAACTGCCCGGCGCGCTCGGCGATGCCGACGCTGCGCAACATCTCCATGGCGCGCGTCCGCTCATCGGCCTGCGACACGTGCAACAGGGAGCGCAGCGGAGAGCGCGTCTTGTGCGCACCGGCGGCCAGCGCCACGTTGTCGAGCAGCGAGATGCTGCGCAAAGGTTTGACCAGTTGCTGCGAAAGCGACAGGCCGCGACGGATGCGGCGCTCGATCGGCAAGCCGTCGAGCGGCTCGCCTTGCAGCGTGACGCTGCCGGACTGCGCGCGCACGACGCCGGTGATCGAACGCAGCATCGTCGTCTTGCCGGCGCCGTTCGGCCCGATCAGGCCAAGCAGTTCTCCAGGGTAGACGTCGAACGACACGTTGTCGATCGCCGTCAGCCCGCCGAAGCGCACCGTGATGCCCGAGACGCCGAGCAGGACTGGGCGGGCGCTCATGACGGCACCCGCTGCGCGCGCTTGCGCAAGGCTTGCGCCATCCCCGCCAGGCCGCCGGGCGAAAAACGCATCATCAGGAACAGCAAGCCGCCATACACCAGCAATTTATAGTCACCGATAAACTGGAACCAGCCCGGCAGCGCCGACAGCAAGGCCGCCGCCACCGCGACCCAGAACACGGAACCGATGCCGCCGACGACGACCATCGACAGCACGGTGATCGATTCGACAAAACCGAAGCTGTCCGGCCCGATGAACTTGAAATGCTGCGCATACAGCGCGCCGGCGGCGCCGGCCAGCGCGGTGCCGATCGCGAACGCGGCCAGTTTATAGCGCGGCACGTCGATGCCGAGCACGCGCATCGTGTCCTCGTCCTCGGCGATGCCGTTGAACACGCGCCCCATCCACGAACGCTGGATATACAGGCACAGCACGGCGGCCAGCAATGCCATGCCCAGCGCCAGCGCCATGAACGCGCCCTTGTCCAGGCCGGAAGCCGGGAAGCCGGACACGCCCATCTCTCCTCCGAGCCACTCTTGCTGGCGCACGACGCCGATGAACAGGAAGCCGACGCCCATCGTCGTAATCGCCAGAAAATCGGCGCGCACGCGCAGCGACGCCAGGCCGACCACGATGCCGAGCGCGCCGGCCAGCAGCATCGCCAGCGGGATCGTCGCCAGGAAGGGCATGCCGGCCTGGCTCAACAGCGCCGACGCATAGGCACCCAGGCCGAGGAAGGCGGCGTGGCCCAGGCTGATCTGGCCGCAAAAGCCGGTGATCAGGTTCAGCGACAGCGCGAACAGCACGCTGATGCCGATCATCGTCAATAATGACATTTCATATTCCACGTTCGTCTCCTCAGCGTTTGGCGAACAGGCCCTGGGGCCGCAACATCAGCACCAGGATCAGGAAGGCGAAGGCGATCGCATTGCGATCGAGCAGCTTGCCCAGATAAATGGTGCCGAACGATTCGACCAGACCCAGCACCAGCGCCGCCAACAGCGTGCCGCGCACCGATCCCAGTCCGCCCAGCACGATGATGGCCAGCGCCTTGTACGACGGCACGCTGCCCATCGTCGGTTCGACCAGGTTGTTCAGGATCGCGACCCAGACCCCGGCGAAACCGGCCAGCGCCGAGCCGACCAGGAAATTCAGGTCGCGCACCGTATTGAGCTTGATGCCGAACGATTCGGCCATCTGCGGGTCCGACACCGTGGCTTGGCACGCGACGCCGACGCGGGTGCGCGTCTGCAGCCAGCCCAGCAGGCCGATGATCAGCACGCTGCCGAGCATTACCGCCAGTTCCGCTTGCTTGAATTGCAGGCCGCCCAGCGCGACTTGCTCTTGCAGCGGCGGCGTCGTGAACGACAGGCCGGACGCGCCGAAGAAGATGCGGAACAATTCTTCGGACGCGATGTACAGGCCGATCGACGCGATCAGCGCGACATACGGCGGTTTCGACAGCAGCGGCTGATAGGCCAGGCGGAACATGGCAACGCCGCACAGTCCGGCCGCGATCATCGCCACGATAAAGGCCAGCGGCAAGCTGCCGCTGGCGTTGTACACCAGCACGCCCAGGTAGGCGCCCAATGTAAACAGCGCCGCGTGGGCGACGTGCAGGATGCGCAGCAAGCCGTAGACCAGGGTCAGTCCCAACGCGACCAGCGCGTAGAGACTGCCCTGCACCAGGCTTTGTGCGACGAGCTCGATGAACAACATGGACAGCTCCGATCAGGTCAGGCTTACTTGCCGCTCTTCGACGGCGGCGCCAGCAACACGGCGTCCGAGATCACCGAATGGCGGTGGAAAGCCTTGCCCTTGACGACCTGCACCTGGATATCCTTTTTGACTTCATGTAAGTCGTTGAACGACAGCTGGCCGATCGGCGTGTCGAAATTGCCGGCCGCCATCGCGTCGCGCAATGCCGCGCCGCCCTTGCCGGCGCTCTTCTGCAAACCCTCGATCAGCACATTCGTCGCGGTGTAGGTGGCGGCGGCGACCATGTCGGCGCCGCTCTGCGTCGCCTGGCGGTAATCGGCCAAAAACGCCTTGGTGGCCGGGCTGGCCGAATCCCGGTCGAGCGAAGTCGTGACCAATACGCCTTCGGAAGCGGCGCCGGCGATTTCCATGAATTTCTCGGAATCGTAGCCTTCCTGGCCGATCACCGGGGCCGTGATGCCGGCCGCGCGCAACTGGCTCACCAGCGGACCGGCCGTATAGAAATAGCCGCTGGCATAGATCACGTCCGGTTCCTGCGATTTCACCTTCGAGATCAGCGGGCCGAACTGGCGGTCCTGGATGCTGTACTCGTGTTCGCCGAGGATCGCGAGCCCGAACTTGGCCGCGCCCTCTTTAAAACCGGCCGCCAGCGATTGGCCGAAATCGTTCTTGACGGTAATCAAGACGACTTTTTTCTTGCCGAGATCGTGCACGAGTTTTGCGCCGGCACGGCCCTGCACTTCTCCCATGGCCGAGACGCGGAACATGAAATCACCCGTGCGCGTGATGTCCGGGTGCACGGCATACGCCGTCACGTACGGCACCTTGGCGGCCTGGAACACACCGGCGGCGGCGCGCGTCGAACCGGAATAGGAACCGGAAACGGCGCCGACGACCTTGTCTTTTTCGACCAGCTTGACGGCGGTCGGCACGGCTTCCTTCGGCGACGCCTGGTCATCGTAGACCACCAAGTCCAGCTTTTCTCCCTTGACGCCGCCCTTGGCGTTGGCCTGCGCGACGGCCAGTTTCGCGCCTTCCAGCGCCGACTTGCCGTCGGCCGCGGCGAACCCGGTCAGCGGCACCATCAAGCCGATCTTGATATCGGCCTGCGCCGCTGGCATCCAGGCCGCACCGGCCGCCAAGATCATTCCCATTCCCATCGCCTTGAAGTCAGACATGCCGCATCTCCTTGAGTGTGTAGTAGGTTCAGGCGCCGCGCAGATCCGCTTCGGATCCCGTGCCATCAGCGATGAGTGTACATGTATAGACAACTTGGATCAAGCATATTTGACAGCGGTTTTTTTGCTTTTATGAAACTTTTCTACTGGTGCGCCGCACCAAAAGCCAGGGCGCGCCGGTTACCTTGGCGCGCCTGGTGCATCCGGGGTCGCGGTATACGATCGAAGGTTCATTCAAACCCTGAAGAGCAAAAATCAACGGCAAAATCTGGGGTCAGACCCATAGGTCTGACCCCGGCCTTTGCCGTTGGTTTGGACGAAAAAAAGCCCCGGACTCGCGAAGAGCACGGGGCTTATATATAGGCGCGGGGCGAATCCGCGCCAGACTATTACATCTGTTCGATCATCACATCGCCAAACCCGGAGCACGACACCTGGGTTGCGCCTTCCATCAGGCGCGCGAAGTCGTAGGTGACTTTCTTGGATGCGATCGATTTCTGCATCGAGTCGATCACCAGGTCGGCCGCTTCGATCCAACCCATGTGGCGCAGCATCATTTCAGCCGACAGGATCAGCGAACCAGGGTTCACGTAATCCTTGCCAGCGTACTTCGGCGCGGTGCCGTGGGTCGCTTCAAACATCGCGACGGAATCCGACAGATTCGCGCCCGGCGCGATGCCGATGCCGCCGACCTGCGCCGCCAGCGCGTCGGAAATATAATCTCCGTTCAGGTTCAAGGTGGCGATCACCGAGTATTCTGCCGGACGCAGCAGGATCTGTTGCAGGAAGGCGTCGGCGATCGAATCCTTGACGATGATCTCGCGGCCGGTCTTCGGATTCTTGAACTTGCACCATGGGCCGCCGTCGATCAGTTCCGCGCCGAATTCCTTCTGCGCCAGCGCGTACGCCCAGTCGCGGAAACCGCCTTCGGTGTACTTCATGATGTTGCCCTTGTGGACGATCGTCACCGAAGGCTTGTCGTTGTCGATCGCGTACTGGATCGCCTTGCGCACCAGGCGCTCGGTGCCTTCGATCGAGACCGGCTTGATGCCCAGGCCGGAAGTGGCCGGGAAGCGGATCTTGGTCACGCCCATTTCCTTGATCAGGAAGTCCATCAGCTTTTTAGCGCCTTCGGAACCCTGCTGGTATTCGATGCCGGCATAGATATCTTCCGAGTTTTCGCGGAAGATGACCATGTCGGTCTTTTCAGGCTCTTTCACCGGCGAAGGCACGCCGGTGAAATAACGCACCGGGCGCAGGCAGACGTACAGGTCGAGCTGCTGGCGCAGCGCCACGTTCAGCGAACGGATGCCGCCGCCGACCGGCGTCGTCAGCGGGCCCTTGATCGAGACCACGTAATCCTTCAGCACTTGCAGCGTTTCTTCAGGCAACCACACATCCGGGCCGTAGACACTCGTCGATTTCTCGCCGGCGTAGATTTCCATCCAGCTGATCTTGCGCGCGCCGCCGTAAGCTTTCGCCACCGCCGCATCGACCACCTTGATCATCACGGGGCTGATATCGACACCGGTGCCGTCGCCTTCGATGTAGGGAACGATCGGGTTGTTGGGAACATTCAGTGAAAAATCGGCGTTGACGGTAATTTTCTGGCCGTCAGCTGGTACGTTGATATGTTGGTACATCGTGATCTCCGAAGTGGGGCAATCCGAATTATTGCCAATTTTGGTACGCTGTTCAGTACAAAGCCTCAAGTCTTCTATAAGACATAAGACGCGCGTTTCACATTATGCACCAGTATTTTACTGGGCGCCATGGTTTTGCGACACCGGCATTTCCCGCCTGCCGGTACAATCAGTGCTTTGCGCGCGCCATGCCTTTGATCCTTTTCAATAAACCTTTTCAGGTCCTGTGCCAGTTCTCGCCGCAGCCCGGACGCCAGAGCCTGGCCGATTACGTTCCGGTGCCGGGCGTCTATCCGGCCGGCCGGCTCGACGCCGACAGCGAAGGCTTGCTGCTGCTGACCGACGATGGAAAACTGCAGCACGAGATCGCCCATCCGGCGCGCAAGGAAGCGAAAATCTACCTGGTGCAGGTCGACGGCGTGCCCGACGCGGACATGCTGGCGCGCCTGCAGGCGCCACTCGACCTCGGTGATTTCGTCACGAAACCGTGCCGCGCGGTGCGCATCGCCGAACCGGACTGGCTGTGGCCGCGCAACCCTCCGATCCGCAGCCGCGCCGACCAGCCGACCTCGTGGCTGGCGATAACATTGACGGAGGGCAAGAACCGGCAAGTGCGGCGCATGACGGCCGCCGTCGGCCTGCCGACCTTGCGCCTGGTGCGCAGCGCGATCGGCGCCATTTCGCTGGCCAGCCATCCGCTGCTGCCGGGCGAATGGATGGAAGTGTCGCCGCAAGCACTACGTTCGTGACAAATATACAATTGGCTTGATGCGCCGCAAAACAATTTACCGTATATTTATAGGCCTGGAAGCGTCGCTTTGCAAGGAAGGGTCGTTCTATGCAGATGACAGAACCGTGCGACAAGCATCACGCCCCGGCCGGGGAAAATCCGCATTACATCCATGCCGTTGCAGAACTGGGCAGTGAACGCAGCGTCATCGCCCACCAGGATATTTATTCGGCCAGCGGCATCAAGCTGGTGGCCAAGGGCGCGCGCGTCAGTCCGCAACAGTTCGAACGCCTGACCCAGCACAAGCTGAACGCGCCGCTCGACCACATGCTCGAAAGCGAGCGCGCGGTCGATGCCGACTTTCTCGCCACGGCGGCGGCCCGCATCCTCGACCACGAACCGGTATATACGCGCCTGGCCGCGCGCACCGGCGACCCGCTGGCTGTAAAACACGCGCTGGCCGGCCTGCGGCTGCCGAAACCGCTATTGATGCGGCTGACCGTGATGCGCGAGCGACGCACCGACATGTTCGAGCATACGCTGCGCACCGGCATGATCGCGTTCGCGCTGGCGCAGCGCATCGCCCTGCCCGTCGCCGACCGCGGCAATCTGCTGATGGCGGCGATCTGCCACGATTTCGGAGAGATGCACACCGATCCGGCGCTGCTGGCCGCCGGGCACGACATCACGCCGGCCGAACGCTGCTACATCCACGTGCACCCGATCACCAGTTATGTGCTGCTCAATGAAATCGCCGGTTTTCCGGCGGCGGCGGCGCAAGCCGTGCTGCAACATCACGAGCGGCTCGACGGCAGCGGCTACCCGCACGGCTTGCGCGGCGAGCGCATTTCGCAACTGGCCAGGCTGCTGGCGGTGGCCGACGTGGCCGAAACCGTGATACGGCGCTTCGACCTGCCGCGCCTGGACGTGCTGGTACGCTTGAACCAGGGCCGCTTCGACCCCAGGACGGTGGGTGCCTTGCGCGACCTGATCCACGCCAGCCCGGGAGATGCGCAGGCGAAACCGAACGAACACGGCGCGCTGACGCAATTGACGCACCTGGCCGACCTGCTGCACGCCTGGACCACGCTGCGCGCCAGCTTCGAAGTGGTGGTGGCGCCGCGCGAACCGGCTGCTTCTCCGCTGGCCTTCCTGTTCGAGCGCATGCACACCATCCGCGGCCTGGTGTTGCAGGCCGGCTTCGATCCCGACCACGCCGACAGCATGCTCGACATCGCGCGCGAAGATCCCGGCATCCTGCTCGAGCTGCGCGCCATGCTCGATGAAATGGATTGGCTGCTGCTCGATCTCGCCAATGAAATCGACCGCCGCGAACCGGAATTCGCCGACCTGTCGCACAGCGCGCTCGATGGCTTGATGTTGCAGTTGCGGCCGGCGCCGCACCACCGAAAATGATGCATAGCAGCAAAAATAGTTTTTGATTTCACACAAAAACATGTCAACTGACATGAATTTCCCACGTTAATTGAAACAGATTCACCCGAATCGCCACGTGTCTCAATATCGCTAAAGGAAAATTGCCATGTCCAAGATCATCGCTGCCCTGGTTGCATCCCTGTTTGCCGCTTCCGCATTCGCTGCCGCTCCTGCCGCCCCGGCTTCGGCCTCGGCGATGGCCTCCGCGCCCGCAGCTGCTTCGGCCGAGGCATCGGCTCCTAAAAAGGCGAAGAAAATGAAGAAAGCCAAGGCTGCATCGGCTTCCGCTTCGGCCATGGCGTCGGCGCCTGCCAAATAAGTTCCCAAAAAAACCAGAGGCAAAGGCCGGGGTCAGACGGGGACGCCGAGTCCCCAGGGTCTGACCCCAGATTCTGCCTCTGGTTTTCTGGCAACCCTGCCAATCAAATCCTTTTAATACCCACCCGCTTGACTCCCGCCAGCGCCCCATGCGTTAATCGGCGCTTCAATTTTCTCGCTTGACTTCCCATGAAAAAAATCCTGGCCTCCCTGGGCACGCTTGCCCTGTTGACGGCGGCTGCTTCCGCACCGGCCCAGAACCAGCAATTCGCCAGCACCCAGCTGGCCGCCGGCATGCACCTGATCCAGGCCGAAGTCGCCGTCAGCAATGCCCAGCACCAGCAAGGCTTGATGTTCCGCGACAGCATGCCCGCCAATGCCGGCATGCTGTTCGTGTTCGACGCGCCGGCCACGCAATGCATGTGGATGAAAAATACCTTGCTGCCGCTGTCGGTCGCTTTCATCGATGCCGACGGCACGATCGTCAACATCGAAGACATGCAGCCGAACACGCTCGACAGCCATTGCTCGCGCAAGGCGGTGCCGGTGCGCTATGCGCTGGAAATGAATCTGGGCTGGTTCAAGCAGAAAAACATCAAGCCGGGCGCGAAGATCGGCAAGCTGCCGCCGCTGCGCTAAGGAGCTGATGGGCCAGCCGCGCAACAGGCGGCTACCACGGACAAAAACCCGCGATGGCTTGCGCCATGCGGGTTTTTTGCTGTCATTACCAGGCGGCGCAAGCGCCGCACAAGCAAAATTAAGCGGACAGTGCTTTCAGGGCAGCTGCCAGACGGCTCTTGTGGCGAGCTGCCTTGTTTTTGTGGATGATCTTTTTGTCGGCGATGCTGTCGATGGTCGACACGGACGACTGGAAGATTGCGGTAGCGGCTGCTTTGTCGCCAGCCTGGATCGCTTTACGCACTGCCTTGATGGCGGTACGCAGCGTCGAGCGCTGGGACGAATTGTGTGCGTTTTGCTTGACTGCTTGACGAGCGCGTTTGCGCGCTTGTGCGGTATTTGCCATGGAATTTCCTAAATCGTTGTCAAAGTTCGTTTGCAAACAATAGCGTTTGCCAAACAGGTGTGTTCAGTCTGTCTGCCTAACCATGTAAGCCAAGGGACTCTGGCGAAACATTAGTGTCTGCGTTACTGAATTCTGTACAGCCTTAAATTATAGCGAGTTTTTGATGCCAGGGCAATTCAAAAAGCAAAGAATTGCCATTTATATAGCCCGGCGCCGTGCGCAGACAGGCGCCGCCGCTATAATCACGGCCCATGAACTTACTCAAAACCCTCGCCGCCATCTCCAGCATGACGATGCTGTCGCGCGTCACCGGCCTGTTGCGCGAAAGCCTGTTCGCGCGCGCCTTCGGCGCCGGCGCGTATACCGATGCCTTCATCGTCGCCTTCCGCATTCCCAACCTGCTGCGCCGCCTGTTCGCCGAAGGCGCGTTTTCGCAAGCGTTCGTGCCGATCCTGGCCGAATATAAAAACCAGCACGGGCAGGAAGCCAGCAAAAACCTGGCCGATCACGTCGCCACCACGCTGGTCTGGGCCACGCTTTTAGTCAGCGTGCTCGGCATCGTCGGCGCGCCGCTGTTCGTCTACCTGATCGCCACCGGCTTGCGCACTTCCCCGGACGCGTTCGATGCCGCGGTCTGGATGACGCGCCTGATGTTCCCGTATATCTGTTTCATGTCCTTCGTCGCGCTGTCCGGCGGCATATTAAATACCTGGCGCCAGTTCAAGATTCCCGCCTTCACGCCGGTGTTATTGAATCTCTCGTTCATCTGCGCGTCGCTGTTGCTGGCGCAGCACCTGGCGCAACCGATCTACGCGATGGCGATCGCCGTTTTCGTCGGCGGCCTGCTGCAAGTCGCGATCCAGATTCCGGCATTGATCAAGATCGGCATGCTGCCACGCCTGTCCCTGAATCCCGCCATCGGCCTGCGCGACGCCGGCGTGCGGCGCGTGCTGAAAAAAATGGGGCCGGCCGTGTTTGCCGTCTCGGCCGCGCAGATCAGCCTGATGATCAATACCAGCATCGCTTCCCGCCTGGCCGAGGGCAGCATTTCATGGCTGTCGTACGCCGACCGCCTGATGGAATTCCCGACCGCGATGCTGGGCGTGGCGCTGGGCACGATTTTATTGCCAAGCCTGGCGAAAGCCAATACCGACGCCGACCACGCCGAATACTCGGCGCTGCTGGACTGGGGTTTGCGGCTGACCTTCCTGCTGGCGCTGCCGGCGGCGGTCGGCATGGCCGCGCTGGCCGTGCCTTTGATCAGCACCCTGTTCCACTACGGTAAATTCAGCGCCGAGGCGGCGACCATGTCGGCGCAACCGCTGATCGCCTATAGCGCCGGCCTGGTCGGCATCATCCTGGTCAAGACGCTGGCGCCGGCATTTTATGCCAAGCAGGATATCCGCACGCCGGTCAAGATCGCACTGGGCGTTCTTGTCGCAACTCAATTAATGAACCTGTTGTTTGTACCCTACATCGCTGTTGCGGGATTGGCACTGTCGATCGGCCTGGGCGCCTGCATCAATGCCGCATTTCTTTATACCGGCTTGCGCAAGCGCGGGGTTTATCAGCCGCAGCCGGGATGGCCAGCCTTTTATTTGAAACTTGTGGTGGCTGTCAGCGCAATGGGCGCGGCCGCCTGGTACGCTGCCGCGCAAGTCGACTGGATCGCTTTACAACACAAACCATTCATGCGCGGCGGTCTGCTGTTGCTGATTATCGTCGGCTGCGCCGCGATTTATTTCAGTGCGCTGATGGCGATGGGCTTCCGCTTCAGCGACGTCAAGCGGCGTGCCAAATAGCATATTGCAACGCAACAGGAAATAATGATGAGTCATAAAAAAACCCGCTGACGCGGGTTTTTTTATATCCTCCCCCAATTCAGACATCCTGTTTTTCCTTGCGGCGGGCCAACCAGCCAAGCATCCCCAGACCGCCGAGCAACATGCCGTATGTCGCCGGTTCCGGCACCGGCGTCACGGTGACTTCACCGCTGTATTTGGCGCCCGCCGCGCCGGCGCCATACAGGTTCAGCACGTAGGGGCCGACACCCGTATGTTCGACATCGAAGAAGCGCAACTTGGAGCCATAGACTGCACCGTGGGTGCCATTGAGGTTCGACTGGGCGGCATCGAACGTCAGGTTCTGACCGCTGATTGTCACGGTCAGCGTGTGAGCGCCTGCTCCGAGCCCATCGAAAGTGATGACGTCCAGGCCACCGGACAATACGCTATCGCCCACCGTCTGGACTGAGGTAAAGAAGTTGGGAGCCAGTGGATTGTCATTCAGAAAAAGTACTTGATCCGCCGCCATCGCGCTGAATGATGTTGCCGCCACCACGCTCGCAACAAGAAGTTTCAGTTTCATGAGGTTATCCTTAATAAATAAATTACATGAACGGGACTGCGAAATCAGCATAGCATAATCACAAAAAATGTCTTGTTTTTTTAGTATTTTTTAGTTTCAGTTAATAAAGCTTTAAAGACAATAATGCTGAATATTGCATCGCAATATTTCACAAAATAAATTGATAATTCATGCAAGAATGAAGAGTGATAGATAATGCAAAAAAAGGAATCGAAATGATTATTTCGATTCCTTTTTTTTATCAAATAGCGCATGGAAAAAAGCAGGGTCTCGGCGTGCTGATGCCGTTAAGTTGGCGCCAACTTTGTCATTCCCGCGAAAGCGGGAATCCCATTTTGCGTCTCAGGCGGCGCAATCAAATGGGATTCCCGCTTTCGCGGCGGTCCGCCGATGCGGAATGACAGGTTGACGCTAACGGCAACCTAACGGCATCCGCGTCAGCGCGCCGTTGTTTCCGGCTCGGGCGGCGGTGGCTCGGGCGCAGGTTCCGGTTCCGGTTCCGGCTCGGGTTCCGGCGCGGTCTGGACTGGCGGCTGGGGCGGCTCGACCGGCATGGGCGCCTGGCCCGGCGCGGCGGCACCCGGTGCCGGCGTGCTGCCTGGCGGCGTGCTGCCCGGCGGCACGGCGGGCGGGACCTTCGTACCAGGCGGCGCGGGACGCTGCCCCGGCGCCAGCTCTCCTGTGGCGGTGAACTTCCAGTCCGACAAATACTGCTTGCCTTCGAACGCCTGGAAACGGGCTGGAAAATTCGCCACTTTTACTGCTTTCGCGTCGGACAGACTGTAGACACCGAGCACGCCCGTAGTGCCGGCCAGCGCGACGATGCCCCACTCCGCCTTGCCGGTCATCGGATCGACGTAAATCTTGCGCAGGTGGCGGCGCGCATTCGGAAAACGCGGGTCGCGCAACAATTCCTTCAGCGACGGCGGTTGCGTCGGCTGGCCCGGCGGCGTGGCCTTCGCGTAGCTTTGCAGCGCATCGCTGAATTCGGCGCCGATGTTCAATAAATCCTGTTCGGCCGCGCTGCGCCTCATCAGCGCGCCCAGCTTCAGCGTCGTCGCGCACACCAGGCCGACGATGGCCAGCAGGATGATCAGGCTCAGGTAAGTAAACCCGGCATCGCGGCGGAAACGCGCCGGCTTACCAGTCGGCGTAGGCTTTGCCATGGCGGTCATTGCCGGGCGCTCCGCTCTTGATGTCGGCGATGCCGCCTTTGCTGCCGTCGTCCGGCGGCACCACGATCCAGCTGGCGCTGCTGTCGGCGACCGGGTCGACCGGCAGCGCGCGCAGGTATTTTTTCTCGACCAGTTGTTCCAGCGTGTCCGGGTAGCGCCCGGTGTCGCCGTAATACTGGTCGATGGTGGCGCGCAGGTTGCGCAGGTTGTCGGCCAGGATCGTCTCCTTGGCGCTGTCGACGCTCGGAAAATAGCGCGGCACGGCCAGCGTCAGCAACAGCGAAATGATGCCCAGCACCACCAGCAATTCGATCAGCGTAAAACCCCTGGAATTCTTCATTTGCTTGATTACCATTTCCGGTACGGCACGCCGTTCAAACCAATCTTGTCGGACAGCGAATAGACATCGTACACATCATCGCCTTCGCGCGGTTCGTCCGCCTCGCTGGCGTAACTGCGCTTGCCCCAGGATTGCGCCGGCGTCAATTCCGTATCCGGATTGAACGGATCGCGCGGCAGGCGGCGCAAAAAATAGATCTTGCTGCGCTTCGGGTTGCGCTGGTCGATCACGCCTTCGACCAGTACATCCAAATTTTTGGGATAGACGCTGGTGGCCGTCCCCTTGGCGATGCGGCCCTCGTCGCTGGCCAGTTTATAGGCATCGATCGCCGCGCGCATCTCGTGCAGCGCGTGACGCAATTCCTGCTCGTTGCGGCGCTGCATCGTCACCTGCGCCACCGGCACCACCAGCGCGCTGAGCAAACCGAGGATGGCCAGCGTGACCAGCAGCTCGATCAGCGTGAAACCGCGCGCGCGGCGCCCTGCCCCTGTCATTTTACCGGCGGCTGCGATTGCTGCGGCTGCGGCGCTTCCGCCTCGGCCGGCGCGGTTTCAAGCACCTGCGACACACTCGACGCCGGGCCGGGCTGGCTCGACGACAGCGGCACGCCGCTCGGTGCGCTCGGCGCCGCCGGCGCCAGTTGCACCGCCTGCGGTTGCGCGCCGCCCGGCTGCGCCGGCATGCCAGGACGGGCCGGTGCCAGCGGCGCGACGGGAGCACCAGGCAACTGGGTCGGCAAACGCGGCGTCACATCCGGGCGGCGCCGGAAATTGCCCTCGGTGCCGGCCGAGAATTCCGAGCTGGCCGCGTCCACGCGCTGCACGTTGCGCACCAGGTGCGGCGTGATCGACAAGACGATTTCCGTCTTCTGGTTGTCGTCGAGCGTGCTGCCGAACAGGCGGCCGAGCAGCGGAATATCTCCCACCAGCGGCACCTTGCTGCCGGTGCTGCGGTCTTCATTGTTGATCAGCCCCGCCAGCACCTGGTTTTCGCCATCCTTCAATTGCAGCATCGTCGATGCCTGGCGCGTGCCGATCTGGTACGCCTTGGTGCCGGACTTGGTCTCGATCTGGTTGACCAGGTTGCTCACTTCGAGAGAGATACGGATCGCCACCTCGTTGTTCAAATAAATCGTCGGTTCGGCGTTCAGCGTCAGGCCGACATCGACATAGCTGACCGATTCGGTGGCGAAGCCGCCGGTGCCTGGCGAGATCGTGGTGGTGATCACCGGCACCTTGTCGCCGATCAGGATCTTGGCCTTTTCCTTGTTGCGCACGCGGATGCGCGGGTTGGCCAGCAGGTTGGTGTCGCCGTCGGTCTTGTTGGCGTTGATCTTGGCCGACAGGCCGGACACGCCGATGGTGCGCTGGTTCAGGTTATTTAAATCGTTGATGGTCAAGACATTGCCGCCGCTCGAAATCAAGGGAGAAAACGCGACGCTGGTGGGCCAGGCCACGCCCAACTCCATCAGGCGCGTGCGCTTGACTTCGAGGATTTCGACATCGAGCATCACTTCCGGTTCCGCCACGTCCTGCAGCGCCACCAGTTTTTCAGCCAGCCGGATCGCTTCCGGGTTGTCGCGCACGATCAGTAAATTCAGTTTTTCATCGATGACGACGTCGCGCGTCTTCAGGATCGCCTTCAGGGTGTTGGCCACCAGCTTGGCCTCGGCGTTCGCCAGGAAGAAGGTTTTGACGACCATCTCCTGGTATTCCTTCAGCTTGGCCGCGACGTTCGGGTAGACCAGGATGGTGTTGCTGTCCATGACCTGCTGCTCCAGCTGGTTCGTCACCAGCAGGAAGTAAATCGCCGATTCGATGGTGCTGTTCTTCAGGAAGATCGATGTCTTCAAGTCCGTCTTGACATCCTTGTCGAACACGAAATTGAGCCCGGAGCGGCGCGCGATCACTTCGAACACCTGTTTTAAGGGCGCGTCGCGGAACTCGATCGTGATCGGCTGCTTGTAGGCTTTAGACAGGCCGCTTTCCACCGCCGGCGCCACGCTTTTCTCGGCGATGTCTCGCAGCAGCAGGCGGGCCGGCTCGTGATTCGGCTTTTCCGACAGCACCGCATTGAGTTTCTGGCGCGCCGGCTCGTATTCTTTTTTCGCGGCCAGTTCGCCGGCCGCCGCCACCATCTTGTCGAGCCGGTCGGCCGACTCCAGCGTGCGCAGGTCGGCGCGCGCGCGCTCGTTGCGCGGGTCCAGCGCCAGCACGCGCTGCAAACCTTGCAAGGCCAGGTCCCGCTTGCC
The DNA here is from genome assembly GCA_040389645.1 of Pseudomonadota bacterium. Taxonomy (GTDB): domain Bacteria; phylum Pseudomonadota; class Gammaproteobacteria; order Burkholderiales; family Burkholderiaceae_D; genus Rugamonas. Next base: position 110,066 of record JAZJZT010000023.1, on the reverse strand, counting down.
TTCGGCGATCAGGTTTTCGGCCTGTTCCAGGTAGCGCACGCTGGCGCCGTCGCGCGCGCGCAGCCAGGCGGCGCGGTATTGCGCGTTGTTCGGTTCGCGCGCCATCGCATCCTGCAGCTTGAGCAAGCCCGCTTCGACCTGGTCTTGCGCCACCAGGGCCTGGCCTTCGCGGTACGCCATCTGCGCGGCGCAGCCGGACAGCGCCAAGGCGACTGCCACGGCCAGGACACCGGTCTTCAACTTGCTGTGGGAAATGCGGGACATCAGTCGGAAACTCCAATATTGAGCCGCTGAACCTGGTTCAGCGGCAGATAGGTAAGCGTCAGCATCGGCGGCGCAATCTCATCGACGCGGTAGACGCCATCGATCACGGCGCCGTTGCGCACCACGTAGGTACGGTCGCTGCGCGCCAAAAACACTTCCCAGGCGCCGTCGGCGGCGGCCTTGCCGAGATAGGTGAACGGCAGCGCCGGCGCGCTCGGCGGCGGTGGCGGCGGCGGTGCGGGAGGCCGCGCTGGCGGCGGCGGATTCCAGTTCTGGCCGGAGAACACGCCGTCGGTGCCGGCGAACGTGGCGTCGCCCGATTCTCCGACCAGCAGCGCGCGCGGCGTCAGGCGCGCGATCATCGTGTCGTTCACGACGGCGGCCTTGTCGTTGCGCGCGGCGGCGCGCGGAGCAGCGGTGGCGGCGGCGGTCGCCGGCGCGGTTGCAGGCGCTGCCGCTGGCGGCGCGCGCCGTTCGACCGCCTCGGCCACGTCGCCGGACGGCGTGCGGTCGCCGAACACCAGCAAGGCTGCCGCCCCGGCCAGCGCGGCGCCCATCGCCCACTGGCGCGGCGTCATGGCTGCACCGCCATTGCCGTCCCCTTCAGGTACAGGGTCAGGCGCAGGCGCGCTTCGAGCTGCGTGTCCGTGACGTTGTCGCGCCTGAAGCCGATTTCATCGAGCGCGGCGAACGGTATCGCGCGCAGCGCTTCCAGTACGAATTGCCAGATCGCGCGGTACGACCCCTTGACCGGCAACACGACCTGGTACGTCGTCACTCGGCTGGCCTGGTCGTAACCGAACTTGTATTCTCCCTGGTTCAACTCCAGCCCCGCCTTCGCGGCCAGGCCGAACAACAGTTTAATTTGCTGCTCCGCGTAGCGCTGCTCTCCCAGCACATCATAAAAGCCGGCCAGGTTCTGGTTCGCGGACGGCGGCGCCACCACGCTCGCCGGCGCGGCCTGCACCGGTAATGGGCGCGCCAGTTCCTGGCGCTGCGCTGCGCGCTGCGGCAACAGCCAGCCCCATGCCGCCACGCCCAGCACGCACAAGACCAGCGCGGCGCAAGCGCCGGGACCGATGCGCTCCGCGCGCAGGCGCGCGCGCAACAGCAACGCGGGCAGGTTCACGGATTTCATTGCGCCCTCCAGCGCACTTCGAGCTGGAAGCGCAATGGCCGGTTGGCGTCCTGCTGGTTCACTTCATGGCGCGTCAATGCCGCGCCGCTGAAGAATTCCTGCCCTTTGAGCTGTTCTATATAGCCGATCATGTCGTCCGCGTTCTTGGCCTCGGCCGTGATCTTGAGGACCTGCTTACGCGGGTCCGGTTCCAGCGCCAGCAGCGCCACCGCCGGCGGCGTGGCGGCGGCAAGCGCTTCCTGCAAGTCGCGCCACGGCAGGTTCAATTGCAGGATGGCGGCATTGACGGCGCGCGCCTGCGCTTCCGGTATCGCCGTGCTGGCGGCGATGACCGGCGTTTTCAGTTGCGCGGCCTGGCGCCGCTGCAATTGCTGCAACAGTTGCGCGCGCGCGTTGCGCTGTTCCAGCATGTCGTACGCGGTGACAGCGGCGCCGGCGCACAGCGCCAGGCCGATGACCGCGCCGGCGATCGCCGCCGGGTGCAAATGGAACAGCGTGCGGCGCCAGCTCGGCGCGGCAAAATCGATGCGCATCGGTTTCATGCTGCGCACCCCGCGCTCGCCAGCAGGCTGGCCGGCGACCACGTACTCTCATCCGGCCGCGCCTGGGCCAGCATCGCGCAGGCGATGTGGGCCGCGTTGGCCGCCTTGCCGCTCCACGACGCGGGCGCCTGGCCGCACAATTGCAGCAGCGCCGGCGCCTGACATCCCGCCAGCAGCGCTTCCCGGTTCAGCGTCTGCGTCAGCCAGTAGGCATCGGCGCCGTGCGGCACCGGCAATGCGCGCACCGCGTGCAAGCGTTTATCGTCGACGATGCCGACACTGAGCAAGCCGTCGTGCAACTGGCCGAACCAGGCGCCCGGCTTGAGCGCGCGCTGCCAGCGGTTCCACGACGTGACGAAATGCGGCAGCACTTCGACCACCGCCAACCGGTGTTCGGCCGCGCCCTGTTCCAGCACCGCCAGCAGCGCGCGCGGCACGGCTGCGGCGAAGAACGGCGCGCGCGCATCCCAGCCGGCCGACAATTGCCAGGCGGCGGTCGATTCACCATACAAATGCTGGAAACGCAGCGCGGCGGCGGCCTCGATATCGGCCAGGCGCGCGGCCTGTTGCGGCGGCGTGACTTGCCATAATCTCGTCAATTCGTCGGCCAGCACGAAGGTCACCGGCCAGCCGGCCACGTCCTGCCCGGCCAGCAGTTCGCGCAAGGCCAGGCCGATCGCGTGCTGCAATGGGCCGTCCTGTTCCGTGACCGCCTGCTCGGCCAGCGGCGTCACCGCCGGCGAACGCCAGCGGCTGGTGCGCAGCAATCCGAGCGCGCTGGCGGAAACGCCGATGCGCAATGCCTGTCCCATTCCTCTACGCATGCAAGGTCACCCGTTTGATTTCGGACAGCGTGGTGCCGCCCCTTTTTACCAGTTCCAGCGCGGCCAGGCGCAGGCTGCGCGTGCCGTTGGCGTAGGCCGCCGCCTTGATCTGGCGGATCGGCCGCTTGTCGACGATCAGTTCGCGGATCTCGTCGTTCAGCGTCAGGATCTCGGCGATCGAACGGCGCCCCTTGTAGCCGGTGCCACGGCAATCGCCGCAACCCTTGCCTTCCATGAACTGGTAATCGTAGACATCGGCGCGCGCCAGGTTGACGCTGGCCAGTTCCTGGTCCGTCGGCGTGTATGGCGCCGCGCAGTGCGGGCAATTGATGCGCACCAGGCGCTGCGCCCAGATGCCGTTCAGCGCCGACACGAAGGCATACGGATCGATGCCCATGTGCGTAAAACGGCCGAACACGTCGAACACGTTATTGGCGTGCACCGTCGTCAAGACCAGGTGGCCGGTCAGCGCCGACTGCACGGCGATTTCGGCCGTCTCGCGGTCGCGGATTTCACCGACCATGATCTTGTCCGGGTCGTGCCGCAAGATGGAACGCAAACCTTTCGCAAAACTCAGGCCCTTCTTTTCGTTGACCGGGATTTGCAGGATGCCGGGCAGCTGGTATTCGACCGGGTCTTCGATGGTGATGATTTTTTCGCGCCCGTTGTGGATTTCGGTCAGCGCCGCGTACAAGGTCGTGGTCTTGCCGGAACCGGTCGGTCCCGTCACCAGCAGCATGCCGTAGGCTTCCTGCGCCAGCACGCGCAGGGTCGCCAGCGACGGCGCGTCGAAGCCGAGCGCCTCCAGGGTCAGCGCGCCATACGCTTCGATCATCGCGCGCTTGTCGAGGATACGGATCACCGCGTCCTCGCCGTGAATGCTCGGCATGATCGATACGCGCAAGTCGATCTCGCGCCCGCCCGATTCGACGCGGAAGCTGCCGTCCTGCGGCACGCGGCGTTCCGCGATATCGAGTTCCGCCAGCACTTTCAGACGCGAGATGATCTGCTCCGCCACTTCGATGCCGTTGACGGCGGTGGCGTGATCGAGCACGCCGTCGACCCGGTACTTGACGGCCAGGCCGCCGGCCGTGCTTTCCAGGTGGATGTCCGAGGCGCCCGCCTTCAGCGCGTCATATAAGGTCGAATTGACCAAGCGCACGGCGGGACTGGCCGCTTCGGACACCGACGCGAACGACAGCACTGCGGCCGTCCGGCCGTCGCGCCGGCCTTCGCTGGCGCCCGGCAGCAGGCTGTCGACGGCGCGCGCCGACTCTTCCTGTTTCGATAAATACGCCTGGATGTCCGATTGCAGCGCGAGCCGCGTCTGCAGCGGCGCGCGCGGCGTGGCGCGGGCCTGGGCACTGAGCCAGGTTTGCAGGTCGAGGTCGAACGGGTCGGCGATCACGCCCACCAGCACGCCGTCGTGCGCGCGCAGCAGCACGCAGTGGCGCGCCATCGCCTGCGACAGCGGCAATAAATCAAAAGCCGGGGTAAATGCCAGCATGTCGACCGTTTCCAGCACGGCCAGGCCGAATGGCTGGGCCAGCGCCTGCACCGCCAGGCGCGGCTCGATGCCGCTCAGCGCCTGCAATTCTTCGACCAGGCTGCGCTTGGTCTGCGCCTGCCGCGCACGCGCGCGCGCCAGCATCGCCGCGTCGATCGTCGGTGTGTAGGGCAAGTTCAAGACATGTCTCCAGCCAGGTCGAAAATCGGCATGTACAGCAAGACCACGATGGCGCCCACCACCAGGCCGATGGCCGCCATCAGCAAGGGTTCGAAGGTGCGCGTAAAACGGTCGATCCAGCGGCTGATCTCGCCGTCGTAAAAGGCGGCCGACTGCGTCAGCATCGGCCCCATGTCGCCGGTGCGCTCGCCCACGCGCAGCATGCGCAGCGAGATCGGTGTCGTCAAACCGTTCGCTTCGAAGGCGGTGGATAAAGGCTGGCCCGATTCGATATCGCTACGCGCCGCTTTCAGACCCTGCTGCACCGCCGGCGACACCATCGCCTGCACCGTGTCGATCGCGTGCACGATGGTGATGCCGCCTTCACTGAGCATGCCCAGCGTCAGGTACAGGCGCGACAATTCATAAATGCGGACCCGTTCGCCGATGCCGGGCAGGCGCGCCAGCAGGCTGACGATGCCGCCGCCGGCCATCAGGCGGCGCATCCCCAGCACCAGCGCGGCCACGCCCAGGCCCAGGCCACCGAGCAGCATGGTCGTGTGGGCGGAGGCGAACTGGCCCCAGTTCAGCATCAGTTGCGACATCCACGGCAGGTTGCGGCCGGCGCCCTGGTACACCTCGGCAAAGCGCGGCACGACATAGGTGATCAGGAACAGGCTGACGCCGCCGCCAACAAGCAGCAGGATGCACGGGTAGATCGCGGCGCTGACGATTTTTGCGCGCACCAGGTCGATGCGCTGCTGGTAATCGATGAAGCGGGATAATGAGCGCGGCAGATCGCTGGTACCCTCGGCCGCCTTGACGATGCCGACGTACAAGGGCGGAAACAGTTCCGGCTGCTCGGCCAGCACGGCCGAAAAGCGCTGCCCTTCGCGCAGGCCGCCCAGCAGGCGACCCAGCACACTGCGCGTGGCGGGATTGGCTTCCTTTTCCAGCAAGGCTTCGAGCGCCTCGACCACGCCCAGGCCGGCCGTCAACAAGGCCAGCAATTCCTGGCTGAACAACACCAAGGACAGGGACTTGCCCTTGCCGGGACGCAGCGTGCCGCGCACCGGGTGGATCGCGCTGACGAACAGGCCGCGCGCTTCGACCTGGCGGCGCGCGTCAGCCTCGTCGCGGCCGTCGACCACGAGGTGGCCGATCACCATTTCCGGCGACAGGGTGCGGACATCGAACTGCATAAGCTACTTATTATTGGGAAGAGATATCGGCATCTTCGCCAGTGCCGCCGGGCTGGCCGTCGCGGCCCAGCGAGACGATTTCGAATTCGGCCTTGGTGCCGGGCGAACGGTACTGGTACGGGTGGCCCCATGGATCGGGCGGCACGCCTTTTTTCAAATACGGGCCGTTCCACTTCGCGCCGGCCGACGCGGGCGCCGTCAGCAGCGCGGCCAGGCCCTCTTCGGCGCTCGGGTAACGGCCGACATCGAGCCGGTACGTGTCCAGCGATTTTTCAAAGGCTTCGATCTGGGCTTTCGCGATGGTTACTTCCGACTTGCCCAACTGGGAGAAATACTTGGGTCCGACATACGCCGCCAGCAAGCCGATGATGACGATCACGACCAGCAATTCGAGCAGCGTAAAACCTGTTGCGCGGCGCGCCGCCTTGTTGCCTGAAACCTGTGCTGCTTGCATCCGAACCACTCCTTTGTTTACCGCATCTCCATCACGACATTCAAGGCTAACAGGGGTTTATGGATTTGACAATCTTTAGTTCATTATTCGAAAAAATATGGTAGATATGCGATTTTGCGTATAAATTCCGCCACCTGGCCATGCCAGGTAGCGGCGCACAGACCGCCGCTCACAGCGTGCAATGAACGGCCTGTGCAAGCCCGCGGCGCGCTTCAGGCAGCGCGCCGCGGCACGGCGCGGCGCCGCGTCGACAGCACGACCAGGGCCAGGGCCGTGCCGCCCAGCAGCCAGCCGGCCGGTTCCGGCACGGCCGTCACGGCGCCGGCATCGAACACGGAGATGACGGCGCCGGCGCTGCCGCCGGGTGTCGCCGACGGCGTCCAGTCGACCGCCGCCAGGAAACCGCTGGCCGGGTCGGCCAGGCCCAGCGCCGTGACGCCGTCGGCAGCATAGGCGCCCACGCCGAAGCGCGATGCGTTGATGAACAGGGCCGGATCGAAACTGCCGTCGAAAGTGACATCGAAACCGAACACGCCGCCGAAATTCACGGCATAAAACAGGTCGTTCCAGCCCGGCGCGTTGCCGAAGCGGTAGCCGCCGGCCAGCGGCGCGACGTCGCCGTTGAGCTCGACCGTCGCGGCCGGATCGAAACCGGTCAGATTCGACACGGTGGCGCTGGCCGGCAGCACGTCCAGGTTGGCGCCGGCGAATTGCATGTCGAGGTAACCGCTAGCGCCGAAGCCGGCGGTATCGATGGCGAAGTGGATCGTGCCGGCGTGGGCCGCGCCGGTCAGACCGGCGGCGAGCGCCAGTGCCAGCGCGGCGCGCGGCAGCAGGGTATATAAACGGGACAGGGGTGCGAACATGGTGGTTTCCTCAGAAAGTGCCGCTATAGAATTTTGCCGCGTAAGCGATGCCACCCTTCGATGGATTCGTGAAGACCAGCGGGATCGTCAGCGTCGCGCCCGGCGCCAGCGTGCCGACGTCGACGGTGATGTAAGGCGAGCCGGCGTTGCTGCCGCTGGCGTTGTCGAGCGTGACGCCGGCCGTCAATCCCGCCAGTTTTAACTGGAACGGGCCGGTCAGCGCGGTGGCGCCGGTATTGCTGACGTACAGGTTGCCAGTGAATTTTTGCGTGGCGCGGTTGTACGCCAGGCCCTGCCCGGCCAGCTTGACGCTGGCGCCCAGGTCGACGTACGACGGCCGCAAGTCCAGGCTGATGACGACCGGGTCGTGGTCGGAAGCGCGGTAGGCGGAAGCGTCATATAAATCCTGCGGCTTGCCGTCCAGGTTGTAATCGATCACCGTCGGCTCGTCGGCGTTCAGATGCCACTCGGCCGCGCCGAGGACTTGCCGGCTCAGCGCAGTGCTGGCCAGCGCGTGGTCCAGGTAACCGCTGGCGCCGTCGAAGATGAAGGAATACGGCATGCCGAGCGGGCGCACATAGCGTTCCAGCTGGTTGACGAAGCCGGCCGCCAGCATTGTCGCGACCGGGTCTTCCATCCCGTAGGAATTCATGTCGCCGATCAAGAGCACGTCCGGATCGGCGGCCGCCGCCACCACTTGCGGCACGAAGCTGCCGACCAGGCGCTGCGCCTGCTGGATGCGGGTCGCGTTCCAGCAACTCTGGCTGTCGCCCTGGTCGCTGTCGGCGCCGCCGGCCGGGCAACTCCCCTTCGATTTCAAGTGGTTGACCACCAGCGAGAATTTTTCGCCGTTCGCCGCCATAAAGGTCTGCGCCATCGGCGGACGGTTGTTAATCGGCGCATCGTCCGACAGCGCGGCGCCGGACAGGGTCAGCCTGGACGGCTTATAAAGCATCGCGACGCGGATCGCATCGGTGCCGGTGGCGGGAGGAGCCGGCACCACCGCGTAGACCGGCGCGCCGATCGCCGCGTTCAACTGGCTCGCCAAATAGCCGACCGCGTATTCTCCATTGTTCTGGATTTCCATCAGGCCGTAGACGTCGGCATCGATCGCCTTCAATTCCGCCACGATCTTGTCGCGCTGGCGGATGAATTCCGCCATGTTGTTGGCGCCGCGGCAGTTGCTGGCCGCCGTGCTGGCGCCGAGCTTGCAGCCCTGCCCGGTCTGCCCTTCGACATTGCCGCCGTTGGTGAAGGTCGTGAAGAAATTGAGCACGTTGGCGCTGGCCACCTTGACGTTGCCCGGCGCCAGTTGCGGTGGCCCCTGCCTTGGATTGTCGCGCGAAAAGACCGGCGCGACGGCCGGCTGCAATTTGAAGGCGGCCCCGCCGCCGCCGATGGCGCCAAAGTCGATCACGCCGGTGAGATCGGCCACGCTGTCGCCGGCGCGCACCGTGCGGTCCTGGCCGATATACGGAATCACGACGGGCGTGACGAAAATGCCGTCATCGAGCACGATCATATTCGCCGCGTTGGCCGCCGCCAGCGCGATCGCTTCCGGGCTGCGCGGCGCGTAGCGGTTGGTCGGCACTTCCAGGCGAGCGCCGGACAGGGTCAATTCGCCGCGGCTGCCGAGGAATTCCGCCTGCGTCACCGTCAATGGATGCGTGAAACGCACCAGCATGCCCTCGACCGAGGCCAGGTTGTCGCCCAGCGCGATATTGGTCGGCGCAATGGCGTGACCGCTGCTGACCGGCACCACCGCCGTGACGTTCGACAACTCGGTATAGGAACGGTTGGCGCCGTTCGGCGTGTATTCGGTCACGCTGCCGGTCACGCGCACCAGGTCTCCAACCTGCACATTGGCGGCGGCCGATCCGGTGTAGACGAACAGGCCGTCGGACGTGGACGGATCGCCGTCGCCGGCCGCATCCTGGATGAAGAATCCGGTGCCCACTTTAACCGTCAACACGCCTTCGGTGGTCTGCACCGTGCCGGCATACGGGCTGGCGGCGCCGGCCCCCTGGATCGCCGGGATGCGGCGGGTGACGGCGGCCAGACCGGAGATTTTGACGTCGATCGCGCAACTGGCGCTTTGGCCCTGATCGTTGACGAACTGCACGGTGACCGGATAAGTGCCGGCCGCCAGCGCGCCGCCTGCGCTCAAGGTCACGCTGGCGGCGGCGCCGACGGCGCCGGCCGCGTTGAAACCGTCGAGGGTGATGCCGGGCACGACGCCGGCCGTGATCGACGCGCCATTGACGATGCCGTCGTCATCGCTCGCGCCGAGCACGGTGGCGCCGGCAAAACCCTGCGCCAGCGCCAGCGTGGCCGGGCAACTGGCGACGATCGGCTTGAACACCGGGGCGCCGCAGACGCGCAGCGGCGTGGCGGTATTGCGCGGCGCCGGCGCCAGCACGCTGAAATCGGCGCCGTTATTGTCGCTGTCGGTGCAGCCATCGCCATTGCGCTGGGCCGACGTCAGGTTGCCCAGCGCGCCGGCCGGCGCACTGCCCTCCTGGAAATTGGCCGCGCCATAGCCGACCAGGTCGATCAAAGACGCGCCGCCCGGGCTGGCGCTGCTGAGCGGCGCGACCCCGTTGCTCAGCGCGACCTTGCCGGCGCCGGCGCCCATCGCGATAGTCCCTGTCTTGTCCGGCGCCGCGCCGACCACCGTGCCGCCGGTGCCGGCCGCCTCGTGCACCAGGTAATACTGACCCGGCTGCAATACCACGTTCGTCAACGGCGTCACCTGCCACGTCGCACCGGCGGCGGATGCATATTGCACGCTCCAGCCGTTGAGGGAAACGGGCGCCGTGCCGCGGTTGAACAATTCGATGAAATCGTTTTTCAGCACGGCGCCGGTGGCGCCGCTGCCATTGCCGCCGGCGCCATATACCTGGCTGATGACGATATCCGAAGCGGCCAGCGCCGGTGCGCACAGGCCGGCCAGCAGAGAAGCGAGCACGGTCAGGCGGCCGGGCGCGGCGGCCGGAATGGAAAACGAAGGAGCGCTGCGGTTTTGCATAGGGGTTCCCGGTTAAAAGTCGCGCCAGTGGCCGGCGTGTTAATGAAATGATTTCAAAATTGCAATTTACATATTAATAGAAACACATGACTGGCGAGTGACACGGGATTCAATCGAACGCAGCAGGCGCCGATAAAAACGTCGGAAAGCGGCCACAGGCCTCGCCATCTGCCGCATGCTTTGTGGTATATTTCGAGTAAGAAATTAAAATTTCGCAAACGCATCAAGTAGCCCCTCCCGAAAGTCCCCTATGTCCAACGCCCGATTGTTCCGTCCCCGCAGCGCCATGCTGCCCCTGGTCGCCGCATTGGCGCTCGCGAGCACGCTGGCGCACGGCGCGGACGCGCGCGACACGGGGCGTCGCGGCCAGCCCGGCGCGTCATCGGGCACGCAATGCCAGATGGCCGGCCACGCGGTCTTGACCACGCGCGAAGGCAGCGTCGTGCTCGGCAGCGCCGGCGTCACCGGCGCCGGCCCCGACTGGCTGGACCGTCGCGCCGGCCTGTCCGAGCATGCCTATACCGTGCTGCACAACAGCGGACAGGGCGACATCGATGGCTTGAACGGCCCGTGCAAGCTCGACGATGCCGACAAAGACAAGGAATCGCGCACCAACGACGGCGTCGATGTCGCCAAGGTACTGAAAGACGTGGACGAGTGGCTGGAATTGAACCGCAAGTGGAAAAAGAAGGAAAACGACGCCGAATTCCCGCAAAACGAGAAAAAGGTGCGTCTCGAAGTGGGCAGCGACAACCGCCTGCACGCCTATGTCGGCGAAGGCGTGGGCAAGACCGATGTGGCGCGCCTGACCGAACGCCGCTGGGAAATGTATGACGTCGAAGCCGGCGCCGGCTTTCATCAGCGCCAGAGCTATGCCAGCCTGGACGCCACCTTCCAGGCCCAGCTCGAATCGATCGAGGGACAACGCTACAGCCTGGGCGGCCACAGCTTGATGGCGGCGGTGCCGGAACCGAGCACCTACCTGATGTGGATAGGTGGCTTGGCCGCGATGGCGTACGCGATGCGCAGGAAACGCGCCGCATCATAAAAAATCAGGCACCTTCGGGTGCTTTTTTTTAGCCAAACCAAGTGCAAAGGCCGGGGTCAGACCCATGGGCCTGACCCCAGATTCTGCCGCTGGTTTTCGGCGACGTTCGCTGAAAAACTTTTTTTCGTCAGCGCCGGTACGGCGCAGCCAGCGGCTCGCCGATGAACAAGCCTTGCGCCGGCCAGGCTACGCTTTTCCAGTACGCCTCGATCGCGCTCTCCCCTTTCAGGTAATGACTTAACAGCACGGCCGGATGGGGGAATTTTTGCCAGTAATTGCACGGCTCGCTGACGGTGCCGTAACTGGCGGTGGCGCCGGCATCGAGCCAGCGCAGGCTGCTCATCTGGCTGGTGCCGTACAGGTCGCCGCCCAGCGAGGTCAGGTGATCGGCCAGCGCGCCGGGCAAAAATTGCAGCGTATCGAGATGCTCTACCCTGGCCATGCCGGTCTGATACACCATCACGTCGCGCGCATCGCGCAGGCTGTCGGCGCGATCGGTCTTGATCGTCAGGCGGCGCTGTTCGATCAGGCCGGAACGGGGAAAGAAGGCGGCGCGGCTGTTTCTCGCCTGCTCGCTGGTGACCAGGTAATAGGCGCCGGCGGCCGGCACCTTGAAACCGCTGGCGACGCCGCGCCCGATCAGCGCCTTGGCGCCGGCCACCGAGTCGGTCGGCAACAACATCGCCAGGCGCATGCCGTGCTCGCTGTACGGGCGGTTGCCCGCAGCATTGAAATAGGCGCTGGGCTTGCCCGGGCCGCAGGGCTTGTCGCACTGCTGCGCATCGAAACCCATCGTATAGGCCGACGTGATCGCATTGCATTCGACCGCGTACGGCGCCGTCCACACCATCAATACCGCCTGGATGCCGGCATCCAGGTGCGCATCAATCTGCTCCTTCAACTGCCGAAACTGTTCGGCCGACAGGCGGCGCGGCTTGCCCGGGATATGCACGTGCACCACGTTGGCCGCCGGAATGCCGCGCTGCGCGCGGTAATATTCGGCGATGGCGACACTGTTCGGCTCGTCGTCGTTGACGATCAGCGCCAGTTGCGCCGGCTGCAGCGATGAAGGCGGCGCAAGCGCCGATTGCGCCAGCGCGGCGGCGTGCAGCAAGGGCATGGCCGCCAGCAGGAAGACTAGGGATCGCAAGTGGTCAGTTTTTCGTCAAGGCGGATCAAAAAAAACGGAAGCCGCAGCTTCCGTTTCGATTATACCGCCAGCCGGTGATTACAGCGTCGCGCGCGGCGATGTGCCCAAGGGCTTGCGGCGGCGGCTCAGGCCAAGCAGGCCCAGGCCGGTCAGCATGATGACGATCGATGCCGGTTCCGGCACCGCTTCGTTCAGCGTGAAATTGCCGCTATAGGTGTAATTGCTGGCGGCCGAGCGCGCATAGCCGCTCAATTCCAGGTAATAATTGCCCGGTCCGAGCGGCGTCACCTGTGGCAGCAGATCGAGTTCCTGGTAGCTCGAAGTGCTCATGCTGCCTTCGGACCCCAGCAGCAAGGTACCGGCGCTGGTAAACAGTTTGAAGTCGGTCAGCTTCAGGCCGGTGGCGGCATTGATGCCGCTTTGCGTGTGGATGTCGGCGCTGTCGATATCGTAGAAACCGTTCAGCGTGAACGTATAGCGGTCGATAAAATAATTGTTGGCCACGCCGGCAGCGGCGCCGAAATCACCCAGCTTGACGGTACGCATCAGCGTCGCGGTCGTTGTGCTGTTCAGCGGGGCAGTGATGTCCACCGGCGCGCGGCTGACATTGATCAGCGAGGCGTGCGCCAGCGGGAGGCAGCAGGCCAGCGCCAGCGGCAGGGCTTGAAGTAATTTATGCATGGTGCGCTCTCATGGTGGTGTCCGTCCCGGCGCGGGCATTGCGGCGCCGCGCCGCGTAGGCGACGATGGCGAGACCGCCGAGCAGCATCGCGTAGGTGGACGGTTCCGGCACCGGCGCGACTGTCGTCACGGTGCCGTCGGCGGCATAGGATGCGCCGCGGTTGGTCAACAGCTTCCCGCTGACGAGCAGGTAATACGAACCAGATGCCAATTCGTTGATCGTCAGGTTCCAGCGGTTTTTCTTGCCGGTCAAATCCTGGAGGCCGGCGGCGATCATGTGGTTGTTGTTGTCATACAACGACATGGCGCTCAACTGGATCGTGGCGGCGCTGCTGACGTAGCTGGTCGTCAATTGCATCTCGATCAGCGCGTTGCTGGCCAGCGTAAAAGTGTAGCGATTGTTGAAGTAACTGTCCTGCAAGCCGTTGGCGAAGCTGGTGCCAAACACGATGCCGTTGGCCGGTTCGACCAGGATCGCTTCTGCATTGCTGAGGTCGAGCACCGCCGCCGACGCGCATGGCGCAGCCAGCAAGGCGCACACATATGAGATGGCAGCTATCCGCTTGAACATTTGTTACTCCACTTAAAGTTTAATTTAATTAAATCAACTTAAAGTGGATAGTATCATCAACTCGGACAGAATGCTTATGCTAGCCGCAATAAAAAATTCCCGCAAGGAAATTATTTCCATGTGGGAATTTTTATCAAACGGCGCTACAGATTTCAGGTGCGCTGGTAGACATCCTCGAAACGCACGATGTCATCTTCCCCCAGGTAACTGCCGGATTGCACCTCGATCAGGTGCAGTGGCAGCTTGCCGGGATTTTCCAGCCGGTGGTTCATGCCGATCGGAATAAAGGTCGATTCGTTTTCCGTCAGCAGGCTGACCTTGTCGCCGCAGGTGACGCGCGCCGTGCCGCTGACGACGACCCAGTGTTCGGCACGATGGTGGTGCATCTGCAACGACAGCTTGCCGCCCGGATTGACGGTGATGCGCTTGACCTGGAAGCGCTCGCCGATATCGATGCCTTCGTAGCAACCCCACGGCCGGTAGACCTTGGTGTGGTGCAGGTGCTCGGTGCGGCCGTGGTTTTTCAGGTGTTCGACGACCTGCTTGACGCGCTGGACTTGATCCTTGTGCGCGACCAGCACCGCGTCGTTGGTTTCGACCACGACCAGGTCCTTGACGCCGATCATGGCGACGATGCGGCTTTCGGCGCGCACCAGCGAGCCGGACACGCCGTCCAGGTAGACGTCGCCGCGCGTGGCGTTGCCGTCGGCGTCGCGCTGCTGCACTTCCCACAGCGCCGACCAGGAACCGACATCGCTCCAGCCGATCGAGGCCGGCACGACGACGGCGTGGCGGGTCTTTTCCATCACCGCGTAATCGATCGAATCGGATGGGCAGTCGGTGAACGCCTTTTCATCGAGGCGGCAAAAATCGAGGTCGCGGTAATCCTGGCGCACGGCCGCTTCGGCGGCGGCGGCGATGGCCGGCTGGAACTGCTCGAGTTCGCGCAGATAACTGTCGCCGCGGAACAGGAACATGCCGCTGTTCCAGAAGTAATTGCCCGCCGCGACAAACCCTTCGGCCGTGGCGCGGTCCGGCTTTTCGACGAAACGGTCGACTTTAAAACATTGCGCGGCGCCGGCCTCGGCGCCGCTCTGGATATAACCGTAACCGGTTTCCGGGCCGGTCGGCACGATGCCGAACGTGGCCAGCGCGCCATCGCGCACCAGCGGCACGGCGCGCTCGATCGCCGCGTGGAAGGCGGCGACATCGTTGATGACGTGGTCGGCCGGCAACACCAGCATCACCGCTTCCGGGTCGACCTTTTTCAGATAATGGGCCGCGGCGGCGACAGCCGGCGCCGTATTGCGCCCAACCGGTTCAAGCATGATGGCCAGCGGCGTGACGCCGATTTCGCGCATCTGCTCGGCCACCAGGAAACGGTGCTCGTTGCCGCAGACGACCAGCGGCGCCATCAGCTCGGCGCGGCCGGTCACGCGCAGCGCGGTTTCCTGCAACATGGTCTTGTCGGTGACGAGGGGCAGCAATTGCTTCGGCAATACTGCGCGCGACAAGGGCCATAAACGGGTGCCGGCGCCTCCGGACAGTATGACGGGATAGATTTTCATGCTTCTTCAGGTTCCAATTTGTAAAGTTCTTCTTCCTGGCGGCGACGCCGGCGCCGATCGCGCGCGTTGGCCCATTCGCCGGTCTCGTATTGCGAAACATGCTTCATTTCGCCCGCGCGGTCCACACTATAATCTTTGAAAACGATCAATTCTTCCAGCGTAACATCCGGTAACACACGAGTATATTCGAACAACACACTTCGCACCACCTCCGCGCCGGTGCAGACGTGGCTGCCGTGTCCGATCCAGGTCGGCCCGACGATGTGGGCGCCGGCTTCGATGCGCACGCCGGAGCCGAGATAGACGGGACCTTCGATGCGGGTGCCGCCGCTCCAGTCGATGCTGGTGTTCAGGCCGACCCACAAGCCGTCGTCGACCTGCGTGCCAGGCACCTTCATGTTGGCCACCTCCCCCATCAGCACGCCTTGCAGCACTTCCCAGTAATCCTTGACGCTACCGATGTCGATCCAGTCGAACTTGCGGCATTGCGCATAAAACGGCAAGCCCTTCTCGGCCAGCAGCGGGAACAGTTCGGAACCGATGTCGAACGGCTGGTCGGCCGGGATCAGGTCGATCACCTCGGGCTCGAAAATATAGATGCCGGTGCTGGCGAAATTCGACAGCGCTTCCTGCTCGCTCGGCTTTTCCTGGAATTGCAGGATGCGCCCGTCGTCGTCGGTGACGACGACACCGTAGCTGGGCACCTTGTCCCACGGGACTTCGCGCGTGATGACGGAGGCCAGCGCGCCCTTGCGCTTGTGCTCGAACAGCGCCGACTTGATGTCGAGGTCGATGATGGCGTCGCCGCACAGCACGATCGTGGTCTGGTCGAAAAAGCCGCCGAATTGCTGGATCTTCTTGATGCCGCCGGCCGAACCGAGCGGCTCGGGCACGACTTCCCCTTCGTTGTTGGTGTAGCCTTCGAACGAATAACCGATCTGCACGCCGAACTGGTGGCCCTCTCCGAAGTATTCCTCGATCTTTTCATGCAGGTAGCTGACATTGACCATGATGTCGGTAATGCCGTACCTGGCCAGGTGTTCGACCAGGTAAGCCATCACCGGCTTGCCCAGGATCGGGATCATCGGCTTCGGCAAATCATAGGTCAAGGGCCGCACGCGGGTACCCTTGCCGGCCGCCAGTATCATTGCTTTCATGCCCTTACCTCCTTCGTCAACTTGTTGGTTTGAGGCTGCATTGCCAATGCCACGTATCGGCGCACATTTGCGCGATGCTGCGCGCGGCCGTCCAGCCCAGTTCGCGTTCGGCCAGGCCGGGGTCGGCATAGCAGGTCGCGATATCGCCGGCGCGGCGCGGCACGACGCGGTAAGGGATCGCCCTGCCGCTGGCCTGTTCGAAGGCACGCACCATGTCGAGCACGCTATTGCCGCGCCCGGTCCCCAGATTGTAGGCGCGGATGCCGGCCGTTGTCGCCAGCTTGGACAGCGTGCGCACATGGCCCTGCGCCAGGTCGACGACGTGGATGTAGTCGCGCACGCCGGTGCCGTCCGGCGTTGGATAATCGCCGCCGTACACCGACAAAAATTCGCGCTGGCCGTGCGCGACCTGCGCCACATACGGCATCAGGTTGTTCGGGATGCCGCTCGGTTCCTCTCCGATCAAGCCACTGTCGTGCGCGCCGACCGGGTTGAAATAGCGCAGCAGCGCGATGCGCCAGCCGGCGTCGGCGCGCGCCAGGTCGCGCAGCATGTCCTCGATCATCAGCTTGCTGCGGCCATAGGGATTGGTGGCCGACAGCGGAAAATCCTCGCGGATCGGCACCGTGGCCGGATCGCCGTAGACGGTGGCCGAAGAACTGAACACCAGCGTCTTGACGTTCGCTTCGGCCATCGTCTCGAACAACGCCAGGCTGCCGCAGAAATTGTTGTCGTAATAGGCCAGCGGCTGCTCGACCGATTCGCCGACCGCCTTCAGGCCGGCGAAGTGGATCACCGCGTCGATCGCGTGCGCCGCAAAGACGGCGCGCAGCGCGGCGCGGTCGCGCACGTCGGCGCGCACCAGTTCATAAGGCCGGCCGGCGATGCGCAACACGCGTTCATAGACCGATTCGCGCGCATTGCTCATGTTGTCGAGCACGACCACGTCGTGCCCGGCCGCCAGCAATTCGACACAGGTGTGCGAACCGATATATCCCATGCCGCCGGTGACGAGGATCTTCATCGCCGCTCCGCCTACAGGCGCCAGACGCACAGGCCGGCCGCGCGCAAGGCCTGGGCGTCGAAGGCGGCCTTGACGTCGATGAAGCAGCCGCCCTTGACCAGTTTTTTCTGGATATCTTCCACCGCCAGTTCCAGCAACTGGCGGTGCGAGACGGCCGCGACGACGGCGTCGGCGCGCGGCAAGTCATCCCACGCGTACAGGCGCACGCCGTATTCGTGCATCGCCTCGTCGGCGTCGGCGTACGGGTCGTGCACGAAGATGTCGACGCCGTAATCCTTCAATTCGTTGATGACGTCACCGACCTTGGAATTGCGCAGGTCGGCGCAGTTTTCCTTGAACGTCAGGCCGAGCACGATCACGCGCGCGCCCTTGATGTAGCTGCCGGCGGCGATCATGTGCTTGACGGTCTGCTCGGCGATATATTTACCCATGCCGTCGTTGATGCGGCGCCCGGCCAGGATCACTTGCGGGTTGTAGCCGATCTGCTCGGCCTTGTGGGTCAAATAATATGGGTCGACGCCGATGCAGTGGCCGCCGACCAGGCCCGGACTGAATTTCAAAAAATTCCACTTGGTGCCGGCCGCCTGCAACACCTCCGAGGTGTCGATGCCGATCTTGTCGAAGATGATCGCCAGCTCGTTCATCAAGGCGATATTCAGATCGCGCTGCGTGTTCTCGATCACCTTGCACGCTTCGGCCGCCTTGATGCTGGAGCAGCGGTGCACGCCGGGCACGACGATCAATTCATACATGCGCGCGACCTTGTCCAGCGTTTCCGGCGTGTCTCCGGAAACCACCTTCAGGATCGTCGTCAGCGTGTGCTGCTTGTCGCCCGGGTTGATACGCTCGGGAGAATAGCCGACATTGAAATCATCGAGCCACTTCATGCCGGACGCCTTTTCAAGGATCGGGATGCAGACTTCCTCGGTGGCGCCCGGATACACGGTCGATTCGTAGACCACGGTGGCGCCCTTCTTCATGTGCCGGCCGACGCTGTTGCTGGCGCCGATCAAGGGCGTGAAGTCCGGCGTATGGGCCTGGTCGACCGGCGTCGGCACGGCGACGATGATCATGTCGGCCTGGCCCAGCATGGCCGGGTCGCTGGTGTATTCGGCATGGGTGGCGGCGGCCACTTCGGCGTCGCTCAATTCGCGCGACGGATCGGTGCCGCGCCGGCATGCTTCGACCTTGGCCTGCGAAATGTCGAAACCGATGGTGCGCGTGTGCTTGCCGAATTCGATCACGAGCGGCAAGCCCACGTAACCCAGGCCGAGAACTGCGATAGTAGTCATGGAAAACGTCCTGTGAAAATGTTGATGTTGCAATAATATCATTCGGTGCCGCTACGACCTACCCGCCGCTTGGCCCTAGGCGATGAAGGCCTGGATCGCCGCGATCAGCGCCGGCGTCGCGTACGGCGAAATGGCCGGGCCGCCCTGCGCGCCGGCCAGCGCCGCGCCCAGGGCGGCATCGAGTCCGGATTCATCCATCGCGACGTAAATGCCGGGGCGCTGCGCCAGCCAGCGCGCGGTGGCGAGCTGGTGGTCGTTGCGGGTTTCCTGCAAGTCGCCGCGGCGCGGCATCAATACCAGCGGCTTGCCCAGTTCCAGCGCCGTCAGCACGGAACCCATGCCGGCGTGCGCGACGATGACGTCGGCCGCGGCCACCTGGGCATTGAATTCGGCCGGGGTCAATGCCTGCGCATGGCGCAGCGCGCGCGGCACATAGGCGCTCGGGCCGATCTGCGCGAACACGTCCGGCGCCGGGCTGCGCGCCGCGGCCCAGGCATCGACGGCGGCAACCAGGCGGTCGAACGCCATTTGCGAGCCGACGGTCACGAAGATCACAGCACGCTCCCCTTGCAGCTCGGCCCGCTGTCGGCGGCCAGGTGCGGCCATTGCGTCAGCCACAGGTCGGCGAAGCCGCGCACGCGCTGGCCCGACATCGACATCTGTTCGACGTTGGCGATGCTGTCGAGCCAGATGGTTTTCGCTCCCAGCCACTTGCCCATGCGCAGCGCAACGACGCCGGGCGCGGCGCCGGTCGTCACGACGACGTCGGGCCGCTCGCGCAATACGATCCAGCTGACCTGCGCCATCATTTTTATCAAATCCCAGCGGCTCCAGCGGGTCGCGTCGCAGACCGCATAAAAACGCCGGCCCGGTACCTGCGCCGCATAACTGGCCTGCACCGTCACGTAGGCCACGTCGAGTCCTTCGAACGCCGGGCGCAGGCGCAGCAATTGCACCCAGTGCCCGCCGCCCGAAGCGACCGCCAATATTTTTTTTGCCATCCCTCAGCTCTCCAGCGCAGCGCCAATCCGCCGCCAATTTATCATGCTTGCATTAACGGCAATGTTCGCTAGCGTACCGTGCGCGCCATGGCGGCTTCCGGCACGACCGATGCGTACAGTGCGGCCAGCGCCTTGGCGATGGCTTGCGTCGAATACTGTTGCTGCACGCGCTCGAAGGCCGCGCCGCGCAGGCGCGCGCGGCCGGCATCGTCGCGCAGCAGCGCCAGCACGGCCGCGGCGATACCGTCGATGTCGCCCGGCGCCAGCAGCACGCCGCAGCGGCCCTCGTCGAGCAGTTCGGGAATGCCGCCGACGTCGGTCGAGATGACGGCCAGTCCCTGCGCCATCGCTTCCAGTATGCAGATCGGCAAACCTTCGAAATACGAGGGCAACAACAGGATGTCGGCCTGCGCCATCAATTGATCCTTGGCCGCGCCGTCGACCCAGCCGGGCAGCGCCAGCGCGTGCTCGACGCCGAGCTCGCGCGCCAGGCGCGCCGTGTCGTCCAGCTCTCCGTCGCCGGCCAGCGTGAAGCGCGCCTCGGGCACCTGCGCCAGCACGGCCGGCATCGCGCGCACCAGGTCGTAAATGCCCTTCTTGTCGCGCAGGCGGCCGAGGAACAGCAGATGATGGCGCAGCGGCGGCGCCGGCGGCAGCGTCGCCGGCACCCGCACCGGGTTGCCCACTACCTCGACGCGCGCGCCGGGCGCGATCTGTTGCAGCGCGTCGCGCCACAGCGCCGTCAACGCCACCACGGCGCAGGCGCCGCGCAAGGTGCGCTGCACCCAGCGCTGCGCGCGCGGACCGCATTCCTCGCTGTAAAACAGGGGAAACTCTCCGCTGTGCAAGTGAAAGATATACGGCACGCGGAACAGGCGCGCCATCAGGCAGAACAGCGACTTGCGCCAGAAACTGCCGCGCGCGGCGCTGTGCACATGCAGCAGGGTGACCTGGCCGCGCAGCAGCAGCCACAATAGCGACAGCGTCGCTTGCAGCATCACCGGCAACTGGACCAAACCGGGCCGTTCGTACGAACTCAGGTAACGCACTTTCCAGGTGTCGAACAGGCCCATGTCGCGGTACAGGCGCACCACGGCCGTCATGCCGCCCGGCGCATCGAGCGATGTGCCGATCATGACGACGCGACCGTCGGATTGCTTACCCATGATTCCTCCCTCCCTGATTGTGCGCGCCGTGCTTCACGGCAGCTTGTTGCCATACCAGCCGACCAGCCGCGCCAGGCGCGTATTCCAGCTTGCCACCAGCACGCCCTCGACCGCGTTCAGCGGCAGCGCCAGGCGCAGCGCCGCCAGCGCCGCCAGGCCGGCGGTCAATACCGCCACCGGCAGGCTGAAATGCCACCACTGGCGCAGCAGCAACAGCACGGCCACCGCGCCGACACCGCCGGCCAGCAGGCGCGCGAAGCCGCGCACATCCCACTGCCCCGTAAAACCGCGCGCGCGCAGGCTGCGCACGACGCGCCAGCAAAACACGATCTCGGCCGCCACCACCAGCGCCACGGCCAGCACCAGTTGTTGCGTCAGGTACAGTGCCAGCGCCAGCAAGGGCGGCACCAGCACCAGCACCAGCGTGGCGCGCGCGCAGATATCGGACGCCATCACCGTGTTGCAACCCAGTTCGAGCACGCGCCGCCAGCTGCTGGTGGCGGCACTGCATAACAGTACCAGCAATACCGGCCACGCTTGCGTGAAGCGCGCGCCGCCGAGCGCCTGCATGCCCAGCGCGCCGAACGCGGCGAAGAATACCAGTAAGGGGAACAGTACCATCAGCGACACTTTCAGCCACAGCCCGAGGCGCACACTGAGCGCCGAAAAATTATTGCCGGCGGCATAAAAGGCGATCAGCGCCGGGCGCACCACCGTCAACAATAAGTCCGTCGGCAGGTAGCGCCGCACCTGGTCGGCGAAGGCGCGCGCAAAACCGAACACGGCCACCGCGTCGGCTCCGAGCAGGCGCGCGATCAGCATCGTCAACACCTGCGGGCCATACAGCATGGCCAATACATAACTGGCGAAATTGTGCAGCGCCAGGCGCGCCATCGCGGCCGGCGGCGGCGGCCGCCATTCAGGCCGCGCCGCCTCGACCGGCATCAACGCCTTCAGTATGCGCGCCAGCAGCAGCGCGCCGGCAACCGTGCCGCAACAACTGGCCACCAGTTCCAGCTGCAGCATCGCGTGCGCATCGAGCGCCGTGCCGCCGTGCCACGCATACAGCAGTTGCAGCATCAGGATGCCCGACCTGACGGCTTGCGCCAGCTGGCCGGAACGCTGCTCCATCAACACGCCGAGCATCTGGTCGCGCAGCAGCCGGCCGACGCCCTCGGCCACCACCACCGCGCCGGCCAGCCGGAACACCGCGACGCTGCCCGTCATCTGCAGTAGCGCGCCGACCGCCGGCGCGGCCAGCACCAGCGCGGCGCCGACGGCCAGCATCAGCAATGTTTGCACGGCGCCCAGGCGCAACACCAGGCGCGCCGTGGCACGCCCGCCGGCGTGCATCCGCGATTCCGGCAATACGCGTGCGACGACCCATTCCATGCCGCCGGTCGACAGCGCCAGCGCCAGTTCGATCAAGGCCAGCGCCGCCGCGTAGACGCCGTATTCGGCCAGCGGCAACAGCCGTGCGGCCAGCGCGAACGCTGTAAATGTCAAGACGGCCGACGCCAGCCGCCCGCCCAGGTAACTGAGCGTGCTGGCGCGCAGCGCCTTGCCGCCGTACGGGCTATGGCTCATCGCCGCCTCCCGGCGTCAGCAGGCGGCGGTATTGACGGGCCAGTTGGCGCGCCAGAACACTATAGCTGCGCGTGGCGCCGATCGCGGCGCGCCCGGCCTGCGACATCTGCTGCGCGCGCGCCGGATCGGCCAACAGCGCCAGGATGCCGGCCGCAAAACCGTCGGCGCTGAGCGGCACGCACAGGCCGCCGCCGGTCAGCGCCAGCAGCGCGGCCTGGTCGGGCTGGTCGTTGGCCACCACCGGGATGCCGTAGGCAAGATATTCGCAAACCTTGGTCGGCGACGCCATTTCCAGGATACGGGTGCGCGGGAATGGAGACAGACCGATGCGCGCCGCGCGCAGGTAGCGCCAGCCCTGCTCGGGCGCCAGCCAGCCGGTCACGAGCACGCTGCCGCGCAGGCCGCGGCGCGCGATTTCCGCATCGAGCCAGGCCCTTTCGCCCGGCTGCGCGGCGTCGCCGACGAGCACCAGCAACGCCTGCGGCTCCTCGCGCACCACGGTGGCCATCGCCTCGATCATCACTTCCGGATGGCGCATGCGGTCCAGCGCGCCGAGGTAGACGATCACTTTGCGGTCGCGCAAGCGCGGGTCGTCGGCCGGCGCGATCGCCTGCAAGTCGGCAGGCAGGTCGACCCCCATCGGCACGGCCGTCATCCGCTGCGGGGAAACGCCGCGCCGCGCCAGCCAGTCGAGCATGGCCTGGCTTTGCACGAAGATATGGTCGGCGCGCGGCAGCACCATGCGGTACAGGATAAACCCGCTGGCGATGCCGCGCAGGCGCCAGCCCAGGCGCTGCCAGCGCCCGGCCGAACTGGCTTCGTGCCCGGCGCCCAGGTCATGCCAGGCTTCCGGAAACGGGAACGACATCCAGTAAAAAAACGGCAAGCCGTTGCAGCGCGCCGCCAGCAGGCCGAGCCAGCCGCCGACGATGCGGTCGCGCACCTGCAGCGCGGCATAGCCGGGCCGGCGCGCCAGCCGGAACAGGTCGAGTGCGACGCCGAGCTGGGCCCAGCGGCGCGCCAGCGGACCCGGGCCGCCGCGCGTAAACAGCCGGCCGGCCGGCCACGGCACGGCGGCGCCATCCTGCACGCTGACCAGGTCCGTATGGATGCCGTGTTCAGGCAGGTAGCGCCCGAACAAGGTCGCCATATCGGGCCGGAAACACGGATAGGGTTCTCGGCTCAGATACAGGATCCGCAACGCCATCGCATCCAGGCCAGCGCCGCGCACTATCGCGCCGGGCCGAACACGCCGGCCAGGCGCGCGCGCGGCTTCTCCGGCATCGAGCGCAGCAGTTCGCCGACGAAGCGGTCCTGCAAGGCGTAGGCGGCGGCGGTATCGTCGCCGATCGTCGAGACGCGCACCAGCATGCCGTCCGGCACGGTGCCGCTCAAGCCGTAGCGCAGTTGCTGCAATTTCTGTTGCAGGCCGGGACGGATGGCCTGGTCGCCGACGGTGATCCAGTAGGTGATCGGTTCATGGCGCGCGCCGCTGACGGCGTACAGGCGCTTGACCGGGATGGTCCCGTCGCCGGTCCGCAATTCGGCATTGAACTGGCGCTGCACGTCGAAGCCTTGCGCGGCGTAACACACTTCCGGCTTGTGCACGGCCATCGTGTCGCTCTGGTCGCCGCCATAGGCGAGCGACAGCATCACGCGTTCGCCGCCGGCGTTGATATAGGTGCGCGACAGGGTCTGGTTGTAGATCCGGTCCAACTTGGCCTGCGTGGCCGGATCGACCTGCAGCGGCACGACCGAGGCATCGATCGCCCACTCTCCGAACTGCGCCGGCACCACGCTGGCCAGGTCGATCTGCCGGCCCTGGTCGGCCATTTTGACGGTCGGCGTCAGGTGGCGGGACAAGGCGCTGGCCGATACCATCAGCACGCACAGCGCCAGGCTGGTGACGATGGATCTCTGCATCATGCCGCCCTCCGCTGCGCCGCCGGGGTCGTCCGCACCAGCCAGTGCAGCAGGCTGTCGGCGCCCAGGATCAGCACCAGCGCCGCCATGAACAGGACCATGCCGGCGAAGCCGTGCAAAAATCCCTGGCCGGCGGCGTCGCCAAAGTAATACGTCACCAGCGTCAGCGTGACGACGCGGATCACGTTGGCGGTAAACGAAATCGGGACGATCAATAATGCCAGGCAGGCATTGCGGACGGCCGACGTGTGGCGCACCACGTTCAAATAAAACAGGCCGAGCGCTTCGAGCGTGAGCAGCGTCTGCAGGCCGGCGCAGGCATCGGCCACCAGCAACTGGTACTGGCCGATCTGCAAGATCACGCCGGTGCGGCTGATCGGGTAGCCCGCCGCGAACAGCAGGTGCTCGGTGACGAAGGAAACCGCCATCTTCATCGGCATCGTCAGCAGGCTGACCACCTGGCCCGGCAGCGGCACCATGAACAGCATGAAGAAGAAGGGAAACCAGAGTGCCTTCAAGGCCGCGCCGCCGCGCTTGATCAGCAGCAGCGCGCAGCCGCAGAAGATAAACGAACCGAGTTCGAAGGCGAGCACCTGTTGCGACCTGCCCAGCGCGTACAGCAGCAACGCCAGCACGAACAGCGGCCAGCCGGACGCCGCGCCGGCGCGCCCGGCCGACGCGGCCAGCATCTGCGGCCACTGGCGCCAGATCAGCCACAGCGACAGTCCCAGGATGATCGGACCGTGCGCCTGTTCCTCGGTCGACCAGGCGCCGCGCAGCAAGTCATAATAAGTCGGCACATACATGACCAGCATGCCCAGCAGGATGGGCAGCCACTCGGGCAGGCTGCTCCTGAGGCGGGCCAGGTCGGCAACGGAATACCGGTAGGGCATCGCGGTCATGGCTTTCTCAGTGGGGAGTGGAAGGATGATAGGCGAAATCGGTGCGCGCAGTATGCCGTATGGGCGCTGCCGATGTAGCACGATTGTCAACAGATGCGCGCCAGGCGCAACCGATGATCAGCCAGAATACGAAGGTGCCGCGCGGATCGCCGATCACGGCCGAGGTCGGCGAATTGCTCAATATCAGCGTCAGCGCGGCCAGCGCCAGCAACAGCAATGCGCGCGTCTGGCCGGTCGCTTCGCGGCAGCGCCGCGCCAGCGTCAGCCAGATCGCCGCGAACACCGCCATCAGCAGCAGCGCGCCGAAATAGCCGCTCTCGGCCACGATGCTGGGCCAGAAGGTATCGACGATGAACATGCCCTGGCGGAACCACCAGTAGCGCGAAAAACCGAGATCAAGGAACAGGCTCTGGTCGAATTTTTGCGCGCCGGCGCCGCCGTAAGTGCCGAGACCCGAACCGAGCGGGAAATACTGGTCGGCCACCTGCAAACCCTTGCGCGTCAGGATCGCGCGCTCGGACAACTGGCTGTCGCGCCCGGCGCCCCACTCCAGTTCCAGTTGCAGCAAGGGATTGTGGTCCATGTACAGCGCGGCGAACACGCCGGCCACCACCAGCAGCGCGCCGGCCACGACGACCCATCCGATGTGCCGGCGCCCCGTGCTGACGGCGAACAGGGCGTACACCAGGACCAGCGAGAAAAATTCCTGGCGTTGCCCGCTCAGCAGCACCATGCCGCAATAAATCCCCGCCAGCACCAGCCAGCGCAGGCGTTTTACCTGCATCCACTCGATCAGCGCGGCGGCCGACAGCAGGCCGCAGGTCATGGCCAGGTAGCCGGAATGCGCGAACGGTCCCTGCAGGCGCCCGCCGAAACCGAGCAGCGGATTGACGTGGATATCCTGCTGGAAGCCGACCAGTTTATAGAAAAAGCCCGGCGCGGCGATTTCAAGCGCCAGCATCGGTAAAAAATACAGCCAGCTGCCGGCGACGATGAAACGCAATACACGCAGCATGCGCTCGCTGGGCAGCATCAGCATGCCCAGTGCAAACATCAGTGGCAACTTCAGGTTGTACTGGAATTGCCAGATCGCCGCCATCTTTTGCGAACGCCCGAGCAGCGTGCTCAGCAGCGTGACCGCGAAATACAGCACGAACAGCAGCAGCACGGTGCGCGTGGCGCCGTCGCGCAACGCCAGGCGGCCGCTGATGCGCAGCGAATTGAGCACGCAGGCGAAGATCATCAATTCCATCAGGTAGCCGATCGGCACGCCCTTCATCTGCGCCATCTGGCCGACATACATCAAGCCGAAATTGCCCAGCAACAGCCAGCCGGCGCGGTCCTCGAAGCCGAACAGCGCCACGTACAGGACCGGCAAGGCGGCCACCAGCGCCACGAAGGCGAGGATCAGCAAGTGCAGTTCGGCGCCGATCAGCAGGCCGAAAAACATCGACGTCAACACGACCAGGCCGAGCAGCGCGATGCCTTGCCAGCGTCCGGTTTTAACAAGAGTAGTCATGGTTTTTCCGCTCCGCGCCGGCTTGGCGCGACCAGCCATTGTCGGCCCCGGCCGGCGTCAACGTCAAGGCAACAATGGCATAAGTTTAATATCGGATGATACCAGCCTGCTCAAGCATATGCCGTTTGCCGGCCTGCCGTGCGCCCGAAAAAAAGGGCCGCGCGACGCGGCCCTGGCGGGAACAAGCGCGCCGCTATTTGATCAGCGGCGGCAGCGGTTGCGGATAGACGCCGCACGGCGTCAGCGCGGCCATCTGTTCATAGGTCGACTGGATGCCGCCCACGTGAATGAAATCGGTGTAGATCGAGCGTGCCGGCACCGACATCACGCCCGGCTGGTAGACGCCGACCTTCGGATAGTTGCCGAGCCAGGTTTCATAGGCGTTATACGCGTTTTTCGCGTCATACATCTGGTTGCCGTTCAACCACATCGACAGCGAACCGGTGCCCGGCTTGTACGACCAGTCGACGCGGAACACGAAGCAATACCATTTGTTGGTGACGAACTTGCCCAGCCGGACCGTCTGCTGGCCAGTGTTGGCGCGCGTGGCCGGGTCGCTGCCGAGCCCGTTCATATTGCGGTAGTTATAGTACAGCTCCAGGTTCAAGTCATTGTTGGTGGCCGTGATGCTGACCGGCGGCGGCACCACCGTCGTCTTCTGGCTGGTATGCAATTGCGTCACCACCGACGGTTCGATATTGAATTGCCAGTCCGGCGGGAACAGCACGCTCATCGCGTACCAGCGCACGCCCTCGATCACGTATTCATACTTCAACGTGACCTCTGTGCGCGAACCGCCATTGACCAGCGGATCCGACTTGAGCAACTTCATGCGGAACACCTGGCGGTTGCTGCCGAGCGGGTCGGGCACCAGGTTCAGGTTCGATGACGTGGCCGAACTGAGCGCGTACAAGTCGTCGAAATAGCGCGTGCCCGCGCTGAGGTTGCGCGCCAGCGACTGGCTGACGTACTGCAAGGGCTTGGGGTTGGCGTCGAGCGTCGAGATCGGGCCGCCGCGGCTCAGGTCGACCTGCGCCTGGCCCGCGCCGGCGCAGGCCAGGCCGGCCGCCAGCAACAGCATGCGTGATGTGTTCATAATCATTTTCCCCTTACCACTGGATAGTCGGGCCGGTGACGAAGGCGGCGCACGGCGTCACCGCATACATGTTCAGCACGGTCGTGTTGACGCCGCCCATGCGGATGAAATCGGTGTAGACGCTGCGCTCGGTCACGCCCATCAAGCCGGGAAACATCAGGCCGGCGCGCGGCACGTGCGCCGCGCCGAAATAGGAATTGGTCGAATTGTTGGCGTTATACACCTTCTCGCCATTCATCCACATCGTGATGGCGCCGCGCCCCAGGCTGGGCGACCAGTCGGAACGGATCACCAGGCAATACCATTTCGACGTCACCAGCGGCCCCAGTTTGAGCACTTCGGCCGCGCTGTTGGCGGCCGTCGCGACATCGGCGCCGCTGGTGCCGCGGTAATTCGAATTGAGGTTCAATTCCAGCGTCGAACCGCGCACCAGCAGCGACAGCGGCGCGGCCAGGTTCGTCGCGCTGGTACTGGTATCCATCTGCGCGACGACAGCCGGATAAGGGTGCACGGTCCAGTCGGACGGGATATACACGCTGATCGCGTACCAGCGCAGGCCGCTCGCGCTGGCTTCGTTGAGCGGATAAAAATCGGTACGCTTGATGCCGTCGACGGCCGACTGCGCATCCTTGACGGTGGTTTTCAGCACGCTGCGGCCGCTGCCGGCCGGGTCGGCCACGACCAGCAAATTGGCCGGATTGGCCGAGTTCAGCGCGTAACGGCTGCCGAAGGCTTGCTGCGACACCGTGCCGCCCACCGACGGATCGACCTGCGCGCTGGCGGCGGCGCTAAAAACCAGCCCGGACAACAGGCTGGCTTGCCAGAGTAATTTCATGATTGCATCCCCCAAATTCACTATTGCAATGCCATCCAAGATAGCACAGCGCCGAAATTTTTACGTTGCCCATGAACAACATACAGCATTAAATATCAAAAATCGCTGAAGTTGCCATATAACATAGGGATGAATGAAATTATCGCCTGACAAGATACTTGCCTGACAGCCAATCAGCTGGCAACAGGTTTTGCTGCGGCGACGTGACGTTCCCGTTAAAAATCGACCAGCACCGAACCGACCAATTCGGCGCCGCTGTGCCGGATCTGGTCGACCAGCGTCATCACATCGGCCAGCGGCGTCCTGTTCTTGCGCGCCACCAGCAGCACGCCGCGGCTGCGCGCGGCCAGCGCCAGCGCGTCGGAACCGAGCGCGAAGGCCGGCACGTCGTACAGCACGGCATCGAAGCGCGATTCCAGTTGCGCATTCAACTGGCCGAAGCTGGCCCGGCTCAGCAGCTCTTGCGGATTGGGCGGCAGCGTGCCGGCCGCCAGCACCGACAGGTCGATGAACGACGGCACCTTGGCCACCGCGTCCAGGTCGGCCCGCCCGGCCAGGATGTCGGACAGGCCCTGCCTTCCCTTCAAATCGAAGATCGCGTGCTGGCGCGGCGCGCGCATGTTGGCGTCGACCAGCAAGGTATGTTCTCCGAGCTGGGAAAACACCACCGCCAGGTTGGCCGCGAACAGGCTGGCGCCGTCGCCGGAATCGATGCTGGCCACGGCCAGCGATTTATGGCCGCGCGCGAACCAGCGCAGCATCAACTGGCTGCGCACGGCGCGCAACGTTTCCACCTGCGGGCTGAACGGTTGAAAGGCGGCCACCAGCAGCGGTGAAACGTTCGACTCGCCCTGCTGCAAATACGGGTAGTCGAACTGGCGTGCCAGCACTTGCTGGATATCGGCCTCGGTGATCAGGCCGAGGCGCTGGGCCGCTTCGCCGAAGCGGATGCCCAGTTCCTTTTGCATGCGCAGCACGCGTTCGGCGTTTTCGGGGCTGATCTTGCCCGAGGCCAGCAGCAGGCCGCCGATGCTGGAGTCGGGCACGGCGGCAGGCGCGGCCTGCGCCTGGGTGATGGCGGCAGAGTTCATCTTGGTATCCATATCAAGTCGTCAGGCGTGAGCGGCGCGGCAACAGCATGGTGGCCAGCCTGGAACGGGGACGCGGCGGCGACCAGTCGATCGTGCCGAACACGGGGATGCCGGCGATGTCGGCCAGGTCGCTGCTCGAACGCACGCGCCGGTCCAGCATCTCGGCGACCAGGCCGAAACCGATGCCGAGCAGCGTGCCGAGGAACAGCGCCAGCGCGGTATTGAGCACGATGCGCGGGCTCGACGGCTCGATCGGCGCCACGGCCGGATTGAGCACGGCGATGTCGGACTGCTCGGACTGGCCCTCGATGCGGGTCTGCGACAGGCGCACCGTGGTCGCCTCGAAGGCGCGCTGCGCGCTTTCGGCATCCCTTTGCAGCACATTGAGTTCATCGCGGGTGCGGTTCAATTCGAGCACCTTGGCCTTCTGCGCGGCCAGCGACGCGCGCAGCGCCGCTTCGCGCTGGCCGAAGATTTGCGCATTGTTGCCGACCGAATTCGACGTCGATTGGATTTGCGCGGCGAGCGCGGCGTGGATCTGGTCCGCTTCCGCTTTCGCGCTCTGGTATTGCGGGTGGTTGCGGCCCAGGCGCTGAGCGATCTCGGCCAGCTTGCTGTCGGCCGCGGCGACGCTGGCGCGCATGTTCTGGATCAGGGGATTGGCCGCGACGTCGGGCGATTCGCCGGCATGGCCGGTGGCCATGCGCTGGCGCGAGCTCGCTTCCATCTGCTGCGCCTGCGCCAGCACCAGTTGCGCCGACAGGTCGTTCAAGCGGTTCGATTCGACATCGAGCCGGTTGTCGACGCTGACGAGGCCGTTTTCCTGCTGGTATTTCGACAGGCGGCTTTGCGTGACTTCGACGGCGTCGCGCAACTGCTTGGCGTGCTCATTGAAATAATTGCTCGCCTTCTTCATCGGCTCGACCTTCAATTGCACGCTGATCTTCTGGTATTCGTCGGCGAAGGCGTTGGCGATCGCAGCCACGAATTGCGGATCGACGCCCTTGAAGCTGATCTCGACCACGCTGCTCTCGCGCGACGGCACGATTTCCAGTTTTTTCAGCAACAGCGCCGCCAGCCAGTCGCGCACCGTGCCCTTGCCGTCGGTATCCTGGCGGAATTGCTCGATCACTTCCGGGCTTTGCGCCAGTTTCAACTGGTCGACCACGTTCAGCGCGACGGTCTTGCTGGTGATGATGTCGATCTGCGTCGCCATATAGCCGGGCAACAATTGACCCGGCATCGTCATGCCGGTGACCGGGTCGACCCCCTTATAGTTCAGCAAGACCGACGAAGTCGCCTTATAGGTCTTCGGCAGCAACAGGCTCACCACCAGCGTGACCGCCACCGTGGCGATCAATGTCAGCAGGATGATCCGCTTACGCGCGCGCAATATCAATAAAAACTGGGGAAAATTCATGGCCGCTTCCTCCTAAGATCGATCGCCGCTCCCGCCTCAGAACAGGCTTTCTTTGACGTAGACGACATCGTCCACCTGCACCAGGTCGTCGTGCTTGGCATCGATGACCTGCAACTTGCCGCTGGCGTCGCGGCGCTTGATGCGCATGCCGCGCTCGGTGCCGCGCGGGGTCAGCCCGCCGCCGGCCGACAGCGCCTGCAACACCGTCATGTTGCGCTCCAGGCGCAGCGGCCCCGGGCGCAGCACTTCGCCATAGATATAAAAGCGCGGCGCGCGTTCGACATACAGCACATCGTCGGCGGCCAGTTCGTAATCATGGGCGAAGTCGCCCGAGTGTACCATTTCGATGATGTCGACCACTTCGCGCGTAGTCCTCCCGTTGCGCGTGCGGATCACCGACACGGTGTCGCCGCCCTCGAGGCCGATGCCGCCGGCCTGCGCCAGCATGTCCATCAGCTTGCGCTTGCCATCCATCGGATAGCGCCCGGGACGGGTGACCTGCCCCAGCACCGACACTTGCTGGCTCTGGATCATCGTCACCAGGATGTTGACCTGCGCCTTCTTGACGAAGCCGCCGCCCTCGAGCAGGTCGGCGATCTTCTTTTCGGCGACCGGCACCGGCAAGCCGCCCACGGCCACCTGCCCGATCAGCGGAAAGGTGATGGTGCCGGTATCGCTGACGCGCGTTTCGAGCGCCAGGTCGGGACTGCCGTAGACCGACACTTTCAGCACGTCGCCGGCGCCGAGCACGATTTCCACGGCGCCGGCGGTGCGCAGCGTCAACGCCAGCAAGGACAACATCATCCACAACACAAGTCTTTTCATGATGAATTCACCCCTGTAAGAAAAAAAGAACCCTGCTTATTTCAGGCCGGCCACGCCGCGCGCGGTCGACTCGTCGCCGCCGGCGGCCGGCGCGCCCGGTTGCGCCGTGCCCGCCGGTACCGGCGCCGTGGCGACGGCATCGGCCTTGTTGAAGTAATCGATCTTGGCCGCGCTGCGCAGGCGCTTGATCTCGGCGTCGGCCGCTTCCTTGTTTTTCTTGTTGAACAGGAATTGCTCGATCTGCGCCGACGCCCCTTCCAGCGTAACCGGACTATCCTTGATGTCGGCGATCTGGATCAGCATGCTGCGCTCGCCCTCGCGGATGATGAACAGTTGCCCCTTGGGCATGGCCAGCAGCTTGCCGCTCAGTTCGGGCGGCAGATCGGCACTGGTGCGCGACAGCTGGGTGCGGGAATACTTGACCTTGTGGCCATCGAGCCACTGCGCGACTTCGTCGAGCGACTTGGCGCCATCCATCGCGGTTTTCAGCGGCACGGTCATGTCCTTGCTGGCGATGACGAGTTCGCGCATGTCGAACTGCTTGCGGTTGCCGAAAAATTCCGGGTGCTGGGCGAAATATTCGTCGATCTCGACCTTGGTCGGGCGCACCTGGCTGCCGATCCGCTTTTGCATGTAGGCTTGCGCGACGATCAGCGCCTTGGCGCGCTCGATCGCCTGCATCACCTTCGGATCGCGGTCCAGCTTATCCTTGGCCGCCTCGTTTTGCAGCAACTGGCGGTCGATCAGCGCTTCGAGCAATTGCTTGCGCACGCCATCCTGCTGCGGCTGGGTGCCGGCGCGCTGCAATTCCTCGTTCAGCTGCAAGACGGTGATTTCCTCGCCGTTGACGCTGACCAGCGCCTGACCCGGCTTTTTTTCCTTCTCGCCGCAGGCCGACAGGCCGAGCGCGGCGAACAGCAGCAGGCCGGCGCCCAGCGCACGGACGGCGGGCTGGCTCGGTTGGGCAGTATGGTTCACGATCATTCCCTTTAATAAATTGATTGGCAATCTGCCGGTCAGTGCGCGTTTTCGCGCGCCGCCACCACTTTCAACGTCCGGATCACGATCCACAGGTCGAGCCACAGCGACCAGTTGCGCAGGTAATCGAGGTCGTAGCGGACGCGCGCTTCCATCTTGTCGAGCGTTTCCGTTTCGCCGCGCAAGCCGTTCACTTGCGCCCAGCCGGTGATGCCCGGCTTGACCTTGTGGCGCAGCATGTAACCCTTGATCAGCTTGCGGTACTGTTCATTGTGCGCCACCGCGTGCGGGCGAGGCCCGACGATGCTCATGCGCCCTTGCAGTACATTGATAAACTGCGGCAATTCATCGAGCGAAGACCGGCGCAGGAAGGCGCCGACGCGCGTCACGCGCTGGTCGTTCTTGGTCGCCTGCACCACTTTCGCGCCATCCTCGGACACCGTCATCGAACGGAATTTGTAGACGATGATTTCCTCGCCGTTCAAGCCGTAGCGGCGTTGGCGGAAGATCACCGGGCCGGGCGAGCTGACGCGCACGGCGACAGCGATCGCCAGCATCACCGGGATCAGCATCAGCGCGATCAGGCTGCCCAGGATCACGTCGCTGCCGCGCTTGACCATGCTGTTAAAACCGGTAAACGGGCTTTCGCAGATCGCGATCACCGGCATGCCGCCGACGGTGTCGAAGCGCGCCTGCATCAAGTCGAAGACATAGATATCGGGCAGGAAATACACGGACGCGGTCGTGTCCTGCAATTCGTTGAGCAGCTTGCGGATGCGCGGCTGGGCCGAGATCGGCTGGCTGATGAAGATCATCTTGATATGCTGTTCGCGCACGAACGAGGCGATCTGGTCCATGTTGCCCAGCACCGGGTGACGCAAGCCCTCCGGGTGGCGGTCGTCGGTGCGGTCGTCGAAAAAGCCGCGCACGGTCATGAACATGTTCGGCAATTTTTCGATCGTGTTGGCGAATTTCACGCCGACATCGTTGGCGCCGACGATCAGCACCGAGCGCACCTCGTTGTCGTTGGCCGGATCGGAACCGAGCTTGCGCGCGGCCAGGTGGCTGGCCAAGAGCACGAACGGGGTAGTCACGAACCAGCACAGCACGACGTGCTCGTCGTAGTGATACGACAGGCCGCTGACGGAACCGAGGAAGACCAGGATCAGCGCCGTGATGCTCCAGCCGACCAGGATGTCGCGCGCATAGGCGAGCATGCGCCCGCTGCGCCAGGTGCGGTAGGGATCGACATACTGGTAGACCGACGATGAAATAAAAAAAGCCAGGATCATCAGCACCAGCGAATACCCCGTAAACGGTTCCGAAAACAGCATCGACACCAGGTACAGCGACCCCATGATGATGAGCGGATCGAGCACGCGCTGGAAAAAGGAAATCAGGGGGATATCGTTGACCGTCATGTTTTTCTTCAGAATTGTGCGCTTGCACTGACGGACATGCCGTTGCTACGGTAATTCGTCGAGAAATTGCCGGACCGCGTCTCGCGGAACAGGTTGGCCGACAACAGTACCGACAGGGTCGGCATATAGTTGACACCCAGCGAGGCGGTGCGGGTGCTGTCGTACAGGCCGGATGGCGCGACGCGCCCGGCCAGCGTGCTGAAATCGCGCGTTTCGCGCCGCAGATTGGCGCTGGCGTTGACCTTGGCGCTGACATCCCATGCGGTATTGAAATTGGCTCCCTTGTTCAGGCTGTTGTTGATGAAACTGCTTTCGACGGCGGCGAATTCGCGCCAGACGCTGGCCGTCATGCGCAACTTGCGCAGCATCGCCCAGTTCATCACGGCGCGCCCGTTCAAGCCGCTGCTGTCGCGCTCGCCGAGCACGCCGTGCCGGCGCTCGGCCCAGCCGGCCAGCATCGTGAATTGCGACGTCGCGCTGAACACCCAGTAGATATTCGCCTTCACTTCGCGCTGCGTATAGTCGTCGTCGATCGGGATCGTGCCGACCAGGCGCGGATACGGATACGATCCTTTCAGCCGGCTGAACTGCAAACCGAAACGGCTGCCGCTCGGCGGCAGATAGTCGAAGCCGAGGTCGGCCTCGTCCTCGGTGCGGTCATTAAAACGCTGCGCGGCCAGGTCATAGGTCGATTTTTGCCGCGTCAGCGCCGCGCGCACGCGAAAGCTGGGGTGGAAGCGCCAGGCGCCGTCGACATATTCGCGGCGCTGCACGCGCAGGTTGCGCTCGGCCGCGTGGAAATCGATGAACGACGTCAGCGTCTGCGAATAGGCGGCGCCGGCATGCCCTTCCAGGTGGTTGCCGATATGCCATTCCAGGTCGGCCAGGTAATCCTTGCCGTTGTAATCGAGGTCGCTGAAATGGTCGAACTTGACGCGCGATTCCTTGAATTGCCCGGTCAGGCGCTGGAGGCCGATCGGCCGGTCGAACAACAGGCCGAAATCGGTGCGCGTGGTATGGTCGGAGCGCTGGCCGCCGATGCCCTCGGCATGCTCGTCGAGCCGGAACAGGTTGTCGTCATAGGCGCGGTTCACCGCGACGTAGGGGTGGATCGTATCGCTGATGGCGGCGCCGGCCGGTACCGTGCAAACGGCGCCGGCCAGCAGCAGCAACGCGCGCCTGGCGCCCGCGGAAGTGTGAGAAAAACTCAACATTGTTTTATCTTGTTTGTATGACAAGGTCCAACTTCACCAGTAATTCCAATTGCCGGTAGCAACGATCCATATCCCCAGCACGCCATTCGTTACCCCATGCGCAAGAATGGCGGCCCACAGATTACCACCACGCATATATAGCAGACTATATACAGCCCCGGCAACGATGCCGGCAAGCCATAAATCATGCTCAAAGCCAAAAAGTAGCACCGTGACAACAAAAGCCCTGTAACCGACCTGCCTGGGGTTGACGGCCTGGAAATCGGGTGACGCCATCCAGCGCAGCAGGAAGGAACGCCAGAACAGTTCTTCCATGACCGGCACCACCAGCATGGCGCCGCCGATGCGCAGCGCGGCCAGGGTCCAGTCGATGCCGCCGGCGCCATCGCCGGGATCGAATCCGGGCGAGCTGCCCAGCTTCATCCAGCCGGCGTCGAGCGAGATCCACAGCGCGAACACGAGCAGGCCGGCCGCGACGGCGAGCGCGGCCAGGCGCGGGCGCATGCCGCGCCACGCCAGTTCGGGATAACTGCGCCGGAAAAACAGCAGCAGCGCCAGCACGGCGCCGATTTTGCAGGGATACAGCCAGCGCAACTGCTGCGCCTCGACATCGAGGCGGGCCAGCATGTCGGCCGCAAAAAGGAAGAACAGGTAAGCGGCGAACGGCAATATCCGCGCCAGGGCGGGGGCCGATCCCGCCCGGGCGGCGGTAGGGAGAAAGGGGTTCACTGGCATGCGTTTCTCTGCTGTGCTTATCCGGGGCGCAATAATGACAAACGCTTCGGAAACCGGGGAGTGGCTTCCGAAGCAATTTTGCTGATATTACAATATTTAATTTGGCACCAGCGCACGCCTGCGCGTCAGCCTTTGGCGCGAGATTCGATCGCTTCCCATTTTTCCAGCGCCGCCAGCAACTCGCCCTCGATTTGCTCAATCCGAGTATTCACGCGCTTCGCTTCGGCCGCGTTTTTCTTGTAAAAATCCGGATCGGACAATTGCAGCGCCAGCGCCGTCTGCTCATCTTCCAGCGCGGCGATCAGTTTCGGCAACTCATCGAGTTCGCGCTGTTCCTTGAAGCTGAGTTTTTTCTGTTTTGCGGGAGCGGCCTCGGCCGGTGCCGGCGCGGCGGCCGGCTTGGCGGCAGCCTTGGGCGGCGTGGAGACGACGGTATCGCGCACCCGTTCCCAGTCGCTGTAACCGCCGATGAACTCGCGCCACTTGCCCTGCCCTTCGGCCACGATGACCTGGGTCACGACATTGTCGAGGAACATGCGGTCGTGGCTGACCAGGAACACGGTGCCCTGGTAATCTTCCAGCAATTCCTCGAGCAATTCCAGCGTATCGATATCGAGGTCGTTGGTCGGTTCATCGAGCACCAGCACATTGGCCGGCTTGGCGAACAGGCGCGCCAGCAACAGGCGGTTGCGCTCGCCGCCGGACAGCGTCTTGACCGGGGAGCGGGCGCGCTCGGGCGCGAACAGGAAATCGTTCAGGTAGGTCATCACGTGCTTGCGCTGGCCGTTGATCTCGACCCAGTCGCTGCCCGGCGCGATGGTGTCCATCAGGCTGGCGTCCTCGTTGAGCTGGGTGCGCATCTGGTCGAAATACGCGACTTGCAATTTCGTGCCCTGGCGGATCGTGCCGTTATCCTGCTTTTCCTGTCCCAGGATCAGTTTTAACAGCGTGGTCTTGCCGGCGCCGTTGGCGCCGATCAGGCCGACCTTGTCGCCGCGCAGGATGGTGGCGCTGAAATCGCTGACGATGGCGCGCTCGCCATAGGCTTTCGAGACGTTTTCCAGTTCGGCGACGATCTTGCCGGAACGGTCGCCGGACGACACCTGCAAGGTGACCTGCCCCTGCTGGTCGCGGCGCTGCGAGCGCTGGTCGCGCAAGCGCTCCAGGCGCCGCACGCGGCCTTCGTCGCGCGTGCGGCGCGCCTTGACGCCCTTGCGTATCCATACTTCTTCCTGCGCCAAAAACTTGTCGAACTTGGCGTTCTCGATTTCCTCGATTTCCAGCTGTTCAGCCTTGCGCACCTGGTAAGTCGTGAAATTGCCCGGATAGGACAGCAGCTTGCCGCGGTCCAGCTCGATGATGCGGGTGGCGACGTTGTCCAGGAAGCTGCGGTCGTGGGTGATGAACAGCACGCTGCCCTTATAGTCGCGCAACAAGCCTTCGAGCCACATGATCGACGTGAAGTCGAGGTGGTTGGTCGGCTCGTCGAGCAGCAGCACGTCGGGCGCCGACACCAGCGCGCGCGCCAGCGCGACGCGCTTTTGCATGCCGCCGGACAGGGTTTTCATCAGCATGTCGGCGCTCAGGTTGAGGCGGCCCAGCGTGGTTTCGACCTTGTTGTTCAAACTCCACGCATCGGCCGCGTCCAGTTTCACCTGGATGTCGTGCATGCGTTCCATCAATTCGTCGTCGTTGCCCTGGCCGAACTGGCCGGTCAGCGCATCGTATTCCTTCAGCAGCGCCTGCAGGTCGCCCATGCCGGACGCGACGGCGTCGAACACGCTCATCTCTGGTTCGAACGTCGGTTCCTGCTCGACGTAGGCGATTTTCAAGCCTTGCTGCATGACCAGCAAGCCGTCGTCGAGCTTGAAGCGGCCCGAGATAATTTTCAGCAAGGACGATTTGCCGGTGCCGTTGCGGCCGATCAGGCCGACGCGCTCTCCCGTTTCCAGGGAAAATTCCGCGTGATCGAGGAGCGCGACGTGACCGAACGCCAGTTGCGCCGAAGATAAAGAGATGACTGCCATAGTGATTAAACCTGCGCGCGGCGCTCCGCCGGGACGGGAACGGCCGCTGAAATGATGAAAGAAGCGTGCATTGTACCGACAGTCGCGCCGCCGGCACTATTTTTTGCTGGGAAGACGCCGGGTGTCGCTGACATGGAGGGGAGATGGAGTACAGCGCAGGCGCAGCAACTGGTATCGCCAACAGGAATCGAACCTGTATCTAAGTCTTAGGAGGACCTTGTACTATCCATTGTACTATGGCGACACACGCATGTTGCAGCCCGCTATTGTACAGCCAAGACCGGCGCTGTACACCCTAAAAATGCATCCGCGCGGGCAATGTCCGGCGCCAGGCGCCCTGCCGCGCCGCCTCCACATCAACGCCTCCCCTTGCGCCTGCGCAGCATCGCCAGCATGCCGAGTCCGGCCAGTCCCATCATCCAGGTCGCCGGTTCGGGCACGGCGGAAATCGTGTAGACCTCGAGCGCGCCGAAGCTGACGTTGGGAGTGAACTGGTAAGCGCTGCCGTCGAGGATGCTGGTAAACGTGTTTTGCGAATGGTCCGGCGCGCTGTAGCTGAGAATGGCGGAAGTGCCGCCGGTGCCCAGGTTGCCCGGCACGGCCAGGTCGAAACCGGCGCCGAACGTGGGACCGAAGCCGGCATCGTTCAAGGTCTGGAAGGA
This sequence comes from Pseudomonadota bacterium, assembly GCA_040389645.1. GTDB lineage: Bacteria > Pseudomonadota > Gammaproteobacteria > Burkholderiales > Burkholderiaceae_D > Rugamonas. Next base: position 71,189 of record JAZJZT010000023.1, on the reverse strand, counting down.
ACCGAAATCCTCGCCCTCGGCCAAGTCCGGCAACTGGGTGAACTTGCGCCCCGACGTCAGGTTGAAGATGAAAGCGGTGCGCTCGGCTTCCGGCAGCGTCATGTTGAAACCGCCCTTCGACGACCAGCTTTGCGGATTGTAGCCTCCCACCAGCCAGCTTTGTCCCGCCAGGTTGCGCGCTTCCATGACGGAGAAGGTGCGGCCCTTGCCGTCGGCCGCCGCGTGGAAATCGGCGGCGGTGGCGCCGGCCGTCTTTTCAAAAATCCGGGTCAAGGCCAGCGGCCCTTCTCCCAGCCAGGAGGCCAGTTGTCCCTTGTCCGCCGCGGTCAGCAGCGTCGTGTCGGCGGCGTGCGCGGGTGCGCCGATGCACAGCGCCGCCAGCAGGCACGCCGCTCCGTTGATACGCAAATTGCTACTCATAAACACCTCCCCGTTTGAACAGATGGTCAGCCCATCCCGCTTGCCGGGCATGCACCAGGCCTGCGCACACCGGGCCGGCCTGGCGCTCGCGGAAGTGCATGGCCGCTGATCGTTGCGAGTGTTATGGATTTATGCGGGAAGCGGCGCGCAGTAGCTTTTAGGCAATGATGTTTTAATCAACAACATTTTATCGAACCGCGCGCCGGCGATCCGGTCGCCTTCCAGCGCTTCACGGGCTGAGCGCGCGCAATTTGAAACGCTGCAGCTTGCCCGTTTCGGTGCGCGGCAGCGCCGCGTGAAACACGAGCGCGCGCGGATATTTGTAGGGCGCGATCTGGCCCTTGACGAATTCCTGCAATTCCGCCACCAGTTGCGGCGTCGGCTCGACGCCAGCTTTCAAGACCACATGCGCCTCGACCACCTGGCCGCGCTGCGGGTCCGGCTTGCCGACCACGCCGCATTCGGCCACGGCCGCGTGGCGCAGCAAGGCATCCTCGACTTCCGGCCCGGCGATATTGTAGCCGGCCGAGATGATCATGTCGTCGGTGCGGGAGCGGTAAAAATAATAGCCGTCGGCATCCATCTCGTAGGCGTCGCCGGTCAGGTTCCAGCCATCGAGCACATAATCCCGCTGGCGCTCGTCGTCCAGGTAGCGGCAGCCAGTCGGTCCTTTCACGGCCAGCCGCCCGACGACGCCGGGGCCGGCCGGCAAGCCGTCGGGGCCGAGGATGCACGCCTGGTAGCCCGGCACCGGCTTGCCGGTGGCGCCGGGCCGGACCTGGTCACCGGCCGCCGCAATAAAAATGTGCAGCATTTCGGTCGCGCCGATGCCGTCGATCATCTCCAGGCCGCTGGCCTGCCGCCAGGCTTCGCGCGTGGCCAGCGGCAGCGCTTCGCCGGCGGAGACGGTTTTATGAAGGCTTGAGAGGTCGAAATCTCCCGCCAGCGGCGCCATCTGCCTGTAAAAGGTCGGCGCCGTGAAACAGACGGTGGCGCGGTATTGTTCGATCGCCTGCAGCAGGGCCGGCGGCGACGGTTTTTCCAGCAGCACGCTGGATGCGCCCACGCGCAGCGGAAACAGCAGCAGGCCGCCCAGGCCGAACGTAAATGCCAGCGGCGGCGTGCCGATAAAAATGTCGTCCGCTTGCGAACGCAGCACCGAGCGCGGAAAACAGTCGCAGACGGCGAGCAGGTCGCGCTGAAAATGCATGGTCCCCTTCGGCACGCCGGTGGTGCCGGACGTGAAGCTGACCAGGCAGACATCGTCGGCCGCCGTATCGCAGGCCGTAAAATGCGCCGGCTGCGCCGCCATCAGCGCTTCCAGGGAATCCGGCGCGGCGCCGCCGTTGAAGCACAATATTTTTGACGGCAGGTGCGCGGCGCCATCGAGTCCGGCGCGCAGGCCGGCGGCGCACAGCACGGCGTTGACTTCCGCCTTGGCCATGATCGCATCGAGTTCGCGCGCGCGCAGCAAGGGCATGGTCGGCACGGCGATCAGGCCCGCCTTCAGCACCGCCAGGATGGCCGCCGCCATCATCGGGGTATTGGCGCCGCGCAGCAGCACGCGGTTGCCCGGCACCAGCGCCAGCGGGCCGCGCAGCACGTGGGCGATGCGGTCGACCCGTTCCAGCAGTTCGGCATAGCTCCAGTCGCCATCGGCGGCCCGCAACGCCGTGCGCGCGCCGGCACCGGCGGAGACCGCGCGGTCCAGCAGTTCGGCCACACAATTGAGGCGCGCCGGATACTGCAATTCCGGCAAGTCGAACAGCAGTTCCGGCCACAGTTCCCGCGCCGGCAGGTGGTCGCGCGCGAAGCTGTCCTGGTGGGCGCTGCCGCTGGCATCGGTCGGTGTGGTCATGGTCGCCCCCTCGGAATGGTCGGGTTCAGGCAGAGTTCACATTGTAAACTTTATTACAATGCGAAACACCCTGGCGCAGAGGGATTTTGCGCGCGGCGGGATGCGGCGCGCGGCAAGCGTTTATTTCAATTGCCGCCGATCGACTTGCGCACCAGCGCCGATTGGTGGATGACGGCGCGGATCACGTCCGACAGCACGGCCTGCACCGCGTCGCTCGACAGGAAGCCGGGCGCGAAGCTTTTCAGCGCGGTCGCCGCGCCGGACAGGCCGAGCGTCACGCAGCCGGCGTGCAGGCGGTCGATGCGGGTCTGCGCCTCGTGCTGCTCGCCGCGCGCGAACAGCGCATCGAGTTCGCCGCTGGCGACCGTCAACTGGTTCTGGAAGCCGGTCAGATAGACCAGCAGGCGGTCGGCGTTGATGCCCAGGCGCAACTGGGTGTCTTCCGGCGTTTCAGCCAGGTGTTCGTAACCGCTGGCGGCCTGGTCGAGGAAGGCGGTCAGGTGGATGCGCACCTGGTCGGCCTGGAACGGCTTGACGATGTAACCGGCGGCGCCGGCCTTGGTGGCCTGCTGCACGGTTTCCTTGTCGGTGGCGGACGACACCAGCACGAAGGGCATCATGCTCAGGCAGGCATCACCCTTGACGCGCTGCAGCAATTCCATGCCCGACAGGCGCGGCATGCGCAAGTCGCAAAACACGATCGCCGGCCGCAGGCCGTCTTCCAGTTGCTGCCAGGCGTCGGCGCCATCTTCCGCTTCGACGATATCGAATTTACCGCAACTGTCGATCAGGTGCATCAGCACCATGCGCGATACGACATCATCATCCACTACCAAAACTTTCATGAAACTCTCCAGTGCCTTCTCAGTCTATGCATGGCCTTGCTGGGGCACTGGCGCCAATCTTACCCGATTCGGCGCCCGCTGTCAGTCCGCTTGCGCCAGCGGTGCCAGCCCCGCCAGGGCCGACAGCATGCCGCGCAGCTGCGGCATGCCGGCGGCGATGGCGTCCCAATCGGCGCGGTCGGCGGCCTTTTCGAGCTGCCCGCACAGGTCTTGCAACTCGGGTTCCTCGAGGTAGGCGGCGCTGCCCTTGATGCCGTGGAACAGGCGCCCGGCCGCGTCGCCGTCGGCCGTGGCGAGGGCTTCGTCGAGGTCCGACAGGCGCGCCGGCAGGTCGGCCAGGAAGGCCGCGCGCAGGCGCGTCTTCAGCGTTTCCTCGCCCTGCCCCAGCGCCGCGGCGCGCGGCAGCACGATCGCCGCCGGCGCCGTCTCGACGCCGAACATCGCATCGAGTTCGGCGATGCCCGGCGGCGGCGCATCGGCGCGCGGGAGCATGCGCGGCAAGGCGATGCCGCGCTGCAGTTGGCGCTCGATCGCGCGGCTCAACTGAAAATGCAGCGCCGCCTCGTCGATCGGCTTTGTCAGGAAATCGTCCATGCCGGAAGCGAGGTAGCGGCTGCGGTCTTCCTCGCTGGCGTTGGCGGTCAGTGCGATGATCATCAATTCCTGGTCGCGCACCGGCGCGCCGTCCGGGCCGCCCGAGCGGATCAGGCGCGTGGCGGCCGGGCCGTCCATTTCCGGCATGCGGCCATCCATCAGGATCAAATCGTAGCGGGTGCGCGCGCAGGCCGCCACCGCCAGCAGGCCGTTGCCGGCGACATCGACCTTGTGCCCCAGGTCTTCGAGCATCATGCGGATGATGATCTGATTGGTCGGAAAATCCTCGGCGCACAGCACTTTCAGCTGGTGGCTGTGCGGCTCGCGCGGCACATGCTGCACCAGCGGCGGCGCCACGCCGTCGGCCAGCGGCAGCTCGAAAGTAAACACGCTGCCGACGCCGGGCGTGCTGGCGACGCGGATCTCGCCGCCCATCAGCTCGACGAGCTGGCGGCAGATCGCCAGCCCGAGACCCGTGCCGCCGTAGCGCCGCGTCGTGGTGGAATCGGCCTGCTCGAATTTCTGGAACAGGCGCGGCATCGCGTCGGACGCGATGCCGATGCCGGTGTCTTCGACCGTGAAGCGGATCAGGTTGCAGCCGGCCGCGCCGCCGCCCGGCGCGCGCTCGACGCGCAGGCGCACCTCGCCGCGCCGGGTGAACTTGAAGGCATTACCCACCAGGTTGACCAGCACCTGGCGCAGGCGCGACGGGTCGCCGACGACGAAGGGCGGCAACTGCTCGCCGAACGTCACGTTGAAGCCGACGCTGTAGGCCGCGGCCTGTTCCTGGAACAGGCTGACGACGTTTTCCACCGTCCCGGCCAGCGCGAAGTCGATATTCTCGATGGTCAGCTTGCCCGCCTCGATCTTCGAAAAATCGAGTAAATCGTTAATGATCGACAGCAGCGACTGGGCATTGGCCTGGCCGCGCTCGATCTGTTCGCGCGTCACGCCCGGCAGGCTGGCGTCGCGCAGCGCGAAGCCGAGCATGCCGATCACGCCGGCAAGCGGCGTGCGCATCTCGTGGCTCATGTTGGCCAGGAATTCGGATTTTTGGCGCGTCGCGTCTTCCGCCTTCTGCTTGGCGTAGCGCAGGCGCTCGTCGTTATCCTGCAAGGCACGGTTGGCCAGCGCCAGTTCCTCGGTATGCAAGCGCACCTGTTCCTGCTGCTGCAGCAATTCCTGCTGCGTGTCGCGCAGCGCCTTCATCGCATCCTCGACCTGCTGGTACGCCATCGCGTTGTCCAGGCTGACGGCGGCGTGCGCGGCCAGCGTTTGCAGCATGTCCAGGTGTACCTGGCGGTAGGCGAATTTTTCCTTGCTCTGCACCGACAGCACGCCGACCGCGCGGTCGTTGACGATCAGCGGCGTATACAACATCGATTGCGCGAAATCGGGTTCGGAGCCGTCGGCCAGCAGCGCCGGGCTGAGTTTTTCCAGACCGCCCGGCCCCATGTAGCGGCTGTACTCGTTATTGAAATCGTTGATGAAAATGTCCTGGCGGTGGAACAGGCACCACACCGCCAGCTGGTCCGGGTCGGCCACGCTGCGGGTGTACGGCAGGCTGCGCACGCCGCGCTCCATCGAGAACGGGAACTCGATCAAGCCGATGTCTTCCCGGTAAAAGCCGATGCCGAACATGTGCGTGTCCATCAGGTGCCGCACGTGACGGTACAAGGTGCGCATCGCCTTGTCGATGTCGAGCGTGGCGCTCATCTCGCGCCCGATCTCGCTCAGGACCGAGATGTTGCGGTGCGCCTGTTCGACCGCTTCCTTCTGCAATTCGACTTCGAGCTTCTGGCGCTCGGCATCCATGCGGCGCTGCTCGGCCTCGGCGCGCTGGTTTTCCGCCTCGACGCGGCGCAGCTCCAGTTCTTCCTTTTGCTGTTGCAGCAGTTCGTTCTTCAGCTGCACCTCGGTCGTGCGCAGGCCGACCTGCTGTTCCAGGCGGCTTTTCTGGTGCCGCAGCGCGCGCATGCGGCCGCGGTAGATGCCGTAGGCGCTGCCCAGCAACAGCAAGGCCACGCCGGCGCGGCACCACCAGGTTTTCCAGAACGGCGGCAGGATCGTGATGGCCAGCGTGGCCGCGTTGTCGTTCCAGATGCCGTCCTTGTTGGCGGCCTTGACGCGGAATACATAATGCCCCGGATCGAGATTCGTATACGTCGCGAAGCGCTTGTTCGCGCCGGTGACGACCCAGTCCTGGTCGAAGCCCTGCAACTGGTAAGCGTAACGGTTGCGCTGCGGCGCGGCGTAATGCAGCGCGGCGAATTCCAGGGAAAAGACCGAATCCTGTTCGCGCAGGGTCAGCGCGGCGGTGTGCTCGATCGCGTTTTTCAGCACCGCCTGTTCTCCGCCCTGCCCGGCCTTGAGCGACTTGTTAAAGATCTGGAAATCGGTGATGGCCACCGCCGGCGCCACACTGTTTTCTCGGATCTCGGACGGAGAAAACGCGGTGATGCCATTGAAGCCGCCGAAATACATGGTGCCATCGGCCGTGCGCAGCGCCGCGCCGTCGAAATAAGCGCCCTCGATGGTGCCGTCGGCGCCAGCGTAATTGCGGAACTGGCCGCTCTGGATCGTCAGCCGCGAAATGCCGGTGTTCGTACTCAGCCACAGGTTGCCGCTGTCGTCGTCGAGGATGCCGGCGACGGCGTCGTCGGCCATGCCATCCTTGCGCTGGTAGCGGCGGAAACGCACGCTGCCGTCGGCGCCGAGCTGCATCCGGTTCAAGCCGCCGGCGGTACCGACCCAGATCACGCCCTGCCGGTCTTCGTACAGGTAATGCACTTCGTCGTGACTGAGGGTCGATGCGTCGTTCGGGTCGTGCCGGAAATGGCGGAAGCGGCCGGTCTTGCGGTCTAGCAGGTCGAGCCCGTTGAAGCTGCCGACCCACAGCGCGCCGCTGCGGTCTTCCAGGATCGGGCGCACCACGTTGTCCGCCAGGCTGGCGCTGTCGGCCGGGTCGTGGCGGTAAGTGTAGGCCGCGCCGCTTTTCGGGTCGTAGCTGTGCAGGCCGCCGCGCGTGGCGATCCACAGCACGCCCTTGCGGTCGCCGACGATGTTGCGCAAGTTATCTCCGTCCGGATCGCCGCGCCAGGCCGCCACGCGGCTGAAGCGGCGGCTGTCCGGGTCAAAGCGGCGCAAGCCGTTGCGCCCGCCCAGCCACAGCATGCCGCCGGCGTCACGCCACAGCGCCATCACCTGCGGATCGCGCGCGTCGGAAAAACCGGCGGCGCCGTCGCGGTAGACGGTCCCCTCGCCGGTGACCGGGTCGTACAGCGTCAAGCCATCGTTGTTGCCGAGCCAGAGCTTGCCGTTGCCGGCATCGACGATGGCGCGCACCTTGTTGTCGGACAGCGAATGGGGCCGCTCCGGGTCGCGCACCAGGCGCGCGAAGCCGCCGCTGCCCAGGTCGACCCGGCTGACGCCGTTGTACCAGGTGCCGACCCACAGCGTGCCGAGGCGGTCGCGGAACAGCGACGACACATAATTGTCGGCCAGGCTGTGGCTGTCGGCCGCCTGGTGCCGGTACTGCACGAAGCGCTCTTCCTGCGCGCGCCAGCGGAACAGGCCCTCGGTCTGGGTGCCGACCCAGACCGTCGCCTCGCTGTCCTGGTAGATCGCCGTCACCACGCCCGGCTTCAAGCCTTCGCGCTGGCCCAGGCGGCGCCGCTGCGGCACGTCGGCGCCGCTCGCCAGGCGCCATTGCTCGATGCCACCCATGGTGCCGACCCACAAGGTGCGCTGCTGGTCGACATACAGCGACAGCACGGCGCCGAAGCGGGTATCGGGCGCGGCGTCCACTTTAAAATGGCGGAAGCTTTGCGCGCCGGGTTCGAGCAGGTCCAGGCCGGCCGCGGTGCCGATCCAGAGCCGGCCCTGGCTGTCGCGCGCCAGCGCATTGACCTGGTCGCTGCCCAGGCTGCCCGGCAGGTCGTCGTTGTGATGCCAGTAGGTGTAGCGGCCGCTGGCCGGATCGAAATGCTGCAAGCCGTCGGCGCTGCCGATCCACAGGCCGCCCAGGCCATCGTCGACGATAGCGCGCACATGGCGGTTGCCGTTGCCGCGCTTGGCCGTCTCGTTCGGGTGAAAATGGGTAAAACTCTGGCTCAGCGGCTCGTAACGGTCCAGGCCGCCGTCGGTGCCGACCCACAGGCGGCCGGCACGATCCAGGTGCAGCACGCGTACCCAGTTGTCGGCCAGGCTGCGCGGATCGGTGGCGGCATTGCTGTAGGTGACCACGCGCGCGCCGTCGAAGCGGCTCAAGCCGGCCTGGCTGCCGAACCACATGAAGCCCAGTTGATCCTGCGCCACCGCCAGCACCGATTCCTGCGCCAGGCCGTCGTCGACGTCGAGCTGCTCGAAACGCAGCGTGCGCGGCGGCGCGGCCGACCAGGCGGGGACGCACGCGAACAGGCCCCCGGCCAGCAGCAAGGCGACGGGGAGCAGGAATGCGCGGCAAAGTCGGCGGACAGACAGCACGGTCGAAACCTAAAAGGGGAACGGCAAAAAGCTGCCATTATGACCCATGCGGCCAGCCATCCCCAAAAAATCAGGAATTGAAGAAGGCCAGCACATCGGCCTTGCGCGCCTGCGTGTCGCGCTGCCCCAGGCGAATCAGCTCGCCGGTATAGGACGCTTCGAACAGCAGGTACGACGCCAGCGCCGAGCCGCGCGTCTCGGTCGCGCCGATGCCGCTGAGCATGGTGCGGATCGGCGCCGGCAGGCTACCGATATGCCGGCTGGCGATATCGTCGAGCCGTTCGGACGGCGCGATCACCAGCAATTCGACCGGCTTCAACGGCGTCTTGGCCAGGTATTCCTGCGGCAGCATCGACAAGGTCAAATTGATCCGGTTCAGGCGTTCGATGTCGACGGCCAGGCTGTCGAGGAAGATCGACGACATCGCGTGGCCGGCGATCTGCGCCAGGCTCGGGTAGCGCGGCGCCTCGGCCTGGTGCCCGGCCGGCTCGGTCAGGCGCCCGGCGCCCACCACCAGCACCTTCGACGCGCCCAGGTGGATCGCCGGAGAAATCGGCGCCAGCTGGCGCATCGAGCCGTCGCCGCAATATTCGCGCTGGCCGCCCAGGTACAGGGGCGTGGCCGGAAAGATGAAGGGGATCGCCGACGACGCCAGCAAGTGTTCGACGCCGATCTGGTCTTGCAGCGCGATGCGCTGCATGCGTATCCACGGCGCGATTTCGGCGGCGGTCTGGTAAAACGTGATGTGGTTGCCGCCGCTGTAGGACGACGCGGTCACGGCCAGCGCGTGCAACAAGCCTTCCTGCAGCACCGTGTCCAGGCGCGGCAAGTCCAGCATGCGGTGCAGCAGGCTGACCAGCGGCGTGTTGTCGAGCAGGGAACGGGGCGGCGCGGCGCGCCACTTGCGCAGCAGCCAGCCGAACGACAATAACGACAGCCAGCGCGCGCCGGAACGGATCACGCCGAGCGAATCGGCGCGGTAGACTTGCTCGACCTCGATATTGAGCCAGACGTCGAGCAGCTTTTGCACGCCCTCGCTGAAGTTGTCGGCGCGGCAGGCCAGCGCGGTGGCGTTGATGGCGCCGGCCGAGGTGCCGCAAATGATGTCGAACGGGTTGCGCGCCGGCGGCCAGCCCTCTTCCCACAAGATTTCCGAGATCGCTTGCAGCACGCCGACCTGGTAGGCGGCGCGGGCGCCGCCGCCCGTCAGGATCAATCCTGTTTTCTTTTTAAGTCCCATCGACAAAGATTAGCAGGGTCTGCGCCGTTTGGGGAAGCGGGCGCTGCGTTTTGGCAACATTATCCCGGGAAGCGCCTCAATCGCCGCGCACCACGCCTTCGCGGCGCGGATCGGCGCCGCCGAACCAGCCATCTTTGCCGGCGCGGCTGGCGCGCTCGATGCCCTGCAAGCCGGAATTCTGCTCGAACTGGCGGATATCGTGGCCCCTGGCCCGCAATGCCTCGACCACGCCCGGCGCGAAACGGCCCGCTTCCAGTTCGGTCGGGCCGTTGCGGCTGCCGAAATTGGGCAGGCTGATCGCCTGCTGCACGTTCAGGCGCCAGTCCAGCGTGCCGACCAGCACCTTGGCCACGTAATTGATGATGGCCGGGCCGCCCGGCGAACCGGTCGTCAGCACCAGTTTTTTGGTGACCCGGTCGAACACCAGCGTCGGCGACATCGCGCTGCGCGGGCGTTTGCCGGGCTGCACGCGGTTGGCGATCGGGCCGTTTTCATCGCTCGCATCGAACGAGAAATCGGTCAACTGGTTATTCAGCAGGAAGCCGTCGACCATCTGACGCGCGCCGAACGCGTCTTCCACCGACGTCGTCATCGACAGGCCGCCGCCATGAGCGTCGACCGCGACCAGGTGCGAAGTCGACGGCCGCTCGGGCGCGGTATCGGCGCCCCAGGAAACAGTGACGCCGTCCGGCACGCCGGCGGCAGCGCGTCCCATCGAGCGCGCGCCGATCAGGGAGGCGCGCTGGCGCAGGTATTGTTTGTCGAGCAGCGCCGCCACGCCGCGCCCCGGCAGCGGCACGAAATCGGTGTCGGCCACGTAGCGGTTGCGGTCGGCATAGGCCAGGCGGCCGGCTTCGGAAAACAGGTGCACCGCCTCGGCGCCGGGCTGGCCGCCGGGCGGCGGCGCGTAACTGGCGATCTCCGTGTTTTCCAGGATGCCCAGCATCTGCGCGATGCCGATGCCGCCGGACGAAGGCGGCGGCATGCCGCAGACACTCCACGCCTTGTAGTCGCTGCAGACCGGCGCGCGCTCCTTCGCCTGGTAGCCGGCGATGTCGGCTGCCGTCAGCCGGCCCGGGTTGGTCGGGTGAGCAGCCACCTTGGCCGCGATGTCGCGCGCGATGCGCCCCTTATAAAAGGCGTCGGCGCCGCCGGCGGCGATCTCGCGCAAGGTTTTGGAGAGTTCGGGATTTTTCAGCAGGTGGCCGACCGGCCACGGCTTGCCGGCCCTGTCATAAAAATAGGCCGCGGCGACCGGGTCGCGCGCCAGGTATTTATCCCATGTCAGCAAGCCGTTCAGGCGCGGGCTGATTTTAAAACCATGGTCGGCCAGCGAAATCGCTGGCGCGAACAGCGCCGCCCACGGCAATTTGCCGTGCTGTTTGTGCGCCAGTTCCAGCATGCGCAGCACGCCTGGCGCACCGACCGAGCGCCCGCCGATGATGCCGGTCTCGCGCGAAACCGGCTTGCCGTCGGCATCCTGGAACAGGCGCTCGGTCGCGCTGGCCGGCGCCGTCTCGCGGCCATCGTAGGCTTGCACGCGCTGGCCGTCGAAATACATCAGGAAAGCGCCGCCGCCGATGCCCGACGATTGCGGTTCGACCAGCGTCAGCACGAGCTGGGTCGCGATCGCCGCATCGATCGCCGCGCCGCCCTGTTTCAGCATTTGATAGCCAGCCTCGGTCGCGTACGGATTGGCCGCGGCCACCATGAATTTGTCGGCCGACCAGCCAGCCTTGTCGGCGTAACCGGTGGCGATTTCGGGAGAGCGCTGGCCTGCCGCGTCCTGGGCATAAACATGGGGCGCGGCCAGCAAGGCCAGAGAAGAACAGAGAGTGGCGGCCAGCGCCAGCGAATGCAACTTGATCATTGAGGCTCCAGGATGACCTGGCATCGTACCGTAAAACTAAAATTAGAACCAAGGACCGGGGTCAGACCCATGGATCTGCCCCCAGACTTTGCCTCTGATTTTTTATCCGGGCCCCTGGGGTCAGGCGTGCGTTGTTGCGTTGTTTACCATTAATCGATATTCGACAATACACTCTTGGCCAACAACGCAACAAGTCACGCCTGACCCCAGCTGGGGGTTATTTAGGCTGCATGCGGATCGCGCCGTCGAGGCGGATGGTTTCGCCGTTCAGCATGACGTTTTCGATGATCGCTTTCGCCAGTTGCGCGTATTCGGACGGCTTGCCCAGGCGCGGCGGGAACGGCACCATCTTGCCCAGCGCATCTTGCACTTCGGTCGGCATGCCGAGCAGCATCGGGGTCTCGAAAATGCCGGGCGCGATCGTCATCACACGCACGCCGCTGCGCGACAGGTCGCGCGCCATCGGCAGCGTCAATCCCACCACCGCTGCCTTCGACGCGCCGTATGCGGCCTGGCCGATCTGGCCGTCATACGCCGCGACCGACGCGGTGTTGATGATGATGCCGCGTTCGCCGTGCTCGGCCGCCTCGGTCTGGCCCATCGCTTCGGCCGCCAGGCGGCACATGTTGAAGGTGCCGACCAGGTTGATGTTGACGGCGCGCTGGAAGACGTCGAGCGGGTGCGGACCATCCTTGCCGACGGTTTTTACGGCCGGCGCCACGCCGGCGCAGTTGACCAGGCCGCGCAGCGTGCCCAGTGCGACGGCCGCCGCCACCACGGCCTTGCCGTCGGCTTCGGACGTGACGTCGCATTTGACGAAAGCGCCCTGCAGTTCGGCCGCCAGCGCCTGGCCGGCATCGACCTGCACGTCGGCCAGCACCACCTTGCCGCCCGCTTCGACGATCATGCGCGCGGTCGATGCGCCCAGACCCGATGCGCCGCCGGTCACGATAAAGACATTGTCCTTGATTTGCATGTGTACTCCTCCACTGTTGAAATTTTGGGTGTCAAGTTTAACGTTTACGTAAACGTCAATTCAGTGGCGATTGTAGCGAATTTTATCGATTCGTAGTTAAAAACACTGCACCCATGCGCCATTGCGGCTGCACAGGCGACCGGCCGGGTCGAGCACGACATTGCCGGTGCCGCCCTGGTAGGGGGTGCCGTCGGCGCCGCGGCAAACGCCGCCGATGCAGTTATTGAGCGGTTGCACGGGCGGCGGCGCCAGCGGCGTGGGAGGAGTGACGGGGGTGGCGGCGTAGCCGGACGGCGCAGGTGGCGCAGGTGGCGGCGGCATGCGCAGCACGGTTTGCGGCACGGCGCGGCGCTGCGTGAAATTGCGCGACGGCGCCGGGCGACAGGGTTCGACCAGCAGTCGCTTGCCGTCCGGCGCCAGGCTGCACAGGGGCAGGCGCCGGAACGCCTCGGTCGCCGCCGCGCCGCCGGATGCGTCGGGCACCACGCGCGGCAGCGCCGGGCGGGCAGGTTCTGCCGCCTGCGCAAGCGTGCCCGAGCCGGTAAGCGCCAGCAGGCAGCACAAGATCGCGGTTTTCATGGATTCCCCCCGAGGGGCTGTCGGTACCGCGCCATCATAACGCCGGCGCGGGCCGGGCGCCGCACCGCTGCGGCGGCGCGGTTCTTCAAAGAGTATCGGGATTGCTAGCAAAAACCAGAGGCAGAATCTGGGGTCAGACCCATAGGTCTGACCCCGGCCTTTGCACTTGGTTTGAGCATAAAAAACTACTTGGTGCGCGCGAGTTCGGCTGGCACCGACGCTGTCTGCACCGGCAGCGCGGGCGCCATCATTGCCGGCGGCGGCGGCGCGTAGGCCGGCGCTTGCGCGTGCACCGGCGGCGGCACTGGCGTCACCGCCAGCCAGCCGGTCACCGGCAGCAGCGGCACCAGCAGCAGCGCGACGATATTGATGATCTTGATCAGGGGATTGACGGCCGGGCCGGCGGTGTCCTTGTACGGGTCGCCCACCGTGTCCCCAGTGACGGCGGCCTTGTGCGCATCGGACCCCTTGCCGCCGAAATTGCCATCCTCGATGTATTTTTTCGCATTGTCCCAGGCGCCGCCGCCGGTCGTCATCGAGATCGCGACGAACAGGCCGGTGATGATCGTCCCCATCAACAGGCCGCCCAGCGCGGCCGGCCCGAGCAGCATGCCGACCAGCACCGGCACCACCACCGGCAGCAGCGACGGCAGAATCATTTCCTTGATCGCCGACGCGGTCAGCATGTCGACCGCCTTGTCGTATTCCGGCTTGCCGCTGCCATCCATGATGCCCTTGATGTCACGGAACTGGCGCCGCACCTCGACCACCACGGCGCCGGCCGCGCGCCCCACCGCTTCCATCGCCATTGCGCCGAACAGGTAGGGAATCAGGCCGCCGATGATCAGGCCGACGATCACCATCGGGTTCGACAAATCGAAGGTGATGGTACGGCCGACCGATTCCAGCGCGTGCGTGTAATCGGCGAACAGCACCAGCGCGGCCAGGCCGGCCGAACCGATCGCATAGCCCTTGGTGACGGCCTTGGTCGTGTTGCCGACCGCGTCCAGGGGGTCGGTGATGGCGCGCACCGATTCCGGCATGCCCGACATTTCTGCGATGCCGCCGGCATTGTCCGTGATCGGGCCGTAGGCGTCGAGCGCGACGATGATGCCGGCCATCGACAGCATCGACGTGGCCGCGATCGCGATGCCGTACAGGCCGGACAACTGGTAAGACACCAGGATCGCGACGCAGACGGCCAGCACCGGCCAGGCGGTCGACTTCATCGACACGCCCAGGCCGGCGATGATGTTGGTGCCATGACCGGTGGTCGATGCCTGCGCGATATGGCGCACCGGGTGGAAATCGGTGCCGGTATAGTATTCGGTGATGTAGACCATCAGGCCGGTGAGCACGATGCCGACCACGGTCGAACCGAGCATCTTCATGCGCATCGCCTCGTCCGGCCAGACTTGCCAGGTGACGACGGCAAAGCCGATCAGGGACAGGCCGGCCGCCCACCACAACCCCGTGTACAGCGCCGACATGATTTTCTTGCCCGGCTTGGCCTTGACCATCGAGCAGCCGACGATCGACGCCAGGATCGAGACGGCGCCCAGCAGCAGCGGATAGACGATGGCCTGGGTCGGCGCAGTGGTGATCAACAGCGCGCCGAGCAGCATGGTGGCGATCAGGGTCACGACATAGGTTTCGAACAGGTCGGCCGCCATGCCGGCGCAGTCGCCGACGTTGTCGCCGACGTTATCGGCAATCACGGCCGGGTTGCGCGGATCATCCTCGGGAATACCCGCTTCGACCTTGCCCACCAGGTCCGCGCCGACGTCGGCGCCCTTGGTGAAAATACCGCCGCCGAGCCGCGCGAAGATCGAAATGAGAGAAGCGCCGAAGGCCAGGCCGATCAAGGGCTTGATCACGTCGTGCGGGGTCATGCTGCTGCCGGCGGCGAGCGCGGTCAGCAGCATGTAGAACAGCACCACGCCGAGCAGGCCCAGTCCCACCACCAGCATGCCGGTGATGGCGCCGCCCTTGAAGGCGACGTCGAGCGCCTCGTTCATGCCCTTGGTGGCCGCCTGCGCCGTGCGCACATTGGCGCGCACCGAGACGTTCATGCCGATGAAGCCGCAGGCGCCCGAGAGCACCGCGCCGATCAGGAAGCCGAGCGCGGTCTGCATCCCGAGCAGCACGAAGATGGCCACCAGCAGCACCACGCCGACGATGGAGATGGTTCTATATTGTCTTGCCAGGTAGGCGGCAGCCCCCTGCTGGATCGCCAGTGCGATTTCCTGCATGCGCGCGTTGCCGGGGTCCTGCTTGAGTATCCAGCTTCGCGACCATAATCCGTACACCACGGCGATAACGCCGCACGCCACTGCGAACCATAGGCTTGCCGTCATATTGTCCCCTTCGTTTTTGATCAAGCACGACCACTACGACACTCAGAAAGACTGCGCGATGCCGAAGCGGCATGCGCAGCCTACCAACCTGCGTACTGCACAACGCTGATGCTCCCGCCGGGCGGCGGGCTGGAAAACAAAGTTGAATATGAGTCTACAGCAAACATGATAATTTCAGCAATTTCCATTTCCTTTGTAGTTATTTTGTTTTTAAAATTCCTCCCATTCGTCCCCGGCCGCCACAGTGACGGCCGCCTTGCGCGCCGGCTTCGGTGCGGCGGCGGGTGCGGCGCCGCGCGTGTCGGCCAATGCGGCAGCGGATGCGGCGCGCGCGGGCGCCGCTTTGCCCACTGGTGCCGCAGCCGGCTGCCGGCGCGGCGCGGCACGGGCTGGGGCCGGGACCGGCGCCGATGACGGCGCGTATGCCACGCCATCGAGCTTGAACACGCTGACCGCCTGCCTCAGCCGGGCCGCCTGGTCCTGCATCGATTGCGCCGCGGCCGCCGCCTGCTCGACCAGCGCCGCGTTCTGCTGGGTAGCATTGTCCATCGCGGTGATCGCCATATTGACCTGGTCGATACCGGTGCTCTGCTCAAAGCTGGCGGCGGTGATATCGCCCATGATGCCGGTCACGCGTTCGATGCTGGCCACCACGTCCTGCATCGTGGCGCCGGCCTGCGCCACCAGCCGGGTGCCGGCGCCGACCTTGTCGACCGAATCGCCGATCAGCGCCTTGATGTCGCGCGCCGCCGCCGCCGAACGCTGCGCCAGGTTGCGCACCTCCGACGCAACCACCGCAAAACCTCTGCCCTGTTCTCCGGCGCGCGCCGCTTCGACCGCCGCGTTCAAGGCCAGGATATTGGTCTGGAAGGCGATGCCGTCGATGACGCCGATGATGTCGACGATTTTATGGGACGACGCCTCGATCGATTCCATCGTGCCGACCACCTGCGACACCGCCGTGCCGCCCTTGCGCGCCACGTCCGACGCGTTGACCGCCATGTCGTTGGCCTGGCGCGCGTTATCCGCATTCTGGCGCACGGTGGACGTGAGTTCCTCCATCGACGACGCGGTTTCCTCCAGCGAGCCGGCCTGCTGCTCGGTGCGCGCGGACAGGTCCAGGTTGCCCGCGGCGATCTGGCACGAAGCCGTGGTGATCGCCTCGGTGCCGCTGCGCACCTGGCTGACGATGCGCACCAGGCCCGCGTGCATGTCTTCCAGCGCCAGCAGCAACTGGCCCGCTTCATCCTTGCCATAAGCATCCGCGCCGCGCGGCGCGCAGCCGGACAGGTCGCCGTCGGCCACGCGGCGCGCCGTCTCGACCGCCTGGCGGATCGGGCGCGTGATGCCGGCCGACAGCCACCACGCGAAACAGACGCTGAACGCCACCGTCAGCGCCGCCAGCGCCAGTTGCAGGTTGTGGCTGCGCACGGCGATGGCGTCGATCTCGTGCGCCGCGTCGTCGATCGCCTGGCGCTGGTGCTCCATCAGTTTTTGCAGCATCGCCTCGTAACCCTTGGCGGCCGGCTGGTATTCCTGCTCCAGGATGCGCGCCGCCTCGTCCGCGTTGCCGGCCGCCTTGGCCTTGCCGATGCCGTCGCGCGCGTCGACATACGCCTTGCGCACGCCGACCAGTCCCTTCATCAGGTTTTTCTCGTCGTCGGACGCGAGCGCCTCGATCTGCTTGATCAAGCCTTGCGCGGTCTTGGTGGAATTGGCGATGTCGTCGGCAAAATAGGCGGCCAGCGTGGGATCGCTGCTTTTCGCGATGGCCGTGGTGCGGCGGATGCCGGCATACACGATGCGGTACCACTCCGAGATCAGGCGTTCCTTCGCTAGCGGCACATCCATCATCGCGCGCGTGGCGTCCGCGCTGCCCTGCAGGCGGTAGATGCCCAGCCCGGTATTGAGTACCAGGCCGGCCAGCATGATGGTGAATCCAAGCGCCAGGCGCTTGCCGATATTCCAGTCTCCAATGCTCATCTCATTCTCCTTGTGCACAGCGGTGTCCAGGACAAGTTGCGGGCATGCGGCAGCCTCGCACGTTGTACTTTAGACCATTCGGAGTTGAAAGGAAGCAAGGGATGCCGCGAGCGCGAGGCTCGCGGATCGGATGCGGGCCGGACGGCCCGCAGCGGAGGATAAAGCTTAGCTGGACAGCGCGGCGAAAGCGTTGTCGCGGATTTCTTCGACGGCGCCAACGCCCTCGATGCGGCGGTACTTCGGCGCGACCGCGTCGCCCGAATCGGCCCACTGGTGATAGTAGGTCAGCAGCACTTCGGTCTGGTTGTGATAGACGTCCAGGCGTTTCTTGACGGTTTCCGCCTTGTCGTCGTCGCGTTGCACCAGGTCTTCGCCGGTGACATCGTCCTTGCCTTCAACCTTCGGCGGATTGAATTTCACGTGGTAGACGCGGCCCGACGCGGGGTGCGAGCGGCGGCCATCCATGCGTTCGACGATCGATTCGTCCGGCACGGCGATTTCCAGCACATAATCGACCTTCACGCCGGCATCCTTCAATGCGTCGGCCTGCGCGATGGTGCGCGGGAAACCGTCGAACAGGTAACCGTTGGCGCAATCGGCCTGGGTCAGACGTTCCTTGACCAGGCCGATGATGATGTCGTCCGACACCAGCTGGCCGGCATCCATGACCTTTTTAGCGGCCAGGCCCATTTCCGTGCCGGCCTTGATCGCCGCGCGCAGCATGTCGCCGGTCGAGATTTGCGGAATGTTGTACTTTTCTTTAATAAAGTTGGCCTGGGTGCCCTTGCCTGCACCGGGTGCTCCTAACAGAATGAGACGCATGAAAATTCCTAGAACGATATGAAAATATGGGGGGTATCTATGTGTAAATGCTGCCTGCTTGTCTACCTTCGTCACGAAACTTACCACAAAACTCACGCTTGACGCCACCTTGTGGGCAATTTGATATGGGGAAATGACGAAAGATCGGGCAAAAACGGAAAAGCGTGGGTATTACGCTTCATGTATATCCGTTATCACCCCCGATAATACTGGCGCACCCGTTCCAGGTCTTGCGGCGTATCGACGCCGGCGGCCGGCGCCGCGTCGGTCACGTGCACGGCGATCGGATAACCGTGCCACAGCACCCTTAACTGTTCCAGCGCCTCGATCGCTTCCAGCGGCGACGCCGCCAGTTGCGGATAGGCTTGCAAAAAATCGTTGCGGTAGGCGTACAGCCCGATATGGCGCAGCGGCAGGTAGCCGGCCGGCAGCGCCGTGCGGTCCTGCGCGAAGCCGTCGCGGTGCCAGGGAATCGTGGCGCGCGAAAAATACAATGCGCGGCCGGCCTTGTCCAGCACCACCTTGACGACGTTCGGATTGAAGGCGTCGGCGGCATCGTGCAGCGCGTGGGCGCAGGTCGACATCGGCACGTCCGGACCGATGCAGGCGGCGGCGGCGGCCAGCAAGGCCGGATCGATCAGCGGCTCGTCGCCTTGCAGGTTGACGACCACCGCGTCCGGCGGCAAGGCCAGCGCGCGCGCCACCTCGGCGATGCGGTCGGTGCCGGACGGGTGGTCGGCGCGCGTCATGCACACTTCGACGCCGTGCGCGGCGCAGGCGGCGCGGATATCTTCATGGTCGGTGGCGACGATGATGCGCGCCGCCCCGGCTTCGGCCGCGCGTTCGGCCACGCGCACCACCATCGGCTTGCCGCCCAGGTCGGCCAGCGGCTTGTTCGGCAGCCGGGTCGATGCCAGGCGGGCCGGAATAATGACGATAAAGGACATGAACGGTTCCCTTATTCCAGCACATCCTGCAGCGTGCGCGCCTCGTCGGCCCACATGATGGGGATGCCGTCGCGGATCGGGTAAGCCAGGCGGTCGCCGCGGCAAATCAGTTCCTGCGCCTTTTTATCGTACACCAGCGGTCCCTTGCAAACCGGGCAGACCAGGATATCAAGCAGTCGAGCATCCACGACATTTCTCCACAATGAGTTCGGCCAGCGCCGCGTCGATGCGCGCTGTCACCGGGACCACCCATAGTCGCGGGTCGTCTCTGAGTTCGTCAATTTGCGCACATTTTACTGCATCCTTCTCCGTCACCAGGATCAGATCCGCCCGCACCGCGTCGAACGGGCGGTCGAGGAAATCGTGATGGTCCGGCAGCGGCAGTTCGGTCACCTGCAGGCCGGCGCCGCGCAGCATGGCGAAAAAGCGCCCAGGATTGCCGATGCCGGCCGCCGCGACGATGTTTAAAGGGCGCTTTGCCAGCTCGGCCAGGGCGACGCGCTCGCCGCGGTCGGCCAGGCGCTCGGCGTAATCTCCGGCCAGCGTCATCTGGACTGGGACCGGGACCTGGGCTGCTCGCGCCGCGCCGGCCGGCGCCAGTTGCGCCGCCAGCGCCGGCGTCAAATGCGGCGCGTTGACGACCGTGAAATCGCGCCGGCGCGACGGCCGCTCGCGCAGCGGGCCGGCCGGCAGCAGCCAGCCATTGCCCACACCGCGCGCGTCGAACAGCACGATTTCGACATCGCGCTGCAAGGCGTAATGCTGCAAGCCGTCGTCCGTCACCAGGATATCGATGGCCGGATGCGCATCGAGCAGCGCCTGTCCCGCCGCCGCGCGCTCGCGTCCGACCATCACCGGGCAGCCGGTGCGCATCGCGATCAAAAGCGGCTCGTCGCCGACCTGGCGCGCCGTCGATGTCGGGGTGACCAGGCGCGGCGCGCTATCCTTGCTGCCGAAGCCGCGCGAAATCACGCCCGGCGTGAAGCCGGCCTGCTGCAAGGCTTGCACCAGCCAGATCGTCAGCGGCGTCTTGCCGGTGCCGCCGATGAAGATATTACCGACCACCACCACCGGCACCGGCAGCCGCGTCGATTTTAATATGCCGGCACGGAACAGGCCCGCGCGCAGGCCGCTCAAGGCGCCGAACAGCAGCGACGCCGGCCACAGCGCGCAAGCCAGCGGCCCGCGCCGCAGCCAGTTGCGCGTCAAGGTCGATTCGAGCGAGGAAGGAGTTGCGGGGGAAGGTGTAGGCATACAAGAAAATAAAGCGCCACGTCAGTAAAAAACGGAGGCGTAAAGCAGGGGTATCTCAGTCAGCCCCCATGTACTCGGCGTTCCCATCTGGTCCCAATGCCGTTAAGTCAAAGCCACAGACCGTAGAGTTGTCATTCCCGCGCAGGCGGGAATCCCATTTTACGTCCCAGGCAACGCAGCAAAATTGGATTCCCGCCTGCGCGGGAATGACAGATCTGGCGCTAACTTAACGGTATTACCGCCCCCAGTTTCTGCCTCAACTTGAAAGCGCATATAACGCCACCGCCCTATTTCGCCCCGCCCGTCTGCGCCGCGAACGTCAGCTTGTCGTAGCCGGCCAGGCGCGCCGCTTCCATCACGTTGATCACCATCTGGTGCATCGCGAACTGGTCGGCGTTGATGATGACCACCGGCGCCTTGCCCGGCTGATTACCCTGCTTCGCCGCGTTCTTCAGCGACTCGGCCAGGCCGGCCACGTTCTGGAACGACACCGGCACATTGTTGACCGTGTAATTACCCTTGGCGTCGACCGTCACGTTGATCTCGTGCGGCCGGTCCTGCGCCTTCTCGGCGTCGGCCGTCGGCAGCGTGATCTGCAATTCGGTGAACTTGCTGTAGGTGGTGGTCACCATCAGGAAGATCAGGATCACCAGCAGCACGTCGATGAAGGGAATCAGGTTGATCTCGGGATCTTCGCGGTTGCGTCCGCGCCGGAAATTCATGGCCATCCTGTTCTCCGCTCAAGTCTTGCGCGAGCAGTGGACGACATCGACGAACTTGACCGCCTGCTGTTCCATCTCGATGATGAAGCTGTCGACCAATGCGCGGAAGTGGCGGTAGAACACCAGGGTCGGCATCGCGATGGCGAGACCGAAGCCGGTGTTGTACAGCGCCACCGAGATGCCGTGCGCCAGTTGCGCCGGATTGGTGCCGGCCGCGTTTTGCGCGCCAAAAATCTCGATCATGCCGACCACGGTGCCGAACAGCCCCATCAGCGGCGCCAAGGTCGCGATCGTCCCCAGCGTGGTCAGAAAACGGTCGAGGATGTGGGCCACGCCGCTGCCGGCTTCCTCGATGGTTTCCTTCATCACTTCGCGCGGCGAATCGATGTTGCGCAGCGCGGCCGACAGCACCACGCCCAGCGGCGAACTCTGTTCCAGCTTCTGGATCAGTTCGGGCGTGATCTTGCCGTTGCGGTAGACCTGCACCACCTCGTCGAGCAACTGGCGCGGCAGGATCTTGGCACGGCGCAAATACAGCAGACGCTCGATGATGAGGGCGGTGGCGACGATAGAGGCGAACAACAGCGGCCAGATAGGCCAGCCTGCAGCTTGAATGATGGCGAGCAAAACGAACTCCTGAAGGGTGACAGCGCAGGCATCGCTGCCCAAACGCGCAATGTATCTTGTTGACGCCTGATCGGCAAGTACGGCGCGGCCCGGACTGTTATTCCCGCTTCTGCACACATTCTGTGGATAAGATTGTTGGCAAGCCAGGCAACACCACCATAACTCATTGATTCATAATATATTTTTAATGGAGCACAAAATTTAAGCAGTACATGGACCGGGTTTTCCACAGCCACTGCCGGCGGTTCTGCACACCTTCTGTGGACAATGTTGTGCGCAAGCCGGCGGATAGCATGGCAAGCCATTGATTTGACAGGCATTATCGATCACGCCAAAAAAACAGGCAGCGGCATTCCGGGTAGCCGCCGCCCTCCACCGTACAGTTCTCCCCACAATCTGTTGATAAGTTTGTGAGCAAGGCCCTTCTTAAACCCTAAAGCCTTTGATTCTAAAGCGTTTTATCCTCATGCGCAAAAACCGCGCAATGGCACGCTATCGATGCCAGAACGCTGATTTTCAGCGCTCCGCCGGCTGATTTTTGGGCGTTTCGGGATAACTTTATTCTTCTGCACAAAAACTGTGGATAAAATTGTGTGCAAGGCCAAGGTCAACATCATAAATACTTGATTTATAAGGATATTAATAAGATGCTCAAAAAATGATCAGAAAAATTGACGCAGTAACTTCAGGTATCCGCCGCACTTCCTCACACATTGTGTGGATAAGATTGTGTGCAAGACCCATGTTAACGATGCATGTCATTGATTTGTAATAATTTTATTCACATGCACAAAATTTGATCACCATCCTGGACAGGTGAAAATCGTGCATCGTCGCCCCCGCCTCCAGGGGCGGCAAAAGTTCCGCACATTTTTTGTGGATAACTTTGTGTGTAACCGTCGGTGCCAATCGCAAAGTACTTGATCCATAAGGGTTTTTCCGCCCTGCCCGCAAATCAGGCATCTGGATTTATCTTTTAAAATCAAGTATTTACAAAAAATACTTGTCACCCCAGGCGATATATGACATAAGCATGACCTGCGCGCGCCCTTGTGGACAGCTTTACTTTTTATACGCCATGAACACGACGATGTTGACCGATACAACTTACCCACAGCCCGCCGTGATGACGGTGAGCGCATTGAACCAGGCCGTCGGCCGGCTGCTCGAACGCTCCTTCCCGCTGACCTGGATTGCCGGCGAAATTTCGAATTTCACGCGCGCCAGTTCCGGGCACTGGTATTTCACGCTGAAAGATGACGGCGCCCAGGTGCGCGCCGTGATGTTCCGCGGCCGCGCCCAATACGCCGGCTTCATGCCGCGCGAAGGCGACAAGGTCGAAGTGCGCGCCCTCGTCACCCTGTACGGGCCGCGCGGCGATTACCAGATCAATGTCGAAGCGATCCGGCGCGCCGGCGTCGGCGCGCTGTTCGAAGCCTTCCTGCGGCTGAAGGAAAGATTGGGCGCGGCCGGCCTGTTCGACCAGGACCGCAAGCGCGCGCTGCCGATGTTCGCCAAGACCATCGGCATCGTCACCAGCCCGCAAGCCGCCGCGCTGCGCGACGTGCTGACCGCGCTCCGGCGCCGCGCGCCGCATGTGCAAGTGCTGCTGTACCCGACGCTGGTGCAGGGCCAGCAGGCGCCGCAACAGATCGCCGCGGCGATCGCCACCGCCTCGCGCCGCGCCGAATGCGACGTCCTGATCGTCTGCCGCGGCGGCGGCAGCATCGAGGATTTATGGTCGTTCAACGATGAAGAGGTCGCCTACGCGATCGCCGAATGCGCGATGCCGGTGATTTCCGGCGTCGGCCACGAAACCGATTTTACGATCGCCGACTTCGCCGCCGACCTGCGCGCCGCCACGCCGACCGCCGCCGCCGAACTGGCCGCCACACCGCGCGCCGACTGGCTCGCCTCGCTGCGCGCCGACGCCACGGATCTGCGGCGCGCGATGCGGCGCAGCGTCGACGGCGCGGCGCAGACGCTGGACGGCTACGCGCGCCGCCTGCTCAGTCCCGCCGACCGCATCGCCCAGCAGCGCGCCCGACTGCAAGCGCACGCCACCGCGCTGACGCACGCCAACCGCGCGCCGCTGGCGCAGGCGCGGGTCGGCTACGACAAGGTCCATGCGCGCTGGGCCGCGCGGCGCCCGGACGTCGGCGCCTTGCGCGTCGGCCTGGACATGCTGCAGCGGCGCGCGGCCGGCAGCATTCACCACCAGCACAGCCAGCGGCGCGACGCGCTGCAGGCGCTGGCCGCGCAACTGGAATTGCTCAATCCCCAGCGCACGCTCGAACGCGGCTACGCGATCGTCACCGACAGCCAGGGCGCCGTGCTGCGCTCGCCCGGCCAGTTGCAGCCGCGCGAGCGCTTGACGGTGCGCCTGGCCGAAGGCAGCGCACACATCGACCTCGCCGCCGTCCAGCCCATCCTCGACTGAGCCACCGCCACCTCCCCGCTCCCACCGCCGGCGCCGCCTGGGGTCAGACCCCGAAGCGGCGCCAGCAGTGGATACGGACCGTGCCGGTTCAGACGACGATCGGCGCCGGGAAATCGGCAGTGATGACGCCGCTTAGGGTCTGACCCCGAAGCGGCGCCAGCGGTGGAGACAGTGCACGGCAGTGCCGGGGCGTGTCATCGATTTTCGTCGACGCCGCCAGGCATACCGGTTTTCAACTAACGGCTATATCGGCGTGCATATGGCATGGCGTGCGCGGCGCGAAGCGCTGTGCACTTGTCCCCACACGATCCGGGGACATACGAGCGCGCGGCCACGCTAAGGTTTACAATCATGGTCGTTTCAGCAAAAATGACTTTCTGTCTCAACTAAAAGGAAACACACATGGAACATACCCTGCCTCCTCTGCCTTATGCAATCGACGCCCTGGCGCCACACATCTCGCAAGAAACGCTGGAATACCACTACGGCAAGCATCATCAAACGTATGTCACCAACCTGAACAACCTGATCAAGGGCACGGAATTCGAAAACCTGTCGCTCGAAGAAATCGTCAAGAAATCCTCCGGCGGCATCTTCAACAATTCGGCGCAGGTGTGGAACCACACTTTCTACTGGAATGGCTTGAAACCTAACGGCGGCGGCGCTCCTACCGGCGCGCTGGCCGATGCGATCAACGCCAAATGGGGTTCGTTCGACAAGTTCAAGGAAGAATTCACCAAGTCTTGCGTCGGCAACTTCGGTTCGAGCTGGACCTGGCTGGTGAAAAAGGCCGACGGTTCGGTCGACATCGTCAACACGTCGAACGCCGCCACGCCACTGACCACCGCCGACAAAGCGCTGCTGACCTGCGACCTGTGGGAACACGCGTACTACATCGACTACCGCAACGTGCGTCCAAAATACGTGGAGAATTTCTTCGCGCTGGCCAACTGGGAC
Organism: Pseudomonadota bacterium; assembly: GCA_040389645.1. Taxonomy (GTDB): domain Bacteria; phylum Pseudomonadota; class Gammaproteobacteria; order Burkholderiales; family Burkholderiaceae_D; genus Rugamonas. The sequence continues at coordinate 46,213 of JAZJZT010000023.1, read as the reverse complement.
TTCGCGGCGCAGAACTTCGCTTAATTTAGCGTTCTGCCCGATCCTCAAAAAAGCCGGCTGATGCCGGCTTTTTTATGCCAAAACCAGATGCAAGGGCTGGGGTCAGACGGGGACGCCGAGTCCCTCGGGTCTGACCCCGGATTCTGCCTCTGGTTTTGTTTTTCATTCCCATCACGCCTCCTGCTGCAGGCAGATTGCCTCGATCATGCCGCACAGTTGCGGGTACTGGTGCTGCGCCAGCATCGCGTCGACCGCGCGCACCGTGTCGGCGTGCTCTTGCTGGTACGGTTCCAGCAATTGCAGCGCGCGCACCGGGTTGAGCACGTGCAGCGCTTCGCGCAGCGCCATCAGCACTTCGTACGGCAACAACGCCAGGCGCGCCGTCGTCAACGGCGCCGGCAAGATCGTCGGCACGCGCTGGCGACGCCGGAAACGCACGCCGAGCTGCTGCTCCAATACCTGGAACAATTTGTCCTGCTCGACCGGCTGGCACAGGAATTCGTCGGCGCCGGCGTCGTGCGCCTCGCGCCGCATCTGTTCGATGCTGCTCGCACCCATCATCACCACGCGCGGCGGCACCGCATCGGAACTCGTGCGCAGGCGGCGTACCAGGTCGGCTTCGCCCAGGCCGGGCAGGCCGCTGTCGATCAGCACCAGCGCCGGCGCGCCGCGCTCGATGGCCGCCAGCGCCGCCGCGCCATCGGCGGCCGCATCGACGATAAAACCGAGCGGTGACAGCAAGGCGTCGATCCGTTGCGCGCTATCTTCCCTTCCATCCGCCACCAGGATGCGGCGCCCGCGCTGCGACGGTTCCAGCGCCAGCACCGTGCCCGGCGCGTCGCCGGCGTCGTGCTCCGCGCTCTCGACCCGCACCGTGAAACGGAACACGGCGCCGTTGCCCGGGTCCGATTCGACTTCCAGCATACCGCCCATCATGTGCACGAATTCGCGCGAAATCGTCAGCCCGAGGCCGGTGCCTTCCTGCGCGCCGGTGCTGCCGGTCTGCACGAAGGGTTCGAAGATGCGTTCCTGGTCGGCCTTGGCGATGCCCTGCCCGGTGTCGCGCACGGCGAACGACAGATCATAAAAACCATCGTCCCGCCGCAACGCGCGCGCCATCAGGGTGACGCTGCCCTGCTGCGCGAACTTGACCGCGTTCGACACCAGGTTCAACAACACCTGGCGCAGGCGCGCTCCGTCGATGCGCACCGCCGCCGGCACGCCGACGCAGTCGACCGTCATGGTCAGTCCGGCCTGGCGCGCGCGCGCGCCCAGCATCTCCATCACTTCGCGCAACAAGCCTTCGACGCCGACCACGCTCGATTGCAGCGTGATGCGCCCCGCTTCGATCTTCGACAGTTCCAATAAATCGTTGATCAAGGTGAGCAGGTGCTGGCCGGAGCGGTGGATCACGCCGAGATTGCGCTTTTCCTCGTCCGTCATCGACTGTGAATCGGCCAGCAGGCGCGAAAAACCGATCACCGAATGCAGCGGCGTGCGCAATTCGTGGCTCATCGTGGCGAGGAAGACGCTCTTGGCGTGGTTCGCTGCCTTGGCCTGCGTGACGGCGACCGACAGCGCGGCGGTGCGTTCGGCCACCAGTTCTTCCAGGTGGTGGCGGTGGCGCAGCAGTTCGTGCTCGGTGCGTTTCATGTCGGTGATGTCGTAATTGACGCCGACCATGCGCAGCATGCGCCCGTCTCCGTCGCGCATCGTCTTGGCGGCGGTCTTGATGTGGCGCAGTTGCCCGTCCGGCCAGACGATGCGGAATTCGGTCGCGTATTCTCCTTCGCCGCGCCCTACCGCCTCGACCAGCCGGTTCACCCGCTCCAGGTCTTCCGGCACCAGGCACGCTTCCCAGGCGTCGAGCCTGCCGCTGAAGCGCTCGGGCGCCACGCCGTACTGGCGGTGCATTTCCGGGTCCCACATCAAGGCGCCGCTCGCCACATCCCAGTCCCAGATGCCGATGTTGGCGGCATTGGTGGCGATGCTCAGGCGTTCTTCGCTGGCCTGCATCGCCCGGTAGCGCAAGTCGAGCAGCGTCACCATGTCCAGGATCGATTCGTTGAGCGTTTTGAGTTCGCCCAGGAACAGCGACTGTTGCGGCAGCGCGCCGGCCGCACCGCCAGCCTTGACGGCGGTGGCGTAGCGGCCAACCGCCTTCAAGGGCTTGAGCATCAGGTACCACAGCAGCAAATATACGCCCAGCACCAGCGTCACGTCGAGCGCGACGATGGCGCAGGCCAGCGCGATGCGGCGTTCGCGCAGCGTTTGCAGCACGTGGCGCGGCGTGACGTACATCTTGACGCTGCCGATCTCGCGCCCGCCCATACTGATCGGGCGTTCGGCGATGCGCAGCGCCGGCAGGTCCGGCGGCGCGGCCGCGCGCTCGACGCCGCCGTGCTCGTCGCGCAGGAAGACGAACTGCATGCGCTTGCCCAGCGTGATGGTGCCGCCGTACAGGTCGCGGTTGTTCAGGCTGGCGCGCATGATGGCGGCGATCTGGCGCTCGTCGAAATTCCAGGCCGGCAGCGCCACGGCGGCGGCCAGCTGGTCGGCGCTGGCGTCGAGCGCACGGTGCAGTTCGCGCCAGCGCTCGTCGCGCTCGGCGTTATACGACAGCACGGCGAACGCCAGCAGCACCAATGTCACCAGCGCGGCCAGCGCCACGCTGGCCACCAGCGCGATCGAGACGCGGCGCGCGGCCAGCCGCCCGAGCAGCATTTCCAGCGCGCGCATCAGCGCGCCCCCGCCGGCGCCTGCCAGGCGCTGCGCTGACTAAAATACCGGTCCAGCGCCGGCGCGTGGCGCCGCCAGCTGTCTTGCCGCAGCGCCGCGCGCATGATCGCGCGCATGCCGCGCGCCACGGCCGGTTCGGCCAGGATGGCGTCGATGCGGGCGATCGCCGCGCGGCCCCACGGCGTGCGCGGGCAGGCGAAATACACGAGGAAGGTTTGATTGCCGGCGATCGGCAGGCTGACCAGCTGCGTCAGTTGCGGATCGCCGCGCTGCTGGTGCGCCAGCGTGAAATCGAATTCGATGGTCCAGTCGGCGCGGCCTTCTCCGACCATGCGCGGATTGCTGGCGCCGACCGTGCTCGGACTGTTCCACGCCAGCCTGGCGCGGCCCTTGTCGGCGGCGATCAGGCGGTCGGACTGCGGGCCGTAGCTGCGTTCCTCGACCAGCAAGCCTTGCCAGCGGCGCTCCCGCAGCAGCAAATCCAGGCGGATTTCGCCGGCGCGATTGCGCGGCAGTTGCGGCGCCAGTTCGGCGCGCGTCAGCAAATAAAAGGGGGGCACCGCGGCCATCGGGCTCAGATAGGCCAGCCTGTCGTGCTGCGCCGTCTTGAGCACGGCCGGCGTGCAGACCGGTTCGCCAGCTTCCATCATGCTCCAGAAGCGTTTCGGATTGGCGACGATATAACGGTGCTCGGCGTCGGGCCAGCGCGCCAGCACCAGGCGCAAGGCCTGGTCGGCCATGCCGTTGCCGGGCGCGTCGTTGACCGGCATCGAGGCCGGCGGCGCGTCGTACAGCACCCAGTCGACCACGTTCCGGCCGGCGGCCGGGACGCAAGCGCACGCCAGCAGGACGGCGACACCGCGTGCCGCCGCCCCGCCTAGCAAGGCCGCTTTCGAAATCATCCCCATCGTCCGTCCGGAATCGAAACCCGATACCGGTCATGCTAGGCGAAGGGATGGCAACTGTAACTTGTACCTTGGTACAGTATGCGCGGCATTTTTCGCGCGGCGGGGATGCGCGCGGCGCGGGCGCGGGCGCTGACCGGCAGCGCCACGAGCCGGCAACGTCGCGAACTAGTAAGGCCGTGCGGCGCCGCCCGGGGCGCGCCCGGCATCGCCGTCGTCATCCTCATCCTCATCGACGCCGCTGCCGGCCAGCGGAATGGTTTCGATATGGTCGACGCCAATGTCGGCGCCGTCCGGCACCACGGTATCGCGCCCGGCCGCCGCCCTTTCGCCGGTGCCGTTCGAATCGGTATCGCTGTCGAGGTTGGAATCGCCCAGGTCGGGGCCGGCCGTGCCGCCCGCCCTGCCCTGTTCCGTGTCTTCATTGGTGCCCTGCGCCAGGCCGGTGTCGAGCTGTCCTGCCAGGCCGCTGCCGCCCTGCACGTCGCTGCCGGAATCGGAACTGTCGCTCGGCCCCAGCGCGCCGGTGCCGTGGCCGCGTCCCAGCGTGCGGTCCGGTGCGGAAGGGAAGTTGTCGGGATCGAGAGTGCTGCTGCCTGTCATGGTGTTCTCCTGGATTGCCTGCCTGGGCCGGGCCGCCGGACGCTGCCCGCGGCCCCGATGCCTGCGACTGTAGCAAAGTCGGGCCGACGGCGGCGCACGCGCGGCCGTATTAAACAGGATTTGCCGGCCGGCGGCGATAGTACAATCAGGTATTTCGACCATGAAGGAGTGAGCGATGAGCAGCTTTGACGCCACAGACAAGCGCCTGCAAAACCTCCATCAGCGTATCCCGGGCTTCCCGGAAGACCTGGTGCGCCTGCTGCGCATGACGCACCATATCCAGAAGCGGATGAAGGATTTGTCGAACGCCGCCTTGCGCAAGTATGACCTGGTCGACGCCAGCTACACGGTGCTGGCCGTGCTGTACGGTTCCGACAATGAGACGTCGAGCGCGTCCACGCTGGGCGAGGCGTGCATGGAAAAGCCGGCCAACCTGACGCGCGTGTGCAACGAGCTGGAAACCCAGGGGCTGATCACGCGCGGCAACCGCCCGGGCGACCGCCGCTGCGTGATGATTTCATTGACCGACGGCGGGCGCGCGCTGATCGAGCAGGCGATGCCGGAAGTATGGGCGCGCACCACGCGCGCCTACGACGGTTACAGCGCGGACGAGCGCAAGATGCTCGAACAGCTGTTCAGGCGCCAGTTGGACAACCTGGACCACACTCCCTGATCACGGCTTCAGGTGGGTCAGCGCGTAGCCGACATGCTGCCACCAGTGCTCGCGCGTGTGCACCGTCTTCAGGCATTGCATGTCGTACTCGCCCTTGAACAGCGGGTCGGCGCACTGCTTGCCAAGCAGCGCGTTGCGCTGGTTTTCGGCGTTGACCAGCGCGAGGATGAGCCAGAAACAGAAACCGATCGCCACCAGGGCCAAGCTCCAGGCATAGTGGTTGACGTAACTGCGCTCGAACAGGTCTTCCTCGGCGGGCGCCGATTCGCGGAAGATTTTCATTACGTCTTTTTCGGTATCGCTCATCTTATTTCTTGGCGGCCTTGGCCACCAGGTAATCCATCACTTGCAGCGTCGCCTGCTGCGATGTGGTTTCCGCCATGCCGGGACGGCCGGCCATCGACGGCGACGTCACGTAGCGGCCATCGATGACGATGGTCGGCGCACTGTCGATGCGGTAGGCGCTGATCATCGGTCCGCTGCGTTTCATTTTAGTCTGCACCGCGAAGGAATTGAAGTATTCCAGGTATTTCGCCTTGTCGACGCCGTTCTTGGCAATAAAATCGGTCAGCGCATCATCCTTGTTCAGGCGGTTGTGCTCGACGTGGATCGCGTGGAAGATCTTTTCATGCACTTGCGGCAGCTTGCCCATCGCTTCGAGCGTCAGGTAAGCATGGGCTTGCGCATCGTTGGCGCCGCCGGCCGGGAAGTGCACGCGGCGGAAGGCGATTTTATCGCCCTGCTTCTTGACCCAGTCGGCCATCAAAGGTTCGAGCGCATTGCAGTGCGGGCAGGAATACATGAAGAATTCGATGACTTCGACTTTCTTGCCGGTATCGTTGACGACAGGTGCATCGAGGGTCTTGTAATCGACGCCGTCCTTCGGATCGGCGGCATGGGCGCCAGCGGTGGAAATCATCAGGGCCGCGGCGGCGAGCATCAGGCGCAGAAAACGCATAAATTCCTTCGTTGAGTATGGGATAGTAAACGCCGCGAGATTACCACTTTTTGGGAGGCCGATTCAGCCCGACGGCCAAAAATCCTGAGATTGAGGGGATTTTAAGCCTGTTTTAAGGCCAAAATCAGATGCAAGGGCCGGGGTCAGACGGGGACGCCGAGTCCCCGTCTGACCCCAGGGGTTCGCCTCTGATTTGGCTTGACCTTGGAAGGCAAGGCGTCGTCGTACCACACTGCTCAAAACATTGGCAATCCGTCACCCGCTTCGCTATAGTGGCTCGACTTTCCGTTCCTGGACCGATATGACGATACCGATTCCGCGCAAGCTGTTGTGCGCCGCCGCGCTGGCCATCGGCTCGCTGGCGCTGCAAGGCGCCCTGCTGGCCCAGGCGCTGGTGATTGCCGTGCCCGAACCGTACACCGATACCGGCATCCCTTTCGCGCCGGCCCATGGCGCGCTGGTCACGACGCCGAGCGCGCCGAACGCCTGGGGCGGCCCGCGCAGCGGCGCCGAGGCGACCTTGTCGGACCAGGTCGCCAGCTACGAGATCGACGCAAAACTGGACCCGGTGCGCCACACGATCGCCGCCAAGCAAAAACTCCACTGGCGCAACCGCAGCGCGCGCCCGGTGCGCGCGGTCTACCTGCACCTGTACCTGAACGCCTTCGAACACGCCAATACCACCTTTTTCACCGAGCAGCGCCAGCGCGGCGGCGGCCCGGCCTTCGGCGGCGATGCGAAAGAGGAAGATTGGGGCCACATCACGCTGCAAGACGTGCGGCAGCGCGCCAGCAAGGTCGACTGGTCGTTCGTGCAGCCGGACGACGGCCCGGCCACCGACCACACCGTGGTCCGCTTCGACCTGCCGGAAGCGGTCGCGCCGGGCGCCACCACGACAATCGACATCGCCTTCAATACCAAGCTGCCGCGCGTGGTGGCGCGCAGCGGATATTTCGGCAGTTTTCACCTGGCTGGCCAGTGGTTCCCGAAGATCGGCGTGCTCGAATTGCCGGGCGAACGGGGCGCCACGGCGCCGCGCTGGAACGTGCACGAATACCACGCCGATTCCGAGTTCTACGCCGATTTCGGCCATTACGACGTCAGGCTGACGGTGCCGAAGGGTTACACGGTCGGCGCAACCGGGCAATTGCAGGGCAGCCCGGTCGAAAAAGACGGCATGGTCACGCACCATTACGCGCAGGGCGACGTGCACGATTTCGCCTGGACCGCCGACCGGCGCTACGCTGCGCCACTGACGGGAACCTGGAGCGGCGCCGGCGGCGCGCAGGTCGATATCCGCGTGCTGTATGCGCCGGAATACGCGGCCAGCGCGGCGCCGTCGCTGAAGGCGGCGCAGGATGCGCTCGCTTATTACGGCAAGACGCTCGGTCCGTATCCCTATAAAACCCTGACCATCGTGCTGCCGCCGCACAATGCCGACGCGGCCGGCGGCATGGAATACCCGACCTTTTATACGGCCGACAGTTACACCGCCGTGCAGCCGGACACGCGCGACGCTTTCGAACTCGACATGGTCAACATCCACGAGTTCGGCCACGGTTATTTCTACGGCATCCTCGCCTCCAACGAATTCGAGGAACCGCTGCTCGACGAAGGCTTGAACGAATACTGGACGCTGCGCATGGCGCGCGAGCGCGGCCGGCAGATCCACGTGGCGCCGGGCTGGCTGCAGCAACTCGGCATCGCGCCGGCCTTCGACGTGTTCCAGTTCGAACGGGGCGGCACGCCGCGCGAAAACCCGGCCGACCCGCTGGCGCGCAACGCCTACGACCGCCTGCAGGGCATCGGCCCGGTGTACCGCCGCGGCGCGCTGGTCATGCACGACCTGGAGGCGCAACTGGGCAAGGAAGCGACCGAACGGGCGTTCCAGGAATACTACCGGCGCTGGCGCTTCCGTCACCCCAGCGTGGCGGACCTGCGCGAGACGCTGGCCGAAGCGAGCGGCCAGCGCAAGCTGGTCGAGCAAGTGTTCGCGCAGCAAGTCTATAAAACCGAAAAGATCGACGACCGCGTCAGCGCCATCAGCAGCGAGGAAGTGCTGCCGCAACCGGGCAGCCGGCTCGTCGACGGCAAGCGCGTGACGCTGACGCAGGCGCAGGTCGATCAACAGATCGACGCGCTGCGCGAACAGTGGCGCAAGGCGCATCCCGGCGCGACGGCCGGCGGCAAGGCCGTCGCCAATACCGGCACCGGCGCCGGCTCCGGAACGATCGATACGGCGGCCACCGGTGCGGGCACCGGCGCGAAAACGAGCGGCAAGGTACTCGCCGGCGCGCCGGGCGGTCCCTTCCCGTTCCGCACAGAGGTGATCGTGCAGCGGCGCGGCGCGGCCGTGCCGCAGACGCTGCTGGTGCGCTTCGCCGACGGCAGCAGCGAAACCGTGCAATGGCCGGTCGACGAGCGCGGCGAACGCTGGCAGCGCCATGTCTGGATCAAGCCGGTCAAGGCCGTGTCGGCCGAACTCGATCCCGAGCACCATCACCTGCTCGACACCAGCAAGCTCGATGACAGCCGCACCATCCAGGCCGACCGCAGCGCCACGCGGCGCTGGACCTTCGATGCGGCGGCTTTCATCCAACTCGCGCTGACGCTGATCGCCTCGATATGATCTTATCCAGCATCCTGGGCGCCGCGCGCGCCGCATTGCAATGGCGTTTATTAATGCTGTGGAGCGGCGCGCTGCTGTTGCCGACCGTCGTGCTGGCGCTGCCCGTATGGGGCATGCTCGGCGCCAGCCTGGACTACTCGGTGCACGCGGCCGAACTGGCGCAGCAGCTCGACCTGAGCACGCTGGCCGACCTGATGGCCGAACACGGCAAGAACACCCTGGCATTCAAGGCGGCGGCCCTGAGCGCCTTGGCGATCACGCTGTTGTTATCTCCGCTGCTGACCGGCGCCGTGGTGGCCGCCGCGCGCGCGCCATCTCCACTCCGCCTGCGCGCGCTGACCGCCGCCGGCGCTGCCGAATATCCGCGCATGTTGCGCATGCTGCTGTGGGGGATTCTGCCGCTGGGCGCGGCGCTGGCGGCCGGCGACGCGCTGCGCAAGCTGGCCGGTGCCGGCGCCGCCCTGGCCACGCTGCCGACCGATGGCCAGTACGGACGCTGGGCCGCGAACGGCGCCGCCGTGCTGCTGTTCGCGCTGGCTTGCGCCACGCTCGACACCGGCCGCGCCGCGCTGGCCGCCGACCGCCGCCGCACGTCCGCCGTCAAAGCCTGGTGGCGTGGGCTGCAAATCATGCGCAGATATCCGCTGGCCACGCTGGGCGCCTATGCGGTCCTGAGCGCGTCCGGGCTGGCCGTGGCGGGCATGCTGGGACTGGCGCGCATCCATGTGCCGCACGTCGGCACGGCCGGCTTCCTCGCCGCGCTGGCGCTGACACAAGTGATCGCGCTGGTGCTGGCCTGGATGCGCAGCGCGCGCCTGTTCGCGCTGATCGACCTGTCAATTCATAAAAAGTGAATGGCATATTGACGACTTGCCCATTGATACCGGTTTGATGAATACCTAGAATGGCATCATCGTCTATTGGGAGTTGAACATGACACACCCCGCGTTACCCACATATTTCCTGTCGCACGGCGGCGGCCCTTGGCCGTGGATGCTGGATCAATACGGCGGCCGTTACGATGCGCTGAAGGCATCGCTGGAAGATATTCCGCGCCAGCTCGGCGCGCGTCCCAAGGCCGTGCTGGCAGTGACGGCGCACTGGGAAGGACGCGAGCCGCTGATATCGGCCAGCGCACACCCGCCGATGATCTACGATTACGGCGGCTTCCCCGAGCACACCTACCGTATCCGCTACGACGCGCCCGGCGCGCCGGACGTGGCAGCGCACGTGCGATCGCTGCTGAACGGCGCCGGCATCGCGGCGCAACTGGACCACGAGCGCGGTTTCGACCACGGCACGTTCTCGGCGATGTACCCGATCTACCCGGATGCCGACGTGCCGATCGTGCAGCTGTCGCTGAAGCACGGCCTCGATCCGCATGAGCACATTGAAATCGGGCGCGCGCTGGCGCCGCTGCGCGACGAAGGGATACTGATCGTCGGCAGCGGCCTGAGTTACCACAACCTGCGCCAGTTCGGCGCCGGCGGCGCGGCGGCGTCGCAGCAGTTCGACGCCTGGCTGCGAGACACGATGGCCTTGACGCCGGCCGAACGGACGGCGGCGCTGATACGGTGGGAGATGGCGCCGGCCGCGCGCGCCGCGCACCCGCGCGAAGAACACTTGCTGCCGCTGATGGTGGCGCTGGGTGCGGCCGAACAGGAAGCGGCCGTCACCGTCTATCACGAGGACGCGTTCATGGGCGCGCTGGCGGTGTCGAGTTTCAGGTTCGGAAACGGTTTATAAGGTTTTGCATGATTTCGGACGGCAGGCAGCGGCCTGCTTCCAGAATTTTTCACCGGGAAGCCTGATCCAGATGGTTTGCCATGCGTTGCGGCCGGTACCGCCGGCCGCGTGAGCGAACTGGCGCGGGGACATCGCGCATTCGTCGCAAACGATGCGGCCATTTTCCACCGTCGCGGTGCGGCTCACGCCGCGGTATTTCGTCATCAGCCTGGTGCCTTCGGGCAGGAACAGGCTTTTCCATAAATAACCATTGAGTTTGGCCTGCTCATCCAGTTGCCAGGAAGTTTGCCGAGCACCAATCCACTCTTCGATCACTTGCCGGATCAGCTGCGGCAGGTCGGCGCAATCGCTGTGATCGAAAAGATAGTCCTGCAAATCAAAGACGGTTTGCCTGGAAAGGCACAAGGGGATGATGGTGTCCATTTTCGTCTTTCTCTCGTTTGCTCTCATTTACACTCTTTTTCTCTCTTGTTTAGACAAATGCCGGGCAAAACGGTTCAAATGAAAGAAAACGAGAGAAAAAAGAGAGAAATGAGAGGAAATAAGAGGAAACGAGAGAAATGCCCGGAAGTAAGGCCCCCTGCATATATAGCCAGGCGGGTGCAGGCGGCACGGCTAGAATGCCGGGCGAAAAAGCGGAGCGATAACGCGAGGCGAAAATACGTGCCGCGTACCACATCCGCGCATCACTTATCCAGGTGCCGCGCTTGCATCTAGGTGCCGCGCTTGCCCTTCATTTTTTCCGCTTCCTTCGCGGCGGCCTTGGCGGCGGCGGCTTCGGCCTTGATGCGCTGATCTTCCTCGAATGCGGCCAGGCGAGCACCGCGAGTTTCCGGCGTCTCCAGCGAGATGCGGCCCAGCGCGCCGGTGCGGTAATCCTGCAGGAAGATGTGCGACGCCTTTTCGTAATCGTAATCGCCGCCCTTCTGCCGGTAGCCGCGCCGCGCCGCGATGCCCTCGATGACGCCGATGCCGTCCATCTCCTCGATATTCTTGAACGCATAGCGCGTCGCCAACAGCGCCGGGTAGCGGCGCAACAATTCCTCGGCCAGGAATTCGGCGACTTCTTCCTCGATCAGCGCGTTCGAGCCGATCGCGTGGCTGGCGGCCAGCATCAGGCCATCGCTCGGCATGGCGATCTTCGGCCACAGCATGCCGGGCGTATCGACCAGGATCGTGTTCTTGCCCAGGTAAAGCTTCTGCTGCTGCTTGGTGACGGCCGGTTCGTCGCCGACCTTGGCCACGCGCTTGTTCAGCAACGCGTTCATCAGGGTCGACTTGCCGACGTTCGGAATACCCATGATCATGATGCGCAGCGGTTTCGTCGGCACGCCGCGGTGCGGCGCGAGCGATTTCGCCAGGTCTGGAATGCGCGCCACGTCGCCCGGTTTCTTGGTTGTCATCGCGTACGCGGTCACGCCTTCCTGGCCATCATAATAAGTGACCCAGGCGCTGGTGGCGGCCGGATCGGCCAGGTCGATCTTGTTCAGGATTTTCAGGCAGGGGCGCTGGCGGAACAGGCGCAATTCTTCGACCATCGGATTGCAGCTGGCTTCGGGCAGGCGGGCATCGACCACCTCGATCACCAGGTCGGTGTTTTCCATCTGTTCGGCCGCCTTCTTTTTGGCGGCGTTCATGTGCCCTGGATACCATTGAATTGCCATGCTGTCGCCTTCCGATCTTGCGTTTAATTCGGTATTTTACCCGCTGGCCCCGAAGCTGTACCCGTTTGCCTTCAGGTCAGCTATCATGAGGCACAAATTTCGACCCAATTTATCAACACAATCCTATACGTAAGGTTCAGACGATGAATAAGCCTGCCCCATCCCTGCCGGGCGAGATCACGCTGCGCGGCGTCATCCTCGGCATCCTGATCACGCTGGTGTTTACGGCCGCGCAAGTGTACCTGGGCCTGAAAGTGGGCCTGACGTTCGCCACGTCGATCCCGGCGGCGGTGATTTCGATGGCGCTGCTCAGCGCATTCAAGGATGCGACGATCCAGGAAAACAATATCGTGCAAACCATCGCCTCGGCCGCCGGCACGCTGGCGTCGGTGATCTTCGTGCTTCCCGGGCTGTTGATGATCGGCTGGTGGGCCAACGTGCCCTTCTGGCCGACCTTCGGCGCCTGCGCGATCGGCGGCGTGCTCGGCGTGATGTACACGGTGCCGCTGCGGCGCGCGCTGGTGTCGATGTCGGACTTGCCGTATCCGGAAGGCGTGGCGGCGGCCGAGGTGCTGAAGGTCGGCACCTCGTCTCGCGAAGGCGCGGCTGAGGGTAAAGCGGGCCTGCGCGCGGTGATCTGGGGCAGCGTGGCTTCGGCGCTGTTCGCCGCCGGCGCCGCCGTCAAGCTGATGGCCGGCGAGGTGGCGATCTTCTTCCGCACCGGCAGCGGCGCGACCGGCATCGGCGCATCGAGTTCGCTGGCGCTGATCGGCGCCGGCCACCTGATGGGGATCACGGTCGGCATCGCGATGCTGGCGGGCCTCGTCATCGCCTGGGGCATCCTGGTGCCGCTGCTGACAGCGGCGCAACCGATGCCGGACCTGTCGGCGGCCGATTTGGCGTTGAAGGTGTGGAAGACGCAGGTGCGCATGATCGGCGCCGGCGCGATCGGCGCGGCGGCCATCGTCACGCTGGCCGGCCTGGCGAAACCGGTGATCGGCGGCTTGAAGTCGGCGATGGCGGCGTCCCGCGCGTCGAAGGCCGGCGGCGCCGCGCTGCCGCGCACCGAACAGGATTTGCCGATTTTTATCGTCGGCCTGGTGACCTTGATCGCGATGGTGCCGGCCGGCTGGCTGCTGGCGAGCTTCCTGCAAGGCGGCGTGTTATCCAGCATCGCCGTGCCGCTGGTGGCCGTCGGCGTCGCGTACATCCTGATCGCCGGCATGTTCGCCGCCGCCGTCTGCGGCTACATGGCCGGCCTGATCGGCTCGTCCAATTCGCCGGTGTCTGGCATCGCGATCCTGACGATTCTCGGCGCCGCGCTCAGCGTGGGCATGGTCGGGCGCCATATCATGGGACCGGAAGTGGCGCATGCGCTGATCGCATTCGCGCTGTTCGTGACGACCGTGGTGCTGGCCGTGGCCGTGATCGGCAACGACAATCTGCAGGATTTGAAGACCGGCCAGCTGGTCGACGCGACGCCGTGGAAGCAGCAGGTCGGCCTGCTGATCGGCGTGTTCGCCGGTTCGGCGGTGGTGCCGCCGGTGCTGGAATTGCTGAACCGCGCGAACGGCTTTGCCGGCGCACCGAACCTGCAGGCGATTTCGTCGCAACCGCTGGCCGCGCCGCAGGCGACCCTGATTTCGACGCTGGCCAAGGGCGTCATCGGCGGCAACCTGCCGTGGAACCTGGTGATGTGGGGTGCCGCGCTCGGCCTGGGCCTGGTAGTCGTCAATTTTATTTTGAAAAAGGCCAGCAACGACCGTTACAGCCTGCCGCCGCTGGGCGTCGGCCTGGCGATTTATTTACCCAGCGCGGTGACTGCTCCCGTGGTGGTGGGCGCCGTGGCCGGCTATCTGTTCGAGCGCGCGGTGCGCAATAAATCGTGGGGAGAAGTGGCGCAGCGCCTGGGCGTGTTGATCATGTCCGGCTTCATCGTTGGCGAAAGCCTGTTCAATGTCGCGCTGGCCGGCCTGATCGTCCTGTCCGGCAAGGGTGAACCGCTGGCGATCGACAACAGCCTGAGCGAACACATGACGATGGTGATCGCGCTGGCGATTGGCGCCGCGATCGTCGGTGGCCTGTACAAATGGTCCGACACCAACGCGCGGCGCGTCGCCGCCTGATGTAGCAAGCGGCCGGCGCCGTCACTGCGCCGGCCGGGTTCTCAATCACCGCCCCGGCCGGCGTCCCGCGTCACCTCGCCGGCCCAATTCCCGTGTCACCTCGCCGGCCGGAGTCCCGCATCACCGCGCCGGCCAAGTTTCCCTATCACGGCACCGGCCGGGTTCCCTCCAGCACCCAGGGCGGCAAGCGTTTTTGCAGCAGGTGCCATTGGAACTGTTCGCGCCGCAGCGCCAGCAGCGCCTCCGCCAGGCGCTGCCGGTCCGGCGCTTTCAACGCGCGCGTCGACAGGTAGATGCCGACGTGGTGCGTGGCCATCGCCTCGATGCGCACCGTTTGCAGCCGGTCGACCAGGCCGTGCCGCAGCGCCGCCTCGTACAAGGCATGCGGCGGGATCAGGGCCACGTCGGCACGCCCGACCGCCATCTTGCGCACCAGCGTGTCCGGGTCGACGACGTCTTCGAGCCGGTGCTGGCGGCGCAGCGTCTCGACCATCTCGCGGTACGGCGCGCCGTAATCGAAGCCGCGCACGACATTGACCATGTAATCTCCGCCGGCCAGAGAAGCCGGCAGCCCGAGCTTGTCGACGTGGCCCTTCAGGCCGACCACGCCGGCCTGGTCGTCGAGCATGTGGATGAATTCGCCGGCGCGGTCGCGTTCATCGGTCTGCGTGGCCGACGTCAGCAGGTCGACTTCGCCGGCGACGAACATGACGACCGCGCGCACCCTGGGCACGAAGATGAACTGGAAGCGGCAGCCGGTGCGCTGCGCGACCTGGTCGAGCAGGTCGAGCGCGGTGCCGCTGGCGCGCTGCTGTTGATCCACCACCATTTCGAAGCCGAGCGGGCTGATCGGCACTGTGATCGGGCGCGAACAGCCGTCCGCAGCCCGCACCGGAAGCGCTGCGGCGGCAAGCGCGAGTGCCAGAGCCAACGCCAACATCCGTGTCAGCGCAGCCGCGCAGTGGGAAAGCGGCGCCAGCACGGGCGCTCTGGCACGGACCAGGGTGTTCATCGGAAATGCCCCACAAACGGTGTCCTCCAGGCGAACGGGAGTATGTGGCCCAGTATAGTCCGGCGCCGCGTGCGCCAATCGGAAATAACGCGGCAGCGGGGGCCGCCCGCCACGGCGGCGCGCGACAGTGGCGCGCCGCCACACCGGTCCAGTCAAATCTCGGCCAGCGCCTTCACGTGCGCGACCACGCTGCGGCCCAGCGCCGACAGGTTGTAGCCGCCTTCGAGGCAACTGACGATGCGCCCTTTCGCATACAGGCGCGCCACGTCCATCACTTGCCGCGTGATCCACGCGTAATCGGCTTCGACCAGGCCCATGCCGCCCAGGTCGTCGTCGCGGTGGGCGTCGAAGCCGGCCGAAATGAACAGCATTTCCGGCTTGAACGCGTGCAGCGCCGGCAGCCACCGGTCGAGCACGACCTGGCGCACCACGTCTCCCTTCGAATAGGCCGGCAGCGGCACGTTGACGCAAGTGGCGGTGACCGGTTCCGGCTCGGTGTACGGATACAGCGGGTGCTGGAAAAAGCTGGCCATCAGCACGCGCGGTTCATTCGCGAACGATTCGGCCGTGCCGTTGCCGTGGTGGACGTCGAAATCGATGATCGCCACGCGCGCCAGTCCGCGCGCGTCGAGCGCGTGCCTGGCCGCGATGGCGACATTATTGAACAGGCAAAACCCCATCGCCCCGCCCGGGCGCGCATGGTGACCGGGCGGGCGGATCGAACAGAAGGCGTTATCGATGGCTCCATCGATGACGGCGTCGGTCGCGGCCACGGCGGCGCCGGCCGCGCGCAACGCGGCCTGCCAGCTGTGCGCGTTGAGCGAGGTGTCGCTATCGATCGGGTAGTATTCGCCAGGCGGCGGCAGGTGGTCGCGCACGATGGCCAGCGCCGCGCGCGTGTGGTTGCGCTCGATGTCGGCCAGGTCGGCCAGCGGCGCGTCGCGGTGTTCCAGCAAGCCGTCGATCTGCGCGCTGATCAACTGGTCGGCGATCGCCTGCAGGCGCGCCGGCGATTCGGGATGCCAGGCGCCCATTTCGTGGCGCTGGCAATCGGGGTGGCTATAAATGGCTGTGCTCATGTCTCGTCTCGTGGCCGCACCGATCAGCATGTACCCCGTGCGCGTTCTCGCATAGAATCCCAGATGACCGGCACGACGCTGTATGGATAGATAGGGGATGCCGATGGCGGTAATCTACCACGGCGGCGCGCCATCCACCGTATTTAAGGATCATCATTCAACCATGTATACAAAACTGCATGCGGTCGCGCGCCAGGTCGGCACCATCATCGTCGGCAAGGATGTACAGGTGCGGCAAGCCCTCACATGCCTGCTGGCCGGCGGCCATCTGCTGATCGAGGACGTGCCCGGCGTCGGCAAGACGACGCTGGCGCACGCGCTGTCGATCTCGCTGGGGCTGCAATTCAACCGCATCCAGTTCACCAGCGACCTGCTGCCGGCCGACGTGGCCGGCATCTCGATCTACGAGCGCGAAAAAAACGGGTTTATCTTTCATCCCGGCCCGATCTTTACGCAAGTGCTGCTGGCCGACGAGATCAACCGCGCAACCCCTAAAACCCAGTCCGGCCTGCTCGAAGCGATGGAAGAGCGGCAAGTGTCGGCCGACGGCGTCACGCGCGCGCTACCGGAACCCTTCTTTGTCATCGCGACGCAGAATCCGACCCACCAGGTCGGCACCTTCCCGCTGCCGGAATCGCAACTGGACCGTTTTTTGATGTGCCTGTCGCTGGGCTACCCGGACGCGGCGGCCGAGCGCGCGCTGCTGATGGGAGAAGACCGCCGCACGCTGCTGAAATCGCTGGCGCCGGCGATGACGTCGGCCGAACTGGCGCAGGCGCAGCAGGGGTTAAGACAGATCCACGCGTCCGGCGCGCTGATCGATTACATCCAGGCGCTGGCGCGGGCGTCGCGCCAGGACGGCGCCTTCGCCGAAGGCTTGAGCCCGCGCGCGGCGCTGGCGCTGCTGCAGGCGGCGCGCGCCTGGGCCGCGCTCGAGGGACGCGACCACGTGCTGCCGGAAGACGTGCAGGCGGTGCTGGTGCCGGTCTGCGCGCACCGGCTGCGGCCCGTCAAATCGGCGCACGGCGTGGCGCTGGCCAGCCGCGAACTGGTCTTGCAGTTGCTGAAATCGGTCCCGGTCTGACCCATGCCGGCGGCCCTGCGCAAGTTGATCAACCGCTGGCTGTTCCAGCTGCGCGAGCGCGAGCCGGGCGACATCGTGCTCGTCATGCGGCGCGTGTTCATCGTGCCGACCCGGCCCGGACTCGCGTTCTGCGGCCTCTTATTAATCATGCTGATCGGCTCCGTCAATTACAACCTCGGCCTGGGTTTCGCGTTGACCTTTTTTACCGGCGCCTGCGCCATCGCCGACATGGTGTTGACGGCGAAGAATCTCGCCCTGCTGCGCCTGTCGCCGGGCCGCGCGCAAGCCGTGTTCGCCGGCCAGGAAGCGCAATTCGAACTGCATGTGCACAACGACGGCGGCAAGCACCGCTACGCGATACGGCTCGGCTTCCTGCGCGACGGCCAGCCGCGCCATGCGCTCGACGTGCCGGCCGGCTCCAGCGCAGCGCTGACCTTGCAGGCGCCCACCGAAGCGCGCGGCTGGTTCGCGGCGCCGCGCGTGCGGTTGCTGACGCGCTTTCCGCTCGGCCTGTTCCGCGCCTGGAGTTACTGGCAGCCGGACGTCAGGGTACTGGTTTATCCGTTTCCCGAAACCGACGCGCCGCCGCTGCCGAGCACCGGCGCTGCCAGCGAAGATGGCACCGGCCAGGTCGGGCTGGACAATTTCGCCGGCATCCGCAGCTACCAGCCGGGCGACCCGATGCGGCACCTGGCCTGGAGACAGATCGCGCGCCACGACCCGGAACTGGGCGGGCAACTGGTAACGAAACATTTCGAGGGCGGCGCCGTGGCCGAACTGGCGCTCGATTTCGCGACCTTATCTGCCAGCCTGGACCTGGAATTGCGCCTGTCGCGGATGACGCAATGGGTGCTCGAGGCGGAACGGCGCGCGCTGCCGTACGCGTTCCGCCTCGGCCCGCACGCTTTTCCGGCCGGCCTGGGCGACGCGCACCGCGCCAACTGCCTGCGCGCGCTGGCGCTGTATGGGCGGGAGGGCGCCGCGTGAACGGGCGCGTAAATGGGGGCGCGGCGGGCCATCTCTTGTCGCGCCTGGCGCTACCGCTGACGCGCGACAAGGCCGACACCTTGCTGCTGCTGGCAAGCGCATTGATGGTGCTGGCGCCGCACGCGGCGCACCTGCCCTTATGGGCCAGCGCGACCGTCTGCGCGACGCTGGCGTGGCGCGCCAGCATCACGCTGCGCGGTAAGCGCATGCCGCCGTTGTGGCTGCTGTTGCCGGTCTCCTTGCTGTCGATGGCCGGCGTCTATGGATCGTTCCACACGCTGCTCGGGCGCGATGCCGGCGTCGCCATGCTGGCGCTGCTGCTGGCCTTCAAATTGCTGGAAATGCATGCGCGGCGCGACCTGTTCGTCGTCATCTTCCTCAGTTTTTTTCTGCTGCTGACCAGTTTCTTTTATTCGCAGAGCATGCTGACGGCCTTATTTATGGCGCTGACGATCGTGCTGCTGCTGGCGACCTTGATGACGTTCCAGTACACGAACGATGTGCCGCCGCTGGCGCAGCGCCTGCGCGCGGCGGCGCACATCGTCGTCATCGCCGCGCCGCTGGCGCTGCTGCTGTTCATCGCCTTTCCGCGCCTGCAAGGCCCGTTATGGGGCTTGCCGGGCGACGCGAACGGCGCGCGCAGCGGCATGTCGGAATCGATGTCGCCGGGCAGCATGAGCAGCCTGGCGCTGTCCGAAGACATCGTGCTGCGCGCCCGTTTTACGCAGCAGGCGCCGGCCCAGTCGCAACTGTACTGGCGCGGCATCGTATTGAGTCAGTACGATGGCCAGACCTGGACCCGCGGCGCCCGCGCCGCGTACCGGCGCGGAGAGGCGCCGGACGACGTGACGATCCAGTTGCGCGGGCAAGCGCTGCAGCACGAAGTGACGCTGGAGCCGACCGGCAAGCGCTGGCTGTTCCTGCTGGAATTGACGGCGCCCGGCTTGCGGGTGGCGAACCAGCGCGTGATCCACTCGGACGAACTGGAAGCGTCGACGCAGGAAGCGATGCATGCGCGGGTGCGCTACGAGGCAAACGCCTATCCCGACCACCAGGTGCAGGCCGACGCGGACGAGAAACGCATGGCGCCGTGGTTGCGCTTGCCGGCCGGCTACAACCCGCGCAGCGTGGCGCTGGCGATCACGCTGCGCCGGCCGGGCGATGCGGCCGGCTCGGTGCAGGCGGTATTGACGATGTTCCGCCAGCAAGCGTTTTCCTATACGCTGGAACCGCCGCTGCTGGGGCACGACGCCGTCGACGAATTCCTGTTCACGACCCGGGCCGGCTTTTGCGAACATTACGCCGGCGCCTTCGTCGTGCTGATGCGCGCGATGGGCATCCCGGCGCGCGTCGTCACCGGCTACCAGGGCGGAGAATTGAACCCGGTCGACGGTTACCTGACGGTGCGCCAGTCGGACGCGCACGCGTGGGCCGAGGTCTGGCTGACAGGGCGCGGCTGGCTGAGGGTCGACCCGACCGGCGCCGTCGCGCCGGAGCGCGTCGAACACAACCTGGCGCGCGCGCTGCCGCAACGCGCGCCGTTCGGCATCGCGGGACTGGGCGATTTCATCAACTTCCGCAACGACCGCGATTCGTGGCTGGCGCAACTGCGTTTCGGTGCCAACGCGATGAATAATGCTTGGAATCAATGGGTACTCGATTACAATCCAGACAGGCAACGCAGTTTCCTTGCAGAACTGGGCTTCGCCTTCGGCAACTGGCGCGCAATCGCCGCGCTGCTCGGCATCGTCGCCCTGCTGGGCGCCGCGCGGCTGGTGCGCGCACGCACGCGGCAAGACCCGGCCGATGCCGCATATGCCGCGTTTTGCCGGACGATGGCGCGGCGCGGCTTCGCGCGCGCGCCACACGAAGGGCCTTGCAGTTATGCTGTGCGCTTGCAGGCGATGGCGTCGACGCCGCGGCAGCAAGCGGCGATGCGGGATTTCCTGGCCCTGTACGGCGCGCTCAAGTATGCGGCGCCGACCGAACAACGACACGCGGCAGTCAAACGCCTATTTACCCTGCTAACACAACTACGATGAGAATTTCCTTGCGAAACACTACCCCGATCTGGCTGCTGGCGCTGGCGCTGGCAGGCAGCGCGCTGGCCCCGGCTTCCGTACTGGCCGCACCGCACAAGGCGGCAAAAAAGGCGAAAGCCAAACCGGTCAAAAAAACCCCGGCCGTCGATTACGAAGGAGAATTCGTCAATTTCGGCCAGTGGAAGGAAGTGGCGCAATTCATCGACGACATGGTGACACGGAACGGTTTTGAGCGCGCCGAGCTGAACGCGCTGATGATGAAGGTGCGCTACGTCGATGCGGCGGTGCAGTTGATGAAACCGGCGCCGCCGGGCAAACCGAAGAACTGGCAGGCATACAGCCGCAATTTTATCGAACCGGTGCGCATCAACGGCGGCGTGCGCTTCTGGAACGAGAACCGCGAAGCGCTGGCGCGCGCCGAAGCCTTATATGGCGTGCCGGCCGAAATCATCGTCGGCATCATCGGCGTCGAAACGGTGTATGGCAACAATACCGGCCGCTTCCGCGTGCTCGATGCGCTGACGACGCTGGCATTCGCGTATCCGCTGGCGCCGAAGCGCGACGAGCGGATGGCTTTTTTCCGCGGAGAATTGGAAAACACCTTGCTGTATGCGCGCCAGACCGGCATCGATCCCTTGTCCCTGCTCGGCTCCTATGCCGGCGCGATCGGCCTGCCGCAGTTCATGCCGGGCAGTATCGTCAAATATGCCGTCGATTTCGACGGCGACGGCAAGATCGACTTGCGCAATTCCAGCACCGACGCGATCGGCAGCGTGGCGGCCTTCCTGGTGCAGCACGGCTGGCGGCGCGACGACCCGGGCCCGGTCGTCTACGCGGCGACGGTCTCTCCGAGCCGCGCGTGGGAACGGTATCTCAACCAGGGCCTGGAAGCGAAATTCAGCCAGCAAGACTTGCTGGCGGCCGGTGTCGTCACCACCTCCCCCTTGCCGACCGGAATGCCATTCGGCCTGGTCGACTTGCAAAACGGGATCGAGCCGACGGAATTCTGGCTGGCGACGAATAATTTTTTTGCGATCACCCAATATAACCGCAGTTACTTTTATGCGATGTCGGTGGTCGAACTGGGACGCGCGATCAAATTGTCGCGGCGCGAGTTGTAAGGAAGGGTAAAGGGACTTGAAAACTTGCTCTGTGGCAGCTATTGTATAGTTGACACTTGGAAACGCCTGGAACCGCCCGGTAAATCCGCCGGCGGCGCCCGGTAAACCATATCGTGCGGCAACTCACAGTGAATGTGTTTTATACTTAATTTTATTAGAAATACAAAATAATAGCGACAATCTGCTGAGGCATGGTAGCACATCGGACGCTCACCAATTCTCACACATTGTTGCAATGAGACAACGATAATCTGACAGCAACATTTATTTTTTATTGCTCGTGAGTATTACATTGCCCAATGTTGTACAATTGTGTATATATTATGAAACTTGTTATTCCGGAATTCCGTCCGTGTGTGAGTTCGTTCCAGAGACAGGATGAGCATGGCCGCAGCCTCCGAGTGTTTCACTTTGCAGGACAAACTTTACAGAAGGAACAGACGAATCATGACAAACCAAGTGGGAATTGATATGAACAACGATTCGGAAGGCGACGACCTGCTGCAATACAATCCGAACCGCCTGCTCGATACGCTGATCGAAAATCTGCGCCTGAAAAACGATGCCGCGCTGTCGCGCGCATTGGAAGTGGCGCCGCCGGTGATCAGCAAGATCCGCCACCACCGCTTGCCGGTCGGCGCTTCGCTGCTGATCCGCATGCACGAGGTCAGCGACCTGAGCATCCGTGACCTGCGTTACCTGATGGGCGACCGCCGCAACAAGTTCCGCATCAGCGACAAGCAGTTCAAGCCGAAAGAAGGCGAAACGCCGCAAGGCTGACCGGCTGTTGCGCGACCTGCCCATCCCCGCCGGGGATGGAAGCAGTGCTGCGCAGCGGCACCGCGCGTCAGGCTAACGCCCGCGCATCAGGTCAGCGCCCGCGCGCCGGGCCACCGCGTCACGCGGGAAACACGCCGGTCGACAGGTAACGGTCGCCGCGGTCGCAGACGATGAACACGATGGTGGCGTTCTCCACCGTTTGCGCGATGCGCAGCGCGATTTCGCAGGCCCCGGCCGCCGAAATGCCGCAGAATATCCCCTCTTCCGCCGCCAGCCGGCGCGCCATGCGTTCCGCCGCCGCCTGCGTCACATACTCGACTTGATCGACTCTCGCCTTGTCGTAAATCTTCGGCATGTACGCTTCCGGCCATTTGCGGATGCCGGGGATTTGCGACCCTTCTTCCGGCTGCGCGCCGATGATGCGGATCGCCTCGTTTTGCTCCTTCAGGTATTGCGACACGCCCATGATGGTGCCGGTGGTCCCCATCGCGCTGACGAAATGGGTGACGCGGCCGTCGGTATCGCGCCAGATTTCCGGCCCGGTGCTTTCATAGTGGGCACGCGGATTGTCTGCGTTGGCGAACTGGTCGAGGATGATGCCCTTGCCATCCCTTTGCATCTGATCGGCCAGATCGCGCGCGTACTCCATGCCGCCGGTCTTCGGGGTCAAGAGGATCTGCGCGCCGTAGGCGGCCATGCTCTGGCGCCGTTCCTCGCTGAGGTTTTCCGGCATCAACAGCAGCATTTTGTAGCCGCGGATCGCCGCGGCCATCGCCAGCGCAATCCCCGTATTGCCGGACGTCGCCTCGATCAGCGTATCGCCCGGCTTGATGTCGCCGCGCTCTTCGGCGCGGCGCAGCATCGACATCGCGGCGCGGTCCTTGACGGAACCGGCCGGATTGTCTCCTTCGAGCTTGCCCAGGATAATGTTGCCGCGCTCGGCAATGTCGGCGCCCGGCAGGCGCACCAGTTGCACCAGCGGCGTGTTGCCGATCGTATCGGCAATAGTCTTGTAGGCCATCGTGTTCTGTTTCGCTTCGCAAAAGAAACCATTTTAATCCGAGTCGGCAAAGCGCGCGCGGCGCGCCGCAATTCCGCCGTCAGCGCGGCACTTCAAAACTCATCAGCGTATATCCGAGGCGCTCGCCGTCGATACGGAACATGTCGGCGATGGTCCCCGTTTCAATAAAACCGCACTTGCGGTACAGGGCGCGCGCCGGCTCGTTGATGGTCAGCACCTCGAGGTCGATCCACGCCAGTTCCGTGCTGGTCCTGGCCCAGGCCAGCGCCGTCGCCACCAGCACTTCTCCTAAACCCTGGCGGCGCGCCAGCCGGTGCACGCCCATGCCGAGCAGAGCGCGGTGCGCGCACGCGCCTTCCGGGCGGGCGCGCAGATCGACGTGGCCGAGGATGCCGTCGTGGCTGCCGGCGATCCAGGCGCGGCGCCAGCCCGGCTGGCCGAGCGCGATGCGCAAGCCCTTGCTGAAGGTGGCTTCCTTATCGGCCGGGAACACCGACTGCTTGCGCGGCATCGGCTGGAACAATGGCGCGCCGTGCGCGCCATTGTCGGTCAAATGGTCGTTCAGGTAAGCGAAAAACTCCGGCAAATCATCGGTGCCGACGAGGCGGATCGCCGGTGCGCTGCGCAAGGTGGCGGGCATGTCAACTTTCAGCAGATTAGGTAGGCAATTTTAGCAGCCGGCACGCTTTTATTAAGATGTTGGCATGCAGGACGGCGCATGCGCTAGACTGTGGCAGACATTGTGAACCCCATCGACCACCATTTAACGGACACAGCATGGCTACTTCCGACTTCCTCCCCCAAGCGGGCAACGCGGACCCGGACGCCGGCCCGGACCAGGACTCGGTCCCGGTCTTTGACCAGGGCTTGCCCAGCGCGCTCGAATCGCGCCGGCACCAGATGTTTCCCGAACTGTCGCCCGCCGACATCAAGCGGCTGCACCGCTTCGGCGCCGTGCGCCGCTGCCACGACGGCGAGCGCCTGTTCGAAGCGGGCCGCACCTCGTACGGCATGCTGGTGGTGCTGCGCGGGCACGTCGCGATCAGCCGCTACGACGGCCTGGGCAACAGTTCATTGATCATCGAGCACGGTCCCGGCCAGTTCTGCGCCGAAGTGGCGCAACTGGCCGGCCGCCCTTCTCTCGTCAACGGCGACGCCATCGGCGATGTCGAGGTGCTGGAAATCAGTTCCGAGTCGCTGCGCGCGCTGGTGGTGGCCGACGCCGACCTCGGAGAACGCATCGTGCGCGCGCTGATCCTGCGCCGCGTCGGGCTGCTCGAAGTCAATTCCGGCGGCCCGGTGCTGGTGGCGCCGCAAGGGCATGGACGCCTGCACCACCTGCAAAGTTTTTTGAGCAGCAACGGCCATCCCTATACGCTGCTCGATCCGAAGGAAGATCCCCAGGCGCGCGCGCTGTGCGAGCATTACCAGCCGGCGCCGGAAGACTGGCCGCTGGTGGTGTGCCCGGACGGTAAAGTGAAAAAAAATCCAAGCACGGTCGAGATCGGGCGGTGTTTGGGCATGTTGCCGGATTTAAGCAGCGACAAGGTGTGGGACGTGATCGTCGTCGGCGCCGGCCCGGCCGGCCTGGCCACGGCAGTGTACGCGGCGTCCGAAGGCTTGTCGGTGCTGGCGCTGGAAACGCGCGCGTTCGGCGGCCAAGCCGGCGCCAGCGCGCGCATCGAAAATTACCTCGGTTTCCCGACCGGCATTTCCGGCGGCGCGCTGGCGGGACGCGCCTACGTGCAGGCGCAGAAATTCGGCGTCGAGATCGCGATCCCCGCGCCGGCCGGGCGCCTGATCTGCGACACCTATCCATTGCAGGTGGAAATGTGCGGCAGCTTCACGCGCTTGCAGGCAAAGGCCGTCGTGCTGTCGTGCGGCGCGCGCTACCGCCGTCCGTCGCTGGCGAATCTGAAACAGTTCGAAGGAAAAGGCGTTTATTACTGGGCGTCGCCGATCGAGGCCAAGCTGTGCAAGACGGAAGAAGTGGTGCTGGTCGGCGGCGGCAATTCGGCCGGGCAGGCCGCCGTGTTCCTGTCCGCGCACGCGGTCAAGGTGCACATGCTGATCCGCGGTCCGGGACTGGCCGCCACCATGTCGAGCTACCTGATCGAGCGCATCGCCGCCACGCCGAACATCGAGCTGCATACGCACAGCGAGATCGTCGCGCTCGAAGGAGATGATGACGGCTTGAAGCAGGTGCGGGTGCGCTGCAGCGATACGGGGCAAGAAAACGATTACGATGTCTGCCGCGTGTTCCTGTTCATCGGCGCCGACCCGAACACCGGCTGGCTCGGCGACTGCGGCGTCGATGTCGACGACAAGGGTTTTATACGCACAGGCTTCGATGTCGCCCGGGCGCAGTGCCGCGCCAATTTCGCCAAGGGCGTCTATCCGCCGGACCTGCCGGCGCGCGCCGCGCTGGAAACCAGCGTGCCGGGCGTGTTCGCGATCGGCGACGTGCGCGCCAACTCGACCAAGCGGGTCGCCGCGGCGGTCGGCGAAGGCGCGGCCGTGGTGTCGCAGATCCACGCGTTTCTCGCCAACCTGGCGGCGACGACGACGACGCGCGAATAAGCGCGGCGCGGCGCTGTCAGCGCGCGCCGTGCACGCCGACGATGCCGGCCTGCGCCGCCCACTGATCCAGGTTGCCGCGCTTGATCGCGGTGGCCATGAGCTCGGGGAACAGGTCCGGCGTGCAGGCGAAGCACGGTGCGCCCATCGCGGCGATCTTCGCGGCGTTGTGCCGGTCGTACGACGGCGCGCCGCTGTCGTCGAGCGCCAGCAGCACGATCACCTGCACGCCGGCGGCGATCAAGGTGGCGGCGCGCCTGAGCATTTCATTGTTGTTGCCGCCTTCATACATATCGCTGATGAGGACGAAAATCGTCTCTTGCGGACGAGCGATCAGGCCCTGGCAATATGCCAGCGCGCGGTTGATATCGGTGCCGCCGCCGAGCTGCGTGCCGAACAGCACGTCGACCGGGTCGGCCAGCAGCGGCGTCAGGTCGACCACGGCCGTATCGAACACGACGACCTTGGTGCTGACCGCCTTGATGCTGGCCAGTACCGCGGCGAACACGCTGGCATAGACCACCGACGGCGCCATCGAGCCGCTCTGGTCGATGCACAGCACGATGTCGCGCAGCGACTGTCCCTTGCGCCCGAAGCCGATCCGCGTTTCCGGGATGACGGTGCGGTATTCCTGCTGGTAGTGTTTCAGGTTGGCGCGGATCGTGCGCAGCCAGTCGATTTCATTGTGGCGCGGGCGGCGGTTGCGCACGGCGCGGTTCAAGCTGCCGGCGACGGCCTGGCGCAGCGGATTCGCCAGTTTGCTCTCCAGTTGACGCACCACTTGCGCCACCACCTGGCGCGCGGTGGCCTTGGTCTTGTTCGGCATGACGCGGTTCAGGCTGAGCAAGGTCGCCACCAGGTGCACGTCCGGCTCGACCGCCTTCAGCATTTCCGGCTCGAACAGCATCTGCCGCAATCCGAGGCGTTCCAGCGCATCCTTCTGCATCACCTGCACCACGCTGGCGGGAAAATACTGGCGGATATCTCCGAGCCAGCGCGCCACGTTCGGCGCCGACGCGCCCAGTCCCCCGCTGCGCGGCTGGTCCGGCGTGCCGCCATATAACGCGTCGAGCGCGCGGTCCAATGCCAGGTCTTGCGCGCCCAGGCCGACTTCCGGCTCGGCGCCGTTTTCTCCGAGCACCAGGCGCCAGCGGCGCGCCAGTTCTCCCGTATTGAAATCATCCGGCATGTTGTTCCTCCGGCGCCGCGGCGGCGCCCAGTATGGTGGCCAGCACGGGCAAGATGCGCCGCGCCCGCGCCTCGTCGATATCGTGCCGCGCCAATGCGGCCGGCCGTGCCGCCGCCGGACCGGATGCGGCGCGCTCGGCCAGTTCCCGTCTCTCCGGCATGGCGAACGTGCCGAAGGTGCGCCGCAGCAGCGGAAGCAATTCGATGAAAATGTCCGGTTGCAGCGCCGACAGCCACGCGCTGATCAATTCCCACAGTTTGTCGTTGTGGATCAGCAGCGCGCCGCTGCCCTGCAAAAACCCTTCGAGCCAGTGCGCGGCGTGCAGGGGCAGGCTCGCGTGCGAACAGCGCAGCGACAATTGTTGCGCCGCCTGTTCGGTGCTCCAGTGACCCTGCTCGGTCAGGATGCGCGTGCAGCGCCCGGCGACCAGCATGTGGGCGCCGTCGCTGAGCGCGGCCTGGGCCAGCGCGGCGAACCAGGGCGCCAGGTAATCGTCGCGCTGCAACAGGCGAATCGCGTGGTCGGCCGCGATCACCTGTTTTACCAGGTCGGCCGCCGCCTCGTCAGCCAGCGCGCGCACGCCGAACGGCAGCGCGATGCAGGCGCGCGCGACCAGGCCGTCGACGACATGGGACAGCAGCCCCGTGTCGGTGCCGCGCACGCTGCCGTAACGCATGACGTTCGCCAGCGGTGGCAGCGCGGCCAGCATGAAGCCGAGGTCCGGCGTCAGCGCGCCGACATCCTGTATCCGCTGCATGACGCCGCCGACGGCGTCGCGCAAGTCGGCCAATAACACCTTCTCGACCAGCGCCGTCAATTCCGGCAGCGTGCCGGCGGCGGCGGCCTGGCTCAGCGCATAGGCGCCAGCCGCGCCTTCCAGCGTGCCGCCCCAGACATTGGCCTCGATCAGCCGCAGCGCGAATTCCGGTTGCCACGCCAGGCGCCACAATTCGTGGAAGGTGCCGCTCTTGCCGTGTGCGTGCTGGCTGCGGCCCCAGTCGATGCCGAGCAGCGCCAGGCGGTGCAGCAAGATGCTTTTTTCCAGTTGCGCCGGTTCGCGCAAATCCAGGTCGAGCTGCGTGACGTCGGCGCGCACCGCCAGCCGCAAGCGTTTTTGCTGGGCCTGCACGTCCTGCGGCAGCGGCAATACCGGCACGTCGGGCGGCACCTGCCCCAGCCTGTCGTTGACGAGCAAGGCGTGCCGGATCAGGCGCAGCGGCGCATCGCTGTCGTAGCAGAAGACGGCGCGCACGGCTTCCTGCAATTCATCGAGGCCGGCGCGCGGGCGATCGCGCATCGCGGCCAGCGTGTCGGCCAGGCGCGACGCTTCGATGATGTGGGCCGACGAGGCGTCGAGATCGTGCCGGCGCAGCAGGTTGGCGACGTCGGTCAGCCAGTGCAACCCTGCCTGCGCGGGCTTGTTCCACAAGTGGTGATACCAGCCGGGCGCTTCGACGCCGGCGCCGTAACCGCTGTGGAAGGCGAGCCGGCCATAACTCCACGGCGTCCAGGTCGCGGCCAGCTTGACCTTCGGCAGACCTTTTAAAATGTCCGCATCGCTTTTCGCGCTCGGCATGGCGGCCAGCGCCGGCACGTGGTAGGCGCCGCAGACGACGGCGATGCGCTGGTGTCCCTGCTTTTCGGCCTGCCGGATCATGCTGCGCATGTACGCTTCGCGCCGGCTTTCCAGCAGGTCGAGCGGCGGAGCGATTTCGGTGCGCACCACCGTCATCATTTCGGCGATCGCCGCGAACAGGTCCAGGCTGTCGGCGCGCTGCTCGACCAGGTGGTCCCACCAGGTCTCGGTGTCGCTGTAACCGGCCGCGCCGGCCAGCCAGTGCAAGGGATCGGTGCGCATCGCCGGCGCGGTGTCGCCTGCGCCTGCATCGTCGCCGAGACCGGGACCGGGACCGGGACCGGCATCATTGTCGGCACCGATATCGATATTTTTACCGGCACCAGGATCGATATCGATTTGAATATCGGCAGAGGCAGAGGCAGCATCGGCATCGGCATCGGCATCGGCATCGGCAGCAGCGTCTTCCGGCAGCGCCACGGGCGGCGGCGCCAGGCGATGGGCTTGCGGCAAATCGCAAAAACGCACGGGGACGCCATGTTCGCAGGCATAGCGCATCGCCTGCCATTCGGGAGAAAATTCGGCGAACGGATAAAACACCGCCTGCTGCGGCGCGGCCGGCATGTACACCAGCAGCGCCACCGGCGGTTGCAGTCCGGCGTTGGCCACGAAGCGAATCAGCTCGTCGGCCTCGGGCGGGCCTTCGATCAGGATGCAGTCCGGTTGCAGCGCCTGCAACGCCTGCGCCAGGCTGCGCGCGCAGCCCGGACCGTGGTGGCGGATGCCGAACAGGTGAATGCTCATCTGCTCTCTCAGTTCATCACGTCGCGGCAGGCGCGGTACAGGTCTTTCCAGCCCTCGCGTTCCTTGACCACGGTTTCCAGGTATTCCAGCATGACGACGCGATCCTGCACCGGGTCCTTGACGATGGCGCCGACCATGCCGGCGGCGAGATCGGCGCCGCGCAGCACACCGTCTCCGAAATGCGCGGCCAGCGACATGCCGTGCGTGATGACGGAAATCGCTTCGGCCGTGCTCATGCTCGCGCTCGGGCCTTTCAGTTTGATCTTGCCGTCGGCGGTGACACCCTCCCGCAATTCGCGGAACACCGTCACGATGCGCCGGATCTCGGCCAGCGCCGGCACCTCACCCGGCAATTCCAGCGCGCGTCCCAGGCTGGCGACGCGCGTCTCGACGATGCGCACTTCCTCGTCGGCGCTGCGCGGCGGCGGCAGCACGACGGTGTTAAAACGCCGCTTCAAGGCGCTCGACAACTCGTTGACGCCGCGGTCGCGGTCGTTCGCGGTGGCGATGACATTGAATCCCTTCTGCGCCAGCACTTCTTCATCCAGCTCGGGAATCGGCAGCATTTTTTCGGACAGGATCGTGATCAGGCTGTCCTGCACTTCGCCCGGAATCCGCGTCAATTCCTCGACGCGCGCGATCTTACCGTCTCTCATGGCGCGCATCATCGGGCTCGGCACCACCGCTTCCAGCGACGGTCCCTTGGCCAGCAACTGCGCATAGTTCCAGCCGTAGCGCACCGCTTCCTCGCTGGTGCCGGCCGTGCCCTGCACGATCAGCGTCGAATCGCCGCTGATGGCCGCTGCCAGGTGTTCGGACACCCACGATTTCGCCGTGCCCGGAACGCCGAGCAGCAATAGCGCGCGGTCGGTGGCGAGGGTCGCGATGGCGATCTCGATCACGCGCGCATTGCCGATATATTTTGGAGAAATCTCGACGCCGTTCTCCAGCGTGCCGCCCAGCAGATAGGTCGAGACGGCCCACGGCGACAGCTTCCAGCGCGGCGGGCGTTGCCGGGCATCGACCGCGGCCAGCGCCTCGAGCTCATTGGCGTACTGGGTTTCGGCGTGCTGGCGAAGGATGCTGGTCGTTGCGGTCATTGCTCTGGCTCCTGGAAGGATATGTACATTTGATGTCGAAAACGGATCGTGCTCAAAAACAGGGCAATCGGTTCTTCCCACTGCGGCCATGCCCCGTGCGCGGTTGGCCAGTCCGCCTCGTAGGCGTCGATGGCGCCCGGGTCGAGCACGGACGCGAACGCCGACAGCGCCGGCTTGATCAGCCACTGGCGGCTCGTCAACTGCGGCAGGCCGGCGCGCAGGCGCTCGACGATCGCCTGCGACAGCGCCAGCGGCCAGCTGGAAGTCGCAGCGGACGCCACGCTGTGCAGCAGTTCGATCAGCGGCAAGTCGCGCTGGCTCCAGACGCTAGCGCCCTGCTCGACGAGTTGCATCAGCAAGGCTTGCGCCTGCGCTTGCGGCAAATGCGCCAGCAGCGCGAAAAAATCTTGCGGGTAGTGGCCACGCAGTCCAGCGTCCGAGGCCAGCCAGAGCTGCGTCAATTCGACGAACCAGTCGCCGCATGCGGCCGGATGGCGCCGCAGCGCATGGCTCCAGCCACGCAGCAAGGCGTACTCGAATTCGCCGGCGGCGGCCATTTTCAGGCAGGCGTGTACCGGCAGTTCGAACAGCGCCGTCCAGTGCTGCGGCGGCACCGCCGCCAGCATGTCGACTAACCAGCCGGCCTTTTCTCCCAGGCCGATGTGCGATCCGGCGCCGACGCCGTCACGCTGCATCGCCTTGTCGCGCTCCTGCGGCAAGGTGACGTGCAGGCGGTCGGCGCCGAACACGCGCCCTTCCAGCCGCAGTGCCAGCGCCAGTCGCTGCTGCATGCGCAGCACCAGTTGCGATCCGGGCAGAGATGCCAACAACCCCTGCGCCACCGTCCGCACTTCCTTGCGGCGGTCGTCCAGCGCCGCTTCCAGGAAAGCTTCATCGGTATCGTCCAGGCCGACCGCGAGGCAGCGCAGCAAGACGGTGCGGTGTTCCGGCGGCTCGCTGCCCCATACCGCACCCAGCGCTTGCAGCGCCGCCTGCGGATCGGCGGCGCGCCATGCGCGTAACGCGGCGATGCGCTGTTCGATGCTGCCGGTTTCCCACAGCGCCGTGGCCTGCGATGGCGCTGTGTCGTCCGCGTCGCAGGCCCAGTCCCAGTCCGGATTGCGGCGTGCCAGCCAGTGGCCGCGCCGGCCCAGTACAGCATCGATCAGGGGGCGCAACTCTCTCTGCCGCGTTCCCAGTTCCAGCGCCGCCGGCAGCAGGCGCGCCGGCAAGCGGCAGCGACGTTGCGCCGCCAGTCTTAACCACTCGGCGCGCAACGATGGATGCACATCGCGCAGCAGCAGGGCCAGCGTGCTTTCCGCGCGCGGCGGGCAGGCGACCAGGGTTTCGTCGCCGCTTGGCGCGCTGTCGCCGGCCGAGGTGGCGGTGGCCGGCCGGTAACCGGCGCGGTTCCATACATCGAGCGCGCCGAGCGACAGCCACAATCGCTCCTCCGGCGTGGCGGCCGGCGCCGCATGCAGGCTGGCGCGCAACTCGGCCGGCAAGTCTTCGTCGAATTGCGGCGCGGCGCGCGAGGTACCTATCCTTAAAACCTTTTGCATGTTGCTGGAGGATGGGTTCATGCGACGACATCGCTTTCAAGGTTATGCAGGCGCCCTTCGGCCCAGACGCTCAGCGGCAGCAGGCTGTCGCCATCCCACTCTCCGACCACCGCCACCGGATACCCTCCGCTCAGCGCCAGCAATTGCCACGGATAGTTGAACGACGGGTGCAGCGGCACGATGGTCCCGTCGGCGCAGCGCAGCATGGCGCGCTGGCCGTCGATGTCCGGCACGACGCCGTCCAGCGCCAGCGGGTAACGCTCCAGGAAGGGATTCAGGGCGAGCGCATCGGCGTAATCGTGCAGCGACTGTTCCAGCGGCGGAAATGGGGTCGCGACGGCTGCGTCCAGGCTGTCCTGCCGCTTGATCAATGCGCGCAGCGGCCAGGCGCCCGGATAGAAATTGAGTTCGCCGTCGAATTGCGTGCCGACGGCAAGCGGGTGTTCGAACCCTTGCGTGCCGACCGCGAAGTGCAGCACCAGCGCCCAGCGCGCGCTGGCCACGCCGCGCAGCCAGGTGGCGCGCACGCGCACGCGTTCTTCGTCGCCGATGCGCTGGGCCAGCACCTGCCAGCGGTCGCGCAGGCCGGGCGGCGCCAGGACATCGTCCTGGCTGACGCTCCAGCCGACCATCGCGCGCACATCGTCCCGCAGGCCGGCCGGTAAGTGTTCCGCCTGCAAATTGGCCCTGCTCAGCATGTAGATGGATGCCAGTTCATGGCCCAGTTGCCGTTCCCAGTCGACGGCGGTGGTCTGGAAGCACAAGTTGCCAGCGCGCCGCAAGCGTCCGGACAGGCCGCCGGCCTGCGCATCGACCATGCGCGCGGCGATCGCCTCCCACGGCGCCGGGCCGCGCTGGCGCACCGTCGCCAGGCCTTCGCGCGCCAGGTCCTGCAGCCAGGTTTGCAGTTCGCTCAGGCCACGCGCAACCTTGGCCTCGCGCTTTTCTTCGCGTTTTTGGGTTTGCGCGGCGGCGGCGGCCGCCTGCTCCGGAGTCTGGTCCCGCGTTTTTTCCGCCGCGGCTTCGAGCTTTTTTTCAGAACGCTGCTGGCGTCCCTGCAACCAGTCGTTGACCCAGGGCGGCACCACGCCTTCGGCGAACAGCGCCGGCTGCGCCGCCAGCAGCAGATATAAACCCAGGCCGTGCTTGCACGGGAATTTCCGGCTCGGGCACGAACATTTGAAGGCCGGTTCGCTGCAATCGATCTGCGTACGATATGGATCCTTGCCGCTGCCCTGGCATTCGCCCCACAGCGCCGCCTCGGAGCGGCCCAGCTTGCCCCACTTGGCCGGCAGCGCGAGCTGGCTGCCAGCCTTGGCCGAACTGGCGTCCGGCGCCAGCGCAAGAATTTGATCCGCGGTCAAAGTCATATCATGCATGCCGATTGCAAAGATATTATTTTAACCACGTTTCACGTCAGCAATGCAAGAATTTCTTGCATTTTAAATAAAATATTTTAGGCCCGCGCGCAGGCGGGCATGCCGCTCAGCGCAACGGCACCGGATAGGTGGCGACGCTGGCGTTCCCCTCCTTGTCCACGGCCTGCACGCCAAAAAAATAATTGTCCTTCGATAGCGGCACCTTGTATTCGGTGACGTTGCCGACAAATTTCGCCCCCTGCCAGTCGGCCGCCGTCGTCTCGCGCCAGACGATGCGGTAGCCGGCCAGGTCGGATTCGGTGTTCGCCTGCCAGACCAGCGAGGTATCGTTTTCCAGCTTGCTGGTGCGCACCTGGACTTTTTGCGGTGCGGCCGGCGCCAGCGCCAGCGAGGCCAGCGCCGCCGCGTTTACGCGCGCGACCTTGGCGATGTAATTGAAATCGTCGTATTCCGGCAGGTCGCCGATCATGACGCCCTTCTCGTTGCGCACGTTCTGGTGCTGGTGATTGAAATCCTCGTTCGGCTCAGTAAAACGCAGCGCCGCGTAACCGCGCTCCAGGAAGGGCATGTGGTCGCCGCCGCGCAAATACCGGTCGCGGCGCTGGATGACGCTGACCTTGAAATTTTTCACGTAACGCTCGCCCTGCTCCTTGACATGTCTGGCCAGCTGGCGCGACAGCGAATCGTTTTCGCCGCCGGTCTGCAGCAGCGTGCGCGCCGTCTCGTCGTTTTCCTGCTGCGCCGGCAAGCCTTCGGCGAACAGGCGCACCTGCCGGTCGTCGCGCTTGCCGTGCTCGTCGCGCGAACTGCCGATGATATCGTTGGTGAACATGCCGGCGATATTCAGGTTTTTCAGTTTCGCCTGTTCGGCCCAGTGCGCCGAGCCAAGCAGGCCCTGTTCTTCCGCCGCGACGGCCATGAACACCAGCGTCGCGTCGAATTTATAGCGCGACATCACGCAGGCCAGTTCCATCACGGCCGCCGTGCCGGACGCATCGTCGTTGGCGCCGGGCGCGGCACCCTTCTCGTCCATCACGTCGGTATTGCGCGAGTCGTAATGGCCGCTGACGACGTAGATGCGTTCGCGCGACGAGTCCTGCGTGCCGGGCAGCGTCGCCACCACGTTGACGATCTCGGTCCGGCGGCTGATGCGCTGCGATACCGGCGCGACGTGGCTGTCGAACGCCACTTGTAGTCGGCCGCCGTTTTGCGCGCCGCAGCGTTCCATCTCGCTCTTGATCCAGCGCCGCGCGGCGCCGATGCCCACCGTGTCCGATTCCGTTTCCGACATCGTGTGGCGGGTCTCGAACGAGACCAGTTTGCGGACCGACGCTTCGATACGCTGCGGCGAAATGGCTGCGACGATCCTGTCGATCTGCGGCTGGTGACGGCCGGTGTCCGGCACGCCCGGCACGGCCTGGGTGGCTGCCGCGGCGGCGCCGGCGGCCAGCGCGCCCAAGCCTGCCAGCAAAATTTTGGAATGCAATGCCATGTCTGGATCCCTTATCGATAGCTACGCTGCGCCTGCTGGCGGTACAGCGCGCAATCTTCTCATGAACGCGGCGGTGCCTGAATGGGTTTTTTGTATCGGCAAGTAGCAATCGAACGCATGCGCCGCCGCCCAGGCGCGGGACGATAAAAAACCCCGCGGGCTTGCACCGGCGGGGTTGGATCGGATGCGGCGCTGACGCGCGGCGGGGTTATTTTATGCTCAAATCAGAGGCAAAGGCCGGGGTCAGACCCCCGGGTCTGACCCCAGATTTTGCCTCTGATTTTCGGCGGTAATCACAGTAACCCGTGAAGAACCTATTTTTTGGCTTCGTCCTTCTTGTCCTTGGCCGACGCGGCCATGGCAACGGCGGGGGCGGCGGGCGCGGGGGCGGAAGCCTTGGCAGCCTTGGCTGCCGGGGCAGGCTTGGCGGCTGCGGCGCCATCCTTCGATTTGCCGTTGACCTGCAAGCCCGCTTCGGACAGTTTCATCGCGTTCTTGCCGCCGATGCCTTTGACGCGGGTTTCGAAATCGGCCCAATCCTTGAATTCGCCCCCCTTGCTGCGCGCTTCGAGGATAGCCTTGGATTTGGCCGGACCGATACCTTTCACGCTGTCGAGCGCAGCCTGGTCAGCCTTGTTGACATCGACTTGCGCAAACGCGAAGCCCATCGTTGCAATCAACGTGGCCACTGCCAGCAAAAGTTTTTTGAACATGTCATTTCTCCGTAGGATGGATAAGCAAGGGCGGACTCGCTCTTGAATCCTCTTAACGGTCCGCGGCTCCGGCGGTTGACAGGAAAACAAGCTGCGGGCCATGCACGCCGTTGCGGCGCATCAAACCAGGCCAGGGCGGACGGATGCCGCCACCTTCAGCGGCAAACGCCAGCCGCTACGCTGAACGGCGGCCGGCGTTTCAAGCTTTTAGCCGAACAGTTCTTCGCGCGTGACGGTGGCCGTGCCCAGCTTGCCGACGACGATGCCGCCGGCGCGGTTGGCCGTCTGCACCGCGTCGTTCCAGCCGGCGCCGGCGCCGAGCATGGCCGCCATCGTCGCGATCACCGTGTCGCCCGCGCCGGAGACGTCGAACACTTCGCGCGCGTCGGCCGGCGTGTGGAACACGTCCTGTTCGGTATATAAGGTCATGCCCTCTTCCGAACGGGTCAGCAGCAGCGCGTCCAGATTCAATTCGCGGCGCAGGTTCTGCGCCTTGGCCGTCAACTGCTCTTCGCCATTCCAGCTGCCGACGATGCGGCGGAATTCCGATTTGTTCGGCGTCAGCACGGTGGCGCCGGCATAGCGTGCGAAGTCGTCGCCTTTCGGATCGACCATGACGACCTTGCCGGCCGCGCGCGCCGATTCGATCATGTCGGCCACGCTGACCAGGCTACCTTTGGCGTAATCCGACAGCACGATGACATCGTAATCGGCCAGCAGCGTCTTATATTGCATCAGCTTGTTGCGCAGCACGGTGTCGCTGGGCGGTTCCTCGAAATCGATGCGCAGCATCTGCTGCTGGCGCCCGATGACGCGCAGCTTGATGATGGTCGATATCGCCTCGTCGCGCTTCAGGTAACTGTGGATGCTGGCGCCGTGCAGCAATTGCTCGACCTGGTCGCCCGCCTCATCGGCGCCGACCACGCCCAGCAGGCCGGCATGCGCGCCCAGCGCGGCGGCGTTGCGCGCCACGTTGGCCGCGCCACCCAGGCGCGCTTCGCGTTTTTCGATGCGCACGATCGGCACCGGCGCTTCCGGAGAGATGCGGCTGACGTCGCCGAACCAGTAGCGGTCCAGCATCACGTCGCCGACCACCAGGATGCGGACCTGGTCCAGGGCGGGGGCTTGGTAAGTGGTTACGGAAGTCGTCATTGCGCCCTCTCTTCGTTTGGTTAGCGCGAAGTGCTTAAAAAATCAGAAGCAGAATCTGGGGTCAGACCCCGGGGTCTGACCCCGGCCTTTGCCTCTGATTTTTGCTAAATCCTAGTTCATCACATTCAATTCTTCAGTGCGGCGCGGCGGGTAGGTTTCCCACTTGCTGCAACCGGGGCAATGCCAATAAAACTGGCGCGCCTTGAAGCCGCAATGGCTGCACTGGTAGCGCGCCAGCTTTTGCGTGTAGCCGTGCACCAGGTTTTTCACCAGCGACAGCTCGGACAACAGCCCGGCCGGCGCATCCATCATGCGCGCTTCGAGCAATTTATCCAGGCCGAGCAAGGTCGGCGTGCGGCGCAATTCGTCGCTGACGAGGTGCTTGACCGCTTCCACGCCATCGAGCTCGATGACGGCCTTGAACACGACTTCCAGTAAATCGATCGACGACGCCTGTTCCAGGTAAGACTTCAGCAAACTGACGCCTTCGTGCGGCCGGCCGACTTTTCGGTAACCGTCCATCAGGCGCTGCGCCACCAGCGCCACGTGCGGCACGCTTTGCTGCTCGACGCGGCGCCAGGTCGCCAGCGCCACTTCGATATCGCCCTGCGCCAGCTTCGCGTCGCCGATCAGGATCGTCGCGCGCACGCAGGTGCGGTCGGTCTGCAAGGCCTGTTCGAGCAAAGACAGCGCTTCGTCCGGATGCATCTGCACCAGCGCATCCTGCGCCAGCTCGCAATAGTAATGCGCGATTTCCTTCTGGCGCGCGCCGGCGCCCGATTCCTGCAAGGCCATCGCCGCTTCGATCGCGCGCGGCCATTCCTTTTCGCGCTGAAAAATCTCCAGCAGCGCGCGCCGCGCCTGCACCGCGTATTGCGTATCGAGCAGGCGCTTATACGTTTCCTCGGCGCGGTCGAGCAGGCCGGCCTTCAGGTAATCCTGGCCCAGTTCATATTCGGCGTGCACCTGCTGTTCCTGCGGCAGGTCTGGGCGCGACAGCAGATTCTGGTGCACGCGGATCGCGCGCTCCGTCTCGCCGCGGCGGCGGAACAGGTTGCCCAGCGCGAAATGCATGTCGGCCGTTTCCGGGTCGAGCCGGACGATCTCGATGAAGGCGTCGATCGCCTTGTCCGGCTGGTCGTTGAGCAAAAAATTCAAGCCCTTGAAATAGCCGCGCGGCAGGCTGCGCGATTCGGACACCAGTTGCCGGATATCGACGCGCGCGGCGATCCAGCCCAGTCCGAAGAAGATGGGCATGCCTATTAACCACCAGAGTTCGAATTCCATGCTTTATGAGGGAAAGGCGTAAAGAGGGGGACGCGGCATTACTGCAACGTGTTGACGCTGTCCGGCTGCGGCTGGGCATTCACCTGCAGCGCCGACGATTGCAGCGTCTTGATCGTGGTTTTTTGTTTGTTCGCTTCGCGCCGGTAGCGGAAGACGGTGGGGGTCAACGCCAGCACGCCGAGGAAGGCGCCGGCCGAGAAAAAGCCGAGCAGCATCAGCACCAGGGGGCCGCGCAATTCGTAATTGAGGAACAGGACCAGATTGACTTCCTGCGTATTTTTCAGCGCGAAACCAAAAAACAGGACAAACAGGATAACACCAAAAACAGTGGAAACAATTTTCATTCGCCAGCTTCCTGTGTCAAAAAAAAACGGCATCCAGGGACGCCGCTCTTTTACATCATGGCGGAAGCGGCTTGCGCCGTTCCCGCCTGCCATCGTGTAGACGCTTCAGTCTTCGATGATCGGTTGCCCGACCATCGCGTCGACCTGTTCGCGCAACTGCTTGCCCGGCTTGAAGTGCGGCACCCGTTTTTCGGGCACCATCACCTTGTCGCCCGACTTCGGGTTGCGGCCGATGCGCGGCGGCCTGCTGTTCAAGGCAAAGCTGCCGAAGCCGCGGATCTCGATGCGCTGCCCGCTCGCCAGGGCGCCGGTCATCGCATCGAGTATCGTCTTCACGGCGTACTCCGCATCCTTGGCCACCAGCTGAGAATAGCGCTCAGCCAGGCGGTTGATCAACTCGGACTTGGTCATCTACACGTCGCCGATGTCTTAGTTCTTGTTGTCGAACTTGGCCTTCAGCAGTGCGCCCAGGCTGGTGGTGCCCGATGCGGCGCTGCTGTCAACCGATGCCATTTTTTGCATCTGTTCTGCGGTCTCGGCCGAATCCTTGGCTTTGATCGACAGCTGGATGCTGCGTGCTTTGCGGTCGATGTTGATGACCAGCGCTTCGACGGCGTCGCCGACTTTCAGGTGCGTGCCGGCATCTTCCACGCGGTCGCGGGAGATTTCGGAAGCGCGCAGGTAGCCTTCGACTTCTTCGGACAGTTGGATCACGGCGCCTTTAGGCTCGACCGATTTCACGGTACCGTTGACCAGCGAACCCTTGTCGTTCATGGCTGCGAAGTTGTTGAACGGGTCGCCTTCCAGTTGCTTGACGCCCAGGGAAACGCGCTCGCGCTCGACGTCGATGGCCAGAACGATGGCTTCCAGTTCGTCGCCTT
Organism: Pseudomonadota bacterium; assembly: GCA_040389645.1. GTDB lineage: Bacteria > Pseudomonadota > Gammaproteobacteria > Burkholderiales > Burkholderiaceae_D > Rugamonas. The sequence goes on along the minus strand of JAZJZT010000023.1, from coordinate 6,988 downwards.
TCTTGAACTTGCGCACGGCTTCTTCGCCGGACTCGGTCCACGACAGGTCGGACAGGTGCACCAGGCCGTCGATGTTGCCAGCCAGACCGATGAACACGCCGAAGTCGGTGATCGATTTGATCGCGCCGCGGACTTTGTCACCCTTCTTGTGGGTCACGCCGAAGTCATCCCATGGATTCGCTTTGCACTGTTTCATGCCCAGCGAAATACGGCGACGCTCTTCGTCGATTTCCAGAACCATGACTTCAACTTCGTCGCCCAGTTGGACAACCTTGTTTGGAGCGACGTTCTTGTTGGTCCAGTCCATTTCGGAAACGTGGACCAGGCCTTCGATACCTTGCTCGACTTCAACGAACGCGCCGTAGTCGGTCAGGTTCGTGACTTTGCCGAACAGACGGGTGCTTTGTGGGTAACGACGGGACAGACCGGTCCAAGGATCGTCGCCCAGTTGTTTCACGCCCAGCGAAACACGGTTTTTCTCTTGATCGTATTTCAGGACTTTGGCGGTGATCTCTTGACCGACGGTCAGCACTTCCGATGGGTGACGCACACGACGCCATGCCAGGTCGGTGATGTGCAGCAGGCCGTCGATACCGCCCAGATCCACGAACGCGCCGTAGTCGGTGATGTTTTTGACGACGCCGGTCACGACCGTGCCTTCTTTCAGCGTTTCCATCAGTTTCTGACGCTCTTCGCCCATCGAAGCTTCGATGACGGCGCGGCGGGACAGAACGACGTTGTTACGCTTGCGGTCCAGTTTGATGACCTTGAATTCGAGGGTCTTGCCTTCGAATGGGGTGGTGTCTTTGACAGGACGGGTGTCGACCAGCGAGCCCGGCAGGAACGCGCGGATGCCGTTGGTCAGAACGGTCAGGCCGCCCTTGACTTTGCCATTGACGGTACCGACGACGATTTCGCCGGATTCCATTGCTTTTTCCAGAGCCAGCCACGAAGCCAGACGCTTGGCTTTGTCGCGCGACAGGATGGTATCGCCGAAACCGTTTTCGAGCGATTCGATGGCCACGGAAACGAAGTCACCTACTTTGACTTCCAGTTCGCCCTGGTCATTTTTGAATTCTTCAACAGGAATGAAAGCTTCCGATTTCAGGCCGGCGTTAACGATCACGAAGTTGTGATCCAGACGCACGACTTCAGCGGAGATCACTTCGCCGGAGCGCATATCTTGACGCGACAGGGACTCTTCGAAGAGGGCTGCGAAACTTTCCATATTAGACATTATTACTTCCATGTTAACCAGCAAGACTCGCACCATGCGACTTCAACTGGGTTAGGTTAATCAAGATGCCGAACCGTCAGAGATTGCCCGGCACCACTATTTCCCGATGGCCGCATACCACTTCAACACCTCGGCGACTGCCTCATCGACGGTCATATTAGATGTTTCCAGTACATGCGCCCCCTCTGCGGGGACCAACGGCGCGATGGCCCGGTTCGTATCCCGGTCGTCGCGTGCTTTCAAATCCATCAGGAGGTCTTCCATATTAGCAGAAAATCCCTTCCCAATCAATTGCTTATATCGGCGATCGGCGCGCGCCTCGACGCTGGCCGTCAAAAACACTTTTAACGGGGCGTGCGGGAAGATCACGGTGCCCATGTCGCGGCCGTCGGCGACCAGGCCGGGCGCCTTGCGAAAGCCCAGTTGCAACCCGAACAGCGCCTGGCGCACGGCCGGGAAGGCGGCGATTTTCGATGCCGTGTTGCCAACATTTTCCACGCGAATCGCATCGGTGACGTTTTCATGCGACAGGAAGATCGCGTCGCCCGTAAAACTGATGTGCAGGTGCTCGGCCAGCTTGGCCAGCGCGTGCTCGTCGGCCAGGTCCGTATCGCGCCGGATCGCCTGCAACGCGGTGAGCCGGTACAGCGCGCCCGAATCGAGCAGGTGGAAGCCGAGGTGTTCGGCGACCTTGTGGGCGACGGTACCCTTGCCGGATGCGGTCGGGCCGTCGATGGTGATGACTGGAATGGCGTGTGTCGGCATATTTTTACAATCCGAATCAGATGCAAAGGCTGGGGTCAGACCCATGGGTCTGACCCCGGGGTCTGAACTTGATTTTAAATTCGGATCTGGCTTTGAGGTTAGAACAGCGAATCGCGGGCGATGCCGGCGAACGCTGCGAAATAATCGGGGAAAGTCTTGGCCACGCATTTCGGATCGTTGATGCGGATCGTGTTGCCGCGCCGCGCCGCGCCGTCCAGCGACGCGAGCGAGAAGCACATCGCCATCCGGTGGTCGTCATACGTGTCGATCGCGGCCGTGCCGATCGCGGCCGGCGGCGTCACGCGCAGGTAGTCGGCGCCCTCTTCCACTTCGGCGCCGAGCTTGCGCAACTCCGTCGCCATGGCCGCGATGCGGTCGGTCTCCTTGACGCGCCAGCTGGCGATGTTGCGCAGCGTGCTGGTGCCGTCGGCATACAGCGCGGCTACCGCGATCGTCATCGCCGCGTCCGGGATGTGATTGAAATCCATGTCGATCGCCCTCAATGGGCCGTTCGATTTCGCTTCAATCCAGTTATCCCCCATCGTGATGACGGCGCCCATCTGTTCCAGCGCCTGCGCGAAACGCACGTCGCCCTGGATGCTGTCGCGCCCGACGCCCTCGACCCGCACCGGACCGCCGGCAATCGCGCCGGCCGCCAGGAAATAGGAAGCGGACGACGCGTCGCCTTCGACGTGGATCGTGCCCGGGCTCTGGTAATTCTGCCCGGCCGGCACGGTGAACGATTGCCAGCCGTCCTGCTCGACGGTAACGCCGAAACGGCGCATCAGGTTCAAGGTGATCTCGATATACGGCTTTGAAATCAGTTCGCCGACGACGTCGATTGTCACCGCGTGTTCGCGCGCCATCAGCGGCGACACCATCAGCAGCGCCGTCAGGAACTGGCTCGATACATCGCCGCGCACCGACAGGCGGTCAGCGTGGATATGTCCCTTGCGGATGCGCAGCGGAGGAAAACCGGGGTTGCCCGTGTATTCGATCTGCGCGCCGACCGCGTTCAATGCGTCGACCAGGTCACCGATCGGGCGCTCGTGCATGCGCTGCACGCCGTGCAGCGTGTAATCTCCGCCGACCACGGCCAGCGCCGCCGTCAGCGGGCGGATCGCGGTGCCGGCGTTGCCCATGAACAGGTCGGCCTTGTGGTTCGGGAATGCTCCCTTGACGCCCCGCACATGGTGCACCTGGTGCAGGGTGTGCGGATCGCTCTGCTCTTCCTGGGTCCAGTGCACGCCCAGTTCGCGCAAGGCGCCGAGCATGACCAAGGTGTCGTCCGACGCCAGCAGGTCGACGATCTTGGTTTCTCCCTCGGCCAGCGCGGCCAGCAGCAGGATGCGGTTAGAAATGCTTTTCGAGCCAGGCAGGCGCACCACGCCTTCGACGTGCGCGACCGGTTTCAGGTCGAGGTGATGCGGATAGTGTTTTTGCTGCGTCATGCTGAATTGTCCTTGTCTTGAGCCTGCGGCGCCTCGGCCGCTTCGATGGTTTCTATCCAGCGCTGGCGGGCTTGCTGCGCATTGCCGTACACCGCTTGCAGCGCGGCGCCGTCGCCGGCGGCCAGGCTGGCGCGCAGGCCGTTCAATTGCGCCATGTAGGCGTCGAGTTCGGTGAGCAAAGCGTCCTGGTTGGCCAGGCTGATGTCTCTCCACATTTCCGGCGACGAGCCGGCGATGCGCGTGAAATCGCGGAAGCCGCTGGCCGCGTATTGAAACAGCAAGCCGGCGTGCGGCTTGTGGGCGATGTCGTCCACCAGCGCGAACGCGAGCAAATGTGGCAAATGGCTGACGGCGGCGAACACCTTGTCGTGTTCGGCGGGCGTCAGGCGGTGGATCAGCGCGCCGCAGGCGCGCCAGGCGCTCGCCACCAGTTCGACGTCGGCGTCGCTGTTTTCCGGCAGCGGCGTCAAGACCGCCTTTTTACCTTGGTACAGGTCGACGATGGCCGCGTCCGGGCCATTGGTTTCACGGCCGGCGATCGGGTGGCCGGGCACGAAGCGCGACACCTTGTCGCCCAGCGCCAGTCGCGCCGCCGCGACCACGTCGCTCTTGGTGCTGCCGGCGTCGGTGACGACGGTGTGCGCTTCCAGGTACGGTTTTAAAGCAGCCAGGATAGGACCGGTCTGCGCGACCGGCGCTGCCACCAGCACCAGGTCCGCGCCCTTGATCGCATCGGCCATGTCGGCGCCGATGACATCGATGATGCCCAGTTCCAGCGCCCGTTGCAGCGACGCCTGCGAGCGCCCCATGCCGACCACGGTGCGCACCGCGCCCGCCTGTTTCAGCGCGCGCGCGAAAGAGCCGCCAATCAGGCCGACTCCGAAGATAACGAGTTTATTGATCATTTGTTATAAGCACCGGCTTCTGCACGCTGTCATCCCCGCGAAGGCGGGGATCCCATGCTGGACAGCATGACGGGAATTCAAGCAATACTTGGATTCCCGCCTGCGCGGGAATGACAAGGTTTGGCGACTCCAGCCTTCCAATTTATTCCTGCGCCAGCGCTTTTTGCAGCGCGGCGATCAGGATCGCGTTTTCCTGCGGCAGGCCGATCGAGATGCGCAGCCATTCCGGCAAGCCGTAGTTGCCGACCGGGCGCACGATGACGCCCTGCTTCAACAGCGCCAGGTTGACGCGCGCACCGGCCGCCAGGTCCTTGCCGACCTTGACGAGAACAAAATTGCCATACGATGGCACGAATTCCAGTCCCATCTGCTGGAACGCTTCGACGAACTGCTCGTAGCCGGCGGCGTTGTTGCGCGCGCCCTGTTCCAGGAAGTCGGCGTCGTTCAGCGCAGCGATCGCGGCGGCCTGCGCCAGCGAATTGACGTTGAACGGCTGGCGGATGCGGTTCATCAAGTCCGTCAGCACCGGCTGGGCGATGGCGAAACCGACGCGCAGGCCGGCCAGGCCGTAGGCTTTCGAGAACGTGCGCGAGACCAGCAAATTCGGATACTGCTTGACCCAGGCCGCCGATTCGTACTGGTTTTCCGGCGCCAGGTATTCGTTATACGCTTCGTCGAGCACGACGACGACGTTGGCCGGCACCTGTTTCAGGAACGCTTCGATCTGGTCGGCCGGAATGAAGGTGCCGGTCGGGTTGTTCGGATTGGCGATGAACACCAGGCGCGTATCGGCATCGATCGCGGCGGCCATCGCATCGAGGTCGTGCCCGAATTCCTTGGCAGGCACCACGATGGCGCGCGCGCCGACGCCCTGCGTGGCCAGCGCGTACACGGCGAACGAGTATTGCGCGTAGACGATCGATTGCCCTTTTTCGACGAAGGCGTGGGCGGCGATTTCCAGGATGTCGTTGCTGCCATTGCCCAGCGTGATCCAGTCGGACGGCACGTCGTAGCGTTCGGACAGCGCGGCCTTCAGATCAAAACCGTTGGCGTCCGGGTAGCGGCCCAGGTCGGCCGCGGCAGCGGCCATCGCCTGTTTCGCCGATTCCGGCACGCCGAACGGATTCTCGTTCGAGGCCAGCTTGACGATCGCCTCTTCGTCGAGGCCAAACTCGCGCGCCACTTCCGAGATGGGTTTGCCGCTCTGGTAGGGAGCGATGGCGCGCACGTATTCAGGACCGAATTGCTTGGACATAGTGTTCTCTTGAGTTTAAGTCAGGCTGAGCGGATAGGAACCCAGCACCTTGAAAAAGGCCGCCTGGTCTTTCAGTTCGACCAGCGCCTGCGCGACAGCCGCGTCATGCACGTGGCCTTCGATATCGACATAAAAATAATATTCCCAGGTGCCCATGCGGGCCGGACGCGATTCGAAACGCGTCATCGACACGCCGTGCGTGGCCAGCGGCGCGAGCAACTGGTAGACGGCGCCGGCCTTGTTCGGCACGGCCAGCACGATCGAGGTCTGATCCTTGCCGGACGGGTTGGTCTGCAAATGGCCGACCACGGCGAAGCGGGTGCGGTTGTGCGGATCGTCCTGCACGTGCCCTTTCACCACGCCGAGCTTGTACTGGGTGCCGGCGATTTCGCTGGCGATGGCGGCCATGTGCGGATTTTCTCCCGCCAGGCGCGCCGCTTCCGCGTTCGAGGCGACGGCGCGCCGTTCGATGTTCGGGTAATTCTGGTTCAGCCAGACCTGGCACTGCGCCAGCGCCTGCGAATGGGCGCAGATCACCGTCACGCCATCCATGTTGCCGCTCTTGGTCATCAGGCTGTGATGCACCGCGATCGACACTTCGCCGCTGATGATCAACGACGTTTGCAGCATCAGGTCGAGCGTGCGGTTGATCGCGCCTTCGGACGAATTCTCGACCGGGACCACGCCGAAATCGGCGGTACCGGCCTCGGTGGCGCGGAACACTTCATCGATCGACGCGCACGGCAAGCCTTCGACGGCGCTGCCGAACTGCTGGTAGACCGCCTGCTCGCTGAAGGTGCCGACCGGCCCGAGGTAGGCCACCGTGACGCGCTTTTCCAGCGCGCGGCAGGCCGACATGATTTCGCGGAAGATGGTTTGCAAATCTCCGCTGTCCATCGGACCGGGATTGCGGTCCGCCACGCCGCGCAGCACCTGCGCTTCGCGCTCGGGACGGAACACCGGCGCCATGGTTTCGGCTTTCACGTGGCCGACCTGCTGCGCCACCTTGGCGCGCTGGTTCAGCAAGGCGAGGATCTGCGCATCGATCGCATCGATCTGCTCGCGCAGGGGTTTGAGTTTATCTGTCATTTCTGCCAACTATGCTTGGTACATCATTGTCTGCCGCGATCCACTGTCGTTCCCGCGCAGGCGGGAACCCATACCACGCATACTTTCCCACTACAGTATGCGTTTTTTCACAATTCGCTGCTGTTTTGAGGGGGTATGGGTTCCCGCCTGCGCGGGAACGACAGGGCTCAGCGGCCCGCAAATTCGTTCAGGTAATCGACCAGGGCTTGCACGCCCTCGATTGGCATCGCATTGTAGATCGATGCGCGCATACCGCCGACGGACTTGTGGCCCTTCAGTTGCAGCA
>JAZJZT010000022.1:88059-322687 GCA_040389645.1 Pseudomonadota bacterium | reverse complement strand
GGCCGGGAATCGAGATCTGGCCCTGCAACGGGCCGTTGGTCATGCCTGCGTAATAGGCGGTGCCGATGTCGCCGCGCTGGCAGCCGGCATCCTTCAATGCGCCATCCAGCGCTTCGCGCGCCAGGTCGTCCAATGTCCGTTCGATATGGCGACCGAACACCGTCATGGCGATGCCGGCGATGTAGAGAGTTTGCATGGTTTTCCTTGGCCTCAAGTACTTATTCCAGGCCCGCCATCGGCGCCCAGATATGGGTGAAGCAGCACATTTCCATGCCCCTGGTCTGCATGCCGGCGCCCAGCGCGGCGGCCATGCGGGTTTTCGCGGCGCCGGTGTTGGCCGCTTTGACGAACAGGCGCTCTTCCTGCACCAGGTCATCTTCGATCGTGTGGCCGTTCATGCTGGCGGCCTGCTTGGCCAGCGCCAGCGTCTCGGCCGGGAAGCCGGCCATGCGCGCGGCTAGGGCACCGACGAACATGTCGATCTCGTTCGCCGGCAAGGCGCGGTTGATCCAGCCGTAACGTTCCGCCATCTCGGCGTTGAAGTCGGCGCAGCCGAGGATAATTTCCAGCGCACGGGCGCGGCCGACCAGGCGCGGCAGGCGCGCGGAACCTCCGGCTCCGGGGATGATGCCGATACCGACTTCAGGCTGGCACAGGAAGGCGCGGCCGATGGCGGCGAAGCGCATGTCGCAGGCCAGCGCCAGTTCGCTGCCGCCGCCGCGGCAGCGGCCCTCGATCTTGGCGATCGTGACCTTCGACATGGTGCGGAAGCGGTCGAGGATGGCGTGCACCGCACCCAGTTTTTCCTCGCGCGGCGGCACGGAGGCCGGCATTTGCTGGATCAGCGTCACGTCGGCGTGGGCGACGAAAAACTCGGGATTCGCGCTTTGCAGGATCACGACCTTGACGGCCGGATCGGCTTCCAGCTGGCGGCCGGCGCGATCAAGGTCGCCCAGCAACGTCATGTCCATCAGGTTGATCGGGCCGTGGTCGATGGTGACGCGGGCCACGCCGGCGGCGATATCGACGCGCAGGGCGGTGAAGTTATTGTAATCCATGGATGTCTCCTGTCTTGTAGGGTGAATGCGTTGTCAGATGTTGCGGTCGGCGCTGGTCCAGTACTGGGTGCGCAAGTCTTTTTTGAGAACCTTGCCGACCGGGCTGCGGGGCAGGGCGGACACGAAATCGACGCTTTTCGGCGCCTTCACGCTGCCCAGCTTTTCCTTGCACAGCGCGATCAGTTCCCCGGCCGTGACGTGTTGACCCGGATTGAGTTCGACCACGGCTTTCACGGCCTCTCCCCACTGCGCGTCCGGTACGCCGATCACGGCGCAATCCTGCACCGCAGGGTGCGCCCAGATCACCTGTTCGACTTCGCTTGGGTAGACGTTGAAGCCGCCGGTGATCAGCATGTCCTTCTTGCGGTCGGTGATGTGCAGGTAGCCCTCGTTATCGAGGTGGCCGATGTCTCCGGTGTGCAGCCAGCCGTCGATGATGGTCTCGGCGGTCTTTTCGGGCGCCTTGTAATAACCCTTCATCACCAGGTCGCCGCGCACGCAGATTTCACCCGTTTCACCCTGCGCCAAAATGCGGTTCTGTTCATCCATGATCTCGACGCGGATCAGGGAACTTGGACGTCCCACCGACGACAGGCGCTTATCGCAGGCGATCTCGTTGCCATCGAAATGCTGGTCAGGCGGCAGTATCGCGATCGAAGCCGGCGCCTCGGTCTGGCCATAGCCGCCCATCATCACGGGGCCGAATACCTTGATCGCCTTTTTCAGCTTGTCGACCGACATCGGCGCCGCGCCGTACAGGAAGTATTTGAGTGAACCGAAGTCGAGTTGCTCGATACCCGGCACTTCGAGCAGGCGGTAGATCACCGTCGGCGGCAGGAAGAATTCGGTCACGCCGTGGCTTGCAATGGCTTTCATCATCACGGCCGGATCGGGCCTGGTGACGACGACAACGGTGCCGCCGCGCGCCGTGGTCGGCAGCGACAGCAAACCCGCAGTGTGCGTCATCGGCGCGGCGGCCAGATTCACCGGGCGTTCGCCGTGGGCGTACGGTGTGCCTAGCATGAAGTGCGCGACAAACGTTTGCGTGCTGCGGTGCGTATTCATCACGCCCTTCGGCGTTCCTGTCGTGCCGCCGGTCGGCGCCAGCATGACCACGTCGTCCATGTCGTAGTCGACATTCGGCGGCGTCGAAGCTTGCGCGCCGCACCAGTCGGCTAGTTCAGTGTCGATACAGATCCACAGGCGAATCTTGGGTAACGACGCGCGTATCGCATCGATCGCCGGCGCATAGGCTTGCGCGTAAAACACGGCCTCGCAATCGAAGGCGTCGAGCAGGGCCTGGTTGTCCTCGACCGGGTTGCGAGAGCCGACCGGAATCCACGCCATGTTGGCGCGCCACAGTCCGAGCGTGCAGGTCCACGCCTGCACGTCGTTGCCGGCCCAGACCGCGCCCTTGGCGCCGGTGCTCAAACCGGCCGCCAGCAAGGCGCGGGCGATGCGGCATGACAGTTCGCCCACCACCTGGAAGCTGTGCTTGACGTCGTCCTGGATATAGGCCGTGGCTTCCGGCGCCATGCGCCAGCCACGGTCGAAGAAATCGATGATAGCCATAAAATCCCTCGTATCCGCTATTAAAGTTGGGTGACGTGGCCGCGTGCCAGGCCGCGCTGTTCGAGGAAGCCGAGCAGGTACTTGTGGTCGAAGGCCTGGCAGGCGGAAGCAAAACCGACCTTGCGCGTCTCTCCGTCCAGCAGTTTCATCGTCGCGGCAACCTGCAGCGCACCGGTCGTGATGTACGGCGTGATCGACGTGACGGTGGCGCGCACGCAGGCCAGCTGGCCGCGGCCGACGGCGATGTCGACCGAGCGGTTCAGCGTGGTGCGCTCGCGCGGCGGCATCGACGGCGTGGTGGACGCGACGATCTGCGCGACTACCGCATCCTGCGCCTGCGGCGGCAAGTGCTTGAATTCCTCTTCCCAGCGTTTGGTCATGCCGTGCACCGTGCGCATAGCCGGGTTGTCGTAGAAGCCGACCATCGAACGGCAATAGCGCACGCGCGGATCGCGCTCATAAAACACCGGCAGCGCGGTGCCGCCCCACGGCAGGCAGAAGGTCGGCAGCAGGAATTCGGGCGTGCTGATTTCCTGGAAGCTGCCGACCGGCCATTCCAGCATCTGGTTATCCCACAGGTGGTATTGCTTGTTGCGGAACAGCTCGAAAATCGACGCGGTTGAACCGACCGTCACGCCCGTATCGGACGCGCTGCGCGACAGGCTCGCCGTTTCCAGCGAATCGATGCCTGGCGTTTCGAGCGCCAGTTCGGCGGCGATTTCATTGACCGTGTACATGTACGAAACGGATGCAGACAGCAGCAGGCCCGCTTCGGCGTATGCCTTGCCGAACTTGTCGCGCGCTTCGATGATGTAGGATTGCTCGCCGGTGGTGTCGAGGTGGTGGCAGCCGGCCTTCAATGCCGCTTCCACCGCGCCCAGGCCGAACTTGACGAACGGCCCGACCATATTGCACACCACCTTGGCGCCCTTGAAGGCGGCCGCCAGTTTCTCGACATCGTGCTCGCATTCGATGATTTCATAGGTCGCCGATTCCAGGCGCACCACGCGCTGTTTCATCATCTCCAGCGTGCGCCCGGCGTTGCGCGCCACGGCGGTGAACGGGATGTTCTGGTCGATCAGCCAGTCCATGGTCAGCATGCCGGTATAGCCGCTTGCGCCGTAGACGACGACAGGATGTTTTGCCATTTCAGTCTCCTCAATGAGTTCGTTATGTGTGCTCATTCTAGGCAAGCGGGCCGGTAAAAATTTGTTATTGCGTGCCATTGATTTGTGATTTAATGCCAGCATGACGACACCCTATATCCGTGCCTGGGTACTGCAAGGACTGGCCGATACCATCGCCGCGCAGGGCGGCGACGTGGATGCCTACGCCGCGCGCTTCCAGTTGCCGCTGCGCCTGCCCGGCGATGCCGACGTGATGCTGCCCGGCGAGCGCCTGGTGCGCCTGCTCGAAGCCTGCGCCGAAGACCTGGATTGCCCCGACTTCGGGCTGCGCGCCGGCGCGGCGCAAGGGCGCGGCGCGCTCGGGCCGATCGCGCTGGTGGCGCTGCATTGCGCCACCGTCGGCGAAGCCACCGAAGCGATCGCGCGCTACTTGAACCTGCTCAATTCGGCGCTGGAACTGCACCTGCTGCACGGCCGCGAAGGGCCGCGCCTGTCCTACGAATTAAAAGTGCTGCGCGCCGGTTCCACGCGCCAGTTCGAGGAATGGACGATGGCCGTCGGCCTGCGCATGTTCAAATTGATCGCATCCGATCAGGCCCGCCCAAAGGCGATCTTGCTGCCGCATGCGCCTTTGCAGCCGCTGGCGCATTACACGGATTTTTTCGGCTGCCCGGTCAAGTTCGTGCAGGCCGGGTACGGCATCGAATTCTTTGCCGCCGACCTGCGGCGCCCGATGCTGCGCAACGACCCGGAACTGAAGCACCTGATCAGCGACTACATCGAAAAGATCGCCGATTCGTCGACCGACACATTGCGCGACCAGGTCGAACTGATGGTGCGCAAGCTGTTGCCGACCGGGCGCTGCAACGTCGCCACGGTGGCGGGGCATTTTTATGTCAGCGTGCGCACGCTGCAACGGCGCCTGGAGCATGAGGGATTGGTATTCGATGAACTGGTCGATACGGTGCGGCGCGAGAGCGCGCTGCATTTTCTGGCCGACCCGGCGATGCGGCTGTCGCAGGTGGCGGGATTGCTCGGCTACGCGGCCCAGAGTTCGTTCAGCCACGCCTTCCGGCGCTGGTATGGCATGTCGCCGCGCGAGTGGCGACGGAAGTAGGGGAAGACTGCTGTTTTAGAAGGAGAGAAAAAAGGGTTATTCACAAATTGTCGGAACTCTGACAAAAATCAGCGGCAAAATCTGGGGTCAGACCCATGGGTCTGACCCCGGCCTTTGCATCTGATTTTGAGCCAAAAAAAGGGCGGCATGATCGCCGCCCGAAAGGGTCTTGCTCAGGGTATTGCCTGGTACTTCTGCTGCGGGATTACTTGGTGGCGACCGTCAGTTCGCTTTTCACTTCCTTCACGCCTTCCACGGCCGATGCGGCCTGGATCGCCTTGGTGCCGGTGTCGGTGTTGGCGACCTGGCCGCTCAGGGTGATCACGCCCTGGCTGACGGTGATGCCCACGCCCTTGTAATCGCGCAGCGCGGCCTTGACCTTGCTGCTCAGCGCGCTGTCGGTGACGCCGGATGCGGCGGTGACCCCGGCCATCGCGCCATCCTGCTGCGCACCGGCCGCCGCGTACACAGTCGTCATCGCTGCGGTGGACAGCACGGCTACGGCCAGCAGGCGAGCGATCAGTTTGGTATTCGTCATGGTGTGATACTCCATCTTGTTAAAGTAAAGGAAACGCCTCGTGACGTTATTACCCCATACAGCAAAGCGCATGCCAGACTAAAAAACACCATGAAATCAATGGCTTAAAAATTAATGCAAGATTAAATTTCTGCCAAGAATCGAAATTCGCCCGAATCTGTCGTGATATGGCGACAGTCTTTTGCACGTATGCCCCCAAGTGCCTGAAAACACAGGTTTTAGTCTTGTCGCTCACAGGCGACAGCGCTGCCATCGGCCCTGAACAGGCTGGCATTGAGATCGTATTTTTGCAGCAGGCGATAGAATTCGGTGCGGTTGCGTTCGGCCAGGCGCGCCGCGTCGGCGACATTACCATCCGTTAATTTCAGCAGTTGAACCAGGTAATTGCGCTCGAAGCGCTGCTTGGCCTCGGTATAACTCAGCACTTCCAGCGACGGCACGCGCAGCGCGCGCTGCACCAGCGACAAGGGAACTAATGGCGCCGTGGCCAGCGCGCACACATGTTCGACTACGTTGTACAGTTGCCGCACATTGCCCGGCCATGCGGCGCGGGTCAGCGCTTCCAGCGCGCCGGGCGCAAAGCCGCCCACCTGCTTGCCATATTTAGCGGCCAGCGCCTGCAGGAAGCGCGTCGCCAGCAGCGCCACATCCTCGCGCCGCTCCGACAGCGGCGGCAGCGTCAGCGTGATGACGTTCAGCCGGTAATACAGGTCTTCGCGGAACTGGCCTTCCAGCATGGCTGCATCCAGGTCGCGGTGCGTGGCCGACAGGATGCGCACGTCGACCGGCCGCCCCTGGTCCGAGCCAAGCTGGCGCACCACGCGCTCCTGCAACACGCGCAGCAGCTTGACTTGCAACAGCAGCGGCATGTCTCCGATCTCGTCGAGGAACAGCGTGCCGCCGTCGGCCGCCTGCAGCAATCCCTCGCGGTTGCCGGCGGCGCCGGTGTAGGCGCCCTTGACGTGGCCGAACAGTTCCGATTCGAGTAGTGGTTCGGGGATCGCGCCGCAATTGACGGCGACGAAAGGCGCCTGCGCGCGGCGGCTGGCGCGGTGGATCGCGCGCGCCAACAATTCCTTACCGGTGCCGCTGTCGCCGCGTATCAGCACGCTGGCATCCGACGCCGCCACCAGTCGCGCCTCGGCCAGCAGTTCGGCCATGATCTGGCTGCGGCTGATGATTTCGGCGCGCCAGCGTTCATCGCCGCCGTCGTGCGCGGGTGCCGGCGCCGTCAAGGTCAATGCCTGTGCGATGCGTTCCAGCAGCACCTTGGCGTCGAACGGTTTTGTTAAATATGCATAGGCGCCCAGCGTCGTCGCCTCGACCGCGTCGGGAATCGTGCCGTGCGCCGTCAATAAGATCACCGGCAGCGCCGGGTATTGCGCGCGAATGTCGTGGAACAGCGCCATGCCGTCGCGGTCCGGCAGGCGGATGTCGCTCACCACCAGCAGCGGCAGTTCGATCGACAGCCGCGCCAGCGCCGCCTCGGCGCTGCCGACCGCGCTGACGCGGTATCCGTTCGCCGTCAGCCGCATCGACAACAGGCGCAACAGGTCGGGATCGTCGTCGACCAGCAGGATGTGGGCGTTATGGTGCATCATCTTCCTCCTTGCGTTTGCGCGGCCGGCGAGCGCGCCGGCAGGTTGCGCTCGATCGCCTTCAAGCCTTCCAGCATGTCGTTCAACTGCTCGCTCTTTTTCTGGTTTTCCTTCAATTGCGCGGCCAGCCTCTCTCCGTGTTCGGCCAGCCTGCGCGCCTCGGCGCAGTAACTGGACATCAATTGCGCCAGCGGCTTCAAGGCTTGCGCCGCCGGGTCTTCCGATGTCGCCACGCTGTCGAACAGCGCTTGCGCGCGCGCGAGATCTCCACTGCCGCGCGTGAGCATCAGGATCATGCCGGCTTGCAGCGCCGTCTTGGGACGGCCTTGCTGCGGACCGATGGTGCTCAATTCCTTCAGCAACTCTCCCTGCGTCATGCGTCGCAGGCGCTGGTGGTAAACCAGCAGCGGCGCCGTTTCATCCTGCGGCGCCATCAGCGGCAATGGCGGCAGCGGCGCGGGCGGCGCCAGCGTCACCGGCGGCAGCACCGGCGGCGCGGTGGAGTAGTGCGCGCAGGCGCCGAGCAACAGTAGCGGCAACAGCGCCAGCCAGCGCGGCGCGTGTAAAAATTCAGTTTTCATAAGGGATCTCGATCCGGAAATGCGCGCCGGCGCCGGCATCCACCAATTGCAGCTTGCCGCCGTGCGCGTGGATGTATTCGCGCACGATCGACAGGCCGATGCCGTTGCCGCGGCGCGCGCCGGGCGGCTGGAGCCGGCCCTGATAAAAGGGTTCGAAGATGCGCGCGGCGTCGTCCGGCGCCACGCCCGGTCCCTGGTCGATGCAGTCGATGCGCAGCATGCCGTCCTGTTCGGCCAGTATAAAACGCACCGCGCCGCCCGGCGGGCTGAAACGCAGCGCGTTCGACAGCAGGTTGCCGGCCGCCACGGCCAGCTTGTCCGGGTCCAGCGGCAGCGGGCGCGCCGCGCCTTCGAGCGTCACCGCCAGGTTGCGCGCCTGCCATTGCAGGCGCTGGGCATCGATCGCGCCGCGCAGCAGTTCGGCCGGATCGCACAGGCGGCGCTGCAAGTGGTGCGCGTCGAAATTGGCGGCGTTGTAGCGCAATAGATCCTCGATCTGGTTTTGCAAGGACACCGTGTTCTGGCGCAGGATGACCGCCACTTCGCGCTGCTGCGCCGACAGCGCGCCGGCCACCTCGTCTTCCAGCAGCGCGACGCCCTCGACCAGCGCGGCCAGCGGCGTTTTCAGTTCGTGCGAGATATGGCGCAGGAAACGCGCCTTGTCCGCCTCCAGGTCAGACAGGCGCTGACGCAACCAGTTCAATTGCTGTCCCAGGCGGCGCAAGTCTTCCGGCCCCTGCACGGCGACCGGCACCGCGTAGCGGTTTTCACCGAGATGGTGGATCGCCTGTTCGATCTGTTTTAATGGACGCGCCAGCCACGCGCCGAAGCCGAACGCCAGCAGCGCCGCCAGCACGATCGACGCCGCCACCTGCGCGGTCAGCACGTTGCGGCGCCGGTCCAGGTCGGCCAACAATAAATCGCCGCGGCGCTCGACTTCGCGCTTGACCTGGCCGGCCAGTTGCTCGTTCAGCGCCGGCAATGCGGCCAGCGCCTGGTTCAAGGATTGCTGGCGCGCGGCGCCGTGTCCACCCGGCGCCTGCAATACGTCCCAGGCCGCCGCCGCGCGTGCGCGCCAGTCAATCAGCGCTGGGCGCGACGCCACCGGCAAGCCACCGGCCACCGCGTCGAGCGCGGCCTGCGCGTCGCGCCAGGCATCGGCGTAGCGATCGCGGAAGGCGGGATCGTCGAGTACCAGGAACTGGCGCGCGCTGCGTTCCATCGCCACGCTGCGTTCAGCCAGGCGCTGCGACTGTTCCGTCAGCGCGAGCGCGTGCCGGCCGGCCTCGCGGCTATGCGCGGCCAACTGGTCCAGCGTCAGCAGGGCGTGCACCGAGGTCGCGCCGAGCAGCGTGGCGATCAGCAGGAACACGCCCAGCAGCAATTGGCGAAACGACAGTTTCGTGATCATGGCGGAGGGTAGAGAGCAGGGCTATCCTGCGCATCATAGGAGAAAATGGCGGGATTCTGTGTTCGATTGGGTGTGCCCCAGTCGAGTTCTTCAAGTGTCCGAAGAGTGGGTCGTCAAGCAATGTCCTGGATCGAAAACGTCTATCTTGTTCCCAAAAGGGTGAAATGGCATCGCCTGTTGTGCTTGCATATTATGCTTGCAGGTGAGGATTTTTGTTGCTAGCATTTGATGGTGAATACGAAGCAGCGCAAAACTCTACGGGCTGTTTTTGCCCGGCCAACGTCTTCATCAATCGTCTTTTCAGACATTGAGTCGATGGTCATTGGCTTGGGGGGCGAAGTGCATGAGCGCGAAGGCTCTCGGGTCAAGATCATTCTCAAAGGTGAACAATGGCATTGCCATCGTCCACATCCAGGTAAAGAAGCCAAGCGCTATCAGGTTGAAGAAGCCCGCGAACTGCTTGAACGTGTTGGAGTACATCCTTGAATACCATGCATCACAAAGGCTATACCGCCCGTATCGAATTCGATGAACGCGACAACATCTTCGTTGGCCGCGTCCTTGGCCTGCGCGCGATGATCAGCTTTCACGGTGAAGCAGTGAGTGAATTACGAGATGCCTTCGAAAATGCTGTCGAGGATTTTCTGCTCGATTGCAAGGAGCAGGGTATCAAGCCTGAAAAACCCGCGTCGGGCAAACTCATGTTGCGCGTCCCACCCGAAGTGCATGGCGCCGCTTTGGTTGCAGCGCAGGCTTCGGGCAAGAGCCTCAACCAGTGGGCGACCGAGGTATTGCAAAGTGCCGCTCACGTATAGCTGGGTTGCGCACCGCAAGCTCACCACTTCGCGCGCACCGCGCGGCCGGCGATGATGTTCACGTGTCTCCCTGTGGGCGGCGGCCGCTTCGAAGGGAAATACTGAGCCAGCTTGGCTTCCTCTTGTTCCTGGCGTGATGGGCTGTGGCGCAACCAGGCGGAATCCACCGCCAGGGCGACAATCCTCGATCCGCGCCTCGATGATCATCCGCATGATTGCCCCCTGATTGCTCGCGAGACAATAAATATATCGCGCAATCTGCTCGAATGGCTGCCTCCAGTTTTAACTACTCTCTCGCCCTGGACAAATGAATTCAAGGCTCCGATTCCGAAAACATGAGCAGTACCTTGAGCTGATACAGCATATGCAATTCCTGCGACAACGAAAGCCACGCGGAAGAATACAGTGCGGCATCTAATTTGTCTGCCGATGAAATAATTTGCCTGACTAAATAGAATTTTTAGATATAAGTAATAAAAAATCAATCATTTGATCAGAATAATCTGCACAGGTGAAACAGCTAGCGCTCACGAAGGGGCGCGTCAATCCCAAGATAGCGGCAACTGGCAATCCTATCTCCCCCAGCCGTATAAATGCTAAATAATTACCAGATATGCAAGGAAATGTAATGAAAATGAAATGGTCACTGATGTTGATCGCAGGGCTGTCGCTTGGAGCACAGGCGCAGGACTCCATGGTTACAGACCAGGGCAATTATCTGTCCCTGCGCGTGCAGAGTGCGCAGCAGCGCATTTCCGATCAAAAGCCATATAGTCCGCGTGCGATCGGCATCATCAACGGTCCCGACACGAGCGACAAAACCAGTGGTTCGCTTGCCGTGGGCCGGTACCTGCCCAATGCCTGGAGTGTCGAAGCCGAGTACAGCGCGCGGACGAAATCTGAGTTCGACACATTGTGGCAATGGACTGGCGGCGAAAGCAGGAATGTGATCCAGGCCCGCTCCCAACGCCTCATGTTCAATGCCTACAAAGATTTCCCTGTAGCCGATGCACTGTCTTTGTACGCAGGTGCCGGCCTCGGCATTTCCCATATCAGCGCCGCTGGTTATCAAGGCACTACGCTTCGTACCTTTGACCAGCACACGCAGAACAACTTGGCCTACGGCCTGACAGCAGGCATGGGTTACCGCCTGAGCAAAGTATTCACGCTAGGTTTGGGTTATCGTTACGTCGGTATGGGCAAGATTCAAACCGGAATCAACAACTTTACCAACAGAAGTGGGACAAAAGACGAGCACCAGGAAGGCAAGCTCAATGAGCAGAATGTCTTCTTAGAACTGCGCGCCCGTTTCTAAAATTCGAGTGCGTGCAAAACCTGGGGCGGCTGGCACGCCGCTGGCGCCCAATGTTCACGCTGTCTTCAATGCCCGCGCCGCAGGAAACGTGACGCTGACTTTCAATCCCTGTCCATTGGCCCCGTCGTCCAGCGCGACGCCGGCATGGTGCAGCGCGGCGATGTCGCGCACGATGGCCAGTCCCAGGCCGGCGCCGCCGGGGTTGCGCTGCATCGACGCGGCGGCGCGGTAGAACGGAGAGAAGACGCGCTCGCGCTCGCTCTCCGGGATGCCGGCGCCGCTGTCTTCCACTTCCAGCACGGTGCCGTCGCTGCCTGCCAGCAGGCGCAGCGTGACGCTGCCGCCGGACGGCGTGTAGCGCAGCGCGTTGTCGACCAGGTTCGCCACCATTTCATGCAGCAGCAGCGCCTGCCCCTGCACCACGATATCGTGCTCGGCTTCCAGCGCCAGGTCGATGCGCCGGTTCACGGCCGGCAGCGCCAGCTCCAGCGCGACCTGCTGCACCAGCGCGCGCAGCTCGACCGGCGCCGGCTGCGTGTCGCCGCTGTGTTCTATGCGCGCCAGCATCAGCAGCCGGTTAGCCAGGTGCACGGCCGAATCGGTGGTGGCGGCGATGCTGCGCACCATGTCGCGCAACGCCTGCTGATCGCATTGCGCGCGGTCGGCTTCGCGTAGCGCCAGTTCGGCCTGCGTTTTCAGCACCGTCAGTGGCGTCCTTAACTGGTGCGAGGCGTCGGCGATGAAGCGGCGCTGGCTGGCGATCAGTCCCTGGATGCGCGACATCGACGTGTTCATCGCCGCCACCAGCGGGCGCACTTCCTTGTGCACCAGCGCCGGATCGACGTCCGATAAATCGGATACGCTGCGCGTTTCCACTTCCACCTTCAGCCGCATCAGCGGTTGCAGCACCAGCCGCACCGCGAACCACACCAGCAAACCCGCCGCGCACACCAGGCCGGCCTGCCAGATCAGCGTGTCGAACAGGATCTGGTTCGACAGGCCTCGCCGCGCATCCATGGTTTCCGCCACCTGGATCAGTGCGATGCCGCGCATGCTGTCGTCGTACACCGGCTGCAGCAGCGCGGCGATGCGCACCGGCTGCTTGTTGTAGACGGCGTGGTAAAAGCGCACCAGCGCCGGATACGCTTCCGAGCGCGGCACGTCGGCCGGCACGGCCGGCAAATCGCCGAAGCCGGACACGGTTTCGCCATTGATGCCGGTGACCTTGTAATAGATGCGCCCCAGCGTGTCGGTCTCGAAACTGTCGAGCGCGACATATGGCACGTCGGCCACGACCTTGCCGCCGACGATGGACACGCGCTCGGCCAGCGCGCGGGTCGACGCCAGCAGCGAACGGTCATAGGCCATGTCGGCGGCGTCGAGCGCGTTGCGGTAGACGGAGAAGGCATCGACCGCCATCAGCACGATCAGGGGAATCAGCAGCCAGCGCAGCAGCTGTCCGCGCAGGCTGCCCAGCGGCGCGGCGGGCCGGTATTGTGCCGGGGCGGCGGGCGGCGTCGCGCTCATTTATGCGGCAGGTTCGCGCGGTTGCAGCAGGTAGCCGATGCCGCGCAGCGTCGTGATGGCCGCGCTGCCGGGCAGCGGGCTTTCGAGTTTCTTGCGCACGCGGTGAATATACAGTTCGATCGCGTCCAGGTTCGCGTCGTCGGCCAGCGCGAACACTTCGTCGAACAGTTTTTCCTTCGACACGGCGCGCCCGCTGCGGCTGATCAGCGCTTCCAGCACCGCGTGCTCGCGCGGCGTCAGCGCCAGCGCCGCGCCGTGGTAGCTGAACATGCGCGCGACGGTATCGAAACTGAGCTCACCGCAGTGGTGCACCAGCGCCTCGTTGCCGACGCTGCGCCGCAACAGCGCTTTGACGCGCGCTTCCAGTTCGGCCAGTTCGAACGGTTTTGCCAGGTAATCGTCGGCGCCCAGGTTCAAGCCTTGTACCCGTTCTTCCAGGCCGCCGCGCGCCGTCAGGATCAGCACCGGCGTCTTGCCGCGCACGCCGCCGCGCGCCCTCAGGCGTTTCAAGACGTCCAGGCCATCCATTTTCGGCAGCGTCAAGTCCAGGATCACCAGCGCGTATTCCTGGGTGTGCAACAAGGCGTCGGCGTCGGCGCCGTTGTCGGCGCATTCCACCGTCAGGTGCGCGTCGCGCAGGGCCTTGGCCAGCCAGTGTTGCAGTTCGGTATGGTCTTCGACGAGGAGGATGCGCATGGAAATAACTTATGAATGAGGGTTGCAGGGCTGCATCATCGTCGTCCCGGCCCCAAATGTAAAACGGGGTGTGGTGCAGAGGCGACAAGATTGCCACGATCGACAAGGGAACCGCAATTGAAAAACAATTGAAAGGCAATTGAAAGGATAACGACTCTATAGTGGGGACCTGATATTTTATTTATCAGCCATATCACCAAAAATTATATCTAACAGGAGATGTCTATGAAGAAATCCTCTTTGGCACTGGCAGCAATGGCGCTGGCCGCCGTCGGCGGCGTGCACGCGCAGACAAATGTACAGGTTTATGGCTTGCTCGACGCTGGCGTCGATTATGTATCAAAAGCAACTCCAACCGGCGGATCGCTGACCCGTGTCACGTCCGGCGGCATGAATACCTCGCGCTGGGGCTTCCGCGGCACCGAAGACCTGGGCGGCGGCCTGAAAGCCGTGTTCAACCTGGAAGGCGGCATCCTGCTCGACACCGGCGCGCTCGACGGCGTGCTGTTCAAGCGCCAGGCCAACGTCGGCCTGGAAGGCGGCTTTGGTCGCGTCGTCCTCGGCCGCTCGTTCACCACCGTGTACGACACCGTGCTCGCGTTCGACCCGATGGGCTTCGCGCCCCTGTACTCGTGGGCCACCAGCGGCCCGGCCACCGGCCCGAGCAAATACGGCTTCACCACCGCCTTCGACAACCTGATCAAATACAGCGGCGGCGTCGGCCCCGTCAAATTCGGCGCCACCTACGGTTTCGGCGAGCAGACCACCGGCACGGCCGACAGCCGCAAGATCGCCGGCAACGTCAGCTACGCCGCCGGCCCGCTCGGCCTGATGGGCACCTGGGAGCGCATCAACGGCAACGTCGTGCCGTTGACCGGCAACCGCGATGAAAACACCGTCTACCACTTGGGCGCGACTTTTGAGACCGGCCCCGTGAAATTCTACGCCGTCGCGCGTGACTACAAGCTGGTGGCCGGCAAGGCCGCCACCGCGGATGTGAAAGCACGCACCTGGTGGGGTGGCGTGGCCTGGAAACCGGAGGCAAACACCACGATCACCGGCGCGATCTACAAGATCGACGTGCGCAATGTCGCCGCCGGCAAGGATGCCGATCCGGTGCTGTACGTGGCGCGCTACCGTTACGCGTTGTCCAAGCGCACCGACGTGTATGTCGCGGCGGCCTATGCCAAGGCGAAAAACGGCCAGTTGACCGGCCTGTCGCGCGACGATGCCGGCTTTGCCGACACCCAGCGCGGAGTGATCACCGGCATGCAGCACCGCTTCTGATTTCCTGATCCCGCCAGCCCATGACAACCTCGACGCCGCTGCTGCTTGCGCTGTTGCTGACCACCGCGGTGGCGCAGGCGGCGCGCGTCGAGTGCATCGTGCCGTCGAAGCCGGGCGGCGCGATGGACCTCACTTGCAAGCTGGCGCAAAAGGGATTGCAGGCGCTGGCCGAGGACGCCGGCAAGGATCTGCGCATCAGCTACCTGCCAGGCGGCATCGGCGCGGTGGCCTGGCATTCGCTGGTGTCGCAGCGGCGCGCCGAGCCGAACACGCTGGTCGCATTTTCCGGCGGTTCGCTGTTGAACCTGGCGCAAGGCAAATTCGGCAAGGCCACCGCGGGCGATGTGCGCTGGGTGGCGGCGCTGGGCGCGGACTACGGCATGATCGCGGTGCGCGCCGATTCACCGTATAAAACGCTGGCCGACCTGGTCGCCGCGTTAAAGAAACATCCCGAAAAAGTATTGATCGGCGTCTCCGGCACGATCGGCAGCCAGGACTGGCTGAAGATCGCGCTGGTGGTCAAGACCGCCGGCGTCGATCCGAAGGTGTTGCGTTTCGTCGCGCTCGAAGGCGGCGGCGAAGCGTTCACCGCGATGCAGGCCAATTATGTGCAGGTCGTCTCGGGCGATGCGTCGGAAGCGACGCTGTATGCCGGGCCGGGCAAGACGCGGGTGCTGGCGGTGCTGTCGGAACAGCGCCTGCCGGGCGTGCTGGCCGCGGTGCCGACCGCGCGCGAGCAGGGCATCGACGTGGTGTGGCCCATCATCCGGGGCGTCTGGATGGGGCCGCAGGTGGCCGATGCCGACTACCGCAACTGGGTCAAGGTATTCGACCGCATGATGGCCACGCCGCAGTTTGCGCAGACGCGCGCGGCGTACGGCTTGTACCCGTTTGCCCTGACCGGCGACGCGCTGAGCGCGTACGTCAAGCAAGCCGTGGACAACTACGGCAGGCGTGCCAGCGAATTCGGCTTGATACGCCAATAAAATCCTCATTAATCAACGGAGACAGACATGATGCTGAAAACCACACTGGCCACAGCGGCCACCCTGTTCGCCTCGGCCGCGCTGGCCCAGGTGCCGGCCGGCTATCCGGCCGACTACCAGAAGATCATCGACGCGGCCAAGAAGGAGGGCAAGCTGGTGATGTACGGCGCCACCGACAGCAAGGCCACGCAGCCTTTGATCAAGGATTTCAACGCGCTGTATCCGGGCATCACGATCGAATACAACGACATGAATTCGACCGAAGTCTATAACCGCTTCATTTCCGAAGCGGCCGCCGGCGGCAACACGGCCGACGTGATGTGGTCGTCCGCGATGGACTTGCAGATGCGCCTGGCCTCGGACGGTTACGCGCTGAAGTACAAGTCGGTCGAAGTGTCGAAGATTCCCGGCTGGGCCGTGTGGGATGACCAGGCCTACGGCACCACGTTCGAGCCGGCCGCGATCGTCTACAACAAGCGCCTGGTCGACGCCAAGGAAGTGCCGCAGACGCATGCCGACTTCGCCAAACTGATCCAGCAGCCGAAGTTCAAGGATAAGGTAACCACGTACGACATCGAAAAATCCGGCGTCGGCTTCATGTTCATGACGCAGGATGCGAAGGAAAATCCGAAATTCCTGGACCTGGAAAACGCCTTCGGCGTGGCCAAGGTGCGCGTGCAATCGTCGACCGGCACCATGATGGAACGCATCTCGTCGGGCGAGAACCTGATCGGCTACAACGTGCTCGGTTCCTACGCGCTGGTGCGCGCCAAGGCCGACCCGTCGATCGGCGTCGTGCTGCCGAAGGATTACACCTTGATCCTGTCGCGCGTGATGTTCATCAACAAGGCCGCCAAGAACGTCAACGCGGCCAAGCTGTGGCTCGACTACATGCTGTCGCACCGCGGCCAGACCATCATCGCCAACGACTCCAAGCTGTACGCGATCCGCGCCGACGTCACCGGCGAAACCACGTCGGCCGACCTGATCAAGCAGATCGGCAAGGACAACGTCAAGCCGGTGCCGGTGCACCCGATCGTGCTGCAATTCCTCGGGCCGGCCAAGCGCATGGCCTTCCTGAAGCAGTGGAAAGAAACCGCGGGCAAGAAGTAAGCCCAAACCAAAGTCGAAGTCCGGGGTCAGACCCGAATGCCGTTAAGTTAAGCCACCGGCCGTAGAGTTGTCATTCCCGCGCAGGCGGGAATCCCATCTTTTTTGCGCCGATTGCGACTCTAAATGGGATTCCCGCCTACGCGGGAATGACAAATTTGGCGCTAACTTAATGGCATCAGGCGCAGATCCAGGGAGCTGACCCCTGCAGCTGCCGTTGATGTTAACGCCGCTGCCGCAATCCATCCTGTCACACGGAACCCACCATGCAAACCCTTTCTTTACCCCGTCCCAGCCGGACCAGTGTCAACTGGCCGCGCGGTGTGGTGGTGACGCTGACCGCGATCGCCATCTTCCTGCCGCTGTACCTGATTTTTTACCAGAGCTTCCTGTCGGCGCCGTTCTTCATGCCGGTCAAGGAAGTGGGCCTGGACGCCTACCGCTTCATTTTCGACGACCCCGATTTCGCGATGGCCTTCAAGAATGGCCTGATCCTGGCCGGCGGCCTGGCCGCCATCGCCGTGCCGCTGGGCGGCATGCTCGCCTTCCTGATGATCCGCACCGACCTGCCGGGCCGCGGCTGGATCGCGCCGATGCTGCTGGTGCCGATTTTCGTTTCTCCGATGGTGATGGGTTTTGGTTACGTCGTCTCGATGGGACCGGTCGGCTTCTATTCGATCTGGGCCAAGGACCTGCTCGGCTTCATCCCTTGGAATATCTACTCGTTCACCAGCATCGTCGTCATCGCCGGCCTGACGCACGTGCCGCACGTCTACCTGTATGCCTCGTCGGCCCTGAAAAGCCTGGGTTCCGACGTGGAAGAAGCGGCCCGTGTGGCCGGCGCCTCCCCGCTGCAAGTGATGATGAACGTGTCGCTGCCGATGATCATGCCGGCGCTGTCGTACGCCGCCGTGCTGGTGTTCTTCCTCGGCTTCGAAGTGTTTGGCCTGGTGCTGGTGCTGGGCGATCCGGAAGGCCACCTGGTGCTGGCGACATACCTGTATAAACTGACCAACAAGCTCGGCACGCCTTCGTACCACCTGATGGCCGCCGTCGCCGTCTGCCTGGTGATGGTGACCTTGCCGCTGGTGATGCTGCAGCGCTGGTTATTAAAATCGGCAAACAAATACGTGTCGATCAAGGGCAAAGGTGCGCGCAGCAAGGCCATGCCGCTCGGTAAATGGAAATGGCTGGCGTTCGCCTTGCTGGCCGGCTGGCTGCTGTTCACCATCGTGCTGCCTTTGTCCGGCATCGCCTTGCGCGCCTTTGTCCAGTATTGGGGAGAAGGCGTGAAACTGGCCGACGTGCTGACCTTGCAGCATTTCCGCGACATCCTGGAACAGCCGTCGCTGATGCGCGGCATCCTGAACACGATCCTGATCGGCGTCATCGGCGGCGGCCTGGCCGTGGCCTGCTACAGCGCGATCGCGCTGGCGATGCACCGCAAGCCGGACGGCATCACCCGCCTGCTCGACTACAGCGTGCTGATCCCGCGCGCCATTCCCGGTCTGCTGGCCGGCCTGGCCTTCCTGTGGGTGTTCCTGTTCGTGCCGTCGTGGCTCGACGGCCTGCTGAAAACCATGGACAACGGCGTCGCCGTCTGGCTCAGCGAACACCTGGTGCCGGCGCTGCGCGCGGTGCGTTCGACCATCTTCGCCGTCTGGCTCGCGTATTCGGTCGTGTGGCTCGCTTACGGTATGCGCCTGATCTCGACCGCGCTGTTGCAGGTCGGGCCGGAACTGGAAGAAGCGGCGCGCGCCGTCGGCGCCCAGCGCGGACAGGTCACGCGCGACGTCACGCTGCCCTTGATCAAATACGGCCTGCTCGGCGCGTGGCTGATGGTGTTCCTGATCTTCGAACGCGAATATTCGACCGGCGTGTATCTGCTGTCGCCGGGCACCGAGGTGATCGGCGCGATGCTGGTGTCCCTGTGGGCGGGCGGTTCGACCGACCTGGTGGCGGCGCTGTCCTTTATTAACATCACCCTGGTCGCGATCGGCCTGGGCATTGCACTGCGCTTTGGCGTCAAGCTGCATAATTGAGCACATAAAAATCATGAAAAGAGACCTCGCCATGAATGAACTGACCGTCAACGAACTGCACCTGGAATATGGCCACGGCGCGACCGCCAACCCGATCCTGAAGGGTGTCTCGATGCACCTGCAAAAGGGTGAAGTGGTGGCGCTGCTCGGACCATCGGGCAGCGGCAAGACCACCTTGCTGCGCGCCGTGGCCGGACTGGAAAGCCCGAAGCAGGGCACCATCGATATTGGGGAACGGCGCGTGTTCGACGGTTCGAAATCGTTCGAGATGCCGGCCGAACAGCGCAACCTCGGGCTGGTGTTCCAGTCGTACGCGTTGTGGCCCCATAAAACCGTGTTCGACAACGTCGCCTACGGCCTGAAGTTGCGCAAGATGGGCACTGCCGACATCAAGGAACGCGTCAACGATGTCTTGAAACAGCTGGGACTGGGGCACCTGGGCGAGCGCTTCCCGCACCAGATGTCCGGTGGCCAGCAGCAGCGTGTGGCGATCGCGCGCGCGCTGGTGTACAACCCGCCGGTGATCCTGCTCGACGAACCGCTGTCGAACCTGGACGCCAAGCTGCGCGAAGAAGCGCGCGCCTTCCTGCGCGAACTGATCGTGCGGCTCGGCCTGTCGGCGCTGATGGTGACGCACGACCAGGCCGAAGCGATGGCGATCTCGGACCGCATTCTGCTGCTCAACAACGGCAAGATCGAACAGCAGGGCAACCCGCAAAGCATGTATGAAACGCCGGACACGCTGTTCACGGCTGAATTCATGGGCAGCAATAATCGCCTGCCGGGCAAGGTCTTGCAGCGCGACGGCGAGCATGTGCGGCTCGACGTCAACGGCACCAAATTGAACGCCACCGCGCGCGGCAAGGGCGGCGCCGAACCGGCCACGCTGATCCGCGTCGAAGAAATCAAGGTCAGCGCGACCCAGGCCGAGAACGCGATCGAACTGCCGCTGCTGACCTGCATGTACCTGGGTGACCGCTGGGAGTGCCTGTTCAAAGGCGCCAACGACGACATCAGCCTGCGCGCCTACTCCAAGCACCGCCTGGCCGCCGGCAATTACTGGCTGCAGATGCCGGCCGATAAATTGTGGGTGTTCTAAGCGCCTGAACCTTCAAATCAGATGCAAAATCCGGGGTCAGACCCATGGGTCTGACCCCAGCCTTTGATTTTGATTTGGTTGGCCCCATGGGCCTTGGCGTCCCGGTCATGACTCTGGTTTTCGACTACCCATGTCCCGCTCCTTCCTCTCCTCCCTGCTAGCCGGCGTGGCCGCGGCACTGTTGTGCATCCTCCTCAACACGCCACTCCCCTGGATGATCGGCCCGCTGTTCGCCACGGCGGGACTGCGCCTGGCCGGGGCAGACTTGCGCTGTCCCGTGCGCGTGCGCGAAGCGGGGCAGTGGGCCATCGGCACCGCGCTCGGCCTGTACTTCACCGCGCCGGTGCTGGCGGTGCTGGCCGCGCGCGCCGGCTGGATCGCCATCGCCGTCCTGTTCGCGCTGGCGCTGGGCTGGAGTTGCGCCTGGCTGCTGCATAAACTGTCCGGCACCGACCGCACCACCGCCTTTTTCGCGATGGCGCTGGGCGGCGCATCCGAAATGGCGGTGCAGGGCGAATACCACGGCGCCAACGTCGAACGGGTCGCCGCCGCGCACAGCCTGCGCCTGATGCTGGTGGTCGGGACCATTCCATTTGCGGTGCGCTACTGGAGCCAGCACGGCCTGGGCATCGGCACCGACCTGTACGCGCCCGGCGCGCGCAGCGTCGATTATGGCGGCCTGCTGGCGCTGGTGCTGCTGACCAGTTGCATGGCGCTGGTCTTCAAACGACTAAAAGCGCCGAACGCCTGGGTCATCGGACCGCTGCTGATGGCAATGGCGCTGACGGCGTGCGGCATAAACCTGAGCCGCCTGCCGGAATGGATGGTGCGCGTGGGCCAGCTGTTCATCGGCATCTCGCTCGGCACGCGATTCACGCCCGGCTTCTTGCGCACCGCGCCGCGCTATCTCGCCAGCGTGGCCGCGTGCAGCGTGGTCGCGATGCTGGTCGCCTGCGGCTTCGGCCAACTGCTGGCGCAACTGGCCGGCCTCAATCCCGGCACCGCCGTGCTGGCGACCTCTCCCGGCGGCATCGCCGAAATGTCATTGACGGCGCAGACGCTGCATCTGGGCGTGCCGATCGTCACCGCTTTCCACGTCTCGCGCATGGTGGTGCTGGTATTGAGCGTCGGGCCGGTGTTCCGGCGTATCCGGCGCTTGAAGGGGCTAGATTCTTTATAAACGGGTTGTCGTTTAAGCCTGCAGCACCCGGTCCTCAAACTGGATGGTGACGCGGTTCAGTGCAGCTTTCCAGTCCCGTATCGGCATTGTTCACTTCTTGCTGATGTTGGTCACCTCGCCCATGCGCCTGATGAGCGGCTGGAAACCGCCAGGCAGATCGTGGCAGCCCGTCCTCGATGATCTTCGGCACATCCCTGGTGATATGCGAGATTCGCACGGGTATCGGGACACCGTAATCTGCCAACACCTCGAGAACCCGGGCAATCCGGCGATCCCGATGGCGCTCAGCTGCGGTGCCATTCTGCCCGCATCATCGGACGCTCATATTCATGATGTCCTTTCCTCCAACTGATGCAAACCGCCGGCACCATCGCGGCGGCCATGATTCGTACCGATCTGATTGCCGACTACGCAAGGATAAATAGCATTGTCGCGTCCATTTTCTCCGTTGAGCATTGCATCGATGACGGTGCTGAACCTGATCGCGATGGCGTCGCACGGGGTAGTGCTCGCTGGCAATTGAGTCAGGAGTATCGAACAGGGTAATCGATTGTAAGAGAGAACGGATCCAAGGGAGGGAATCCCAGAATTCCGCCAAAAATTTTGCAACAAGCAATTGCATTCTATGAATTTGACGTCTATAGTAACTATCTAGTGAGTTACTTGTGGGGGTGATGTTAATCCGCGCGACAACTCAACACATCAGCCCCATGCGCAGTCGGGGTATTTCAGAAAATACAAAACCAAGGAGACGGACATGGAAAGCGGCAAGTCATTTATCAAGGATTTCATCGAGAAGGAAACCATCAACCGCCGCCATTTCCTGCTAGCCAGTGCCTTTGGCCTGGCTGGTGTGGCCACTCTCGGCGCTGGCGGCGCGGCGCTGGCGGCCGAGCCGAAGCGCCTGCCGCTGGCGTGGAGCTACCGAGACCGCAGCAATCCGTATTTCAATGAAGTCGTCACCGGCGGTGAATCCTTCCTGGAAACCATGGGCCTGAAAAAATCCGATCTGGCTCACTTGATCAACAACGGCAGCAGCGAAAAATCGCTGGCCGACATCAAGGCCTTTCTCGCCAAGAGCGGTGGCAAGTGCGCCATCGCCTGCGACGCCAACGATGCGCCGAATGCCCGCCCTGTAGTCGAGTCGGTGGCCAAGGCCGGCGGCTACATCGCCACCATCTGGAACAAGACGGACGACCTGCATCCCTGGGATTTCGGCGACAACTGGGTCAGCCACATGACCTGGTCCGACGAGGCGCCGGCGGAAAAGACCGCGCGCATCCTGTTCGAGGCAATGGGGGGCAAGGGTGCCATTGTCGGCATCGGCGGCATTCCAGCCAACAGCCCGGCGGTGGAGCGCCGCAATGGCATGATGAAAGCGCTGAAGGCTTTTCCGGGCATCGAGCTGCTCGACTACCAGCCGGCCGACTGGAGCACACAGAAGGCAAACGATGTCATGCAGGGCTTCCTGACCCGCTTCGGCAACAAGATCACCGGGGTGTTCTGCGCCAACGACTCAATGGCCTACGGCGTGCTTGAGGCCCTGCGCGCCGAAGGCAAGAAGTTGCCGGTGGTAGCCTACGACGGCAATCCGCAGGCGGTCGAGCTGGTCATCAAGGGGGAATTGCTTGCCACTTGCTTCACCAACCCGCCCTGGGCCGGCGGCATCTCGCTGGCGCTGGCCTATCACGCGGCGATCGGCACGTTCAAGCCGTCCAATGAGCCCAAGAATCACCGCGAATTCTATGGGCCGACCATCCTGATCACGAAGAAGGATGCGCTGGAATTCAAGAAAAAATACCAGTCCGGCGCGATGCCGAAGTACGACTGGAAGGATTTCTGGGGCCCGACCAGCGGCCCGATTCGCTACGCCAAGGCTTGATCGCGGTGCGGCGGTGGGGCGTTGCGCTAGCGCGCCCCGTTCTTTTCAACGAATGCTTTCTTGTGAGCAGTTAGGGTCATGCGGTGAAATCCACCACAAATACATTGGAGTTTCTATGGAAATGGGCGCCCAGCATCGTTTTGCTGGCTCTCATCGTCCTGTTTTCCATGGTCAATGCAAGTTTCCTGAGTCTGGCGAATTTTGCGCGCATGTCGATCGGCGCCACGCCGGCGCTGCTGGTCGCGTTGGGCGTCACCTTCATCGTCATCATGGGCTCAATCGACCTGTCGATGGAGGGGATCGTCGCCACTACGGCGGTCGTGTTTGGCATGCTGTTCGTCAGCCTGGGCGGTCATCTGGACCAAGGCTGGGCCTGGCTAGCGCTGCCGGCCGCCGTGCTGATGGGGGCCGCGCTGGGCTGGGTCAACGGCCTGGTGCATGTGAAGCTGAAAATCCCATCCTTCATGTCCAGCCTGGCGATGGGCTTTGTCGGCGTCGGCATCGCCATCCTGATGACGGAGGGCAATCGCATCCGCATCGAGGACGAGCTGTTCCGCGCGCTGCTGATCACCCGCGTGCTGGGCTTCCCGCTGATGGCCTATGTCGGCCTGGCGTTCGTGCTGCTGGCCTGGTTCATTCAGCGCCAGACCACCATCGGCCGCAATTTCTACGCCGTCGGCGGCGGAGAGGAACTGGCCCATGCCTCTGGCTTGAACGTGGGGCGGGTAAGGGTGCTGGGGTACACGATTGCCGGCGCCTTCTACGCGGTGGCGGCGCTGCTCGCCGTGGCCCGTCTGGGCATCGCCGAGGCCAGCACCGGCTCGAACTACATGTTCGTGTCGATCACCTCGGTGGTGGTGGGCGGCACCTCGCTGCTGGGCGGCATTGGCGGCGTCTGGAACACCGTGGTGGGCGTGCTGATCGTCAACGTCATCAGCAACGGCATGGTCGTCGTCGGTCTGCCGCGCTATCTGCAGGATGGTGTGCTCGGCGTGCTCGTCATTGTCGCGGTGGTGCTGTCGACCGACCGTAAATCAATCTCGTTTGTGAAGTAGGCATCATGCTCGAATTCCGAAAAGTTGAAAAAACATTCCCCGGCGTGCGCGCCCTGAAGGGCGTCGATTTCCACGTCGAGCGTGGCGAAATCATCGGCCTGGTGGGTGAGAACGGCGCCGGCAAGTCGACCCTGATGAAGGTGCTGTACGGCGCCTACCAGCACGATGGCGGCGAAATCCTGATCAACCAGCGGCCGATCAGGTTTGCCAGCCCGCGCGAGGCCATGATCAACGGCATCGGCATGGTCTTCCAGGAGCAGTCGCTGATTCCCAATCTGAGCCTGATGGAAAACATCTTCCTCGGCTTCGAACAGCAATTCGTCCGCTTCGGCATCATCAACTGGAAGAAGATGGCGGCGGCGGCGCGGCGCCAGTTGGAAAAAGTCCACCTCGACATCGATCCGGGTACCATCACCTCGACGCTGTCGTTCGCCCAGCGCCAGATGGTCGAGCTGGCCAAGGTGCTGACGCTAGAGGAGCGTGTCGACGGCGCACTGGTAATCCTGCTCGACGAGCCGACCTCGGTGCTGTCGAAGGACGAGGCGCAGCTGCTGTTCAAGCTGATCCGCGAGTTGCGTTCGCGCGCCTCCTTCATCTTCGTTTCGCACCGGCTGGAGGAAGTGATCGAGATTTCCGACCGCGTCTACGTGATGAAGGATGGCGAGGTGGTGTCGGCGGTGGCCAAGCGCGATGCCAGCATCGAGCAGATCCAGCAACAGATGGTGGGCCGGGCGATCAGTCTGGAATACTACCGCGAGGACCTGCAGGTGCCCTGCGGCAGCGAGCCGCTGGTGGAGCTACAAAGCCTGTCGAGCAAGGGAAAGTACGCCGACATCAGTTTCCAGTTGCGGCGTGGCGAGGTGCTCAGCCTGGTCGGCGTCGAGGGCTGCGGCGGCGAAGAGATCATGCGCACCATCTTCGGGTTGCACGGCGCCGATTCCGGCATGCTGCTGGTCAAGGGCGCGCCGGCGACCGGCCTCAAGCCTGGTGGCGCGGTGGCCAGCGGCATCGGTTACATCCCGCGCGAGCGCAAGATCGAGGGCATAGTGGCCGGCATGTCGGTCTATGAAAACATGACGCTGTCGCAGATGCGTAAGTACAGCACGGCTGGGGTGCTGCGGCTCGGCGCGGAAAAGGCTACGGCGAAAAAATGGATAGAGCGCCTGGCCATCAAGGCGCCGTCGGTGCACGCCGACGCCGGTAAGCTCTCTGGCGGCAACCAGCAGAAGGTGGTCATCGCCAAATGGCGCAGCGGCGGCTCGGACATTATCCTGCTCGACCATCCGACCCGCGGCGTCGACATCGGCGCCAAAGAGAGTATCTACGAGGTGATCCGCGAAATGTGCGCCGACGGCTGCGGCGTGCTGCTGATGGCCGATACGCTGGAGGAGGCGATCGGCCTGTCGCACACCATCCTGGTCCTCAAGGATGGCCGCATCCAGCAGCGCTTCGATTGCGCTCCCGGACACAAGCCCGAGCCCTACGACCTCGTACACCACATGACTTAACACTGAACACTGAGACGGCTATGAATATTGAAAAACTGCGTTCCCACTTCCCGTGGATTACCTTGCTGGTGCTGGTCCTATGCGTCAGCGTGGTCAACACCGGCTTCCTGCGTCCTGACAACCTGCTGCAGATGCTGTCCGACGTCTCGGCGCTGTTCGTCATGGCCATGGGCATCACGCTGGTGATCTACATCGGCGGCATCGACCTGTCTTCCCAGTCGGTGGCCAACATGACAACAGTGCTCGCCACAGTGATCCTGCCGGTGTCGGGCATCTGGACGGCGTTAGTCGTGACCGGCGCCGGTGCCGCCGTCGGCGCCGCCTCCGGACTCGCATCGACCAAGCTGAAGGTGCCGTCCTTCATCGCCACGCTAGCGCTGGGCGGCGTCGCGTTGTCGAGCGCCGCCTACATCTCGAAACAGCAATCGGTGTCGATGGACGGCGAGCTGCGCCAACACAGCCTGGGCTGGATCTATGGCGTGAGCTGGGCCGTACCGAACGAGATCTTCATCGCGGCGGGGCTGCTGCTGGTATTCCTGTTCCTGGAACGGCGCACCACGTTTGGGCGGGCGCTGAAGGCGATCGGCGCCGGCGAGCTGGCGGCGCTGGCCTCCGGCTTGCGCGTGGATCGCTACAAGATCGCCGCCTATGCCATGTCGGGCGGGTTGGCCGCGGCTGCCGGCGTCATCTTCGCGGCCCGGCTGGCCGGCGGCGGCCCCAACGTCGCCGAGGGCTTCCTGCTGCCGGCGATCGTCGCCGTGCTGGTGGGCGGCACGCCGTTGACGGGCGGCGTCGGCGGGGTGTTGAACACCCTGGTCGGCACCATGATTGTCGCCGTCATCCGCACTGGCATGGTGTACCTGGAGGTGCCGGCGCAGGCGCAGCAATTCTTCTTCGGCCTGATGCTGATCGTCGCCATCGGGCTGACGATGGACCGCAGCAAGCTGTCGACCGTCAAATAGAAACATCGCCCAGGCTCTGCCATCTTTTTCACCTGGACGGCTGCGCGCCATGCGCCCGGCTCTTTTCACTCGCCACCCTCAAGGACAGGGGTTTTCGGAGCAATTTTGATGAATATTGAACAGGAACTGGCGCGGGTCGCACTGCAAGAGCGGCACCTGCGTTTCGCTACCGTGGCGCCGCAACTGCCGTGGCAGCTGGGCGAGCGTATCAGGCAGATCGCCGCGGCGCGCGGCTTGGCGCTGGCGATCGAGGTGCGTCTGGCGCGCGACACCGTCTTCTATTACGCCATGCCGGGAACGGCGCCGAACAACGCCGAATGGGTGCGCCGCAAACGCAACACCGTCGAGTTGATGCAGCAGAGTTCCTACGCGGTGGGCCTGGCGCTGGAGGGCGAGGGCATGACGCTGGAGCAGAAGAGCGGCGCGGCGCTGAAGGACTACGCCACCCACGGTGGCAGCTTCCCGCTGCTGCTGGACGGCGCCGGCTGCATCGGCGCCGTCACCGTCTCGGGCGCCACCGGGCTCGAGGACCACGCCGTCGTCGTCGAGGCGCTAGCCGCCTTGCTGGGGGACGCGCCGGAGCATGAGACGCCGGGTTGAGCGGCGTCTCGCTCAAGATTTTTATTAATTGTTACAACACTGTGGAGCAAAGATGAAGATTCTCGTCCCTGTCAAAAGGGTGGTGGATTACAACGTGAAAGTGCGCGTCAAGGCCGACGGTTCCGGGGTCGACCTGGCCAACGTCAAGATGAGCATGAATCCCTTCGACGAAATTGCCGTCGAAGAAGCCGTGCGCCTCAAGGAGGCCGGCCTGGCGAGCGAAGTGGTGGCCGTGAGTTGCGGCCCTGCCATGTGCCAGGAAACCCTGCGCGCAGCGCTGGCGCTGGGCGCCGATCGCGCCATCCTGGTCGACACCGACACGGAGTTGCAGCCGCTGGCAGTGGCCAAGCTGCTCAAGGCTCTGTGCGACCAGGAACGGCCGCAACTGGTCATCTGCGGCAAGCAGGCGATCGACGACGACGCCAGCCAAACCGGCCAGATGCTGGCGGCGCTGGCCGGCTGGCCGCAGGCGACTTTCGCCTCGAAGCTGGTGCTGGCCGGCGCCAGCGCCATCGTCACCCGCGAAATCGACGGCGGCCTGGAAACCATCGAGGTGCCGCTGCCAGCCGTGGTCAGTGCCGACCTGCGCCTGAACGAGCCGCGCTACGCGACCCTGCCGAATATCATCAAGGCGAAGAAAAAGCCGCTCGCCACGATCAGCCCAGCCGGTCTCGGCGTCGACGTTACGCCGCGCCTGCTGACGCTGCGGGTGGACGAGCCGGCCAGGCGCGCCGCCGGCCGCATGCTGAGCAGCGCCGCCGAACTCGTCGACAAACTCAAACATGAAGCCAAGGTCATCTGAATGTCTATCCTCGTTATCGCCGAACATGAGCACGTCGGCCTGAAGTCCACCACCTTTAACACGCTGGCGGCGGCCCGCCAGATCGGCGGCGACATCCACGTCCTCGTCGCCGGCGCCAACTGCGGCGGCGCGGCTCTGCAAGCGGCCCGGGCCGAGCATGTGGCCAAGGTCAAGGTGGCCGACGCCGCGCATTACCAGTTCGCCACGGCGGAAAACCTGGCGGCCCTGGTCGTCGCCAATGCGGCCGGCTATAGCCACATCCTGGCGCCGGCCAGCAGCTTCGGCAAGAACCTGCTGCCGCGAGTGGCGGCCCTGCTCGACGTGGCGCAACTGTCCGACATTACCGCCGTCGTGTCGGCCGACACCTTCGTCCGCCCCATCTATGCCGGCAACGCCCTGGCGACGGTGCAAAGCCTGGACGCGGTCAAGGTCATCACGGTGCGCACCAGTGCATTTGATGCCGTCGGTGTGGATAACGACGCCGCGCTGGAAAGCGTCGCCGCGGTGCCGGACGCGGGCCTGGGGCGTGTCGTCACGCGCGAACTGAGCAAGTCGGAGCGGCCCGAGCTGGGCGCCGCCAGGGTCATCGTGGCCGGTGGGCGCGGCCTGGGCAACGGCGAGAATTTCCAGGCCTTGCTCGAACCGCTGGCCGACAAGCTCGGCGCCGCCTTGGGCGCTTCGCGCGCCGCCGTCGACGCCGGCTTCGTGCCGAACGACTACCAGATCGGCCAGACCGGCAAAATCGTCGCGCCGCAAGTCTACGTCGCCGTCGGTATCTCCGGCGCCATCCAGCACCTGGCCGGCATGAAGGACTCCAAGGTCATCGTGGCGATCAACAAGGATCCGGAGGCGCCGATCTTCCAGATTGCCGACTACGGCCTGGTGGCGGACTTGTTCGTGGCCCTGCCCGAGGTGCTGGCCGCGCTCTGAAAAGGGGGGGGCTGCGCGCGCCGCAGCATACCGGGCGCGCTATGCGCACGCGGCCGCGCCGGCACCCGGCGCGGCCGCTTTGCATTTCCCTAAATGGATACTAAGGGCGCTATAATGGCCTATTAAGCATCAACCAGCTGAAGGAAATCATGGGGAACAAAGTGGCTTTTCGTCCGCGCAATGCGGACGCGACCAAGGAAAGCATCCTGCAGGCGGCGCGGGCCGAGTTTGCCGAGGCGGGCCTGGGCGGCGCCCGTGTCGACAGCATCGCGGAGCGCTCCGGCACCAACAAGCGCATGATCTACCATTATTTCGGCGGCAAGGACGATCTGTTTTCCGAGGTCATAGCGGCCGAGTACGAAGGCATCCGCGCGCAGGAGCTCGACCTCGGGCTGGAGGCATTGCCGCCGGCGGAGGCGATCAACAAGCTGGTCGAATTCACCTGGAACTACTACATCGACAATCCGGAACTGATCACGCTGGTGAATAGCGAAAACCTGCACAAGGCGCGCCATCTTGCCGGCCACAGCGAACTGCACGAGATGCAGCTCAATTACGTCGAGCTGGTCAAGCGCATCCTGCAGCGCGGCGCCGACCAGGGCGTGTTCCGCCGCGACGTCGATCCGGTGCAGTTTTGCATCACGCTGGCAGCCATCGGCTATTACTACCTGACCAACCAATACACCGGCCAACACTTGTTCGGCTTCAATTTCACCGAAAAGAAGGCGCTGCAAGCGCGGCTGCGCTTCAACCTCGACACCATCAGGCGACTATTGGCAGTCGATCCGCCGCCGCCTCAAGTCTGAATACGCTGACCAGTTGCGCCAGGTCGCCGGCCTGATCCTGCAACGCTGCCGCAGCGGCGGCGGCCTGCTCCACCAGCGCCGCATTTTGCTGCGTCACCTGGTCCATCTGGATGATGGCGTGGTTGATCTGCTCGATGCCGCTCAGCTGTTCCTGGCTCGCCGCCGTGATGTCGCCGACCACTTCGGTGACCCGGCGTATGCTCGCTACCACTTCCTGCATCGTCGCGCCAGCCTGGCCGACCAGCCTGGTGCCGGCGTCGACCTGGTCGACCGAGTCGCCGATCAATTCCTTGATTTCCCGCGCCGCCGTAGCAGCGCGCTGCGCCAGGGTGCGTACCTCGGCGGCGACGACGGCGAAGCCGCGCCCCTGTTCGCCGGCGCGCGCCGCCTCCACCGCCGCGTTCAATGCCAGGATATTCGTTTGAAAGGCGATGCCGTCGATGACGCCGATGATGTCGGCGATCTTGCGCGAGGCGGCGTCGATCGCGCCCATGGTGCGTACCACTTGGGCCACCGTCGCGCCGCCGCGTAGCGCGACGTCGGTGGCGCCGTGCGCCAGTTGATCGGCCTGGCGCGCCATCGCGCTGTTGTGCCGCACGGCGGCGGTCAGCTGCTCCATTGCCGAGGCGGTCTCTTCCAGCGTGCCGGCCTGTGCTTCGGTGCGAACCGACAAATCCAGGTTGCCAGCGGCGATCTGGCCGGAGGCGCCGGCGATGGCATCGGTGCCCCGGCGTACCTTCGCTACGATCTGGTGCAACTGCGCGTTCATGTCTTTCAAGGCGCGTAAGAACTGCCCGGTCTCGTCGCCCGAGCGCACCACGATGGTTCCGCTCAGATCGCCGCCAGCGACCCGGCGCGCTATCGCCACCGCACCGTGCAAAGGTCGGGTGATACTGCGCGTGGTCTGGGTGCCGAGTACGACGCTGAGCGCGAGCGCGGCGGCGGCGATGGCCGGGATCAGCATGCGGGTCTGGTCGGCCTGTGCCTCCGATTGCCGCGCCGCCGCGGCGATCAGGCCGGACTGCAGCGCGATCAGTTTGTCGAGTGCGGCAAAATATCCCTGCTGCACCGGATGCACTTTTTTCACCAGCACGGACATCGCCTCGTATTTGGTACCGTCCCTGGCCACAGCGAGGAAGGCCACCTTTTGCACAGCGAAGCGCTGGCGGATCTGGACCAGATCCGCAATCAGCGCCTTACCTGCGGTGCCGTTCATGCTCTTGTCGAGTCTGGCGCTGAGCGCGGTGAGGGTGACGCCGCTGTCGTCGATCTGGGCGAACTCCCTGTCGATTGCGGCGGAGTCACTCATCAGCAAAATGTTGCGCATATTGCGCGCCGTTTCATTCATCTCATCCTTGATTGCATGTATCAGCAGCATCGTCGGATACAGCTCCCGGTTTATCCGCAGCATGTTCTCGCTCAAGCCCGCTACCCGGGTGTAGGAGAGGGCGGCCAATAGCAGCAGCAAGGCGCTGACTAAACCAAAACTCCACATCAATTTTTTGCCAATACTCAGATTGTGCAGCGCCATGTCGATCTTTCATTGTCGGACCAATGATCCGGGAGAGGATGGGGCAGCAGGTCCGGGCTGCGCCATTTTTAACTATCTAGTTAGTTACATTATGGAAGATGCCAGCGAATGTCAAGAAGAACTCGCGGCCCGGCACCTCCTTCCCGGGACGCGCGGGCGCCGGCCACGGCTTTGATACGCGGCGGCGATAAGCAGCATAAACTTGCTTGATTTCTCTTCAAGCCCGTGTACAATATAAGTAACTAACTAGATTGTTATTTGTGATCTACGTTGGCGGACGCATTGCCGCTGCTTGCGGCGGCCGTTCCCGATCAGCAGCTTTCTCTCGGAGTTTGGTTGTGCCAAAAATCAATTTACCCGGCCTCGACGGCCGCACTCAAGCCTATACTTTGCAAGGTACGCCCTGGAGCGCGCCGTCGGCCCGCCCCTTTAACCGGGTCGTGCTGTCGGCGGCGCATGTCGTGGCAGACCCTTTCGCCGACGTTGACCCTGCGTCCGGTTCGGCAATCGACTGGGACGCCACGCTGGCCTACCGCCGTTATCTGGCCGGCATGGGCCTGGGTATCGCGGAGGCGATGGACACCGCGCAGCGCGGCATGGGCCTGTGCTGGCGCGACGCGCTCGAGCTGATCCGGCGTACCCGCGCCACGCTCGGCGACAATAGCGTGCCGATCTTCAATGGCTGCGGCACCGACCACCTTGATCTGGCCGAGGTGCGCAGCGTGCAAGATGTCATCGACGCCTACCGCGAACAGATGGATGCTATCCAGCAGGCCGGCGGCCGCCTGATCCTGATGGCGAGCAGGGCGTTGGCCCGCGTTGCTCGCAGCCCGGACGACTACCTGAAGGTGTACCGCCAGGTGCTGGCGCACGCCGAGCAGCCGGTCGTGCTGCACTGGTTGGGCGACATGTTCGACCCCGAGCTCAAGGGTTACTGGGGAACCGCCGATCTCACCGAGGCGCGCGGGCTGGCATTGCAGGTGATCCGTGAATCGGAGGCCAAGGTCGACGGCATCAAGATCTCCCTGCTCGACAAGCAGCGCGAAATCGATATGCGCCGGTTGCTGCCGGCCAGTGTGAAGATGTATACAGGCGACGATTTCAACTATCCCGAACTGATCGCCGGCGACGCCGCCGGCTACTCGCACGCGCTGCTGGGCATCTTCGACGCGATCGCGCCGGCCGCCGCCCACGCCCTGGGCGCGCTGGCGCAGGGTGACCACCAGCGCTTCATGCAGATCCTCGAGCCGAGCGTGCCACTGTCGCGCCGCATTTTCAGCGCGCCGACCCGCTTCTACAAGACTGGCGTGGTGTTCATGGCCTACCTGAACGGCCACCAGGATCATATGGTGATGCTGGCCGGCCACCAGGCGATGCGCGCGCTGCCGTATTTCGTCGATATCTTCCGTATGGCCGACGCCGCCGGCCTGCTGCGCGATCCGGAGTTGGCGGTGGCGCGCATGCAGCGCTTGCTGGCCACGTATTCGGTCGACGCCTGAAGCGCGGGGACAGAACATGGGAACCATCGGCGCGACACGCAGCGGCAGCGTGGTGACACTGACATTGCGGCACGAGGGCCGCGCCAATGCGCTCGACTTCGCCATGCTGACGCAACTGGAACGCCATCTGGCCGACATCGAGGCCGACACCGGCGTTCGTGCGCTGCTGTTGCGTGGCAGCGCCGGCGGCACGTTTTGCTCCGGCGCCGACGTGCGTGAGTGGGCACCGCTGACGCCGCGCCAGTTCGCCCGCGACTGGGTCGACTATGGCAACCGCATCTTCGACCGTCTCGAGCGCCTGCGTTGCCCGACGCTGGCGGCGATCGAGGGGCTGTGCTTCGGCGGCGGGCTGGAGCTGGCGCTGTGCACCGACCTGCGCGTCGGCACGGTGGCGGCGCGCTTCCGCTTTCCCGAGGTCGGCATCGGCGCCATCCCGGGCTGGCAGGGTGGCACCCGGCTGGCGCGCATTGCCGGGCGTGGACGGGCACTGGAAGCGGTGCTGACCATGCGCACGCTCGATGCCGAGACCGCCCTCGCGTGGGGCTTGCTGAACGCCGCCTGGCCGCCCGAGCAGTTCGAGCGGCAACTGGCCGACTACTTGGATCGCCTGACGCTGGTATCGCCGCGCGCGGCGGCGCTGGCGAAGGCGGTGCTGCTGGTCGAGACGGAACTCGGGCAAAGCTATGGCCGCGCCGCCGAAGAGATCAAGGCCAGCGCCGATGCCGACATCGGCGTGCGGGCCTTCTTTGACAAGACCCGGCCGCAATTCTGATTCAAGATCGATTCAAACATCATAACAAGGAGCGAGACATGCAATTCAATACTCTCCCGGTGGAGCCGCGCAAATTCAGGATGTATATTAACGGCCGCTGGAGCGACGGTAGCACTGGCGAATTCTCGACCCGCTGCAGTCCAGGCCACGGCGTGCCTGTGGCGCAATGGCCGCGCGCTAGCAAGGCCGACGCAGAGCAGGCGATCCTGGCCGCGCGCGCCGCCTTCGACGGTGGCCCGTGGCCTCGCATGAGCGCCGGCGAACGCGCCGCGGTGCTGTTCAAGGTGGCCGACCTGATCGAGCACAACGCCGAGGAACTGGGCCTGATCGAGTGCCTGGAAACCGGCAAGCCGCTGGCGCAGGCCGTCGGCGAGGTCCGCGCCGCGGTCGACGTCTGGCGCTTTGCCGCTGGCGCCGCGCGCACCCTGGCCGGCCAGGCATTGAACAACCTGGGCGAGCGCGTCATGGCGCTGGTGCTGCGCCAGCCGCTGGGCGTGATCGGCGTCATCACGCCGTGGAACTTCCCCTTCTTCATTCTGTCCGAGCGCCTGCCTTTCGTGCTCGCGGCCGGCTGCACCGCCGTCGTCAAGCCGGCCGACGCCACCAGCGGCACCACACTGCGCCTGTGCGAGCTGTTGAGCC
Source organism: Pseudomonadota bacterium (assembly GCA_040389645.1). Taxonomy (GTDB): domain Bacteria; phylum Pseudomonadota; class Gammaproteobacteria; order Burkholderiales; family Burkholderiaceae_D; genus Rugamonas. Next base: position 288,639 of record JAZJZT010000022.1, on the reverse strand, counting down.
AGGCGGGCTTGCCGGACGGCGTCGTCAACGTCGTCACCGGGCGCGGCTCGGTGGTCGGCCAGGCCATCCTCGACAGCGAACTGGTCGACATGGTGTCGGTGACCGGATCCACCGCCACTGGCCAGAAGGCCATCGAGGCCTCCGCCTCCAACATCAAGAAACTCGGCCTCGAGCTGGGCGGGAAAAATCCACACATCGTCTTCGCCGACGCCAATCTCGACGACGCCGCCGACGGCGTCGCCTTCGGCATGGCCTTCAACGCTGGCCAGTGCTGCGTCGGTGGCAGTCGCCTGGTGGTCGAGCGCAAGGTGGCCGCCGAGTTTACCGAGAAGCTGGCGGCCAAGCTCGCGCGCATCCGCGTCGGCGACCCGCTCGCCCCCGCCACCCAGGTCGGTGCGCTGTTTGACGAGGGGCATATGCGCAAGGTGCTCGAGTATATCGACGAGGGTGTGCGGCTGGGCGCCACGCTGGTCTGCGGCGGCGTGCGCACCGGCTCGGCCGACGGCTTTTTCGTGCAGCCGGCACTGCTGACCAATGTGCACCCCGGCACGCCCTTGCTGCGCGAAGAGATTTTCGGCCCGGTGCTGGCGGTGATCCCCTTCGATACCTACGAGGAAGCCATCGCCATCGCCAACGACAGCGAGTTCGGCCTGTCGGCGTCGATCTGGACCTGCGACCTGAACCACGCCTTGCGCGCCACGCGCGACATCCAGGCCGGCCGGGTCTGGGTCAACACCACGCTCGATAATGGCCCGGAGACGCCGCTGGGCGGCATGAAGCAGTCCGGCCTGGGCCGCGAGGCCGGCATGGCTGGCATCGAGGAATACACCGAGCTGAAAACGGTGCACATCAACCTGCAGCCGCGCCGCCACTGGCTCGACTGAGCGACGGGATAGCCATGGACTACGATTACATAGTTGCCGGCGGCGGATCGGCCGGCTGCGCGCTGGCCGCCCGCCTGTCGGAAATGCCCGACGCCAGGGTGCTGCTGCTCGAGGCCGGCCCGGCCGACAGCAATCCCTATATCCACCTGCCGGTGGGCTTTTTCAAGATGACCTCGGGACCGATCACCTGGGGCTTGCGCACCGCGCCGCAGCGGCACGCCTTGCAGCGCGAGATTCCCTACGCGCAGGCGCGCGTGCTGGGCGGCGGCGGCTCGATCAACGCCGAAGTGTTCACGCGCGGCTGCCCGCAGGACTTCGACGCATGGGCCAGCGAGTTCGGCTGCGAGGGCTGGTCCTTCGCCGACGTGTTGCCGTACTTCCTGCGCTCCGAGGACAATGATACGCTGGCCGGCGAGTATCACGGCGTCGGCGGCCCGCTGGGCGTGTCGACGCCGACGCCGCAGCCGGTCACGCGCGCCTTCGTGCAGGCCTGCCAGCAACTGGGCATGCCATACAACGCTGACTTCAACGGCCCGCGCCAGGACGGCGCGGCGGCCTACCAGACCACCACACGGCACGCGCGGCGCTGTTCTGCCGCCGTCGGCTATCTGCGGCCGGCGCGGGCGCGCTCGAATCTGAGCGTGCGCACCGGCGTGACGATTCTGCGCGTCGTGGTGGAGAACCGGCGCGCGATCGGCGTCGAGATCATGGAAAACGGCACCCGTGTGCTGATCCGCGCGACGCGCGAGGTATTGCTGACGGCCGGCGCGATCGGTTCGCCGAAGCTGATGCTGTTGTCGGGCATCGGTCCGGCCGCCGAACTGCGCGCGCACGGCATTCCGGTAGTGCTCGACCTGCCGGAAGTGGGACGCAACCTGCACGACCATTTCGGCGTCGACCTGGTGTACGAACTGAACGGGCCGTACAGCCTGGACAAGTACGCCAAGCCGCACTGGATGTTGTGGGCCGGTCTCGAATACTTGCTGTTCCGCAAGGGACCGGTGGCCTCGAACATCGTCGAAGGCGGCGCCTTCTGGTATGGCGATCGCAGCGATGCCACCCCCGACCTGCAGTTTCACTTCCTGGTCGGCGCCGGGGTCGAGGATGGCGTGCCGAAAATCGCTTCCGGCTCTGGCGTCACGCTGAACTCGTATGCGCTGCGTCCGCGTGCGCGAGGCTCGGTACGCTTGCGCAACGCCGACCCGGCCGAGCGCCCGGTGGTCGATCCTAACTTCCTGGGCGACGAATATGACGTCAGGATCGCGGTCGCCGGGGTCAAGCTGAGCCGCGAGATCTTCGCCCAGTCGGCGCTGGCCAGGTATGTGCGGCAGGAACACTTTCCCGGGCCGGGCGTGGTCAGCGACGCGGCCCTCGAAGGCTACGCGCGCCAGTACGGCCGCACTTCTTACCACCCGGTGGGCACCTGCCGCATGGGTGGCGATGCCGCCTCGGTGGTCGATCCCAGTCTGCGCGTGCGCGGCATCGAAGGCTTGCGCATCTGCGACAGCTCGGTGATGCCACGCCTGGTCAGTTCAAACACCAACGCCACCGCCATCATGATCGCCGAAAAAGCCGCTGACCTGCTGCGCGCGGCGGCCACCGCACCGCCCGGCCGGCAGCGCCGGTCCGCGCTCGCCCCCACCAACCTGGAGACCACCAACTCATGATCCGCCACGTCGTCCTGCTGCGCTTTAAGAATGAAACCTCGCCAAGCCGGCGCACCGAACTCGAACGCGACTTCGCCGGCCTGGGCTCCCTCATCGACGGCATTGAGCACCTGGAATGGGGCGTCAACGTCAGCGGCGAGGGCCTGGAGAAGGGCTTCACCCACTGCTTTACGCTGAGTTTTGCCGGTCTGGCCGAACGCGACGCCTACTTGCCGCATCCGCTGCACCAGCAATTCGTCGGGCGCTTGCAGCCCTGGGTCGAGGATGTGCTGGTGCTGGATTACGCGCCAGCCGCCGCCCGCGCCGGCACTTGCTGTGGCAGTTGCCTGGAACCCGCATGAACTTGCCGTCCACCATGCGCGCGGCGGTGTTGGTCGCGCCGCAGCAGTTTGAAATGCGCGACGTGCCGCTGCCGGCGCTCGGCCCCGGCGACGTCTTGATCAAGGTCGAGCGCTGCGGCCTGTGCGGCACCGACATCCACATTTTCCAGGGACGCTATTCGGCCGACCGCCTGCCGCTGGTCCCCGGCCACGAATTTTCCGGACGCATCGCCGCGCTGGGCGGGGCGGTGCGCGACCTGCGCCTCGGCCAAGCCGTCACCGCCGACATCAACGTCGGCTGCGGCAGCTGCTTTTACTGCCGCAAGAACGAGATTCTGCATTGCCCGGGCATGGTGCAGATCGGCATCCATGTCGATGGCGGCCTGGCCGAATACGTCAAGGTGCCAGCCACCCACATCGTGCCGGTGGCTGACGACACGCCGCTCGAATTTGCCGCGCTGACCGAGCCGGTATCGTGCATCGTGCGCACCGTCAAGCGCAGCCGGCTGCGGCTGGGCGAGTCGGTGCTGATCCTCGGCGCCGGCCCGATCGGCAACCTGCACCTGCAGATCGCGCGCCAAGCCGGCGCCGCGCCCATCATCGTCTCCGACCCGAATCCGGAGCGCGCCGAATGGGCCAGGCGCAGCGGCGCCGACTATGTCGTCAGCGATGCCTCGACGCTGGCCGGGGTGGTGCGCGGCGCCACCGGCGGGCGCGGCGCCGATCTGGTCATCGAGTCGGTTGGTCTGGCCAGCCTGTACGAGCAAGCTTTCGATCTGGTGCGCCCAGGCGGCAGGGTGCTGGCCTTCGGCCTGTGCGAGCCGAGCGCGCAGGCGCACTACCTGCCGTTCCAGGTGGTGCTCAAGGAACTGGGCCTGCAGGGCAGCGTCGCCGGCATGGGCGACGACATGCACGAGGCCATGGCGCTGATCGCCCACGGGCGGGTGCAACTGACCCCCTTCGTCGAGACGGTCTTCCCGCTCGAGCGCATTGGCGAGGCGATGGCCGCTTTCGTGTCGGACAGGCGCATCAACAAAGTACAAATCGCGGTCGCTTGAGCCGCCATCAGGAGACAGAATGAACATTTATTTTCGCAACAACTTTGAACGCGCCTTCGGCACCTTTCCGCTCAAGGGAGAAGAACTGGCGCTGGCGCTGCGCACCGCCGCCGAGGCCGGCTACCGCGCCATCGACACCGCGCAACTGTACGACAATGAAGCCGACGTCGGTGCCGCGCTGCGCCACTGCGGCGTGCCCAGGTCGGAGCTGTGCATCACTGCCAAGGTGCATCCGGACAATTTCACCGAGGACAAGTTCATCGGCTCGGTCGAAGACAGCTTGAAGAAGTTGCAGATCGAGCAGGCCGACGTGCTGCTGCTGCACTGGGCGCCGATCGATGGTGGCATCGCCACCTCGCTGCGGCTGCTGGCGCAGGCGGCCCGGCGCGGCCTGACGCGGCACATCGGCGTGAGCAACTACACGGCGGCGATGATGCGCGAGGCCAGGCAACTGATCGACACGCCGATCGTCACCAACCAGGTGGAGTTCCACCCCTTGCTTGACCAGAGCGTACTACTGCAGGCGGCGACCGAGACTGGCATCCCGTTATCGTCGTACTGCTCGGTGGCGCGCGGCGAAGTGTTTAAGTACCCCTTGTTTGGAGAGATCGCGCAGGCCTACGGGAAGTCGGCCGGGCAAGTGGTGCTGCGCTGGATATTGCAGAAAGGTGTGCCGATCAACACCATGTCTACCAAGCCGGGCAATATCGCGGATAATTTCAATGTCATGGATTTTACCTTGTCGAGTATCGACATGGCGCGGATCGATGCGCTTGGGCGAAGCAACTTCAGGGTCGTCACCAGCGCCAAGGTGCCGTGGGCGCCGGCCTGGGATTGACGCGCGACCAACTAACAGACAAGAGGAATTCATGAACCCGTTTGAAAAACGACAATTCGGCCGCACCGGCCTCGAAGTAAGCGCCTTCGGCTTCGGCACCGCGCCGATCGGCAACATCTTCCGCCCCATCTCCGAGGAGGAATCCGGCGCCATGATCGCTCGCGCCTGGGACGCCGGCGTGCGCTACTTCGACACTGCGCCGATGTACGGCCATGGCCTGGCGGAACTGCGCACCGGGCAAAACCTGCGCTGGAAGAATCGCGACGACTTCGTGCTGGCGTCGAAAGTGGGGCGCGTGCTCAAGCCGGCCCGGCGCGCCGGCATCGATTTTGCGCCCTGGGTCGACGCCGCCCCCTTCACCATGCATTTCGACTATAGCTACGATGGCACCATGCGCGCCTTCGAGGACTCCCTGCAGCGCCTGGCGCTGGAGCGGATGGACATCTGCTTCATCCATGACATCGACGTGTTCTCGCGTGGCAGCGAGCAGCCCGAGGTGTTCGAACAGGCGATGGATGGCTGCTGGCGCGCGCTGGAGAAACTGCGCTCGGAGGGCCTGGTGAAGGCCATCGGCGTCGGCGTCAATGAATGGGAAGTGTGCCACGAGGCGCTGAGGCGGCACGACTTCGACTGTTTCCTGCTGGCAGGGCGTTACACCCTGCTGGAGCAGGAGGCGCTCGACCAGTTCCTGCCGCTGTGTGAACAGCGTGGCGCCGCGGTGGTGGTCGGCGGCGGCTTCAATTCGGGTATCCTGGCGACCGGCGCGCGGCCCGGCGCCAAGTACAACTATGCGCCGGCGTCGGCGGCCATCCTGGAAAAGGTGGCCAGGATCGAGGCCGTCTGCGCGCAATACCGGGTGCCGTTGCCGGCCGCCGCGCTGCAGTTCGTCGTGGCGCATCCGGCAGTGCCATCCTTCCTCGCCGGTACCCGCACCGTCGAGCAGTTGCAGCAAAACCTGGACTGGTTCTCGTATCCGATCCCGGCCGAGTTCTGGGCCGCGCTGAAGACGCAGGGCTTGCTGCGCGAGGACGCGCCCGTTCCGGTGTAAGCCGGCCTGCGACGCCGCCGCGGCGCGGCATGGAAGGGAGAATCACGTGCCCACCATGCCGCGCCGACTAGATGTATTTGACCGTCCGGATCTCAAACGATGCGAGATCCCGCATGTAAGGCCGGGCTCCCGCCCGATGACGCCGCATCTGCGCTGATGCTATCCCCGTAGCACAATGCGCGGGGGGAATCGCTTCAGTTCGACAGGCTGCTAGCCAAGCCGATCGTGATGAGTTGGCTTTTCAGCAGGCATTGTCGAAGCGCTGACGGCACGCCTGCAGGATCTCGTCGGGCGCGCGGTTCCACCAGTTGTGCTTGGAAAAAATCTCCACTTCGACAGGGCCGTCGTAGCCGGTCGCCTCGACCGCGCCGCGGATGGCTGGCAGGTCGATCACGCCGTCGCCCATCATGCCGCGGTCGAGCAGCGGATCGCTGGTGTTGTGCAGCCAGTCGGAGACGTGATACGCCATGATGCGTCCGCGTCCGCGCGCCAGCGCCGGATAGAGCGCCGGGTCCCACCACACGTGGTAAGTGTCGACCGCGATGCCGAACCAGCCGGCGCCGGCCGGGTCGAGTTCATCACACCAGTCGAGTGCCTGGTCGACGGTGTTGAGCAGGCTGCGTTCGGCCGCATAGTAGGGATGCAGTGGTTCGAGTGCAATCCTGACCCCGGTTTCGCGCATGTATGGCAGCAGCGCCGCCAACCCGTCGAGGATCTGCTGGCGGCAGCCACGGATGTCGCGCGTGCCTGGTACCATACCGCCGACCACGGCTACCAGGAATGGTGCGCCCAGCACCGCCGCGGCTTCCAGCGCGCGACGGTTCGAGTCGATCGCCGCGCGCCGCCCGGCCTCGTCCTCGGCGGTGAAATAGGCGCTGCGGCAATAGCTGGCCACCTTCAGGCCGGCCGCGCGGATGGCGGCGGCGGCGCGTTCCGGGTGCGCCTCGTCGACTTCCTGACGCCACGGCGAAATCCAGTCGAAGCCGGCTTCGGCCACCCGTGCCGCCGTGACGGCGATTGGTTCGCGGTATCCCAGTGTGGCCGTGTTGATCGAACACAGATCGCGTCGCAAGGCAAGCTCTCTCATCGTCGCCTCCCTTTAAAAACGCTGGACCAGCAGGCCGCCGTCGACGCGCACTTCCTGCGCCACGGTATAGGGCAGCAGGCCGCCGGCCATGGTGCGGATCACGCGCGCCACATCATCGACGCTGCCCCAGCGCGGCTCGACCGTCATGCCGTCGGCGATCAGGGTATCGTATTTGGCCTTTGATGGCGCCGTCATCTCGGTCAGGATCAGGCCAGGTTGCACTTCATAGGAACCGATGCCGGCCTTCGCCAGGCGGATGGCGAACAGCCGCGAGGCCATGTGCAGCGCCGCCTTCGACATGCAGTACTCGCCACGTTCGACGGTAGCGGCGACCGCGTTCGACGAGGTGACGAAGATCACGCTGCGATGCCAAGCCGGGACCGGGGCTGCCACCATGCGCCTGGCCACGGCCTGGGTCAGGAAGAAGGTGCCACGCGTGTTGACGTCGAAGCAACGGTCGAAGCTTTCCTCGCCGACGTCGAGCAGGTCGCCACGCTGCAACACCGAGACGCCGGCGTTGTTGACCAGGCAGTCGATGTGGCCCAGCCCGGCGGCGACGCCATCGAGCACGTGGCCGATCGCGCCGACGTCGCTGATGTCGTGCTCGAAGGTCAGGCAGCGCCGGCCGCGCAGGGCGATGTCAGCCCGCAGGCTAGCCAGGCCATCGTCGTCGCGCCAGGCGATGGCGGCGATGTCAAAGCCATCGTCGGCCAGGCCGATGGCGGTGGCGCGGCCGATGCCGCGCGAGGCGCCGGTAACGAGTGCAGTCTTGTTTGTCATGTCAGCCGTTCCCGTTCAGCAGTTTGCGCGCGATGATGACGCGCTGGATCTGGTTGGTACCTTCGTAGATCTGGGTGATTTTGGCATCGCGATAGAGGCGCTCGACCTCGTAGCCGCGGATGTAGCCGCTGCCGCCGAAGATCTGGATGGCGTTCGAAGTATGGGCTACGGCCGAGTCGGAGGCGAAGCACTTGGCCATCGAGGCGGCGGCTGTCGCGTCGGCGCCGACGTCGATTTTGCCTGCGGCCGAGCGCACCAGCAGACGCGCCGCCTCGGTGTCCTTGGCCATGTCGGCCAGCATGAACTGGATGCCCTGGAACTCGGCGATCGCCTGGCCGAACTGTTTGCGGATGCGGGTCTGCTCGACTGATGCCTCCAGCGCGCCTTGCAAAATCCCCACCGCCAGCGCGCCGATGCCGACCCGGCCCTTTTCCAGCACGCTCATCATCATGTGGAAGCCGCGTCCCTCGTTGCCGAGCAGCGCCTCGGCCGGCAGCACCACGTCCTCGAAATGCAGTTCGCCGACCTGCGAAGAGCGCTGTCCCAGCTTGTGTTCCTTGGGCCCCTTCGACACGCCGGCCAGGCTGCAGTCGACGATGAAGATGCTCATGCCGCGCTTGCCGGCCTGCGGGTCGGTGCGCGCCAGCACCAGCGCCACGTCGGCCACAGGCGCGTTGTGTATCCACAGTTTGGAACCGTTCAAGACCCAGTTCTCTCCCTGGCGCACGGCTGCCGTGCGCACCCCGGACACGTCCGAGCCGGCTCCCGCCTCAGTGATGCAGTAGGCGCCGCGTAGCTCGGCGCGTACCAGCGGCCTGACCCAACGCTGCTTCTGCGCCTCGGTGCCGTGCTTGCACAACAGCGTCGTCAGCAGTTCCACCAGGCCGCACTGATCGGCCACCGAGGCGTAGCCACGGCTGAGCTCCTCCATCACCACACTGTAGGCCAGGCAATCCAGTCCGGCGCCGCCGTAGGCGTCCGGCACGGCGATGCCGAACAGGCCGATTTCTCCCATGGCGCGGTAAATGTCGCCGGCGAATACTTCTTCGCGGTCCAGCCGCTCCGCCTCCGGACGGATGACCTCGTTGGCGAAACGCCTTGTCATGTCGGCGACCTGTTGGTGTTCAGTAGAAAGATTCATGTCTTCTCCATCGGTTGATCCTGCGCTTGCGTAAATAACTAACTAGTTATATCATTATTGCCGAGATGTTTGGCTTTTGCAAGCGTTCGCATGGCGGACGACACTATGGAGATGGATGGCAATGAAAAAAGTAGACTGGTGCGTTCCGGCCGAGATGGCCAACGAGATCTTCGACGGTGCCGTGGTAGTGCTGAGCGGCTCCGGCGGCGGCCTGATGGAGGCCGACTTCATCGCCGCCGCCATCGAACAGCGTTTCCTGGCCACCGGCCACCCGCGCAACCTGACGCTGGTGCACGCGCTCGGCATTGGCGACGGTGTGGCTTCGGGCATCAGCCGCTTCGCCCACAAGGGCATGGTCAGCCGCGTCATCGGCGGCCACTGGACTTGGTCGAAGCCGATGCAGGCGCTGGCCCGCGACAACCAAATCGAGGCTTATACCCTGCCTGCCGGCGTGATCCAGACGCTGCTGCGCGAAATCGGCGCTGGCCGCCATGGCCTGGTCACCCACATCGGCCTCGACACCTTTGCCGACCCGCGCCACGGCGGCGGCCGCGGCAACGCCAAGGCCACGGAAGGCTTGGTCGAAGTGGTCCACCTGGGCGGTCGTGAACTGCTCTGGTACAAACCATTCAAGGTCGACTTTGCGCTGATACGCGGCACCGCCTGCGATCCGCACGGCAGCCTGACTGCGCGCGAAGAACCAGCCGACATGGAGGCGTTCGCCGCTGCGATGGCGGCCCACAACAGCGGCGGCCGGGTGTTTGCGCAAGTGCGCGACGCACTCGACGAAGCCATCGCACCGGCGCGCGACGTGATGATTCCGGGGATTCTGATCGACCGCGTCTGCCACCATCCGGAGCAGCGCCAGACCACCGGCGCGGCGTACGATCCGAACATCAGCGGCCGTGCCGCGGCGCCTTCGCCGCGCGCGGCGCAGGTGCTGCCGGAAGGTATGCGCTACTTGGTCGCGCGGCGTGCCATGCGCGAGCTGGAAGCGGGCAAATGTGTCAACTTCGGCTTCGGCATTCCCGATGGTATCCCGGCCATTGCCGCCGCCGAAGGGCTGGCAATCAGCTGGACGGCGATCGAACAGGGCGCCCACAACGGCGAGCTGCTGCCGGGCCACCTGTTCGGCGCTACCCGCTATCCCAGCGCGATCGTCAAATCGACCGAGCAGTTCGATTTTTTCAGCGGCGGCGGCATCGACATTGCCTTCCTCGGCATGGGGGAGCTTGATGCCGAGGGCAACGTGAACGCATCCTGGATCGGTGTCGATATCGTCGGTCCGGGCGGCTTCGTCGACATCACCCAGTGCGCCAAGAAAGTGGTGTTCTGCGGCACCTTCGAAGCCAAGGGGCTGGAGGTCGAGCAGCGCGGTGGCCAGGTGCATATCGCTCGCCACGGCAGCATTCCCAAGCTGGTGCCCAAGGTGCGCCACATCACCTTCAGCGGCAAGCGCGCCCGCGCGGACGGGCAGAAAGTCATTTATGTGACCGAACGGGCAGTGTTTGAACTGATGCCAGACGGCTTGCAACTGATCGATATACCGGATGGCATCGACTTGCGGCACGACGTGCTGGAGCGCATTCCCTTCGCCGTTTCGCTGGCCCCAGCTTTGCAGGCACGCCTGCAAGCCATCGGAGTCGCAAGCGCCCCGGCCGCGCAGGGACGTGGCCAAACAAAAGAACATTGAATCGTTCTCGGTTCAAGCGCGACGTGGTGCGCAACACCACGACTTTTTATAATAAATGGGGATACAGATGAACAAAGGGATTGTCAAAGTACTGCCTGCGGCGATTGCTATGCTGGTTGGCGCTGGTACGGCCTGGGCCAGCGATGCGGAAGGCGAATATCATGGCTATTTTCGGGCCGGTGCGGGGCGCAATTCCGGCCACGGGCCGCAAGCCTGCTTCGGCCTGGAAGGTGTTGCCAAGTACCGACTGGGGAATGAGTGTGATACCTATGGCGAATGGGGCTACACCAAGGAAATCGCCAAAGCGGCGAATGGCGCCAGCTTCGTCGGTACTTTCATGGCTTACGCCTACACCCCGAGCAGCGATATTTCCAATAGCGACCTGCGCTCGAACCAGGCATTCGTCGAAGCGAGGAACATCGATTTCCTGCATGGCGGCACGGCCTGGGCCGGCAAGCGCTTCTACAACCGTCCCGACATCCATGTGCTGGACCTGAAATATCTGTACGGCGACGGCGTCGGCGCAGGCATTGCCGGCCTGCCTGTGGGGCCGGGCAAGTTCAGCTATGCCGTGTTTCGCGCCGACGTTGACAAGGATATTGCCGCAACCCGGCAGAATTTCAGCTACGACGGCGTGCCCGTCAATCTGAACGGCACGCTGAAGCTCGATCTGACGCTGATCAGGAAGGATAGCTCGGTGCCCGGCGCACACAATGGCTGGTCCGTCTCGGCGGTGCATCGGCAAGAGCAGGTACTGGGCGGCGACAACACCTTCGGCTTGCAATACGGCGTCGGCGCCGGTAGCAAGATCGGTGGCACCGGCGACATCATGCTCGGTTCGGACTTCAAGCGCACCCGCATCTTCGAGCAGATGATCTGGCAACTGACGCCGGAATTTTCCGGCTCGCTGGTTGGCTTGCTGCAGCGTGACAAGAGCGACGCCGGCAGCCAGACCTGGACTACGTTCGGTGCGCGGCCCGTGTATGCGCTGCATGACAATTTCAAGCTGCAGCTGGATTTCGGCCACGACCGCATCAAGCCGGCGCTCGGTGGCGCGCCGCAAAAACTGAGCAAGCTGACCTTTGCACCGACCATCACGGCCGGCAAAGCGTACTGGACGCGGCCCGAGCTGCGCGCCTTCCTGACGTATGCGAAATGGAACAAGGCGGCGCAGCAAGCCGCCACCGCCGGCACGACGCTGTCCAGTACAGGCGTCTTCGGAGGCAACACCAACGGCACCTCGATTGGGGCGCAAGTCGAAGCCTGGTTCTAGGCGCCCGTGAATTCCCTGCACGCGTGAAAGACGCCGGAAACTGTTAGCTTAAAATTGGATGGTGCCCCGGCACAGGGGCGCCGGCCACTTACCACCGTCCGTCATGGAAATTGAAACGCCGACAAGCGATAGCGATGCTTCCAGCGCAACGCCTGTTTCAAGCGCCGGCCCGTGCGCTTTTCGATGATCGGAGGTTCACATGATATGGTGGTCGTTTTCGCTCGTCCCTAGCCCCTCTCCGGCGTACTCAAGGCGGGAAGCTGCTGGACTAGCAAAACCCGAACTACCAGTTCGGTGGTAAATGGCGGATGGCCGCCGCGCTCGCGGCTGGGGCGTGGCGCGGTATGGTCGAATGCGGCGGCCAGCGCCGCGCAGTCAACATGCTGTTCCAGCCCCTGCGGCGCATTGCCAAGCTTGCTCAGTTTCGCTTCGCGTTCCTTGTCGGCAAACAGGCTGGTTTTGATCATCGGTGGAAGGCCAGAATTGGTGTGTCCACATCATGCCATGGCCGGGGTAGTTTTTCGAGGTCCCTCGTAGTTGCAGCACGTCCGGCATTACCCGTTCACCGTTTCTGGTCTGCCGCATTCAATTGCCGCAGCAGCCGTGTCGCCATCAATGCGAGTATGGCGACGCCCGCTACCAGCACGCCCCACAATAACCCCTTGCGCAGGCGCGCGGATTGCAGCGCACCGGCGATGCCGCCGGGTGGCGGCTCCGGTGTCAGACTTGACAGCGCGCCGGACTGCGCCTGGGCGACGTTGCGCAATTCATCCTCGCTGAAACCCGGGGCGATCTGCTCGGGCGCGAGCGCGACGCGCGGGGCGCGTTCGCGTCCGAACGTGAGCCGGTATGGCCCGTTGCCGTTGGCGAGGAACAGCAAGGTGGCGGGCGCCCAGCTCAGGCGCAGGGTGGGGCGGAGCGCCGTTTCCGTTTGCGGGCGCAGCACCCAGTCGGCGGTGTGCGTGGGCGATATGTCGATATCGGCGCTGTCGCGCTGCGCGCCGCTGGCTGGCGTCATCCGGTAAAACGTCGTATTCAGCTTGGGACTGAAAATCCATGTCTTGACGGCCCTGTGCTGGCCGCTCCAATACGGTTGATAGGTGCCGAGCAGCGTGGGGAAGACGACGTTCGCTTCGCTGAATTGCAGTCCGATTTTCTCGCCCGGTATCGCCAGCGGCGCATGGTAGACCAGGTCCGCGCCGGTCTTGGCGGCGTCGGGTTGCAGCAGCACGGTGTCGAGGTGGACCGGCGACGGCGTCGTGTCGAGCGCTTCGGCCACGATGCGCGAAAAAAGGAGCGGGGTGCCGCTGCTCCAGTACAGGCGCGCGTATCGGAAACGCGTGGCGGGAAACGGCACGCGGTTGTTCGACAGCGCTTGCGCGTCGCGGTTGACGGCCCAGTTCAATTCCGCTTCTCCCAGCGCATTCCAGTGTTGCAGGTCGTCGCTGCTGTCGAGCCGCAGTTGCGCGCTGTAGATGTCCACGCCGGCCGGCAGGTCGAAGCGCAGCGCGGTGACCGGCGGCGCTTCCTTGTCGCGCCCGATGCCGAGGTCCAGGATCAGGCTGCCCAGCGGTGTTTTGGCTTTTTTCGCGCGGCTGCCGTTATTGCTGCTGACGGACAGCAGGCGGCCGTCGCTGCCGGTGCGGATGTCGAGTTTTAATTGTTCCTGCGATTCCGTGCCGGGTAATGGAAAAATCCGCACCGGCAGTTCGCTGATGCGCGCCTGGGTCCGCGCGGGCGGCGCCTGGATCGCGAACGGCACTTTAACGCCGTTGCGGTCGAACAGCCGCAGGTCGTCCAGTTCCGCCGAGCGCGCGTGCAGGTAGACCGGCTGCGGCAGGAGCAGCGCGGCCACGCCGCCATCTTTTTTCAGCGTCAGCGGTAATGAGTACGCGTAGTCGGTGGCGATGTCGGATGGTGCCGCCGCGTGGCCGGTCACGGCGGACAGCATCAGGGTGATAAAAAGGCAGCGCAGCGGGGCCATGGCGTCAGTTCCCCGCCTGCGCGCCGCTGCGCGCGGGCAGCGGCGCGACGTAGCCGATCGCCACCATCAGCAGTCCGGCGCCGATGAACGAGACGATGCGCTCGATGCCGCCGACATTGGACAGGTCGACCATGAACAGTTTCAGCACGACGACGCCGAGCAGCGCCGCGCCCACGCTCCACTGCATGCGCAACTGGCGCTGCGCGGCGAGCCGCATCAGGATCAAGGCGCTGACGCTCCACACCAGCGACAGCATCGCCTGCACGAATTGCGACGCCATCAGGTCGTCGAAATTGTAGGCAATCTCCATGTAGTTCGACACGCAGCGCAGCAGCATCAGGTTGAACCACAGGTAGGCGCCGCCGCCCGCCGCGAGCAGGATGGCGTTGCGCGATCCGGCCGGCCGTTCTCCCTGCGACGCCGGATGCCCGCGCCAGGCGGCGATGGCCAGCAGCGCGGCGAAGCCGGTCGTCAGGTCGATCGGATTGAGCAGCGGCACGTAGGGCAGAGGCGCCATCGCGCCGTTATAAACCAGGTTCCATCGTACCGCCAGCAGCAGCGACCAGAGCGCGGCGGCCGGTAACAGCACGCGCCGGTGCCAGTCGTTCAGCGGCGCCAGTGGCCAGCTGTCGTGCGCGGAGCGGCGCACCAGCAGTGCGGCCACGCCCATCATGACCCAGGCCGGCAGGTAGCGCGACCAGCTGCCGCTGGTTTCCCAGCCGGCCATCGCCAGCAGGCGCTGTTGTTCGGTGTCGCCGGCCAGCATCCACGCGGCGATGGCGTGGCCGAGCACCGGCCAGATCATCAGCCATGGCACGGCGATGCGCAGCAGGTGCGTGCCGATCAGCGCGGAACGGTGCAGTGGCCATGCGGCGCGGCGCCAGTAGGCGGACGCGTATTCGGCGGCGATCCATGCGACGCCATATGCACACCAGGTCAGCGCGCCGGGCAGGTGTGCGCTGTCGTACAGGATGACGAGCATGGCGGCGCCGATTGCGGCCAATACCAACCACGCCGGGATGGCCAGCCAGCGCAGCGCGGGCCACGCCAGGCGCCGCGCCAGGTGCAGCACGCCGATGCCGAACAGGCTGACAGAGATGGCGTAATAACAGGCGCCGGCGGAAATGTCGACGGTGACTCCGGCAGGCGGCGCAAAGCGCGCGGCCAGCCAGTTGGCCCATGACGTCAGCACCAGGCCGTACCAGAACAGCGCGACCACCGGCAGCAGCGCCGTTCCGATGGCGGACAGTTTTTTATCGCCGTTTTTAATGCCCTGTTTTTCGAAACACAGGCTGCTGGCGAACAGGCTCGCGCCCAGGAGCAGCGCATCGAGGAAGGGGCCGTCGAGCAGGGTGCTTGGGAAGGCCTGCCAGCTCCAGTGCGTGTCCAGCAGCAGCGAGACCGCGGCGCCGGCCTGGGCCAGCAGGCCGAAGCTCCAGGCCAGCCGGCGTTGCTGGCGCAGGCCGACCCATATTATCCCGGCGCCTTCCAGCGCCCACGCGGCGGAAGTCCAGCGCGCGTCGAGCGCGAACGGTATCGCCAGCGTGGCGAACACGGTGCCGAGAGAGAGGAACGATTCGGCCAGCAGGCGGCAATGTTGTCCCATGCGGCGCCACGCCAGCAGCGCCAGGGTTATGTACAGGGTGGCCATCGCCAGCGTCGACCAGGCCATGCCGAATTCGATGTCTTTTACCAGTCCGTATTGCAGGCCGAGTGCCAGCAGCGGAGCACCGAACACCAGCGTGCCGTCCACGTAATGCGCCAGCCTGGGCGCTTCGCGCGCCGCATAAAACATCGCGATGGCGATATAGAACAGCAGGAACAGGATCAGGAAAAACTGGGCCGTCAGGTAGTCGTCCGGCCGGTAGCTCAGCACGCCCCACGCGGTGCCGAGCACGAAGGTGCAGAGGAATCCGAGCACGTTCAGCACGCGCCACGCACGCCGCGTCGCGATGGCGACGATGCCGGCGTTCAGGATCGCGCAATAGGTGAACAGGCCGACGTGGTTGGCGCTGCCGGCGGAGATCAAGACCGGCGTGGCGAAGCCGCCGATGATGCCGAAGATGGCCAGCCAGATCGCGTCCTGCAGCACGGCCAGCAGGCAGGTGAAAGAGACGAAAACAAGCAGCAGACCGAAGGCCAGTCCGGCCGGCAGCAGGTGGTACAGGCGGAACGCGCCGAAGGTGACGAGGATCAGCACGGCCAGCGCGGTGCCTTGCACCGGCAGGCTGATGCCGGGGTGGCTGGCGCGGATGCGCCAGGCCCAGGCCAGTGTCGCGCCGGCTGCGGCGGCGATGCCGGCCAGGCGCAATTCGATCGGCACGCTGATGTGGACGGCCGTGTATTTCAGCAGGAAGCTGATGCCGATGAACAGGATCAGCAAGCCGAGTTTGGCGACCAGATTGCCGCCGAATAGCCATTGCCTGGCGCTGGCGGTCCAGCGGTCCATGTCCTCCTGGATTGCCAGCACCGATTGCGGCACCTGCTGCGCGGGCGGCGGCGCGGCACTGGCCAGCGCAGGCTGCGGTGCAGATTCAAACTCCGGTTCCGGTTCAAGTTTCGGCATCGACATTGGCATTGGCATTGGTTCCGGCACCAGTTCGGGCGGCGGCGCGCTGTATTCCGGCTGCGGTGTTGCCGGCGCCTCTTCCGGCTCCCGTCCGGGCATTTCAGCCGGGAAGACCACGCTGGCTGGCCGCGCGGCGGCGGGCGGCGCGGTGGCGGAGGGGCCGGTTGCGCCTTGTCCCGCCATCAGTTCGCGGAACTGGGTTTGCAGGATTTTCAGATCGGCCGTCAGTTTGTCTACCTGTGTCGCCGACGCCGCAGCCTGCCGCTGCGCATTGCGTGCCGCGCGCAGGCAGGCCAGCGGCATGCCCAGCAGATACAGCGCGCACAACACCAGCCATACAATGAAGTCCATGATCAGTCCTGTCGAAGTGAGTACTTATTTAGCGGGCAGAGTGACGGCTTACTGCCGCGACGCACTTGGCTAATATCCAGTGCGAACACAGTAAGCGTTTGCGCCTTATCAAACATGATGAACAGCGCCGGCATGGATGACAATAAATAATGATGCTGGATCGATTTTTTAAATAAAAAGTATTATTTTCTAATACTTTTTATGGTGAATGATGCCATTCCAAGAGGAACTTACCGGGTTTTGCATTGTGTCAATCGAATCCGGGAAATTCGCACAATTCGGCGACGATAAGCGTGGTTATTGGTGAGAATTGAGAATTTACAACTTAAAAACAGTGCTCATAACCTATATTTTTGATTAATTCAACGCCTGTCATTTATAATTTGCGCACAACACAGACTGATGGTGCGGCGATATCGTTGCATGGAGTCGGACAGTTTTATTAACGGAGCTCCTGGGATATCCAAGTATGCGCACAGATGGCGTACGTTTTTCAATTGCCCGGCACGCGGCCTGGGCTCCCGGGTTGCTTACCCCGCAAGACTGGACGCAATGGGCGCAAGCGCCCTATGCGATCACGTCCGGCGGCGAACCAGGCCTCAAGCAGATGCCGGCCATGCTGCGCCGCCGCGCCGGTTTTCTCGGCAAGATGGCGCTCGAAGTGGCGTACCAGTGCATGGATGGCCGCGCCGACGTGCCGACCGTGTTTTGCTCGCGCCACGGCGAAGCTGGCCGCGCGTTTGACTTGCTGACCGACCTGGCGCAGGGCGACGCGCTGTCGCCGACCGCCTTCGGCATGGCCGTGCACAACGCCAGCGCCGGGCTGTTTTCGATCGCGCGCGCCGACCGCGCCAATCACATCGCGCTGGCCGCCGGCGCCGCCTCGGTCGAACACGCGGTGATCGACGCCTGCGGCCTGCTGGCCGATGGCGCGCCGATGGTGTTGCTGGTGGTGTGCGACTGCCCGGTGCCGGAACTGTTCTCGCACTTCGAGGATTGCGACGAGCAGCCGCACGCGTGGGCCTGGCTGATGGTGCCGGCCGGCGACGACGCCCTCTCTCTGCGCTGGAGCGCCTGCGCCGACGGCGCGGATGCCGGCGCGAAGGCGCTGCCGGGGGGGCTGGACGTGCTGCGTTTCCAGTTGAGCGGCGAGCGCGCGATGGAACGTGTCGCCGAGCGGCGCCGCTGGGTATGGGGACGCGATGCTTGACAGGGCGGGGCGGTACTGGCGCGTCGCCGCGACCGGCCTGAGTTTCGCCCTGTTCGGCGTCGGCGGGCTGCTGTTGCGCATCGTCGTCTTCCCCCTGCTGCACGTGCTGGTCTGGCAGCGTCAGCGCCGCGTCGGGTTCGCGCGCGATATCATCCGCCTGACGTTCCGCACCTACGTCGGCCTGATGCGCGTGCTCGGCGTGCTGCGCTACGAGATCGACGGCCTCGATAAACTGGAACGGGGCGGCCTGCTGATCCTGGCGAACCACCCGACCTTGATCGACACCGTGTTCCTGATGGCCTTCGTCAAGAATGCCGACTGCATCGTCAAGGGCGATTTGTGGAACAACCCTTTTACGCGCGGGCCGGTACGCGCGGCGGGGTATATCAACAACGGCGGCGGCAGCGACCTGGTGAACGATTGCATCGCCTCGCTCGAACGCGGCAACAACCTGATCGTGTTCCCGGAAGGTACGCGCACGCCGGCCGACGGCGTCATCAGCCTGAAACGCGGCGCGGCCAATATCGCGGTGCGCGGCTTGCGCGACATGACGCCAGTGCTGATCCGCTGCCATCCGCTCACGCTGGGCAAGGGCGACAAGTGGTGGCGCGTGCCGCCGCGCCGCGTGCGGTTTTCGATCGAAGTCCAGGACGACCTGGCGGTGGGCAGTTTTACCGGCGGCGCCAGCGATGTGATGGCGGCGCGCCGGCTGACCGATTTTTTGCAGGATTATTTTACGGGGAAGTACCAAGGCCATGCTTGAACAAGAAGTCAAAGAACTGATCATCGACGTGCTGCAGCTGGAAGACATCAGCCCGGCCGATATCGATACCGATGCGCCGCTGTTCGTCGAAGGACTGGGGCTCGATTCGATCGACGCGCTGGAACTGGGCGTGGCGCTGCAAAAGAAATACGGCATTTCGCTGTCCGCCGATTCGGAAGACACCCGCCGCCATTTCGCCTCCGTCAAGGCGCTGGCGGCCATGATCGACAGTAACAGGAAGAAGTAAGGGAGTAGAAGATGATTGTATTGAGCGAAATGAGCCGCCCGCAGTTGCAGGCGTGGGTGATCGACCTGCTGTCGGAAATGTTCGAACTGGATAAATCCACGCTGACGGCCGAATCGAACCTGTACGCCGACCTCGATATCGACAGCATCGACGCCGTCGACCTGGCCGTGAAACTGAAGCAGCTGACCGGCAAGCGCCTGCAGCCGGAAGTGTTCAAGACCATCCGCACCATCAGCGACGTGGTCGATGCGCTGGCGGGCATGACGGAGCAGGCGGCATAAATTCGATGTTGCTGAATGCCTTTACCGCCGTCATCACGGTGTTGTACCCGCTCGCGATCTGGTTTGGACACGGCCAGGTGGAACCGCGCTGGCTGGCCGGCCTGCTGTTGCTGGCCGCCGCCGCGCGCCTGCCGGCCTTGAAACTGAGCGGCGCGGCGCGCTGGTCGGTGGCCGGCGCGCTGGTGCTGGTCGCCTGCGCGTTGTGGAGCAACCTGCTGCTGCCTCTCAAACTGTATCCGGTGCTGGTCAGCGCCGCGCTGCTGGGCGGTTTTGTTTACAGTTTGTCGACGCCGGTGTCGGCCATCGAGCGCATGGCGCGCCTGCGCGGCGGCGATTTTCCGCCGGCCGCGCAGGCGTACATGCGTACGGTGACCCAGGTCTGGTGCGGCTTCTTCGTCATCAACGGCGCGATCGCGCTGGGCACCGCGCTGTGGGCGTCGGACGCCGTGTGGTCGCTGTACACCGGCGTGATCTCGTACGCCCTGATGGGATTGTTGTTCGGCGCCGAATACCTGGTGCGTATGCGTTTCAAGCGTTTGCACCATGTCTGAAGCGATCGCCAACCTGGCCGTACATTTTGCAGCGCGCGCCCCTTCCGCCGTGGTGGGCTGGCGCGCCGGCGCCGCCGTCGACAATGCGCAATTCATGGCGCGCGTCTGGGCGTGGAATGCGCTGCTGCGGCGTCAACCCGGCAATGATTTCGCGCTGTACCTGGACGACAGCATAGAATTCGGCGCCGCACTGCTGGGCGCCTGGCAAGCCAATAAAACCGTCTGGCTCAGCGCCGACACGCTCGACGCCAGTTGCGCAACCTTGCGCGCCTCGGTCGACGGTTTCCTGGGCGAGTTCCCGCCGGCCTGTTGCGCCTTGCGGCCGGATGAAAACGATGGCGCCGAGGGTGGCGACGCGCGCGTGCTCGATAGCGATTTCCCGGCGCTGGTCGTGTTCACGTCCGGCAGCACCGGCGCCGCGCAGGCGATTCCCAAAAAACTGTCGCAAATGGCCAGCGAGGTCGCGACGCTTCAACTGCTGTTCGGCGCGGCCGCCGGCGACGCCGCCGTGCTGGCGACGGTATCGCACCAGCATATCTATGGCTTGCTGTTCAAGGTCTTATGGCCACTCAGCGCGGGCCGCGCGATTCACGCTTTGAGCATCAATTATCCGGAAACGCTGGCGCAGGCGCTGGCCGCCGGTCCCTGCGTATTGGTCGCCAGTCCCGCCCATTTAAAGCGCTTGCCGGAACACCTGGACTGGCAAACGGCTGCCGGCATGCTGCGCGCCGTGTATTCGTCCGGCGGTCCGCTGGCGGCGGATACCGCGCAGGCCAGCGGCAGGCTGCTGGGCCACGTGCCGGTCGAAGTGTTCGGCAGCTCGGAGACGGGCGGCATCGCCTGGCGCCAGCGCCCGTTGACGCCAACTGGCGGCAGCGATGAAGCGTGGCAGGTGTTCCCGACCGTGCAGTGGCGCCTGGACCCGGCCGACGGCGTGCTGGAAGTGCGCTCGCCGCACCTGCCGGACGACGACTGGCTGCGCCTGGCCGACCGCGCGATGGCGAGCAGTGCCGGGCGTTTCATGCTGCTCGGGCGCAGCGACCGCATCGTCAAGATCGAGGAAAAACGCATTTCGCTCGATGCGATGGAAGCGGCCTTGCTCGCCACCGGCCTGGCGCTTGAGGCGCGCGTGGCGCTGTGCGACCCCGAACCGGGGCAGCGCCAGAAGCTGGCCGCCTTCATCGTCGCGACGCCGGCCGGCAAGCAGTTACTTGCCGGCGAAGGCAAGCTGGCGTTGAACACCCGCCTGCGCGCCGCGCTGGTCGGCGTGGTGGACGCGGTCGCGCTGCCGCGCCGCTGGCGCTACCTGGATCAGATGCCGGTCAACGCGCAAGGCAAGACCACGCTGGCGGCCTTGCTGGCGCTGCTTGTAAACGATGCCGCGCCGGCGGGGCTGTCGCATTTGCCGCGCATGCCGCATTTGCGCGAACTGGAACGCAGCGGCGCTGACGATCACCCGCAGCGCGTGCTGCTGGAAATCAGCGCGCCGGCGAATCTGCTGTATTTCGATGGCCATTTCACGCAGGCGCCGATTTTGCCCGGCGTAGTGCAGGTCGAATGGGCGATCGCCTACGGCCGCCAGTATTTCAACCTGCCGCCGGTATTCCGCGCGATCCACGCGCTCAAGTTCCAGAACGTGATCCAGCCGGACCTGGTCGTGCAGCTGGAATTGCTGCATGACGCGAACAAGGGCAGCCTGAATTTCCGCTACCTGTCCGACGCCGGACAGCACGCCTGCGGCCGCATCCTGTTCCACGCGGGAGAGGCCGGTGTTTAAACCTTGCATCGTGATCCCTGTCTACAACCACGAACACGCGATCGGCGCCGTGGTGGACAACCTGCTGCCGCACGGCGCGCACTGCATGCTGATCGACGACGGCAGTTCGACGCCCTGCGCGCAGGCGCTTGACGCGCTGGCGGCGAGTTACCCCGGCCAGGTCACGCTGGTGCGGCTGACCAGCAACCAGGGCAAGGGCGTGGCGGTGCTGAGCGGTTTTCGCCGTGCGCAAGAACTGGGTTTTAGTCACGTGTTGCAGATCGATGCCGACGGCCAGCACAACACGGCCGACGTGCCGCGCTTCCTGGACGAGGCGCGCGCGCATCCGGCGTCAGTCATCGCCGGCCACCCGGTCTACGACGAATCGGTGCCGAAGGCGCGCCTGTACGGCCGCTACGCCACCCATATCTGGGTCTGGATCAATACGCTGTCGTTCGACATCAAGGATTCGATGTGCGGCTTCCGCGTCTACCCGGTCGCTCCGGTCAACGCGCTGGCCGCGCGCACGCGCATCGGCGCGCGCATGAATTTCGATACCGATATCCTGGTGCGGCTGTACTGGGACGGCATGCAAGTCGTGAATCTGCCGACGCGCGTCTCGTATCCGGCCGACGGCGTCTCGCACTTCCGCGTCTGGCGCGACAACGTGCTGATCTCGCGCATGCACACGGTGCTGTTCTTCGGCATGCTGCCGCGCATCCCGCGCCTGCTGGCCCGCAAGTGGAGGCAGTCGTGACGGCGCCGCAGGGCGACCTGTCGGCGGCGCCGGCCGCGCGCGGACGTCACTGGGCCTCGATCAACGAGATCAGTTTTGTGGCCGGCATGCGCCTGCTGTTCTGGATCTGCCGCGTGTTCGGCCGCTGGCCGTTCCGCGTCGTGCTGTACCCGGTGCTGGGATGGTACCTGCTGACAAAGCCCTTGCCGCGCCGCGCCTCGGGCGATTACCTGCGCCGGGTCGCCGCCTTCACCGGCCGCGCGCTGCCGGGCGTATTGAGTCACTTCGCCGCCTTCGCCGAAACCATCCTCGACAAGATGCTGCTGTGGGGCGGCCTGTTCCGGGTAGACCGCGTGCAGTTCTTCGGGGCCGAGGTGGTGAGCAAGGCGATCGAAGCCGGGCGTGGCGGGGTCTTGATCTGCTCCCACCTGGGCAACCTGGAACTGTGCCGCGTGCTGTCGCGCCAGCGTAACGATATAAAACTGACGGTGCTGGTGCATACCAAGCATGCGCAGGCGTTCAACCAGATGCTGGGCCGGCTCAATCCGGACAGCCAGTTGAACCTGATGCAGGTGACGGAAATGTCGCCGGCGACGGCCATCGTCCTGTCCGAAAAAATAGCGCAGGGCGAGTTTGTCGTGATCGCCGGCGACCGTATTCCCGTCTCGCACAATCCGCGCGTGGCGGTGGCGGATTTCCTGGGCGCGCCAGCAGCGTTCCCGGTCGGTCCCTACATCCTGGCCAGCATATTGCAATGCCCGGTCTATCTGCTGTTTTCGATGCGCCGCGGGCGCGGTTCGGAAGTGTATTTCGAACACTTCCGCGACGCCGTGCGCGTGCCGCGCAAAGGGCGCGACGCCGAACTGGCCGCGCTGGCGACGGCATATGCGCGCCGCCTCGAACACCATTGCCTGCGCGCGCCGCTGCAATGGTTCAACTTCTACGATTTTTGGCACTTACCCCAACTGGAACTACCTGATGCACCTCGCTGACCTGAAAACCGCACGGCGCGCCGTCCGCTTCGACCAAGACCGTCTGACCATCGAAGACATCGTCGATATCGCGCAAGGCCGCGCCCGCGCCGAACTGTCGGACGATCCCACCTTCCGCGCCGCCATCGCGCGCGGCGCCGATTTCCTCGACCGCCTGCTGCGCGAGGACGGCACCGTCTACGGCGTCACCACCGGCTACGGCGATTCCTGCACCGTGACGGTGGCGCCGGAACTGATCGCCGAACTGCCGCACCATTTATATACTTATCACGGCTGCGGCCTGGGCGAATATTTCACGCCGGCGCAGACGCGCGCGATCCTGGCCTCGCGTCTGGCTTCGCTGTGCAAGGGATATTCCGGCGTCAGCGTCGAACTGCTGCTGCAGATCACGCGCCTGCTCGACGCCGGCCTGCTGCCGATGATCCCGTCCGAAGGCTCGGTCGGCGCCAGCGGAGACTTGACGCCCTTGTCCTACCTGGCGGCCGTGCTGTGCGGCGAGCGCGAAGTGTGGCGCGACGGCGTGCAGGTCGATGCGGCCGTGGCGCTGCGCGAAGCGGGCATCACGCCGCTGCGCCTGCGCCCGAAAGAAGGACTGGCGATCATGAACGGCACCGCCGTCATGACGGCGCTGGCCTGCCTGGCCTACGACCGCGCCGAATACCTGGTGCGCCTGACCACGCGCATTACGGCGCTGGCCTCGTTCGCGATGGACGGCAACGCGCACCATTTCGACGAGGTGCTGTTCTCCGTCAAGCCGCACAGCGGCATGCAGCAGGTCGCGGCCTGGCTGCGCACGGACCTGCCGACCGACCAGTGGGAACGCAACGGCAAGCGCCTGCAGGACCGTTATTCGATCCGCTGCGCGCCGCACGTGATCGGCGTGCTGGCCGACGCGCTGCCGTTCTTCCGCGGCGCGATCGAAAATGAACTCAATAGCGCGAACGACAATCCGCTGATCGACGGCGAAAACGAGCGCGTGCTGCACGGCGGCCATTTCTATGGCGGCCATATCGCCTTTGCGATGGATGGCATGAAGAACGCGGTGGCGAACCTTGCCGACCTGCTGGACCGCCAGATGGCGCTCTTGGTCGATAGCCGCTACAACCACGGCTTGCCGGCCAACCTGTCCGGCGCCACTGGTCCGCGCGCGACCATCAACCACGGCCTGAAAGCATTGCAGATCAGCGCCTCGGCCTGGACCGCCGAAGCGCTGAAACTGACGATGCCCGCTTCCGTGTTCTCGCGCTCGACCGAGTGCCATAACCAGGACAAGGTCAGCATGGGCACGATCGCCGCGCGCGACTGCCTGCGCGTGCTGGAACTGACGGAACAGGTGGTCGCTGCCTTGCTGATCACCGTGCGCCAGGGCGTCTGGCTGCGCTGCCGCACCACGCCGGACGTGTTGCCGCAGGCCGCGCTGACGGCAATGATGGAGTCGCTGGCGCTCGACATCAAGGTGGTCGAGGAAGACCGCCGCCTGGAACCGGACCTGCGATTGCTGCTCGAACGCATCCGCAGCCAGGCCTGGGAACTGTATGCGTAAGGCAGGCAAGGAAAGCCGCTGGTTCGCCGAGGTCGAGATGCAGGTCCAGTTCTTCGACCTGGACCCGATGGAGATCGTCTGGCACGGGCGCTACGTCAAATACCTGGAAGTGGTACGCTGCGCGCTGCTCGACAAGATCGGCTACAACTATGTCGAGATGAAGGCGTCCGGCTATGCCTGGCCGGTGATCGACATGCATTTGCGCTATGTCGGCTCGGCCACGTTCGGCCAGAAGCTGAAGCTGCGCGCCGAGATCGTCGAGTGGGAAAACCGCCTGAAGATCGATTACCTGATTACCGACGCCGACACCGGCAAGCGCCTCAATCGCGCCACCACGACGATGGTCGCGGTCGATATCGCGAGCAAGGAGATGTGCTTCGTGTCGCCGCCGATACTGTTTGAAAAACTGGGACTCGCACCGCAATGAAGAAAATCGTGATCGCTACCGCGCTGCTGGCGCTGATCGCCGCCACCGCCGTCGCCTATGCCGCCGTGCCGGTGGCGAAAATCCAGGCCATGCTGGCCAAGCCGAAGGTGATGTGCGGCCGTTTCGACCAGAGCAAGCAGCTGGCCGGCATGAAAAAGCCGCTGGCGGCGAACGGCCGTTTCTGCGTCGTGGCCGACAAGGGCGTGCTGTGGAAAACCCTGCAACCGTTCCCGAACACGCTGCGCCTGACGCGCGACGAGATCGTCCATTACCAGGGCGACCGCGTCGCCATGCGCCTGGACGCCAAGACCGAGCCGACCGTGCGCATGATCAACCGCGTGCTGTTTTCCCTGCTGGCCGGCGACCTGGCGCAGCTCGAAACGCTGTTCGAAGTGGACGGCACCGTCGATGCCAATAGCTGGAATGTGTCGCTGAAGGCGCGCGAGCCGGCGCTGGCCAAGGCCATCGGAGCTATTAAACTCGATGGCGGCGCGTACGTCAAAAACATCGTCATCAGCGAAGCGAGCGGCGATCGCACCAGCATCGTGTTCTCGGCGATCCAGTCGGGCGACGCGGCGCTGACGGCGGAAGAGGCGGCGCTGTTTTGAAGCGGGGCCGCGGTCTCGCGCTGCTGTGGGTCCTGGCCGTGTGCCTGCTGCTCGGGCATAACGGCTACCTGTGGCTGGTCAAGCGCATCGTGCCGGATACCGACATCATGGCGCTGTTGCCGGTGCAGGAGAGGGACCCGGTGCTGCAGCAATCGTTCACCCACATGGTCGACGCGGCGCAGCAGCGCGTCATCGTGCTGGTCGGCGCGAACGACTGGGACGAGGCGAAACGCGCGGCCGACGCCTACAGCGTGGTATTGAGCGCGCGCCCGGACATCTTCCAGGCCACGCCGATCGGAGAGCAGACGCAGGCCGACTGGCTGTCCGTGTTCCAGCAACACAGCCTGACCTTGCTGACGGCGCAGCAGGAAGCGCAGTTGCGCGCGCAGCCGGCGCAGTTCTGGCTCGAAGCGGCGCTGGCCAAATTGTATGCGCCGTTCGGCGGCCCGAAACTGGGCGCCTGGCAGCAAGACCCCTTCGGCCTGTTCTCCGGCTGGGTCCAGGAACGGGCGCAGGAAACGCCGGTGCGTCCGCGCGACGGCCACCTGTTCGTGGCCGATGCGCAGCGCCAATATGTCCTGCTGCCGTTGACTTTAAAGGTGCCCGCGCTGTCGATGACGGCGCAGGAAACCGTGCTGCCGATGCTGGCGCAGGCCGGCGCCGCCGCGCGCAAGGCCGTGCCGCAGGTGGAACTGATCCAGGCCGGCGTGATCCTGCACGCGGCCAACGCCAGCGCGCAAGCCAGCGGAGAGGTATCGACCATCGGCATCGGTTCGCTGGCCGGCATCATCCTGTTGATGTGGTTCGCTTTTCATTCGTTCAAGCCGATTTCGCTGATCCTGCTGTCGATCGGCATCGGCTGCCTCGGCGCCTTGTCCGTGTGCTGGATGCTGTTCGGGCAGATCCATTTGATGACGCTGGTGTTCGGCGCAAGCCTGATCGGCGTGGCGCAGGATTACGGCATTTATTTTCTGTGCAACCGCCTCAGCGCGGATGAAAAACTCGATTCGCACGCCTTGCTGAAACGCTTGTTGCCGGGTCTGAGTTTGACCCTGCTGGCGGCGGTGATCGGTTACATGGGGCTGGCGCTGACGCCATTCCCCGGCCTGCGCCAGATGGCCGTGTTTTCCGCGCTCGGCCTGGTGTTCGCGTGGCTGACGGTGGTGTGCTGGTTCCCGCTCCTGATCGGCGGCGCCACGCTGAAAAGCGGCGCGCTGGTGCGCGTCTACGGCGCCGCGCTGGCGCGCTGGCCGCTGCTGCGGATGAATCGCGCCGCGCTGGCCGTGGCCGGCGTGTTCGTGCTGGCGGCCGGTTTCGGCGTCAGCCGCCTGGGCGCCAACGACGATATCCGCCTGCTGCAAAATCCGCCCAAGCACCTGATCGCCGACCAGATCAAGTTGAGCAAATTATTGGATGCGCCGACGCCGGTGCAATTCTTCCTGGTGCGCGGCGCGTCCGCCGAAATCGTCTTGCAGCGCGAGGAAACGCTGAAAAAACGGCTCGATCCCCTGATCGCCGAACACCGCATTTCAGGCTACCAGGCGCTGTCGAACTGGGTGCCGTCGGCGCGCATGCAGGGCGAACGCCGCGCGCTGATCGACGCAAAACTGTTGCAGGATGGCGGACCGTTGAACGCACTGGCGGCGCAGGTCGGCGAGGATGCGGAGTGGGTCGACGCGACCCGCGCCGGCCTGCGCGCGGCCGGCGCGCCGCTGACGGTTGACGATTTCCTCAAAACGCCGGCCAGCGAACCGTGGCGTCACCTGTGGCTAGGCAGTATCGACGGGGGCTATGCCAGCATCGTCGCGCTGAGGGGACTGACAAATGCCGGTGTGCCGCAATTGCAGAAAATCCCGGACGGGCTGGAAGGCGTGCAGTGGGTCGACAAAGTCGCCGAGATTTCATCGGTGCTGGGCCGCTACCGGCAGAACATGGGCTGGGTGGTGCTGGGCGCGTATTGCGTGGTGTTCGCGCTGCTGCTGCCGCGCTACCGCCGCAAGACCTGGCGCGTGCTGGCGCCGACCGCGCTGGCGAGCATCGCCACGCTGGCCATCCTCGGCTTCGCGTCGCAAAACCTGCAACTGTTCCACGTGCTGGCGCTGATGCTGCTGCTGGGCGTGGGCGTCGATTACGGCATCTTCATGCAGGAACATCCGGATCGCCGCAACCGCACGCCGTGGCTGGCGGTCGGCATGTCGGCCGCGAACACGATTCTGTCGTTCGGCCTGCTCGGCCTGAGCTCGACCCCAGCCTTGCAGGCGTTCGGCCTGACGATGCTGTTGGGGACCTTGCTGGTATGGCTGATCGTTCCCTGTTTTGGTTCATCTTCTGAAAGCGACCATGTCTGAACAATTGAAATTGGAAACCGTTGAAATCCTGATCGTCGGCGCCGGTCCTGCCGGCTCCGTCGCCGCCGCGCTGCTGCGCCAGCAGGGCCGCCAGGTGCTGGTGATCGAGCGCGAACAGTTCCCGCGCTTTTCGATCGGCGAAAGCCTGCTGCCGCAAAGCATGGCCTACCTCGAACAGGCGGGCATGTTGCAAGCCGTGGTCGAAGCGGGCTTCCAGTTCAAGAACGGCGCCGCCTTCATGCGCAACGGCTGCTATACCGATTTCGATTTCCGCGACAAGCATTCCAAGGGCTGGGGCACAACGTACCAGGTGCAGCGCGCCGACTTCGACCACGTGCTGGCGAAAGAGGCGGAACGCTTCGGCGCCGAGGTGCGCTACCGCCATGAAGTGCTGAACATCGAACTGGCGCAGCCGAACGGCAAGTCCCGCGTCACCGTGAAAGACCAGGACGGCGCGCAATACCAGGTCGACGCCGGCTTCATTCTCGACGCCAGCGGTTTCGGACGCATCCTGCCACGCCTGTTAAAGCTGGAAACGCCGTCGAACTTCCCGGTGCGCGGCGCGCTGTTCACCCATGTAGAAGACGGCATCCGTGGCGGCGCCGGTTTTGACCGCAACAAGATCCGCGTCACCGTCCACCCGGAACACTGCGACGTCTGGTTCTGGACCATCCCGTTCGCCGGCGGGCGCTGCTCTCTGGGAGTGGTGGCCGAGACCAGTTTCCTCGACCGCTACCAGGGCAGCGCCACCGAGCGCCTGCAAGCCATCGTCGCCGAAGAACCGTCGCTGCAAGCCTTGCTGGCCAACGCCGTCTGGGATACGCCTGCGCGCCAGATCGTCGGCTATTCGGCCAACGTCGAAAAGCTGTGGGGACAAGGTTATGCCTTGCTGGGCAATGCCGGCGAATTCCTGGATCCAGTGTTTTCTTCCGGCGTGACGATCGCCTTCAAGTCCGCCAGCCTGGCCGCCGCCGCGCTCCAGCGCCAGTTCGCCGGCGAGACGGTGGACTGGCAGGCGGATTACGGTATCCCGCTGCGCAAGGGCGTCGACACCTTCCGTGCCTTCGTCGAATCGTGGTACGCCGGCGGCTTCCAGAAGATCATCTTCCATGAAAACCCGCAGCCCGAAATCAAGCGCATGATCTCGGCGATCCTGGCCGGCTACGCCTGGGACCAGAGCAACCCGTACGTGAAAGATACGTCGCGCCGGCTGGCCGCGCTGGAGGCAGCGTGCACGCCGGCCTGAACCTGATGCGCGCCGGCGCGCTGGCGGCCCTGCTGGCGCTGGGCGGCTGCGCCAGCGCGCCGCCGGCGCCCGAAGCGAGACTCGGCCTGAAGCTGGCGCCGTCCGCGCTGGGCGAAGCCATCAGCGTGCAGCAACACCTGAAGGTCGAACGCAATGGGCGCATCGATGAACTGGATGTGGCCTTGCAGGTCGAGCCGGACGCGATCGACGTGGTCGGACTGGCGTTCGGCCAGCGCGTGCTGTCGCTGCATTATGACGGCAAGCAGTTGAACGAGTGGCGCCACGTGATGCTGCCGAAACAGGTGCGTGCCGAAGATGTGCTGGAAGACATGCAGTTGACCCTGTGGCCGGCCGACGCCGTGGCGCGGGCACTGCCGGCCGGCTGGAAAATCGCCGAGCAAGGCTTGCGCCGCACGCTGTACCTGGACGATGCGCCGATCATGCAGATCGCGTACAGCGGCCAGCCGCGCTGGAGCGGCACCGTGGTGCTGGACAACCTGCGCTATCACTACCGGCTGACGATCCAGTTCGCGCCGACGACGGAATGAGGCAAGCGTGGACACCGTGAATTATTATCTGAACGAATGCGGCATCGTCTGCGCACTGGGTGACAGCCACGCGCGCATCAAGGCGCGCCTGTTCGACGGCGATGCCGGCGTGGCGCTGACGAGTGCGTACTCGCCCGGCCGCGAACTGCCGCTCGGCTGCGTGACGGACGAACTGCCGTCGGTGGCGCACCTGCCGCCTGCGCAGCGCAGCCGCAACAATGCGCTGGCGCTGGCCGCGCTGGCGCAGATCCGTCCCGCCGTCGAGGCGGCGGTGGCGCGTTACGGCGCGGACCGGGTCGGCGTCATCATCGGCACCAGCACCTCCGGCATCGCGGAAACGGAACGCGCCATCGCGCACCACGCGGCGCAGGGCGCGCTGCCGGACGCATTCCATTACGGCCAGCAGGAAATGGGTTCGCCCGCGTCGATGCTGGCGGAACAACTGGGACTGGAAGGGCCGGCCTACGCGCATTCGAGCGCCTGCTCGTCGAGCGCGAAGGCAATGGCCAGCGCGGCGCGGCTGATCAAGATGGGCTTGTGCGACGCGGTGCTGACCGGCGGCGTCGATTCGCTGTGCGCCTTTACGGTCGCCGGCTTTTCGGCGCTGGAATCGGTCAGCGCGGCGCAATGCAATCCGATGAGCGCGCGCCGCAACGGCATCAATATCGGGGAGGGCGCGGCGCTGTTCCTGATGACGGCCGAACCGGCGCCGGTGGCGCTGCGCGGCTGGGGAGAATCGTCTGACGGCCACCACATGTCGGCGCCCGATCCGGCCGGCGGCGGCGCGCGCCTGGCGATGGAGCAGGCGCTGGCGCGCGCCGGCATCGCTGCCGCCGACATCGATTACATCAACATGCACGGCACGGCCACCGTCCAGAATGACGCGATGGAGTCGCGCGTGATCGAGGCGCTGTTCGGCCTGGAGGTCGCCGCCAGTTCGACAAAACCGTTTACCGGCCACACGCTGGGCGCGGCGGCGGCGGTCGAAGCGGCGCTGTGCTGGCTGGCGATGCAGGACGATAATCCGGAAGGAAAACTGCCGCCGCACCTGTGGGACGGCGCGGCCGACGCGAACCTGCCGGCCCTGAACCTGGCGCCGCGCGGCGCGTCGCTGGGACGTCCGCTGCGCTGGGCGCTGAGTAATTCCTTCGCGTTCGGCGGTTCGAACGCGGTGCTGATACTAGGGAGGACGACATGACGATGCCCGAGATCGCGTCCCTGGTCCCGCACTCGGGCACGATGCTGCTGCTCGACCGCGTGCTCAGCGCCGACGACGACAACCTGTGCGCCGAAGTGCGCATCTATGCCGGCAGCCTGTTTTATGCGGACGGCGTGGTCGGCTCCTGGATCGGCATCGAATACATGGCGCAGGCGATCGCCGCGCATGCCGGCTGGCTGGCGCAGCGGCGCGGCGAAGCGGTCAAGGTCGGCTTCTTGCTCGGATCGCGCAAATATGAAACCGGCAGTCCGGGCTTCGCCTCCGGCAGCGTGCTGCACGTCCACGTGCACCGCGCGCTGCAGGGAGACAATGGCCTGGGCGCCTTCGAGTGCCGCATCGACGAGTTGCAGGACGGCGCCGGTGACGCTGCGGATGGCGCGCGCGCCGTCACCGTCGCCACGGCCACGGTGACGGTATTCCAGCCCGATAATGTTAACGAATTTCTCAAAAGTGGAAGTGCTGTATGAATCAGAACAAGTCCATGAGCGTGCTGGTGACGGGATCGTCGCGCGGCATTGGCAAGGCGATCGCGCTGCGCCTGGCGCGCGACGGTTACGACGTGGTGCTGCATTGCCGCAGCCAGCGCGATGAAGCCGACGCGGTGGCGCAGCAGATCGAGACCATGGGCCGCGCGGCGCGCGTGCTCCAGTTCGACATCTCCGACCGCGCCGCCACGGCGGCCGCGCTGGAAGCGGACATCGCGGAGCACGGCTGCTATTACGGCGTGGTGTGCAACGCCGGCGTCGCGCGCGACAATGCCTTCCCCGCCATGTCAGGCGAGGACTGGGACATCGTACTGCAGACGAACCTCGACGGTTTTTACAATGTATTGAATCCGCTGGTCATGCCGCTGGTGCAGCGCCGCAAGCCGGGCCGCATCGTCACGCTGGCTTCCGTGTCTGGCCTGATCGGCAACCGGGGGCAGGTCAATTACAGCGCGGCCAAGGCCGGCATCATCGGCGCGACCAAGGCGCTGGCGCTGGAACTGGCGAAGCGCGCGATCACGGTCAACTGCGTCGCGCCGGGCCTGATCGAAACCGACATGACGAGCGAGGTGCCGATGGAGGAAGCCTTGAAGATGATACCGGCACGCCGGGTCGGCAAGCCGGAGGAAGTGGCGGCGGCCGTCAGTTTCCTGATCGGAGAAGAGGCCGGATACATCACGCGCCAGGTCATTTCCGTCAACGGCGGCCTGGCATGAGCCGCCGCGTCGTCGTCACCGGCATGGCCGGCATCAGCCCGATCGGCAACGACTGGCCCAGCATCCGCGAGCGCCTGGGCCAGTACCGCAACGCCGTGGTGCGCATGGAAGAGTGGGCCGATTACGAAGGCTTGAATACAAAACTCGGCGCGCCGGCCGCGCCGTTCGAACTCAATGAACGCTACAACCGCAAGGCGATCCGCAGCATGGGGCGCGTGGCGCTGATGGCGACCCGCGCCAGCGAACTGGCGCTGCTGGACGCCGGCCTGCTCGAACATCCTTTATTGAAAAGCGGAGACCTGGGCGTTTCGTTCGGTTCCTCGGCCGGCACGCCGAGCGCCATCGGCGATTTCGGCCGCATGATGGAAGACCGCACCACCAAGGGCATCAACGCCACCACCTACATCAAGATGATGGCGCATACGGCGCCGGTCAACATCGGCGTCTTCTTCGGCATCACCGGGCGCGTGATCACGACGTCGAGCGCCTGCACCTCCGGCAGCCAGGGCATCGGCTACGCCTACGAGGCGATCAAAGGCGGCAAGCAGCTGGCCATGGTGGCCGGCGGAGCCGAGGAATTGTGCGCGACCGAAGCGGCGGTGTTCGACACGCTGTTCGCCACCAGCACCCGCAACGACGCCGGCCACACGACGCCGCGTCCGTTCGACGGCGGCCGCGACGGCCTGGTGATCGGAGAGGGTGCCGGCTGCCTGGTGCTGGAAGAAATGGAACACGCGCTTGGGCGCGGCGCCTTCATCCACGCGGAACTGGTTGGTTTTGGCACCAACAGCGACGGCTGCCACGTCACGCAGCCGAACGCGGCGACGATGCAGAAGGCGATGCTGCTGGCGCTGGAAGACGCGGGCTTGCAGCCGTCCGACATCGGCTACATCAACGCGCACGGCACCGGCACCCAGCAGGGCGACGTGGCCGAATCGCAGGCGACGATGGCGGTGTTCGGTCCGGGCACGCCGATCAGTTCCCTGAAAAGCTACATGGGTCACACGCTCGGCGCCTGCGGCGCGCTGGAAGCGTGGATCAGCATCGAGATGATGCGGGAAGGCTGGTTCGCGCCGACCATCAACCTGGAACAGATCGACCCGGAATGCGCGCCGCTCGATTACATCGCCGGCCAGGGCCGGGAATTGCAGTGCGAGTACGTCATGTCGAACAATTTCGCGTTCGGCGGCATTAACACCTCGTTGATTTTCAAGCGTGTCCGTAGCATTGATGTCTAACCAAGCAAAGGAAAAGAAGATGAAAAAAACGATATTGACAGTTGTACTGGCAGGTTCTGCTTTCGCCGCAGCGTTGCCCGCGATGGCGGAGGATACCGTCGTCATGCTGCCGATCGCCGCGGCGATGGAAGCGAACGATGCGCAGAATCGCCTGGGTGAAGGCGTCAAATTTTATTTCGGCGACCAGAAGACGCCGCGCGTGCTGAACAAGATCACCAGCGACAAGACCAGCCAGCGCACCAACGGCTTCGGCAAGGCTGCTGAAAAATCGTGCAACTGGGTCTTCCTGTCGGCCATGCTGGCATTGAAGAAGCGCGCGGTCGATGTCGGCGCGAACGCCGTCATCAACATCGTCAGCAATTACAAGGACAAGGAAATGTCGAGCCAGACCGAGTTCGAATGCCATGACGGCGCCATCATGAGCGGCGTCGCGCTGAAGGCCGATTTCGTCAAGATCGCCGACAAGTAAGGGAATGGGGCCGCGGGCCGAAATCTGGCTGGCGGATGCCGGCGGCGCGAGCGAGGAGCAGTTGGCGGCGTATCTGTCCTGGCTCGGACCCGGCGAAGTTGCGCGCCATGCGCGTTTCGTGCGACCGCTGCGCCGGCGCCAGTTTCTGGTCGGGCGCGCGTTGTTGCGCATGGCGCTGGGGAGGCTGCTGGAAGTGGCACCGGCGGACGTCGCGCTGGATCAGCAGCCCGGCTGCGCGCCGCACTTGGTGTCGCCCGATGACGCGCGGGCCGTGGCCGGATTGAGCGTGTCGCACAGCGGGCGCTGGGCCGCCTGCGCCGTCAGCGCGCAGACGCAATTGGGGCTCGATATTGAAGTGATGAATGCGGGGCGCGATTTGGCCGCGCTAGCGGAACAGGCGTTCGACGCCGCCGCGTGCGCGCGACTGGCCGCGCTATCGCCGGCATTGCGCGTGCCGGCGTTTTATGAAATGTGGAGCGAACAGGAAGCGCGAATAAAACTGGGAGCAGGCGGGGAAGAGGGGGCACAGGGCAGTTGCATCGCTTTGCCGCATCCGGAACTGTCGATCGTCCTGTGCAGCGCGCAGGCGCTGGCGGAGGTGCCGAAGCTTACTGCTGTCACGTTAATTTAAGCCACGGACTGTAAATCTGTCATTCCCGCGCAGGCGGGAATCCCATTTCGCTGCGCCGTCCGGGACACAAAATGGGATTCCCGCCTTCGCGGGAATGACAGAAATTTGGCGCTAACTTAATGGCATTGGCATCGGAGCCCGACACCTGCTCACTGCCACAGCCAGTTCCACAACCCCGGCAGCGGCGGCTTGATATCGCCGGTGCGCACGGTGCTGGCCAGGGCGGCGCGTTGCAGCGATTCGCGCTCGTCGTAAAACGGTTTTGGCGCGGTGGGCATGTCCAGTTCGCGTGCGACGTCGAGCAGGATTTGCAGGTATTCCTCGATGTGGCGCGAGGTGTAGCCGTTGACATCGTGGAAGGTGACGACAACCGGCGTGCTGCCGTCGACTTCCGGCATGGCGCCGGCGGCCCAGCGCTTGCGCGTTTCGCCCAGCAGCTTGAGCATGTTCGAACGCTTGCGCAGGCTGAAGTTGATGCCGTAGATCTTGCCGTCGTTGGCGTGCAAATCGGTCAGCAGCATCTGCATGCCGTGCCGGTGGTAAGCCTCCAGCGTCTCGGCGTCGTAGGCCCAGAACGGCGGGCGCACCAGCGTGGGCGCGACGCCGGTCACGCCTTGCAGGTCGTCGACGCCGCGGCGCAGCGATTCGTCCAGGTTCTGCCGGCTCATGAACAGGTGGTTCGCGTGCAGCATAGTGGCGGTGTGGAAGGCGACGACGTGGCCGTCGTCATGTTCGCGCCGGATCAGCTGGCGGCCGATATCGGTGCCGCCGCCGTGCCAGTTGCGCGTCTGCGTAAAAAAGACGGCCTTGATGCCGTCCTGCAGCGGGTTATGCGCCAGCGTGTCGAGGATGTGCACGGTCGGATTGTTGCTGCCGGCGCCGCTCGGGCCATCGTCAAAGCTGAGCAGGAAGCGGATCGGTGCCGGACCGGCCGGCGCAGTGGTCCCTTCGGCGGCGGCATGGCCGGCGACGGCAAAGCCCAGCAGCAGGGAGAGGAAAAGAAGGCGGATCGACACAGGAATGAAGAGCATAAGAAATGATGCGGCATTGTAACGGTTTTGTTGTTATCCTTCTTTTCTTATGAATATTACAAGCACTTGCAGTGCGGAACCCACCTAAAAAAGTCTATGAGCGCTAATTTTGATTTGATGCAAGCTCCCGCCGATCCTCACGTACCGGAAACGGCGTTCGGCAAATGGTTTTTGCGCACCGAAACCTGGACCGTCCACGTGCTTGAACGCGCGCTGGCCGACTTGCAGCGCCTGATGCCGGAAGGGCCGCGCAGCTATCCCGTGGTGGCCGACGTCGGCTGCGGCTTCGGCCGCTCGCTGGGCAAGCTGCACGCGCGCTTCGCGCCGCAGCGCCTGATCGGCATGGACATCGATCCCGAGATGCTGCAAGCGTCGGCCGCCGAAGCGGCCATGCTGAAGATCCCGGCCGAATTCATTTGCTGCTCCAGTTCGAACATCACGCTCGAAGACAATTCGGTCGACCTGCTGTTCTGCCACCAGACCTTTCACCACTTGATCGACCAGGAGCGCGCGATCGCGGAATTTTTCCGCGTACTGAAACCGGGCGGCGTGCTGCTGTTCGCCGAATCGACGCGGCGCTACATCCACTCGTGGGTGATCCGGTTGCTGTTCCGCCATCCGATGGATGTGCAAAAGACCGCGCCGGAATACCTGGCGATGGTGCGCGCGGCCGGCTTTGTTGTGCCGGACAGCGCGGTGTCGTACCCCTTCCTGTGGTGGAGCCGCGAAGACCTGGGCCTGCTGGAAACGGCGCTGCGGATCAAGCCGCCCAGCGTGCGCGAAGAAACGCTGATCAACCTTGTGGCGCGCAAGCCCTGACTGGCGTCCTTCACGGCGTGACGATCAGGCTGCGGAATGACTGTGCGAATTTGGGGCGGTCCTTGCAGCGCAGGCCGCCGGTCTTGACGCTGCCGTCGTCGCTGAGGATCTGCAATTGCCCGGTGCCGGGAATGGCGAACACGGCTTCCGGGTGCAATCCTTGCAGATCGATGTCCGGCAGCGTGCGCGGCGCTTCTCCCTGCTGGCCGGACCAGCGGTACAGCATGAAGTCGCCGTCCGCGCCGGCCGGGCCGGCGACGATGATGTAACTGGCACCGATCAACTCGATGCTGCGGATGCCGCGACCGCCGAGGTCCAGTTCGAGCGGCGCGCCCAGCACCGCCTTGCGGCCCTGCACGACCTCGGCCGGATTGGTCAGCGGCACGATCAAGGCGCGTCCCTGGCGCAGCGGCGCTCGAAAGCCGATCAGCAGCTTGCCGTCCGGCGTGGCGGACAAGCCTTCGATATTCAAGCCTGACGCGCTCTTGGCCGGCATTTGCGCCGCCTGCGCCAGTTGATACGGCGCCAGTTGCGGCGCCGTCTTCAAATCGTCGAGCAGGGAAACGTAGGGCTGGCCGGCCGGCGCCAGAGAAGGAAGCGCACCGGCCTGGATCTCGGTCGCAAAAAAACGGTAGCGCCGCTGCTGCGCCTTGCCTTCGCTGTTGCTGGCGTGCGAAGAGATCCAGTAGATGCGGGCGCCGATCGCCGCCGCGCCTTCGAGGTCCGATTCCTTGTCAGCGGCGACGCCAAGGAAGCTGGACAGGTCGTGAGAAGCGACCGGCTGCGCCTGCGTGCGCTGGTAGATTTGCAGGATATTGATTTCATCGTCGGCCACGACAAAATGCTGCGGCCCGAGCGCGACGGCGGCCGAGGCGTCGCACAATCCCTTGTAAACAAACGGTTGCGGCGCGGCCGCCTGCGCGGTGGCGAGGGCGCCGGCCAGCAGGGCGGCGGCGCCGGTTTCGGTCAGGCTCATCGTCGATCTCCTTGAACTATCCGGATACTGTACACGGCGCCGCGCGCCGGCAGCGCACGGGCAGGACACGATGCATGATCGCGCCGGTGGCGCTAGCGCAGCCGCACCGTCATCTCACGCGCGTCCCGCTCCTGCTGGCGGATGAAACGCACCACGGCATCGACGCTGACGGTATCGATCTGTCCCGCCATGCGGCGGTCGAACGGATGGTCGTCGAAGGCGACGTTGGCGCGGAACATGCGCGCGCCCAGGCGCGTGGCGGCCGACAGTTCGACCGTGATCGGGCGGAAGGGCGCATTCTTCAGCCATGCCTGCGCTTCCTGCCGCGTCTCGACCTGGCCGGCGGGGGCGCTGGCGGCGGCATAGCTTTCCAGCACCCACTGGTTCGAATTCTGGTAATGCGTCGAATAGGCGTAGGCCAGCATATTGTATTTTGACTCGTGCAGGCGGCGCGGCGTGGAGCTGGCCAGCAGGCGCGCCAGTCGTTCCTGGGTGGCGGCGCCGGGGATCACGATCTTCGCTTCATAGGCATATAAATCGGTCAGAAAGAAATTGCCCATGCCCTCGTTGAACAGCGCCGATTGCGCCGTGCCGCACTCGTTCAATTCGTGCACGACCAGCCAGCGGCCTTGCGGATGGTCGCGCCAGGCCAGCGCCATGTGCGAATAGCGCAAGCCGTATTTCGACAAATCCTGGCCGGCGCGCGCGATCAGCGCGACTTGCGCGCCGCTGTCGTCGAGCGCCTGCACGCTGTGCTGCGCCAAGTCCATCGATTTGACGATCTCGTCCACGCTGAGCGGCTTGTTTTCGCAAGCCTGGCCGGCGAACGCGGATTGATCCAGGAACAGGCACAGCACGCAGGCCAGCAACAGCCACAGGAAGGGAATCAGGCGTTTTTTCATGTTAATTGCTCACGCGGCTGTGGTGCAGCAGGGCTTGGCCGATTTCGTTCGGGATGAAGGCGATCGCCTTACCCGACAGGACCAGCACATGGCCGGTCGAGACGGCCGTGACACTGACCACAGTGCCGGCCGCGAGCGACAGGCCCTGCGCCGCCTCGCCGCTGAGTTTTATGGTCGCCTTGCCGGCGTCCGACGCGCCTTCGAGCACGACCAGAGAACCGTCGCCGACCGCTTCCACGCTTTTAACGATCACGCTGCCCGTCAGCGCCACCGCGATCAGCGACCCGAACACCACCACGCCGGATGCCGT
The DNA here is from genome assembly GCA_040389645.1 of Pseudomonadota bacterium. Lineage (GTDB taxonomy): Bacteria > Pseudomonadota > Gammaproteobacteria > Burkholderiales > Burkholderiaceae_D > Rugamonas. The sequence goes on along the minus strand of JAZJZT010000022.1, from coordinate 249,894 downwards.
CGCCAGGTCTTGCGACGGATTCGAGCCGTGCGAGGAACTGTCGCCAGTGCCGGCGGCGGTGGCGGGAGCGGCGGCGCAGGCCAGGCTGATCAGCGCGGTCAACAGCAAGCGTTTCATGGCGTTCTCCTTCGAAGTGAGTGGCCATAATTGACGTAAATGAAAAGCATTGCAATAAATACTGATGCCGGCTTGATAAATCTCAGTCATGGTATTATTTTTTAATACTTTTGAACAAGGACTGGCGCCATGTCGAACAGCACCCTCATGATCGATGCCTTGAAACGGCAATTGAAGGCGAGAAGCGTCACCTACGCCGAACTGGCCACGCGCATCGGCATGTCCGAGGCCAGCGTCAAGCGCATGTTCGCGCTGCGCCATTTCACTTTGGAGCGACTGGAGCAGATCTTGAACACGATCGGCATGGATTTCGCGGAACTGGCGCAGGCGGCGATGGATGCGCCGCAACTCATTGCGCAACTGACCTATGCGCAGGAAAAGGAAATCATCGGCGACACGAAATTGCTGGTGGTGGCGGTGGCCGCGTTGAACCTGATCCCGGTCGAACAGATCGTCGCCACCTACCGCATCAGCGAGGCCGAAGCGGTGAAATACCTGCTGCGGCTGGACAAGCTCGGCTTCCTGACGCTGCTGCCGAACAATCGTATAAAGTTGCTGGTGGCGCGCACCTTCGGCTGGATACCGAACGGCCCGATCCAGTCGTATTTTCGCGCCGAAGCCTATGGCGATTACCTCGACACCCGCTTCGACGGCGAGCACGAATTACTGAAACTGGTCAGCGTGATGCTGTCGACGCAATCGACGGCGGCGCTGCTGGAACGTTTAAAACAGGTGGCCGACGAATTTTCACAGCAGCACCAGGACGACGCCCGCCTGCCGTACGCGCAGCGCCATTCGATCAGCTTCATGCTGGCGGCGCGGCCGTGGATGCCGAAGCCGTTCCAGGCCCTGATGCGCTAGTATTCGCGCCGGTTGTCGCCGCCGCGATAGTCATGTATTTTGTCAATATTCTAATCTTGCAAAGACGCCCCCCATGAGCCAGCCCAGTCAATTCGCCCTGTTGACGCAGCGCCGCTTCGCCCCGTTCTTCTGGACCCAGTTCCTCGGCGCGTTCAACGACAACCTGTTCAAGACCGCGCTGATGGTGGTGCTCGCGTTCGACGCGCTGAGCTGGACCACGCTGCCGCCGTCGACCGTGACTAACCTGATCCCCGGCCTGTTCATCCTGCCGTACGTCGTGTTTTCCGCCACGGCCGGCCAGATCGCCGACAAGTTCGAAAAGGCGGGCTTGGCGCGCTTCGTCAAATGGCTCGAAATCGGCATCATGCTGCTGGCCTGCGCCGGCTGGATGACGCACACTTTATGGTTGCTGATCGTCGCCGTGGTCGGCATGGGCGTGCACTCGACGCTGTTCGGCCCCGTCAAGTACGCGTATTTGCCGCAGCAATTGAAAGCCGAGGAATTGATGGGGGGGAATGGCGTCATCGAGATGGGGACCTTCGTCGGCATTTTGCTCGGTGAAGTACTTGGCGCCGTGTTGGTCGCGCACCAGGGCGGCATCGCGCTGGTGGCCGGCGGGACTCTTGTCGTCGCCGTGCTCGGACTGGTGGTCAGCTACCGCATTCCGCTGACGCCGGCTTCGGCGCCGGATTTGAAAATCAACTGGAATCCGGTCACCGAAAGCATCCGCAACATCCGCTTTTCCAGTCAGAACCGCACCGTGTTCCTGTCAATGCTCGGCAATTCCTGGTTCTGGTTTTACGGCGCGCTGCTGCTGGCGCAATTCCCGCTGTATGCCAAGGATTACCTGCATGGCGACCATAGCGTGTTCGTCTTCCTGCTGACGGTGTTTTCTCTCGGCATCGGCGCCGGTTCGCTGCTGTGCGAACGGCTGTCCGGCCACAAGGTGGAAATCGGCCTGGTGCCGTTCGGCTCGATCGGCCTGTCGCTGTTCGGCATCGACCTGTATCTGGCCAGCACCGGCTACGTCAACACGGCGACAGTCGACTGGCTCGGGTTTATCGCGCAGCACAGCGCGCCGCGCGTGCTGTTCGATATCGTCATGATCGGCGTGTTCGGCGGCTTTTTCATCGTCCCGCTGTTCGCGCTGATCCAGACCCGCTGCGACCCGCAGCACATTTCCCGCACCATCGCCGGCATGAACATCCTTAACGCGCTATTCATGGTCGGCGCCACCGGCGTCGCCATCGTGCTGCTGGGGCAGGGCTTCTCGATACCGGAACTGTTCCTGACGACGGCGATTTTGAACGGCATCGTCGCCGTCTACATTTTCTCGCTGGTGCCGGAATTCCTGATGCGCTTCCTGGCCTGGCTGCTGATCCACACTTTTCACCGCGTAAAAACCATCGATGCCGACCGCATTCCCGAGCACGGCGCGGCGGTCCTCGTCTGCAACCACGTCAGCTATGTCGACGCGATCGTCATCGGCGCGGCCAGCCCGCGCCCGATCCGCTTCGTCATGGACCACCGCATTTTCAAGCTGCCTTTGCTCGGCTGGATTTTCCGCACCGCGAAAGCGATCCCGATCGCGCCGGCCAAGGAAGACCCGTGGCTGATGGAAAAAGCGTTTATCGATATCGCGCAGGCGCTGCACGAGGGCGACCTGGTCTGCATCTTCCCCGAAGGGCGCTTGACGACGACGGGAGAGGTCAACGAATTCAAGGGCGGCATCAGCAAGATCATCGAGCGCAGCAAGGTGCCGGTGATCCCGATGGCACTGCGCGGGCTGTGGGGCCACCTGCTCAGCCGCAAGCAGGACAACGTTTTCGAGCGCACCTTCCGCAAGGGCTGGCGATCCCGGCTGGCGCTGGCCGTCGGCCACCCCGTGCCGCCGCTGGACGTGACGCCGGAATTGCTGCAGGCGCAGGTGATGCAGTTGCGTGGCGACTGGAAGTAAAGAGCATCTCCCACAGTTGGCGCCGCCTCGGGGTCAGACCCCAAGGCGGCGCCAGCAGTACTGTTGCGTATCCAGATCTCGCGCCACAAGCGGCGCCAGCATTACATTTGGGGTCTGACCCCAAAGCGGCGCCAACCGTGCGGTTGGCGTGTTCAGCGTTGCGCCACAAGCGGCGCCAGCAATGCGTTTGGGGTCTGACCCCGAAGCGGCGCCAGCCTTTGGTGGGGATGCTCTGGCGCAGGCGAGGCGCACCGCCGGGTTAGCCGGCCTGGCTCAGCCGGCTGCTGGCCAGGCGCAGGATTTCGTCGAAATCGACCGGCTTGATCAGGTGGCAGTCGAAGCCGGCGTCGACGGTGCGGCGGCGGGCGTCGCTTTGGCCCCAGCCGGTCAGCGCGACCATCAGCACGCGCTCGGTGCCGGGGTGCTGGCGGATCAGGCGCGCCGCTTCGTAACCATCCATGCCGGGCATGCCGAGATCCATCACGATCAGGTCCGGGCATTGCTCCTCCGCCGCGGCCACCGCGGCATAACCGTCGTACACGGTGCCGACGTCGAAATGCTCCAGCTCGAACAATGCCGCCAGCGAATCGGCCGCGTCGCGGTTGTCGTCGACCACCAGCACGCGCGCGCGGCGCGCGCCGGCCACTTCGGCGCCGCGCTGCGCGGCACCGGGGGACGCGGCACTGGGCGGTACGGCCGCTGCCGGCGCCAGCGCCGGCAGGCTGATGATGAATTCGCTGCCCTGGCCGGGACCGGCGCTGTAGGCGTCGATCGCGCCGCCGTGCATTTGCGCGAACTGGCGCGCCAGGCTCAGGCCGATGCCCAGGCCGCTGGAAATTTGTCCACTGATCGTCTTGCTCTGCTCGAACATATTAAAAATGCCGGAGATCGCGCCAGCCTCCAGGCCGATGCCATTGTCGCGGATGCTCACGTACAGCAAGCCGTCGTCGCGCCACGCGCGTATCCAGATCGTTCCTCCCTGGGGCGTGAACTTGATCGCGTTCGACAGCACGTTCGAATAGATCTGCACCACGCGCGCATGGTCGGCGTGCAGCGCGATTTCGTCCTGCGGCAAGTGCCGCTCGATGCGGATACGCTTGGCGTTGGCGCTCTGTTGGCACAGTTCGATCACGTGCGCGATGACGTCGGCGAACGCGATGCGGTCGCACTGCAGCGCGATCTTGCCGCTGGTGATGCGCGCCACGTCCAGTAAATCGTCGACCAGCCGGGTCAGGTGCGTGACTTGGCGTTCGATCACGTCCTTGATGCGCGCGGCCGGCGGCGATTGCGGGAACAGGTGTGTCAGCAACGTGGCCGAGGTGCGGATCGGCGCCAGCGGATTGCGCAATTCGTGACCAAGGCTGGCCAGGAATTCATCCTTGCGCCGGTCCGCCTCGCGCACCTGGTATTGCTTGTCGCGCGCGCGCAGGATCGCGTGCAATACCGTGATGAGCGTTAGCGTGCGCACCGGCCGTTCCAGCAAGGTCAGATTGCCCAGGCTGATCACGGCGCGCCGCACCAGCACGGAATCGGCGCCGCGGTGGGTCAGCAGCAGGATCGGCAAGTCCGACCAGTTCGGCTGGTGCTCGACGTAATCGCTGAGCACGCGAAAACCGCTGGCCGACAGCGCCTCTTCCACCGTCAGCACGGCGCCGGCGCCGAGCGACAGTTGGCGCGCCAGTTCGCCGACCGTGTGACAGATATGGCACTCGATGCGCGCCAGCGTCAGCACTTTTTCGGTCAACGGCGCGTTCTGGCCCGTCGGCGCGTAGATGAGGATGCGCTTTTCCATCGCGGCTACGCGGGCCGGTCGCCCGACTCCGCCCTCGACGGCGCCATTTTCTGGGTGGGCACGCCGGTCAATATGCCGTGGAAGCCGCTCAGCACCGGCCCGACCACGACCCCGTTCGACGTGATCGAAAAGCGGCGCAGCGAGCGCTCGTGCGCGCTGCCGCGTTTCTTGAACACGGAAATGGCTTGCCGCACTTCGCCGTCGGCTTCGAAGTAGCGCAGCATGATGACGTTGTCGGCGATGTAACTGGCGTCGACCGAGGTGCTCATGTTGCTGCCGATCATGCCCGCATGCACGCCGACGACGATGGTGACGATGCCGCGCTGCCCCAGGTAAGTCAGCAATTCGTGCAGGTAGATCGCCATGAAGTGCTCGTCCGGCACCGCGTTCAGGTAACCGTTCAGGCTATCGATGACGATCACGCGCGCGCCGGCACTGGCGGCGTTGACGACGGCCTGCGTGAACTGGCCGGGCGCCAGTTCGGCCGGGTCGACCTGCTGCACCGTCAGCAGGTCCGCGTCCAGCGCCGCCTTCAGGCCGAGCCCGAGGCCGTCGGCGCGGTTCAGCATGTTGTTTCTCGCTTCCTCGAACAGGAACATCGCGCACGGTTCGCCGCGCTGGCAGGCGGCCGAGACGAATTGCGCCGCCAAGGTCGATTTGCCGCTGCCGGGTGGGCCGGCCAGCAGGGTGCTCATGCCTTCTTCAAGGCCGCCGCCGAGCAGTTGGTCGAGCGTGTCCAGGCCGCTTGACAGTTGCTGACGGCTGCTGCTCACGCGCGTCTCGGCCGCGATCAGGCGCGGGTAGACGTGCAGCCCGCCGTGCAGGATTTTATAGTCGTGCGTGCCGCCGCGAAAGGCGATGCCGCGGTATTTCACCACGCGCAGGCGGCGCCGCTCGTTGCCGTAGGATTGCGTGATCAGGTCCAGCGTGATGACGCCGTGCGCGACGCTGCGCACTTGCAGGTCGGTCGACAGCGCGGTGCGGTCGTCGAGGAAGATCGTGGTGCAGTTGCGGCTCGACAGGTACTGCTTCAGCGCCAGCACCTGCCTGCGGTAGCGCAGCGGGCTTTCGGCCAGCAATTGCAGTTCCGACAGTGAATCGAGCACGGCGCGCGATGGCTTGTATTTTTCGATCGCGCCGAGGATGCGCTGGGTAGTGGTGCCGAGTTCGATTTCGGACGGATGGAAGATCGAATATTGCTGGGCCGGGTCGAGCGCGTTTTCGTCGGGGATGATTTCCTCGATGTGGATGCCGTCCATGTCCCAGCCGTGCGATTGCGCGACCGAGCGCAGCTCGACCGAGGTTTCCGCCAGCGTGATGTACAGCACCGATTCGCCCGCGCGCACGCCCTCGTTGAGAAATTGCAGCGCCAAGGTGGTTTTGCCGGTGCCGGGTTCCCCCTCGATCAGGTACAGGCGGTCGCGCGTCAAACCGCCGGCCAGGATATCGTCCAGGCCGGGCACGCCGCAAGACATGAAGCGGCTACTGTCGCTGTTTTGTGATTGCATGATGCGAGTCTCGAAAAAGTGTCTTGTCGATAATAACGCAATCGTAAAAAACGGCATTTACGATTGCCGCCGCGCATGGATTATTTTGAATATCGATGCAAATTTGAAAAGCCGGTCCGGCTGCGGCCCGCCTGCAACGATCTGTGCCAGAATGCCGCATTTCATACAGCGCGGGACCATGGGAACCATACAGGCGTCGAATCTGGGCAAGGCTTTCAAGCGTTATCCGCATCCGCTGGCGCGCCTGCTGGAATGGCTGTTGCCGGCCGCCGGCGCCAGGCATCGCCTGGAGTGGACGCTGCGCCAGATCGATTTCACGATTCCCGCCGGCCAGGCCGTCGCGCTGATCGGCCTGAATGGCGCCGGCAAGAGCACGCTGCTTAAACTCATCACCGGCATCACCGAGCCGACCACCGGCACGGTAAGTACCAGCGGGCGCGTGGCCGCGCTGCTGGAACTGGGCATCGGCTTTCATCCCGACTTCAGCGGACGCCAGAACGTCATGATGTCGGGGCAACTGGCCGGCCTGACCACGCAGGAAATCGCCGCGCTGCTGCCGGACATCGAAGCGTTCGCCGGCATCGGCGACCATATCGACCAGCCGGTGCGCATCTATTCCAGCGGCATGCAGGTGCGCCTGGCATTCAGCGTCGCTACCGCGATCCGGCCCGATATTTTGATCGTCGACGAAGCGCTGGCCGTCGGCGATATTTTCTTTCAGCAGAAATGCTACGAGCGCATCCGCTCCTATTGCGTCGCCGGTACGACATTGCTGTTCGTGTCGCATGCGAAGGACGCGGTGTATGCGCTGTGCGAGCGTGCCATCCTGCTGGACCGCGGCGGCATCGCCTGGGATGGCACGCCGAGAGAGGCGATCGACCTGTACGACCTGTATCACGCCAAGGTACTGGGCGGTACGGTGCCGCTGGCGGCTTGCGCGCCCGGGCCGGCGCCAGCGCAGGCGCCGTCGGCGGCACCGCCAACGCTGATCCAGGAAGCGCCGTCGCTCGGCTCGTTCCAATTGGCTGGCGCCACCATCGCTGGCGCCACGCTGCTGGTCGACGGCCGGGCCGCAGCCAGCGTCGACAGCGGCGCCAGCGCCGCGGTGCAGGTCTGCGCCGCCTTCCACGCCGCCTACGACGACATCCACATCGGCTTCCAGATCCGTAACCACCGGGGCGAGGCCGTGTTCATGACCAATACCTTTTGCATGGGGCGGCACCTGGGTGCGGTCCAGCCCGGCGAGCGGCTGACGGCGACGTTTTCCTTTGCCGCGCACCTGGCGCCTGGCACCTACAGCATTACCTGCGGCATTGCCAACGGCGCCGACGACGAAGGCATTTTCCGCGAACCGCTGGCGCGCTGGCAGGATGCCCATGTATTTGTTATAAATGCAAATATTGATGATTTATTATGGTCGGGCATTTATAATCTGCAACCGGTCTGCCGCGTGCATCGGCACGGCACACGGCAGCGAGCCATCCCCATTCAAGCAGGATCAGATTGATCAAGAAAATCATCAGCAAAGCAGTGCGTGCCATGTGCGGCTGGCCGTTGATCGGCCGCCCGGTCAGGATCGGCGCGGCTCTTGTCCTGTTGCCGGACTGGCGCGACCGCACGGAACACGCGCGGCAACAGCAGCAGACCACGCTGGCACAGCAGATATCGGCGCTGCAGCATGCACTGGCCGAGCTCGGCCAGCGTCAACTGGCGGTGGAAACCGGCAGCCTGCCGGCGTTGCGGCAAATGGTGACGGAATCGCAGCAGGCGTTGATGGAATCCCAGCGAGCGTTCGAACGCCAGCAACTGGCGCTGGTGACGCAAACGCTGGCCGAGGCGCACCACGACGGCAAGGACAATCTGCTGAAATCGGTCCCGGTCTCGCTGCGCAAGCTCGCATTCGAACAGCACGGTTTTCAGCAACGGCACGAGCAGATGGAAACCCGGCTGGCCACCGTTTCGGGCACGGCCGATTACCTGCTGGGGCGCCTGGAATTTGTACGCCGCGAACTGATGTTTGAAATGCGCTACGGCGCCGGCAACGCCGACGCGGCGCTGCAAGCCGCGCCGCAAGTGATGGCGCCGGCCAAGCTGGCCGAAGCCAGGCAGCACGGTATCAAACTCAACCTGGGCTGCGGCCATCTGCCGCTGGACGGCTATCTGAATGTGGACCGCCGTCCGATGCCGGGTGTGGACCTGGTGGCGGAAGCCGATGCGTTGCCGTTCGGTCCGGACGAGGTGGCGGAAATCTCGTCGGCGCACCTGCTGGAACATTTTCCGCAAGAGCAGTTGCGGCGCCAGTTGCTGCCGTATTTTTATCGCCTGTTGCGCGCGGGCGGACGCCTGCACGCGGTGGTGCCCGATGCCCAGGCGATGCTGGCGGCCTACGCGGACGGCGTCTATCCCTACGAAGACTTGCGCGAAGTGATGTATGGCGCCCAGGATTACGACGGCGACTTCCATTTCAATATGTTTACGCCGGCTTCGCTGACGGCCTTGCTGGAAAAGGCGGGCTTTGTCGACGTCCGGCTATTGCAGGCGGGCCGGCGCAACGGCCGCTGCTACGAGTTTGAAATCAGCGCGGTCAAGCCCGCCGCACACTGAGCCGCATGCCGTGCCGGCCCGGAGGGGCCGCAGTCCCTTGCTCCATCAGCGCCACCGCACCATGACCCTCCCTATCGACGGAGCGTGAAAATCCGGGACACAGCAATTTATTTTTGTTGATGTTAGAATGATCGTTCATTCTATAAAAGAGGCGTGTCGCAAATCATGCCTGCCGCAGCTCACTTCACTGGACATCGACCATGAAACCTATCCTTACGCTGCCGCTGACCCGCACGGCGGGAAGCGCCATCCTGATCTGCGCGGCCGCGCTGGGCGCCGGCTGCAAATCCAAGCCGGCCGAGGCGCCGCACGCGCCGGTGGCGCAGGTCGGCATCTACACGGTGGCGCCGCGCGCGCTGGCGCTGACGACGGAATTGCCGGGCCGCACCAGCGCCTACCAGGTCGCCGAAGTGCGCCCGCAGGTCGGCGGCTTGATCAAGACGCGCCTGTTCGTCGAAGGCGCCGACGTCAAGGCCGGCGCGCCGCTGTACCAGATCGATCCGGCCACCTACCAGGCCGCCTACAACTCGGCCAAGGCCGCGCTGGCGAAAGCCCGCGCGAACCTGCTGACGAGCGGCCCGAAAGTGGCGCGCTACAAGGAACTGGTGGCACTGGAGGGCGTCAGCCGCCAGGAATACGACGATGCCGTGGCCGCCGATGCGCAGGCGCGGGCCGACGTCGAATCGGCCGCCGCCGCGCTGGAGACGGCGCGCATCAACCTCGATTACACGAAGGTGACGGCGCCGATCGCCGGGCGCATCAGCCGCTCCGACGTGACGCCGGGCGCGCTGGTCACGGCCGGCCAGGCTGGCGCCTTGACCACCGTGCAGCAACTGGATCCGATTTATGTCGACGTGACGCAGTCGAGCACGGACTTGCTGCGGCTGCGCCGCGACCTGGACAGCGGCAGCCTGAAAAAGGCCGACGGCCAGGCGAAAGTGACCTTGCTGCTGGCCGACGGCACTAAATACGCGCAGGCCGGCAAGCTGCAGTTTGCCGGCGCCAGCGTCGATCCCGGCACCGGCAATGTGATCCTGCGCGCGCTGTTCCCGAATCCGAAACATGATTTATTGCCCGGCATGTTCGTGCGCGCCGTGCTGGAAAACGGCGTCGACGAGCAAGCCATCGCCGTGCCGCAGCAGGGCGTGACGCGCAATGCGAAAGGGGAGGCGACGGCGCTGGTGCTGAACAAGGACAACAAGGTCGAACAGCGCATCCTCGTCACGGGCGGCACGCTGGGCGACCAGTGGCTGGTGAAATCCGGCTTGGCCGCGGGCGATCGCCTGATCGTCGAAGGCGTGCAAAAGGTGCGCCCGGGCGCGCCCGCCGTGGTGGCCGCGACACCTCCCGCCGACAAGGTCGCCGCCGGCTCGTCCGGTGCCGCTCCGCGCGCCGCGCATTAAACCGGGAGAACAGCAATGGCACGATTTTTCATAGACAGACCGATCTTCGCCTGGGTGGTGGCCATCGTCATCATGCTGGCCGGCGTGATCGCCATCCTGGGCTTGCCGGTAGCGCAGTACCCGAGCATCGCACCGCCGTCGATCTCGATCAGCGGCTCCTATCCGGGCGCGTCGGCCAAGACGGTCGAAGACGCGGTGACGCAGGTGATCGAGCAAAAGATGAAGGGCATCGACGGCTTGCGCTACATGAGTTCCAGCAGCGATTCCGTCGGCGGCATCGGCATCACGCTGACCTTCCGCAGCGGCACGAATCCGGATATCGCGCAGGTGCAGGTGCAAAACAAGCTGCAACTGGCGACGCCGCTGTTGCCGGCCGCCGTCACGCAGCAAGGCTTGACGGTATCGAAGGCGACCAAGAATTTCCTGATGGTGCTCGGTTTTGTTTCCGAAAACGGCAGCATGCAGCAGGCCGATCTCGGAGACTACGTCGCCGCCAACGTCATCGACCCGCTCAGCCGCGTGGCTGGCGTCGGCGACGTGACCCTGTTCGGTTCGCAGTACGCGATGCGCATCTGGCTCGATCCGGCCAAGCTGCAAAGTTACCAGCTGACGCCGGCCGACGTCTCCGCCGCGATCAGCGCGCAAAACACCGAAGTGTCGGCCGGTGAACTGGGCGGCGCGCCCGCCGTACCGGGCCAGCAATTGAATGCGACCGTGTCCGCGCAAAGCCGCTTGCAGACGGCCGAACAGTTCGGAGAAATTTTGCTGAAGACGGCCGCCAGCGGCGCCACCGTGCACCTGCGCGATGTCGCCCGCATGGAACTGGGCAGCGAAAATTACAATACCCTGGCGCGTTTCAATGGACACGCGGCGACCGGCGTGGCGATCAAGCTGGCGACAGGCGCCAACGCGCTCGACACGGCCACCGCCGTGCGCAAGAAGATCGATTTATTGAGTAAGCAATTCCCGGCCGGGATGAAGGCCGAGGTGGCGTTCGACACCACGCCCTTCGTCAAGCTGTCGATCGAGGAAGTGGTGAAAACGCTGGGCGAGGCGGTGGTGCTGGTGTTCCTCGTGATGTACCTGTTCCTGCAGAATTTCCGTGCCACGCTGATCCCGACGCTGGCCGTGCCGGTCGTATTACTTGGGACGTTCGCCATCCTGTCGGCGCTCGGTTATTCGATCAACACCTTGACGATGTTCGCGATGGTGCTGGCGATCGGCCTGCTGGTTGACGATGCCATCGTCGTCGTCGAGAACGTCGAGCGCGTGATGACGGAAGAAGGCCTGTCTCCGGTGGAGGCGACGCGCAAGTCGATGAGCCAGATCACCGGCGCCCTGGTGGGTATCGCGCTGGTGCTGTCGGCCGTGTTCGTGCCGATGGCCTTCTTTGGCGGCTCGACCGGCGTGATCTACCGCCAGTTTTCGATCACGATCGTGGCCGCGATGGCCCTGTCGGTACTGGTGGCGATGGTGTTTACGCCAGCCCTGTGCGCGACCTTCCTGAAACCGGTGGCGAAGGGCCACCACGCGGCGACCACCGGTTTCTTCGGCTGGTTCAACCGCAGCTTCGAGCGTGGCAGCAGCAAGTACCAGGGCTGGGTCGGCGCGATGCTGCGGCGCGGCGGGCGCTCGATGGCGCTGTACGCGCTGCTGGTCGGCGTGATGGCGCTGGTGTTCATGCGCCTGCCGACTTCTTTCCTGCCGGAAGAAGACCAGGGCGTGCTGTTCGCGCAGGTGCAATTGCCGGCCGGCGCGACGCAGCAGCGCACCTTGAAGGTGATCGAGCAGCTGGAACAGCATTTCATGAACGATGAAAAGGATGTCGTCGCTTCCGTATTTACTGTCGCCGGCTTCAGTTTTGGCGGCAACGGGCAGAATGCCGGCATCGCCTTCGTCCGCTTGAAAGACTGGTCCGAGCGGCCCGGCGCGGCGAACCGCGCGCAAGCCGTGGTCGGACGCGCGATGGGCAAGTTCTCGCAAATCCGCGACGCCTTCGTATTCGCCTTTGCGCCGCCGGCGGTGCTGGAACTGGGCAACGCGACCGGCTTCGATTTGCAGTTGCAGGACCAGGGCGGCGTCGGCCACGAAGCCTTGATGGCCGCGCGCAACCAGCTGCTCGGCATGGCTTCCAAAAACCCGCTGCTGGCAGGCGTGCGGCCGAACGGGCAGGACGATACGCCGCAATACAAGATCAGCATCGACCAGCAAAAGGCGGTGGCGCTGGGCCTGTCGATCGCCGACGTGAACCGGGTGCTCAGTACTGGATGGGGCAGCGCCTACGTCAACGATTTCGTCGACCGCGGCCGCGTCAAAAAAGTGTTCATGCAGGGCCAGCCCGATTCGCGCATGGCGCCGGAAGACCTGGGCAAATGGTTCGTGCGCAACGCCAGTGGCGAGATGGTGCCGTTCTCCTCCTTCGCCAGCGGCCAGTGGGTATATGCGTCGCCGCGGCTGGAGCGCTACAACGGCGTGCCGGCCCTGGAGGTGATGGGCGGTCCCGCGCCCGGCGTCAGTTCCGGCGCCGCGATGGATGAAGTGGAAAAGATGGTGGCGCAACTGCCGCCGGGGATCGGTTACGAATGGACCGGCGTGTCGCTCGAAGAACGCGATTCCGGTTCGCAGACACCGGTGCTGTACACGCTGTCCTTGTTGATCGTGTTCCTGTGCCTGGCCGCGCTGTATGAAAGCTGGTCGATTCCCTTCTCCGTGCTGCTGGTCGTGCCGCTGGGCGTGATCGGCGCCGTGCTCGCGACCTGGGGTTTTAAATTGTCCAACGACGTGTATTTCCAGGTCGGCCTGCTGACCGTGGTGGGATTGGCCGCGAAGAACGCGATCCTGATCGTCGAATTCGCCAAGGAATTGCAGGAGCAGGGCATCGAACTGAAGGAAGCGACCTTGCAGGCGGTGCGCCTGCGCCTGCGTCCGATTTTGATGACATCGATCGCCTTCGGCCTTGGCGTGCTGCCGCTGGCGATCAGCAGCGGCGCTGGTTCCGGCAGCCAGAACGCGATCGGCGTGGGTGTGCTGGGCGGGATGCTGTCGGCCACCTTCCTCGGCATCTTCTTTGTGCCGGTGTTCTTCGTGCTGGTGCGGGGCGTGTTTGACAAGCGCAAGAAAGTCGCCGTCTTCCCCGCCGTCACCGCCTCGGTTTAATGAAAATCAAGTGCAAAACCTGGGGTCAGACCCCAGGGTCTGACCCCGGCCTTTGCACTTGATTTGGTTTAAAAAATTCACAGGCATTTACACCATGAAAAAAACCCTCACCTCCCTCGCCGCGCTGGCCCTGCTGAGCGCATGCAGCCTGGCGCCGGTGTACCAACGTCCGGCTGCGCCGGTGACGGCCGGCTGGCCGCAAGGCGACGCCTACAAACCGGCCGCGATCGCCGCCGGCAGCAAAACCGCCGCCGACATCCAATGGCGCGAATTCATCACCGACCCGCAATTGCGCGAGTTGATCGAACTGGCGCTGGCCAACAACCGGGACTTGCGCGTGTCGGCCCTGAATATCGAAAAGGCGCGTGCCCAATACGGCATCCAGCGCGCCGCGCAATTGCCGACCGTATCCGCATCCGGCGCCCAGAACGCAAACCGCGCGCCGGACAACATGAGCGCCGGCGGGCAGGGGACCATCAGCCGCCAGTACAGCGCGAACCTCGGCGTGGCGGCCTATGAACTGGACTTCTTCGGCAAGGTGCGTAGCCTGTCCGAGGCAGCTTTGCAGCAGTACCTGGGAACGGAAGAAGCGCGCCGCGCGCAGCAAATCAGCCTGGTGGCGGAGGTAGCGAACACTTACCTGACCCTGCTGGCCGATAGTGAGCGCTTGCGCCTGGCGGCCGATACGCTGAAAAGCCAGCAGATCACCCATGAACTGAGCAAGCGCCGCTTCAGCGCCGGCGCCACGTCCGGGCTGGACATGTATGAAGCGCAAACCAGCGTGGAAGCGGCGCGCAACGACATGGCCGTGTTCACGGCCCAGGTGGCCGAAGACCGCAATGCGCTGGCGCTGCTGGTCGGCGGCCCGCTGCCGGCGACAATGGCGGCGCAGGAAGCGCTGCACGACGTCGCCGCGCTGGCCGAACTGCCGGCTGGCGTGCCATCCGACGTCTTGCAGCGCCGGCCCGACGTGCTCGGCGCCGAGCGCACGCTGCAGGCGGCCAACGCCGACATCGGCGCCGCGCGCGCCGCCTTCTTCCCCAGCATCTCTCTGACGGCGACGGCCGGCAGCGCCAGCGGCAGCCTGTCCGGCCTGTTCAAGGCCGGCTCCGGCGCGTGGAGTTTTATCCCACAGATCCACCTGCCGATTTTCGACGGCGGCGCCAACCGCGCCAACCTGGCGGTGGCCAATGTCGAACGGGATATCGCCGTCGCGCGGTATGAAAAGGCGATCCAGGCCGCGTTCCGCGAAGTGGCCGACGCGCTGGCCCAGCGCGGCACGCTGGACGAACGCCTCGCCTCGCAGGCGGCGCTGGTCGATGCCGCGACGCGCAGTTTTACGATCCACCAGGCGCGCTACAGCAAGGGCGCCGATTCCTACCTGAACGCGCTGGTGTCGCAGCGCGCGCTGTACGCGGCGCAGCAAAGCCTGATCAGCGCGCGCCTGGCGAAGGCGGGCAACCAGGTGACGCTGTACAAGGTGCTCGGCGGCGGCGCCTGATAATCGTGTTCAGGTCGGACGCCACTCCATCGCCGCGTGCATGCCGTCCAGGCCGCGCATGACGAAGTCGCAGCGTTCATACAAGCGCTGCGCCGGATTGCCCAGCAGGACGCTCAGGCGCACCGGCAATTGCAGGCGCCGGCCGTGCGCCTGCAAGCCGCGTAATAAGCCCTTGCCGATGCCGCGCCCGCGGTATTCGGGCAGCAGGCTCAGGTCGATCAGGCGCACTTCATCGACATCGTAATTGACGTAGAGCCGGCCGATCGAGCGCTCGCGCTCGACGATGATCGTGACTTCGGCGTCCGGATACTGCATCAATAAATCGGTTTGCTGAGCGCGGAATTGCAGGTTTTGCAGCACCGTCTCGGCATTGCGGTCGCAGCCGTGCAGGCGGCTTTCCGGGCCGCGCGTGCTCGCGTACAGGCGCAGCAGGAAAGGCTGGTCGGCCGGGGCCGCCGGCCTCAGCTCGATTGACGGCGAGGTTCTGGAAGTGATCATGGCGGCAGTCCGGCAAGTGTGTGTTGTTTTTATGGTATCACCAAACGCCCGCGGCGCTCCAGTCGAAATTGACAAAACGCGCCGCCATGTCCACAGTACCGCTACAAAAAACAGGGAGACAGCCAGCATGAGCATCACCGACAAACGACACAGCGATCCGGAGCGCGCGCTCAGCCGCCGCAAGCAGGTGCTGGACGCGGCCGCCGTTTGCTTCAGCCGCAGCGGCTTTCACGGTGCCAGCATGGCCGAGATTTCGAAGGCGGCCGGCATGAGCGCCGGCCATATCTATAATTATTTCGACGGCAAGGATGCGATCATCGCCGCCTTCGTCGAACAGAACGTCGAGCGCATCTCGGCCCTGATGCGCAACCTCGAACAGCATGCCGATCCCTTGCAGGCGATGCTCGACGAAGTGCCGAACAATGTGCGCGAAAACCTCAATCCCGCCACCTGGGCGCTGCAACTGGAAATCTGCGCCGAAGCGGCGCGCAACCCGAAGATCGCCGCCTTGCTGCACGATGCGGACCTGCGCTCGCGCAGCCAGTTCCGCGTGCTGATGCGGCGCGCGCGCGAACAGCACCAACTGGCGGCCGACGACGCGACGCTCGATGGCCGCATGGCGGCGCTGATCGCGATGTACCAGGGTTTGCACATCCGCGCGCTGCACAATCCAGGCCAGGACGAGGCGGAGGTCGTGGCGGCGGTGAGGATCAGCGTCAAGGCGCTGCTGTTTTCCTGACCGGCAAGCGCGGCGCGGCTGCGGTAATATAGGCCGATGAACCCACATTACATCTTCCCCGCACACGACATCGTCGGCTTGCCGGTCGCCGGCACGGATGCGCTGTTCCCGGTCCGCCGCGTCTACTGCGTCGGGCGCAACTACGCGGCGCACGCGCGCGAAATGGGCTTCGACCCCGAGCGCGAACCGCCATTCTTCTTCTGCAAGCCGAACGACAACGCCGGCATCGTGCCGGTGGCGCCGGAGCGCGTCACCGAACTGCCGTATCCGCAACTGACCAGCAACTACCATTACGAATGCGAGCTCGTGGTCGCGATCGGCAAGGGCGGCAGCAACATCGCCGTCGACGACGCGCAGCAGCACGTGTTCGGCTACGCGGTCGGGCTGGACATGACGCGGCGCGACTTGCAGTTCAAGATGCGCGACGCCGGCCGCCCGTGGGAAATCGGCAAAGCCTTCGATTATTCGGCGCCGGTCGGCGTGCTGCATCGCGCCGAGGAAACGGGAGATATGACGCAGGCCGCGATCACGCTGGAAGTCGATGGCGTCGTCAAACAGTCCAGCCACATCAGCCATCTGATCTGGTCGATCAGCGAAACCATCGCCAACCTGTCGACCCTGTTCGCGCTGCAGCCGGGCGACCTGATATTCAGTGGCACGCCCGAAGGCGTCGGCGCCGTGCAGCGCGGCCAGACTTTAGTCGGCAAGATCGACGGCCTGTCGCCGCTGGCGGTCAAGATCGTTTAAGCGAGCATCGAAGCTGGTGCCAAGTACCGCCACCAGCTTAATAAATACCGCTACCCTGTCGTCCTCGCGAAAGCGGGGACCCCATTAAAAATCCCCAAGCACCTGCGCAATCGCCCGCACTCCCTCCAGCGCTCCCAACGCCAACCCCACATCGCGCGCATCAGCCACCTGCGGCTCGCGCGGATTGATACGCACCAGCCTTCCTCCATGCTGCAACAGCACGCGCTGACTGAAATGGCGCACCGACGGAATCGCCGTCCCCGCACCCAACTCGATGACCACCGGGCGCCGCACCTGCTCCAGCCACGCCTGCTGCCGCGCCGCCTGCAATGCCGCGCGGCGCTCCAGCCACTCCCAGTCGCCGAACATCAGGATATTCGGCCGCGCCAGACCGCCGCAATGCGGACAGACCGGCGGCGCATTGCGCAGCCGGCAAGCCGCCGCATCGACCTGCGGCATAAAACCGTCCGCCGGCCAGATATCCTGTCCGCACGGCGCCAGGCATTGCAGGTGGTGGATAGAGCCGTGGCACTCCACCACGCGCTGCCTATCGAAGCCGGCCTTGTGGAACTGGCCATCGACATTGCTGGTGAAAACGCTGTAACCGTGTTGCATGCGTTCTCCCCACGCGCGCAGCATCGCAAAGCCGGCGTGCGGCACGGTGTCTCGGTACAGCGCCAGTCGGTGACCATAAAACCCCCAGGCCAGCGCCGGATCTTCCCGGAACGATTGCGGCGACGCGATGCTGCTGAATTCCAGCTTCGCCTGGCCCAGCGCAGGATACGCCTTCCAGAACCCGGCATTGCCACGAAAATCCGGCAAGCCAGAATCGACACCCATGCCGGCGCCAGCGGCGACGATCAGCCCATCGGCTTGTTCGATGAGTTCGGCGGCTTGTGCTATCAGGGCAGGATCGGCGGCGTTCGGCATGATTGGGATGGGCGTTTGAACAATCTTGCAAGTATGAGGCAAAGATGGCAAAAACCTAAATCCGTCTGCTATAATTCGAGCCTCGTCGGGGCGTAGCGCAGCCTGGTAGCGTACTTGCATGGGGTGCAAGGGGTCGGAAGTTCGAATCTTCTCGCCCCGACCAATAGAATCAAAGACTTAGGCCAACCTTCGGGTTGGCCTTTTTCGTATCTGGCTGGCGTGGTGAGAAATTTGGTAAGAAAAAATCGCTGCCAGTAAGCGGGTATCTGATGTTGCTCCAGGGGGGCGGACCATGTTTTGTGGCCTGGAGACCTGCTTTTTCCTGGGAACTGGTCGTGCCTGGCGGGTATTGAGAACTAAGCCCGCAGATTTGTGTGCGGGCTTCGGGCTTTTGGGGAGTGGCGACCAGTTGCTTCGTTTGCCTTCATCAATTTCCATCAGCGCAAATTTGCTCACGGCTGCGAACTTTGGAGATGCAGCCCTGTTGCCAATTTGCGATCGCTTCCGCATCCCACGCTACCGCCCGGGCGCCGATGGGAATCGGGGGCGGAAATGTCCCTGCCTTGACCGCATCGTAAATCGATGTCCGCGAACGCCCCGTGGCTTCGATCACTTGCACCAGACGCATGAATTTTCGTGGTTCGTTCATCATTTTCTCCTTGCGCTAAATTTCAGATTGGGAACTGCCATCAGCACGCGCTTGGCTCGGCATCATTCGCTTTTGCCTTGATAGCGTATGAACTGCGTGGCGGGATATCTGCCGACTGTAAAACCAGTCCTTGGCGACTCAGGTGGAGAGCCCGTCATGGCGCGGCAGGTGGAAATTACCTGCCTGACAAAATCAGGGCGAATAAAAAAATGAAGGATACGAAAGCGATGGCCATTGGCCGCAGATTGCGGCCATCGCACATAATATGCCAGCAGCAACGGATATATCCGCGCTCGAACTCACTTGTAAACCAGGAGGCTTGCCAACTTCAGCAGGGCTAGCTACTGCAACTAGAATTTAGACGGTGCGGTGACGCATGTCAAACGTTGTGCACCGCATTTCCGTGGATGGTTCTGCATGCATCAGGACGCATTGGGAAGGAGCTGCGGCACCGTCTGGTGGCCACTGGTGGGATCTGCTTCTGCTTGGTGGGACGCCTGGACCGCTGCAGGGGCCAGCGCCGCATTGGCGTGCCGCTCCAGCGTCACCCTGATAATGCGCACGGCTTTTGTCGTGCCGCGCACGGCGTTCTTGAACTTGGATTTTTCGATCAGCAACTGGCTCGGGGTAAGGACTTCATCGATGCAAAGCGTCTCCAGCATTGGCATTAGCTGGTCCACCTTTTCGATCAGTTCCAGCATCCGCCGGTCCAGCATGGAAAAGACCTTCGTGTCAAACACCAGCGGCTCGACGTCGTAGGTCGCCAGACTGGTAATGCCATGGGCGGCGCATTGCGCTTCCATGTCTACCAGCGCTCTGTTCAGGCGAGCAAGGCGGTTGTCCAGCATGGTGCGCAGTTCCAGCTCAATCTTCTCCACTTCCTGTTCGGAGACCTTCATGCGGGCGAACACGGTTATGTAGTGAAAGGTGATCTGGGTGATCTCAAAGCAGCGCAGGTAAAGGCGCTTGCCCTCCGGGCTGCACAACATCACCGGAACCTTGCGGCTCGCCGATTCGATATGGTCGGTCTTCGCGATCACCTTGCGCGCGAGTAGTCTTCTGTTGATGGCGTTGTGCTCTGCGATGGCAAGGGCTGGGGTTTCTGCTGGCGAGTTCATAAGGCACCTTCGATACAGGCATATCGCCAGAGCGTACCCCTATCTGCCGCCGGGCCGTAGTCGAAACGCTGGCAAAAAAAAGGCTGTTTCTGGATCGCCGACCATTGCGGGGGGGCTATGTAGTTCGTCAAGCGGTTTTGATCTGCGTAGCGCAATACAACGTCCCGTCGCGCATCATCGCGTAGAGCACATTGCAGCGCCGTCGGGCGAGCGCGATGAGCGCCTGGTTATGGCGTTTTCCTTGGCTAATTTTTCGAGCGTAGTAGGCGCGCGAGACCGGATCACGAAGCGCAGCGAAGGCGGAAAGGAAAAGGGCGCGCTTGAGCACCTTGTTCCCACGCCTGGATGGACGCTCGCCTCGAATTGACGACCCGGAGCGGCGGGTGACGGGCGCCAGCCCCGCGTAGGCGGCTAGATGGGCGGCCGACGCGAAAGCATTGGCGGCGACCTCAGTGAGGAGTCTGGCCGCTGTCCTGACGCCGACTCCTGGCATGCTGGTCAGGACCGAATAAAGAGGGTGCGCATGCACCAAGTCTTCAACCTCAAGCGCGACCTCTTCGCGCTGCCTGCGCAGTTCGGCCAGTTGGTGGGCCAAGCGCGGCAATACGATGGCCGAGGCATTGGTTCCTGGCACAACGACAGTTTTCTCCGAAAGTGCCTGGCCTATTTCGCGCGCGAGGGTCTTTCCCAAGCGGGGTGCAAGTTTGCTGAGTCTGTTTGCCAAGCTGGCCTCGCTGAGCGAGGCCAGCTTGGTTGGTGAGGGATATCGCTGCAGCAGATCCAGTACGGCAGGATGATCGAGCCGAGGTCCGAGAACCCGTTCCAACGCAGGGTGAATCTGTGTCAGTACCCCGCGAATCCGATTGCTTGTTTGGGTGATTTGATCCGCTAGGTCATCGTCAAACCCGCACAGCATGGTCAGTTCAGCCAATTGTTCATCGTCCAGGCGAAGCGAGCGCAGCGCGTGCGGCATGGAGCGGGCCGCTTCGGCAATGATCGCCGCATCCCGCGCGTCTGTCTTGGCTTCGGCGGCGTGCAAGTCCGCAATTCGGCGCATGGCCAGTCCGGGAAGATAAGCCACCAGAATGCCTTCAGCTCAGGCGACCGTGATCGGTAGTGCGCCGATCGTCGCTGGCTGGTCAACGACCAGTAAGAGCTTTCCGTGCTCCTTCAACCCGGGAATTAGTGCGCGAAGCCTGCCTTCATCATTGGGCAAGGCTTTGTCGAATAACCGCTTTCCGGATCGATCAAGGGCAACTGCGTGGTGCTCGCCTTTGCCAACGTCGACTCCAATAAACACGTCCACCGTCTCATAATGTTCAATCGCGTCCATGCGACCTCCCGCCACAACAAGTTCGATGGCCAACGACATATGGCAGCAGGTCTCGGCATCCACGTTACGAATGGCGTCGGGCGTGAACCCGAGCCAAGTCCCTATCAGCGATCACCAGCCACCCACCAAGTCCGGTGACAACACCCCCCGGATCATGGGCGACTGGAGGCAGGAATCATGCCGGACTTGGCTGGCCAACACCCCGAGAATCGAGGTCTGTATATAGTAACGGGGCAGCGCGGCCATACGGTTAAGCACTCCCACCCGAACCGCCACTTCCATCGCCTGCGCGCCTATCGTGCGCGGCCAATTCCCGGCCCGACAGCACCTTCAGCCGGTACATCAAGGTTTCAGCCAGTGAGCGCTGGTGATAACCGCTGGCCGTCTTCCATTTCCTCCGGCCGTCGCTGGCAATGGCGGCGAACGCTTCGTTGCCCCAGGCCGCGCCCGTTCTGCGCAGCGGCCAGCGCGCAGTGCCTTCACGTGGCGGGATCGCGGGCTGCGCGGCGCGGGCCACAATGGCGGCGTGTCATGCCTTAGTATCATAGGCGTCGTCGCCGCCGACGATATCAGTCTTCGCATCGGTCGGGAGTTGGTCGAGCAACGCGGGCCGCACTTCGGCGTCGCCAACACCCTGGTGTGTCATCAAGGCCGCGCACACCTGCCCTGTGCGCACGTCCATGGCCAGATGCACTTTGCGCAAAGTTCTTGGTTGGCAGACTCCAGCCGAAGCATTCGCAGTTAAGGCTGGCGTAGTAGTGAACGCAAATATCGCGCTCCGTGAGCCAAGTTAGAAAGACGCCGAGTTTCGGGGATTTCAACAAGGACTCGAAATCCACTCCGCCGTTGAGATGCCTTAACTTCATCTCCGGGGCGTTGGGTTGGATTTGGAGCTTGCTCCGCAATTCGCCAATGTCGCCTATGCACTGGCCTTGTCGCAAAGCTACGCCCCCCCAAGACGAAATGGTCCTGGCGCTCGGTATTGAAGCCATCGTCGGTCAGGTAAAGCTTCCTGATATTGTTGGTCTCGTCATAGTAAATGGTGAACGCCTCATCGACGCCGTAGACGAGGGGCAGCATTGCTGCGCGAAGCCGGTTTACATCATGGATGACGGGCATGTCGAGTTCTCAGCTTTCAGGATGGGATGGGTTATTCGCGACGCTTGCGAATGCCGTCTTTGCGTTTTTCAACAATCCCTCGCCAGGTTTCCAACGTTTGTATGTCAGCCATGAGCTCATCGGGCGAGGGCGTTGGCAGATGGGCGCCCAGCGCTGGATCGTGCGCGAACTTGGAGCATCGGGTCATCCCCACCTCGATCTTTTTGAAATCGTCATCCTCCACGATCACGCTGTTGAGCCTTTGCGTGGAGACGCCTTCGCCAAATCGGGTCACGACGCCATGAAATAGCACCTCTTCAACCGCCCGTTCCCAGGCCAGCCGAAGATGGAAATAAGCGTCGCGCGTGAGCATTGTGTGTTTTTCGTCGTCGCCAGCCTTGTTGGCGGCGGCGACCCTTGAATGCATGTCGCGCAAAGCCCCAACTCGTTTGGTGGTGGGCATGGCATCAAAAGGCACACGGTCCGAGTGAACGCCGAAGCCTGTCGGCGCCTTGCGGATGCACTGAGGCGCAAGGTCGAGGCCGATCTCCTCCGCGCACTGCTGAAGAATGCATAGGAAGTAAATGTCGTGGGTGAAAACGATCACTTGCCGCTTGGACGCCTCTTCGGCCAGCCGTTTTGCGACATGCCAGCGGCGGCGATGGTCCAGCGACGACACGGGGTCGTCAAAGACAACGCCGCCGAGCCCGCCTCCGAGATTGACCTCGGCCAAAAACGCCGCGATCGCGATGGCCCGCTGCTCGCCTTCGCTCAGGACGTCTTTCGCAGCGATATTCCCGGGCGTCTCCAGAACCAGCTTGTATTGGGTTTTGCCGCGCTGGGATTCGGCTTTCATGGCCGCCTTGAGCTCATGCACATTGAGGACGACCAGTTCGCGATTCAACGCCGCCACCACCTCATGCGTCGCCACCGAATTGGAAAGCTCGGTGGACTTCCGGGAAATGCCAGTGGTGGAGTTCGCTTGCGAAACGCAGGCTTCTAGTTTCGAGGCCAAGACCAGCCTCTGTATGGCGTCCAACGCCGCCTCCTTCAATTCGGACAGACGGATGCTGGCGTCGAGCTCGGCATGCTCGGTGACCATTGCGGCGCGTGCCTTCTCACTGTTTCTCTCGTCCAACGCCTTCGCTTCGTCTTTGAGCTTGCCGGAGAGCTCAATCAAGCGCGCTTGCGGATCGTCAGTCAGGCCGATGACTGCGCTCCAGTCACCGCCAGGAGCGCAGGCTTTCACAGCTCCGTCCTTCCGCGCGATCAGGGATTTTTGCAGCGCCTGACAGTTCGCCAGCAGAGCTGTGTCGCTCGCTTCAAGATCGGCTGTCAAGCCCGCGTCCAGCAGCAAATCAAGCGCCGCGCCGCGCAATTCGTTGAAGGCGGTCACCGCCGCCGCTCGCGCCGCTTTTTCCGCCTTCTCCGCCTCTTGCTGGACAAACTTGTCGAAGGCCGCCAAGCGCTCGATTCCGCGCTCTCCTAAAACATTTTGGCATAGAGGACATTCAGATTCCGGTCCCAGATGCGGAAACTCTTTGCCGGGGTGGGACTCTGCGGCGAACAACCTAGCGGCCTCATACAACGCTTTCCAAGGCTCCCCGCCGGTCCCGGCAAGAAGCCCCGCCGTTTCCTTGAACGCTTTGCTGGCCAACTCAGCGGCTTGTTTTGCGACGATCGACGCCGCCACAAGCTCGCGAAGATTGCCAAACTTGGCGTCGCTCACGTGGCTCAAGGCTGAGGTGACACGCGAGGCCAAGTCCGCGTAACGCGCGGCTTTGGCGCGAAGGTCTATCGCTTTCTGCTTTGGATCGCGCTCCGCAAGTGCTTTGGCAAGAACATCATGGCGTTCTCGGCCAGCGTCGGTGAGTGTGGCGAGCGCCTCCACATCGCCGGGCTTGGTCTTGGGCGATATGCCGCGCAGCAAGACGCCGACTTTGGTTTGAGTTCGGCTTAGCCCCGAGAAGAGCTCGATGTTGGGCTTGACGCTGGCGAGCTCGGCGGACGCCATCGCCTTGAGCTTCGCGCTGACCGCGGCCAGCTTGGCCAGAATGTCCAAGCCATACGGGATGTAGGCGAAATCCCCTTTGTTGTCCACATAGGCGCGAGCGCAGTGGGAATCGAAAATGGCGATGGCCGACAGCGGCTCGGGCGCGGCTTGATTTGCAATCCATTCGACCTCGATGGGCTGATCGTCAACGAGCAATTCAAACCTGGCTTGAGCGGCGCCGGCCTGGCCCGGCGCGAGACGGGCGTCGGGGTGTATCGGCTCGCTCTGGTCGCGAGCGCGGCAAGCCTTTTTGAGCGCGCGCGAGTAGCCGGACTTGCCAGCCCCGTTCTCGCCATAGATCACGCTGAGCCCAGCCTGGGCGATCGACAGGCGTTGATCGGGGGCCAGCGCGTTGACATTGCGGAGATTTTTGATGGCTAGAAGCTGAATCTTCTGGCCGGGCGGGGCTGCGCCCGCGATCTGGTCGGCGGCCAGTTTTTGAGGCTTGCGACCGGCGGGATCGGGAATTCCATGCTCGGCCTTGAGCAGCGCGAGCATGTCATCGTAGTCGTGCGCTGACAACTCGGCTTGGCCGTAGATGCGGGCGATCGCGTCCTGTTGCCAAGCGGGTTGCCCTTCGGACCATTTTTGAATGTCCTGCAAGATCGTCATGTGGCCTCGCGCTGTCAGTTTATATACTCATATTACTAATAGTAGATTATAGTAATTCATAAGCGCAATATTTGTTAACTCTCTGCACTAAATACTATCTTGCAATGGACGTGACTGGCGGCAATGAGCTGGCAAGCGCTGCGGATTTGCGGGAGGCCTCTAAACGGAGCCGTCTCAGCCGAGAACAGCGAGGGATGTCGATTGTTGGGGAGTGGAAGGCTGGAAGCTGTCTGACGAAACATTCCGAGGGCTCATGATGCTGTCTCCTGAAAAACTCAAGCAGAACGCGTTGACGTCGATTCGATTGGGCGTCGAGGATTTTGAGCGTGTGAGAATGCCATCGGATCAAAGGGGGGAACCCAAAGCGCGCGTCATCGTCGGCGCGAAACTTGTTCGCTGGCGTGTTGTTGCTCTTTAAATACCGCCTTGCCGAAGGCGTTTCAGACCCGGCGGCGGTGGATCAAATCTTGTTCAACGCTCCTCGCGAGGTGATTCCCAATCCGGATGGCAAAGGCGGCGTCAAGTGGCTTCCCGTGGGAAAGTTTGGGAAAACAACAATCGATGTCCAAGGCATTAAAAGCCGGTTCGAAGCTTTCGGGATCAAGGTGGATTGGGCGGCGATGGCAGCATTGCAGGATGAGCGCAACCACTTGGAGCACGCGCACCCAACCAAAAGCGTCGGCGCGATCGCCGGATTTGTCGCGGACATTTTTCCGATTTTGCGGAGGCCGGGCGGCCCCTGAGCCCCTCTGAGGCACTCGACCACGCGATCGACCGCACTAGCGAGCTGTCAAGTGAAACCCCGCGCCCACCCAGCGCCGCCAATCGCGCCGAGGCGGAGGCGATCACAGGCTTACTCGCAGAGTTGCGCCGAGAGGTCGCATTCCTGTCACGCGAAAACCAAGCGCGGGACGCCGAGCAAGGCCGACAACTCGCTAGCATCGCCGCCGACGTGGCCCGGCTCGCCGCGCTGATCGCCATCGCCTCCAGCGGGCGGTCCAGTTCGGCCCTGTCAGCGATGAGCATCCGCTGGCGCGGCCCCATGGCCAGCCGATGGCCTTAATCGCTCAACGCGGGGAGCGTGTTTGGGTCGTAGACTTTCGAGCGATCGGAACCGATGGAAAACTCGGCGCAGCCATCGCCGCCATCACGACATAGTCTGACGAGGCTACGTCAACGGGTCGAGCTGAAGTTGACTGGGCGTATAATTTGGCTCAGGCAATCAAAAGGCTCCCCCCGTATGGCATTCATTCCGCTGAACCGTCGCTTTACTCGCTGGGATGACAGCGACAACACGGTCATGAACTGGTATCGCTTCTATTTCCAGCACAACCGCGACTTTGGATGGCGGGAGCTGTTGCGGGAAAAACGAGTTGTCATCCTTGCGGAAGGCGGAAGCGGTAAAACCACGGAGTTCGAGGCTTGTAATGAAGTGCTGCAAAAAAATAAGCTCTTCAGCTTCTTGGCAACCGTGAAGAAAGTCGGGAGCGATTGCTTCGAAAGCGCTCTGGGTAGCCGCGACAAGGCCCGACTAAAAAAATGGATTGATTCAAACGAGCCAGCCTGGTTCTTTGTGGATTCCATTGATGAAGCCAAACTGGAATCTATTCCGTTCCGCGATGCCCTCAACCACCTCGCCGACGCCATCAGCGGCGCGGAAGACCGCGCTCACATCATCATCTCTGGCCGACACACTGATTGGGAAGCGATTCGCGACCACGATGACCTGGAACGCCTACTGCCAGCTCACAGCCAAGCGACGCCCTCAGAAAATAGACCCAACGCCCTGTTGCTTCAGGCTTTGAAGCTGGAGCCCGACAACGCGCCGAAGATTGAGCGCCCACTTGTCGTGGTGATGGCCCCCTTGGATGTTGATCAAATTCGAATTTTCGTTGTCCAAAGCGGGGTTGCCGACGTTGACTCCTTTGTGGCCAGTGTCGAGAGCGCGCGCCTCTGGCCATTCGCGTCTCGCCCTGTTGACTTGGACTGGTTAGTTGGCTACTGGAAAAAAAACGGACGCTTTGGCGCTCTGGCCGGTATGCTCCAGCTCAATCTATCAGATCGGCTGCGTGAGCAAGACCCTAAGCGAGAGCGGCGGGCTCTACTCAGCGACCATGGCGTAATGCAAGCGCTTGAGAGAACCGGGGCCGCGCTTGTGCTCGGGAAGAAAGACACGATTAGCCTGGTAGGCAAGGGACGGAAGCCGGGCGATAAAGGCAACGGCATATCCCTTGCTGATCTGTTGTCTGATCACCCTCCTAGTGAGCGGATCGATTTGATCAATCGGGCGGTGTTCGTTCCAGCCAAGGCTGGTTCAACTCGCCTTCACAATGACAACACCGGGACTGTGCGAGCCTTTCTTTGCGCAAAATGGATCGTCCGGCTGCGCGACAACAATCTGCCGATAAATGATCTGCTTCGCTTGCTGTTCGCCACGACATATGACGTGGATGTCGTTCGCCCAGCGATGAGGGAAACAGCGGCCTGGCTCGCCATCGATAACTCCGCCGTGGCGCGGGAGATTCTAAAGCGCGACCCGTTGTTGTTGATGCAAGCTGGAGATCCGTCAAGCCTGCCCCGTGATGTTCGCGAGCAAGCGCTGGCTTTGGCGCTTCAGGCTTTAGCGGATCAGCCGCATAACGGCGCAAGTAACCGCGACGCGCTTCGACGCTTTGTTGGTGATGACATGGACGACGCCATTAGAAAGCATTGGCAGAGCTCTCATCGCGCCCCAGGCGTCGCTCGCATACTCCTTGAGTTGATCGAAGCTGGGGAGTTGGTCGGTTGCGTTTCTATCGCCTTGGACGCAGCCCAAGACATGAGCGTCGATTCCCAATCGCGCATTCTGGCGATAAAGGCTCTCGCCACGCTTAATCTCCCAGAGGCCCTTGCAGAGTATAGGAAGTTCCTGTTGACGAACTATAAGAACTTCGAACATGACTTCCTCTGGTTCGCTGTCAACAGTCTTTTCCCTTCTGCGCTGTCGGTTGACGACCTCATCGCCATGAGCTCCGCGCTGTCTATCAAAGGCTCCGGGCGGAGCCTTGACTACCACGGCCCTAAGCTGGCGCGCCAAATGAAAGTGAGTGAGGATGTTCTGCAGTTGCTTCGCCATTTCATATCAAAACTTTCTCACGTCCCGGAGGACATGACCGATCCTGAATTTGAAGAGGCGCAGCCAAGCCTGAACATCATGAAGGCTCTCGCTGTTCGGTCCCTCGACCTTCGTGGTTCGACCGCGCCATCAGACTGGGTCTCAATGCTGCAAATATGGCTGGACCTCGCAGCGCTGCGCCATCCTGTCCATGAGGGGTCAAAGATTGACCTACAAGCTCGACTGCGCTCGGAGCCGGAGTTAAGGCAAGCATGGCTGTGGCAAGCCGTAAAAATATATTCAGCGTCAAAGATCGCGCAAATTGAGCCACTGGAAAAATTATCGCAACTGAGATTCCATTTGGCATTTACCCCTCGTTTACTGGCGGAGGACGCCGCATGGCTTATACAAGATTTGCAGACGCGAGAGGCTTCCGGCGAGAAGATGGTCATTTTCGAGTTGCTGCGTGAAGTTTGCTATAACGCGGGCAATCCGATGGAGCTTGTGAAGGAAACTAAAGAGGCGGCATGTCAATACCCCGTTCTTCGGCCCACGCTCGGCGCCTGGGAGCCCTTGCCGTCCAAGACTTCGCCAGAGATTCAGTTGTCACATGAGGCGCAGCAGCAAGAGGCTGAGCGACTGAGCAACGAAGAAAATCGTTCATGGATTGAGTTCGCGAACTTCATCCGCGAGCATCCAAAGCAAACGCGCGACTGGGCCATTTTGGCGAATGGAAACGTTGATCCCCGACTGGTCAAATTGTGGACCATTCTGACGAAGGATAGCGAGGAGGGATTGCTGAACGCCACGCCGGATATCAAGACCCTTTCCGGCATTTTTGAAAGCGACGTGGTTGACATCATTCGAGACGTTTTTATCAGCAGTTGGCGCTCCACCACTCCTACGCTGGAGGTTGACGGGGCGAGCTCCATGTATATCTCGAAGTCCTATGCTGATCTGATTGGTTTCGCCGGGGTATCACTGGAAGCGAAGGCCGATCCGGATTGGGCCGCTGGGCTGGACTCCAGCGAGGCCCATAAGGCCGCCGTGTATGCGACGCTCGCTTTTGACGCCTTCCCTGATTGGATGGCTGACCTTTGTGTCGCGCATCCCCAAATTTGCGCAGGCGTAATCCACTCGGACCTCGCTCGGGATCTAGATCCTGGATTGGTGAGCTGCCCGCGACGCTCTTTAGCGCGTATCGCTCGATCCGATCAGCGCGTCGCCGCCCTTATCGAAAGTGATATCTGGAACGCCATCGAAGCAAGCGGCGCCACGCCGATCGACTTGCTGTCCTCCCTCCTTGGGATATTGCTCAAAGTCACAACTGAACGCGAGCGGCTATTGCAGTTGATCGCTCGTCGGATCAGCGACCTGAACGCCATTGAAGTGAACATTGAATACTTGGCGGCTGGCTTCTCCATTGATGCGGACAAAACTACCGAGCTATTGTTTGGTTTGTTGGCGAGGCTTGACGCGCGGGGCTCCGCAGCCATCGCGCGGCCATTGATCCCAAGAATATTTGGCAAATCTATGAAAAGTGAGCCTCCGATCATTTCGCAGATCTCGATAGAAAATCTTGAGAAGCTGATTTTGTTCGCCTACTCAAGTATTCCGCTATCCGAAGACGTCCAAAGGCCCGTTGGAATAGCCTTCACGCCTGACGAGAGAGACTCCGCAAGTCAAGGTCGTCAGCAAGCCCTGCAACTCCTTGCGGACACTTCCGGCAAGGGCAGTCACTCCGCCCTGGGTCGGCTCATCGAGATGCCTGATTTCCCCGTCGTTAAGTCCTACTTAAAAAACTTGGCGCGCAAACGCGTTGAGCGTGATTCCGAAATAGAGGCTTGGGAAGCGGCTGACGTCTTGCTCTTTGAAACAAAATTCACGGAGCTTCCCCGCAAACCGGAGGACTTGCAGCGTTTGGCCGCTAACCGCTTGGCCGACATTCAGTATGATCTGATGGACTCCGACCGCCAGCAAGCCCGAACCGTTGCCATATTGGAAAACGAGAGACAAGTTCAACTCTGGTTTGCCGACAGATTTTGGCTAAACCAAGGCACCTGCTTCTCGATTGATCGGGAATCGTTGGTCGCCGATGAAAAGGCTCCAGACCTTCGTCTCCGAGCAAAAGCTAGCGACGCCAGCTTGCCGATCGAGATCAAGATCGCGGAGAGCTGGTCTCGTCATCAACTGGAGGAGGCCCTGACTGTCCAGCTTCAAGGGCGTTACCTTAGAGACCGAAATGATCGCTGGGGTATTTTGCTGTTGGTATATCAAAAGCTGCGTCCGCAGGGATGGGAGGGGCCAAATGGAGAGATGTGGGCTTTCTCCGAGGTAGTGGCGCACCTGGCGAGAATCGCTAACGACATCGCGGCCAAGGATAGCCTCGCGCCGCAGATGCTTGTTTGCGTGATCGATGTTTCGTCGACGACGCCTACCAAGCCCACGAAAGCAAGGAAACCCCGCGCCAAAAAGGCGGCGCCCAAGGCGACATAAGCCGCACTTTTACGCGCGCAACATTTGTGGCGCACTGTCAGTGCGTTACGCGTATAGCAAAAAATGCAAGAAATGTGGAACGCTTAATGTAAACCGCCGGATGATGCCCATCGGAAAACTTCTGGTAAGATCACGCTCTCCCTAACAACATCAACGCGCTCTGCACGCCAGATTGCCTCTGATCGAATGGCCGTAAAACTGAACTCTATTTTTCTCGACGCTGACAAAATCGACGGCGCCA
Source organism: Pseudomonadota bacterium (assembly GCA_040389645.1). GTDB lineage: Bacteria > Pseudomonadota > Gammaproteobacteria > Burkholderiales > Burkholderiaceae_D > Rugamonas. The sequence goes on along the minus strand of JAZJZT010000022.1, from coordinate 219,387 downwards.
TCCGGAGCTTTCGCGCCGATATGACGGTTGACGGCCCCACGGTGACGGAGCAATTTTCGGCCTATAAGCTGACTATTCCTGACTCTCCGTCCGGTCTGCTGCATGTGCATTATCGAATCGATAGCACCGTCACGCTTAACGCCTCTGTTGGGAAGAACAAAGAGCTGTCGCTCGCCGTCGCCGAGCATGTGGCCAACACTTGCAAAAAAACAGAGTATGAGCCACGCCCGCTGGGGCTCGACAAAGTTACAAAACAAGACTGGGACTTCTTGATCGACTATCTTCGTGATGAGTGGAAATTCCAAGTGACCGAAGAGAAGCTCGAGCATGGCGTCCGCTTCCGAGTCAAAAAAGCGCAGGGCGATGAGGTGTTCTTGCATTTTTATAACACGGGACGATTCCTGATGCAAGGCAAAGCAAGGGAAGTTTATGGGGTTGTCGCCTCCCTGCTGTGCGAGCTCACTCCTGACAAGCAAGCCATTGTGCAGGCGCAGTTGATCTCGTTTGATCTTACTCAAGTGAAAGCGCAGGATTTGCTGAAAGAGCTCAAGCAATGGACGCCTAGCGCCGTAGACATCCTTGGAGACGCTGCCGCCGCGATCATCGCGCCATCGCTCGCGCTGGCGAAGTTGAACATTGAGCTGACGGATTACTCCGCGTTCGCCTACCCGGCCCTCCGGGGGCTGGAGGCTTATATGAAATCCCTGATGGCGGAGCATGGCGTGGCCATTTCGAACGCGGCGGGCTTTGGAAGCAGCTTCAATGGGCCGAAGCTTAAGAGCGGCGTTTCGGCGAAGATCAACTGCCAGAGCACTGTTGCCGCTGTGGAAATCTCATACGCGTTATATAATAAACATCGACCCAGTCTTTTTCACACTGAAGCGAACGTGGAGTTTTCACGGATCATCGAGCGAAAGGAAGAAGCGGTCGGCATCGTGCATGATGTTTTGAGGACCATCGAGCAGACGGCTTCCAAAATACCAAAATGAAACGATCAGGAAAACATTTCGAAGTTTTAGAGGCTCCCGGAGGGAAAGCGTTCATCTGCTTCTCTTTGGACAGCGCTCGGCCAGACTCCTATATGGACGAGCTGGAAAAAACGCTTATATTGAAGGCATATGAGGGCGACGTTCTGCTCGACCTTCTGGTGGCGAACGGGGAGTCCTCACGCCGTTTTCTTCGATTGAAATTTGACGGTCAGCGGCTGCATTGGCTCAAAGCTAAGCCAGCTCCCTTGGCGACCCTGAGCAAAGCGCTGCTGGACTTCTGCCAAAACTTTTACGCCGCCCATCCCGCCGCGCTGAAAAACAGCGTGCTTTCACCCGCAGCCCAGCACCGCATTAAATCCAGCTCTCACGCGTTAGCGTGAGAGGCCTCACACCCTCGCTTCGTCTCCGATACCGGGCTTAAACAAGCTTATAGACTTGCTATAGCAGCCCCTCTCTGCCAGTGGCCCTTGGGCAGATAACACCTTGTTCGCCTCCAGCCGGACCAGCAAATAAGCCTGTTGATACAAGCAGTTTTGGTGTAAGCGTGATGCCAGAGAAAGCTGATCGTAAACGTTGATGTCTGCTTTGGGGCCAGGCTGTGTGAAAACCGTCTACGGACGGTGGGCACGTGGTCGCCGCCGCCAACGCGGCATTGATTGTCAGCGAATTGAGGTAAAAAAGGGCCTACAGCCCCATCAGTGCGTATTCCGGCGAACGTGACCGCTCATTCCGGCGAACGTGACCGCTGCGCATGAGATGGCGTTACGCGGTCAAATTCTAATGCCTACGGTCACGATGGGTCGATATTTTTCTCCTTTTTGCTGATTTTAGGTCGTTCCGTGCGCAGCGAATCGCCGGTCAGCGTGAAACGGTGGTTACGCTGCATGATGCGGTCCAGAATGGCGTCGGCGATGCTGGCATCCTCAAAGTGCGCAGAATGCCGCACTCGTTGACCGGGTAATTCGCCAAGTCACCATCACTGATCCAACGCATCCTCTGGCTGGCTATACGCTGCCGCTTGTTCATCCGATGCGTACACGGTCGTTACCTGGCAGAGTAATCGTCCGGCTGCCTTCGGGCGAGCAACGCGCAGTTGACTGCGCCGCGACTAATCTCATCGCCGCAGCCGCTTCATTCCCAGCCTCGTCCAGAGCGACTTCGTCCATTTCCGCGAGCCTCCTTTTGCCCTTGGTTCAACATGTGCGCCACCTATTGAACACGATGGAGGAGCGCGCAAATGAGACATCTCCCAACTTTGTCCAAGCCGCCGCCGGATCGGACAGCTCCGTGCAGCGCCGTTCCCCCGAGTCTCTGGCGCGGGTTTTCACACAGCCTCGGGCGGAAGTGCACGTACACGACGGCCAGCAATAGGATCGCCAACGTGTGTATTCTTGGCCGAACGACGCCATGGCCAAAGCATTGCTTCGTTTTCTTAGCTCCAAGTGTAATGACCGGGTGAAATCCTAGCCGCTTGACCAGGAAACTATTGGAGGGCGCCGAGGTGCACGATCTTTCGGGCCGGACGGAAATGCGGTGAACGAAACTTGACCTTGCCGCCGACGCCGCCTACAGTGCCAGTAACGGATTTCCCGTGCATGCCGGCCGACCGGGCCTAGCATCCGAGGTCTGTCATGCGGTAGAACAGGTTTTTTCCGATGGTAGCTGGCAGCCCATCGAAAGCGGTTGACGCCGCGGCAGCATAGCCAGCATTTCAATTAAGGGTAACCAACCCCTGTCACCCCCCATGGGACAACCTCCCATGCGGACGATTGTCCCGTTCATCTTTTTGATTCGGAGGCAATCGTGGAAGATATTTTCCTGATCGATAGTTGCGACTCTACCGTCCAGTCGACACAAGCTGATGACTGGCCCGATGATGAGCCGATTGAAGAGTTCACCGAGGAAGACGTGGTTCGCCTGCACTGGTGGCTGCTTCAGAAGGTGCGACTGCTCGGCGTTGCCAGCACGCCGCTGGCGGAAAAGTTCGAGATCGTGCGCTGGGTCTTCACCGATCCCAGGCGCGACCAGCAACCTTTCTCGTTCGTGAACTGCATGCGCGTGGTTGCGTGCAGTCCGTTGTCCAGGTTGCCCTTTATCGGGCGATGCGATCCCGAAGTGGTGCGTGACTGGATACGCGCCCATTTGCGGCGCTGGTTTGACGCGTCTTTGGCTGCCTATCCGGAGTGGGTGCGTCGTACCGTGATCGCCAATCCTGGGTGGGTCGCCGACCGGCTTGCGGCCAATCCGCAATGGATCAATGAACAGATGCGCCGTGTCGAGGAGCGGGGCGATCTCTTCTCCCAGTCATAAGCCGCTCAGCACAATCGGAGGCTCTATGACACCGGAACAAGAAGAGTTCGACCAGCGGTTCCAGGCAGTGCGTGCCAGTGCATATGGCCGCTGGACACCACTGCTGCTCGCCCTGGGTGTCGATCAGAAGGTGCTGAACCGGCGCAACCAGCCATGTCCCGTGGCGGCATGTGGCGGCACCGATCGGTTTCAGTACACGGACAAGTTTGGCGACGGCAATTACGTGTGCCGCGCCTGTGGCGCCGGTGGCGGCTTCAAGCTGCTGATGGGCTACTTTGGTTGGAATGCAGGGATGACGTTGCACCGTGTCGAGCAAACGCTTGGCCTGTTGCCCGCGTCGCCGCGCGTTCCTGATCGGGTGAAGGATGCACGCAGGCTGATTCATCGCATCCTGTCCGAAACCCATCCGGTTGCTTGCGGCGATGAGGTGGACCGCTATTTGCGCTTCCGAGGGCTTGGCATGGATGGGTACCCGGCGACATTGCGTACGCATCCCGCGCTTGGCTATTACGAGCTCGACCAGGACACCGGTAGACCCAGGCTCGTGCACAACTATGCAGCCCTGGTGGCAGTAGTCCAGGACCAGGGTGGGCAGGTGGTGTCGCTGCATCGCACCTATCTGCAGGATGGCCGCAAGGCGCTGGTGGCAGAGGCGAAAAAGCTCCTGTGCGGCGGCGTGAATGGCGCGGCCGTCAGATTGGGCGAGCCTGGCGGCGAACTGGCGGTATGCGAAGGCATCGAGACCGGTTTGGCGATCTTGAAACGCACCGGGCAGCCGGTGTGGGTCGGGATTTGCGCCAGCAACCTTGAGCGCATCTGGGTGCCGGACGCGGTGACGCGGCTGCGGATTTACGGCGACAACGACGCCGACGCCATGTATGACGGCCAGGCTTCCGCTTATGGGTTGGCACGTCGATACATGAAATGTTGTCGTCACGGGGAAGGCCGCAAGGCTGAAGTGTTCATCCCCCGCAGCGCCGGTGCGGACTGGGCCAATGTGTCCGAACGCCACGCCACGCACGAAGATTTGGCGGCATGAGTAGTTTTTGGTAGGAGCAGGACCGTCAGGTCCAGGAGTGGCGCATCCGCGCCGACGCGGCAGCAATGCCGTGTATTGCAACCCTGCGGGGACCAGCCCCGGCGGGGATGGTCCGTCCGCGTTTTTTAACTGGAGATGCATCATGAAAACAGGACATTCCTTGATTGCCTTGGCCGATGAACTGGAACGCCAGGCAGCGGCCAAGCGCGATTTGCTCGTGCGCGCCACGAAAATACGCGGCGAAACGACACCGTCGCACCAGTTCGGGCTGGTGGTGGAAGAGCCGAAGGGCGAGGTGCGCTATCCGCTGAACGACTTCGTGTGCGGGCAGTTGGCGAAGAAGCTCGATATCCCGCTGTCTTATTTCAAACGCATGCGGGAGTTCAGCCCTGAGTTGCTGGACCTGAACGTCAACGGCTGGCTGAAAATCAACGAGCCGGACAGCTATATGTTGCGTACGCTCGATGGCAATGCCCGTGCATTCCTGTCGACGCGCTACCGCCGGCTGGACAACTTCGATCTGGCGAAAAGTATTGTGCCGGTACTGCAGCAACTGCCAGGTGCACGTTTCGAATCGGTTGCGCTGACCCCCACCAAGCTTTACCTGAAGGTGGTCAGCTCGAAAATCCAGTGCGAGGTGGCGCCGGGCGATGTGGTGCAGGCCGGCGTCGTGGTCAGCAATTCGGAAATCGGTTGCGGCACACTGCGGGTCGAGCCATTGCTGTTTCGGCTCGTGTGCAGCAACGGCCTCATCATCCAGGACCGCAGCATGCGCAAGAACCACTCTGGGCGCAACCTGGTGTCCAACGACGACGAGGTACAGGTCTACCAGAACGACACCCTTGAGGCGGATGACAAAGCCATCTTCCTCAAAGTACGCGACCTGGTCCAGACCGCGGTGTCAGAGGCGACGTTCGATTTGATCTCGGAGAAGATGCGTAAAACCATGGGTATCAAACTGATTGGCAACCCGGCCAAGGCAGTCGAGGTACTGTCGAACCGGTATGCGTTGAACGAGACCGAATGCGCCGGCGTGCTGCGGCATCTGTTCGAGGAACGTGACCTGACCGGGTATGGCCTGGTCAATGCGGTCACAGGCTACGCGCAGGATGTGGACGACTACGACCGGGCGACCGAGTTCGAGGAGTTGGGCGGTAAATTGTTGGACTTGTCCGCCGCTGATTGGCGGCCGATCGTCGAAGCGGTGTAAGCCGCGGGTTGCAGGGAGGGGCGTTTCCGGGCTGTGCTGATTGGCGCAGCCGGGGACGGCCTCCCTCTGTTTTACGCGCAAGCGACGTGGTCAGGATCAAAGGGGGGTGACATGGATCACCAGCAGCAGGCGTCCTCGCACTGTCAATTCGGTGGCCGCGTCGTCCGTATCCTTGAGCAGTGTGTCGGCATAGGCGGTGTTTTCACAGCGCAGCAGCAGGCCTTCGCCGATGCGCCGCTCCACGTGCCTGACCAGCATTTGCCCATGGTGGGCGAGCAGGTAGACCCCGTTGCAGGTGATCTGGGTATGGGTATCGTCGAAGAAGAACGGTGCCCCGTCGCGTATCAGCGGCGCCATTTCCGGCCCCTGCATGATGCCGACCTGTAGCGACGTCTGGGCGGCGATCTGCGAACGCAATGCGCCGATCCAATCGGTAGGTGCGTTTCCGCCAGGGTACAACGCGGCAAGCAGGTGCTGGGGTAATTGATGGTAGGGGAAATGCAACGGGTGGTGCAGCAAGCCGAGCAGCCAATTGGAATCCAGGTTGAGCTGAAGGGCAAGAATCGCTAACGAGGCCGGGTCCGGCAAGCCAGGGGGCTCGGCAACGATCCAGCGCTTCACGGTTTGTAAAGCGCGACCGGTAAGAGTGCTGAGGTATGGGGCGTATTCGTGGTGCGGGATGTGGCGTGCAGCCAACTCAGCGATAAGCCGGTTGCGAAGTCCCGGCACCAGGTTTAATTCAAGCTCGCGTGCTCGCTCGCGAGAAAGTGGGGTGCTACGCAGGTCTGGCTCCATGAGGCGCGTTGGTCCTGTTTTCGGGGCAGATTGAAGAAATTGTGAGCAGTTGCTCAGGAGGTGTCGGGTTTAATATCAACATGCTACATACCGCTAGCATCTATCGAATCGGACATTGTCGTCAAGAGGACAATGCTATTGCAGTGCACAGTGCGAGCAGTTGCTCTTGACCGTATAAGTTGTGCGGTGTAGCCTGCTTTGGCATGTGGCGGCCTCATGCTGCATTGCATGGCGATCGCGCGAGATTGTTGTCGTTATACCCGAACACCAGTGATGTGACCACGCCCTTTCCAGGGCATAGCGGAGTAACCATCATGGACAGTGCCATTCACCTGACGGACGTTCAGCAACTTAACCTGAATTTCCTATTGACCATCCAGGCAGGCCTTAAGCAGGACCGGGTCGCCGCCAGCTACAAGTTCCATCTCGAACCAGACTGCGCCAATCTGCTCAGTGAAATGACGGTGAGCGATTTGTTTGCATTAGCGGCGAACATGCCGCATGAAAGCCTGTTCCAGCCAATCGGCAACCTGCCGGCGCTACTGGTGGCGCCGCTCGATTTGGCGGTCACCTTGTGCAGGGTAGGCGCCAGCCGGCCAGTTGCCAAGGTAACCCCGCAGCTGCCAATTGCGCAACGTATCTGACATGCGCCATGGCGGCCTCCGACGCCGACAGTCATATCCGAGCCCTGCAGTTGGCCAGGGAGTGCATTGCGCTCGGCGCGCGCTTAGGCACGGTCGTCCATGTGACCGGATTGCGCCCTTCGCTGTTGCGGACCCAGTTCTTCCGCAATGGTGGCTCCATTAACGGCCGGCGGCCCGAATCCAGCGAGTGGGTGCATTGCGGGAATATCTGCACGCGCGCCGACGCATCGGAATTCGCCAGCATGTTCTCCACGCTGCGGGAGCGGCAGCGCTGCACGCCGGCCGAAGCGCTGGTGGTGGCCTACCGCATGTACGCGGAAAGCCGACCTGCCAAGCCAGCGCTGTCTTTTGACCGGGCCTTCTCACTGGTGAGCCAGCTGCTCGGCATCTGGCAGTGCGCCGACGCGAGCCTGGCGATGCATTGCTGTCCGCAATGCCGGGCGCAATACCTTGCCGAAATTGGTGCCCCGCCGCCGCCCGCAGCGGGATGCGTTTTCTGCCATCTGCTGCACCGCTATCCGCTCGATCCGCGTGTTAAAGCGCATTTTGCTGGCAGGCAGGGAAACCTGCCCGGCCTTGCTCCTCCCGCTGGCGCCGATACGGAAAAAGCGCCGTAATCGGCTTTTTTTCGCGTGGACGCGGCATTCGGCGCGGCCGACACTGGGAATTCACTGCACTGCCGGAGCCGAGCCATGCCTCTCTCGAACCTGTTCAAGTGGGTGCACGCACGCACCGGATTTCAAGAAGGTGAGACGGCGCGCCCCAAGCCGGATGTCGGTCCTCTGTCGGCAGGTGCAACCGGCATGCGCGTTTGCAGCGTTGAGGAATTGCTGCTTGCTCATAAGGATGTGATCGCTCGGATCAAGCTCTGCTATGGATGCGACCATGCCACTTTTGCCGCCGATTTGCTGGAGCCTATTCGCAACTATGCCAACTACGTCAACGCGTTGCCGGCGACCGGTTCGAGCTACAACAGCTCGGCCGGCGGTATGCTTCGCCTCGGCCTGGAAGTGGCCTTCTATGCGCTGCAGGCCACCGACTCCCAGATCTTCGCCGGCCGCCAGACCATTTCAAATCGGCGTGTCCTGGAGCCGCGCTGGCGGCGTGCCACGTTCATCGCAGGCCTATGCAGTGAGCTTTATCGGTGTTTCAACCAGGTGCTGGTGCGCGACGCACAGGGAGAACGCTGGCAGCCTTACGTCTCCCCGCTGACGGAGTGGCTGCGGCAGCGGCGCAGTGGGACGTTCCAGGTACAGTGGACAGTTGGGCCGGAACGACGCGCGCCGAGCCTGTTTGCGCTACCCATGATTGTCCGTGCCACGACCATGGAGGATCTTGCCTTCAGCAACGACGTCATCGTGCCCAACATGCTCGCGTCCATCTCCGGCCTTGCCACTTACCATGAGCACAACGTGATGGACCGGCTGGTACGGCATGCGGCCGCGCTCGTGATCCAGCGTCAGCGTAACGCGACGGCGGCGACAGGCGTGCCGGATGATGTCCCGGCGCATCTCGCGCGCCACTTGGTCGAGGCCATGCGCGAACTGGTGCAGTCGGACCACAACTGGCTGCCCAATGCCCCGCGGTCGCGACTTTGGTATGCCGAAGACGGCTTGTATCTGGTGTGGCCCAATGGCGCATCGGATGTGATCCGGCTGCTTGCCGATGAGCGTCTTCCCGGCGCGCCCGACACACCCCAGGCGGCATTGGAAATCCTTGTTGCCGGGGGCGTCGTGCCAGAGAAGGAAAACGGCAAGTATGTCGTCCTTATCCAGCCGCCGGGAGCGCAGGAGCCGATGGATGCCATCTCGCTTGTGCCGCCCAGTCTATTGCTTGCGGACGTGTTTCCGCAGCCGGTACCGATACCGGAGTGGCTGGCAGTAGGGACGGAAAGGACCGGCACCGCGCCGCAGCCCCAGGCGCAGGAAGTGTCGCTGGAAGATGCGATGGCAGTCCCGCCGATGGACATCGAGAACATGCCGCAGCAGTCGCGCCGCCGCCAAGCCAAGCCGAAACCAGTCGAGGATGCGGTACAGGCATCATTGCCGCTCCAGGAAATGCTTCCCGCCGAATCCTCCCTGCCGAACAAGGGCGGCAAAGTAAAACGCGCCCAAGAGGAGGCCCATGGCGCCGAGCAAATACCGCATGACAATCATGGGAAGGCATCGCAGCAGAAAAATCCTGCCCTGCGTCCGCCAATGCGCCTGAACCGCACAGTGGCCCGGGCACTGTCCGCCATCGTCAGCACCTTGTACGGAAGCAAGCCGCAATGCCATGTCCTTGCGGGCGCGCTGTTCGTCCCGCTGGCATCCCTGGATCAGCATGGTGTCGATGCGCGCCAGGCCTGGCGATCATTGTTTGATGCCGGCATGCTTGAACTGAGCGAGAGCGGGGAGGCGGTGCAGTCGCCAGTGATCGATGGCGCCAGCGTTCCCGGGGTGTTCATCGCCGCCGAGTTCTTGACCGGTGTTTCGGTAGGGAAGGCAAGCCCTGTTGACGCAAAAGGAGAGCGACATGCTGATGCGTAGTTACGAGATGCCCTGGCGCAGCCCCTTGGAACTGGTGGCGAGCGCGACCTGGGCGGGGGCCGCGCTGGGAACCATGGCTTACACGCCGGGCACGATCCCGTCGATGCTTGGCGCGTCCTTGCTGTCGGTGGCGCTGCCGATGGCGGCGTGGCGCGCCCATCAGGGCATGCGTATTGTTGGTGTTCGTGCCGCCTTGTCTGGCCGCGCCATGGAGATTATCAGCACCAGGCGGCTGGCCCGCCTTACCCCCGATCCTGAAGTGGTGGTGTTCGGATTCGGCTTCGAATGGCAGCCGGTCCATTCGCAGCGCTTGTACGAATTGGCGAAGGTGGATTATCGGGAACTGCGCATCCCGCCCATGGTGCTTCGGTTGCTGGGGTACGTCGCCAATCCGCAGCCAGACGACGAAATCGGCCTGCCGTACATCCATGGGGTGGAGCAGCGCGAAAAACTGCTGGCGCGCCCATTACAGAATTTCGAAGGCGGTACGCTGGTGGTGGGGACGACCCAGTCCGGAAAAGGCGTGTGCCTGGGCTGGTTGATCACCCAGGCCATTCGCCGGGGCGACGTGGTCATCATCCTGGACCCCAAGAATTCCAAGCGCTTGAAGCGCCTTGTGCAGAAGGCATGCGAAGACTATCGCGAGGACGCCACTTTCCTGTGGTTCCACCCCGCGTTCCCGGAAACCGGCGTGCGCCTCGATTTCACTTTCAACTGGCAAAAACCCACCGAAATCGCATCGCGTATCCAGTCGATCCTGCCACCCGACACCGCCGGCGCCTTTTCTGCGTTCGGCTGGGATGCGGTGAACGTGGTCACGCAAGCAATGGTGCGCCTGGAGCGGCGACCGAACCTGATGAAACTGACCAAGTATATCGAGGCGGGTATCGAGCCGATTCTGGAGGAAACGCTCAAGCGCTTCTACGAGGAACTGCTGGGACGCGGCTGGCGCACCGATCCGGACCTGGGCCGCTTGCTAGAAAAGGCGCGCAAGGGAACGCTCAAGTCGCCGTCGCCGGTGGCCAGCGCCGAGTTGGTCGCCTTCGTCGAATACTACGAGCGCCATGTGCACGAGTCGCGGCATGACAAGGTGATCGACTCGCAAGTGCGGATTTTCCGGCACAACCGCGAGCATTACCAGAAGATTACCGCCAATCTCTTGCCGATCCTGTCCATGCTCACTTCGGGAGAACTAGGGAAGACCTTGTCGCCAGAACCGTTCGATGCCAGCGACGAGCGTCCGATCATGAACCTCGAAAAGATCGAGCGCGGCGGCCATGTGCTGCTGATGTGCCTCGATTCGCTGCCAGACCCGGCGGTGGCGTCGGCCATAGGCGCCATGTGCCTGGCCGACCTGGCCGCGCGCTCCGGCATCCGCTACAACCTGGGCGGGCATCGCCGCATTTCCCTGTTCGTGGACGAAGTGTCCAATGTCATCAACCAGCCGCTCATCGAAATCATGAACAAGGGCGCGGAAGGGGGCATCTACACCACGGTCGCGATGCAGACCATCGCCGACCTGGCCAAGCGGCTGGGCAGCCAGGAGGCCGCGCGCATGGCGCTGGGAAACCTGAACAACCTGATCGCGTTCCGCACCAAGGATCAGCCCACGCAGGAATTCATCAACGAGACCTTCGGCCAGACCGCGATCCACAACATGAAGGTCGGCCGCAACACTGCAAGGGACGGTAACATCGGCGACTTCACCATGGTCGAATCGACCCAGATCGCGGAGGAACTGAACGAGCTGGTACCTACTTCGCTCCTGGGCAAGCTGCCAAACTTGCAATTCTTCGCTTCGGTTTCCGGCGGCCGTTTGTGCAAGGGGCGATTTACCCTGCTCGATCCAGGAGAGGAAAAAGACGGAGCCAAGACAACGGAGGGCGTATGACCATCATTCGGGGTGTCACCATCGCCTCATTGGTAATGCTCCTGCTGCTGGTGCTATACCTACCGGCGGTGACACCGCCCTCGGCGTTCTTTGGTCGCATCAGGGCAGAGCATGGCCTGCAAGGCGCGGCGTGGGGGTCAGCGCATGCGCAGCACGCGCTGGAGCGGGCACTCGCAATTGCCGAGCAACCTGTCGCCGCGCCTTTAATCGTCGCCGGAGGTGTGCAGGGCAAACCAGTGACGGCAGCGGGGCAGCAGTTCGATATCGTGGGTCAGCGCATTCTTGGTAGCGAGTACTTACGCTCAGTCAACGCCCTGTTACTGCTCGCAGTCTTCCGGCTGGCTGTGCTGGCGCAGTTGGCGCCGGGTTTCCTGCTATTCGCTGGCGCTTGCATCGCAGACGGGTTGGTTCGGCGCCGGGTGAAAAGCAGCGAGTTTTCCCGGCACCACCCCGAAGTATGGACTGCAAGCGTGTGTACTGGCTGGCTGGCGATGTGGGCGGCGGTGATTACGGCGGTATTGCCGGCTGCTGTGCCAGTGGCGTTCCTGCCGTTGTTGGCAGGCTTGGCCTGCGTGTGCACCGCAATTGCCATTGCCAATTATCCAGTCAGTGCCGGTCGCGGCTATGCTTCTGCTTGAACACCGGGCTGATTTCAAAACGGGGCCTAAATCGATGCCATTCCATCGTGAGAAAAGCAGCAAGTAGCTTTACGATGATCACATCAAGCTTCCCTTACAGGTATCCGTGGCGAGGTGCAAACTATGACTACCGCGTTCGTTCCCATTGACCATGCACCCGGATTGGCGCGTCGCGAGCCGGGCGCCACTGTCCCGGATGCGCATAGCGCGGTGACGGTTGCCACCCGCGTCTGGCTGGACGAATATACATGGCTGGAAGCGCTGTATAACGATACCGCCAACAGCTCGCCGAAGCTGCGCTACCCGGATTTGATCAGTGCCTGCGTGTCGCTGGTGTTTAGCCGGCCGGAACCAGAATCGCGCATCTTCACTTTCCTGCACACGAGGCTGGTGCTACGCGATCAGGGCACTGCGCGCAGGCAGGAAGACATGTGGCGGGATCAATACCAGTTGCTGCTGACGTTGCAAAAGTCCGAGCAGAACCGGCATCCGCATCCGCAATTCAAGCTTGATCACTTCACGACCGCCTGCGTTGCCCTGGCAATGGAAATGGCGGACGCGAAGCACAAGCTGTTCGAGCAGGCGCGACGCAATATTGCCCGCCGTGCTGCGCCGCAATCGACGTAGTTTGACGTTCGTGCCCGGAGGGGCATACCCGGCAGTGACCTCGCCTGGCTACGGCCGGCTTACCCGAATCCACCCAACTCCTCGCCTCGCGCGAGGGTGATTCCATTTCGGGCCATGCCGCGAGGTGCACATGTTTATCCTCACTCGTTCAATGTTGCCGCTGCTGGTCGCCATTCCCGGCCTGTCCAGTGCCTGCTGGGAGCAGGCGGCAGCGAAGCACAAGATCCCTGTCGTTTGGCTGCAAGCCATTGCCGACGTCGAATCGGGCCAGAACCCTTCTGCCGTCAACGGTAGCCACCGCCATCGCACGGGAACCGTCGATATCGGCATCATGCAGATCAACTCAAGTGCGCCCGTGTTGCGCAACCTGGGTGTGACTGAAAAGGATCTTTTTGATCCCTGCATAAACATTGACGCTGGCGCGCGCATCCTGGCCGAGAAAGTAGCCCGTTACGGGGCAACCTGGAATGCCATCGGTGCCTATAACGCCTCCTGCGTCACGATGACCCTGGAACAGTGTTTGCGCGTGCGCATGCGCTATGCATGGCGATTCTACCGGGCGCTGGTGCGGCGTACTGCGCCCGTCCGACTAGAAAAGTCCCCGCTGGTCGCGGCGACGCCACTGTATTCCGTGAGCATGCCATGACGGTCCAGCCTTTGGTCACCCGACGGTACGTCATCCTGGTGGGCTACCTGGTTGTGCCTGCGTTGTTGGTCGGCTGTGCAAGCATGGAGCTGCGCACTGGACCCAAGGTCGCGCGTGCCGAAAACTCGGCGTCCAGCTACCGCATTGCACAACTGGACCATGGCGACGCCAGTTACTTCGGGATGTGCCTGGTGCCAATCTGTCCCGGGGTGACAACCAAGACGCTGCGCGTTCAAGGCGATCCTGTGGCGCAACACCATCCAGTTGCCATGGCAAAGTCACCGGCACCACCCGCAGCTGCGCCCTCAACGCTCGTAGTGCATTTTCCGACCGGCTCCGCCGTGCTGGGATTCCAGGATGCGCGGCGGCTCACGCATTGGTCTGCACAGGCGCTGCGTGCCGAGCGGATAACGGTCGCCGGCCGCACGGATAACGTTGGCGGGGAGGCGCTGAACCAACACCTCGCCAGTGCACGTGCGCGCGCGGTGGCCGATTACCTCCGCGATCACTTGGGTATCGCCCCCGCGCGCATGGCCTGGGAGGGGCGGGGCAAATGCTGCTACCTGAACGACAACGCCACCATGGCTGACCGTCAAGCTAACCGCCGCAGTGAAATCACACGGCATACCGTCACGGAGGAGCGCCCATGACCCTTTGCGCCATCCGTCAAGAGGGACGTGTAAAAACCCGTCCCTGGCCGTGGACGCGGCCGCGCGGCAGCCAGCCCGCACGAGCAAGGTTTCGCTGCCGTGTCATGGCGCGTGGCCCGCCTGGAGCCGGTTGCCCGGACAACTCGTGGCCGGGGGCGGTTGAGCAGTGCAATGCAATGTCAATTTTGAGGAGACTGGAATGAGTACGTTCAATACATGGGCGCCTGCGTCCATCGCGTGGCGCCTGCCACGTAAAGGCGTCAATGCCGCCGCGCTGTTTGCGGTGATGCTGCTGGGCCTGATGTTTGCTGCGCCCAGCCAGGCGCTTGACCTGGTCGCTTTTTCCGGCTTGACCGGCCCACTGGTGTCGGCCTTGACACAAATGGCCTCCCTGGCGCCCGGCATCAAGGCCCTGGTGGGCTTCATCGGCTTCGTGGTGGCGCTGATTTCGCTGGCCGCGCTGCGCAACTTCGGCCCAGTACTGTTCTACGTCGGTCTGGCCATCTTCGCCGCAGTCGGCCTCGTGATCGCGGGCGCGATCATGGGCGCGGTGGTCTGAACAGGGCAGGGAGGACGGGATGCTGGCCGATACCTACATACCCCGCAGGCTGGACGATCAATGGAAGATAGGCCTGTGGGATGTCGATGTCGCCGCCCCGTTCCTTTTCATGCTGTTCGTCGGCTATCTGGCGGGTTCGCTATGGGGGTTTTCCGCTGCCTGCACACTGGGAGTGTACCTCTCACGGCGCATGGCGCGTTCCAAGGCGGACAAGCATGCAGCCTATCCGCTGCACTGGCTGTTCTGGCATTTGCCGACGAATCCGCTGAGTTCGATGCGGGCCACCCCACCGTCGCATCTCCGGCGCATGGTCGGTTAAGGAGGGTTTGATGAACAACGATCGATACCAGGATGACCTGCGCGAATTGCGCGCGCGCATCCGCAGCCAGCGCATTGCCATGGGCGTGCTGTGCGCGTCCCTGTTGATTGCATTACTCATTACCTATTCGCTGGTCGGTGCGCAGCGCATCGTCGTGGTGCCACCCCAGGTCAGCAAGTCGTTCTGGGTCTCCGGGGAGCGCGTTTCCAGCGCCTACCTGGAGCAGATGGGCGGCTATGTCGCCTGGCTGATGCTCGATCTCACACCGGCATCGGCCGAGTGGAAAAAGAATGCCTTGCTGAGCTTTGTCGCGCCGGAGGACTACGAGGCGCTCAAGCTTCAAATGGAACTGGAAGCCGAAAGGCTGCGCAAGATGAATGGCAGCACCTATTTTCAGCTGCAGCAGCTGGAACCGGACGAAGACACGCAAACCGTTCTGCTGACCGGCAGGCTGCGCACGCTGGTCAATGGGCAAGAGACATCCCTGTTGCAAAAGCGTTTTCGCGCGGTCTTCCAGTATCGCGGCGGACGTACCCAATTGAAAACATTCAAGGGGATCGGTGATGAACAGCAAAAACGCCTTCCTGCCGCTTAGCCTCCTGTGCTGGGTAACCTGTACCTACGCGGTGCCGCCGCGCGAGGTGCGCGACGGCGAAACCATGGAGGCGGCGATCGCCAGCGATGTCCCGACCCGCATCCGTATCGAGGGGCAGCGGATCGTCAACGTGGTGGGCAACATCCATTCGACCAGCAACTGCGATGGCGTCGCGCCTGCGGGCGTGGGACCGCAACCTGCCGGGCAACTGACGGCGCCCACCGTAAATCCGCGCGGCGATGTCATGCTCAATTGCGATCTCGACAAGGGCGAAGTCTATGTGCGTCCAGCGGCGTCGAACCAACCCAAGCCGATCACGCTGTTTGTCTCCTCGCCGCGCGCAACCTACACCCTGTTGCTGCGTCCCGCGCAGATGCCTTCCGAGACATTGACGTTGCGCGACCGGCGCCTCGATACGGCCGAGTCGGCACCCAAGGCGTCGCGACAACACCAGGCCGGCCATGTGCGGGCCTTGAAGGAGATGCTCGTGGCCATGGCGGCCGGGCGCGAAACGCGTGGCGTGCAGGTCGAGCAGGCGGACATTGTGCAATCGTGGTGGCAGGAGGCCGAGCTGCGGCTGATCCGGCGGCACCAGGCGAGCGCGCTGCTGGGCGAAACGTACCGGTTGCGCAATGCCAGTGCAGCCCCCATGGTGCTGGCCGAACAGGAATTCGATCGCGGCGGCGTGATGGCGGTCGCCATTGAGCGGCACAATTTGCGTCCGGGCGAGACGACGCTGGTGTACGTGATTCGGGGCCAGGAGGGCGCGCCATGAAGCTGCGAGAAAAATGGCGCAAGCTCACGAGCCGGCTGGCGCCGCGTCAAATGCAATTCTTGCTGGCGGCGGGCATCGTCACTGGTGGCGTTGGTGGAATGTGGCTGGTCCTGGCGCTGTCGGGAAGCGGAAACTCCAAGGCAGCGCCCCGTACCGACTACGCCAGGGAGAAAGTCGTCGTCAAGCCTGAACAGGAAGGCGTGACGCCTTTGCACGTCGATCCGGTTGATCAATGGGTGGGGACTGCGGGCAAGGCGCTGGCCCAGTACCGGGTGGACAAGGAGGCGCAGGACCGTATCAACACCGAGCGCAAGACCAGCGAGCAGTCGCTGATGGAGCGCCTGGCCGAAGTGGAGCGCCGGCAGCAGGAACCTCGCCAGGACACGCAGACGGCGCCCGCGCCGGCTCCCTTGGCGCGTCCACCCATTGTTGAACATCCGGCTTCTGCCCCGGGGGCGTCGCAGGCTGCGCGCCTGCAGGGTCCTGCGACCGACATGCAGGGGTTTCCTCCGGGTACACCGGCCGCGCCGCTGGCGACGGTGTCGGGCTTGCAAATACCGTCCGAGGCGCCACCGGCGCTGGTCCGCGTGAACCTGGCAGTGCCGACCGGCGCCGCCAAGGCGCAGAAGGGCGAAGCGGCTTCCGACGACAAGAATGAAGGCGAAGACAATGACGATGGCACACTGGAAACCTATCTGCCGGTCGGCTTCATCAGGGGCGAACTCCTGACCGGCATCATGGCGCCGACCGGCGGGCAGGCCCAGGCCGACCCTTTGCCGGTCCTGATCCGCCTGCTGGACAATGCGGTCCTTCCCAACTACTACCGCAGCGAAGTCAAGGAATGCTTCGTGATCGCTTCCGGCTATGGCCGGGTCAGCGACTCCCGGGCGTATATGCGTACCGTCAACCTGTCCTGCGTACGCAGCGACGGACAGCCGCATCCGCTGGAAGTCAAGATCGAGGGCAATGTACTGGGCGAAGACGGCATGCTGGGCGTGCAGGGCCGCCTTGTCACCATGCAGGGACAGATGCTGGCCAACGCACTGCGCGCCGGCATTGTCAGCGGCATCGGCCAGGGGTTTGCGCAAGGCGGCTCGACCTTTTCCGCAACCCCGTTCGGGACGCTCGCCACCAGCCAGGAAGGGCTGGGGGACCGGATGCAACGCGGCGTTGCCGGCGGCGTGGGAAAAGCGCTCGACAACCTCGCCAATTACTACATCAAGCTGGCCGAAGCGACTTTCCCCGTCATCGAGGTGGGCGCCAAGCGTCAGGTGCATATCATGCTGACCCGCGGCGTCCGGCTGCCACGGTTGGCCAGGGAGGCGCGCGATGCGACCGCTGACTGACTGGGCACCGGTGCTGCTGCTGGCCATGCTTCCGCCGGCGTTGGCTGGGCGGGTGGAAAATGAACTGCTGGCGCAACTGCGCCAGGCGCATCCGGCCACCCGCTTTGACCGCGTGGCAGCGACGCCGATCTCCGGGCTGTACGAGGTACGGATGGGAGAGAACGTCGCCTATGTCGGCCGTGGCAATGTCCGCTACCTGGTCTTCGGCCACCTGTTCGATGTGCGCCAGATGCGCGACCTGACCGCATCGCGCAGTATTGGCGGTACCGCTGTCATGAATGCAGCCGCCGCAGGGGAGGGAAAGACGCCAGGCGTCACCGATTTGTCGGCGCTGCCGCTTGCTGACGCCATCCCTGTCGTTCATGGCAATGGTACGCGGCGGCTGGTGCTGTTCACCGATCCTGCCTGTGGATACTGCCGGCAGCTTGATGAAACCCTTCGCCAGTTGGGCAATGTGACCATCCTCCACTACCTGCTGCCATTCCAGGGCGACCAATTGCCCGAGGCGATCTGGTGCGCACCGGACCGCAGCCTCGCCTATACGCAAGTGATGGCCAGTGGCACCTCTCCGGCGCAGGCGAGCAAGTCGTGCGCCAGTCCCCTGGAGCGCAATGCCGCACTGGCCGCCAAGCTGGGCGTGCACGCCACGCCCACGCTGTTTTTTTCGGATGGGCGGCGTGCGGCCGGCGTGTTAGGCATCACTGAAATCGAAGCCATGCTGGCGCGGGCATCCGGCGCCAAGACACAGGCAAGAAAGCCGCCAAGGAGTGACTATGAAACCGCCCACCAGCGTTAGCGGGAACGGCCTGGCCCGGCCATTTTACGTGTTGGGAACATTGCTGCTGTCCGCCTGCGGCAACCTGACCGGCCTGGATGGCTCGGCCAAGTTCAGCTGCAAGGCGCCCGAAGGCGTGCATTGCAGCTCGGTGACCGCCAATTATTACAACCGCGTCCCGTCCGGCGTTGGTGGCGGGAGTCGTCCCGATGCTGCGCAGGCCGGGCCTGTCGCACCTGTGCTCCAACCTGCCGCCTCGCCCGGAGTCGACCCAGTTGCGCTGCGTTCGCCGGTGCGCATCGTGCGCCTGTGGATCAAGGCATGGGAAGACAGCGATCGCGACCTGGTCGATCAGTCGTACCTGTATGTGCGCGTCGATGACGGCCAATGGCAAGTGGCGCATGTGCAGCGCGCCGCGCGTGACGCATACGCACCCTTGCGTCCGCCCGCATCGCCACTATCCGGCCAGGGCGCAAGGTTACCGGGAGCGGCACGGTTGCCCGCACCGGCCAAGCCGGGCGTTGATCCGCATAACGGCGCGCCGGGCGGAGAGCCGGTGATCGAAGCGCCGCGCCAATAGCGCCTTGAGGAGAGAACCATGCTCGATATCGCAAGCGAGGACATCCGGCGCGGCCCGCGCCATATCCTGGACTGGCTGGGACTGCGTGCGCAAGATGATAGCCCCGTGGATCAGTTCGCATCCTGGCTGCCGTACAGCGCCTATATCCCGGACGAACAATTGTTTATCAACCGCAATGGCTGCATCGGCTTTGTGCTGGAAGTGCTGCCGCAATGCGGTGCGGACGACCGTATGGTCGAGGTGCTGACCAGCCTGTACACCAATTGTCCGGCGGGCACAGGTATCCAGTTTCACCTGTTCGCCGCGCCCCATGTACGCAATGTGCTGCGTGACTATGCCAACCTGCGCATGGAAGACGTGGACCAGTACGAGAAGGGCAGCGCCGCCGGCCGTCCGGTGCGCAACCGCAATTTGTACCGGGTGCTGGCGCGCCAGCGCGTTGCGCATCTGCTGGCCGGAACGCAGCGCTCCCTGGCCGCAGCCCACCATTTCACGCTGCGTGACTTCCGGCTGCTGGTGTCGGTCACCTTGCCGGGCAGGGGCGGCGATGACGCGCGGCTTGGTACGCTATGCGCCTTGCGCGACTCCATGTCGGTCACGCTGGCATCGGCGTCGCTGCCGAACCGGCGTTGCGATGCCGATGGGTTGATCAACTGGTGCGCGCAGTTCACCAACCCGGACCGCATGGCACGCACCGACCTGTCACCCTTGCACTATGACGAGGGCCGTGAGGTACGCGACCAGATCGTCGACTTCGACACCATCCAGGACCAGGCGCCGGAAGGCTTGCTGTTCTCCAAGCACGCTGGCGGCACGCCCCTTGCCGCGCACTTCCTGTCCATCAAGTCATTCCCGAAGAATTTTCACCTGTCGCAGATGGGCAGCCTGATCGGCGACCTGATGCAGCCGCCGCTGCAGTACACCGCGCCGTTCCTGCTGACCATGGGCGTGCACATCCTCGACCATGCCGATACGCGCAGCGCGGTGGCGGCCAACCATTTCCGCGCCAACCAGAACGCAGCGAGCAAGCTGGCGGAAATGATGCCGGATGTCGAGCAAAAGCGGCAGGACTGGGAGGCGGCCGCCAGCGCCGCCGACGCCGGCGGCAGGCTGGTGTCGATGTACCACCAGCTGGGCATTTTCTGTGCGAAAGACCGGGGTGGCCAAGCCGTCGAGACGGCCCGGGCAATCTGGCGCGCCCGGGGTTTTGAACTGAACACCGATATCTTCAAGCAGCGCCAGGCCTTGCTGGCCAGCCTGCCGATGACGCTGTCGCCCACCTTCCACGATGACTTGCGCAAAATGCGCCGGGTGACGCGCAAGACCGATGCCAATGCGATCCACCTGGCGCCCCTGATTGCGGAATGGCGCGGTACCAGCACCCCGGCCCTGGTGCTGTCCGGACGGCGCGGCCAGGTCACCACGCTCGACCTGTTTGACAACGACCTGGGCAACTACAACGGCGTCGTGATTGGTGCGCCAGGCTCGGGCAAGTCGGTGTGGCTCAACGAGCTGGCCTGGTCCTATCGTTCTGTGGGCGCGAAAGTCTGGATGATGGACCTGGGGCGCTCCTTTGAAAAGCTGTGCCGCAAGGCCGATGGCGCCTACATCGAATTCGATGCGCACAGCAAGATTAACCTTAATCCGTTTTCGGTGATCAACGACATTTGCGAGGACATGGACATGCTGGTGCCCGCCATCGCCAAGATGTGTTCGATGAAGAGCCAACTGGAGGAGGTGCAGTACAAGGCGATCTCGGCCATACTGCTGCGGCAGTGGCAGCAGTATGGTCGCGACATGACGATGACGGCCATGCGCGACGCCTTCAAGAGCGGCACCATTGCCGACCTGGGTGTGCACAACGACCAGCGCATCCGCGACCTGGCGATCATGCTCAATCCCTATTCGAAGGACGGTCAGTATGCGCGCTTCTTCGAAGGACGCAACAACGTCGATTTTTCCAATGACCTGATCGTGCTGGAAAACGAGGAACTGAAGCGCCGCCCGGATCTGCACGCCGTGGTGAACATCCTCCTGATGTACCAGATCACGGCCGAGATGTACTTGACGCGCAATCGCCGCAAGCTGCTCATCATGGATGAATTGAAGCAGCAGCTGGGGGAAATCGGCAGCGACGACCCCATCAAGGCGGCCGTGGTCGAGGAGGCGGCACGCCGGGCCAGGAAGTATGGCGGCTCGCTCGTAACGGCGACGCAGGGCGCCGACGACTACTATGGCTCGGCGCAGATGGAAGCGGCATTCAACTGCTCGGACTGGGTGTTCCTGCTGCGCCAGAAGCCCGAATCGATCGAATTGCTAGACCGCAAAGGCCGACTGCTGATGGACGACAGCAAGAAGCGGCTACTCAATTCCCTGCGCACCGAGGCGGGCGCCTATGCCGAAATGTATGTTTCCTCGCCGGTGGGGGAGGGCGTGGTGCGCCTGGTACTGGACCCTGCTACCCACCTGCTGTTTTCCAACAAGCTCGAAGACAACAAGCCGATTGATGCGCTGCGGGCCCAGGGCTACAGCATCGACGAGGCGATCCAGCGCGTACTGGCGCAACGGGGGCATTCATGAAACAGGTACTGACCAGTATCGTGGCCGCGCTGCTGGCCAACGCCGCCGCGCTCGCCGCCTATCACCATTGGATCGTGAAACCCATCCCCGTGGTTGGCGTGGTGGATGCCTGGCAGGTGTTTCGGGAGGAGCAGGCGCGGCGCATGCAGGTGATCTCCGCCAGTGCGGACGAGAAGGCGCGCGACAAGGCGCTCGCCGCCGCGCGCAACTTCGCCGCCGCGTATCCCGCCCAACTGGCCGCACTGGAGCATGACTGCTCTTGCCTGGTGGTGGACCGCTCCGCCATCGCCGCGCTACCCGCCGGCGTCGTCGACCTCACGCCGCTGTTACGGCAGCGGATGAAGCCATGAAGACCTGGTTCATATGCCATTTACGCGCCATACGGCGCGACTGGCAGTGCTATGCGTTGCTCACAAGTATTTGGCTGCTGGCGATGGTCAGGGTGCTGATCGATCCGACACCACGGTTGCCAATCCTCTTCAACGTCACGCCCAGCCTGCCGTATCTGGTGGCCGTGGTTGATTATGGCGCGCGCGGGGTTGGCCGGGGCGACTACGTGATTTTCGCCTTCCGGGGCGACGCTGTGCGGCATTTTCCCGGCCTGCGGGGACAGCCATTCTTCAAACGGGTGGCCGGGGTGGCGGGCGACCTGGTCGAGGTGCGCGAACGCCGGGTATTTGTCAACGGCGTCGAGGCCGGCTTTGCCAAGCGCTTTGCCACCGTCTCGCAGTTGGCACTGGAGCCGATTGCCGTCACGGTGATTCCCGCCGGGTACCTATACATGCAAGGTGCCAATCCCGACAGTTTCGATTCGCGCTACATGTTGTGCGGGCTGGTAGCAACGAGCGACGTGCTGGCCGTGGTGCGGCCACTGTTTTAGGGAGCAGACCATGATTGCACGACTAACACGGTGGTGGTGGCTGGCGGCATGGACGGTAGTGCAGGGCGCGTACGCCGAATCCCTGGGCGTCATCGGGCCGGTCTACCCGATTGCGGAAGAAGACTTTCTTATCATGATCCAGCGCCGCCTGCAGGAAAAGGACGCCAGCGGCGAACTGGCGCGGTTGCGCAGCCAGGCGGTCGAGCGTGGGCGCCAGGCCGTGCTGCAGCCACCTCCATTGCCGTTGCAGGTGGCGCAGGCGCCGCGCACCTATCGCTACGACCCCACGTATGTGCTGGACCGGAACATCCTGGACGCCTCCGGCAGGCTGCTGTTTCCGGCCGGGACGCGGACCAATCCGCTCGACGTCGTCCCGCTGACGCGCCGCCTGCTGTTTTTCGATGCGCGCGATACACGGCAGGTGGCGCTGGCGGCGAATCTGATCAAACAGTACGCGGGCGCGGTCAAGCCCGTGTTGACGGGCGGATCGTACCTCGACTTGATGCGGCGCTGGCGCATGCCGGTCTATTACGACCAGCGCGGACTGCTGGTGCGCCGGTTGTCGATCGGCCGTGTACCGGCGCTGGTGTCGCAGGAGGGAAAACTGCTGCGCATCGATGAAATCGTGCCGCCCGCAGGACCAGGGGGCCGGGAGGAAACGCCATGAAACCGTGGATGCATGCCATTGCCACTGTGCGTACTGCAGCGACGCAATCCCCTGCGAGACGCTGCGCCGCAGTCATCGCGCTCGGATGGGCACTGGCGTGTCCTGGTGCCATGGCGTCCGCCACCTGCACCGGACGGTTTCCCAATCCGATCACCGACATTTGCTGGAGCTGCATCATGCCGATTTCGCTGGGCGGCCTGACGCTGGCCAGCATTGGCGGGCAGGAGGATATTGCAAACCCGGGTTCGCCGCTTTGCTCATGCGGCGTGAACCCGACCGTGGGACTGTCCATCGGTTATTGGGAGCCAGTCCGCCATGTGGAGGTGGTGCGGCGCTCGTTTTGCCTGGTGTCGCTGGGTGGCGTTGATCTCAACCCTGGTATCGCGGCGCCCGATGCGGGCCGTTCGGTGGACGCCGGTGGCGATCAAAACAGCTTCTACCAGGCCCACTTCTACGCCAACCCGGTGCTGTACTGGTTGACTGTCGTGGTCGACTTTCCCTGCCTTGAGAAAGGATCGTTCGATCTGGCCTACCTGACCGAGGTCGATCCGCTCTGGAATGACGATGAACTGACCCTGATCCTCAATCCCGAGGCGGCGCTGTTCGCCAACCCCATCGCGCAGGCTGCCTGTGCGGCCGATTGTGTCGCTGCCACTGTCGGTTTTCCCCGGCCGGAACTGTTCTGGTGCGCCGGCTGCCAGGGATCGATCCATCCGCTGGACGGTCACGTGCCGTATCACATGGGCGGTGTGCGTACGGCTGAACTACTGGCCCAGCGGCTGACCGCCAAGCTGCACCGGGAGCTGCTTGCATGGGGGCGCCACGGCTCCACCGGACTGTGTGGTCCGTATTTCCTGCCGGTGATGGACAAGCGCGCCTACAAGACCCAGTTGACCTATCCGATTCCGGCAACAAGCAAGGATGCCGGCCGGTGCTGCCAGCCGTTCGGACGCAGCACCATTTTGTGGGGCGCCGGCAAGGAATACCCGGTACGGGGCGAAGACTTCGCGTTCATGCTTTTCCGGAAGGGGAATTGCTGTGTCGGCTACTAAATTTCAGCTATCAATCAAGCTGCTGCCCCGGCTGGCACTGCTCGCCACGCTGGGCATGGCAGGTACGGCTAGCGCGCTCGATCCCGTTGGCACGCACCGTATCGAGCGATTGCCGCAGCCGCTGTCCATCACCGGAACCGATCTGGCGCAAGTGGCGCGCGGCTACGAGGCGGCCGGCATTGGCGCCGCGCCAGTGATGAATGGGACGCGTCTGATCGTGTTCATCAGCTTGGCCATGCCGGAAGGGGCCTTGCGCCGCCTGATCGCCGATGGCGCGCGGTCGGGGGCAGTGCTGGTGTTGCGAGGACTGGAAGGCGGATCGCTGGTCAAGACCGCCGCACGCATCCGCCAGCTATCCGGCGGTCGGCAAGGGGCCATTCAGATAGACCCGCAGGCATTCTCCCGCTTCGGCATTCAACAGGTACCGGTGGTGGTGCTGGCCCGCGAGCCGGGCGTTGCGCGCGGGTGCCAGGATGCCAGCTGCGTCTCCGACGCCAGTTTTGTGTCGGTCGGAGGGGACGTTTCCCTGGCTTACGCGCTGGAGTACGTGGAGCGCAGTGCGCCACGATTTCGCGCGGACGCGGCCAGGCTGCGTGCTCAGGTGGAGCCTTAATCATGCGCCGCCTCACTGTCTGGCTGACATTGGCCGCTCTGCTGACAGGCCAAGTGCGCACCGCTCTGGCGCAGTCCGACGATCTGGCCGCGGCGCGCGCCGCGAACGCGATTGCGCGTGGTGCGGTCAACGCCACGTCGGCGTCTGGCGTCGTGCCGGGTTATGGCACCGCTGCACCACAGAGTGTCCTGTATGGGCAGACCAATCTGGGCGCCCAGGCGCAGATTGTCCTGTCCACGTGCGCGCTGCAACCGGATCCCGCCGCCTGCGAAGCGGCGCGGCATGCGGTGGTCTCGGCCGGAACGCCGCGTCCCACTGTGTCCCCAATCGATCCGCAAGTGGCTGGCGCTGCGGCCGTGGCCAGGGCCCCGCTTGCCGCCGAAGCCGTCCTTGCGGGCCTATATGCGGGTTGTCCCGGCCCCGGGCCTTGCGCGCCCAACACATTCTGCGTGGGTGCGCAGTGTTTTGACATGGCCCAGGTGAACGATCCCGACTTTGCGCAGGCCATGAGCTACCTGGAAGCGGTCCGCGAGGCGGGCGTCTATATGGACCCGGCCAATATGCAGGTCTTCGCGGGCGAGGATAACCGCTGCCGGCAGCGCCTGCTGGTCAACTGCTGCAAGACCAACGGCGCCGGTGCCGGGTACAACAACGGTTCGCTGCTTGGTACAGGGTCCAGGCTGGTGTTTGATCTCCTGATGAATTCGGACAACCGCAGCTTCATCGCAGCAGGCATCAAGTCCATGCTGACAAGCTATGGGTTTAGCGGAACATTTACGACCTATGGCGTGACCGTGGCGATTAACGGTGTCGCCTTGCCGGCCGGTTCCGTGACCATCGCCACGGGCAGCAATTTCGTGGTGGCGTTCGACCCGTGGTCGCTGGTCATCATGGTGATCTTCATGATCGTCACGGCCATGTTGTCTTGCAGCATGGGGGAGGAACAGCTTGCGATGAAGGAGGGCGCCCATCTGTGCCGTAGCGTCGGAACATGGTGTTCACAGTGTATCAGGGTGCTGGGTAAATGCGTTTCCTGCATCGAGCACACCACTTCCAAGTGCTGCTTCAACTCGGTACTGGCCCGCGTCATCAATGAACAGGGGCGGGCACAGCTGGGGATGGGGTGGGGCCAGGCCCAAAACCCGACCTGCGGCGGTTTCAGCATCGGCCAGTTACAGGCGCTGGACTTTTCAAGGATGGACCTGTCGGAATTCTATGCCTCCATTGCGCCGACCTTACCCAACGTCCAGGCGCTCAAGGGGGCGGCTGCCGTCAAGGCGACCCAATGCTACGCGGGGAGTGGGAAATGCTAAATTCAACAAGCCTGTTGCTCGGCGTGGCGGCAAGCGGCCTGTTCCTGGCCGCCGGTGCCGGGGCGCAGCAACCAAGAACGCCGGTGGAACAGTTTGCACCGCTGTTGCACGCTGCGCTGCAGGCGCAGGACGGCAACGCGCGTGGCGTCCTTACTGGCGATATGGCTGTGGCGATAGGCCGCCAGTATGGAACCAGCGCCCCCATGGAGATCGATGTTTCCACCGTCGTGCGTTATGCGCAGCAGGGATGCGCGCGCTTGCGGGTCGAAGTGTCGCAGGCCGATGTGAAATTCGCTGCCAAACCAGCGCCGCATCGGCAGGAGATTCGCTTTGAACTCAACTATTGCAGCGATGGACGGCCTCCGCGCAGCCTCGCGTTAGCGGGGGCGCAATGAAACGGCCGCTGCTTTTCTGCGCGTGGCTGGCAATGATGGCATCGTGCCGCGCGGCTGAACCCACCGAATCAGGCGAGGCTGCCGACAGTTGGGCCGGGTCAAAGTACGACCCGCGTACCGGCTGGCACTTCTACGTTGATCCACCGCCTGCGGCCAGGCCCAAGGTGATACCGCGCGTACAAGACACGGAGCGCGACGAACGTGATGCGCTGTCCCGGTTCCGGCAGCTACAGAAAGAGGTTGAGGAGCGCCGTGCCCTGGCGGTCATCATGCCGACCGAACCAAATGTCCGCCGTTACATGGAGCTGGAAGCGAAGGTAGTCAAGAACGCATCGCTATTCGCCGACATTGCCCAACGCATTGCATGGACGCACCCGGAACTGGACCCGGCGACACAGGGACGGCCGGTCAATGCGACCGCGCTTGAAGTCTTTGAACAGGAACAAGCGCGGGCCCGGGCCACTGTATTGGAGCGTGTGGCGCGCGAGCACGTGCTGATGTTCTTCTTCCGCGGCGACTGCGGATACTGCCACGCGATGGCGCCGGTGCTCGATGCCTTCCGCAAACGGTATGGCATACGGGTGGTGCCGATCAGTGCGGATGGCGGCACGTTGGCAGGTTTCCCCGATGCGCGCGGCGATAACGGCATCGTGCGCACGATGCGTGTACAGCAGTTTCCTTCGCTATTCCTGGCGCAGCCGTTCTCCGGTCGCATCGATCCGGTCGGCGTTGGCGTGCTGTCCGAGGCCCAGCTTGCCGAGCGGATAGTCGTGCTATTCGAGGCGCGGGAGGGGGCTAGCACGCCCCAACCGATATTTGGATTCGATCACCGATAGGAGAACATCATGAGGCTATTGCCCCAATATATTTGCGCGATAGTTGCAACGACCGCGCTTGCTGCGCCGGCGCGCGCCGGCGACTTGAACGCTGCCGTCAATTCCATGTTCAATGACCTGGGGACCATCGGCAACTACACCGCGCCCGGCGCCTTCAAAGGGCAGGTCTTCAACACGTATAGCGGCGGCAGCTTTATGCTGCGCAGCCAGAACAAGACCTACCAGTTAATGGCCATCGACTTCCCCACACTCAAGGCGGGGTGTGGCGGCATTGATGCCTTTGGCGGATCGTTCTCGCACATCTCGGCCACCGAGTTCAAGAACATGCTGAAGAACATCACCGCCGCGTTGCCCGGCGTGGCGTTCCAGTTGGCTCTTGAATCGGTGTCGCCGCTCCTTGGTGGGGTTACCAAATGGACCAAGAACCTGGAGAGCATGCTGACCAACGCGAACATCAGCACCTGCAGCACAGCCAAGTCGCTGGTGAATTCCGCGATGGAGGCGACAGGCGTGAGCACCGACAAGGTGTGCGAAGACCTGGCAGTGACGCTCGGGCTGGAATCGGACTACGCGGCGGCCAGGGTTCGTTGCCAGGCCGGTAAGCCTGCAGTGCTTGCCGCGGCGCGTGGTTCGTCGGACCCACTGGTGCGCAACAAGGCGCCATTTGTAGGCAACCTCACGTGGAAGGCACTGAAGCTGGCCGGAACAAATCTGGACGACCAGGAGCGAGAATTGATCATGAGCTTGATCGGCACCGTTATCTTTTACGAAGGTGCCGTTGCTCCGGACACATTCGCGCCCACCATTACCTCGATTAGTCGGCTTCTTTACGGTAGTACCGATGCAGGGGGCGGCAAAGTGAAACAGGAAGTCTTGCGATGCAACGATTACGCGGAATGCAATAGCGTTACCGTCGACCCACACTATCTTCACACACCATTTACCACGAAGGTCGAGTTCCTGATGCGCTCTATTGCCAACAAGATCCTCACCCGTACGCCGCTGCTCAACAATTCAGCCGAAGTCGGGTTTGTGAACCAGACTACGGAACCCGTCTATCGCATGCTGTCGGTTGCGACATCTATCCCGACCGCTGACCTGAGCGAAGAAATGATAGGGCGGTTTCGCGATTTAATCGCAGCCGACTACGCCTATGTTTTTTTGGAGAGAAATATACGCCAGGGAATAAATGCGTTGGAAAAGGATTTTCTCCTGACTGCCCCGCAGGCCATTCGCGCCAAGGAGTTGCGAGACCGTGCACATGAGCTGCTTGCCCAATTATCTAGGGAAAAGTCGCTCCTTCATCAGCGCGTCGGCTCGATTAATTCGATTGCAACAGCCGTTGAGCAGGCCGAGCGTCAGATGCGCAGCAGCATGCCGCAACACGTGCTCGATATGCTGGGCCGACGCGCTGCATGGATGAAGTAATAAGGCTGGCTGACGACTTCAGGGAGCGCGGCGATGTGGGAAATCTACGCTTATCAGAACAGCGACAGTTTGTTCGGCATGCTCAATGCGATCGCTGCGATAGCAGGCGCTGGCTCGTATGTTACTGCCATCGGGCTCGTTGCCGTATGCGGATTCTTCTGCGCGTTACTTGCGTATGCGCTTGTCCCCCAAAAGCTGCAGGGTTGGTATTGGCTTGCCTCAGTCACGCTTGTGCTGTCGGTCCTGTTCGTTCCCAAGGTGACAGTTGGCATCGTCGACAAGACTGGAATGTCAGCTGTCACCGTGGTGGCAAATGTACCTTTTGGGCTTGCTGCGTTGGGCTCGTTGACCAGTACTGTGGGGAACACGCTAACCGAACTCTACGAAATGGCCATGCAGGCACTGCCAGGGATCGCAGAGTTACCGGCTGAACTGGCGTACCAGCGCAACGGTCTGATGTTTGGAAACCGCATGATTCGGGAAACCAGCAAACTGGTCTTCCAGAACCCGGGCTTTCGGATGGATATGATCAATTTCATCAGCAACTGCACGATGTATGACCTGGCGTCGGGGGACTTGCCGCCGGATACCTTCGCGACCTCGGAGGACGTTTGGTCGCTGATGGCATCGCCCAACCCAGCCAGGTTTACCACGATCTCCGACCCGTCAGGAGCAATGACTGTGATGCCTTGCACCGATGCATACGTGAATTTAAACGGGCGCCTCCCTGTGCAGTTGAACCTTTTGCAGGGGATATTGGCGCAGCGGATGAATCCAACCTTTCCAGGCACGGCTGCGGCTACCGTGATCGCCGGCCAGGTTCAACAGGCCTATATCAAGAATGGTATTGCGGATGCAGCCGCAAGTGCGGCCGGGATCATTCGTCAGAACGCTATGATCAATGCGCTGAATGATACTTCGCTGATTGGCGGGCAGAAAATCAATGACCCCGGCTCGATCCTGCTGGCGGTGGGGCGTGCACAAGCGGTTGCGCAGACAAATGCATCATGGATTAACAACGGTAAAGTCGCCGAACAGGCACTGCCTGTGTTGCGCAACTCCGTCGAGGCAATCACTTACGCGATCTTCCCTATCGTGATCCTGCTTCTCATGCTTACTGGCGGGAAGGAGACGATGGCCGGGCTGAAGAATTATGCATCCATCCTCATCTGGATTCAGCTATGGCCGCCGTTGTACGCGATCCTCAACTACATGGCCACCCTCTACGCGGCACGTGACCTGGCAGCTGCGGCGGCGGTTGGCGGCGGAGTTAGTGCCTTGTCGATGTCTACCGCCTCGTCCATCTATTCCGGTGCTATCTCAGGCGAGGCTGTGGTTGGTTGGATGACCATCAGTATCCCTTTTATTGCCTGGGCCGCGCTGAAGCGCATGGAAACACTTGGTACTGCGTTGATATCGGGTGTTCAATCGCTGCAGGCATCCGTCGGTGGCGCATCTGCGGGAGCCGCGACTGGAAATCTCTCGATGGGAAACACCAGCATGGACCAGGTCGCGCTGGCGCCGATGCGCACATCCGCATTCTTTAAGAGCTGGCAGGACAATGCCTCTGGAAATACTTATACCTCCAATATTCTAAACGGTCGGACGGCAGTGAAAGCACTTGCAAATGAAGGTCCTGCCTCGCGTGTCATCGATACAAAGGTATCACAGCAGCATGTCGAAGCCGCATCGCGATCAGTGGCATCGGCCAGAGCGGAGGCTGTTGCAGCGTCACGTGATAAGGCCGCAGCATTGGGGGACGCGTTGGTATATGCCAGCGGAAAGACAAACGCACGCAGCCGTACGGATGGTACCTCCACTTCAAGTAGCGAAAGTGTTGGTGAAAAGATTGGCGACCTAATGCAGATCGCTAAGTCTGTGGCGGCATCTACCGGCGCCAGTCAGCAGCAAGTGGCGTCTGTTGCGTTTGGTGGCTCCGCATCGCTTGGTGTTGGCGTGCCGGGCGCATTGCGGAAGTATTCGCCAGTCGATGCGGGAATGCAGATAAATAGCAAGGGAGGAAAGGAATATTCCGCTTCCGTGCAAAAGCTTGATCAGCAGATCGACACGGCGCTGAGTAGCGAAGACAAGGCCAAGTACAGGTCATTCGCCGATTCTGTATCGCGTAACACAGGGGTAATTACCTCGATACTCAGCGATGACCGAAGCGGACGGGAAAAGTCAGCTCGGCTGGTTGAGAGCGTATCGCGCAGCGAGCGTGCGGATGTCAGCTTACGTGACCAAACCGAATTTTCTGAAAGCCTTTCTGCCGCCTATGTTCGGGGGGAATCCGTCAGTAGAGACTTGGCAAAAGATCCGGGCAATATCCGCTTGTTCGAGCAACTGCTTGACGGTGATAGGGCTGGCGGCTCTGCGGAGTTAATCAGGTTGGAGTCGTTCTTAGGAAATATTACTCGCACACCAGTTCACATTAAAAGTCCTGGCGGACTGCCTGCTTCGTTCGGGGACGTCAAGGAGGAGTATCTCCGAGTCAGATCGGAAAAGGACGTTCCACACGAAGTGGATAAGGCTTGGCAATCCTATGAAAAGCGGGTAATGCCGACGCCAGCGCTGCACCGTTTGCCACCGGCTATTCACGCTGAACAGGAACAAGGCGGACAAGGCATGCATCTAAGGGGCGAGATCGCAGAAAGGGAAGCTGTGCTTGCTCAACGGATGGCGCAGCAGCAAGCACAGTTTGACGCTGAGAAGGTCCATAGGACGAAGGAAAACCATGTGGCGACAGAGAACTCCTTGTTCGCCAAGGCGAACGCTCAGGCTAAAGATGATCCAGATGTCGTGTCTGAAAAGATGAAAGAGCTAATGAAAAAAATCGAGACGAAGTGGAAGAAGTAACTTCACTAGTTGCGGACAGGGTAGTCACTGTCAATGCGTAGGTTGCCTCGCTCGTCAAAGCCAAGAAGCTTGCTGCGGGTACTGTATTCCTGTGTTTGCGCAGTATCCGATCGGAAAGGAGGCGTCAGCCAGACAAGCAGGGTCAGCAGGAAGTACAACAGCAGCAACGCTGTGGTCACTACAGCGCCTGCAATGTAAGGATCGGTAGCGAGATCTGCCTCTACCATCGCCCATCCGCTCATGTAGCCTGCACTTGAAAGAAAAAAGAGGTGTCGTAGTATGTTCATCGTAACCCCTGATTGGAGGTGAATATGCGAATCGCTATAGTCGCTGCCTGTCTCGCTGTAGGGCTTGATACCCACGCAGCGTCATTGGCAGGAAGCTCAACGGACAGCAGCGTTTGTGATCTGTCTCCGCTTACCAGTTATCAGCTTGCGCAACGAACCTTCGTGCCTGCGCGTACTCGGCAGCTTGCAGAAATTTATGCACGGCTGGCTTTGAAATTTATTACCGACGAATGCACCAATGGCCAACTGCTCATTCTCCATACCGAGTATGGCAATTCCGACGACGATGGCGCGTTTCGCTTGGTCAGCCAGGAACTCTGCAATGTCGCCGATATACATCGAGAAGCGACACCGACGGCTGACTACCCCAACTCGTTCCAGATTAAGTGCCGTATCCAGAAAATGCAAGGTGCCAAGCAAAGGCTTGCGGAGGCTGAGGCGAGGCAGTCGACAGACGAGATGATCAAGACGCGCTCGCCGTGGATGACGTCCGACCAGCAGGCCACAGACAGCACCAGCGAGCGGGGAAAAAAGGAATGTCCTGGGAAGCTAACGTTCGGCCAAGTCATTGGACTCGGCGGCGGAGGCTGCAATCGTAACTGATGGAGGGTGTATGGATGAGCAATCAATAGGCAACGACACAGGCGCTCAGCAGGCATTGCTTGTGCAGATGTGCATGGACCTGCGTGCCCAGCAGATCGCCCTGCGCGAAGAGCAACGTCTTAGCGTCAAGGAACGAAAATCCGAGCGGCGATGGAATCTCGCGATTAAGACGGTGCTTATTCTCGCGCCAATTGCCGCTGGCGCTGTGTTCATCGCAAATTCGTATGGGTTTTCAATTGGACCGTTCAGCGACGTGGTCGGTGTGGTGCACATCAAAGGTGAGATCGCACAGGGAACACTGGCCGGCGCTGAGAAGGTGGTGCCGGCTCTCGAAGATGCATTCGCCAACCCGCATGTGAAGCAAGTGGTGCTCGCCATCGACAGCCCAGGTGGCGCTCCCGCCGAAGCGGAGCGCATCACCCAAGCCATCTCGCTGCTGAGGAAAAAATACCCCAAGCCGGTCACTGCGGTCATCGGCAACATGGGGGCGTCGGCGGCGTACATGACCGCTATGCATGCCGATCGCATCGTGGCCGGCAAGTACAGCCTGGTGGGCTCGATTGGGGCGATCATCGCGCCCTGGCAACTGGACAAGGCGATTGCCCAGTTCCATGTGTCGCAGCGGGTCTACGCATCTGGAAAGTTGAAAGCGTTCCTAAATCCCTTTACGCCGGTTTCACAGGAGTCTGACGCCAAGGCCCAGCAACTCGTGAGCCACGTGGGGGCAATGTTTGTTCAGGAACTTGCTAGCCAACGTGGGCGACATTTGAAGCGTGATGTCGACTACGGAACGGGCGAGGTGTGGAGTGGCGAGGAGGCGAGGGCAATAGGGCTGGTTGATGAAATCGGGTCCTTGGAATCGCTGGTGCGAGGCGCACCAGACATAAAGCCCTACAACTTTGGGCCGAAAGAATCATCGCTTGTGCGCTTTGCCTCAGCTATCGGCAGATCTGCTGCAGCGGCTATTTTTCCGCTCTCTCTTCATGGGTTGGAGGGCGGGCTGAGATAGGGGTAAAACGGTCCGTCCCGATTTCAGTGGGCCAGGATGCAGACCATGGGTAAGCATGTTGAATTCGGAATTTCCCGTTTTCGTAAGATCTACATCGCGTCGAGTTGTTCGATGGCGTACCTTGTCAACTACGGATGGCGTTATCGGCGCGGCATGCCGATCAGCAGCAGTATCGCCGAATCGGCAGTCAATGAAGTCGTGAGCTTGCGGTGCGCAAAAAAAGCGGCAGATGCGCTGGACCAATAAGGGGGCGCACCTGCTCGTTCAGGTTCGAGTAGCCGTGCTGAACGGCGACCTGAAAATGCGAGAAATGCGACCATCCTCGCCCTTCATAGTGCGCCAGTCCAAATTCCTGCTTCAGTTCCTGGTAGTCGCGCTCAATTCTCCAGCGCATCTTGGTCACGTAGACAATTTGCTCCAGCGTGGCGTCGCAGGGCGCGGTGCAAAGAAAATATTTCAATGGCTCCACGTCACCCTGCGGCCATTCGATCAATAACCATTCCTCGGCGCGTGCCTCGCTGAGCCGATAGTCGAGATGGGCCGGCCGCACACGCTGTGCGACGAAGCGCGATGACAATGTGACGTTGGTTCCCTCGCGCCATGCGACCTCCCGATACGATTCCGGCGGTATTGCCATGGCGAGTTCCTTCACCGAGACCAGTTCATGGCCGGGCCCGCGGCGCAGCAGACTGGTTGGCCGGCCAGCGCCGGCTTGCGGTATCGGTGGCAAGGGCGACATGCCCGGCCCCCAAACGCTCGTGGCAGGTTTGATGCCAACGGCGTACAGCAAACCCAATGCCGTCACGCCGTCGCGGAAGGCGGTTTCATCGCCGTACCCGGCATCGCCCAGCACGATACCGGGCGGCACCTCCGATAGCGCCGCGGCGCGCAGTTGCTCCAGCGCGATTTGCGGTTTGGTCGCAAAGGCGACGCCTTCCGGCACGCCGGCTTTGCGCAAGCGCACCGGATCGTTTGCCCAATCCTTGGGAAGATAGAGCCGATAATCGATGGGCACACTGCCGACCTCAGTGGCCAGGGACAAGCTCACCGCCACCTGGCAATTATCCTGTTTGCCAAGTTGGCCGCAATATTGACGCACAACGCCCACCGAGTGCTTGCATTTCTTGCGGAAGCCGGTGTCGTCGACAATCCAATAGTAGCCGGTGCCTGCAATGAGCGCAGGTTGCACCCACTTGCGCACCGATTCAAGCATCGCAGAATCCGACCACGCCGATTTGGCCACGAAATGGTGCAGCGACTGATGCTTGGCACACACCCGCAACGGGTCGGTATGCGCCGCCATGCTCGACGCTCTTGCGCGCGATCGGCAGCATCAGCCCCAGGCAGTAGTCCTTCAAACTCGTTTCACGGTCCGCGTGCCCAGCGCCACGCAAAGATGTTCAAGGTAGGCATCCAGATCAGCTAAATTCGTCACCGTCACCTCCCGTCGCCATGGAAGGTTTTAGCATACCGATACACAATTTCTATATTTTATGACACAGTAAGATTAAGAGATGGCTATATCCCCAGGTTTTGCACGCACTCGTTCAAATGATGGGGTGACAGTATCGCTCAATCGCAGATGCCAGATTCCAAAGTGTTACCCTCGTTTGAACCACGCCCCTGATTTTAACTGCTCTCGTTGACGTTGTTGCTCGACGCCAGTCGAGGAGGTCGACTTCTGTTTTCACTTGGTGAAATGATGGGATGACGTGTTTTGTCTTTTTTTCTTTGCTGGCTAGTATGAACGCATATAACAAAGCCGTTCGTGAGTGACCGCAGCGGCACACAATATTCCTTCCATCCCCGGAGACATGTTATGAGCGACAAGCCTAAAATTCTAATGATCGTTACGCTGGACACAAAGCCGGCGGAGGCGCAATTCCTACGTCGCGTGCTGGAAGAGCACGGCGCCGAAGTGTTTCACCTTGATGCCAGCATCAGAAGCGTCAGCGACGGTGGTGCGGAAATCAAGCCCGAGCATATCGCCAAGGCGGCTGGAACCACCATGGAAGCCATTCGTGCGCTCAATCATGAGGGCCAATGTCAGGCGTTGATGACCGAAGGTGCGGTCGAATGTGCTCTCGCGCTCGACAAGGACGTTCATCTGAGCGCCATTATCGCGCTCGGCGGGTCAATGGGCACGAGCCTGGCCACTACCGTGATGCGTAGGTTTCCCTACGGCCTGCCTAAAGTCATGATATCGACCATGGCCTCCGGCTTTACCAAGCCGTTTGTTGGCAGCAAGGATATCATTATGGTCAACTCGGTGTGTGACATTTCCGGTCTGAACTCGATCACACGCAGTGTCTATCGCAATGGCGCCACGGCGGCGGTAGGAATGGCGCGGGACTACCGTATTGCCGCTGTCGACACCAGGCCCCTAGTTCTGATCTCTACTCTGGGTACGACTGAAAAATGCAGCGCTACTGTCCGTGAATCGCTGGAGGTCCATGGCTTCGAAGTCATGGTTTTCCATACGCTGGGTACCGGCGGCATGGTGCTTGACGAGATCGCACGCGACAAGGATGTGGCAGCGGTCGTTGATTTGTCCCTGGTCGAGATCAATGACTATTTGAACCAAGGTTTATGCAGTGCCGGCCCCGATCGCTGTAAGGCGGCGCTGGCCAAAGGCATACCAACCATCTTCGCCCCAGGCAATACCGATTTCATGGTTGCTGGACCGCTGGACGATGCCCAAGCGCGCTTTCCTGGCAAGCGATATCACGTTCATAACATGGCCCTGACCGCCGTCAGGACCGAGGCGCCTGAACTCAGACGGCTTGCCGAGCACATGGCAGGTTTAATCGGCGAAGCAAAAGGGCCGGTGGCGTTCTATGTGCCATTGAAGGGTTTTTCGGCACACGATAGCGAGCAAGGGCACTTGCACGAACCCTCGCTGCCGCCGGTCTTTGCCAGCTTCCTGAAGGAACTGCTGCCGAAGAGCGTACCCGTGGTCGAAATTCCCCACCACATCAACGACGAGCAGTTCGCCCGCGCCATCACCATGCAGGTGCTGGCATACACGGAAGCGAACCTCGCCAGCGTATAGGGCAGTAGCGCCCGGGCCAACCGCAAGCGCGGCCGGCTTGAAAATATTGCAAAGACGAGAAGGTATCGATCGATGAAACTTAGTAACGAAGATGTATTGGATATGCTGCAGATACTGGACAAGACAAGTTACCAGGAACTGCATGTACAAACGGACCATTTCAAGCTGTCCCTGCGGCGTGGCGAACATGGTTGGACGCAGGCAGCGCAGTTGCTGTCGAAACCGAATCTCGTACCGGCTGCGGATGGTAGTTCGGGTAGGGAAGCGCCGGCCGCCGCCAAGGGAGACACGCAACAGCGGGAGATGAAAGACGGTCTGATTGCGGTACGGGCGCCCCTGCCGGGGACCTTCTACCATTCCCCCAAGCCCGGCTCGCCGCCATTCATCGAAATCGGCAGCTTGGTGGAAAAAAACAGTGTTATTGGAATTATTGAGACGATGAAGTTGATGAACTCGGTCTATGCGGGCGTCGCCGGCAAGATCGTTGAAATCAGCACCGGCGATGCCCAGATCGCTGACGAAAATGCGGTTCTCGTCTTCATCGCACCGGAGAAAGCATGACCATACATAGCATCCTCATCGCCAATCGTGGCGAAATCGCAGTGCGTATCATCCGTACCTGCGAGCGTCTGGGTATACGGTCGATACTGGCCGCATCCGAAGCCGATCTCGATTCGCTGGCGGCCAGCATGGCGGACCAGACCATCTGTATCGGTCCGGCTAAATCTGCTCTCAGTTACCTGAATGTCGACGCCGTTGTCGCCGCTGCCGTGGCAACCAAGGCGGACGCGATTCATCCGGGCTATGGCTTCCTCTCAGAGAATCAGAAGCTCGCGAAGGCATGTGCCTTGGCTGACATCATTTTCATCGGGCCGACCGAGGCGCAACTCGATGCGGTTGGCGATAAATTAAAGGCCCGGACGCATGCGCTTGCCGCCGGCCTGCCCGTGGTCCCGGGCGGGCAGGCAGCGACAGCCGAAGAGGCGCAGGAACTGGCGGCCAAAGTTGGGTGGCCTGTCCTGATCAAGGCGGTCGCTGGTGGTGGTGGACGCGGTATGAAGCAGGTCCATTCGCCGGACAAACTGATCGAGACGATTGAATTGGCGATGTCTGAAGCGCAGGCCGCCTTTGGCGATTCGCGGGTTTATCTGGAGCGCTATGTGGCATCCGGGCGGCATGTCGAAGTGCAGATTCTCGGCGACGGCGAAAACGTCATTCATCTCGGCGATCGCGATTGCTCCATCCAGCGGCGTTACCAGAAACTCGTGGAAGAGGCGCCGGCGCCGCATCTTGACGATCAGCTGCGCAGCGAAATGTACGCGGCGGCGACGACGTTCGCCAGGCACCTCAAGTACCGGGGATTGGGAACGGTGGAATTGCTGGTCGACTGTGTGCGCAATACCTTCTATTTCCTGGAAATGAATGCGCGCATTCAGGTCGAGCATCCCGTGACCGAGGCAATCTGCGGACTCGACCTCGTCGCCGAGCAGATTTCCGTGGCGGAAGGGCGCGCTCTGCGCCTGACCCAGGAAGACGTGGTGCTGAGTGGGCATGCGATTGAATGCCGTATCAATGCCGAGGACTGGACCCAGGATTTCCGTCCCAGTCCAGGTACGGCGAGCGTGGTCGAGTGGCCGGCTGGCCAGGGGATCAGGATCGATACGCATATGCAGAATGGCGCCCGCATCACACCGTTTTACGACTCGCTGGTGGCGAAACTGATCGTCCACGGCGCGGATCGCGGCGCGGCGATTGCGCTGATGCGCGATGCGGTTGCCCGCACCACCATCGACGGTATCACCA
The DNA here is from genome assembly GCA_040389645.1 of Pseudomonadota bacterium. GTDB lineage: Bacteria > Pseudomonadota > Gammaproteobacteria > Burkholderiales > Burkholderiaceae_D > Rugamonas. The sequence goes on along the minus strand of JAZJZT010000022.1, from coordinate 181,097 downwards.
CCAACTTGCCGATGCACGAGGCCTTGATGGCGCAGCAGGAATTTGCCAAGGGGGGATTCGACACCGGTTATTTCCCCCGTTTCCTGGAAGCGCATTTTCAACAGCAAGGATCCACCGAACCTGTAGCAGGAGGCCAGCATGGCTGATATTAAAATCGTCGACGTATCCATCCGCGATGGCAACCAGAGCTTATGGGGCGCGGTCGGCATGAATACCCCGCAGATCCTGCAGATCGCGCCGACGCTGGACCGGATCGGATTGCGTGCGCTCGACTTCACCTCCAGCACGCATATCGGTGTGGCGGTACGCAATCACAAGGAAGATCCCTGGGAGCGTATCAGGCTCACCCGCAAGGCGATGCCGAACACGCCCCTGCAATTCATCGGCACCGGGCTGCGCTTCATCTCCTGGGAAACCGCGCACCCCGAATTCATGCAGTTGGCCTACGACCGCCTAGTCGAAAACGGCATTAGCCGTTTTGCGTTGCTCGAACCCACGCATGACATGGACGCTTTGTTCGAGTCGGCCAGAATGATACGCAAGGCGGGTGGTACGGAAATCATGGGCGCGCTCACTTTTACGATCAGTGCCGTGCATGACGACGCGTATTATGCTGGTCTTGCGCGGCAGATGGCGGTGTCATCCGACATCGATCGGGTGTATATCAAGGATCCTTCGGGTCTGATGTCGCCGGAACGTGCGCGCACGCTGATACCGGCCGTGCGCGCCGCACTGGGCGCCAAGTCGCTCGAACTGCACTCGCATTGCACCATCGGCTATGCACCGCTCAGTTACATGGACGCCGCTGCGCTGGGCGTGGACGCGCTGCACGTGGCCTGCGAACCGCTGGCCAATGGCTCGTCGCTGCCCAACGCCCAACGCATCGTGGCGAACCTGCGGGAGTTCGGCCACAGCGTCGATATCGACGACCATGCGCTGGGAAAAGCGGACGCGTATTTCGCGCAGCTGGCTGCGGCGGAGCGCCTGCCTACCGGTGTGCCGCAGGAATTCGACGCGCAGTTCCTGCGCCATCAGGTCGCCGGCGGTGTCATGGCGACCACCAGGCGTCAGCTTGCCGAGCTGAAGCTTGAGCACCGCTTCGATGATGTGATGAACGAGGTCAGTAGCGTGCGCGCCGATCTTGGCTACCCGATCATGGTGACGCCGTTCGCGCAGATGGTCTGCACCCAGGCGCTGTACAACGTCATCGCCACCGAGCGCTACACCAATGTATCGGACCAGGTGATTCGCTATGTGCTTGGCAAGTTCGGCCGGCCGACCGCGCCGGTGGAGCCAAATGTGAAGGACCGCATTCTCAGCCGGCCGCGCGCCCGAGAGTTGCTCGACGAAACGCCGCCACTACCGCTCAATGAACTGCGCAAGCGCTTCAAGCCGGGCATCCCGGACGAAGAGCTGTTGCTGCGGGTAACCATGCCTGCTGAACAGGTCGACGCCATGATCGCGGCCGGTCCGGCGAAGCGCCGCTACAACCCGGCGGCCCAGCCGATGCTGAAGGCGCTGGCGGAGTCGGTGAATACTCCCGTCGTGGCCGATCAGGTGATCGAGCAGCCCGGCTTCAGGCTCGAGTTGCGCACTGCCGACAGTGAGGTTGCTGATGCCTGATACCTCTTCCAGGACAGGACCTGTGATTCCCGTGTCCACAAAAATTCTGCAGCAGTTGCGCGCTGTGCGTGGCTACCTGTTCGACATGGACGGTACGCTGGTACTTGGCGACAAACACAATAGCGGCATGAATCCGTTGCCGGGCGCGCGCGAAATCATCGCCCACCTGCGGCAACGCCAGGTGCCATTGGTGATCTTCACCAATGGCACTGCCCGCCCGCCGGCCCACTATGCAAAGCAGTTGCGCGCAGCCGGGTTTGACATCGGGGATCATGAATTCATGACCCCGGCCAGCAGCGCCGCCGACCTGTTTGTTGCCAAAGGCTACCGGCGCGTCATGGTACTCGGCGGTGAGGGCGTGTCGCAACCGCTGGAAGCTGCCGGTATCGAAGTGCTTGCTCCGCGCGGCAAGCAAAAGGTTGATGCGGTGCTGGCCGGCTGGTACCGCGAATTCACCATGGAATGCCTGGAGGCGGCCTGCCACGCCGTGTCGGAAGGGGCGCCGTACTACAGTTGCTCTCAAGCGGCATTTTTTGCCACAGCCGGCGGCCGCGCGCTCGGCACATCGCGCGTGATTTCGGCCATGGTGAAGGACGTGACCGGTTGCAAAGTCAATGTCGTCGGCAAGCCATCGCTGGACGCCTTGCGCGGCGCGGCGCGGCGCCTCGGCGTCAAGCCGGCCCAGATGGCGGTGGTCGGCGATGACCCCGTGCTCGAAGTGCCGATGGCGCGCAGGGGAGGGGCTTTCGCGGTTGCGGTCAATTCCGGACTGGGCAGTCCCGATGCCTACCTCCATCTGGCGGAGAACCGTCAGCCACACGTGCTGCTCGAAGGGGTGGATGCCCTGCTTGAGCTCTGCAAACGCACAGCTTGACCGCGCAATCCCCACCGTTGGGCCGAGCCGGGTTCCACGGCGGGGGGCGGTACGTCGCATAATTTTTAAGGATCGCATCGCAATGACTATCAACGAAGGGGATGTGCTTTGGACCCCGAGTGCCAAGCAAATTGAGGAAACGCGGCTGGCCGCTTTTTTGACCTGGATCGAGCAGCGTCATGGATTGCAGTTTTCCGACTACGCCAGCCTGTGGGACTGGTCAGTCACGGAACTTGATTCGTTCTGGTCGTCGATCTGGGAGTTTTTTGAGATCCAGGCGGACGGCGAAGCCTCCCCGGTACTGGGAAGCCGGGAAATGCCAGGCGCCGAGTGGTTCCCCGGTGCCCGGCTCAATTATGCCGAGCATATTTTCCGGAATGCCTCGGCCGAGCGGCCAGCCCTGCTGGCGCGCCGCGAGAACGTCGGACTGCGCGAGGTCAGTTGGGCCGAACTTGAGCGCGCCACCGGTGCCCTGGCCGCCAGTCTGCGCGATCGCGGCGTGGTCGCGGGTGACCGTGTTGTTTCGTACATGCCTAACACGGCGGAGACTGTCATTGCCTTCCTCGCCTGCGCCAGCATCGGCGCTATCTGGTCGAGTTGCTCTCCCGATATGGGGGCGTCCGTCGTTGCGGACCGTTTCGCGCAAATCGAACCCAAGGTGCTGTTTGCCGTCGACAGTTATAGCTACGGCGGCAAACAGTTCGACCGGACGGCGGTCGTCGCGGAGCTGCTCGAAGCCTTGCCCAGCATAGAGTCGCTCATCCACGTACCTCTGCACGCTGGCGCGCCGGTGCCTGCCGTTTGGCCCAAGGCGCAGTCCTGGGGTGCGGTGACAGCGGTCGACGCGCCGTTGCGGTTTGTTCGCCTGCCATTCGGGCATCCATTGTGGATTGTGTATTCGTCGGGCACCACCGGCATGCCGAAGGCGATGGTGCACGGGCATGGCGGCATTGTCCTCACCCATTTGAAGACGATGCAGTTGCAGCACGATGTACGTCGCGGCGACCGCTTCATGTTCCTGGGAAGCACCGGGTGGATCGTATGGAATTTGATGGTGGGAGCCTTGCTGACCGGCTCCACCGTGGTCCTGTACGACGGACACCCCACCTGGCCAAGTGCGGAAACGCTGTGGGATTTCATCGATCGTGAACAGATCACGCATTTCGGTTGCGGTGCCGCCTTCCTGATCCAGTGCCTGAAAGATGGGGTGCGTCCGAATAGCTGCGCAAACTACGCCGCGCTGCGTTCCATCAACTCAACCGGCTCGCCTTTGCCGCTCGATGCCTATGAATGGGTCTATGACAGCGTCAAGGCTGACTTGTGGCTGGCATCGGTCAGCGGCGGGACGGATATCGCCGCCGGTTTCGTTGCCTGCGCGCCGACGCTGCCCGTGCATGCGGGCGAAATCCAGTGCCGGGAGCTGGGTGTCGCGGCGTTTGCCTATAACGACGCCGGCGAGCCGGTGATCGACGAGGTCGGCGAACTGGTGATACTCGCGCCGATGCCGTCGATGCCCTTGTATTTTTGGAACGATGAAGGCGGCGCCCGGTATCGGGACAGCTATTTCAATCAGTTCCCGGGCCTGTGGCGGCACGGCGACTGGATCCGGTTCACGCAGCGCGGCACCGCGGTCATCTATGGCCGTTCCGACACCACCATCAACCGGCATGGCATCAGGATGGGGACGGCGGAAATTTACCGTGTGGTGGAGGAACTGCCCGAGGTCAGGGACAGCATGGTGGTCGACCTCGAGTACCTGGGCCGCCCGTCGTTCATGCCCTTGTTCGTGGTGACGGCGCCGGGGATTGAGCTCGACGAGCCGTTGAAGCTGCGCATCAAGGAACAGATCCGGAAGAAAGCCTCGGCGCGTCATGTGCCGAACGAGGTGTATCAGGTCGAGGCGATTCCGCGCACGCTGACCGGCAAGAAAATGGAGCTTCCGGTACGCAAACTGTTGTTGGGCGCCAGCGCCGACAAGGTCGCCAATCCCGACGCCATGTCGAATCCGCAAAGCTTCCAGTTCTTCGTTGATTTCGCCTCGCGGTTGAACGCCGGCATCGCCGCTGCCTGATAGGACCGTATATGAACACCAATGATTTGATCGCGATCGACATGCACACCCACGCTGAAGTGTCCTGCCGGTGCGGCCCCGATGAGTTTCGCAAGGATTTCGACGCGGCGGCGGAAAAATACTTCAAGTTCGATCACCGCCCCACCATTGCGGAAACCATCGCCTATTACCGCGAACGGAAAATCGGACTGGTCATGTTTACCGTTGACTCCGAGGCGAACATCGGCCGGCGGCGCATTCCGAACGAGGAGATCGCGGAAGCCGCGCTCGAAAACAGCGACATGATGCTCGCCTTCGCCAGCATCGATCCGCACAAGGGGATGATGGGCGTGCGGGAAGCGCATCGGCTGATCTCCGATTACAAGGTGGGCGGTTTTAAATTCCACCCAACCCTGCAAGGATTTTTCCCCAACGACAGACTGGCTTATCCGCTGTACGAAGCGATCGCGGGAGCGGGCTTGCCGGCGATTTTCCACAGCGGCCACTCGGGCATGGGCACCGGGATGCGGGGCGGCGGCGGTTTGCGCCTCAAATACTCGAACCCGATTCACCTGGATGACGTGGCAGCGGACTTCCCTGACATGAAAATTATCATCGCCCATCCGTCATGGCCTTGGCAGGACGAGGCCTTGTCGGTGTGTCTGCACAAGCCGAATGTCTATATCGATTTGTCCGGCTGGTCGCCGAAGTATTTTCCAGCCCAATTGGTGCAGTATGCGAATACCCAGCTCAGGGAGAAAATGCTGTTCGGCTCCGATTTCCCCTTGATTACGCCTGAGCGCTGGATGAAGGATTTCGACGCCGCGGGCTTCAGGCCGGAAGTGCGTCCGCTCATTTTGAAGGAGAATGCGGCGCGCCTGCTTGGCTTTACGTCAGAACACTTTGCGCCGGCCTGAGCGCCTTGAACACAGCCATGAGAATCAATCGAATTGGAATCAGCGCGCAGATCATCTGCATGGCCATCCTGTTTTCCACGCTACTGCTGGCGACGGCCGGTTTCAGCGTGTGGACATTGCATCGGCAAAGCGGTAGAGCGGACTTGACCCTGTCCAGTCAGAATGAACGGGTCACGTCGGCACTGAAACTGCGAGGCTATGCCGAGGCCAATACAGCCAGGATCAGGGCGGTTGCCAGCAGTGGCGAGACGGAGGTGCAGGCCCTTTTTAGCAAGGAAATCCCGGCCACCATTCAGGCCTTCGAACAACAGCTCGCCGGCATTCTCGAACTGTCGCTGAGTCCGGAGGAGACGCGCCTGATCACCCTGATGAAACGGCATTCAGCGGTCGCCATCGCCGCTATCCGGACGGTGAATCGACTGAAAAACGAGGGTCAACTGGTGGCGGCAAGAGCCGAACTGGCGCGCAGTTTTGAGCCGGCCAGCGCACAATTCTTTGGCGCCGTCTCCGAGTTCAGCGATCTGCAACAGCGCACCGCCGAGGCCGCGCGCGCGGACATGGCGCGTGCGGCGGATGACGCGGTGTGGGTCGCATTGCTCATTGGCGTGATGAGCGTGCTCGCAGCGGTAGCGATGTCGGGCACGCTGATCAGGCATATCCGGCGCGCTTTTGCGGACGCCACGACGCATGTGGCGCGGGTCGCGGCCGGCGACCTTGGCGCGACCATCGACATGGGACATGCCGGCGAGTTGGGGGGGGGCTGATGGCCGCAATGAAGACCATGAACGACAACCTACTTGCCATCGTTGGCCAGGTGAGCGCTGGTACCGGGGCGATCGCCAGCGCATCGACCGCCATCGCTGCCGGCAACGTTGACTTGTCCGCCCGCACCGAATCGCAGGCCAGCACATTGGAGCAGACGACCGCCGCGATGGAAGAGTTGACCGGTACCGTCCGGCGGAACGCTGAGAATGCCCGTCATGCGAGCCGGCTCGCCGCATCGGCCTCCGCCGTGGCGGAGCGCGGTGGAGCGGCTGTGGCGCAGGTGACCAGCACCATGAGGGCGATCAACGACGCATCTCGAAGTATCGCGAATATCACCAATGTCATCGATGGCATCGCATTCCAGACCAACATCCTGGCATTGAATGCGGCGGTGGAGGCCGCCCGGGCGGGGGAGCAGGGCCGGGGCTTTGCGGTTGTGGCTGCGGAAGTTCGCGTTCTGGCATAGCGCAGTGCCGTGGCGGCGAAGGAAATCAAAGTGCTGATCGCGGACAGTGTGGCGCTGGTCAGCTCGGGTACGGCACTCGTCGACAACGCCGGCGACACCATGCATGAAGTGGTCGCGAGCGTGAGGACAGTCACCGAAATCGTCGGTGAAATCAGCGACGCCAGCGACGAGCAAAGCCACGGGATCGTGCAAGTCAATCAGGTATTGATTGAGATGGACAAGGTCACCCAACAGAATTCGGCCATGGTCCACCAGGCCGCCAGCGCCGCGGCATCACTGCAGGAGCAATCGGCGAAGCTGGCTGAAGTCGTGGGCCTGTTCGTTCTTCCCGTGTTGTCGCCTCCGCTATCACTCACCATCGACCGACGCGTCGAATGCTTCAGGAACCAATCATGGCAAGTTCACTAGTTTTCTCAAAAACCAAAGACATACGTTTTCATCATTGCGATCCCGCCGGGATCGTGTTTTACCCTCAATACATGGTGCTGTGCCATGAGTTCATCGAGGATTGGTTTACCGAGGGGCTTGGTATTCCGTACCCCGATTTGGTTTCGCTACAGCGCCTGGGCATTCCCACGGTACGGCTTGAGTGCAACTTCCGTTCTCCGAGCCGACTCGGGGACAAAGTGGCGTTCAGCCTAAGAGTGAAAAAGCTCGGCAACAGTTCTATTCAGCTCGACTTGACCTTGGCCGGTCGCGACAGTTCCGGCGCGGCAGAGTTGCGCCTGGAGGTGGAGCAGAGTGTGGTTCTGGTATCGTTGGAGACGGGCCGCCCGGTCGAGCTGTGCGCGGATTATCGCGAACGCATGGCCCGCTTCCTGGAGGCCTGTGCGGACCAGTAAACATGCAGGTTTTAAACACAGGGGAACATTAATGCGTATATACAAGGTGAAAACCATCCGGGCCCTTGAACGGGGCCTCGAAGTATTGGGTTTTCTTCAAAGCTCACGCGCTGCAAGCCTGCACGACCTGCACCGGTCAACGGGGCTTGACAAGGCGACGCTGACGCGCATCATTGCTACGCTGGAAAAGCAAGGCCTGATCTGGCAGCGCCTGGCCGACGGTGCCTTTCTGCCGAGCCAAATTGTGCAGGAGCGCGAGCCGCGCTTACGAGACGAGGACCGGCTGGTCGAAATCGCGTCGCCAATCATGGAAAAACTGTGCAAGAAGGTCGATTGGCCATCCATCCTCGCCGTGCCGCGGCTGGATCACATGGAAGTGCTTGAAACGAACAGCCCGAAATCCTATTTTCATCACATCCCGTTGGGACCGATAGGCTTTCGGGTCAACATCCTGCGTTCGGCGACGGGGCGTGCCTACATTACCTTCTGTTCCGAGTCCGAGCGCCAGGCGACGCTTGCCCGCCTGATGGAAAGCAGCGAGCCGGGCAATTTTCTGTCAAGGAGCCCTGCGGCCGTCGAGCGGCTGCTGACGGAAACACGCGAATTAGGCTACGGGGTACGCTTTCCTGATTATGGCGGCGATTATAACGACTCGCGCGGCGCCGTGGATGACGGCAGAAACTCCATTGCCGTGCCTATTTTCGTTGGCGACGATGTGATTGCTGCTTTGAATCTAACCTGGATCAGTAAAGTCACCACCGTCGATAAAGTAGTGAAAACATCCCTGAGCTGTCTGCAGGACGCCGCATCCCAAATATCGCAACGGCTCGTTTCGCACTAACCCAGAGTCCAAAGCCCAGTTTCATCACCGGCGGATACTTTTCTGTCGATGGTGGTTATCTGGCGAAGTGATTTTTCGAAACCCTGGATGACGATACGGATGGCATTTCTAAGTGCGCCGAAAAGGAACTCATGAATACGCAATTGCTGGATTACACTGGAAAAGTTGTTTTGATTACAGGCGCGAGCACCGGTATCGGACGCGCAACGGCCTTCGCGTTTGTCCGCCAGGGCGCGCGGATTTGCATCGGTGACATCAGTGAAGGTGCTGCTGAAACCGTTGAACAGATCAAGCGGGAGGGCGGCGATGCGATTTTCGTTCGGACCGATGTCACGCAGGCCGCATCGGTGGAAGCGCTGGTGCGCACCACCGTTGAAACCTTCGGTGGCCTGCACTGTGCCTTCAACAATTCCGGCATCCTTCCGCCTACCGGGCCACTGGCAGACATGGAGGAAGCCGACTTCGATAAAACGATCGCGGTCGACCTCAAGGGCGTTTTTCTGTGCATGAAGTATCAGATCCGCCATATGCTTGCAGCAGGTGGCGGCGCCATCGTCAACACGTCGTCCGTGGCCGGCGTTGTCGCAGATGCCGGCATGTCGCCCTACGTCGCCGCCAAACATGGGGTCGTCGGCCTGACCAAGGCCGCCGCGCTTGACTATGCCAGCAAGGGCATTCGCGTCAACGCGCTGGCACCCGGCCTGGTAGAGACACCGATGACCGCGCATTGGCTGAACGACCCTGCCTTTGCCCAGGCCCTGATGGCCAACAGCCCTATCGGCCGTCCGGCGCAGCCCGAGGAGATGGCCGGGATGGTCCTGTTCCTCTGCTCGCCGTTAGCGAGCTTTGCGACCGGGCAGGTTTACCTGGTGGATGGAGGACAAACCAGCCACTGAGATCGCCGGGAAGCCAGCGTTTCTCCATCCTGCAGATCTTCTTTCATCCGCGCATTGCCACCTTCCCCGGGTGGCGTTTCAACTCCCCCATTTTTATCGGCTTGTCTTCGACGCGGTGCCTCCGGCTGCTGTCGCGCGGTTCCGCATGCGCATAGATTGATAGTTGCAAAAAAACATCATTATTGAACTTTTCTCCACGTGAAAAGTGCCCCGGTTTTGCTGAGGCTTTGCAAGCCTTCTACAGCATGATCTCCCTACGCGAAAACTGGATATTCGGCCACGGCCAGGCTCCAGTCGTCAGCGCGAATGGCGGCCCTCAGCCTGATGGCGAGGGACGATAAAAAATAAACAAGGAGGAGATCAATGAGAAGTTTTGGACGAGTAGCGCCAGCGCCAGGAAGGGCTGTTGCCGGTATCGCGGCACTGCTGCAATTGGGCCTTGCGTCAGCGGCCCCGATTGACATGGGCGACAGCGACATGAAAATGCGCTGGGACAATACATTCAAGTATTCGGCCGGATTCAGGACCAAGGCGGCCAGCCAGGATGTCGCGGCATCTTTTGTAAATCCCAATGTCGATTCCGGCGATCTGAGTCTGGACAAGGGATTGATCAACAACCGCCTGGACTGGCTTTCCGAGCTGGATATGTCGTACAAGGGAGTCGGCGCGCGGATTTCGGCAAACGCCTGGTATGACTCGGTCTATCAGCGCGGCAATAACGATTTCCCCGGCAATGTGCCGTTTCCAAACACAAGCGATGCGGTGACTGGCGGACCCAACAACGTATTTACGGCGCGCGCTCAAAAGCTCATGGGGCGCAAGGCGGAATTGTCCGATGCTTTCTTGTACGGTAATACCGATTTGGGCGATGGCATGCGGCTTAGCGCGCGTGTCGGACGTCATACCCAGCTATTTGGCGAAACCCTGTTCCTGGGAGCCAATGGGATCGCCAATGCGCAAGGGCCGGTCGACCTGATTAAATTGTTCTCCGTTCCGAGCGCACAGTTCAAGGAAATCGCTTTGCCGGTTGGCCAGGCCTCCGGCACCCTGCAATTCAATTCGAGTTTGTCGGTGAGCGCCTATTACCAGTACGAGTGGCGCGCGCTACGCCTGCCGGCGGCCGGCACTTACTTCAATCCTGCCGATTTTGTCGGCGACGGTGGCGACGTTTTACTGACGCCGAGTGGCGGTGCCGCCACGCGCGCAAGAGATCTGGAGGGGGATCGTTCCGGGCAGTTTGGCGCACGGCTCAAGTTCAAGATTCCCGGCAGCGAAGTCGAATATGGCTTGTACGCGGCAAAGTACCACGACAAGGCGCCGATTCCGGTGCTGAACGCAATCGAAACAGGTCAATTTGGTGGCGGCACGTACCAGTTGATGTACGCGAAGAACATCAAGGTGTATGGCGCCAGCTTCTCCACCCTGATCGGTGAGACCAACGTCTCCGGTGAAATTTCCACGCGCCGCGACACCCCGCTCGCACCGCTGGGCGACCTGGTGGTTAATTTTGACCCGCGCGCGGACAACGACAAGAACACGCCTTATGCGGTAGGGAACAGCTTTCACGCCAATCTGTCCGCGATCGGCCTGTTCAATGCCTCGCCCCTGTGGGACGGGGCAAGCGTGGTCGGGGAACTCGCCTTCAATCGCCTGCTCAGCGTCACGCGCAACCCGGTCAATCCGGCCGCCCCGAATGGCGTCCTGAACGCGACGCATACCCGCGACGCATGGGCCATGCGCGCCATATTCCAGCCCGAGTATTTCCAGATTTTGCCGGGTGTGGACTTGCAGGTGCCGATCGGGCTCGGCTGGGGTATCGCCGGGCGCTCGGCGATCTTCCAGGTCGCGCCGGAACATGGCGGCGACGTCAGCATCGGCTTCAACGTCGACTATCAAAAAACCTGGCGCGCCAGCGTGCAATACATCCAGTTCTACGGACCCGCCGGCCCGGCGCCGTCATTGAACCCGCTGTCCAACACATCGGCCAGCTACAAGCAGTATTACAAGGACCGCAATTTCATCACGCTGTCAGTTCAGCGCACCTTCTAAGAAAATCAAGCAGGAGACACATCTATGAATCTCAACTCCACTATCCTTGCGTTACTGGTCGCCGTAGCCACCAGCAATACCGCGCACAGTGCCGTGTCCCCGGAGGAGGCCGCCAAGTTGAAGGGTGAGCTGACCCCGCTCGGTGGCGAAAAGGCGGCCAACAAGGGCGGCACTATTCCGGCCTGGGACGGCGGCATGACCAAGGCCCCCGGCGGCGCCGTGCGCGGGGATATCCCGGCCGATCTGTTCCCGGGCGAAAAGCCGGTGGTGCAGATCTCGTCAAAAAACGCCGCTCAGCACTCGGACAAGCTCAGCGATGGAACCAAGGCCTTGCTGGCCAAGTATCCCGACAGCTTCCGCGTGGATGTCTACCCCAGTCACCGTACCGCCGCCGCGCCGCAACTGGTGTACGACAACACGTTCAAGAATGCCCGCAATTGCAAGCTGAAAGACAACGGCGCTTCGGTGGAAGGCTGTTACGGAGGTATCCCGTTCCCCGTGCCGAAGAGCGGCAGCGAGGTGATCTGGAACTACTTGCTGCGGGTCGAGCCGGAATCGGTGGCATACGGGTTCAGGAACATGGTTGGATCGTCCGACGGGTCTGTCGCGCTGGCGACCAGGAACGACAACTATTTCCAATATCCTTACTACTACAAGGATGGCTCGGCCGAGAAGTGGTCGGGCGAATACTTCATCGAGCGCTTCAACACAACCGCGCCGCCGTTCAAGGCGGGCGAGTCGCTGGTCTTGCGTGACAGCGTCAATGCGGCGGAACCGCGCCAGGCATGGCAGTACCTGGTGGGGCAGCGCCGGGTGCGCCGCGCGCCTACTGTCGGCTATGACACGCCGGACTTTGTCGCGTCGGGCGCGAATTACTTTGATGAGGTACAGGGATTTTTCGGCCCCCCGGACCGCTTCCAATGGAAGTTGATCGGCAAGCAGGAGCTTTATATTCCCTACAACACGAACAACCTGATCAGCGCCAGGCTGGACGACGCGCTCGGCAAGCGTCACTACAATCCCGACAAGCTGCGCTGGGAACTGCATCGCGTCTGGGTGGTCGAGGCAACGGTGACGCCAGGTAAGCGGCATGCGGTGCCGAAACGGCGCTTTTACTTCGACGAGGATAGCTGGCTGGTGGTCCTGGTCGATGGCTACGATGCGGAGGGCAAATTGTGGCGTACGTCGCAAATGACCCCGTTTGTCGTGCCATCCGTTCCGGCCACCCTGGTCAAGCCGGCACTGGTCTTCAATCTGCAGGCGGGAACCATGAGCGGCGTGCAAATTCTGAATGACGAAACCTTCCGCGTCGTGGCGCGCAAGCCCGACAACTTCTTCACGGGGGATGCCGTGGCGGCGGAAGCGGCTCGCTGAACTAGCTCCGTACGCGTACAGTGCGAACAGTCCGGCGGGGCCGGCTGTGGACTCCCACTTCGCCGCCGCGGCAAGCCATCAACCAGCCGCAGTGGCCAACTTCATCGAGTGATATGTTTTCTTCAAATACAAATGTTCGTGCCAGGACACTGGCCGCGCTCTGTCTGCTATGCGGCGCGCAGTCGAGCGCTCACGGCCAGTCGCCGGCCGCACCGTCCAGGGTGGATCTGTTAAGCCGTCCGGCAGTGGTGACCAGTCGCGCCGGCAAAGCCGTGTTGCTGACGGTGGCGAGGGCCGGCCCGCGTCTGGTTGCCGCCGGTGAGCGCGGCATCGTGCTGCTTTCGGACGACATGGGAAAGAGCTGGCGTCAAACCAGTGTGCCGGTCAGCGTCGCGCTGACCAAACTCCACTTTCCCGATCCCGGCAATGGCTGGGCTGTGGGCCATGGCGGCGTTGTGCTGCATAGCGCCGACGGCGGCGTCAGTTGGGTGAAGCAGCTCGACGGCCTGCAGGCGGCCAAGATCGAACTTGCCGCGGCCAGCGATTTGGCGCAGACCGGCGAGGCCGGTAAAAGCCGCTTGCGCGACGCCGAGCGGCTGGTGGCGGAAGGCGCCGACAAGCCCTTGCTCGACGTGTACTTCAGTGACCGCAATCGCGGCTGGGTGCTGGGTGCCTATGGCATGGCCTTGGCCACGGTGGATGGCGGACAAACGTGGCAGTCCATGCGGGGGCGGATTCCCGGCCTGAACGGGCGGCATCTCTACAGTGTGCGTGCCGCCGGGAAGTATGTGTACCTGGCCGGCGAGCAGGGCGCACTGTACCGGTCGGGCGACGGCGGCCAGACCTTCGACGCGCTGGCGACGCCCTATGCCGGGTCTTACTTTGGCATCTTGTCGGGCAACGATGGCTCACTGCTGCTGTTCGGCTTGCGTGGCAATGCCTACCGTTCGGTGGACGACGGACTACATTGGCGGAAAATCGATACCGGCCTGCCGGTCACGCTGACAGCGGGTCTGCGCCTGCCTTCGGGCGTGCTGATCCTGGCCGACGAAACCGGCAGGGTGCTGGCGAGCCGGGACAACGGCGCGAGCTTCGCCGCCATGCCTGTGCCGCAGCGCGCGACGTTCAGCGATCTCGCCCCGACGGCCGACGGCGGCGTGGTGTTGGCCGGGGCGCGTGGTCCGGTCTTGATGGCAATCGAATCAGTGAACAAGGAGGGCAGCAAATGAAGCACACACCCATGGCGGACGACGCCCCGGTGATCAGCGATCTTCGGCACTTCGACCAGCGTTCGGGGACGTTGGCGGAACGTGTCCTGTTCAACAACCGGCTGACGATCGCCATCCTGTGCCTGATCGTTACCGTGGCGCTTGGCTATCAGGCGTTCGGACTGTCGCTCAATGCGGCGTTTGAAAAAATGATTCCGACCAAGCATCCGTACATCGTCAATTATATGGCCAATAGGTCCCAGATCGCCGGTTTGGGTAATACCTTGCGTATCGCGGTGGAGGTGAAGGAAGGCACCATCTTCGACCGGGGATATCTCGACACCGTGCGCAAAATCACCGACGAGGTGTTTCTCTACCCCGGTGTCGACCGGCCCTATATGAAGTCGCTGTGGACGCCGGCGGTGCGTTGGACCGGGGTCACGGAAGAGGGGCTGGACGGCGGTCCCGTCATACCGGACGACTACGATGGCTCTCCTGCCAGCCTGGACCGGGTGCGCTTGAACGTGGAGCGCTCGGGGGAACTGGGCCTGCTGGTGGCTGAGAATTACCGGTCCAGTATTGTCCTGGTCCCTTTGCAGGACAAGGTGGCCGAGACCGGACAGGCGATCGACTATCGCGCCCTCTCGCAGCGCATCGAGCAACTGCGCGCTCGTTACGAAACCGGGAATGTGAAGATTCACGTCACTGGCTTCGCGAAGGTGGTCGGCGATTTGATCGACGGCATGCAGCAAGTCTTGCTGTTCTTCGCGATCGCGATCGCCATATGCGCCGGGGTGCTGTATTGGTACACGCGTTGCGCGCGCAGCACGATCCTGGTCGTGCTGTGCTCCCTGGTCGCGGTGATCTGGCTGCTGGGTTTGTTGCCGACCTTCGGCTATGGGCTCGATCCTTATTCCGTACTGGTGCCATTCCTGGTGTTCGCCATCGGCATGAGCCATGGCGCGCAAAAGATGAACGGCATCATGCAGGACATCGGCCGTGGCACGCACAAGCTGGTCGCCGCGCGCTATACGTTCCGGCGCCTGTTCCTTGCGGGCTTGACCGCGCTGCTGGCCGATGCGGTCGGGTTCGCGGTATTGATGGTGATCCAGATCGAAGTGATACAGGATCTGGCCGTGGCCGCCAGCATTGGGGTCGCGGTGCTCATCTTCAGCAATCTGGTGTTGTTGCCGATTCTGCTGTCGTTTTCCGGCGTGAGCACCGAAGCCGCCGCCCGCAGCCTGAAGGTCGAGCAGGGCGGCAAGCATAGGTTCTGGGCATTCCTGGATCTGTTTACCGCGCGCAAATGGGCCAGTCTGGCCATCATCGCCAGCGTGATGCTGGGCGCCGCCGGCGCGGTCGTCAGCAGCAAGCTGAAGATCGGCGACACGGATCCCGGTGCGCCCGAATTGCGCCCGGATTCGCGCTATAACCGCGACAATGCGTTCATGGTGCAAAACTATTCGGCCAGCAGCGACACCTATGTCGTCATGGTCAAGACGCCGCAGTTTCATTGCGCCCACTACGATACCTTGCAGTTGGTGGACGACCTCGAGTCGACATTGCAGCAGTTGCCCGGCGTGGAGTCGACCACCTCCCTCGCGGCCCTGGCCAAGCGCGCCGCGGCGGGCATGAACGAGGGCAGTTTGCGGTGGTATGAAATTCCCCGATCCCAGAACATGCTCAATTCCATCATCACGCGCGCGCCGCGCGAGCTGTTCAACCAGAATTGCAACGTTCTCACCGTGTATGCCTACCTGAAGGATCACAAGGCCGACACCTTGACCAGCGTGGTGGACGCCGTGGAGGAGTTCGCGCAGGTACACAATAGCGACCAGATACGCTTCCTGTCGGCCGCCGGCAATGCGGGGATCGAAGCGGCGACCAATATCGTCGTCAAGCGCGCCAATGTGGAAATGCTGATCCTGGTCTATGTGGCGGTCATTATCCTGGCGCTTGTCGCGTTCCGTTCGTGGCGGGCGGCAATTTGCGCGATCCTGCCGCTGATGTTGACGTCGGTCCTGTGCGAGGCGTTGATGGTGTTCCTCAATATCGGCGTCAAAGTCGCGACCTTGCCGGTGATCGCCCTGGGCGTGGGCATCGGCGTCGACTACGCGCTCTACGTCATGACCGTGACCTTGGCGCAGATGAAATCGGGCATGACCTTATCCGAGGCCTATTACCGGGCACTGCTATTCACCGGGAAAGTGGTGGTGCTCACCGGTGTGACTTTGGGTATTGCCGTGGCGACTTGGGCATTTTCGCCGATTAAATTCCAGGCCGACATGGGTATCCTGCTCGCGTTCATGTTTATCTGGAACATGCTTGGCGCGCTCATCCTGTTGCCGGCGCTTGCCCACTTCTTGTTGCGGCCAGCCAGGAAAGGGGCTGTGGCCGATACGGTTGCGGCGGTTCCGATGTCATCGGTGGCCTGACCTAAGTGTAACGGCTCGCGTTTGAAAACGGGCGTGCTCGCATTCGACGCCGTTTTCAGCTCGAATTAACTGCAAATGACGGGGGGCGGCCATGGAATGCGAGTCGGCGCCGTCGATTGCAAGGTCAAATGACAGTGGCGGCATTTGGACGCGCGTGGCCAACTACCATTCGCGAACCGAGCGCTACAACGTCATTTATCGCGCTGACCTGAGCGGCAAAAAAATTAAAGTGACGCTTACACCACAACGGATATATACATGGACAAGAATTTTCACATGATTTTTTTAATACTGGCGATGTGCGGATTCGTTGCATATAGAAGATTGCACCGTCGGGCGCCGAGGCCCAAGGGCGCGCGGGACCGCTTGCAAAACGGAAAAAACCAGTCCATCATCGATGGCCATGGCAGGGAAAACACTGCCTCCCGACTTTTTCTGCCAGCCCCTTTTTGGAGGATCAACAGAATGACCCATGCATTGAAATCCCTGATTGCCAGCGCGATGGTCGCGCTCAGCGCCCACGCCATGGCAGGCGAACACGCGAACCGCGAGGAAGCGGTCGCGATGGTGAAGAAAATCACCGCAGCCATCAAGGCCGACGGCAAAGAGAAGGTCATCAAGGAGGTAAACACGCCGAACGGAAAATACTCGGACAGGGACATGTATGTGACGATCGAGACCGTCGACGGCCTGACCCTGGCGAACAACACTGCGCCCAGGACGATCGGCAAGAATGTGCTCGAACTTCGCGATCCGGATGGGAAATACTTCATCAAGGAGCGCAATGAGGCGCTGAAAACCAAGCCTTCGGTGTGGCTGGATCTGAAATGGCCCAACCCCGTCACCTTGAAAACGGACGACAAGGTGCTGTACGCGGAGCGGGTGAACGATTTGATATTTACCGCCTCCGTGCTGAAACAGTAAGCCCCCGTCCCCAAGCGCATTGCACACAGGACTCGACCATTTCCCGCATATCGGCGGCGCTGGATGGCCGGACTGTCGCTGTTGGCCGCCGCAGGCGTGGTGGCGGCGCCAGGCCCACGTCAACGGGCCATATGCCCCCAGGAAAATTCTTAGGGGCTGTTGTGAAAGACTTCAATGTACCCATTTCATGATTCCGGCGATATAAACGAAGCCCATGAAGCGCTCGTCGAGTTTCTCGAATCTGGTCGCGACCCTGCGGAAAATCTTCATTCGTTGAAAAAGGTTTTCGACGAGATGCCGCGCGCAATATCTGGCTGCATCCAACGGGCGGGCCAGCTTTCGATTGCTCATCGATGGAATGATTGCCTCCATACCGACAGCAAGTGCCAGTGCGACGACGGCGTTGGAGTCATATCCTTTGTCGGCGAGAAGTGCCTCTTGGTGTTCAGCCCCCCACGAGAGATGCCAATCGACTGGGCGCCGCTTTTTTTGGGGCGCCAGAGGAGGCCTGATGGGCCTTACATGATGTCGAGTCGATCATGATTTCCTCCATATCTGGGTTCTTGAGTGCATTAAAAATAGCCTCAAAGTGGCCCTTATTGCACCAGTAGGCGAATCGTTGATAAACGTGATTCCAGTTGCCGAAAAAACTGGCAGATCGCGCCAAGGCGCCCCTGTCGTCCCGATCCAAAGGATCGCGTCGAGGAATAGCCGAGCATCGCCACCCGGCCGCCCCTTGCAAGCAGGGATGTAGGGTTCAACGAGAGCTCATTTTTCATCGGAGAAGGCGTGGCGTGGCTTGCCCATATCATTTAGCGAAGGGGTTGTCATCGCTTATTATCATTCAAATTTCACAAGCCGGATAAGTTTCACAACAGCCCCTAATCTTACTGTGTCAAAAATATAATTTTTGCGTATACTGAGTCTGTTCAATGACGGCGGGAGCGGAATATGGACGATTTGGCGGATCTGGATGCGTATCTTGAGCATCTGTGCACGGCGCTGGGACATGCGGATCGACGAGCCGGGTTGAAGGATTACTGCACAGGGCTGATGCTGCCGATCGCGCGCAAGAGCGTCGAACCGTTGGCGGCGCACATCGACCCCATGCACGTACGCGCCAAGCACCAGTCGCTGCATCACTTTGTGGCCAAATCGTCCTGGTCGGATGACGCAGTGCTGGCCTCGGTGCGCGACTGGGTACTGCCAGCGCTGGCGGCCGATACGGGACGTTACTGGATCGTGGACGATACGGGCTTTCCGAAGAAGGGCAAGCATTCGGTTGGAGTGGCGCGTCAATATTGCGGGCAACTGGGCAAGCAGGACAATTGCCAGGTGGCGGTCAGCCTGTCGCTGGCCACCGAACGAGGCAGCATCCCCATCGCGTATCGGCTCTATCTTCCGAAGGAATGGGCGGCCGATCCGCTGCGCCGCCGCAAGGCGGGTGTGCCGGAGCATGTGACATTCGCCACCAAACCTGAGATCGCCTTGGCGCAGTTGCGTGCCGCGGTCGCAGCGGGTGTGCCTGTGGGCGTGCTTCTGGCCGATGCTGGTTTTGGTGACGAGACCGCTTTTCGTGACGGCGTGACGGAGCTTGGTTTGCCGTATGCGGTGGGTATCCGGCCTGGCACGACCGTTTGGGCGCCGGGCGTGACGCCGCTACCTGCACCGCCCCCCAAAAGTGGATGTGGCCGGCCTGCGACCTTGCTGCGGCGAGGACCGGGACATGAACCAGTTGCGGTGAAAGCGTTGGCGATGGGATTGCCGCCGGAAGCGTATCGGCAGATCGATTGGCGCGAGGGCAGCAACGTCACCTTGTCGTCGCGCTTCGCGGTGCTGCGCGTGCGGCCGGCCCATCGCGACTACTGGCGCAGCGAACAACGCGACGAAGAATGGCTGCTGATCGAATGGCCGGACGGAGATGCCGAACCGTTGAAATATTTCCTCTCGACGGCGCCGCGCGACGCCACGCTGGAACAACTGGTCTTCGTGACCAAAATGCGCTGGCGCATCGAGCGCGACTATCAGGACTTGAAGCAGGAGTTCGGACTCGCACATTACGAGGGACGAGGCTGGCAAGGATTCCACCATCACGCCACCCTTTGCATCGCCGCCTATGGTTTCCTGGTGGCGCAGCGCCTTGATGAGCAGCCTGACATAAAAAAAAACGCCGCATGGCCAGAAATGCCTGGCCTACCCGACAGTTACATCCCTCGCGGCGGCAGGACGAACCCAGCGCCATGTGCCTGACTCCATCACCACTCTGCGCGCGCGCATCGCCCGCGCGATCACAACATACCTTCCACGTTGCCCATGTTGCAATGTGGTTCGATATAATTTATGACATAGTAAGACTAAGGGCCGCCAAGCCGGCCGACGGCAAAAAGCCCGCGGCGTCCTATCGGATGCCGCGGGCTTTTTTAATATGCCGCGTCAGCAGGCGCAGCTTTCCT
This sequence comes from Pseudomonadota bacterium, assembly GCA_040389645.1. Lineage (GTDB taxonomy): Bacteria > Pseudomonadota > Gammaproteobacteria > Burkholderiales > Burkholderiaceae_D > Rugamonas. The sequence goes on along the minus strand of JAZJZT010000022.1, from coordinate 161,380 downwards.
TCTGCACCGAATCGAGCGTCGAGGCGCGCGTTTGCAGGCCGAGCTTGGCCAGCAGCGCGCGGTCGTCGTTCGCTTCCGGGTTGTCGGTCGTGAGCAGCTTGTCGCCGTAGAAGATCGAGTTGGCGCCGGCCAGGAAGCACATCGCCTGCACCGCCTCTCCCATCTGGCGCCGGCCCGCCGACAGGCGCACGCGCGCCTTCGGCATCGTGATGCGCGCCACGGCGATGGTGCGCACGAATTCGAACGGGTCGAGCGGGTCGATGCCGTGCAGCGGCGTGCCTTCGACCTGCACCAGGTGGTTGACCGGCACCGATTCCGGGTACGGATTCAGGTTGGCCAGCTGCGCGATCAGGCCGGCGCGCTGCAAACGCGTCTCGCCCATGCCGACGATGCCGCCGCAGCAGACCTTCAGGCCGGCGTTGCGCACGTGGCCCAGCGTGTCCAGGCGGTCCTGGTATTCGCGCGTCGAGATCACGTTGTTGTAGAACTCGGGCGCGGTGTCCAGGTTATGGTTGTAGTAATCCAGGCCGGCCGCCTTCAGGCGTTCGGCCTGCTGCCCTTCCAGCATGCCCAGCGTGGCGCAGGTTTCCAGGCCCAGCGCTTTTACCTCGCGCACCATCTCTTCGACCTTGTCCATGTCGCGCTCTTTCGGGCTGCGCCATGCGGCGCCCATGCAGAAGCGGGTGGCGCCGTTTTCCTTGGCCTGGCGCGCCGCGTCGAGCACGGTGTCGATGTCGAGGATCTTTTTCGCTTCGACGCCGGTGTCGTAGCGCGCCGCCTGCGGGCAATAGCCGCAATCCTCTTCGCAGCCGCCGGTCTTGATCGACAGCAGCGTGGCTAGTTCGACGTCGCCGGCCGGGAAATGGGCGCGGTGGGTTTCCTGGGCGCGGAACATCAGTTCGTTGAACGGCAGTTCGAACAGCGCCATCACATCATCGAGCGGCCAGGTGGCCGCTTCCGGCAGCGTGATCTTGGCGGCCGGGCGGTGTAGTTCGACGGCTTTCGGTTCTTGCAGGGAGCTTTGCATCATGTTTCCTTCACATTCAGGTGCGGTTATAGCGCGCCGGCCAGTTCGGTAGGCTCGTAAAATTCAGGTGTTCGGCGGCGGCCGCGGCCGACGGCTCGGCCAGGCGCGGTATGCGCCCGAGCAGCGGCGCGCCGATGCGCTCGGCCAGCGCAGCCACGTTCTCGTCGGCGAAATTCATTTCCAGTGCCAGTTCGTTGGCGATCCAGCCGGCCAGTGTCAGGCCGCGCGCCTCGATCGCTTCCACCGTCAGCAGCGCGTGGCTGATGCAGCCCAGGCGCAGGCCGACCACCAGCACCACCGGCAGCGCCAGTTGCTGCGCCAGGTCGGCGGTGTCGAAGCTGTCGTTGAGCGGCACGCGGAAGCCGCCCACGCCCTCGACCACGACGGCGTCCGTCGCGGCGGCGATTTCCAGGTAGGCGGCCAGGATGGGCACCGCGTCGATGACGATACCTTCGATGGCGGCGGCGATATGCGGCGCCGCCGGTTCCTTCAGCATATAGGGCGTGGTCAGCGAAGGCAGCATGCTGACGTTGCCCGCCGCGATCAGCTGGTCGGCGTCGTCGTTGTGCAGCGCGCCGTCGCGCGGCACCGCGCCGGCCGCCACCGGCTTCATGCCGCAGGCGCGCACGCCGCTTTGCACCAGCGCGTGCAGCATCGCCGACGAGGCCAGCGTCTTGCCGATTTCGGTGTCGGTGCCGGTCACGAAACAGGCGAAGTTCGGCGCCATGCCGGCCGCTGCCGGCGCGGTTTCGGTCTGGGGGATGGCGATGACGACCGGATCTTCCAGGCTCATATCAAGTCCCTTCCATGGCATTGAGCGCGGCGGTGAGCTGCGCCACTTCGGCGGCCGTATGCCCGGCCGATAGCGTGATGCGCAGGCGCGCGGTGCCCTTGGGCACGGTGGGCGGGCGGATGGCGCCCACCCACAGCCCTTGCGCATACAGCGCCGCCGCCACGCGCATGGTTTCCTCGTTCTCGCCGATGACGATAGGCTGGATCGAGGTGGTCGACGGCAGGCGCTGCCAGCGTGTCAGGCGCAGCTCCTCGTGCAGTTGCGCCACCAGCGTTTGCACGTGGGCGCGCCGTTCGCGTCCCTCGGTGCCGGCAATGATGTCGACGCTGGTCAGCAGCGCATGGGCCAGCGCCGGCGGCGCGGCGGTGGTGAAGATGTAGGGGCGGGCGCGCTGTATCAGCGTCTCGATCACGGTTTCGTGCGCGGCGACGAAGGCGCCGCCGACGCCGGCGGCCTTGCCCAGCGTGCCGACATACACGAGGTAGGGCGAACGCAGGTCGAAATGTTCCAGCGCGCCGCGCCCGTTCTCACCCAGCGTGCCGAAGCCGTGCGCGTCATCGACCACCAGCCAGGCGCCGTGCCGTTCGCACAGCTTCAGTAGCGCCGGCAGCGGCGCCAGGTCGCCATCCATGCTGAACACGCTGTCGGTGACGACGATCTTGGTGGCGGCGGTGCTGTTGGCCAGCAGCGCGCCGAGCGCTTCGACATCCGCATGGCCGTACACCTTGACGCTGACGCGCGCCAGGCGCGCGCCGTCGATCAGCGAGGCGTGGTTCAGCGATTCGGAAAAAATTTCGGCATTCCTGTCGCCCACGCACAGGCCGGTCAGCACGGCCAGGTTCGCCATGTAGCCGGTGCAGAAGTACAGCGCGCGCGGCGACACCAGGTTCGGGCCGACGAATTCGGCCAGGCGTGATTCCAGCTGCGCATGGGCGCGGCCATGGCCGCTGATCAGGTGCGAGGCGCCGCTGCCGGCGCCGTATAGCGACACGCCTTCGCGCAGCGCTTCGGCCACGCGCGGATGGCCGGCCAGGCTCAGGTAGTCGTTGCTGCTGAAGGCCAGCATCGGACGGCCATCGACCGTCACGCGCGGGCCGCACGGCGACTCCACGTGGCGGCGCTTGCGTATCAGGCTGCGCGCTTCCAGCGCATCCAGTTCGGTGGTCAGTTGTTTCAGCAATTCCATGGTCAGTCCGTGATCGTTTGTTCAAACACGGCAAGCGTGCGGGCGGCCAGGCCGTCGATTTCCCCGTCGTCGAGGATATAGGGCGGCATCAGGTAAATCGTCGAGCCTATCGGGCGTAGCAACAGTTCCTGGCGCGTCGCGTTGGCGAAGAAGCGGCGCGAGAATGTCGCGTCGACGTCCACCGCGTCGAAGGCCCAGATCATGCCACGGTTGCGCGCATGGCGTATCCGCTCATGGCTGGCCAGCGGCGCCAGCGCCGCCGTCAGGCGTTCGGCTTTGACACGGTTGGCGGCCAGCACCTGGTCGTCCCGGAAGATGTCCAGTGTCGCCAGCGCGGCGCGGCAGGCCAGCGGATTGCCGGTGTACGAGTGCGAGTGCAAAAAGCCGCGCGTGACGTCGGCGCTGTAAAACGCCTGGTAGATGGCGTCGCGCGTGAGCACCAGCGACAGCGGCAGGTAGCCGCCACTGATGCCTTTCGACAGGCACAGGAAATCGGGCCAGACGGCGGCCTGTTCACAGGCGAAAAAGGTGCCGGTGCGACCGCAGCCGACCGCGATTTCATCGAGGATCAAGTGTACGCAGTACTTGTCGCACAGCGCGCGCACCAGTTGCAGGTAGAGCGGGTCGTGCATCGCCATGCCGGTGGCGCACTGCACCAGCGGTTCGATGATGATGGCGGCGATTTTATTTCCGCGTTCGGCGAACAGGTGCTCGACATCGGCGGCGGCGCGGCGCGCCACGTCCTGCGCCGTTTCGCCGTCTTGCGCCTGGCGCGCGTCGGGCGACATCACCGTCTGCGAGACGCGCAGCAGCGGGCCGTAGGCATCCTTGAACAGGGCGACATCGGTGACGGCCAGCGCGCCTATCGTCTCGCCGTGGTAACTGCCCTTCAGGCACACGAATTCCTGCTTGTCGCCCTGGCCGCCATTGCGCCAGGCGTGGAAACTCATTTTCAGGGCGATTTCGACGGCCGAGGCGCCGTCCGACGCATAGAAGGCGTGGCCCAGCTGGTGGTCCGTCAGCGCGGCCAGCCGCTCCGACAGCTCGATCACCGGTTCGTGCGTAAAACCGGCCAGCATCGCGTGCTCCAGCCGGTCCAGCTGATCCTTCAGCGCGGCGTTGATGCGCGGGTTGGCGTGGCCGAACAGGTTGACCCACCAGGAGCTGATCGCATCGAGGTAACGCCGTCCTTCATGGTCGTACAACCAGGCGCCGCGGCCGTGGCTGACCGGGATCAGCGGCACATGGTTATCCCCGGGCGCATGGTGCTGCATCTGGGTGCACGGATGCCATACACTGCGCAGGCTGCGTGCTACCCAATTCGACTGTTGCAGGGTTTCCATAATTAGGCTTTGATGTGGAATATCGCGGTCGTGGACGAGGGGGCCGGCCTCTGCTGTGTTGCGCGCGCAAGGGCGTTATGGTGGGTGCCTTTGGGACGCGTTGTCTGACCGGCATGTACAGGAAGTGTGATCAGTCCTCGATAGACAGGGTTCGGTCCCCACTCAGGCGTGCTGGTCGCCAGTCGCATATCGGGAAAGGCACGCATCAAGCTAGTGAAGGCAATTTCGGCTTCCAGAGAGGTCAGCGTCGCGCCTATGCACACATGCGCACCGTAACCGAACGACAGATGCATGCCTTCATTTCGGGTGATATCCAGACTGTCCGGAGCCGAGAATTTTTTGGGATCGCGATTGGCGGCGCCGATGAGCGGGATCACCAGATCCCCTTTCCTCAGCTGTTTCCCGTGCATTTCCATGTCGACTGTCAGAACCCGGCCAGTAAACTGGACGGGACTGTCGAAGCGCAGCAGTTCCTTGATCGCTGATGGGAGGAGGGCGGGTTGTTTTTGCAATGACTGTATTAATCTGGGATGCCGCAGCAAGTGAAATAGTCCGTTGCCCAACAGATTGCGGGTTGTTTCATGGCCGGCAAAGAGCAAGGTGCAGCATTGCGCCAGTAATTCTTTGCTGGTGATCACGCCACCCGTGCTTTCAGCACGGATCAAATCGCTAATCAAGTCGTCGCCGAGGTGCAGACGTCGGGCAGGCAACAGGGCGCGAAAATACTCGTTGAGTGCCACCAGGCTGCGCTGTGCACGGTGCGCACTATCGAGCGAAGGAGTCGGGCTGCCGATGAAATGCGCGATATCGTCTGACCAAGCGATAAAATCCGGCTGATCCATGGCATCTATCGCGAGCATGTCCGCAATGACGAGCGCTGGCAATGGTCTCGCGAATTCCTGCATGAAGTCGAACTGTTTCCGCATTGCCAATTGCCCCAGCAGCCTATCGACAATCCCCTGAATTCGAGGTGCAAGGCGAATGAGTGCCGTGGGTTTGAATCCGGCATTCATCACCTTGCGCAACCTGGTGTGATGCGCACCGTCCAAAAATAGCAAGGAACGGGAAAAGATGCGTTTGAATTCACGTAGTTCCTCGCGCGCGCCGGGGGCCGTGGAGTTAACCCAACGTCCCGCGCGCTGGACCGAAAAACGAGTGTCACGCAGGACGTTGAGAACATCTTCGTAGTTCGGCAGGAGCCAGGCACCGCCGCAAAATTCCGTGTCCCAGTGAATCGACCCTGCTTGGCGCAAGCCCCGATAGGCCGAGTAAGGATCTTGGTACGAGTATGCTTCAATCATGGCGCGGCGCACGAATAACGTAGGGAAAAAACTGTTGCCGTTGAGTTTCCGATCCCCAGTGCGCATCGGGGTTTTTGGTTTCCATCAGTGTGCTTTCGTAATGACGCCCCACGAAATCGTGGACTGCAAAAACTATCGCTCAAATGGAAGGTGAATCCAAGCCTGTGCTAGCTGCATTTCACCTGGAGAAAAACAGGTGCGACTCATTTCGCCGATGCCAACGTTTTGTTGCCAATGCAAGCGACGCGTTCCAGCGGTCAGGCGTCAATCCGGACGCGATTCGCCGCTGCCGTCCTCCCCCCCCGACTCCGCGCATCCCCGCACGCCTATTGAAGACGGATCGGTAAGCCGCCAACGCCAAACGTCTCTGGCTCAAAGAACTGGAAGGAACCATCGCGTCGTGCCTTCGCCCTGTACATGGCGATATCGGCACTCTGAAACAAAAGCGCGGTCGATACAGTGCCTGGCGTGGTTCAAAAACGGCCTATTTGGGGTAACACGGGCGAGCGAAATACTTCCACCGGAGCAATGGAAATTTAATAAGGCGGGAGTTGCACCGCACCGGGAGGCTTGATGCCTCCCGCAGCTCAGGCTCGTTGTGGCTGAAGTGGCCCGAAGCCGAGGAGCGTGAGCCAGTGCGGATGGTCTTGGCCGGTCATTAGCTGTGTCGGACTTTTACCAACGCGTTCGGGCCGCCGGCTGCGCATGAAGCAGCGATGGTTCAGGAAAAACTGCAGCAGGTCCAGGTACGATCCACCGAGCTGGCGGCGCAGCGTGAAATAGTTGCGCAGCCTCGAGTTCAGGTTTTCGACCAGGGCGCTGCTTCTGGGTGTCTGCGCCATGGCCTGTGCCACGGCGTCGAAGACGGCATGGAATGTAGCGCCCATCCTGGCGCGCAGCCGGTTCCACCCCTGCCAGTACGCGGGCGATGCGCGCGGCTTGCGGTGCAGCACACATGCGGCGCGCACGACGTGTTCCGGTAATTGGTGGGCGCGCGCGATCATGGACAGTTTGTCGTCGAGCACACCGGCGAAGGCGAGCAAATCGTCGCGCTGGTTTTGCAGCGCAATGCGCACTGGCCGGATGCGACGTGGATCGTCGGACTCGCGCCGGCCAAGCTCGGCGACGATGAAGTCGAACAGATTTTTCCGAATATCGAGACTCGGACCGGCCAATGCCAGGACGTCGTGAGCGAGCCAGGCTGTGAGCGTTCGGATGTCGCCGGCAAGCGCATGCGCTCCTGCTTCTGCCCGCAGTGCGAGCGCGATCCGGTCGGCAAGATCCGGGGCCTGGCGTGCTTTCTCGCTCTTGGCCTGCAGCTTTTTTCGCCGTGACTTGGCGCCCCTGGCGATGCCGGCCAGGGTGTTGGCCAAACCCTCGCACTGATACTGGATATGGAATACGTCGCCATGGCACGGCTTGTCACCCCAGGCCACCTTCTGTCCGGCGCGCAGTCCCTGGCCCGCATCGGCAATCGTGTAGTCGGGATTCAAACCCTGCTGTGCAGCGTCAAGAAGATGAATACCCCAAGTGTCGGCATCGCGATGTTCGGCGACGGCAAGCAGATAGCAATAGGTCGACCTGGCGTCGACGCCGGCGAGCACGGGCTGGGAACCTTGGAAAATTTCGTCGTGCAAACCGACACGAATAGGCGACAGGTCCATGCCGCGGTTGATGACGCCGGCCTGCCGCGCCGCTGCCTGATGGACGTTGTGAACGGTAACCCTCGCTGATGGCCACGCCCAGCAAGTCGCGCATCAATTCCACCACACCGCGGTACGAGCTATGGCAGATCAGGCTCAAGCCCAGCGTCAACTGGCGCAGCCACGTCTTGGTTACCGGCAACCCGAACAGCACCTCGTCGTCTGGCGAGCTTGACGCGAAGACCTCGGCCAAGGCGGCGCTGGCCTTGTTCGCCTGCTGGTAGACGAATTTGCGGCTGACGTCGTGCCCAGCAGCCAGGTCGGTGATCGTTGCCGTTCCCGCCAACGCCAAAACGGCCAGATTAATTTGGTCAGCTTCGGGCAGCCTGGCCGGGCAAGCGGATGGATTCATGTGCGATCACGGTTCTGGGGAGAGGGGCAACAGTATCGCTCAAGCGCAACAATCCGCGCGCCGCGTGTCACCCTCGTTTGAACCACGCCCGATACCTGCTTGCAACTGGCCGAGCGGGCGCGCGGCGCTGTCGCCGCATTGCGCCTGCCGCATGCGACGGCTGGGCATGGAATTGTCACCATCAGCGTTGGCGTGACCGCTATAGTACCGACGTCAATAATGGAGGCTGGCCATCTGTTTGTCGCGGCAGACGCGGCGCTGTACGAAGCCAAACGAAACGGGCGCAATCGGGTTGCGGGACGGCCGGTACAGCATGAGTGTCCTGCCAAATGACCCGTCTACACAAAATTATACATACCCTCGGTGTTTCAGCTAGGTTATCTGCGTAGCTGAGTTCAACTTGCTGATGGGCCGAAAAGCTCCAGCGTCGCGGCAGAACGAGCTGGATCGTTATTGTCGGCTGGCTTCTGCAAGCCATCCGTATTTATAGATTCTTGCGTGCATATCTGGGCTATTAAGCCAGCATGTGCGAGGGTGCGTAGCCTGTTGACTCGCTTTGTCCCTTTTGAGAATCTGGCCAATTCGTCGTAGAGTGGTGGATTGTCTGGGCGATCCAGTTCGAAATTAATGCGAAGTGCTTTACTCATCGCGGCCTCCAAGGGGGCTTTCGATCGCGCCATTGTTGGTCGCGCAATTCTCTGCGCTAACCAGAGTACGCGCTAGCTCCATTCCTGCTTGCTGAAACCCTTTTACATTCGCAAAGATCGGATCCTTCAGCTCGTGAATGATGTGATTGGGGAACGCGGCTTTGAGAGCATTTCGGTAGAAAAATGCTCCGCCTCCCACCAGGATGATGTTCCGGATGTCGCTTGCATCGCCGACATAATGCATCATCTCTGCAACGGCTTGCTCCGGAATTTTCCTGGCCAGAGGTAAATGGCGGGCTAGGTCATACTCCTGCTGAAAGACCACCGGCTTTTTGCCAGTACGAAGGGCGGAATCGACCGTGTCATAGTCGCGGTAGTGAGAACTGGTGCTGCGGCTGATGCCTTCGATAATGGTTTGCAGCACGTCGTGCATTCCACGAGGAACCGAGTGGCTACGTTTGTCTATCTGCTGCATGCCTTGGGTAACCAGCCAATCAAACGTCCGTCGGCCCGGATCAACGATCAGGCTCCTTTCCTTGCGTAACTGTGCCACTTTGCTTTGGAGGAGACCATAGTGCATCAGCGCCCCGGCCGGCTGTGCGAGCGCCTTTGCGCGCCGGACCGTTACCCTGCGCCCTTTGCTTAATTCATGCTCGCCGGTCAGGCGGCGCTCCAGGGCGGCGACCAGCGACTTGATCTTATAGGTGGCGACCGGCAGCCCGACCACCAGCAGGTCGATGCGGTCGACTTGCATATAGTGCAGGGCGCCCAGCAACAGGGCTAGGTATTCAGGCGTCTCGCAGTAGCGGTCATGCTGCAGCACGTTCGCATTGAAGACGTCGGCGGCAAGATGCACGTCGGGGCCAACTTCATAGACCAGGCCGTCAGTTGGTATCCCCACCGTCTTTCGGCGTGCTCCCCAGGCTTCGGGGTCCAACGCGGCTTCGGATGGGTGGGCCTGGGACGGGAACATCTCGCAGCGTAATTCGCCGTTCCTCATGCCGGTAATGAACTTTGTGTTCCCTCGGCCGACATCCACCGCCCGCACAACTGGTTCCATGGCAACCACTCCTTTTTCCAGATTCGGTCAGCGTAGCCTGGGCTGTGGCGTGCGGCCAGGCGAAATGGCTGTGATTATTGTGGTGTTTCGGACTTGGCTACTGACCCAGTGCTGCTCCATAACGGGCCGGGCAGTTCTTGCATGCGCCAATATCGCTTCGGGAGCGACCAGACTGCATGCAGTCCGTGCCGGCCAGTTCCCCAGTTGCGGAGATGGTGGCCAGGGTATGGCGATTTTGGCCGATCAATGCGGGTTCGATTCGAGACCTACAATCAGAGGCGCTCGCCAGTCGCGCGGCGTCATAGGGAAAAACACCGCTCTTTTCCGATTACAAAATCAATTGGCCCTCAATTACAAATTTTCGCCTTTCCCGCGCGCCTTGACAACGCGATTTTCGCCGCCTATTCTGCGATCACTGCAAGGACCCGCTTCCTTGAACATCGCGTTCTCAATGCGGCGCTGGCCTGCGTCACAGCCCGTTGCGGTCGTAACCCGTCTCCATGTTGTCGGCTATGCCGATTGTTGTATTGTGCAGTACTCCTTGGTTTGCGCCAGTGGCTCCCTCGACGAGGCCATGCCACGCGCGCTTCTCTTCCGATCTTTTCTTTGAGACCGTGGGCGGCACTCGCCCTGAATGCGTGGCTTGGCCTTTGATGCCTTTCCCGCGCACGCCATCGCGGCGTGATGGACCGCACCGGCAAATCCGGTTGCATGGGTACGGCAATGCCGTCACCGAGATTTTCAATACTCCACTCAGCTCGTACGGCCACCGCGCAGGCGGTGCCGGGTTGTGACGGCGCCGCAGAAGCGTCGGTCAGCCTGGTACGTACGGCAACACGAAGCGGCCTGGTGGTAGGGCCGAGGATAACCGTGGGAGGAGGAGACACGTATTCCGGCGGCGATGGCCGCGACGTGATGCCTTTGCCGCGCAGGTTGTGCGGCACTGTCCATCCAAGAGGTGGAGCGCGGTGCAGGAGGAGAAATTCACTGCTCGTGCGTATGCACATTTTTAAGACACCACGCCTTCGGGCAAATCCGTTATCCAGCGAAGTGCCGGCTTTCCGGGGGGCGGCCTCGCAGCAAACTTGCCCGGTGCTTGCCATGCTCGGCCTGCAAGGCAAGATGAGACGTTAGGCCCGGTGGCGCCAGCCTGGCAGTGGCCGCGCCTTGGAGTGGCGCGGCGTGCGGTCGCGTTGCGGCAGTCGTTGTCGCGCGGACGCGATGTGCTTCGTCGTCACTTGAATCGGATGGCAAGCAAGGAGTACACATGGACAAGGAGAAGGATTGGAAGGGGCAACTGGCCGAGATCATCGGCCGGCACAATGAAATGCATGCTTCGCGCAGCAAGGTGATCTCGCACCGCACCCGCGATGCGCGCAGCCAGGCGCTGTTTCGCATGTTCCGGCAGTTGCGGGACCTGGGCTTCCGCGTGGAGCCGCACAACCTGGGTGAGCGCCATGTGGCGGCGCTGATGGACTTCTGGTGCGCCCAGCAGAAATTCAAGGAGGCGGCGCGCCAGCAGTCGTTCAGTGCCGCCTACATCCAGCAGCAGCTCTCGATTCTACGCGTCTTTGCCCGCTGGATCGGCAAACCCGGCCTGGTGCGCGGTGCGTCGGCGTATGTGGATGATGCACGCCTGGTGACCCGGCATGGCGCGGCGGACCAGGACCATACCTGGGATGGCCACGGCATTGATGCGGACGAGCTGGTGCGGCGAATCGAGGGACTGGACCGGCACGTTGGCCTGCAGTTGCGCCTGATGATGGCGTTCGGCATGCGGCGCAAGGAGGCCGTGATGTTCCGGCCGCATGTGGCCGAGGTGCCGGCGTACGCGCTGCCCGATGGTCATCCGTCCGCGCAGCGTTTTGTCAGTTTCCTGCGCATCCAGCGCGGTACGAAAGGCGGGCGCCTGCGCTACACCGCGGTGCGCAATGACCTCCAGCGGCAGGCGCTGGACGAGGCCAGGCAACTCGCCCGGCCACACTTTGGCCATGTGGGTCCCCCGGGACTGTCGCTCAAGCAGGCGCTCGACCGCTTCTCCAACGTGGTGCGCAGCGTCGGAATTTCGCGTAATGGGCTCGGCGTGACGGCGCATGGGCTGCGCCACGAGTTTGCCAACGACCTGTATTTCGAGATCGTCAGGGTGCGCGCCCCGGTGCGCGGTGGCGACCCGACGCTCGATCCCGGTGTACGGCTCGATGCTTACCGCCAGGTCGCGGAACAACTAGGTCATCACAGGCCGAGAATTAGTGGTGCCTACCTTGGGGCGATGGGCGGCAAAGGAGGCTCGAATGACGAATCGTGACAAGATGTTCCGCGAGGGTGGAGCACGGGGCAATGGGCAGGCGCATGTTGGTGTTCGCCGCCGGCGGCTGGTCGGTTGGGACGCTGCCTGGGCGGCGTGCTTTCAACGCTGGGGCGCGATATTGTCGAAGCTGGCGATCCGGTGGTTTTCACGTTCGATGAACATAGCCAGGTTATATCGCCTGCCGGGTCATCGTCGCAATGTGCGGCAGTCGCGCCGTGTGCTGCGTGCGGTGCGCGGTTTCAAGGAACCGGATGTCGGCGCGCGCAGCCTGGGCTACCTGCGCGCCGTCGATCCGCTGGTGTTCGAGGAAGTGGTGCTGTCCGCGCTGGAAGATGCGGGCATGCTCGTGTTGCGCAGCAAGCGCTATAGCGGCGACGGCGGCGTGGACGGCGTGGTATGGCTGCCGGGACGGGGCTGGCATGCCGTGCAGTCCAAGCGTTACCGCCATCACGTGTGCCTGGCGCATGTCTGCGCATTTGGCGAGGTCATTGCCAGCGGCGATTATGACGGCGGACTGTTCGTGCACACCGGCCGCAGCGGTGCTGCGCTCTACCCGAAAATGGATGCCGCGCGCATCGCACTGCTGAGTGGGAACAGGTTGCTAAAGCTGGTGCGCGAGCGCGTGCTTGACTACCGGTGGCGGACAGGGAAGAGCTGAGGCGGTCAGTGATGGTAAAGCTGAGAAAGGCGGCAGTTCGCAAATGCGGTGCACAGCGCGGTTGGATGACCTTGAAATCCCACGCGGCAGGTGCAATGATGAAGGCGCTTATTGTGGGAATCGCTCCTACACTGCTCCAGGTACGCACCATCGCGGTTCGTTTCCTGGACCTTGGGTTCACCAAGGCGTTGCGGTCGTCACCCGTCGTCGTATTGCTGGCATTTTGCCGGTATTGCTTTCCGCCCCGTGCGGAGGCTTGTCTGAGCAGCACAAGCAGGTTTGCGTAGCATCATGTGCTCCGCTTTCTGGAAGCATCCATGCTTCTTCGGTTGAGGCCCTGGTTCGCGAGAATCACGGGCCTTTTTTCTGCGCGCATGCGCTCTGACCCAATGACGCCTCGTGGCGTATCTGGCGGGACCTGGTTCCCGCTGGGGAACCGTGGTCCCTTTTTTTCATAATGCAAGGAGGTACATCATGTGTTCCAACGTAGAGGATATTGACGATCAGTCTTTTCGGGAAACGCTGGTTGCATTACTCATGGCCAAGCGTCCCAAGGAATGCATTCGTGGCTTGCGTAGTCGGTCGCTGCGTACCAAGGCGCGGTTCGTGGCTTTTTTCGATGTGCGAGAAGCGGAGCAGCTGCTCTTTTTTTCGGGACTCGACGCGCTGCTGCAAGGCAGGCAGGATGCCCGGGACGCAATCAGCCGGCATCCCCTGCTGTTCGCTGGAGAGACCTATCTGCTGCGCTGCTGGCGTCGCGGATATGACGGTGAGATCTTGTCCCAGGAAATGTGGGGATGCCGGCAGTGGCTCGACGGCAGCGGGAAGCCTTGCCCTATTCACTGCTAGTGGTGTCACGGTGTGCACACGTGCGGCTGGTTTTTCATTTACCAGGGAGAGTTGATCATGCGTGGGCTGGACATTCGGGTAATGCTGGCGCAAGCCAGGATCGCGGCGGTATATGACGCCGTTCAGGCTGACGAGATGCATTACGACGTGAGGTACGAAGCGATGGCTCAGGGCATGCGGGACGCGCGCGATGGCATCCATCATGTGCCCATCCTGTTCAACGGCGAAAAGCTGCTGATATCAAGTTGGTATGACGGCTTCGAGTCTGAGCTGGAACGCATGGAAATGGACGATTGTCCGGAATGTAATGATGGCACCGGCAATCCATGCTCGGTGCATGGCTGAATGGTTGCCAAAGTCCGGGCATCATGCGCGGGCCTTCACGATCGATGTAATAGAGCAGGGCTGGTGTGGATTGATTGTGGCTGCTTGCATCGCGGGCTGCAACGGAAGACGTATTGTTTGAACTGGCGGGGCATCGAAGTCCCGCGAGGGCATGGTGCCCCGCATTTTTTTTGGAGGTCACCATGAACAAGGAACGGGAAGATCGCGGCAATCGGCATCAACGCCGCATGGGGCGCGAAGAGGAACAAGTGTGGTCGGCGTTCTACCGCAATGTTGGCGACCCCACGGTCGCCGCGGAACTGATTGCGCACATGGACCAGGACGAAGAGGCCAAGAGCATGCACTCCGGCTTGTACCTGCGCTGCCGGCAGTCGTTGCGGCGCGCGAAGGAGCGGCAGGCTAGGGCGCGTGCTGTTGGCAAGGCACTACGCTTTCTGTTGTTCGGTGTATGCGGCTGGCCGTTCGTCATGTTGGGGCGCTGCTGGCGCTTCGCGGCTGAAGCGAGTGCGACGTTCCTGGCGCCGCATGCGGAGCCTGCCACCGTCCAGTTGCGCAAGATTGGCAAGCGCTCGCTTGGCAAGAAGGCGGTACCGGAGCAGGCCAAGGTGCCTGCCACCGGCTCAGACGGCTGCTAGGGTATGACCTTCCAGGCACTCGTGATATGCCTCGTCGATCAGGCGATGCAACTCGCGGGTCGCCCTGGAGGTGCCCCAGTAGTGGCGCTTGCACTTGCGGATATAGCGCTTCAAATCGCCGATGGACGCAATCCTGCCTGGCGCGATGCCGGTGATGAAGGTCAGATGTTCGATCTCGCCGGATGTCAGGCGGATGTTGGTTCCTAGTCGCAGCATGGGAATGGGCCGTGGCGTTGGTGTTGATGGAAATGCGGTGCAGGCGCGCTTGCACGCGCCGGATTCGCTGGTAAAACAATGTTAGGCACAGGTCCGCACGACTTCAACTGTCGTGCGTGCGGAATCAGCGGTTTTATCGCGAACCGGCAATCATGCGAAGAAGGAGGACATCATGAAACGCATGGCATGTAATTCGCCGCAGGGGAACGTGGACGCGTGCATAGACGCGTTGTGCGCTCCGCTGCTGGCGTGGCTGGAGGACTTGAGGCCGGGCAGGCGGGTGCGTGCGCGGGACGGTACGCCGTTCATTCGCACCAACCGTACCTGCATCTGCTTCTGCAACCTCAAGGATGGTTCTTTGTGCTCGGCCAGGGATATTTGCCGTGAAAACGGTGGCGTGGCCCTGGACGAGTTGAAGGTCATGGAGGGCATTAGCCATGAGATGCGAGAGTAATCAGATTGTCTGCTCGGTTGCCGTGCTAGCGGAAGATGTGCTTGAAGCCGACTCCGTCATCGGGCTGGCCGAATGGATGGCGCTGCAGGCGTGGCGTGCGAACTGGCGGCCGGAACCTGATCCGGCGCGCAGCGTGGAAGCGCTGGGGGCTGTGTTCCGACGTGTATTGCGGATAGGGTATGCAGCGTATCTCTCTGGTGCCAAGGTCATGCCTACGTTGTTTGCCTTGGACAGCACCATGGCGCAGATGTGGCAGGAAGGTTTTGCACTCGCGCGTGTGGATGCCAGGCTTGGCATTCGACACCTGTTCGGACATCATGACGTATGACAGCTTTGATGGTTGGTGAACCGCAGGTTGGGACGGCGCATTTCTGGCCGTCCCTTGTTTTTTACCTGTACTTTACTTGCTGGGCATAGGCATAGCCCGCCGGTGTTGGCGCCGTTAGTCTGCGGTTGGTTTGGTGGAAATAATCATGAATTCCATCGTGCGCCGAGGCTCTTCATCTGGCCCAATGCGGCAACCTCCGCGTCGTGTGCTTTGCGGCTGCGGAGCCTGGCCAGAGCTAGTTATGGCCACAGGCACATCGTCGATGTGGGTAAACACTTCCTGTTTGCCGTCGTGAATCAAGGCGCGATGCGCCAATGTGGCAGGCTTCTTATCCGGGATTTTTTGCCAGACTGTATTAGGAAAGCGCATGGTGTAGGGCCCCGCACCGTAAAGCGGTATGTACCGGAACGTCAGTTGCCGTGGACTCTTGCTGTAGGCGAGGGTAGACGCATCGACGTATTCGGGGAACGCGAGGATCGACATCTCTTCGCCGTCGCGCAGTACCGTAAAATTCGGTTGTGGGGCGGTGATTCTGGACCGCTGAGTGAGCGGGCTCCGGGCGGCATTGGCGAAGGACATGGCTCGCAAACGTTCGGCATTTTCCGCTGCCCGTTCGTATGAGAGCGGGTAATAAGGAAGGCTGTGTCCCTCCCTCGACCTGACGCTCGTTGCATGTGGAGAGAGCGCGCCCAGGAGTCGGTCAAATATGCCTCGCGAGTCGTGCTTTCCATCTTCGATGACATGGTCCGGCGTATCCCAGCAGTCCTGGTTGATGAGACCCATTTTGAACAATAGTTCTTCAGATAGTTGCTGATACATCGCGCCGATCCCATGTTCGTAGGCACCGCCGATATCCGAATGGGCGCCGGGCAGGGGGATTTCATTGATCCGCTCAGGTATTGGGAAGATACCTTCGCCCGAAAAGCGATAGGCAGATGCAGGTGCTCGATCAACAAGGGGTTTGAAGAAAACGCGGGATTCGTCCCGTGCCACGAAATGGACCAGGTAATCCAGGGATGGAGCGATGGGCAGATCGAGCGTGTCGGTTTGACCGGTCGGCACCGTGTCGAACAGGATCGCGTAGAAGTAAATGTGGTTCCGCATTGTTTCACTGGCCTGGGCCCGTTGATCAACCAGATTCATGAAGTGGCGGGCGATCGCTGATCCTCTGCTAAAGCCGGTTACGAATACGCGGATTTCGGTTTGGGGTTCTGCATTAAGCAATTCCTTCGCTTTCACCATTAGTTCATCGGCGGCCTTCTGCGCGATGGTACTGCTGCTGTAGCCGAACATGCCATCGATGAGATTTCGATAATGTGGCGATTGCATCCCGGGACCAGGGGAGTATCGGCCTTTCAGGCGGGAGGTGATCTTCGCAGTGATTGTGGGCTGCTCCCCTGGCGGTACCCGGTCCCGATCATTCATGGTGCCGTCAAATCCGAAGGTGAAGTGCCGCACGGGATGCGTTCCGAATTGGTGCGTGATCAAGGGCACGTTGGCAATTGGAAAATTGAAGGCATCGTCGATTAATTTTTCGTCGTTGGCACTCGTAGGGATTGGATGGTTGCCGGAAACCAGCGCGCAGCCACTTAGCATTACGGCGGCGGTGAGCGCGACAATTCGTTTCGCATTGAGGAGGGTTAAATGTTCGAATAAGGATGGCAGTTGATGGTTCAAAATTTCCTCTTGTTATGTATAGTTTCCATGTGGAATTTACAGCAAGTGGGTAAAGTAGAAACTATCGAATTGTCACGGTTCGAAGGCGGCAGCGGCGATGGCACGCGGATGGTGAATGACGATATTCCTGCATACAGGTGGAAATCCAGCTACGGCTGCTTTGGGCATCATGTGGTGAAGTTTCCGGGTTTGCCAGAGGGAGGTAGTTAGTGCAACAGCTTGTTGCACAATTGCATGGAGTGTTCGCCGCTGTCTGTCGCCTCCCCCTGCGCTGGCTATCGACAAAAGGTACGTGACGCGAACTCCTATAGCAGCTTGGTGTGGCCAGTGAATTGGTCGATTCGGATGGGGGCGGAGCGTTTGGTTTCAATATTGCAGACGATACCCTGCGTATCGAGTCCGCCGTTGGAAAAGAGCTCGTAGAGCAATTGGGCCGCGTAGCGGGCAGCGAGATCGTTGATGAACAATCCTTGCGACGCCAGCGACATGCGTACCGAGCAGGAAGGCGTGTCGTCCTCCGGCACATCTTGGTCCAGTAGTTCCTGATAGCGTTCTGTAACGCAGCGCAGCCTCTCTGGCGCATCGAGCGGCAGGAGCATGCTCGGCGGCTGCCCCAGCACCACCTGCGCGTCATGCTGGCCGTTGCCCAAGTCGAGCCAGTAGGCGTAGTGCGGACCGCTGAACAGGTATTCGTGCATCTTGCGCCGTGCCGCGCGGGTATCGACGCAACTGATCAGGATATCCGCATCCCGCTGCCGGAATAGCCGTTCGCCGCGCCATGCGTGTTCGATGGGATGAATGCTGGCGTCCCAGTCCATTCCGTAGAAGTGGTTCAGCCGGGAAATCGTCACCACCGCCTTGTGCGCGCCAATATCAGTGGGGCTATAGAGCTGGCGGCCCACGTTGGCCTCGCTCACCGTGTCCGGGTCGAATGCATGCACATGCAAGCCTGCCGGGTGGCCGAGCGCGCGCATGGCGATATCGAGTCGGGCAAGGCATCCGGCCATCTGCGCGCCGTTGCCGCCGACACCGGCCAGGTGGATGGTGACGCGGCGCGTCAGCAGGTCGCTATCGATCCTGTGGGGTAGGGTGTCCATCACTACTCTCCTTCCATGCGTGCCATACCGATGAAGTCATCCCAGCGATCACACAAGTCAATGAACATGCCGTTGATCGCCAACCGGAACCGGGCTTCCGGATGGCGACTGCGCACACGTCCAAAAACGCCACACAGTTTGATGGTGCGGTCGTCAAGGTCATCCTGCTCGGAGAAGAATGCCGGGGCGTCGCCATGCGAATGCAGGTCGAGCACGACCTGTTCGGTTGCCGCAAGCAGTGGCGGGCGGTAGACAACGTGCTTGCTGTCCGCGTCCACCGTTTCGCATGGGGCCAGCCGAAGCGTCCCGGCGTGTGCGCAATGGATGATGGCTGCCGCCGTCTCGGCAGGCAAGGCACGTCGCGCGATCAGCACGAACTGGCGTAGCAACGCTGCCGGGACAACGCCGAAGGACAGCGCAATGCGCGGTGTGAGTTGACCGTAAGGCAGGGGCAGTGTTGCGTCGATGCCGCCGCATTGCGCCACGCAATCGAGCCAAGGCAGGCATACCTGCACAAACAGGCCATTGGCAGCTACGACAAGGCGCAGGCCCACCTCCAGCGGCGGCAGGACGCCGTACCTTGGCATGGCAACGACAGGGCAGGCCGCCAGCAGCGCCGCATCACGTGGATCAATCATCGCCGTCTCCGATACGGGCAATGGTGTCGGCCAGTGTTGCGCTGGTCGGCAGCAATTGGTTTGCCGGGAAGCGATTCGGGGGCTGTTCCAGCATGGACTTCCAGAAGGCATAGGCACCGTTGGGGTGCCGTACCGTCTTGGTGCCGCTGGGATGGGTAAAGAACGAACCGAAGAAGGCGTCGTTCCACGCATCGATCCGGCTGCTGGCGTCACCGCTCGGCACGACCGTACTGCCTTGGCAGATCGCGCCGGTATCGTTGACGTTGAAGTAAGGGGCGCGGTAGAGTTTGGTGCCTCTGTCGGGCCGTTTGGTGTCGCGCAGCGCCCAGACCCACCAGCCCTTGGCGCTGACCGCGAACACCAGCGAAGGGTGCGGCACAATTTCGCCGCGTTCACCCAGTTCATCGCACTTGAAGGCGATGTGCCTTGAACCAGCAGGCTGCCACCACACCAGCAGGTCCGGTGTGCAGTAGAGTGTTCGGCCGTCGAGGAAGGCCGCGCACACGCTGGTTTGCCGGCACAGTTCGCGCGCCAGTTGGTGCGCCGCGCGCGGCGTCATGGGTTTTCCCGCGAGGATGACCGGTCGGCCATCAGCCACTTCGACTGCATGGATGCTGGCATAGGCGCGCGGGTGGCTGGTGCCGTTCTCCCGGTAGATCAGTACGGCCTCGGCCAGCAGGTAGCTGGCGGCGCGCGGCGCTTGAACCTTGAATGTGGCTTGCATGGTATGTCCTCCTGTCGATTCAGTATCCCTCTGCCAAGTGCAGTAGCAACTGGTCGATCAGCCCGATGGCGCGCAGGTTGGGTTCAACCGCCCGCATCCACAGGCGAAACGCCCCCGGGTCTGCCATCGGAAGGATGACTTCGCCGATCTCTTCAAAGGATTCACCTTGCCACGCATACTGCGCATAGTCATCCGACACACGCACTGCGATGTCTTCGTCCCGCCAGCAAAGGACCGCGCAGAACCCGGTAAACAAGCCTTCCCGGCGCGCCGTGAAGTCGGCATGGGTGCGCGTGTTGGCCAAGGCCAGCGCCAATGAGGCGGCGCGCCGCACGTAGTCATCCGCATGGTTGCGTGAGAGTTCGCGCAGTATCTGGCGTGGCAGCGGCTCGGCCTTGCGCTGTAGCGCCCATGGCGGGAATGCAGCCTCGATCTCGGCGCGTGTCACCATGTCCGCCCGCGTGGCCTCCCACGCTTCGCGGTCGTCTCCGCATTCACTCTCCAGGTACTCGGTTTCATCCGCTTCGCCCATCCAGTATTGGTTTGATGCCTCGTCCAGCACCACGGTGGGCGTGAAGAGCGGATACGCCTGCCAACTCTTGCGCTCCAGGATATCCAGTACGGTGGCGCCGAGGTTCGGCACCGCAGCCTCCAGCCGGTCGAATCCCGGGCCGACCGTCCAGTGGCAGATGTTGCGTTCCGACCAGGAAATATGGATGCCGCGCACCCGTTCCACGTCCGAGGCACCCATCTCGGCGGAGGGTTCCTCGATGTCGCTGATGTCTTCGATGGCGACCGGCTCCAGCTGGAACACCGGTTGCAGGCAGGATGTCTCGCCGATGTGCCGGTTCAACCAGCGTGATAGCACCATGGCGCAAGCGGCCAGCGGATCGCTGACCGGCAGCGGGAAGTCGCCGCGAGTGACAGCCTTGGCGCGCGTCAGGTAGGCCGCGACCGTGCCCGCCACGCGCTGGCCGGTTGATGGCATGATCGCCACCGGAATGCCATCGGCCAGCATGGGCTGCGCCAATGCGATCAAGGCAGTGGCGGCAGCCATGATGACGGCGCTGAGGGGCGAGGTTCCGGGGCGCAGCCCGCACTGGCATTGCCGGTGTGGGAAAACCGTTGCCAGCAATGTGCGGCGTGGGTCAGCGCCTGCTTGTTCAATGCGCGGTTGATTGCCGCGGCGTTCGATTCGGCGTGGCCGCCCGCCATGGCGGCTGTCAGGCCGGTGAACTCGCGCCAGTTCATCGCACGCCCTTGGTGCCGACGGCGCGGCGGAAGGTGATTTCCTGCACGCCATTGACCAGTTCGTCGGCCACGGCAATTTCCGCGCTGATCAATTCCGGATAAATGGCGCTGTGCAGGTCGCGCACGTCGCGCGGGGACATGCCCGGTGGGGCGGGCAGTTCGATGCCGTTGTAGCGGTAGCGGCGCGGGGTTTCTTCGATAGTGATGGTCATGGTGTCTCCGGTCAAAATAGTTGCGACTGGCCGTTCTTCATCCAGCTCGTGTCGGGGTCGTTGTTCGGATTGGCTTTGTCTTCCTCATCATCGCTCTCGTCTCCTTCCTCGACGTCCGCACAGAGCGGTGCCGGTTTGGTGGCGGGTTTGGCCGCAGCAGCAGGCTTTGGTGGTGGCTTGATGTGTTTTTGCAGATTGGCCTTTTCGGCTTGGATGGCACGGCTGGCGGCGGCGGCTTGTTCCAGCAACGGTACGAGTTCGGTGCGGTAACTGGTCAGCGCCGTCACGAATCCGGTATCGAATTCCTCGGGCGTGGCGGTGAGTGTTAGGTCGGTCGCCAGTTGGATGGCGCAGTCTTGCTTCGGGCGCGGCATGACCGATATCGTCATCAGGCCGCGCTCGGCATCGGCGGTGACCAGCATGGCCAGTCGGGTGCTGGCGGCCAGCGGGTATAACTCGGTGAATATTCCCATGGTGGCTCTCCTTTGGTAGGGATAGAACCATGGTATGGCTTCGTAACGCCGGGTCTAGAGGCGCTCCGCATGAGAGCGCATCAGTATGCGCTGTGCCACACAGCATTTGTCCAACAGCCAGTTGGACAAATTACTGCCCGGGCCGGGCCTCGGCATAGCTTCCGCTCTCGTCACGGTGGCACACAGCGTCGACCTGTTCAAATTAGCGCCACGGCAGTTCCTGTGCTGATCGCCGTGCAAAGACGCGGCTTACGTGGCCCGGAGCCGTACGGCGTTGGCCGCGATGGCGGCGGCAATGTCTTGCCGCGTGGCTGTGCGAATGGCAAATTGCGCGGCTTGCGCAGCGAAGGTGGCAGCCACGCTCAGTTGCAGCTCAATCACTTGCTCCGCCCAGCGCTGGTCGAGCGCACTTTGCGCCGCCAGTTGCAGCAAGTGGACGCGGCCGATGCGCAGCGCCTCGCCGCACACGTCCATCTGGTGATAGCCCGCAGGCCCGGTGCAGAAGGTAAGGTCATACGCGGGCGACAAACTCCAGCGGCGGTCTTGCCCCAGGAGGTAGGAGAAATTCTTCGGGTGATCGTCGCGGTTGTTGAACAGCACGTTGAACACGGTGCGCTGGTAGGCCCTTTGCACTTCGCGCTCGTCGCGGGTGAGAAAGCGCGTGGCGCGCAAGAACGTCGTGTAGTCGACCGAGCCGGGCAGGCGAAAGTTGGCGTGCAACAGCCCGGCCAATGTGTGGCTGGGAATACGCATCTTCCCCGCGACATCGAAGCGGGCGATGCCGAAGGCCGCCAGTTGACGGCTCAGGTCGAAATACCGTGTGGCGGGAATGTCCAAGCCACAGTCACGCGCCAGCTGGGCGTAAAGGTGCTCGATGGCGCAGACTTCCTTATGTTCGTCTTGCGCCTGGAATTTCACCAGCCAGGGCGCGCTACCGTCGAAGGGCTGTGTGCTCATCTGCCCAGTGGCGTCGTGGTAATGCACCAGCACCTTGGGGCGGGCACCGTGCGGCGAACCACCCATCAGGGCAAGCTGCCTGAGGATGGCGCAGTCCTCGCCTTTGATCAGCGATTGCGCTTGCTGCGCGAGATTGAGCAATTGTACGTCGTCGCTGGGCAACTCGGTTGCGGTAGCCGGCTGGAAGCTCAATGCGCCCATGGCACGCTGGCCAATGAACGATAGCCGGTCGAGCACCGAGGCGCGGGTCGGGTCGATGCCATTCAGGCGAAAAAGGCGGTCCATCAGCAACAAGCCCCAGCCATCCGGCAGCGCATCGGCAATCAGCCCCGGCAGCCCAAGCTGGAAAGCGGGAAAATCACTATATGCCGCCGCGCGCAGTTTCAAATGCCGTGGCGATAGCTCCAGGCCTTGCGCCAGCGCCTCCGCACTGTATTCGAATAGCAGTTGTCGGCCATCGTCGGCCAGGGTAGCCAGATGCCAGCGTTCGCCCCAGCCTTCGTAAAAGACATTGACTTTCTTAATCATGCTTTGCCGCCAATTTGCTGCTGGGCGCACGTTTACGCTCGGCCAGTTGGGCGCGCTCCATCTGGGCAATCGACTGAGTGGCTTGCAGTGCAAACAGCGATGCCAGCTCGTCAAGCAAACCCAGCGCCATGACGATGCGGATGAACGATTCCAGGGAGGAAACGCCCTTGGCTTCCAGGTTTTTTACTGTGCCGAGGGCGACGCCGGCACGCTCGGCGAGGTCTTTCTGCCTGAGCGCCTGTACCAGTCGCTGGCGCTTGAGCCGCTGGCCGAGTTCAGTGCAAATTTCCTGATGGGTGGCAAAGGAAAAGTCCAACATAATGGCCTTTGGATGCGATTTTATGGTGATGTGGCCATTATTTTGGCTTTTATGTGAAATATGTATCAAGGGCGGCGTGATTAATGGGTATTATTTTATCCCTTAATGGAAAAAAGAGACATCAATATTCAAAATAATGTCTTTTGTGTGTGTTCGCCGGGCAGGGTTGTTCCACCAGCGTTTCTACTACCTGCCGGCAGTTGCGTGTCGTATTTTTTCCAGTTGCCTGCACGCTGCCATCCTTGGCGAAAGGCGTGATTGACATGAAGCCGTGCTTGAGGCCTGCTGCATACTCGTTCAACGTTGGCCCTGCTTCCCAGGTTGCGTCCAGGCTGCTGGTGCTGGCGTTCCTTGGGCAGGTTGTCGTGGCCCGTCAGTGCAAAGCTTGGTCAAGGAAAGGCACGCCGCCGTAGCGTCCGAACAGGTACCCGCGCTCCAGGGCTTCGTTCTTGCGGGGGCTGAAGTCCGACAACGACACCAGGGATGATGCCTGGTCCAGGTCTTTCTCCGCAAACCAGATCTGGTCCCGCCGGAACAGGTCCGGGGCATCGAGCAGCGAGGTATCGTGGGTGGTGAAGATCAACTGGGCTCCGTTGGCGTTGACATGCGGCCTGTGGAACAGGCGAACGATCTGGCGCACCAGCAGCGTGTGCAGGCTGGTATCGATTTCGTCCACCACCAGGGTCATCCCTTTTTGCAAGATGCCGAGGATCGGGCCGGCAAGGTACACCAGGTTGCGTGTGCCGTTCGATTCGTCCATGAGGTCGAAAACCGCATCACCATCCTCGGTACGATGGGAGAGCCGGAGTTGATCCTCTTCGATTTCCTCGCTACGCAGTTCCGTCTTGCCCGCCGGCAGGTCGAAATGCACCGCTTGGCCCTGCACCTGACGGGGGACCACCTCGATGTCCGCAATGCTGATGTCCGCCGCCGCAAGAAAGTCGCACATGCGCTGCTTGCCATCCGGCTGCTTGAGCATGTTGATGGAGGCCTGCGGGTTGAGCTGGCTCTGCTCGTTGTAGATGACCAATTTGTGTGCAAACCAATCGAACACGGGGCGCAACGCGTCGCTGTTGAGCAGCACAGCCATGGACAGGAACAGCGCGTTGGGACGGGTTACGCCCTCCCAAAGATTTTTCGAGCCCTTCAAGCCCGTGCCGAATTCGTAGACGTCCTCGCCACGCTTCTGGTCGAAATGGCGCTCAAACCAGCGCTGGGGCTTGAACGCCTTGTACACGAGGAGATGCTCGCTGACGATGCGTTGCTGTGTCATGGCAAAACCATACTGGTAGCGCACATCGTCGATCGTAAAGGTCACCTCGAACGAGGTCGGCTCAGTTGCCGAGTCCTTGTCGAGTCGGAACGGTTGTACCGCAAAGGCCTGGCCTGGGGTAACGACAGCCGCCGATTCAAGGACAACCCCGCGCATGTGCTGGAGCGCTTTGATGACATTGGACTTGCCGCTGGCGTTGGCACCATAGATGACGGCGCTGTGCAACAGGCGCGGGGCTGCCTTGAGTCCGGTGTCGTGCGTGTTGCTGTCCTCCAAGGTCTTGTCCTTGGTCGCGACCAGGCTAAGCACCTGCTCGTCGCGCAGGCTCCTGAAATTCTTTACGCGGAACTCGATGAGCATGAATTTGCCTTTGTATGTAAAAATATATTGATATTTTGCTTAAAAAATTCGAAATATCAATATATTTGTCTTGCATTGCCATTTCAATGCCCATTTCTCGGCAGTATGCATGGTTGGTTCATGCCGCGTAACGTTCCAAGTCGATCACGGCATCGGCCATGTCGGTCAACTCGCGCGTATGCGAAATGAAGTATTCCTGCGCATAGCCGCCGATGCGAAGGACCTCGCGCTTCATCGCCATGAAACGCCGCTTGTTCTGCGCATCGAAAGCGCCATCGGCTTCGTCGGAGAACAGTGTGGCGCAGCGCCGCCCATCCGCTTGCGCCAGGTACAACGCCATGGCCCGTGCCAGGCACTCGTTGATCCAGATGCGCTCGCCGCCACTCATCTTCGCCACGCTCTTGAACGTGTCGCTGCGCGCGTCGTGCACAGTGATATCGAATCCTTCGCGCAGTTCGCCCTTGGCGGTAGCCAGTTGGGTTTTGATGGATACCGAGAAGCGCGGGCCGTAGCAGGCCAGCAGCAGCTGGTTGGCCAGCATCGACAGTTCTGGCCCGGCATCATCGATGGCCAGCGCAATGATGCCGTCGTTGCCCAGCGCCTTGGACAACAGCGACCAATGCCCCAGGTGTTGCTCCAGTTGCTGCAACCGGTGCTCGTGGGCGTCGTAGGTGGACGCTTGCGCCTGCTGCTGGCGGGCCAGTTCTGCGGCGCGGTCCTGTTCCCGTAGCGCAGCCAACTGGGCTTGCTCCGCCTGGTGCAGGCGCGCCTGTGCCTCGTCGCAGTCGTGGGCCGCCTGGGCGAGCGCGCGCTGGTCGAATGCGGGCGGCAGCGCCGCCAGCAGGGCGTCAAGGCGTTCAATTGTTTCGCTGGGTTGCTGCGTATGGCCACGCCGCGTATTGAGCGCGACGAGACGGCCTCGCTGCGCGTTGTACTCCACGTCTTCTTCCGCCCGCTCGGCGGTGCCGTGCTCAGTGTGCGACGCCAGGCGCGCTTCGATCTCGGCCAACATGGTGCCCGATTGCGTCAGCACGTCGCACCGCGCGGCCAGCCGCTCGCATTGCGCCAGCAGTCGGCGGCTCCGTGCCAGTTTCGATTCGGAGCGCTTGGCGGTCGCGCGTGCTGGCTGCACACCACTTGCCTGGGCGCGCAATGCCCCGATTTCAGCCGTGAGTGTCGCATGTTGTTCGTTCAGTCGTGCCACCACGCTTGTTGCATCCGGCAGCAGCGCCTGTGCATGATGCGCATCGGCCAGCAGCTTGCAGCCGGCTTGCAGCGCCATGCCCGCACACGGCACCTCGGCCGTCAGCGCGAACCGCTGCCGCAACTCCTGTGCCTTCAAGGCCGCTTGGCCGGCTTCGCGCTCGATACCTGCTTGCCGGGTTTGCGCCAGTGCCAGCATGGCGTCGGCGCGTTCATGCCGCGCCAGCGCCGCCTGCAAGACTTCCAGCGCGGCCTCTCGGCGCATCGTGACCAATTGCCGTAGCGCTAGCCTTGAGGCCGCGTGCCGTGCATGGTGCAACGCTTCTTGTGAGTCGCGCAGGGTGGTGCGTTGTGCCCGCAGCGAAGCCAGGGTGGTTTCACGGCGCGCGGCGCGCTGGGCGTGGCGCTGCGCCATGTCGTCGAATGCCGCTTCCTCGCGCAGCAGTTCGGCGTCCAGCGCGTCGATGGCGTGCTGGCGCGCGGCCAGCGCCGTTTGCCGTTCGGCCAGCAACTGGGTGCGGCGCGCCTCGATGCCTGCCGCCAGCGCTTCCTCGGCGCGCATGGCGGCCAGGGCGGTGCGCTTGGCATCCAGGCGGGCGCAAGCGACATTGCGGTTCTGCCGCGCCAGGCCGGCTTTGGCTGCGGCGTCGCCCAAGGTATCGCATTGCGCCGCCAATTGCGTCAGGATCTGGTGCCGGGCCTGCTGTTGCTGGCGCACGGAGAGCAACCCGGCGCGCAGCAGGCGCAGCACCTCGCTGGCACGCTCGCCACGGGCGCGCACGGCGTCCTGGCGCAACAGGTCCGCCAGCAGGCTCTTGATCTCCCCGTTGCGGTAGCTGGACAGCTGGCGCCGATGCTGGGCGGAAAACGCGGTGCTGAAAAACGTCGCGGCTGTCCCCGCGATGCCTTCCACGCAGCGGCCATAGGTTTCCATCTTGCCGTCGGATACGGTGCCGTCGGCCAGTCGTACCGGCGTCCAGCCTTCCCCGTCCCGCCGGTGCAGGTAGGCTTCGGTGCGGCGCTTGCCATTGATGCGCATCACCAGATGGCTGCGATAGCGCACCCCATCCATCAACCATTCGAATGCCTTGTGGTTTTCCGGCAGGTACACCTCGTCGTAATAGGAAAACGCGCCCATTCCGTCGGCCCCGGCGCGAGAAGCCATGATGGGATAGGGCGTCATGTTGTCGAGGATGGTGCTCTTGCCGCGTCCGTTACGACCGGTCAGCGCCACCAGCGCCGCGCCGCCGGTTGCGTGTTCGAAGTCGATGGTGATGCTGTCGCGGCCTAGCCCATCGCGGATGCCGCAAAAGCCGGTGAGTGTCAGGGACAGGGGCGTCATGGCATTCTCCTTTCATGCAATGGCCGAGGCGGGTGCCTCGGCTGATGGGTTCCATGATGTGCCGGGATGCCGTGTGGTCAAGCTGGTGCCAAGGGATTCCAGTGCGAGCAGTTGCTCGGCGATGGTCTCGGGGCTGTGCAGTTCCAGGGCGTCCAGGCAGGAAAGTAGGGGAGTAGCATCGGTTTCTGTCACCTCCGCCCATGCCAATAGCTGCGCCCGCAGGTCGGCCGCGCGCGCGATACCGGCGGCCCGGGAACGCGACACCGGCAGCACGCGTCCTTCCAGCTTGACGCCGGACGCTCCAGCCAGCACGGCGGCAATCGCTGCGCGGTCGATTTGGTGCGCGGCTTCCTCAGGCACGCACCAGCGCACCTTGATCCACGCCCCGGCCAAGTCGTGCTGCTGCGCGAAGTCGGCCAGCAAGGCCAAGTCGGGTGCGCCCTCGAACGTCAGCTCATGCGTGCGGCGCGCTGGCGTCGGGATGAACACGTTGCCGGCGCCGTCCGCATCGACGTGCCATAGCAGGAAGCCCTTGTCGCCTTGCTCACCGTAATGCAGCCGTCCGATCGATCCCGGATAGGCGATCATTTGGCCACCAGCCGTCCAGTACTGGTGCTTGTGGATATGGCCCAGCAAGAAGCCGCAGGCGCGCGCGGAAAATAATGTTCCTGTCGTGAATTCATGGTCCAGTCCGGCCATTGGCACGCCATGCTCGGTGGTGCAGCCATGCACCGTGCCATGTGACAGCGCGACCGTCGGGATACCCAGCACGCGGGCCGCATCGTGCGATGGCGCCAGCCCGGCCAGCAGTTGCGCCAGGTGCTCACCCATGGCGCTGGCGGCCTCGCTTGCGCCGACGGTGGCCGCCAGCGCCGCCTTGTTCAAGGTCGGAATGCAAGTGCACAGCAGGCGTACGTCGGGTGGGATCGTGTCGAAACGCCAGTTGGCCGATGCGCGCCAACTTCCATCGCTCATCAAGGCCAACTGCTCGATCCGGTCCGCGACGTGGACCGGGTGGCGGCCACCCAGCAGGGAAAACAGCCGGATCATGCCGGGTGGTTCGTGGCTGTAGGTGCCTTGCAGTAGCAGCACCGGGCAATGGTCGGCCAGGCGGCGGATCTGGCGGGCCAGGGCGGCAAATGCGGGCGAATGCGCCGGCAATGCGTGGTCTGTGGTGTCGCCGGTGATGATGGCGACGTCGGCGCCATGACGGATGGCCTCGTCAACAGCGTGGCCGAAGCAGTGCTCGACCTCGGCCAAGGTGTCGTCGGCGTAGTGCAGGTCGGAGAAATGGGCGATAGTGATCATGGTGTACTCCTTATTCCTGTGGGCCGATTTCGGCGGCAATGTGTTCACGCAATCCTTCAGGATTACCTTGAAAACGTGCCAGGTCGGCCCGCACGCGCTTGATGCCTTGGGCGTTGCGCCGCCAGCCCGCGCCCCATGCCCAATCGAGGTAGGCGTCCAGTCTGTCGCGCGCCACACCCAGTTCTTCGCCCAAGGTATAGACCGCGTTCATACTGTCCACATCGGTGACAGATGCCGCCGACGAGCGTACTGGTGGCGCCTGCTGCGCATGAGTGGAAGGCGGCGCATCGCGCTCCATGTGGGGCGGCAGGTCGGTAGCCGGGCAGGTGTAGGGAGCAGTCTCGCCCTGCAACGTGCGCGCCGCGTCGTCCGCGATGCGCAGCGTGGTCTCGTCATCTTGCTGGGCGAGCAACGCTGTCACGTCCACCGGCGCCTCCAGTTCGATGATCCAATGCGCGCTGCGCACGGGCTGGCCGGTTTTCGCGTCCAGGTGCGATACCTCGCGCAGTTTCTTGGTCAGGTAGAACGGCGTGCGGTTGCGATCGAGAAAGCCCGCAATGCGTCCGCCGCGCATGAAGGCAATGGCTTCAAATCGTTCGATGGCGCGCGACAGGGCGTAGAAACTGTTGGTGTGCAGCTCGAACGCGTCAAGCGAGCGGATGCCGGGGATGTAGAAGATGAAGCGGCCCGACAGGTTGCACTGGCGGTTCTGGAATTCCGGGCAGCGTTCGGGATCGCACAGGCCATCGTTATCCGGACGTGGCTGGGTGCCGCGCCCACCGAAGGTGCGCAGCGCGCGCTGGTGGCGCTGGTCCATTTTGGCGGGCGAAAACATCATGCAGCGCCGCGTTTGCCCATCGGCGGAGTATTCGCTCCAGTAGCGCTTCTCATTGCGCGCCCAGCAGGCCAGTTCGTGCGGCATGACGCTTTGCCAGGCATCGGCCGGAAAGATCACGGGAATGCGGTACAGGCGGACCTCGCCATCGCCGCGGTCCTCACCGTAGGTGTTCAGGATCTGGCCGGCCAGCGCCGGATTCGGGAAGTCGTTGGGGCGTACCGTGAACCATGCCACGTTTTTCGGCGCCAGTGGTGTCTTCACCTCAGGGAAGCGCTCGGCGATTTTCCGCTCGATCTGCTCGAAGGTGGCGTTGTGCGCCAGACCGTCGTCGTAGAGCGCTTTGATGGCCGGATTGGTGGCGGCCGCTTTGGTAAGCACCTTGATGCCTGCACGGATCTTGCCTGCCGTGGGAATCCGAGGCTGCTGGCGGCCAAGGATGGTTGCGGGAACCAGCGGGATAACCGGCGTCGTTACTGCGTTCTTGTTCATGCCTGCCTCCTGAAATAAGATGGGGGACAGGTCTATGTTCGCCCTGGAAGTTGTGCGTGCAAGTGGTGGCGGGCGTCCTCCACTGTGGTGGCAGCGCATGATGGGCGCGGCGTTTTTTGTCTTCGGGCCGGTGCAGGCATGTGCGACCAGCATGCTTGAAATCGACCTAGTCAATCACTCACCGGCGAAATGCACGCATCCATCCACGCACAGGCCGTTGTTTCCGCCTCTGCGTAAGCCACGTCCAGCAAGTGGCGCTGGTATGCCTCCGCCGCGCTAATGACATGCGCCGCGCAGCGGGTTCGCTCTTCATTGGTGAGACTATCCCACCATGCCATGCTTTCCATGCGGCTGGCGGCGCGCGCCAGAAACACGCGGTATCCTACCTCGTCTCCGTTCACGAAGGTGCGGAGCCACCATCCGTTGCCTGATGCCGTAGCGATCGGGGTGATGGTGTAGCTTTGGCCGTCATATTGTTCAGGGTCGGAATTCATCGTATTTATTCGTGCGGCTTGGCATTTTAATTCATTGCAGTAGACGGTCGTAAGATCGGCGAGTGCACCTAAATCATTTGGCATGTTGAGACCCAGTTGTGCCCTTTAGCAGTTGATGCACGGCGGCACACTTGACGCCTAACGCATAGCCGATGTCCTGGGGCGAGGCACCCCGTGCCCGCAGGCGCAAGGCCGTCATCCGCCGCGCGCACGCGGTATTCAGACCGGTCAGTCCCCCATGGTTGAAGATGCGCTGGTAGATGTTGTGCATCTCCTTGCACACCGCCACTTGATTGTTTCTATTGGCGGGACGATAAATCCGCATGGGCCTCCCTTCACGTGTCAGGAACAGTCTACTGGCTGGCTCAAGCCCGCGAAAGCTGTGGTCAGCCGATGTACCTAGCTGCTTGGCGCAACGCTCGGCCAGATAGGTATCGATGGCGGCAACGGTATCGGCGCAGTCGAACAGTAACGGACGGTCTGCATGGTTAGTCGCGATTTCGGCGCGCAATATCGAATGGACTTTGACATGTCCTTCGGCATTGATGTAGTCATGGACTGTCAGTTGGGCAATCTCCAGCGGCTTTGCGCCGGTGGAAAATAGGGCCAGCAGCAGCGCCTGGTCGCGTAGCGGAGCATGGCTATGCTGGATTATCTTTTTCTGCAGTAATTCAAGCTGCGCCTTGGTGAGTGTGTGCGCTGGATCAAGAAGTGCCTGCGCGGCGCTGGGGCGGAAGTGCTCCAGTGCTTCAAGGTAGGCATGGCGATGGTGACGCAGAAGACTGGCGGTGGGCGACGCATCCTCGTCGACATCCAGTACACCAACCACCTGCTGCAATGTCCTGGCAAGCCGTCGCACCCGGGCCGACACAGTGGATTTTGTCACCCCGTGTGCGGCAGCGATATGGTCATAGGAAATACCGGCAGCGGCGGCGCGCAGCATGGCGGTCGCGCTTGTGAAAAATTCAGCGTCCATTATGATTCTCCGAACGTGGCGATGCTTTAGGATCATCCTGTTTAGCCGCATGTCTAGCCAGCCGAAAACCCGCAGGAATTCAACGCTTTTCCGGCGTACGGAACTGACCCAACGGCATCCAGCCGAACCTCAATGGCCACGGTTCCATGCTTCGACAATGGCATTGAACGCAATCGGAACGAATTCATGTCCCTGAAAAGAAACAGGGCGGTCGTCGCTTGGATACCCCATCTCAGCTGGGGCCCTGAGCATGGCCAGTACCTGCGCGCCGTGTTGGCCGGCTGCAGCAACCTCCGTCAGCACTTCCCGTTCAATCTGGCGCAGCAGTGCCCAAGTCAGCACGCCGGCATCGCGATGGCGAAGTACCACACAAGTGGCTGTGCCTTCCACCGCCGTACGTGCCGCCAAAATCTCATCCATGCCTTTTCTCCTTGTTCAGTTCCTTGCCCTGGAATGCCCCCGCGCGAAGCAAGCTGTTGTCGCCCGACACAAAAATTGCGGCGGACTCATGCGAGTGTGAAATTGTACTGTATAAAAACACAGTGAAATAATTTGGGTGGTGGAGGTCGAAGAGGAGGGCTGGTTACATGTATGGGACCGGCAAGGTGTTGCCGTTGGTGAGATCGGAAAGAAAGGATATGGATATACCGGACCGGTCTGCCAGTTCATATTTTGTGATCCCGCGCTCGTCGAGCAGTCGGAGTACGTTGGTTAGAAAAATCAGGCTATACACGTGAAGGGTTCCGATCCTTTAGCGGCTAAATTCTCGTAGGGCATTGATTGAGATTGCCATAAGAGGGCTAAGCTTGGCCCTCGTGGAAATTCCTGCTGCGCGTACTTGGCCCGTCCCTCCACTGTTTTTCCCCGCATTTGAAAGCAAAGTGTGACAAAGCATGAACATTACAATAAAGCAATATGTTATGCTCACCAATACGATCTGCGGCTGCGCGTCCCTCGACCTTGTATGGTGGGATAGCGCGGCGATCGTACTTAGAATATTCCGATCCGAAGACGAGAGAGTGCGGCGCGAAGAATGACAATCGAAAAGGGATGTGAAATGACAAATGCCAGTCCGCAGATCTTGGGGGACTGCGGAGCACCGCCGGCCAGCGGGTGGGTGCGTTTTCTGCGCAGCTACGGTCCAACGCCGCAAAACCTGACGATGTTCGATGAATACGTGTCAGGTGCGCTCCGCAGGGCCAATGTCCAGCCGATTAGCTTGTCAACGCCGCTTCTGGAAGAAATGATCAAACACGTTGAGTCCAAGATGCCAGGTTCAATGTTGATCGCCGGCACTGCGGGCGATGGCAAGACATACCACTGTCGGGCGCTTTGGACTCGTCTGGGTGGCGATGCCAAGGATTGGGTAGCCAAGGGAAATGTCAAGGAATTGCAGCTGGCCGACGGCCGCTTGGCCATCTTTATCAAGGATCTCTCCGAGTTTAACGGCCAAGAGAGCGATCAGCCGCTCCAGCGCTTTGAAAGGTCGGTCCTCGGCGGCGACGACTCTGAGATCGTGATCCTTGCAGCTAACCATGGCCAAATGCTCGATCGCCTACGCGACCTTGGAAAACGCCAAGGCGGTAGGCACCCGCTACGCACGCCCTTGCAGGAGTGCTTCTTGCAAGCCGGCCCGGCGCCTGATCGCCTAGCGGTGTTCGACCTCAGCCGCACGACCACTCGCAAGACGTTTGAAGAGGTCGCGAAGGCCGTGGCGGGACACCCGCAATGGGACGACTGCTCGAGCTGCTCCCTAAATGCCGACGGGAAGGTCTGCCCAATCGACGAGAACCGCCGCCGATTGTTCGGCGAGGCCGACGGCGGGCAGCTCGCGGGCCGTTTGGGCGACCTAGTGGAAATCGCGCGTCTCAACGGCATGCATCTGCCGGTGCGCGACCTGCTCGCCCTCTGTTCGAACATCATCCTCGGGTATTCCGACGCCAAGGGTGCGAAGGAGAACCTCATGACTTGTGCCGACGTGGCGAAGATTCAAGAGGCGGGCAACGTCAGCAAGGCCAGCATATACGCCAACGCATTTGGGGCGAACCTGCCCAAACGCAGGGCTGCTGACCGCCCCGTCTTCAAGGCCATGATGGGCTTCGGCGTCGGCGAGGAGACTACCAACGGGGCCGATGGGCTGCTGGTCTACGGCAAGGACGATTCGAGGTTGCAGGCCGATTTCGCGCGCTTGGTGGCCAGCGACCCCATCTACGGAGCCACGGCGAATTATTTGGCGGCCCAAGACGACTACCTGGAAGGCTACGAGGGAGCCCGACTCGACGGCGGTGCGGCCGAATTCATGGAAATGCTCGAAGACCAGCGCCGCAGGCTCTACTTCACTCTCCCCAAGGACGAACCCGGCTACTCGCGCTGGGACATGACAGTCTTCCGTTACGCGGGCGACTACTTTGAGTTAATCGATACGCTGGTGAAGAAGACCGCCCAAGTCAACGAGGCCACCCGCGGCCGGATCGCGAGGGGCCTGAATCGCGTTTTGACGGGACTTCTCTTGGAGAATGCCGACCGGATCTTCATCGCGAGTTCCGGCGGATTCACGCAGAGTCGCGTCAGCGTGCTTTGCGACTACGACACCTCCGCGCGGCGACATGCCGGCACTGGCATGGCCATCAAGCTCAACGCGATGACCGGCCGTCCCTTCTTGGAAGTCTTGCTCGCCCCGGGGGCGGCCAACAGTGTCATATTCGATCTCACGCCTATCCGCTACGAGTTCCTTGCTCGCGTCGCGGAAGGTGCGCTTCCGGCAAGCTTCTCCAACGAATGCCTTGAAGACCTTTTGGCCTTCAAAGCCAAGCTCCTGCGCAAGGCAGAGACGGTTCGCAGGGACGCTGTTGCTGATGATGACGAAGTCGGAGGGGCTGACTCGGGCATGACTCTTAACTTCATCGACATCGAGCCAGGCGGACGTGGTATGACTCGTCCCGTGACTGTTAGGGCTCCGGCATGAGCGAAATCATCAAGCGTCCGAAGATCGAGCGAGTTGACTTTTGCGTCGACGAGAACATTTGGGGGCATAGGCTCTACGACGAGCAACTTCCGCATTTGACGGTTCTTGAATTTCTCGGCGTGCTGGGCTCTAACTTGGACAAGCCGCTGCAGCCCCATGAAGGTTTGGGCGGCGCCGTCAAGTTCAAGCCGCAGCGCCAAATGCGACTTCGCGGGCTTCTCTTCAACAACCCTTACGTGGATTCCGTCGCGCAGAGCAAGCTCTCCGACGAAGAAAAGTGGCGTCAATGGCTCGACAAGTTTGAGCAAGGCAAAACAGGCAATGGTGACGGGGCCAGTGATGTAGCCTACCTGCGCCAATGTTTCAGCAGCTTCAACGATTTCGCAAAGGCAATCGAGCTGCTTCGCTCATCTTCGTTCGAATCCCACAGTAACAAGCGCTGGAGCTCGAAGTTCGTCTTCCCCTTTGGGCCTGACGCACTTTACGAAGACCTGGAGATTGACTCGAAGGGACACATGAGCAACGACCGGCGATTTTTCGCGCGGTCTGGCGAACTGCTCTATCTCATGCTCACCCGGGCCAAGCGCGGTGCCGAACTCGGCGACCTGCTTGTCAATCGAATGTTTGAGCGCTCTGCGCCGATGAACAGGCTGGCCCGAGCGCTCCAAGGCGCGCCCCAATCTCCGGAAGATCCTCGCGTGTCTGGTTACCTGCCAGAGGCATCGAGCCCACGCTTCGACCAAATCTGCGAAGACTGGTTGGCAATTCTGTCGAGGGACATGCCGGTCTATGACGCGCTCGAGCATCTCATCGCGGTCACTGGGCTCAATATGCTGCTCTACTTCCTCGAGCGAGCCAAAAAAACAGCAGGCAACGACGAACCCGTCGAATTCGTCTGCGAGATGGTTTCCAAGGACGGCCGCAAGGTCCGGGCTCTTTCCGGCGATAGCTATCTAGCCAATCAAGGACTTCCCGAAAAGGCGATCCGAGCCCACGTCGAATCGATCCGAGGCGAGAATGTCTGGATCGATGCGGGTTCCACCGAGTTCCCCGATGCCGAGCGCGTGAAACTTCTGCGCGAGGCCTTCCAGTGGCCGCCCATAGGAGGCAAGGACGAAGACGACCACTCTGGCCTAAGCCCTGACGAGTTGGTCTCCAAGCTCGTCGAGCTGGCTTTGTCTCGGCATGGCCAACACGTGGGTAAGATCCATGCGTCATGGTCGCGCGCAATAGGCTTGAGTTCTCGTCGGCTTTCGCGACGGTATCGGTACGCGCCCAACGACCGCTTGCTTAAATCCATCGTCATTGCGATCGTTGGCGACCGAATGCAGTTCGACGAATTCTTAGTCGAGGCCAAACGCCGCTATGGCTTGGTGATCGGCGATGCCGAAGGCGCTCGCCTCGTGGAGGCCAAGTCCATTGACCAAGGGGAGCTCAGTGAGAACCGCGACAACCTGGAAGCCCGGCTTGTTGGCCTGGGTTTGGTGCGCCGGCTCTCGGACTCCTGCTCATTTGTTGAAAACCCGTTCTTTTCTGAAGTGGAGGCTGCATGCTGACCGACCGCATCATCGGGCGCGTCGGTGCGGAGATCCTCGCCAAACGCCTCGCCAACCCAGCCCAAGCGGGCGACTCCGTCGCGCTCTTTCGGCTCGACAAGCTTTCGGCTAGCCAGGTCGCCGCCGTGGCGCGCTCGGTCATGAGCAAGCCGGACTTAGTTGCCCGCATGGACCTGATGATCCCCGAGGCTTTGGTGGAAGGCCAGGGCCTGCCCCCGGAGATCTTGATCCAGCAGAACGCCGGCTACGTGCGCAACAACGCCGAGACCGAGAAGGAAGCAATTCTTACCGCCAGCGGCAGTGAGCAGAACCTTTCGGACACGCTTGCGCACGTCACGCCCATCGGCGCCAAAGAACTGAGGATCGATCCCCAACCTTGGGTCGATGCCGCATTGCACACCGGCGGCCTTACGCTGGTGGTGGACGACAGGGCGGTATTCCAGGCCGCGCTCGGCGGCATGCTGAACGCATCCGAACTCTCTCTAGTGCAGCTTGGCGACTTTTGCTCCGAGATCATCGAAGCAATCTCCACCAGAGGGCTCCCTATCCGCGACGCGGTCGGGTATGCGTTGCCAAGAGCCGGACTTCCCAGAGATAGTGGATATTTTTCCAACGCGAAGACCTTCGGGACCACGCACGGAGCTTGGCAAAAAGGCTTTGCCAAGCTCATCGCGCAACGCTCCCCGCTGCTCAAAAAGCTCCGCCAGAACGGCCAGCCGCTAGATCCTGATGAATTGGTTGAGCGCATCGAGGCCAACGCCGCGGAGATCGCCGAAGGCGCGCGCCAAGCCTTGGAAGCCTTTGCGTCGGCTCCGGTGGGCGACCAAGAAGCTGCGGCTTCTCTCGCGCAGTTCGAGTGGGAATCCGAAGGGGTCTACCTCGCATTCGACAAGCCCAAGGAAAAGCAGCAAGGCTTGGCGGAGACGACCCTGCGCTTCTTCGACCATGACTGCGACGAAGACAATGCGTTGGAGCCTGAGGGCCGCAAGCTCCTGGAGGACTTGAAGTCGCGTGAGCGGCGGGCTGATTTCACTCCCGAGGACGAGGAATTCTTCGCCACTCATCGCCGGTTCTTGGAGCTCGACTCCAAGCTACTGTCGCGGTGGGAGAAGGCGCTGTTTGGAAAACCGATCGAGTGCAACGACTTCTTCGATGGATTCGCCCGGGTGGTCAACAACCTCCACGCTGGGCTCGAGGACTCCGAAGGAGAGCGCATTCTTCGCTTCACCGTCAACAAGGGCCGGACCGAGTGGCGCGAGCGATTCAACCACGACGCAGGCTGCTTCTTCTCCGCGATGTATCGCGGCATCCGAGACCTGATGGGCGCCAAGGTGCAGTGGAAGGTCACTCGCATGACCGCAGCAGATCTACCCGACCCGCTGTTCGATTTCGAGCGATACATCGCAAAAGAGCGCGAGATCGCCTTGAGCCGCAGCAAGAAGCTTAAGGCAAATTCATCGCCCGCGCGCCTTGCGTTACAGATCAAGTTTGATGTCGAACTTTTGAAGATCAAGGGCGATGCTGAGACTCGAATCAGCAAGACGCAACTGCTCTGGAGCTACAAGTCTGCCGCCATCGGTCTGTCCATGGTAGCGGACATGCGCCGCCTCTTGGAGAAGGGAGCGGTCGGCTGTACTGAGGTCCCACGTCGGCTGGTGAGCAAGAAGGGCGGAGTTCAAAACGTGTCGCTTCTCGACACAGGCACGCTGGAAGCCACTTACTCCACGGACGCGGGTTCCCTTGTTCCTGCCGCCAACAAGCTTCGTAGCTTCCGCCAGGAGATCAAGAATCGGATCAAGGAACTGGCTGACGACGGTCGCTTGACGCCTCACCAACGCGAAGAGGTTCGAACCGCCTGGGATAAGTTCGAAGAGGACTACATTAAGGCGATGGAGGACTTCGTCAACACCGGCCTCCATGGAGAGGCGGTGATGCGCCAAGCTGAATCCTTCGCCGCGTTGCTGGACACCTTGATGGCTCATGCGCGCGGCGACCTTTGCCGTTCGCGTTTGGTGTCCGAGGTTCTGTCGGTGGGCACGACCCGGGTCGCCGGTGACAACCCCGCGCTGATTATCCCTCCTTGGCATCCTGAGCGCATGAAGGCGCTGGCGGTGAAGTCCCGTCGAGTGGCGGGCTTTGCCACCCATTTGCTGTCGAGCGGAAGCATCCTTTATGGAGATCGCGGGATCTTCATGCGCGAGCTGTCAGACGAAATCGCCCATCCATTCTACCCAGAGATAGCAGTCCTCAACAAAGGCGGGTCTCCCAAGCTGGTCAGCGAGAGTTGCACCGTCAACGGCTACAGCCTTTTGGAGGTCCCGATTCGCGGCGACGAAGGCGCCATGACCGACGTTGATCCGGCTGCTGCGGCCAAGCAGGCGCGCGAGCTCTTGGAGCGTTACGTCGGCCTGCAGCCGCATGAGGCCGCAAACCTCAGTGTCGTGCTCTATAACGCCGACGCGGCCGAGCTGCCGCTGGCAACCGTGCGTGAGCTCTCCTCCATCCAGGAGGGCGGCAAGTTGCAGTGCAGCGTGTCCGTTCGGCATGCCGACCAAGTGAAGCTCCGTAGCATCTATGGAGAATTGGTCAGCAAGGCCGGTGATGATCCTGACCAGCCGGTGGTCAGTGAAACCAGTGACAACTTCATCTCGAAGCTACGCATCGCGGTCTCTCCAATCTCATCGACTCCCAGTGAGAGCGCTCAGGGCTTTAAAGCTTTCGACGTCGCTTTCCTGCATGACGTGGTCGCCCGTTCGGCGAAGGAGGAATGGCTGCCCGTTGCTTGGACTAACGACCGGCCGAGCCTGGAGCATGCGCCTTCGCGTTGGTCCTACCGCAGTGTCTCAGGTGAGGACGAGCTCAAGTCCACCACATTCTTAACCTGCCCTTGGCAAACGGCCTCGGGATGGTCCTACGTAACGGCCGTCTCGGCTGTCTGCAACCAGAAGGACGCTACGCTCGACCAACGGTTGTTGCCAGCGCGCCGTATTTCCCTGCAAAGCCAGGATCTGGCCGCGTTGATCAACGACGCGCACAACTTGGCCGAATGGGTCGCCACTTACGACGAGCTGCTGGACAAGCGCCAGCTTCAGCACAATAACATCACAGTCGTCAGGTATCGCCGTGGATCCACCAACGGCCGCAACATGATTGTGAGCTCGACCTCAGAGCTCCGTCTGCTTGGCGTGCTTGTCCGGCGTCGCCTTGATGAGCTGAAACTTCAGCTCACCTCGGATGAGATCAATGAAGCCGCCGAGAAAGCCAAACGCGATGCGCTGTCAGTCTCCGGCGACATTGTTTTGCGAGCAGCCAAGCGCGGCGTTTCCGCAGGCGAAATGATCGGCCTAGTTCTCAGTCGCCATCTACTCGCGGAGGAGTTCAAGGTCCTCGCCAGCGGGGGGCAGGTCTTGACGGCCTACTTCCTTCTCGACGACTACGCAAGCTGGCTTTCTCAACCTGAGAGCCGCATCGCGGACATCCTGGCGCTTAATGTCGAGGATAAGGATGATGGGATTCGGGTAGTCATCTCGATCGTCGAATCAAAGTATGTGGGCGCCGATGGAGTGGCTGCTGCGCGCCGCAGTTCGAAGGATCAACTTCTGACAACGCTGGGCCTGTTCCGCGAGGCCCTCTTTGGCGATCCTGGTCGGCTTGACCGAGATGTGTGGCTGGCCCGCCTGGCCGACATGCTCATTGACGCAGACATTCCTCCTGGAATGACAGGTTTGATGGAGCGCGCTCGCTCAAAGCTTCGCGAAGGGGATGTGGAGATTTCACTTCGCGGCTATTCACAGGTCTACGTCCACACCTCGGACACCGGCTCGGGGTCTGCCTCCGAGCAAGATCTTCTGTTGGATGAGAACGGCGTCAAGGCTTGGCAAGAGGTCTTCGATCGCGCTGATCTCAGGAAGCTAGTCGAGGCATATGCCAAAGGAAAGGGCAGCATCGAAGCTCGAGCGGCTCTCGGCGCGCACGAAACCTGGTCCGGTCATAGCTTCAAGAAGCCAGCGCCTCGCGTGCCGTGGCTCGCGGCCATGGGCCAGCTTGCCAATGGCGGCGATGAGCTTGTGGTAAAAGCAGAGGAGGGTGAAGGAGTCCAAACCATAGACGACACCGGCTCGCAGGCGCTGGAGCCTTCCGCTCTTACGCAAAGTCCGGCCGATGCCAGCGTCACGTCGCCGGCATCGGCCTCGGCCTCGATCCCGACGCTACCACCAGCGGCGTCGCACGGCCTCGGAGTTTCGCTGTCCGAGCTTGTCGCTTCGAAGTTCGCTGGCGGCGCGCAAGCCGACGCGGATCGGGAGGTGTGGGCGCAGGACGTAACCAAGAAACTCAAGGCTGCGCTCAACAGCTATGGGCTGCAGGCCGCGATCCTCGGGACGCGGCTGACCCCTAATGGTTGCCTGGTGCGCCTGGCAGGCTCCGACCGGCTACGCGTCGAGGACATCGAGAACAAGCGCACGCAGCTTTTGACTACGCACGCGATCAACCTCGTCACGGTCCAGCCAAAACCCGGCGAGATCGTGGTGACGGTCGCTGGGGCGAAGCGCCAGGCCGTGTCGCTCTGGGAGCTGTGGTCACGTCGCGAGCTAAATCGCAATGTCGCCGGCATCAATACATCTTTCCTTCTGGGGCTTCAAGAGATCAACGGTGCTCTGCTTTATCTGAACCTCGGCGCCGAGTTCGGCGGGCTCTCGTCCCACGAGCCGCATTCGCTGGTGGCCGGCGCAACTGGCAGCGGCAAGTCGGTGCTGATCCAGGCATTGCTTCTGGATATCGCCGCGACGAATTCCAAGGACCTGGCGCAGCTCATCTTGATCGACCCCAAGATGGGCGTCGACTACGCCCCCTTGGCGGACTTGCCGCACATGCGCGATGAGATCGTCACCACCAAGGAGAAATCGGCCGAAGTGCTCGAGGCGCTGGTGCAGGAGATGGAGGACCGTTACCGAGCGTTTGCCAAGGCCCGTGCGCGCGATCTGCCCACCTACAACTCCAAGGTCTCGGCTGCGGAGCGCCTGCCCATGGTCTTCTTGATCCACGACGAGTTCGCGGATTGGATGCTCGACGACGCCTACAAGGGGGCGGTGGGGGCGGCGGTGCAGCGCCTGGGCGTCAAGGCTAGAGCGGCAGGCATCCATCTGATCTTCGCGGCCCAGCGCCCCGACAAGGACGTGATGCCGATGCAGCTTCGAGAGAACCTGGGCAACCGTTTGATCTTGAAGGTCTCCAGCGAGGCGACTTCCAAGATAGCGCTTGATCGGCCTGGTGCCGAGCTGCTGCTTGGCCGAGGACATCTAGCCGCCAAGCTCAATGGCGAGCAGGGACTGGTCTTTGCGCAGGCCTCGTTCCTGTCCGACCAGGACATCGAAGCGGCTGTGGCCGCTATCCGAGCAGATAACTCAAACCAGTAATTCAGGGAGATCCTGTGGCACAGCCATTCAAACACGATGCAGCTAGCCTGCTCGACTTCTTTTCACAGAGCGGGCGCGGCTTCTACGTCCCCTACTACCAGCGCAACTACTCATGGGACGAAGAGAACGCCACGAAGCTGATCGAGGACATTTTCTCCAGCATCAAGCGCACGCTCACCAAGCCAGAGAACAGCATCTTCCTTGGTACAGTCATTCTGCACGACGAGAAGAACGTGCAGACTGGCGTCCACTCGGACACGCCAAATCTCTTGACCAAGGTCGCGAACGTCGTTGATGGTCAGCAGCGCATTACCTCTATCGCGATGCTAGCCTGTGTGATCGCGGAGCAGATCTCCCAGACGGTGCCCAAGCTCAAGGCTTTGGCCGGCTCAGCGGCGGAGTTCGATGCGTTGGCGACTGAGTTGACCGATGAGCTGCCCAACATCCGAAAGTTCTTCTCGGTTGAGATCACTAAGACCGGCGCGCAGCCGGCGCTGAAGCCGAAGATCATCCGGGCGGGTGATGTGTCGGCGAATCCTGTGTCCGATCAGTGGACGCTAAGCGGCCCCATCGACAATTTCTATCGCTCCAACACGTCGAGCTTTTTGTCGAAGTTCATCGCCGGCATTTCTATCGACGCGATCCCGACCGATGAGCGAGTGGGCTCAGTGCTGAGGGTCTTCCGGGAGAAGATCAGCGAAGAGGTTCAGGCGGCCGACGCGGCCCTCGCCATTGGCTTGTTGTCGGCGAACGGCGTCGCCGATGGAAGCCTGTTCAGTTTCATGGCCTATCCGCCCACCTGGTCGAATATTGGCTCCCTGGACCCGGACGAGCAATCCGTTTACTACGGCGGGATGTTGCTGCTGGCGGTATGCGCCTTTTTGAAGAATTCGTGCCATCTCGTGGTCATCGAGTGCCTAGATCTGGGCCTGGCTTTCGACATGTTCCAGTCGCTGAACGCCACCGGCACGCCTCTGACCGCTTTCGAAGTGTTCAAGCCGCAGATGGTCAAAGCGTGGGGCACTGGCTACTCGACGGCGATCAAGCCGCAGGTCGACCGCATCGAGAAGGTGTTTGAGACCGAGAGCAATTCGTCGGACAAGGAAGAGCTGACGGACAAGGTGATCGTGTCTTCAGCCTTGGTTTTCAACGGGATGGAGCGCAGCCGAAGGTTTAGCGAGGAACGCGACTGGCTGACAGACACGCTCGAGGGATCGTTGGCCGCTGGCGTGCCGACCCAGGAGTCGATCGACTTCGTCACGACCCTCGCAGACCAGGCCGAGTATTTACTGACCTTCGTGAAGCCTCGGAGGTCGCCGAAAAATTCGAACACATTCGGCCTCTGCGACCGCTTGATGCTCTTGGGGCTGTCGCAGCGGCAGGCTGACCGCGCCGGACTGTGCGTCTTCTATCTCAAAGACGCAGGCCATCAATTCGCGCATGCCGTGCTGAGCG
The DNA here is from genome assembly GCA_040389645.1 of Pseudomonadota bacterium. Lineage (GTDB taxonomy): Bacteria > Pseudomonadota > Gammaproteobacteria > Burkholderiales > Burkholderiaceae_D > Rugamonas. Next base: position 118,626 of record JAZJZT010000022.1, on the reverse strand, counting down.
TGTTCTATTCCAAGCTGCTCCGCTCACAATCGAGCGCGGCGAACAAGGCTGCTGCGGCGGCCGAGTTCGTAGCTGTATGCGAGGCGACTGCGGCCTTCTTCACGCTCTACATGGGCGCGCAGCAGGGGCGTTTTCCTGATTCAGACTATCGAGCGCTGTTCCAATCGACCGCAGGGAATATCTCTTTTGCCAACGGGGCGGCCAACCAATCCGTGTCGTTCGTCAAGGCGGCATTTCGGCAGGCTTTGGAGAACCAAAAGATCTACGACGCTTCCAACGCAGTCGCAGCTCGGCAGATCTGGGTGGACATGGCCAAAGAGAATGCCTGGTATTCACGCAAGGCGGTTTGCCGGTTCGCGCTGTTTGCTTCGGCCAATGACGCCGCGCCGGATCTCACCGCTGGCAACGAAGGTTTTTTCACCGACGGCATGGCTAACTCGGCCGATCTGCTGAACTGTCGCGTATGGCACATGACGAGCTATGAGGTGATCGAACACGTCGGCACACGCGATCAGCCATCGACGATCAAGTTCCCGGCTCACTTCGACGCCACTATTTACCCAGGCAACTATTCGATCGTCGATAAGCTCGGCAACCTGACCCTGTTGTCCACGGCGGTGAACTCTTCGATCTACTCGGAATGGCCGGACAAGGTTTTCTACTACTGGAACCTGACCATGCCGGGATCGACGGCGGCTGGCCCGAGTGGAACCGCTCTGGCCGCCGCGCTGGGCATCGGCAGTGTTCCGCCCTCACTCTCAACATTGGTCGCCGCGTCGAACTACCAGTCGCATTTGGCGCCACTCGCATTCCGTGGGCAAGGTGGTCACCGTTGGGATGCCGCGTTCATTGCGCGGCGATCCGAACACCTGTGCCAACGGGTCTTCGACAAGCTCGATGCCTGGCTGCGATAGCTGCCTTGGATCCGGCGCGGTCCAGCCCGTTCAATGGCAACCCGCGCTAGGTCTAGGTCGGCCCTGGCTGGTGTGTGATGACTTCAATGTCTTCTTCATCGTCCGCGTCATCGTCGTAGCGGTAATGGTCTTGGTGAAAGGCGAAATCGCTTTGCTGATGCAGATTTAGGACGTATTCGAGAGTGCATCTCCCCTTGAAGCGGTCGAATTCTTTTCCCCAACCCTGCATCATGGAGATGTAGTCGTCGGATTCGAAGCCCGGGCTGAACCAACGGAAGATGATCTGCGTGTATAGGGCCGCGGCTCGGCAAGCATGCTTGAGCATGAGGATCAATTCCTCACTATCCTCGTAGCCGCCATAGTCCGCCGGAGGCCCCAACGGAAATGTCCCGTGGGCCACATGGTTTCGAAGATTGCGTATGAGTTGAAGCGCGAACGTAGGGAGCTTTTCTGCGCCGGCCTCTATCCCGCCTACTGATCCGTTGTGCTCGGCCTTGTATCGATTGAACAGGCTGATGAAGTTGCCGCAGTGGTGTTTGAATTCTTGTGGGGAGGCCTGTGCGCCCATTCGTTCGAAAAGGTCATCGAGAAGCGCGACGGCCCGCATGCTGCTGGTCCGTTTGAGATCCTTCTTGGCCACGCCCTTGGCGGCCGCCAATGGAGCGTAGAGGTGATCGACGAAGCGATATGCCTCTTCCAGGCCATTGCAGACGAACACGAAGCGCGTGAGCGCAGTGGCATGGTTTGTGTAGTGTTCCGAATGCGCGTCGATGTTGTCAGCCACTGTGCCGCAGTAGAGGCCTGCCTCGGAGGATTCGAACTTCCAGGTGTTGACTTCGACCTTTTCGAGCTGAGCGGCCAACTTGAACCAATCTCCGATTGTCTCGGTTCGGATGGTCGCCGTGCCATGCTCGCTCTCGTAGGTTGAGGTGTTCCCAAGGTAGCTCGCGGCGAGGCCTGCCTCGATCAAATGCTCGGACACCCTCCGAGTCTTGGAGCAGATGGGGCAGGGGTGAGGAGGAACTGTTTTCGGATCGTCCGCGCTCATTCTCTCCTCGCTTTCCAGGCTACTTGTGGCACACGACGCAGGAGCCGTTGCCCTCGTCTACGCCGTAGATGTCGTCGATGTCGTCCGGGTACGCCTTCGCGGGCCGCAGCGGATTGATGGGAATAGCCTTACGGATGCGAGCGCGGCGAATATCGTATTCCTTCTGGATCGCCGCTACCCGCTCAGGCTGTTCCATGTCGCTGAGCGACTCGCCCTTTGACCAGGTGAAGGGAGAGCCATGATCCAAGGCATCCTTCTCGAGGTCCTTGGCAGCCTCATAGGCCTTGGGGTGCTGCTCGCGCAGCCTCACCCATTCAATCTTCTGCTGGAAGAAACAGAACGTGCATCCGCTACGCGATCTCCACTCGTAATACTTGGGATATCCCACACCGGAGTTTTCAAGGATGTCGATCACGCCGACCTTGTCGATGCCAGCCTCTCGGAAGGGCAACCTGACGAAAAGGTTGTCGGCTTTGGCCGAGTAGCCCTCGCGGTAGTCTTCATCGGCGCGGATGGCCACATAGGACGTAACCTTGTCGCCAGCCGCGAGCATGGGCCTCACCCAGCTTTCGAAGGGGGCTAGCTTCAACTGCCGCGTACACCAGCGCGTGTTGGGGCTAGGCAAGAAGTGGTTGTATTGGCGCAACCAGAAGGTGAAGTCGCGGTCGGGGTTGAGCCTTAGAATAGGCTTGCCGAGCCGGCCTTCGAGCTTTCCGAGGAATTCGTAGACCTCGGGAAGTTCTTCGCCGGTGTCTGTAAAGAAGTATTCGATGTCGAGCTCGGGATGATGTTCGCGCATGTAGACGGCCAGCGCAGCACTGTCCTTGCCGCCGGAAATTCCCAGAACGTGCCTCTCAGCCATTGGCGGCCTCCTTGTTGATGGATGCCAGCTTCATCCCAGCCTTGGCGAGGATCGCCAGCAATACGTCCGTCTCCAGCCCTTGTCCCTCTAGCATCGAGGTGACCTCATGGGCCTTGGCTTCCACCGTTTGGCGATGGCGGTCCGATATCGCGAACGAGCGCGAGATCATCGTGGTGTCCGAGCCTGCGCCGATGACCACGGCAAAGGCTTCGCAGTGGGCCTCGCGGCCTTGCACCGACACGAAGGCCTCAGCCTCGCGAAAGCGCCACGCGGACTTGGCGAGCTCCAAGATCGCTGCGTCGATATGACGATCCACCCAGTCACGCGGAGGTCGTTCGGCCGCCATGCTCAGTATGCTTTCGAGCGAGGTCCGCGAGCCATCGAAGTTGGCAAGGCGCGTGGCGAAGCCATCCATTTGTAGGTCGCCCGAGATGCCCGCGACCGAGCGGGCGCGCGCTCGTAATGCATCGAGGTCATCGATGCTCGCGTCGAGCGCTGAGAGCATTTTGGATTGGACTTCGGCGAGCATCTTACCGTAGGCGCCGGCGAGCTCTTGCAGCGGGGCGCGCAGCGCCTCTACGTAAGCCTTGCCGTCGGCCGCGCCCAAGAGCGAAGCTAGGTCGATGAACAGGACCTTGTGCGGGTCGTTGGCCTTAAGGAGCATGTCACGCATGTCTTTAGCCATCTGCCCCAGCCGCGAGGTGCGCCGGGCCCATTCAGGCAGATTAAATACCATCGCCACCAAGCCCCGGGCCGCTTCAAGCGGGTCGGCCGCCTCAGCGTTTTCGCCAATCTCAGCCAAGAGCTTAGATATGCCTTCCAGGATCCAGTTTTTGTCCTCGTCGATAGCCACCCAACGCAACGAGAAGCGGTTGGGGTCTTGCAGGCACTCATCGATGTCGAAATCAGTGAGGCGCGGGACAAACATTCCGTCCTTGTAGACGGCAATGTTGGCTTTGTGGGCGAGCAGGAAGGCCGTGAGGACTACCGGCTGAATTCCCCGCTTCATGCCGAAGGGTGGCGCGTTCCACAGCGCGTAAATTTCGTGCGCACCCACGCGGGCGTTGGCGTCGGAGAAGAGGGCGCGAGTAGCGTCCCATAGCGGCGCAAGACCCTCGGCGAAACCATCGCCAGGGGGCATGCAACGCCATGCGCCTGAAGCGTCTTGGCGATGAAGCTCCGTGCTCTTGAGCAGCGTCTCGTAGAGGCCTCGCTCGGCCGGAAATCCCTCAAAGCCCAGGGTCTCTTGGCCTTCGGCGTTGATCATCGCATGCAGCAGTTCGCGGCGAGCTTTCACGCTGTTGCTCGAAACACTGTCGCGGTTGACTAGCTCGCTCCACACCGGAGGGGAATGCTCGAAAAGGTCGTCGGCGAGCAGGGACGCCTCGGGGGAGAGCTTTTCTCCTGGCTCTACGATCTGATGCTCGCCCTTGTGCCACTTTGCTCGCGACACCGCAGCTTGCAGTTGGTCCTCAAGGTCGGCCCGTGTCGCCGCCAATCGTGCGTAGACCTCGCGACGGGCAACGGCGTCGCCTGAAAGTTCATGCCTCTCTTTGACTTGCTCCAACGCTACCAGCTCAGCAGAGAGCTCGGTGACTCGGACGTGGTTGGCGGGAATGCCCACCATCACAGGCCAAGGACGAAGCTTTGAGCATTCCGCCGCTCGAAGGCTCGCGACCCGCTGGCTCATACCTTTGCTCGGAAGGGCCAGGATGAACGCCCCGAACTCGCCTTTTTTAGGTTGGAAGTTGGAGGCGATTTTTTCGGCCTGCTCGATGCTGCAAAGCGAGAGCTCCATCCAGCGCATGTTGCCCGTCTCGTGATAGTGACGTTTGGCTACCACTGGATGCAGGCCCATGAGCTGCGCGAGCCAAGCGTAATCGATCCCGGGCGATGCAGCCAGGGCTTGGGCGATGGCTGCATCGATGTCGAAGTCACTGCCCTCGAACACTGACCAAGCTCCGGTGTAGCTCTTGAATAGTACGACCTTGAGTGAGCTGAGCTTTTCCAGTGCGGCGTCGAGTTCCTCGCGAGTCTTGTCGTAGAAAAGAGCACTGATCACGGCTGAGTCGGCCGCTAGGCCTGAGCCGTTGCGGAATAGATCGATGACTGCAATGTTCTTGATCAGGGACACGAGAAACGCGTCGCCCGTCCTGACCTCGGCCCGCTCGACAGCTTCCACGGCCTGTGACCAGCGATGCCCGTCGGGGGAGGCTAGGATCGCTGGTTCCAAGTTGGATCGTAGGTAGTCCCAGTAGTCGCTCGGACGATACCAGCTCGCATCGCTCTTGAGTGTCGAGTTCAGATAGGAGCGAAAGCCATGCGGCTCCACTGATGAAAGGAAACCGAACGTGCTGCGCTCGTTTTGCCCAAACTGTCGCTTCGAGATTGGTCCCAACAGTGCGGCCATAGCCGGATGCAGGGGCCAGCATGCCTCGAGGGCTTGGGCGAAGTTCTGCCCCACTGCGGGTCTGCGCGAACGGATCGCCTCGGCGATGGCATTGGACGCGTCCCGCATCCAATGCGGGCGCTCCTTGGCCTCGATCGCTCGGCCAATGAGCTCGACGACTTCGTCGCTCGCAGCCACGAAAGGAAGGTCGATGTAGCGGCCCTGAATCTTTGCCCAGTCGTCCCGGGTGTCGATGCCCAGGCGGGAGGAATACTGCGAGAAGGACTGATGCAGCACACCAATGACGACCAAGCGGCCTTCGGAACGAGCTGCGGCCTCGGCAAGCTCTTGGAAGAAGTAGACATCGTCACCGGAGCCAAGGGCGGAGGCCTCCAAGAATTTACCCATCTCGTCGATGATGACTAATACGCCGTCATACGGACGACTTCTGGCCTCATCAAGTAGTTCTGCGATGAGTGTTTGGGCATTCGGCTTGCTGCGGCCGTCGACAGTCTTGCCCTGCGCGCGGCGCAATGCGGCATGAAGCTCCGCTACGACGCTGCCACGTCGGCCAACGGTCGGGACAAGCAGCCAGCCTTTGAGGACCGGGAATGCCTCGTCGAAAGAAGGTTTGGAGTCTACGTGCAAGGCTTTGCGCGCTTTTACTCGAAGATTCTTGTCGGGATGCAGCACGCTTGCCAACGCGACAGCCAACGAGCTTTTGCCGCCGCCGAACGGTCCCGTCCAGGTGAAGCATCGTTGGTTGGTGCCGGACAGCTGCCTACACATGCCATCAACTACGGAAGCCGCAGTCGCGTGGCAGATGTAACCGGCGAGTGCGTCGGCGCGGCCGATGTCGGCGTCTACACGGATGGAGCGCTGGTATTGGCGCGAAATTTGGACGATGTCCGAAAGCGCCTGTTGATTCTTGTTAGTCATAGGCGCGCCTGATCATGTTTTTGACGTCTTCCTTGGACAGGTCCTTGCGGTGAATTTGGCGAAGGCCAGCCGAATCAGTCCATTCCACCTTGCGTCCGGTGATGTCTGAGAGAGAAATTAGTCGTTGGGCGATCGACTCCTCGTCGAGCTTGAAGACCCGTCCCGGCGAGCCCTCCGCGTAGGCCACGGTTTCGAAGGCCAGAGAACTTTGTCCCTCGGCTTCTCGATTCCAGAAGTCGATTAAGGCATAGGCGAAGATGCCGTTGTGCAGTGAGGCCTTCGGGCCGCGACGAAAAGCGTACTGACCCTTGTGAACCTCTTGCAACAGGCCTAACTCTCCCAAGAGCGGCTCAGCGAAATCCTCAGGGGAGCCGCCCGCAGCACGCGGCGCGTAACTGCGGAGGCATGTCTCCAAGTCGCGCGAGATCGTGGAGGCCGACAGCCGATGTTTTGGGTCAAGCTCACGCGCGTAGCGAGCCAAAGGCTCTTCTAGTTCTTGGCGGGTGAAGGTCGGGGCCGTCACATGGTTGAACAACCAATGCCAAGTCGTCGAACGTAAGCAGCGGCCTGCGAGTTGCCAATGGGCAAGCCAAGCCGTCGAGGGGCTCTCAGCGTAGGGATCAAGCCCTCCGTCACTAAGGATCTCCTTGGCAAGCCCGCGAACGCGAAAACTGTCGCCGTCCTCGATCATTACGCCGCAAGCCAAAGCCCAATGGCGAATTGATGTCACCATGTTCTTGCCTACGCCGAAATCTGCAATGGCCTGCTCGCGGGAGAATGTCGACTTACTGATCATCCCGTCATCGCTGCCTTGGTCGAATATCTTCTTGAGCCACATTTGACGCAAGGGGAACGTCTCATGACCCGAGAAATGGACAGGTGTTCCCTGACTAGGTTTGTAGATGTTTTCTTTCATGGCTACAGTTTAACCCGAACTGGTGGATTCCGCCAGTTGGACCGCCTCAAGGTTGCTTGTCCAACAGCGTGTGCCGCATCCTCATCGCATTGGCGCCATACAGCGAGCTCGCTAGCCCGCCACACGCATCGAAAAGGCTTGATTCAAAGCCTCTTGAACCGCCGGGTTAGCGGTGAGTGGCGGCGCGAGCATGGTTGAAAAAATGTCGAAATTAACTGTATTTTTGTACAGTATATGTGATTGGTACGAGAAAATGCAAGGAGGGCACTGAGCTACGGTTTGGGGTCGCGAGGCAAAAGACTCATCTGGCTAACGTCGGCAAGCTGCGAAAACCATTGCAGAGTTATGGGAAAGTCCGTTCTTAGTCCTAACCGGCTTCGCATCGAACACAAACGGCGAAGTGATGAAATGCACTTACTTTGGAATTTTCATTTCTTGATCGAGTTTTTTTTGAAATTTTTAGCTAATTTTTCTGTAATTCTTAGTTGAGTGTGCTACGAAAATCGACTCGGGAGGTCGAAAAGTAGGGGGGGTACCAAGTACTTGATTTCATTGGCCTTCGAACGGCCTGCAAGCTGTTGGGGGCCAAAAGGCGTTAATATGATGATGTTTTTGGTACTTTTATGTGTATGAGCGTAGATAAGTACTTGCCCAGTAGGCTCCAAGCCTCCCGCTTTTCGTTTGCATAGTCATGGTGCAGGTAGTGTCGCCGTACCTTGCTGCCGCCCAATACGTGATTTTGGCAGCGATCGATCACCTCAAGCGTGACGCCCAGGCGTTGCATGATGGTGGCGCCGGTGCGGCGCAGGTCGTGTGATGTCCACGGTCCGGTCGCTCCGCCGGCCAGCATCAGAGTGTTGTCGTGCACGCGATTCTTCAGCGGCGCGCGCGGTGTGCCATCCTTGTTTCGCCGGAACATGCTCTGGCGGTCCCCGATCTGTTTTGTGAAGGATTTCACGTCGATGTGCGAATCCTCGTTCCGCGACGGAAAACACCACGCTGTGTGTCCCGTCAGCGTGTCCAATCGCTTGAACTGCTCCAGGGTGAATGCAGAAAAGTAGATGGTCAGGTCGCTAAAGTTGCCCTTCACATTGGCCTTGGGGATGAACCATTCACCGGCCTCCAGGTTGACGTGTTCCCACCTGGCCATCGATGTTTCCCCTACGCGAGTTAGCGTCGATAGCATGATCCAGATCGCGCACTGCGTCATTGGCTCCAGCGGTTGCGGCACCACGCGCTTATTCGGAGCGGCGTCGTACTCGGCCTGGCGCCGCAAAAGGATGTCATGCAGTTCCGTTATTTCGGCGTCGGACAGCACTCGGTCGCGGAAGGTAGCCATGTCGTAGTCCGGCGCCACGATCTTTTCGATCTCGATCAGTTCCATTGGATCGCCTTCCACCAGCAGCTTGCGCCACGGTTGCCGCTTGCGGCCCCACGCGAACATCTGGGTCAAGTTGTTACGTGCGATGACTGCCGACCGGTTCACGCCACGCTCGACCAACGCGCGCAGCACGGCGCGCAGGTCATGCTCGGTCAAGTCCTTCACTGGAATGGAACCGATCCGTGGCAGCACGCTGGCCTCGAACTGGCGCTTGAGCTCGGCGTTGCCGTCCTTCCGACGCACCCCGTCCGCGATCCAGGAATCGAAGAGATCCTGGACGTTTTTGCGTTCCTCCGCCTGCTTGGCCTCATCGGCGGCAATTTGTTGCGCCAGTGCCGCCTGTGTTTCTTCCTGTCGCGCCTCCTCGGACTGGCGAAAGCCTTTCGGATCGATACCACGCTTGCGCCAGTCGGTCAGTTCCGCGGCTATCCGCCTGGCGGTTTCCAGCGTCAGCCTTGTGCCGGACGGCAGGTGGTACAATTCGATGTCGAAGTCGGACAGGCTGCCATTGTGTTCGCCGAGCGTGACATAGCTCGACCTGGTGCCCACTTTGTAGGTGTACATCCACATCCGGCTCAGCCCGCCGGCTTGGCCGCGGCGAAAGCGGAGATACAGACCATTGCCATCGGTAAGAGTTTCATCCGCCTTCACAGGCCGGTGGCGCTCGACTTTGGTGGCGGTGAGTTTGAAGGCTGCCATGCGCTTCCCTGGGTGGACGAGGCGGTTGGTAAGGAGCTTGGTAAGAAATTGGTAAGAAATTTTGCGCGGCTTTGGCCGGATCTGATTGTACTACTCCGGATCGAAATTTCGAAGAGAGCTTTTAGGTAAAGGCGATATGCATACTTCCTCGATCACTGTCGGATCTTGTGGGATCACTGAAATAAGAGATGGGGTGCAAGGGGTCGGAAGTTCGAATCTTCTCGCCCCGACCAATAGAATCAAAGACTTAGGCCAACCTTCGGGTTGGCCTTTTTCGTATTTGCCGTCCCGTGCCTTAGTGGTGCCTTAAAAATTGTCGGCTGTTATTGTGAGTTAGCGTTTGTTTTGGCACTCGGCCATTTCTTGAGAAATCCAAGAGGCCAGTAACGACGGGGCCTATGTGAATTTGTGAGAAGTAAAAAGTTGCAGGCTATTTGGCACCGACATGAGCCTTTTTTGGCTGTTTTGCGCATCTTTTGGCACTAAAGCCCTTCCCTACATCAGGGGTGGGGATGCTAAGCTATTGAAAGTAAAAGGTTTTTCCATGTGTAAGCGCAGTGCCAAAAAAGCGCGCAAATGAGTGCCAAAGAGAACACCAACTTACAAGACCATGGACCCGGACAAGCAGATCGTCCGCGAATACATGGCGCAGCGCACGCGAGCTGATGTAGCGTCGCCGACGATCGAGGAGATCCGGAGGCAGTTGGGCTGGCATCTTGTGCCGACCAACCAGCAACCGGATCGTAGCAAGCCGGATTAGAAGTCGAGCTGCTCGGCGACGATGCCCAGTGCCTTGGCGATCTTCTCGCGCGACGACTTTCGCAAGGTCGTCTTGCTTTCCAGCTGGGCGTATGCACTTTGCGTCACGCCCATGCGTTCGGCCACATCGGCTTGGGTCAGTTCCAGGTATTCGCGCCATGCGCGTGCCGGCGATACATTGTTGTCCATGGACAGATTGACGACATGGTTCGGAATGGTCGGTTCGGCCTTGGCTCTGCCAAGCTTGAGCGCTTGGTATTCGGCGAAGGGGATGACGGCAAAGGCAGGATGCCCGCCTGCATCCCGGAGGATGACCACGTTGCCGGTATCAGTAGGTTCGTTCATCGCGTTTCTTTACTTCCTCGATGGTGACGATGTGGACTGTGGAATGGATCGGGAAGATCAGACACCAATACGAAGGCCGAGACCACATCTGAAGAAAAGTCCGCAACATTACAGTTGTGGGATTTTTATTATGTGGCTTCGAGCAATTCCAGCTCAAAATGCACTCGGCGTCCTAGCGATGCGGCAATGTCAACCAAGGCGTCAAGTGAGAAGCGAGACACGCGGCCGCGCAGCAGGTCATTGATGCGCGGTTGCGTAACGCCGCATCGAGACGCAGCCTCGGCCTGTTTCCAGTTGTTGCTTTTAACGATGGCGGTGATTTGTCGCATAAGTTCTGAACGGGCACGCAGATGCTCTGCTTCGGACGGCGTGTCGGCCAGCGCATCCCACACGCTGGTGAAGGTTTCGGATTGGCTCATTTTTTTCCTTGAATTTCTCTGTAACGCTGTTTTGCCAAATCAATGTCGGACTTGGCAGTCTGTTGAGTTTTCTTCTGGAATGCATGCAACACATACACCGTATTTTCGAATCGGGCAGCGTAGATAACGCGGTAAGTTCCAGAGGCATCCCATACCCGGATTTCCTCAACACCTGCTCCAATGCTGGGCATGGGTTTGAAGTCGTCTGGCTGCTCACCTGATTGCACCTTGTGCAACTGGTAACCGATATCCTGTACTGCATCCTTCTCGAAGCTGCGGATCTGTTTCAGGCTGTCGCCTAAAAACTTTATGTTTTTCATAAGTTTTTCATCATTTCTGCTGAATGAATTATATCCATTTCAGTATAAATTTCAAGAAATAAGGCCATCGAAAGAAGATGAGCTGATGTCCAGCTTTGCCTGGGGCACTGATCCGTTTCTGCGCTTCCTCTACTGCCCACGCCGTACACCTCGATCACTAAAGCCGGCACCGGATAAAATAGCCGATTGCGTTGCATCGACGGCGCGTCCCGGGATAGGTGAAGGTATGCGGCTGTTGCTGGTGGAGGACGATCACATGATCGGGGAGAATATCGAGGATGGCCTGGGCAAGGCGAGCTACGTGGTGGACTGGGTGCGCAACGGCGCCGACGCGGAACTGGCGCTGGCCACCACCACGTATGACCTGGTGCTGCTCGACCTCGGCCTGCCCGGCAAGCAGGGCATGGATGTCTTGCGTTCCTTGCGCAAGGCGGGCGGTGACGTGCCCGTGCTCATCGTCACCGCGCGCAGCGACATGGCGTCGCGCGTGGCCGGCCTGGATACCGGCGCGGACGATTACCTGATCAAGCCTTTCGATTTCGAGGAACTGTTCGCGCGCGTGCGTGCCTTGCTGCGCCGCAGGGGCGCGCGCGTGAGCTCCAGTGTCGTCCACGGCCAGATCCGGCTGGACCTGGCCAGTCACGAGGTGGAACTGGAAGGTGTGCCGGTGCATCTGTCGGCGAAGGAGTTTGCGGTGCTGCGCGCCTTGCTCGACGAGCCGGGCAGGGTGGTGACCAAGCGGCAGCTGGAGGAGCGGCTGTACGGCTGGAACGATGAGGTTGAAAGCAATGCGATCGATGTCTACATCCATCGCCTGCGCAAGAAATTCGGGGCCGCCTTCATTAAGACCGTGCGCGGCGTGGGCTACAAGACGGCGCCCGTTCCATGAATATAGCCAATACCACCAGCACCATCCGCCGGCGCCTGCTGCTCGGCCTGTTGTGCGCAACCTTGTTGTCCACGCTGGGCGCGGGCGCCATGCTGTACCACTCGCTGCGGGCCGAGGCGAACGAGCTGGCGGATTTGCAGTTGCGCCAACTGGCCGTGGCGCTGCCCGATGAATTTGCGCCGAGAACGGGCATGCCGGCGCCGGAAGATCCGGAAGAGGAATTTGCCATCCAGGCGTGGAACCAGGACGGCAAGCAGGTGTACGCGGCCAGGCTGAAACCGCATCCGCTGATGCCTCAGCAAAATGTGTCCGGCTTCGCCACGCTGCATTTCCAGGGAGAGTCCTGGAGAGTATATGGCGTGCGCCGCCATGATTTATATGTGCAGGCGGCTCAGCCTATGGCTGCGCGCGACCAGCTCGCCGCCAGCATGGCCTTGCGCGCGGGTGCGCCGTTGGTCGCCTTTGTCGTGCTGCTGCTGGTGCTGGTGCTGCTGGTGGTGCGGGATGCGCTGCGCCCGTTGAACCGGCTGGCCCATATGCTGGCGGACCGCTCGCCGTCCACGCTGGAGCCATTGCGCGTGGATGGCTGGCCGGTGGAACTGACGCCCATCGTCCACGCCCTCAACGCCTTCCTGGAAAAATTCGCGCAGACGCTGGTGGCGCAGCGCGTCTTTGTGGCGGATGCGGCCCACGAACTGCGCTCGCCGCTGACCGCGCTGAAGCTGCAATTGCAGTTGGCCGAGCGCGAGACCAGCGATGCCGCACGCGCCGCCGCGATGGCGCGCCTGCATCGGCGCCTGGATCGCACCAGCCACCTGGTGAACCAGATGCTGAGCCTGGCCACGCACGAGACCGGGCACACGGCGGCGCAAATGACGCAGTTGGAACTGGCGTCGCTGTTGCCGGACGTGGCGGCCGACCACTCCACGCTGGCCGACAGCCGTGGCATCGACCTGGGTGTGGAGATCGAGGCGCCGCTGCATTTATTGGCGCACCGGGACGGCCTCGTCGTGATATTGAATAATCTGATCGATAATGCGCTGCGCTACACGCCGCAGGGCGGGCAGGTCGATGTGATCGCGCGCAGCGAGAATGGCCGGGCGGTGCTGCAGGTGCAGGACAACGGGCCAGGCGTGCCGGCCGCCGGCCGCGAACGCCTGTTCGACCGCTTTTTCAGACCCGAAGGCAACGAGGCTGGCGGTTGCGGCCTGGGCCTGTCCATCGTGCGCCAGATCGCCGAGCATCATGGCGCGGAGGTCGAGTTGCACGACGGCCCGGCCGGACGCGGACTGGCCGTCAAGCTCACCTTTCCGGCATCGGCAACGATCGGCGGCGTCGCCAATTAAAACGGCCCGGCGCACCGCGGAGTGCGGTGCGCCGGGCCGTGCAGCTCCGTGTCAGTGCAGGAGTTTAGAAATTGCCGTGCAAGCCGAGGCGGAATGCGCGCGGCGAACCGGCGGTAATGTTGTTGTCGCCGTTCGCGTAGGCATAGTAATGCTTGTCAAACAGGTTCTCGATGTTCAACTGCACCTTGACGTTGGCGTTGACGGTGTAGAACAGCGCGGCGTCGACGCGGGTGTAGCCTGGCAGCGTCACCGTGTTGCTGGTGGACGCGTACATGTCGTCGCGGTAGATCACGCCCAGGCCGGCGCCGAAAGCGGGCGCGAAGTCGTAGCGGTTCCACAGCGAGAAGGTGTTTTCCGGCACCATGCCGACCTTGGCGCCAGCCTGCGCGGTGGCGGATGCGGTCGCCAGCAGTTTGGCTTGCTGGTGCGCATAGCCGCCCTTGATGCTCCAGTTCTTCGTCACGTTGCCGCCAATGCCCAGTTCCACGCCGTTGGTGCGCTGGCCGTCCACCAACTGGTCGGCGATGCCGGTGGCCGGATTGATGACCGCCACGTTGTTGCGATTGAGTCGGTAGATCGAGGCGGTCGCCATCAGGTCGGGCAGGATGTCCCACTTGGCGCCCATTTCATAGTTTGTGAATTTTTCAGGTTTCAAGCCCTGGTTGACGCTGTTCAGGCTGCTCAACTGGTCGCCGCCGCGCGGGAACGATGCCACGCTGTAATTGGCGTACAGCGAGGCCGCTTGCATCGGTTTGTAGATCACGCCGAAACGCGGAGAAACCAGCGTGTCGCTGCTGTGCAGGTCGGCCGGGCCGGGCGCGATGGCCAGCAGGCCGCCGGCGCGGTTGTTGTGGTAGTCGAGCTTGAAGCTGTCCACGCGCAGGCCGGCGATCAGTTGCCACTGCGACGACAGTTCCATCTGGTCTTGCACGTAGACGCCGGCGATCTTGGCCAGGCTGGAGCCGTCACGGTCGGAGGCGCTGCCGCCCAGCACATAGTTGGTTGGCAGTGCGCCGTCGGGGCTGGCGAGCGGCACATTGATGCTGGTAAGCGGCGTGCTGGCGCTCTTGTTGCTGAACTGGCCGGTCATGCGCAGGTAGTCGGTCTCCTGGCGGCCCAGTTCGATGCCGGCTAGCAGGCGGTGCTTGACGGCGCCGCTGTCGATGCTGAAGGTGACATCGGTCTGGTTGAACAGGTTTTTGCGCCACTGGTGATTGTTGTAGGCCGAGATCGGCACCAGGCTGGTCTTGGTGTTGACGACGCCGGCGTTGTAGTTCTGGTAGAACTTGTCGTAGTCGGTGTAGCGGGTCTTGTTCGACAGGTGCACGCCGCCGCCGAAGTCGTGGTCGACGACCGCGTTCAGCGCATCGGAAATGACGCGGGTCGGACGGCCTGCTTCGCTTGGGTCGCCGAAGAAGGCGTCAACCGGCAAGTCCAGCGGGCGGCCGTTCAGCGAAGGCACGCCGCGGTCGGTGGTGCGCTTGTCTTCGAAGTGTTCGTAGCCGAGCAAGACGCTGGTGTCGCGGGATGGGCGGATGGCCAGCGTGGGATTGATGCCCGAGCGCTTCAGGCTGAAGTTGCGCTGGTAGCCGCCCGAATCTTCGACCATGCCGGTGACGCGGAAGGCCAGCGTGTCGCTGATCGCCTGGCCGACGTCCGCGATCAGGCGGCGGTTCTGGTACGAACCCAGCGTCAGGTCGGCGGCGCGCACGGTATTCCAGCCGGCCTGCTTGACGACACGGTTGATCACGCCGCCGGAGCCGCCGCGGCCGAAGATCATGGCGTTCGGGCCGGTCAGCGCTTCGACGCGTTCCACGTTGTACAGGTCGCGGTAATACTCAACGTCGTCGCGCACGCCGTCGATATAAAAGTCGCCGGACGTGCTGGTGCTGCCGCGGAAGATGGGCGCGTCGCGGTTACCCTCGCCATTGGCCATGCTGATGCCCGGCACGTAGCGCGCCACGTCGGCCATGCTTTGCATCGCCTGGTCCTTGATCAGGGCTTCGGTGATGACGGTCACGGTCTGCGGCACGTCGCGCAGCACGCTGTCGGTCTTGGTGACGCCGGCGGTGTGTTTGACGGCGTAGCTGCTGTCGTCGCGCTGGCCGGTCACGGTCACCGATGGCAGGACCGATTCGGCGCCGCTGTCGGCGGCGTAGGCGGAGCCGGCGCTGACGCTGGCGGCCAGAGTCAAACGGACAAGCAGTGCGATGGGAGAAAGTTGCAAGGTGCGAGGGGAGTGCATGAATGACCTATGAATGTAAATGAGAACGAATCGCATTATTATTCTCACTCATTGCATGTTTCAATCAGAAAACTTTATATTTTCAATACGTTGTGCGCCATTCACAATTTAATGATTTGTTCATGTTCGATGCGGTACGGTGCCTCGCTTCACCTCTCCCATTACACATGAACACTACGCAGCCACTTGCCGCCGTCGACGATGCGGACTTCGCCCATGCGCTGAAGCAATTGCAGCAGCATGGTTTCCGCGCGACGCTGGCGCGCCAGGATGTGTTGAAGATTTTGTTGGCCGCGAAACAGCCAGTCACCGTCGAAAGTGTCTACCGCACGGTGACGGCGGCGGGCCTGACGCTGAGCCAGGCGAGCATCTATCGCGTGCTGGCCGAACTGGATACATGCGGAATTGCCCGGCGCGGGTGGGACGGCGGCGAGCCTGGCCGCCGGAGTTATGTGCGGGCGCCATCGGTGGCGCCGCCGGCCTGCTACCGCTTCGTTTGCAGGAGTTGTGCAGGCGTCTTCGAAATCCGCGACAAGTTCTTTTCACAGCAACTGTACGAACATGCCCAGCAGGCGGGCTTCGACCAGCAGCTCGACCGCATGGACATCCAGATCACCTGCAATGCCTGCGCCGGCACGAGCCCGGTGTGAGTGCTTGCTAATCTCTTGTGTCGTAGCCCGTCAGCGCCGGGATGCGGCGCGCGGTCGCGGCAATCAATTCATACGCTTCGGCTTCGAATTCCGTCACCGGGTGTTTGTTTAGCCACTGATCGTTTGCCGCCTGCCAGGAATGACCTCTGAGTTCCGTCGTATTCGCGTGTGTTGCGGCGGCCTTGTCTCTCAAGTCCAGGGCGAGTCGCCTGACTTCCGCGGCAAGGAGCAAGTGTAAATAGTTCATCTGTAAATCTTTCATCAAGTGACGTGGATGCTTTGATTGTGGGGGAGTTTCGGCGTTGAATTATCGGCAATACTCGATATGGGATAGTTTGTTGCACGTGAGCACGCCGTATAGCCGATTTGCAAAAGATGTGTGCCATAAAGCGGCTGGGACCGGGTCTTGCCGCTGGCCGCTGATTCTGGCGGGCGTCGGCATGCAAGGCGCGCCTTTATGGTGACAGGATCTGCATCGGCTGACGGGTTCCAGGGCGCCCGCGCGGCGACAAGCAGGCGACGCCAGGCAAAACGGGTCATGAGGATAGCGCTGGACTTCCGGCCGTTGCCAGCCGGATGCCGCCGAGAGGCGGCACCTTACAGCGGCAGCCGGGACGCTGTCAGCGGCGCCAGGTGATGGGTGGCTGCATCAGGTGCCGGCGCACGTTATGACGCCGGGCTGAATGAGAGTGGCCGCTCGCCCGCCCCGGCAGCGCCTTCTGGCCGGCTAATTCTTTTTCAGCAATGAACGCCGGCCGCAATTGCTGCACTTGATCAAGATGTGGTTCGGCAAAAATCTCATGAGGAATGAGCGCTGGACGCGCCGCGTCGAGCAAAATGTACAGCCTGGGCAACTTGGCAACGCTCCGGTATCAGGTGACGCATATATGGCTTTCATCTTCGCCCTCCCGCGATGGTGATCGTTCGAGCTTATGCATTTACGCAGGCAAAGTAATTGAGCCAGATCAAACCTTGACGCAATTTTCCCAGCCTGGTGTGAACCAGGTCGCCGCCGCCGGCCGCATCCCTGCGCTGGCGGCTTTTTCTATTGGAGGTAATTACCGGTCGGGAAGTGTGCCACTGCCGGATGTCACAGGTCGGGCGTGGCAGCGGAGCGGCGTCGTGATGGCTCGGACAGTACGCGCGCGATCACCGTCAGCGGCACGTGTTCGCGCTCCAGGTAAGCCACCGCCTTGTCGCGCCCGTGCTCGGCATTTAACAAGATGCCCCGGTCGACTACCATGGCCATGTCATCGTTTGGCCGCCTCAGTACCATGCGCTCGCGCATACTGCCTCCCAAAAAATGTTGTGTGGTCATAATTCTAATATTCTTTGAGGGAGACGCAAGGCCAAAATGCGCGCGTGCGACAGGTATAGCCGCCAGCTTAGGACGCACAGTGACAAGCCCATTACAATCACGCGCCAACTGGCATTCCCTGCATACCGGAGTCATCCATGCTTAAAAGAATTATCGCTGCATCCCTGTTGTTATGCCATTCCTTCGCATTTGCCCAAGCACCCGAGTCGACGATCTTCCAGTTTTCCACCATCGATGCCTTGCTGGCGGCGGCTTATGACGGCGATTTGACGGTCTCGGCCCTGAGCAAAAAAGGCAATTTCGGCATCGGCACGTATAACCGCGTGGATGGCGAAATGGTCGTCATCGACGGCGTTTTTTACAAGGCGAAGGCGGATGGTTCCGTGGCGATCGCCAACCAGGATGAGAAGACACCGTTTGCCACCGTCACACAGTTCAACCCCGCCACCCGCTACGAGGTGCAGGGGCCGCTGACCTTGCAGGCGCTCGAAGCCTGGCTGGACACCAAGCTGCCCAACAAGAATCTGTTTTATGCGATCCGGTTCGATGGAGCATTCGAGGAATTGACGGCGCGCGCCATTTCGCCGCAAGTCAAACCGTATAAGCCGCTGGCCGAAGTCGTCAAGACGCAATCGATTTTCAAGTTCCCGTCTTCGCAAGGGACCCTGATCGCTTTCCGCAGCCCGAGTTTCAGCAAGGGTTTCAATGTCCCGGGTTACCACTGGCATTATTTGACGCAGGATCGCAAGAGCGGCGGCCACGTGCTGTCCCTGTCGCTCACCAAGGGCGTGATCCAGATCGATAAAATCAGCAATATCGAGCTGAAAATGCCGGCGACGGAAGGCTTCGCCGAGGCCGATCAATCCGTTGACCGGGCAGTTGAGTTGAAGGAAGTCGAAAGCTTGAGAAAATAAAAGTGCCGTGAAACTGCATGCGGGGAAGGGGACGGCCCCGTTCCCATGCCGCTGGCGGCGGCATGGGAACAGGGCCGTCTTTTCTTCATGCTCAACAGCGGTGCGACGGCACACCGGATGTGAACGAACCGCCTCAGAAGTCGAGCGAGGCGGACAGCACCACGGTGCGTGGCGCGCCCAGCACCAGGTAGCCGGAGCCGGGATAGCCGCCGGCCGAGGCCCAGTAATTCTTGTCGGCGAGGTTGTCGACTCGGGCGCGCAAGGTCACGTTGCGGCCGGCGATCTGCGTGGCGTAGCTGGCGCCGATGTCGAGACGGCTCCATGCCGGCACCTCTTGCTGGTTGGCGCCGTCCGCGTACTGCGACGAGGTATGCGCGACGCGCCCGTTCAGGTTTAACCCCGCCACGCCCGGCACATCCCACTCGGCGCCGATGTTCAGTTGCGTGCCCGGCACGCCGATGACATCCTTGCCCTGGTTGAGGCCGCCCGCCGTCACGCGCTGCGTCGCGTCCAGCAGCGTCAGGCCGCCGAGCACGCGCAGGCCGCGCAGCGGCACGCCAAACACAGTCAGTTCCAGCCCCTGGTTGCGCTGTTCGCCGAACACGCCGAAGTGGCGGTTTTTCACATACGCCGATGGTTGACTGGTGCGGAACAGCGCCGCGCTCGCGCCCAGCGTGCCGCCATCGTACTTGATGCCGATTTCCTTTTGCTTCGACACGTACGGGGCGAACGCTTCGCCGATGTTGTCGATGTCGGTGCCGGAGGCGATCGGGCCTTGCTGCAAGCCTTCGATATAGTTCGCGTACAGCGAGACGCTCTTCAGCGGCTTGTATACCAGGCCGGCGGCCGGCGTCGTCTTGCTCTGGTTGTAATGGGTTTGCGCCGCGCCGGTGTTGTAATCGTAGCTGTCGCTCTTGATGGTCTGGCGGCGCGCGCCGACGGTCAGCAGTACCTTGTCGTCCAGCATGGACAAGGTGTCCGCCACCGCGTAGCTGGACAGCATGGTCTTGCTGGTCACCAGCGGGTTGCTCAGCTTGCCGCCGGTGAAGAAATCGCTGGAGGGCGCCGCCACGTCGACCGGGCGGTACAGGCTGGTCGCGAAGCCGGTGAAGTCGCTGAAGGCGTAAGCGTTTTTCGATTCCTGCCAATAGGTGGATGCGGTCGCGCTCAGGCTGTGGCCGATGCCGCCGGTGCGCAGCTTGCCGCGTACGCCGATTTCTCCCGTGCGCACGGCGTCGTGGCGTTCGTTGTCGAAGCGGTACATGCTGGCCGTGCCGTCCGTTTTGCTGACGGTGGGAGCGGCCAGGATGTTCGATTCGTCGCCGCTGCGCGCGCCGAAGGCGGCCCAGGCCACCGCATCCTTGCCCAGGTCCACTTCGCCGCGCAGCGTGCCAAAAGTGTCGCGTTCGTTCGAGTGGGTCCACCGCTGCGCCCAGTTGCTGCCGGCGTCCGGCGCGGCGGGCAGGGCGATGCCGCCGTTTACGGTGACGCTCGGGCGCGCGCCGGTCAATTTGTGGTCCTGGTGGCCGACGTCGGCCGACAGGCGGAAGTTGCGGTCGTGGTAATCGACGCCGACCGACAGCACGCTCAATTCGCGGTGCTCACGGTCGATGCCGGTGTCGCCATCGCGGCGCGCGGCGTTGACGCGGATGCCTGTGTTGTTGTTCGGTCCGAAGCGGCGGCCGATGTCGAGCGCGCCATAACCCTGGCCGCCGGTTTCGACACCCAGCGTCAATTGCGTCAGATCGTTGTTGCTGGCGCGCTTGGGCAGCAGGTTGATCGAACCGCCGATGCCGCCGCCGCCGGGCGCGGCGCCATTGATGAAGGAATTCGCGCCGCGGAACACTTCGACCCGTTCCAATAATTCGGACGCGACGAATTGGCGCGGCAGCAGGCCGTACAGGCCGTTATAGGCCAGGTCGTCGGAATTGACGGCGAAGCCGCGGATCACATATAACTCTTGGTAATTGCCGAAGCCGCGCGCCACGCGCACCGTCGGGTCGTTTTGCAGCACGTCGGCCACGCTGCGAGCCTGCTGGTCCTGGATCAGTGTTTGCGTAAAACTCATCGTGTTGAACGGCGTGTCCATGATATCCATGTTGCCCATCAGGCCGAGACGGCCGCCGCGCGCCACCTGGCCGCCCGCGTAGGCTTTCGGCAAGCCGTCGGCCGAGGCATCGGCAGAAGCGCTGACGACGACGGTCTGCATCTCTTGCGCGTGGACGGCGCCGGCCAGCAGCATGGCGGCGAGGGCGAGTGGCGACAGGGTCAGTTTGGGAGAATATGCGATGGCCATGTTGTTTTTACCATAATAATATGAATGAGATTGATTCTCATTATAGGGGTTTCATCAGCAAATGGGAGTGATTTGCATTATCATTTGTAACTTGCCCGCCGATTTACTGACTGAAAAACCAACACACATGACACCGATTGCCGTGCGCCGCTGGGCCTGGATACACAAGTGGAGCAGCCTGGTCTGCACCATTTTCATGTTGCTGCTGTGCGTGACAGGGTTGCCGCTGATCTACCATCACGAGATCGACCATGCGCTGGGCAATGGCGTGCAGGCGCCTTCGATGGCGCCGGACGCGCCGCGCGCCGATCTCGACCGGGTGATCGCCGCCGGCCGCGCGCTATATCCCGGCAAGATCATGATGTACATGTCGCAGGAAGCCGACGAACCGAATATCTGGAACCTGACGCTGGGCGACAATCCGACCGACGAAGCCTATAAATCGATCGCGGTCGATGCGCGCTCGGCGCAAGTGCTGGGCCAGCCCAGCCTGGAAGGCTCGCTGATGGGCGTGATCTTCCACTTGCACGTGGATTTGTATGCCGGCTTGTGGGGCAAGCTGTTTCTCGGCCTGATGGGCTTGCTGCTGCTGGTGGCGATCGTTTCCGGCGTGGTGCTGTACGCGCCCTTCATGCGCAAGCTGGCGTTCGGCGAGGTGCGGCGCGAACGCGGGCCGCGCCTCAAGTGGCTCGACCTGCACAATCTGCTGGGCATCGTCACGCTGGTGTGGGCGCTGGTGGTGGGCGCCACCGGCATGATCAATACCTGGGCCGACGTATTGCTCAAATACTGGCAATTCACCGAGATGGCGCAAATGACGGCGCCCTATAAGGGCTTGCCGCCGCCCACCGTGCTGGGCTCGATGCAGACGGCGATGGCGAACGCCGCGGCGGCGCAGCCGGGCATGAAGATCGGCTTTGTCGCCTTCCCCGGCACGCCGTTCAGCAGCCCGCATCACTATGGCATCTTCATGCGCGGCAACGAGGCGCTGACGGCGCGCCTGTACCAGCCGGTGCTGATCGACGCGCAAACCAGCCGCATCACGGACCGCCGCGCGCTGCCGTGGTACCTGACGGCGTTGCTGATTTCGCAGCCGCTGCATTTCGGAGACTACGGCGGCGGCGGCATGCAGCTGATGTGGGCGCTGCTGGACCTGGCCACCATCATCGTGCTCGGCAGCGGCCTGTATCTGTGGTTCAAGCGCGGCGCGCAACCTGCGCTGAAGGTCAGACAGGATGGCGCCGTGCTGGTGGCCACGCTGGGAGAGGGCGCATGAGCGCCGCTTTCCTGCGCCTGTGGGGGGGCACCGATCGCGCTGGGCCTGGTGACGATCGCCGGCTTGCTGTCCGCGCTGCTGGGCGACGGCATCTGGGACGATTTGTCAGTCATCGCGCTGGCGGTGCCGGTTGCCGCCGCGGCCTGGTATGGCTTGCGCCGCAAGCCGCGCAACTCCGGATAATCCTTGAATTAAAAATCGGCGGCGTACTATGTACGGCAGCGTACAGATGGCAAGACGGCGGCTTGATACTCTTGCTTCATTGCATGGCCATTCGGCCAGGCGCGCTACAGGAGTTTTACATGAACAAAGATCAAATCGACGGCAAACTGCAAGACATCGGTGGCAAAATCCAGGAAGAGGCGGGCAAGCTGGTCGGCAACACCGAGCAGCAGATCAAGGGCCTGCAAAACCAGGCCGAAGGCAAGACCCAGGAAAAACTGGGCGACCTGAAAGAAGCCATCAAGGATGCGACCAAGTAATTCATATCAATAGCAACAGCCGCGATATTCCGGCGCACATTGTTTGTTCACTTGACAGATAGTTTTGGAACGAACCTGAAAGCCACCTCGCGGTGGCTTTTTTTTTGACCAAAATCCAGATGCAAAATCTGGGGCCAGACCCCTGGGTCTGACCCCGGCCTTCGCATCTGATTTTGGCTTGCGTTCACGGCAATCCGTGAAGAATTTTTTCGGAGATCCTTATGCCTTTATATAAAGTCTGGTACAAAAATAACGAAGAACCGTTTGAATTCAATTCCGCCAGCATCTGCAGCGATGAAGAGATCGTGTCCAAGGTGCTCGAACATGAACACATGACGGCGGTGGATTTTCCCGATCGGCCGCGCAGCGGGCCGGAAAAACCTTCGTTGCGGGACATCATCCACAGCCAGCAACTGGGTTCCGTGCGCTACGTCGTCGACGAGAGCGAAATGATTGCCATCGCCTGATTGCCGCTGCTGCGCATTCCGGTTTGCGGCATATCAAATTGCCGGCCTACAACATCACTACAATGAATTCATGCATGCAAATGCCTACCGGGGCTGGCGGTCGGGAAATATACCAGCACCATATTCGGTAGTCCGCAGGCGCCAAACTTGCGGGCTTTTTCATCCGCCGGCGGGCGCGGAATGGCATCGGTAAATTGGTGCCAAAAAGCAACGCACTGTTGTCGTGGCGATACTGTTTTGCCATAAATACTTCCGGTTGGGTAAGTCCAAGTTTATAGTGAAGCTGCGCGCTGAGCATTCCGCGCCGCACCGGCTGCCCATCCCCCGCAGTCGACCAGGATCATCTCGGCCCCAGCTCCGCCGACTTACAGTTTGTTGTCGCAATGCGTGTTCCTTGGGTACAAGCAGCTCGATTCAGCAATTGTCACGGGCATAAACGATGAAAAATCAAGCACATCCTCTGCATGTCCACCGGGTCGAGGGCCGGGTCCTGTTCCTCGATTTCGATGGCGTTCTCAATGCCACTTCCGGCAGTGCCGAAGTGGTGCGGCGCTTTGTCTGGGCGCCGCAACTGGAAGTGGCGCTGCGCCCGTTTCCGGAAGTGTGCGTCGTCATCCATGCCGCCGTGCGCGAGCATGACAATACCGCCGCGCTGATCCGGCACATGGGCTTGCTGGGCGGGCGGGTGATCGATATCGCGCCGTCCGGCCTGACGCACTGGACGGCGATCCAGCAGTGGCTGGCGCGCCATCCGGAAATCGCCGACTATTGCATCCTCGACAGCGATGCGCGCGTCTATCCGGCCGATTGCGAAGCCTTGATCGCGTGCGCGCCCACGCTCGGCATCAGCGACGAATTGACGCGCGCGCGGCTGCGCCAGTGGCTCGTTGCCGGCCGCCAGGCGCACGCACAGCAGCACGCGCCCGCGCTGGCTTGCGCGTAGCCGGCCGCAGGGCGTCGCTCAGCCGCGTTGGCCGCGCGCGGCCTTTAAAATCCGGTACATGTCGCGCGCGCCGAGCGCGCCCTGGCTGCCGGCTTCGGCCGCGCTTACCAATTCTGTCATCTTTCGGTTGACCGGCGCGGCCAAGCCGAGCGAGTCGGCCAGTGCGGTGATCGCGCCGTTCAGGTAATGCACTTCCGTCTTGCGTCCGGCCTGTAAATCTTCCCACATCGAGGAGCGCGCCTCGGGATCGATTTGCAGCATGCGCGCCGCCACGCGCACGAACAACGCGTCGGGCAGTCGCAGCAACAGCGTGAATATGCGCGGACCGACGCTGATGACCCTGGCCGGTTCGATGCCGGCCGCGCGCAGCACGGCGCGCCCTTCGTCGACCATCAGCGCCAGCGAGCGTCGGTAGTCGCGCTGCTGCAATTGCGATTTCAAGGGCACGCCGGACAGCGCGTTGACCGCGTTGTTCAGGTTGACCAGCAATTTCCTCCATTGCACCGCCGTAAAATCGTCACATTCGACCAGCGGCAGGTGGGCGGCGGCAAAGGCGGAGCGCCAGCGCCGCAGCGCCGGCGATGCTTCGACCATCAATTCTCCGGCGGTGCCGCGGTGCAGCCGGCCATCCGGCGTCTGCACCACATTGAACGGCACCATGCCGGCCAGCACGGTCATACCCGGCAGGATGCGGCGCAAGGTATCGGCGTTGCCGACGCCGTTTTGCAGGCTGATCACCAGGGCATCGGGCCTGGCATGGGCCAGGATCGCGGCGGCGGCCGACGCCGTGTCCGCGCTTTTGACGGTGACGAGGATCAGGTCCGCCGTGGCCAGGCGCGACAGGTCGGTGGCGTACGGCACTTGCGCGGCAGTCAATCCGAGCGCGCGGCCGTGCAGGTCGCTCAGGTTCAGGCCGTATTGTTCGATGCGTGCGAGCATGCGCGCGCGGCCGTGCAAGGTGACATCGCAGCCGGCGCCGAGCAGGGCGCCGCCGACATAGGCGCCGATGGAACCGGCGCCCAGCACGGCAATGGCCGCCGTGCAGGATTCGATGCCGCTGTCGGCAGGTGTGCCGGGTATGACGCGCGCCATGGCGCTCCTTTGGATCAGTCCTGCCGGGCCGCGGCAAGCCGCTGGAAGGACTCGATGCTCGGCGCTGGAGCGCTATTTGTCAAGCGGCCGGGGTGGACGCGGCGATGTTGCAGGCGCCGCGCCGGCGCATTGCCGCCACGCCGGCCAGGCCGATCAGCAGCAGGGCCAGGCTGGCCGGTTCCGGCACGTCGTTGCCATTCCCGTTGCCGTTGTCCGCCGTGGCATCGATGCTGACCGCGTCGACGCCGGCATTGAAAAAAAACTGGTTGTCGACTTCGGCGAAGCGCAGCCGCAGCGTTTCTCCCTGGTGCGCCTGGAACAGCGCCGTCAGGTTGGCCGGCACCAGAAAATAGCCCGCCTCCAGCGGGTCGCCCGGCATCGTGATGTACAGGTTTTGCAGGACGTCGCCGGGCGCCACGCTGAACACGTCGGCGCTCGTGGTGATGATGTCGGCGCGGAATTGCTGGTTTTCGATGGCGGTATAGTCGAGCGTGGGCGGCGTGAAATAATCGTCGGCCTGGTTGTTGAGGTAGAGCTGGAAGCTGCCCGTCGCGCTGCCGATCGTCCCGGTCGGCACGATGAAATCCTGGTACAGGATGTGCGTGCCGGGGCCATTGACCTGGTCCGTCATCGCGGCGAAATTGCCCTCGGGCGGTGGTTGCACGGGAAAACCGTTGATCGGCGAGCCGGTGCCGCTCTGGATCAGCCAGGTGCCGCCACTGCCGGCCTGATCCGTCACGGTCCAGCCGGTGAACCCGAGTTCAAAGCCGCCGTTGATCAACAACGGTACAGCGCTGGCGATTGGCGCTATCGCGAAACAGCTTGCCGCCAGCGCGGACAGTAGCATCTTGAAATGCAAGCCCTGCTTTTTCATTTTTCGGCCTCCAGGAATAAGTTTGGCAGATTGTCTATCCATCATCGGGATATGGCAATCATGCAAAAACTATACCGAAAAATTTTATTGATATTTATCAATGACTTGCAAGCAAGCTCAGCATTTTTTAATTAAAAGTGTAAGAAATATATACATTTCAATTTTGTAATATCAAGTTTCTTCCGTGAACTTGGGGGACGATGATGCGTGGCGCCGCGCCACCAGGCTGACCAGGCCCACGCCGATCAGCAACATCATGTAGGCCGGCGGTTCGGGCACGACGCTGATCGTGCCGATGTCGAACTGGGCCGGATTGGCGCTGACGGCGATGACGGTGGTGCCGCCGCCGGGCAGCGCCAGAGGATCGCCGCAGCCGGGACAAGGGTTGCGTGCCGCGACCGGCGCCGCCAGGCTGGCGCCGTCCTCGACCTGGTACAGGACTTCGGCGGCGCTGGCCGCGCCGGCGCTTGCGCCTGTGAGCAAGAGTATCGACAAGCCATTCTTCAGTACAGTGTGCATGGTTTCTCCCCGTTCGAGAGGCCATGAAACGGTCAAGTCGTCCCAGGCCGAACGTCACACTAGCATGAAATTTTTTGGCATGTCGCCTTATTAATCATTTCATTTTTGCAATATTTCTGTTGGTATTTTATCATTGCGCCGGCGCAGCGCCGGGTAAGCCAGCACGCGCGTGATGATGCCGGCCGGGATCGCATGGTGCTGCATATACACCCATGCATTGGCGGCGCCGGCCGCGCGGTCGATCGCGATTCCCTCGTCAACGCTGCGCGCCATCGCCAGATCCTGCCTCGGACATTGCCGGTTTTCCATGGTGCCTCCCCGTGTTTAAGTGTTGAAAAGGCGTGCCTGTAACAGCCAGTAGTTTTACTCCAAAACCCGCAAGTCAGCCATCAAAAAGCCAGCTTGGCGTAGATTTTCAGCAACACGGCGATGCAGGCGGCAAGCGCCGCTCTTTTGAATGGTCATTGGTTATTACTATCAACTTCATTTAATCAATTGTCTTTGATAATGATTGTTCTTTCACTAAAATCATTGCATCGTTCAACCCGAGGAGCACAGCATGAGCCAGCAAGAACCTATCACGACCGCGTCCGGCATCCCGGTCGCCGACAACCAGAATTCCGCCAGCGCCGGCCCGCGCGGGCCATTGCTGCTGCAAGATTTTCATTTGATCGAGAAGTTACAGCACTTCAATCGCGAGCGCATTCCCGAGCGCGTGGTGCACGCCAAGGGTTCCGGCGCTTACGGCACGTTCACCGTCACGCACGACATCACGCACTACACCAAGGCCAAGCTGTTTTCCGAGGTCGGCAAGCGCACCGACACGTTCGCGCGGTTTTCCACGGTCGGCGGAGAAAAGGGCAGCGCCGACACCGAGCGCGATCCGCGCGGCTTCGCCGTGCGTTTTTATACGGAAGAGGGCAACTGGGACCTGGTCGGCAACAACACGCCGATGTTCTTCATCAAAGACCCGATCAAGTTCCCCGACTTCGTGCACACGCAAAAGCGCGATCCGCAGACCAATCTGAAATCGGCCACGATGATGTTCGATTTCTGGAGCAGGGCGCCGGAAAGCCTGCACCAGGTGACGATGCTGTTCTCCGACCGCGGCACGCCGGACGGTTATCGCCACATGGACGGTTTCGGCAGCCATACCTACAGCCTGGTCAACGCGGCCGGCCAGCGCGTCTACGTGAAATGGCACTTCAAGACCCGCCAGGGCATCCGGAACCTGAGCGCGGCCGAAGCGGTGCGGCTGGCTGGCGCCGATCCGGACCATGCCCAGCGCGATTTGTTCAATGCGATCGCCGCCGGCGATTTCCCGCGCTGGGACGTCAAGCTGCAGGTGGCGACCGAAGAGCAACTGGCGGCGTGGGAAGAGAAGACGGGCTGGAACCCGTTCGATTTGACCAAGGTCTGGCCGCACGCCGATTTCCCCTTGCAGCCGGTGGGCGTGTTCGAACTGAACCGCAACCCGCTGAATTACCACGCCGAAGTGGAGCAGGCCGCGTTGTCTCCGGCGAACGCAGTGCCCGGCATGGGGTATTCTCCGGACAAGATGCTGCAAGGCCGGCTGTTCGCCTACCACGATGCGCAGCTGTATCGCGTCGGCACCAACCATCAGCACTTGCCGGTGAATGCGCCGCGCTGTCCCTTCCACAACCAGCAGCGCGACGGTGCGATGGCCGTCGTCAACGGCGGCGCGCAACAAAATTACGCGACGGTGCAGGCCGCGGGCAGCGCGCCGCAAGGCTTGGGCCACGGTGAACCGGCGCTGGCGCTGCACGGCGGCGCCGGCCGCTACGACGGGCGCGGCCAGGAAGACGATTTCACGCAGGCGGGCAACCTGTTCCGGCTGATGACGGACCAGGAAAAGCGCAACCTGTTCGACAACCTCTCTGGCCCCTTGAGCCAGGTCGCCGACGACATCGTGCAGCGCCAGCTCGGGCATTTCGACAAGGCCGATCTGGCTTACGGCGCCGGCGTGCGGGCGGCATTGAAGGCGCGCGGGCGCAGTGTCGACTGAGTAAAGCCAATAACTGAGCGATAGCGCCGGCAAAATCCGGTTCAGACCCTAATGCCGTTAAGTTAAGGCCACCGGCCGTAGAGTTGTCATTCCCGCGCAGGCGGGAATCCCATTTAGAGTCGCAAACGGCGTAAAAAAATGGGATTCCCGCCTGCGCGGGAATGACAAATTCGGAGCTAACTTAATGGCATTAGGTTCAGACCCATGGGACTCGGTGTCCTTGTCTGCCCCCGGTTTTGCCGCTGGTTCAGTACTTCCCTTTGGTAGAATAGCGCTCTCGGAACCTTTAGACGGGATCGTCACATGACCATTAAAATCAGCCAACACTTCGACTCCGGCGCGATCGACGTGGTGCGCGCCGACAGCGCGGCGGGCATCGAACTGAATCTGCGCAAGGATTCCCACGCCGATATCCACCAGTGGTTTCATTTTCGCCTGCAAGGCGCGCGCAGCCAGGCGGTGACGATGCGTTTCCTGAACGCCGGCCAGGCGACTTATCCGAAGGGTTTCGAGGATTACCACGCGGTGGCCAGCTACGACAGCGAGAACTGGTTCCGCGTCCCGACCACCTTCGATGGCGAAGTGATGACGATCAAGCACACGCCCGACCTCGACAGCGTGTATTACGCCTATTTCGAACCGTATTCGTGGGAGCGCCACCTGCGCCTGCTGGGAGAGGTCGCCGAGAACCCGGTTGCGCGCGTGCTCGACCTGGGCGCCACCGTCGACGGGCGCGACATGAACCTGGTCGTCATCGGCGAACCGGAAGCGGAAAAGAAAATCTGGGTCGTCGCGCGCCAGCATCCGGGAGAGGCGATGGCGGAATGGTTCGTCGAGGGCATGATCGACGCGCTGCTGAACGACGCCAACCCGATCGCGCGCAAGCTGCTGCAGCGCTGCGTATTTTATATCGTGCCGAACATGAATCCGGACGGCGCCATCCGCGGCAACCTGCGCACCAACGCCACCGGCGCCAACCTGAACCGGGAGTGGATGACGCCGTCGCTTGAGCGCAGCCCCGAAGTGCTGTGCGTGAAAAACAAGATCCATGAAACGGGTGTCGACATGTTCTTTGACATTCACGGCGACGAGGCGCTGCCGTATAACTTCGTGGCCGGCAACGAGATGCTGGAAAATTTCACGAGCGAACAGGCCGCGCAGCAAAAGGCGTTTATTGAGCGTTATAAGGCCGCCAGCCCGGACTTCCAGGATAAATACGGTTACGCCGCCAGCAAATACCGAGAGGACATGCTGACGCTGGCATCAAAGTACATCGGCCACCATTTCAAGTGCCTGTCATTGACGCTCGAAATGCCGTTCAAGGATAACGCCGATCTGCCCGACGCCTACGTCGGCTGGAACGGCGCGCGCAGCGCGGCGCTGGGCGCGGCGATTTTGCAGCCAATCTTGTTATCTCTGGATTGATCATGGGCGTCGAAATCGAACGCAAGTTCCTCGTCACGCACGACGCCTGGAAACAGCTGGGCCACCCGGCGCTGCTGCGCCAGGGTTACCTGTCGTCCGACCCGCAGCGCGTGGTGCGCGTGCGCATCGAAGATGACCAGGCGATGTTGACGATCAAGGGCAAGAATGTCGGCGCCAGCCGGGGAGAGTGGGAGTATCCGATTCCGCTGGCCGACGCGCAGGAATTCCTCGATAAATTATGCCAGCGGCCGATCATCGAAAAATACCGGCGCCGCATCCCGTACGCCGGTTTTGTCTGGGAAGTCGATGAATTCCTCGGCGTGAATGCCGGACTCGTGGTGGCGGAAATCGAATTGCCGGCCGAAGACCAGGCTTTCGACAAGCCGGACTGGGTCGGCGAAGAAGTCACGCACGATGCGCGCTACCTCAATTCCAACCTGATCAAGCACCCCTATTCAAACTGGTAACGTGAAGGTAGTGGCGGTTGAATGGCCAGCGGCATCACAACGGGGTCAGGCCCCACGTACGGGGCGCTGACCGGATTTGCGTCGTGACGGGGGCCTGACCCCATGTCACGCGGCGGTGGCTGTGGGGTCAGGCCCCCTTTGTGTCGCGGCTCGATGCGAAGCCGCAGACGTGGGGCCTGACCCCATCGAGGCGCCGCAGGCCGTTCAGCGAAAAGTCTGCGATGCCACTATTCAAACTGGTGGCGTGAAGGTAGTGGAGGTTGAATGGCCAGCGGCATCACAACGGGGTCAGGCCCCACGTACGGGGCGCTGACCGGATTTGCGTCGTGACGGGGGCCTGACCCCAT
>JAZJZT010000022.1:0-87959 GCA_040389645.1 Pseudomonadota bacterium | reverse complement strand
GCCCCACGTACGGGGCGCTGACCGGATTTGCGTCGTGACGGGGGCCTGACCCCATATCACGCGGCGGTGGCTGTGGGGTCAGGCCCTCCTTTGTGCCGCGGCTCGATGCGATGCCGCAGATGTGGGGCTTGACCCCATCGAGGCGCCGCAGGCCGTTCAGCGAAAAGCCTGCTATGCCACTATTCAAACTGGTGGCGTGAAGGTAGTGGAAGTTGAATGGCCAGCGGCACCACAACGGGGTCAGGCCCCATGCACGGGGCGCTGACCGGATTTGCGTCGTGACGGGGGCCTGACCCCATGTCACGCGGCGCTGGCTGTGTGGGATCAGGCCCCCTTTGTGCCGCGGCTCGATGCGATGCCGCAGACGTGGGGCTTGACCCCATCGAGGCGCCATAGGCCGTTCAGCGAAAAGCCTGCGATGCCACATCACGCGGCTGCGGAAATCAAAAAGCCCTCAAACTTCGAGGGCTTTTTCATCAGTGGAAGTGCTCGGTCCCGCTCGGCGTATCTTCCGGCATTTCCGCGTGCACCAGTTCCCCGGCCGGGTCGGCGAACAGCGGCGCGCCGCAATCGTCGCAGTACTCGGACACGTAGCGCTCGCCGAGCTTTTTCACTTGCGTCACGCCGGCCGCGTTCAGGTGCTCGATGATCTCTTCGACCGGCGTGCGCGGTTTTAAGAGTTCGGTGGTGCCGCCTTGCAGCGGTCCTTCCGGTGGCGTGCCTTCTTCATCTTCCTGGCCGTACAGCGGCCAGACGACACCATAGACGACGTCGGTCGCCTGGCGCGGCGTGAAGGCGACGCGGTATTCGTCGATCTGGCCGTCGGCCGACTCTTCTCCGAAACCGGCGATCACGGCGCGCAATTCGGACGCCTCGACCGCCAGCGTATGCGTCAGGTAATGCACGGCGGCGCGGATCGAGACCGGGCGGATCAGCTTGTCCGCTTCGCGGCATGCCATGTAATACGCTTCCGGCAGCAACAGTTCGATGCCGCAACCCGGCAGCAAGCGGTTGACGGTCGGCATCGCCTGCGCGCGCCACTGTTCCAGCGCGGTCTTGCGCTCGTCGATGAAATTGTTTTGCGCGTTCGGCATCTGCCAGCGGAACAGCGGCGCGCCGTGCGGCGCCACCACCGTCGCCAGCAGGTAGCGCGTGTCGGCCAGGAAGGGCGCCGTTTCCGGCGGCTTCGCTTCCGACTTGGAAGCGACCCCTTTCAATGCGGCCTGCGCCAGTTTATGTGTCTTGGCATAGGCTTCGGCATGGCTGCGCGGCAGCTGGTCGATCGAGAACAGCGTGGCCGACATCGCCATGTGCGTGCCATCGGCCAGCAAATGGGCCGAAAAATGGGCCGACAGCGTGTTCAGGATATCGGCCGGGATCGGGCCGGACGCGATCGAATAACGGGTCCAGGCCAGGATCGGCGCGGCGACCAGGAGCACGTCGTACTGCGTGCTGACGCCGTCGACCTCGACGCTGATGGTGCCCGATTCGCTGACCGCCTCGACGCCATCCATCAGCACGTCATAAGCGTTCAAGTCTTCACGGAACAGGCTGTTCAGCGTGGCGTCGATGGTGTCCTGGTGGCCGGTCTTCAGCAGTTTTTGCAGGTGCAGGTCCAGGTTGTGTTCCCAGGAGCGCTCTTCAATGCGGCTGGCCGCCTGGCCGACGGCCTGGGCAAGGTTGACGAGGCGCTGGCTGTCGGCGGTTAATTTGTGGGATGAATCTTTGGATGGACGACGCATAGCGCAACAAGGTCTCTATAAGTGAAAAATCGGTTGTTCTGCGTATTGTAGTGGATTCGGGCCAAGGCGGCGGCGCAAATAAAAAACGCCGGATTGCTCCGGCGTTGATTGATGCAAAATCAAATTCAGGTTCTGGGGTCAGACCCGTAGGTCTGACCCCGGCCTTTGCCGTTGATTTTAGGCGGCCAGCAACTGGCGCAGCACGAACGGCAGGATGCCGCCATGCTTGTAGTAATCGACTTCGATCGGGGTGTCGATGCGCAGCAGTACCGTCACGTCCTGGCTCGTGCCGTCGGCGCGGTGGATCACCAGCGTCGCCAGCTGTTGCGGCTTGATCTCGCCTTCCAGGCCCTTCAGGTCATAGGTTTCCTGGCCGGTGATGCCGAGCGATTCGACGCTGTCGTTGCCGATGAATTGCAGCGGCAGCACGCCCATGCCGACCAGGTTCGAGCGGTGGATGCGCTCAAACGAGCGGGTGATCACGGCTTTGACGCCGAGCAGTTGGGTGCCTTTCGCGGCCCAGTCGCGCGACGAGCCGGTGCCGTATTCTTCGCCGCCGAAGATCATCGTCGGCGTGCCTTCGGCCACGTATTTCATCGCCGCGTCGTAGATCGACAGCTGTTCGCCGCTCGGCTGGTGGACCGTGATGCCGCCTTCGACCGCCGAACCGTCCGCCTTGGCAGGAATCATCTTGTTCTTGATGCGCACGTTGGCGAAGGTGCCGCGCATCATGATCTCGTGGTTGCCGCGGCGCGAGCCGTACGAGTTGAAATCGGCTTTCAGCACGCCGTTGGCCAGCAGCCATTTGCCCGCGGGACCGTCTTCCTTGATCGAACCGGCCGGCGAGATGTGGTCGGTGGTGATCGAGTCGCCGAATACACCCAGCGCGCGCGCGGCGGTGATGCCGGTGGCGGCGGCGGCCGGCTGCATCGCGAAGTCGTCGAAGAACGGCGGCTCGGCGATGTAGGTCGAGGCCGGCCAGTTGTAGACTTGACCTTCGGTGCTCGACACGGCTTCCCACAGCGAACCCGGGTTGCCTTTCACGTCGGCGTAGTTATCCTTGAACATTGGGCCGTTCATCGCGTGCTTCATCAGCGCGCTGATTTCCTTCGAGGTCGGCCAGATGTCGCCCAGGTAGACGTCCTGCCCATCCTTGCCCTGACCGACCGGTTGCGTCATCAGGTCGACCGTCATGTTGCCGGCGATCGCGTAAGCGACGACGAGCGGAGGCGAAGCCAGGAAATTCGAACGGATGTTCGGGTGGATCCGTGCTTCGAAGTTGCGGTTGCCCGACAGGACGGCCGAGGCCACGATGTCGTTGCTGGCGATGGCCGCGTTCAGTTCCGGCGTCAAATCTCCCGCATTGCCGATGCAGGTGGTGCAACCGTAGGCGGTCACGCCGAAGCCCAGTTGTTCCAGATACGGCAGCAGGCCGGCGGCGGTCAGGTATTCGGTGACGACGCGCGAGCCGGGGGCCAGCGAAGTCTTGATGTGCGGCGCGACGGTCAAACCGGCTGCGACCGCCTTTTTCGCCAGCAGGCCGGCGGCCAGCAGCACGCTCGGGTTCGACGTGTTGGTGCAGGACGTGATCGCGGCGATCAAGACGTCGCCGTTGTGCACCTTGACGCCGTCGCTGGTCGTGTATTCGGCGTTCAAATCTTCAGCCTTCTTGTTGAAGCCGTTTTCGGTGGTCGGTTTCGAGAACAGTTCGGTGAAGTTGTTTTTGACGTTGCCGATTTCGATGCGGTCTTGCGGGCGTTTCGGGCCGGCCAGCGATGGCGTCACGCCGCTCAGGTCCAGTTCCACCACGCGGGTGTAGTCGATCTCGCCGGCTTTCGGCACGCCGAACAGGTTCTGCGCCTTGAAATACGCTTCGAAGGCATCGATCTCGGTCTGCGTGCGGCCGGTGCCGTGGAAGTATTCGATGGTCGCTTCGTCGACCGGGAAGAAGCCCATCGTCGCGCCGTATTCAGGCGCCATGTTGGCGATCGTGGCGCGGTCGGTCAGCGACAGCGTCTCGGTGCCTTCGCCGAAGAATTCGACGAACTTGCCGACGACTTTTTCCTTGCGCAGCATCTCGGTGATGGTGAGCACCAGGTCGGTCGCGGTGCAGCCTTCGCGCAGCTTGCCGGTCAGGTTCACGCCGATCACGTCCGGCGTCAGGAAGTAGACCGGCTGGCCCAGCATGCCCGCTTCGGCTTCGATGCCGCCCACGCCCCAGCCGACCACGCCGATACCGTTGATCATCGTCGTGTGCGAGTCGGTGCCGACCAGCGTGTCAGGGTAATAGACGCCGTCGGCTGCCTTGTGCACGCCGCGCGCCAGGTATTCCAGGTTCACCTGGTGCACGATGCCGAAGCCCGGCGGCACCACGCCGAAGGTGTCGAAGGCTTGCATGCCCCATTTCATGAACTGGTAGCGCTCGTTGTTGCGCGAAAATTCCAGCTTCATGTTCAAGTCCAGCGCATTCTTGTCGCGGAAATGGTCGATCGTCACCGAGTGGTCGACCACCAGGTCGACCGGCACCAGCGGCTCGATCTTTTTCGGGTTGATGCCCATTTTCGAGGCGACGTTACGCATCGCGGCCAGGTCGGCCAGCAGGGGCACGCCGGTGAAGTCTTGCAACACGACGCGCGCGACGACGAACGGGATCTCGTCGGTGCGGTCGGCGGTCGCGTGCCAGCTCGCCAGTTGCTTGACGTGTTCCTCGGTCACTTTCTTGCCATCGCAGTTGCGCAGCACCGATTCGAGCACCACGCGGATCGATACCGGCAGGCGGGAGACGTTGATGCCCAGGCTTTTTTCCAGTGCCGGCAGCGAGTAAAACTTCGCCTTTTTGCCGGCAATGTTGAAATCCTTGAGCGTATTCAGTGTGTTATGGGACATGACTTCTCCTTCAGTGGGTATCGTCTGTTATTGATATCAAGGGCTGCGATGTACTACGAATTCGTTTGCTGCTGCGGCGCCGCGACGGAGGTGGGCGCCGGCGCTGGTGCCGGGCTGTCGGCCGGCTTCGATTGCTCGGCGTTGCGGCATTCATTGGCCAGCTGGCGGTTCTGCTTGGAATCGAGCAGCATGCCCTTGGCCGGGATGCCGATCCAGATCAGGCCATATAACTTGTTTTCGAAGCGCTGCGCGCCGGTCGTCGTGCCGACCCGCGTCAGGCGGTGCAACCGTTTTTTCCAGCGCAGCGCGATATGGCTGTCGTCGCCGGTGTTCTGGTAGATCGTGATCTTGTTGCCCAGTTCGCAGTCGAACTCGGTCACGCCGAAGTCGGCCACGGCCGGCTCGTCCGCTTCCTCGTCCGGCGCTTTCGGCGCGACGGGTGCGGCGGTTTTGGCCTTGGACTTGACCGGCTTGGCGGCCTTCTTGCTTTCGGGGTGCTTGGTGTCAGCCAGGGCGGCGCCTGGGCAAAGGGTCATGGAGCCTAGCGCGACGGCGCAGGCCAATAGCAATTTGGAGATGGACATTCAGGGTGTTCCCGGTGTTTGGTCGATGGAGGTCAGCAGGGCCGCGGCCGATTCCGGCAGCGTCAGCCCTGCCAGCTTGGCGCGTTGCAGCACGGTCCAATAATAGCGGTAACTGGCGCGGTCGTGCAGGCGGCCGTGCTGGGCGATCGGGCCCCATTGCACGCGTTCGGCTTCGTGCAGGATGTTGGCCGCTTCGTTGACTTCGGACATGCGCGGCGTAAACGCCTTGATGACCGGCTTGATCTGGTTCGGGTGGATGCTCCACATGCGCGTGTAGCCGAATTCGGCGGCGGCGCGCTGGGCATCGTTGGCCACCACGGCGGTGTCCTTGATTTCCGTGGTCACGTTATGCGACGGCACCTTGCCGTGCGCGTGGCAGGCGGCGGCGATTTCGAGCTTGGCGCGCACGACGAGGGGATGCGTAAACTGGCCCGGCGTGCGCATCGCGTTGCCGGGCACGGCCCCGTAGTGGGCCGAGACGAAATCCATGATGCCGAACGACAGGCATTCGACCTGCGGCAGCGCGGCGATGGCGTGCGCGTCGCGTAGCGCGCCGTGGGTTTCGATCAGCACGTGCACCGGCAGCGCGGCGCGCCCGCCCTTGTGTGCGTGCAGGTTGACCAGGTCGATGGCGCGCATCACTTCCTGCACGCTGTCCGGTTTCGGCAGCACGAGATAGGCGAGTTTTTGCGCGGCGCCGCCGCAGATCAGTTCGACGTCGCGCTCGAAGTGGGCGCTGCCGATGTCGTGCACGCGCGCGCCGATGCGGTTGAATTTGTTGCCTTCGTCCTGCAGCAGGGCGGCGACCAGGCGCGCGTGCGCCTCTTCATTGCCGGCCGCGGCGCCGTCTTCGCAGTCGAAGGTGATGTCGAACAAGGGGCCAAGTTCTTGTTGCAAGGCAATCGATTTGCGCATCAGCTTGTCGGAGCCGGCGTAGTGGTCGCAGGCGGGAAGCAGCAACGGCTGGCGTTTGCCCTGGAATAAAACCTCGGATGGATGCATGCGGGTGGGGGTTTCTGGGTGGGGGAGGGAGGGATGGGATGCGGATGGAGACTCCGCACTGCCCGGGGCAGTGCGGAGGGTGCGACGAATGGGCGGTTTGACCGGTTCCACAGCCGCGTGGTGCCGTTTAAGGCAGCAGGTGTTTCACGCCTTCGCGCTCTTCGGTCAATTCCTTGAGCGTGAGGTTGATGCGTTCTTGCGAGAAGGCGTCGATTTCCAGGCCCTGGACGATGGTGTATTCGCCGTTGTCGGTGGTCACCGGGAAGCCGAACATGGTGCCTTCAGGGATGCCGTAGGAACCGTCCGAAGGGATGCCCATGGTGGTCCACTTGCCGTTGGTGCCCAGCAGCCAGTCGCGCACGTGGTCGATCGCCGCGTTGGCGGCCGACGCTGCCGACGACAGGCCGCGCGCTTCGATGATGGCCGCGCCGCGCTTGCCGACGGTCGGCAGGAAGGTGTTGGCGTTCCATTCCTGGTCGTTGATCAGGTCCTTGACCGATTGGCCGTTCACGGTGGCGAAGCGGTAGTCGGCGTACATGGTTGGCGAGTGATTGCCCCACACGGTCAGCTTTTCGATGTCTTTCACCTGGGTGCCGGTCTTGGCAGCCACTTGCGACAGGGCGCGGTTGTGGTCCAGGCGCAGCATCGCGGTGAAGTTTTTCGATGGCAGCGACGGCGCCGATTTCATCGCGATGTAGGCGTTGGTGTTGGCCGGGTTGCCCACCACCAGTACCTTGACGTTGCGCGAGGCGACGGCGTCGAGCGCCTTGCCCTGCACGGTGAAGATCTGCGCGTTCGCTTCGAGCAGGTCTTTGCGTTCCATGCCTGGGCCGCGCGGACGGGCGCCGACCAGCAGGGCCACGTCGGCATCCTTGAAGGCGGTCATCGGGTCGGCGTGGGCGGTCATGCCGGCCAGCAGCGGGAAGGCGCAGTCGTCGATTTCCATCATGACGCCTTTGAGTGCCTTTTGCGCTTTTTCGTCAGCGATTTCAAGCAGTTGCAGGATGACCGGCTGGTCTTTGCCGAGCATGTCGCCGTTGGCGATGCGGAACAGCAGGGAATAGCCGATCTGGCCGGCGGCGCCGGTGACAGCAACACGCAATGGGGTTTTAGCCATGATGAATCTCCAAGGTGGAATAGAAAACGATCTGAAGCTGGGCCTGCGCCCGGTCGGGAAAACCATAATGATACTGCAAATGATTTGCCTTTAACTGGTACAGCGACTATGCTTTTCTTGCCCCGCACTACGCGCACGCGTACGGAGAAGATGGCACAGGCGCCGAGTTTAGGCTTCCGCGAGGCTTCTG
This sequence comes from Pseudomonadota bacterium, assembly GCA_040389645.1. Lineage (GTDB taxonomy): Bacteria > Pseudomonadota > Gammaproteobacteria > Burkholderiales > Burkholderiaceae_D > Rugamonas. The sequence continues at coordinate 80,438 of JAZJZT010000022.1, read as the reverse complement.
TCAATCATATCTTATGTCTTATATAAGACAGATAAGTTATCGTTTTTTGCTGGACTCGGGGTGGCTTTTGTGGTGAAATCTCGCCCTATGAATCCCGCCCCGCCCAACCAGATCAACCCCGGCGCCGCCACCAGCGGCGCGGTCAGTCCGACGGCGGCGCCGGCGTCTTCCGCCTCGCCGACCTTCTCCCCTTTGTACCAGCAAATCAAGGCCTTGATCACGCAAAGCCTGCAATCGGGCGAGTGGAAACCGGGCGAACTGATCCCCAGCGAAGTCGAACTGGCCAACCGTTTCAAGGTCAGCCAGGGCACCGTGCGCAAGGCGATCGACGAGCTGGCTGCGGAAAACCTGGTGATGCGCAAGCAGGGCAAGGGCACTTTTGTCTCGACCCACCACGAGGCGCGCGCGCACTTCCGCTTCCTGCGCCTGATGCCCGACGAAGGCGTGCCGCACTACCCGGAAAGCAAATTCATCGAAGTCAAGCGCATGCGCGCGCCGGCCGACGTGGCGCGCCTGCTCGACCTGAAGTCGGGCGACGCCGTCATCTTCGTCAAGCGCGTCCAGTCCTTCGACGGCGTGCCGACCATCGTCGAGGAACTGTGGCTGCCCGGCCTGATCTTCAAGGGACTGACGGCCGAACGCCTGGTCGAATACAAGGGGCCGATGTACGGCCTGTTCGAATCGGAATTCGGCACCCGGATGATCCGCGCGGCCGAGAAGATCCGTGCCGTCTGCGCCGACGAGGGCGCCGCCGAACTGTTGCAGATCGCCGCCGGGATTCCGCTGCTGTGTTCCGAGCGGGTCTCGTTTACGTACGGGGACAAGCCGGTCGAATTGCGCCGCGGCCTGTACTTGACAGAGCGTCATCATTATCAGAACGATTTGAGTTAGGAGACGCGCCATCCGGTCGTCTGCCGGGCATTGTTGCGCTAAAAATACGTTGACTACAGGAAATGCTGCAGTACAACAGAGGGAAAACAGAATTTTGGTTATATGTAACAATACATACTGGTTCATGCCGCGAAAATAGGCGAAAATCGCAGTCTTCACAAATTTTGCATTAGCACAAGGGAGGTCTTGTTATGTCTGAAGCCGTACGGGAAACACCAAAAAAAGAACGGCCGCAATTTCGCAATATTCACATTACCGAACTGTCGAACTACCGCCTGCCTTTAGCCGGCATCGTCTCCATTTTGCACCGCATCAGCGGCTTCCTGATGTTTGCGTTGCTGCCCGTGATTCTCTACCTGTTTGAGCTCAGCATCCGTTCGGAAATCTCGTACGCCTATTTCCATGGCATCGCCTCGCACCCGCTCGTCAAACTGGTCATCCTGGCGATTGTCTGGGCCTATTTCCAGCACTTCTGCGCCGGTGTGCGCCACCTGGTGATGGATACCCACGTCGGCCTGGACAAGGATTCGGCCCGCAAGAGCGCCGCGACCGTGCTCGCGATCAGCCTGGTGCTGACCGCGCTGGTCGCCCTGAAACTGTTTGGAGTGTTTTGAACATGGCTAACAATAATATCGGACCGAAGCGCCTCGTCGTTGGCGCCGGCTATGGCATGAAGGATTGGCTGGCGCAGCGCGTGACCGCGGTCCTGATGGTCGTCTACACAGCCGTGCTGCTGGTGTCTTTCCTGACCGGTAACAATTTTACGTATGAAGGCTGGGCCGGCGTGTTCGCCCAGCAATGGTTCAAACTGTTCAGCGCAGTCACTCTGCTGGGCCTGTTCTATCACGCCTGGATCGGCATGCGCGACATCTGGATGGACTATGTAAAACCTGTCGGTATCCGCCTTACCCTGCAAATTGCCACCATTCTTTGGTTGATCGCTTGCGCGTTCTACGCAGTGCAAATTCTCTGGAGTGTTTAATCGTGGCAGCTATCAAATCCGCAATCCCTACCCGCCGCTTTGACGCGGTCATCGTCGGCGCCGGCGGTTCCGGCATGCGCGCCTCGCTGCAACTGGCCGAAGCCGGCCTGAACGTCGCTGTATTATCGAAGGTGTTTCCGACCCGTTCGCACACCGTCGCGGCCCAGGGCGGCATCGGCGCCTCGCTCGGCAACATGGCCGAAGACAGCTGGTTCTGGCACATGTTCGACACCGTCAAGGGCGGCGATTACCTGGGCGACCAGGATGCGATCGAATTCATGTGCCGTGAAGCGCCGAAGGTCGTCTACGAACTGGAACACTTCGGCATGCCGTTCGACCGCAACCCGGACGGCACGATCTATCAGCGCCCGTTCGGCGGCCACACCGCGAATTTTGGCGAGAAGGCCGTGCAGCGCGCCTGCGCCGCGGCCGACCGTACCGGTCACGCCCTGCTGCACACGCTGTACCAGCGCAATGTGCGCGCCCGTACCCATTTCTTCGTCGAATGGATGGCGCTCGACATCATCCGTGACGCCGAAGGCGACGTCGTTGGCGTGGTCGCGCTGGAAATGGAAACGGGCGAATGCATGATCCTGGAAGCGAAGACGACGATCTTCGCCACCGGCGGCGCCGGCCGCATTTTTGCAGCATCGACCAACGCATTCATCAATACCGGCGACGGCATGGGCATGGCCGCGCGAGCCGGCTTGCCGCTGCAGGATATGGAATTCTGGCAGTTCCACCCGACCGGCGTGGCCGGCGCGGGCGTCCTGATCACCGAGGGTGTGCGCGGCGAAGGCGGCATCCTGATCAACTCGGAAGGCGAGCGCTTCATGGAGCGTTACGCGCCGACGCTGAAAGACCTGGCGCCGCGCGACTTCGTGTCGCGCTCGATGGACCAGGAAATCAAGGAAGGCCGCGGCTGCGGTCCTAATAAAGATCACGTGATGCTGGACCTGCGCCATATCGGCGCCGAGACCATCGCCAAGCGCCTGCCGTCGATCCTGGAAATCGGCCACAAGTTCGCCAACGTCGACGCGACCAAGGAACCGATTCCCGTCGTGCCGACGATTCACTACCAGATGGGCGGCATCCCGACCAATATCCACGGGCAGGTCGTCACGCCGAACGGCGACGGCAGCCAGAAGGTCGTCAACGGCCTGTACGCGATCGGCGAATGCGCCTGCGTCTCGGTGCACGGCGCCAACCGCCTGGGCACCAATTCGCTGCTCGACCTGGTGGTGTTCGGCCGCGCGGCCGGCAACCACGTGGTGGCGCAGAACCTGAAGCAGAAAGAGAACAAGCCGCTGCCGAAGGATGCCGCCGAATTCGCGATGGGCCGCCTGAACAAGCTGGAAACCTCGACCGGTTCGGAAAAAGTGCAGGGCGTGGCCAACGACATCCGCGCCACGATGCAGAAATACTGTGGCGTGTTCCGCACCGACGACCTGCTGACCCAGGGCGCGAAAGAGATCATGGTACTCGACGAGCGCCGCAAGCACGTCTCGTACAAGGACAAGTCGAAGGTGTTCAATACGGCCCGCGTGGAAGCGCTGGAACTGGACAACCTGATCGAAACGGCGAAAGCGACCATCACCTCGGCGGTGGCGCGCAAGGAATCGCGCGGCGCGCACGCGCACAGCGATTTCCCGAACCGCGACGACGACAACTGGATGAAGCACACGCTGTGGTACTCCGAAGGCAATCGCCTGGATTACAAGGCGGTCGTTACAAAACCGCTGACGGTCGACACCTTCAAGCCGAAACCACGTACTTTCTAAGGGGCTACCACCATGCCACGCACTCTCAAATTCAAGATTTACCGCTACGATCCGGACCAGGATGCGAAGCCGTACATGCAAGACCTGACGGTCGAACTGCTCGACACCGACAAGATGCTGCTCGACGCGCTGCAACGCATCAAGTCGGACGTCGACGATTCGCTGGCGCTGCGCCGCTCGTGCCGCGAAGGCGTCTGCGGTTCGGACGCGATGAACATCAACGGCAAGAACGGCCTGGCCTGCACGACCAACCTGAACGAGCTGACGGAACCGATCGTGTTGCGCCCGCTGCCAGGCTTGCCGGTGATCCGGGATTTAATCGTCGACATGACGCAATTCTTCAAGCAGTACGATTCGATCAAGCCGTTCCTGATCAACGACTCGATCCCGCCGGAGAAGGAGCGCCTGCAATCGCCTGCCGAGCGCGAAGAACTCGACGGTCTGTACGAATGCATCCTGTGCGCCTGCTGCTCGACCTCGTGCCCGTCGTTCTGGTGGAATCCGGACAAGTTCGTCGGCCCGGCCGGCCTGCTGCAAGCCTACCGCTTCATCGCCGATTCGCGCGACGAAGCGACCGGCGCGCGCCTGGACAACCTGGAAGATCCGTACCGCCTGTTCCGCTGCCATTCCATCATGAACTGCGTCGACGTCTGCCCGAAGGGTCTGAACCCGAACAAGGCGATCGGCAAGATCAAGGAATTGATGGTTCGCCGCGCAATCTGACGCCCGATCATCATGACCGACACGCAAAAACCTGCGCATCAATCCGACCCGGCCAACCGCGCGCGCCTGCGCTGGCGCGCGCGCCGTGGCCTGCTCGAGAACGATATCATCCTGACGCGTTTCCTGGATGCGCATGAAACAGAATTGACCGACGAAGAAGTGGACGCGTTTACGCGGCTCCTGGATTTGTCGGACAATACGCTGATGGATCTGGTGCTGGCTCGCAGCGAGCCGGAAGGCGAGATCGATCTGCCGCACGTGCATGCACTGCTGCAACGCCTGCGCTCCGCCTGAGGCGCGCACGCGCGCCGGAAATTGTGAAGTTTTTTTATTAAGCCGCATCTCTCCAGGAAGGAAGAGTCCATGAATACCTCTGATAACAAAGCGACGCTGTCGTTCTCCGACGGCAGCCCATCGATCGAATTCCCGATCTACCAAGGCACGGTCGGCCCGGACGTCATCGACATCCGCAAGCTGTACGGCGCCACTGGCAAGTTCACCTACGACCCGGGCTTCATGTCGACCGCCGCCTGCAACTCGTCGATCACCTACATCGACGGCGACAAGGGCGAGCTGCTGTACCGCGGCTACCCGATCGAACAGCTGGCCGTGAACGCCGATTTCATGGAATCGTGCTACCTGCTGCTGAACGGTGAACTGCCGAACGCGGCGCAAAAGCAGAAATTCGTCGAAACCGTGACCAAGCACACGATGGTGCACGAGCAGATGCAATTCTTCTTCCGCGGTTTCCGTCGCGACGCGCACCCGATGTCGGTGCTGGTCGGCACGGTCGGCGCGCTGGCCTCGTTCTACCACGATTCGCTCGACATCAACGATGCGCATCACCGCGAAGTGTCGGCCATCCGCCTGATCGCGAAGATGCCGACCCTGGTCGCGATGTCGTACAAATATTCGATCGGCCAGCCGTTCGTCTATCCACGCAACGACCTGTCGTACAGCGCCAACTTCATGCGCATGATGTTCGGTAATCCGTGCGAAGAGTACAAAGTCAACGACGTGCTGGTGCGCGCTCTGGACCGTATCCTGCTGCTGCACGCGGACCACGAGCAAAATGCGTCGACGTCGACGGTGCGCCTGTCCGGTTCGTCCGGCGCCAACCCGTTCGCCTGTATCGCTGCCGGTATCGCCTGCCTGTGGGGCCCGGCGCACGGCGGCGCCAACGAAGCGGCACTGAACATGCTCAAGGAAATCGGTTCGGTCGACAAGATCCCCGAGTTCATCGAGAAAGTGAAAGACAAGAACTCCGGCGTCAAGCTGATGGGCTTCGGTCACCGCGTCTACAAAAACTTCGACCCGCGCGCCAAGCTGATGCGCGAAACCTGCCACGAAGTGCTGGCCGAACTGGGCCTGCAGGACGACCCGCTGTTCAAGCTGGCGATGGAACTGGAAAAGATCGCGTTGAACGACGAGTATTTCGTGTCGCGCAAACTGTATCCGAACGTCGATTTCTACTCCGGCATCGTGCAATCGGCACTGGGCATCCCGGTCTCGCTGTTCACCGGTATCTTCGCGATGGCGCGTACCATCGGCTGGATCGCCCAGTGGAACGAGATGATCTCGGACCCGGAACAGAAAATCGGCCGTCCACGCCAACTGTTCGTCGGCGCCACCACGCGCGAAGTGTTGCCGATCGACAAGCGCGATTAAATCGCGCTGTTTGCGGCATCCAAAAAAAGCGGGCTTCGGCCCGCTTTTTTTTTGACCAAAACCCGATGCAAAATCTGGGGTCAGACCCGTGGGTCTGACCCCGGCCTTTGCATCTGGTTTTCAGCAATCAGTGAAGCACCTTGCACCGCCGCACCGCGCGCCGCCAACAACTGTTCCAGCCCCTCCTGCGTCAGCGGCTTGCTGAACCAGTAACCCTGCAACTCGTCGCAGTCGTGCTGGCGCAGGAAGTCGTATTGCGCCTGCGATTCGACGCCGGCGGCGATGATGCGGCGGTTCATGTTGTGACCGATGGAGATGATGGTCCTGGCCATCATGCCGGCCGCGCCGGCCGGGCAAATCTCGCTGACGGCCGAGCGCGACATCTTGAAACGGCTCACCGGCAAATCCTTCAGGTAGCTCAGGTTCGACGCGCCGGCGCCGAAATCGTCGACGGCGAGGCGGATGCCGAGCTGGCGGATGTCCTCGATGACTTCGTCGCTGAGCTGGGCGTTGCGCAACAGATGTTCTTCTTTTAATTCCAGTTCGAAGCAGTCCGGCGGCAGGCCCAGCCTGGCCAGCGCGGCGCCGATGCGCGCAATATAGCCTTTCTGGCTGAATTCGCGGTAACAGGCGTTCATCGAGATCGGCAAGTCGCCGTAGCCGAGCTGGTGCAGGCGCTGCGCGGCGCGGCAGACATGGTCGAGCACGCTGTGGCCGAACGGGACGATCAAGCCGTTTTCCTCGGCATCGCCGATGAATTCGGCCGGCGCGAGCACGCCGCGTTCCGGGTGGCGCCAGCGCAGCAGCGCCTCGACGCCGGTGATCGCATGGGTCGCCAGCGCGATGCGCGGCTGGAACATCAGGAAGATTTCATCGTGTTCGAGCGCGTCGCGCATGTGCAGTTCCAGCTTGTGCCTGGCTTCCGTCGTCGAGTGCATGTCGGCCGAAAAGAAATGGACCTCGCCGCGCCGCTCGGCCTTCGACTGGTACATCGCCACGTCGGCCGCGCGCAGCAGTTCGAAGCCGGCGGTGCCGTCGTGCGGGAAGACGCTGACGCCGATGCTGGCGCTGGCCGCGATTTCCTTGCCTTCGCATTCCATCGGCTGCTGCAGCGCGCCGCGGATGCGCTCGACCATGCGCAGCGTGTAGCGCAGCGATGGCTGGCTGGCCAGCACCAGCACGAATTCGTCGCCGCTCAGGCGCGCCACCGTGTCGCTGTCGCGCACCGCGCTCATCAGGCGCCGCGCGACCGTTTTCAGCACTTCGTCGCCGACGCCGTGGCCGAGGGTATCGTTGATCTGCTTAAAATTGTTCAGGTCGAGCAGCGCCACCGCGACCAGGCTTTTGCTGCGCTGCGCCGCGTGCAGCGCCTGGTCGAGCCGGTCGCGCAGCAGCGTGCGGTTGGCCAGCCCGGTCAGCGGATCGTGGTTGACCTCGTGTTCGAGGTGGTCGGCGCGCTGCTTGAGCGTCGTCACGTCGTTGATGACGCCGATGAAATGGGTGACGTGGCCCTGATCATCCTGCACCGGCGTGATTTTCAATTCGTTCCAGAAGATGTCGCCATTCTTGCGCTGGTTGCGCATCAGCGCGTGCACTTCGCGGCGCGCGCGGATCGCCTCGTGCACGCGGCAGCGCTCCGCCTCGTCCAGGCCGGGCACGCTCATGAAGCGCGCGTCGCGGCCGATCACTTCCTCGCCGCTGTAACCGGTGATGCGTTCGAAGGCCGGATTCACGTATTCGACCGGGTTGTCGTCGCCGACGCAGCGGCTGATGATGATGCCGTTGCTGGCCGCGTGCACCGCCCGTTCGCGCAGCAGCGACGCTTCCTGGTGGCGCCGGCGCGACGTCAGGTCGATCCCCATGCCGCACAGGAAATGATGGTCGCCGCACTGGAAGCGCGCGCCGCTGAACAGGTAGGGGGGGCGGCGGCCATCCTTCGATACCAGTTGCGCTTCCAGTTGCACGCTGTCGCGCTGGGCGAAGACTTGCTGGATCTTGTCGGCGACTTGCTGCCGGTCGGCCGCATCGAACAGGTCGAGCACGTTCATGCCGCGCAGTTCGTCGGTGTCGCGCTGCGTCGCGTGCTCGACATGGTGGTTCCACAACAGCGGACGGCCATCCTGGTCGATGACATAAAACGGCCCGGCAATCACGTCCATCAAGCGGGCCAGCGGCGTATTGCCGACCTCTGTAATGAGGGCGGGATCGATCGGCAACAGCACTTGCCCTGTCGGCGGCTTGGCAAACATGGGGTTCCTTTTCGCAATGACGGTTTTACTTGGCGTCAATCCCGATAGGTCAACTCGTCGCGGCGCCGGATTATCAATTTGATATTGCCGCAAATCGCAAAAACATGGCGCCTCGGTGACTTGGATGTTGCAAGTCTATCGCGCACGACCTTGCCTTTCAAGCGTGCACATGCATTGCAGGCCCGTCGCGCAGGAAGCTCTCCACCTCGGCCGCGCTGGGCGGATTGCAGCCTTCGCGCATCGCGTTCAGGCTGGCTGCGGCGACCGCGTGGCGCGCGGCCTGTTCCAGGATGGCGGCGTCGGCCGCCGCCAGCGCCGCCGCCGACAGTGTCCCGGTGGCCGACAGGCTGGCCACCAGCCCGGCCAGGAAACTGTCGCCGCAGCCGACCGTGTCGGCCACGCGGATGCCGCTTGGGGCGCCGAGCGCGACGCAGGCCCGGCGCGACAGCAGCACCGCGCCCTGCGGGCCCAGCGTCAGCGCGACCAGTTTCACGTTCAGCGTATCGAGCAGCATGCGCGCCGCGTCCAGCGGCGCGACGCCGGCATAGCCGAGATACAGCAAATCTTCCTCGCTGACCTTGATCAGGTCGGCGAGCGCGAGCGCGCGGCGCACGCCGGCCGCATACTTCACCAGGTCGGGGCACACCAGCGGGCGCAGGTTGGCGTCGACTGATACCAGCGCGCCGGTTGCGGCGGCAGCCTCGATGATGGCCAATGTCGCGTCGATATCGTCCGGCACCAGCGCCAGGCCGCCGGTGTGGAACAGGCGCATGCCGGCCGGCAGCGCGGCGCAGGCCTGAGCCGGCGTGATGTCGCGGTCGGCCACGCCGTCGCGATGAAACACATAGCTGGGCGAGCCGCCGGCGTCGAGCGTGACGATCGCCAGTGACGTCGGCCTGGCGCTGCGCGCCGGATTCGCCAGTTGCACGCCATCCTGCGCCAGCATGCGCGCAAAACCGTCGCCGAAACTGTCTTGCGACAGCGGATTCAGATAGGTCACGTCCATTTGCTGGCGCGCCGCGGCGATCGTGAAATTGCAGACGGCGCCGCCCAGCGCGGCGGCAAAGCGGCCGTCCGGCATTTCTATCATGTCGACCAATGCTTCGCCGAATGTCACTACCATGTCGATCTCCCGATATCGGCCGCGCCCTTGGCGCGGCCTGTTACATATTAATTGGTTCAAAAAGGTGCAGCCAAGCGGCTGGCTAATGCCGTTAAGTTAAGCCACAGACCGTAGAGTTGTCATTCCCGCGCAGGCGGGAATCCCATTTTTTTGTGTCATTTTCGACTCTAAATGGGATTCCCGCTTTCGCGGGAATGACAAGTTCTGCGCTAACTTAACGGCACTCCACCTACCCAGCCGCATTCAAAATCTTCAAAAACAGTTCGCGGTCCGGCGCGAAATTGGCGTGCAGCGGCAATAGCGCGGCGCCTATCGCGCGCGCGTCGGCGCCGACGACACCGCCGAGCAGCGCCGGGCACCGCACGCCTTCCCAGCTGTAGTGCGACAGCGCGCGCGTGCTGCGTTCGAGCAGGCGCGCCAGCAGGGCGGGGTGGCCGGAACTGTCGAGCACGACCTGGTCCAGGTCGAGCACGCAGTTGGCGTTGCACACGGCCAGCGCGATCGCGCGCGCGGCGTCGTCGAGCCACGCTTCGGTATGCGCCAGCCACGGCGCCTGCAAGGCGCGCGCGTCATAGGCGGCGCTGTCGTCCAGGCCGGCCCCGGTATACAGTTGCTCCAGCGTGAACAGCGACGCGGCGCTGAGCAGTTGCCCGGGCGCGGCGCGGTCGTCGTCGTGCGCCAGCGCCAGGGGCAGCGAGCCGAGCGCGCCGGCATTGCCTTTCAGGCCGGCGTGCACGCTGCTGTCGAGCACCAGCGCGCCGCCAATGAAGGTGCCGACAAAAATGTACAGGAAGCTGCGCAGGCTGCGGCCGTGTCCGGCCACCAGTTCGGCCACGCAGGCGGCCATCGTATCCTTGGCAAACACCACCGGCACGTCGCTGAACGCCTGCACTTCGGCGCGCAGGTCGATCCGGTCCCAGCGGGCGGCCTGTTGCGCGTCGTCGCCCAGCAGGGTCTGCCAGCCGCCCAGGCCGAGCGGCGCGGCGACGCCGATGCCGCTCAGGCGCGCCGCCTGGCGCGGCCCGAGCTGCCGGCGCAGCGCCTGCAACTGGGCATCGATCTGCCCGAACAGCAAATCAGGGTCCGGGTAACGGTAAGCGAAAGAGCTGCGCGCGCGCACCCGGCCGGCGAAATCGACCAGCAACAGGTCGATGCTGCGGCGCCCGATCTTGATGCCGATAAAATACGCGCCGTCCGGGTTCAGCATGATCGGCACCGATGGTTGCCCGACCCTGCCGCGCTGCGGCGCGCTTTTGACGACCAGTCCCTGGTCGAGCAGGCGGCGCACGATCAGCGCCACGGTCTGCGTGCTGAGCCGGGTCAGGCGCGCCAGGTCGGCCTGCGGCATGCCGCCGTTCAGGCGGATCGCCTGCAACAGCACGCGCTCGTTGAACTGGCTCATGCCGCTCTGGTTCGAGCCGCGCGGGCGCAGCCAGGCGCTGTCCGCAGCGGACGCGCCGGCGGCGGCGGGCAGGGCGCAGCGCGGTGTCATCAATCCTCCAGCGGCCCGGCGATGACGCCCTTGCGGAACAGGAAATTGGCGTACGGCTGCAATTCTCCGGTCTGCACGATGGCGTAAGCCTGTTTCACCTGTTCATAAAAGGCGAAGCGTTCGACCGCTTCGCACTGTGCTGCAGTCGCCGAACCGGACGAGGCGCACAGCGCCAGCAATTCCCGTTGCAATGCCGAGCGGTAATCGGCCGGCCGTTCCGAGACGGCCATGAACGCCACCGGTTGGCCGGGCAGGTCGAGCGGGAACACCGACAGCACGGCGGCGCAGGCGCGCTGCAGGCCGATGCCGGGCAGGTGGATCACGGGCTTGCCGCGTCCCAGCGTGGTGGCGGTGAAATTGGCGTCGACGACGGCGATGGCGTCGCCGTGGCCCATCTCGGCCAATACTTTCAGCAGTTCGGGGCTGAGCAGGGGATCGATTCCTTTAAGCATGGGCCAGCTCCGGCAAGTCGCGCGGGTCCTTGGCGCCGGTCATCACGGCGACGGTGTCGGACATGCTGATGTGCTTGGGATTGACGACGGCAACCCGCTTGCCCAGGCGCTGGATGTGGATGCGGTCGGCGATCTCGAACACGTGCGGCATGTTGTGGCTGATCAGGACCACCGGCAGTCCCTTGTCGCGCACGCGCCGTATCAGTTCGAGCACCATGTTTCCTTCTTTTACACCCAGCGCGGCGGTCGGTTCGTCGAGAATGACGACGTGTTTCGCGAACGCGGTGCTGCGCGCCACGGCCACGCCCTGGCGCTGGCCGCCGGACAAGGTGCCGACCGCCTGCTGCATCGAGCGGATGCCGATCTTTAAATCCTGCATGTGGTTGACCGCTTCGGCCAGCATGCGCTTCTTGTCGATCAGGCGCAGCCACTTGCCGAGCAGGCCAGGGCGCAGTATCTCTCGGCCAAGAAACAGGTTTTCGGCGATCGTCATCGCTGGCGCCACGGCCAGGTCCTGGTAGACGGTCTCGATGCCGTGCCGGCGCGCGTCGATCGGAGACTTGAAGTGCACCAGTTCGCCATCCAGGCGCAACTGCCCCTCGTCCGGCACGATGGCGCCGGACAGCGCCTTGATCAGCGAGGATTTGCCGGCGCCGTTATCTCCGATGACAGCCAGGATTTCTCCGGCACGCAGGTCGAAGTCGGCGCCGTCGAGGGCGGTCACGCCGCCATAGCGTTTCACGAGGCCGCGCGCCTGGAATACGTCGTTGGTATAGCTCATGATCAGCCTTTCTTGTGCGTCAATTGGTCGGTGGCGACAGCCAGGATCACGAGGATGCCGGTGACCAGGATTTGATAGACGGACGGCACGCCCATCAGCGTCAAGCCGTTGCGGAACACGCCAACAATCAAAACGCCGACCAGCGTGCCGGCGATGGAACCGCGCCCGCCGAACAGGCTGGTGCCGCCCAGCACAACGGCGGTGATGCTGTCGAGGTTATCGGTCTGGCCGCCCTGCGGGTCGCCGACACCCATGCGCGCCACCGACAGCAGCGCGGCGATGCCGTAAAACAGGCCGGCGATCATGTAGACGCCGAGCAGGATCTTGCCGGTCGGGATGCCGGTCAGGCGCGCCGCTTCCGGGTTGTTGCCGACCGCGTACAGGTGGCGTCCCGGCGCCGTCTCGCGCAGGAACAGCCAGGTCAGCAGATACAGTCCCAGCATCAGCACGGTGCCGTAAGTGATGCTGGTCTGGCCGAGGTGAAAAGTGTTGCCGAAGAAGGTCATCGATTCCGGCAAGCCGGTGACAGTTTGCGCCTGCGAATAGATTTGCGTGATGGCGAACGCGATATTCATCGTGCCGAGCGTGACGATGAATGGCGGCAGCTTGATCGACGTCACCAGCGCGCCGTTGACGTAACCGATCAGCACGCAGGCGGCCATGCCGCACAGTACGGCGGCATACGGGTGCATGCCATAGTCGACGGCGAACTTGGTCAGCACGACGGAGCCGAGCGCCATCGCCATGCCGCACGACAGGTCGATGCCGGCCGTCAGGATGATCAGCGTCTGGCCGATGGCGATCACGCCGACCACCATGACTTGCTGCAGGATCAGTGAAAAATTCTGTCCGCTGAGGAAGCGTTCCGATTGCGTCGCAAAGAAGATGACAGCGGCCAGCAGCGCGATCAGCGGGCCGAGCACGGTGACCGGGGGTAATACGTCTTTCAGGCGGGTGGAGAGCGGTGCCTTGCCGGCAGGGCCGGGGACCGCGGACGCCGCGACGGGAGCGGGCGCTGGTTTCAATTGAGCATTCATGATATTCCTTTCGCTAAAATGGGCTGGACGGCGTTCGTGTCATTAAGTCATTAAGTTGGCGCTAGCTCTGTCATTCCCGCGAAAGCGGGAATCCCATTTATGTCCCGGACGGCGCCGCGAAATGGGATTCCCGCCTGCGCGGGAATGACAGCGGTCTGTGGTCTTAATCGGATTCCCGTGCGGCGGTCCGTCGATCGGGAATGACAGGTCTGTGGCCACGGCTTAACTGAACCAGATTGCGCGTCCAGCAGTGCTTATTTGCCCCAGCAGGCGCTCAGGCCGAAGTCGGTGTCGCGGCTTTCCACGCCCGCCATTTTTTTGTCGGTGACCAGCGTGACGCCGGTATCGACATAGCCGCTGGCCTTCTTGCCGGTCTTCGCGTAGGCGATGCCGGCGTCGACCGCCAATCCGGCCATTTTGAGCGGGTACTGTTGCGAGGTGGCCGCGATCACGCCGCTCTTGACGTCGCGCACGCCGGCGCAGCCGCCGTCGACCGAGACGATTAGCACGCCTTTTTCCTTGCCGGCCGCCTTCAGCGCCTTGTACGCGCCAGCCGCGGCCGGCTCGTTGATCGTGTAGACCAGGTTGATGTCCGGGTTCTTTTGCAGGCAGTTTTCCATCGCCGTCTGTCCTTTGCCCTGGTCGCCGAAGCTGTCGGCCATGCAGACCACGTCCGCATTTTTTGCCAGTTCGACCGTTTTCGCGCTGATGCCGGCCACGCCGTAACCGGCCAGGAAACCGTTGTGACGAGCGATGCCGACCGGATGGCCGGGGAACAGGTCGAGCGTGGCGATTTTTGCCGGCTTGCCGGCCAGCGCCGTCTTCGCATACTGGCCGATCAAGAGGCCGGCCTTGAAGTTATCGGTGGCGAACAGCGCATCGGTGGCGTCGACCGGCTCGGCCGGGCTGTCGAGCGCGATCACGAGTACGCCCTGGTCGCGCGCCTTTTTGATCGCCGGCACGATCGCCTTCGAATCGTTGGGCGTGATCAGGATCGCCTTGGCGCCGGCCGACACCATGTTTTCGATCGCCGTGACCTGGCCGGCGTTGTCGCCGTCGGACTTGCCGGCCGCCGTCAACAGCTTGGCGCCTTGCAGCTTGGCGGCGCGCTGCGCGCCTTCCTTCATTTTCACAAAAAAGGGATTGGTTTCAGTCTTGGTGATCAGGCCGACCACCGGTTCATCGGCGGCGGCAGCAAGGCCGGCGGTCGAGGCGATCAATGCGAGGGCGATGCAATGCTTTGCGGTCATGCGGGTCTCCTGGATATTTTTTTGTTGGTCGCGCTGCCCGGAGCGAGCCGGGCAGGGTGCGCGGGAAGCGCTGACTGAAATATATGCCGTCTTAATTAATAAATCAAGTTCTTTTATTTAATCGTCGAAGCCGGTTTCACGATTGACGCCCCGTTGCAACAACGCTAAGCTCTTTGGCTTCATCGCCATTGGAGAGCCCATGTATCCTGCCATCCTGACGCAAGCCATCGTCGACCAGTTGCTGGCCCAACTGGTGCCGGGACGCCGTTTCATGCTGGGGCTGGTCGGCGCCCCCGGCGCCGGCAAGTCGACCGTGGCGCAGGCGCTGCTGGACGCCATGCCCGGGCGCGCCGTCGTGGTGCCGATGGATGGTTTTCATCTCGCCAACAGCGAACTGGCCCGGCTCGGGCGCGCCGCGCGCAAGGGCGCCGAAGATACCTTCGACAGCGCCGGCTATCTCGCGCTGCTCGAACGCCTGCGGCGGCGCCCGCCCGGCGAGACCGTCTATGCGCCGGAATTCCGGCGCGACATCGACGAGGCGGTGGCCGGCGCGATCGCCGTGCCGGAACAGGTCGAACTGGTGATTACCGAGGGCAATTACCTGCTGCTCGACCACGGTGCCTGGGCCGGCGTGCGCGGCCAGCTCGACATGACATGGTATGTCGATATCGATCCCGCACTCAGGCGCGAGCGCCTGGTGGAGCGCCACATGCGTTACGGCCGCACGGAGGAACAGGCGCGCGCCTGGGTGATGCAGACCGACGAGCCGAATGCCGTGCTGATCGAGGCCAGCCGCGCCCGCGCCGACTTGCTGCTGCGCTGACGGCGTGACATTGCCAACGGGGGCGCGATGGTGCAGACTCGCGTCTTTGCCAGAGAACCCCTAATCGCACCCGCGCAGGAGCTGTACACATGCAGGAACACCACCGACCCGCCGCATCCGTTTCAGATGAGGCGGGCGCCGACAATCTGCGCCCGCGGGGATCGAACCAGACCGGCATGCGCCAGTTCAACGAGCGCGTCGTGCTGCAGGCGATCCGCCTGCACGGCAGCCTGCCGAAGGCGGACCTGGCGCGCCTGACCACGCTGAGCACGCAGACGGTGGCGCTGATCATCGCGCGCCTGTCCGACGACGGCCTGGTGATGAAGCTCGAACCGCTGCGCGGCAAGATCGGCCAGCCGTCGGTGCCGATCGCCTTGCGCGCCGACGGCGCGTTCTCGATCGGCGTCAAGATCGGCCGGCGCAGCCTCGACGTGCTGCTGCTCGATTTCGCCAACACCGTGCGCATGCGCTATTCGCAATCGTATCCGTTTCCCGAGCCGGACCTGGTGTTCCAGGCGATCGCCGAACAGGTGCGCGCGATGCAGGCGTCGCTGGCGCCGGAACTGCGCAGCCGCATCATCGGCATCGGCGTGGCGGCGCCGCTGTCGCTGGGCAGCTGGCAGGAATTGATGGGCGTGGCGCCGGATCAGGGAGGAAGGTGGCAGCGGCTCGACATCGCGCGCCGCATCGAAGCCGACACCGGCTTGCCGGTGATGTTCGCGAAAGACACGGCGGCCGCCTGCGTGGCCGAACTGGTGGCCGGCAGGGGGCGCAGCATCAAAAGTTTTTTGTACCTGTTCGTCGACACCTTTATTGGCGGAGGACTGGTCATCGACAGCAACCTGTATGCGGGGCTGCACGGCAATGCGGGCGCGATCGGCTCGCTGCCGGTCGGCGTGGCGGCCCCTGGAGGCGGAACCCCGGCGCAACTGCTGTCGACCGCTTCGCTGCTGGGCCTGGAGCGCCTGTATGAAGAAGCGGGGCTGGACCCGGCCGCCGCCTACGACGAGCGCGCCAGCCAGGCGCCGTGGGCCGAGCACAGCGCGCGCTGGGTGGAGCAGGCGGCGGGGGCGATCGCGATGGTCGTCACCAGCGCCAGCTGCATGCTCGATCCGGAAGGCGTGATCATCGACGGTTCATGCAGTCGCGCGCTGCTCGATCAATTGATGGTAGCCATCGCCGGCGCGCTGGGCCGCTACAACTGGGAAGGCGTGCAGCGGCCGCAAGTACACGCCGGCACCATCGGTTCCGACGCCCGCGCGCTGGGTGGCGCACTGCTGCCGCTGTACGCCAATTTCGCACCGGACCGGGAATTGTTCCTCAAGCTGGAAGCTTGACGGGCCTTGTCATTCCCGCGTAGGCGGGAATCCCATTTGCGTCCCGGGCGGCGCAGCAAACTTGGATTCCCGCCTGCGCGGGAATGACAAATTTGGCGCCAACGGGACGATATTGCATCCGGCGCCCGGATTCAACTTCTTACCACCACGCCTCGACCTGCAAGCCGGCCGACGTGCCGCTGGTCGCATTGCCATATACCGGGCCGCCATTGTTGCTGGCGTTGACCATCGGCGTGGCGGCGCCGTTCCACTTGCCGTAGCTGACGAACAGGCGCAGCTCGGGGCGCGACCAGTAGCTTTCGCCCAGCGCGATCGCCGGCGCCAGCGTCAGCTTGGTCAGGCGCGCGGTCTGGCCGGTGCTGTCCTGTTTGAGCGCCGTCAATCCCAGTTCCGCCTGCAGTTTTAGATTCGGCAGCACGCCGTAGACCGGGCGCACGCCCAGCGTGGTCCAGGTGTTGCGCAGCGCCGGATCGTCGGCCTTGTCCTTCTGGTACAGCGCGGCGAATTCCATGCTGAACTGGCGGGTCGGCTGGATCACCAGGTCGTCGAGCACGCGCACGCGCGTCACGTCCGAACCGAGCGCGGTGCTGCCGGATGGTCCCATGCGCGAGCAGCACTGGCCGATGCCGGTGCCCGGGCCGCTGCCGTACTGGAAGCCGACCATGTTCGATCCGCCCAGTACTTCCTGCCGGTGGAACAGGCCGAGCGCCCAGCCGTCGTGGCCGGCGTTGCCCAATCCTTGCGCCGCGCGGTTGCGGCCTCCAGCCGTGACGATCGTCAGCGCCGCATCGATGGTGCCGCCGGCATTGACGGGTAAATCCTGGTACAGCAGATTCTGGCGCAGCGCGGACGGCGTGTTGACGATGGCGCCGCCGGCGCCGGTCGTGTTGGTATCGTTATCCTTGAACACCGCGTAACTGAACTTGCCGGCGCCGAGCGGCATCTTGTCCAGGCCGCCGCCGGTGCCGTTCATGTTGATGTACTGCATGTCGAGCATGTGGATGTCGGGGCGATAGTAATAACGCTTGCCGGCCCACGCGGTGCCGCCGTTCAGGAAGGGCAGGCCCTTCGCTTCAATATATCCCTTCGCCAGTTGCAGCTTGGCGTCGCGGAAATCGGAGCCCGGCGAGTATGCGTTGACCCAGACCGTGCCGACGAAGCTGACGCCGTTGTCGGCCTTGGCCAATTCCTTGGTGTAGCCGAATTCGGTGTAGGAATCGCATTCGTTGCCCAGGCGGTAGGACGAGGTCGGGCCGCCCAGCGCGTAGCAGCTTTGCGGGCCATGCGTGGAACTGCTGCCGGTGCTGGCGCGCAGATAGCCGTGGAATCCTTCGGCGTCGTTCGGATAGGAATCGGCGTGGGCCATGCCGCATGCGAGTGCGAGCGCCAATGGGAGGGCCTTGCGGGTGATACCGGTCATGCTGTGTCTCCTGAATGATTTTTATGGATTTCTAGGTGCAGCGGGAGGGATTGTGCGTTCGCCAATTAAATAAATCAATAAGTTTTATTTAATTGGGGCGCAATTACAACAATGCCTGAACGGCATGTCCACGGACTTGCTGGCGCTGGTTTTTTTGATGTCGGGCGTCGTGGCGGAGGGGAGGGAGGCCACAGGCGGCCATAGACGATATAGACCTGGCATGCTTGACAAGCACGAATGGCGCAATTTTTATTGCAATTTGGTTGTTCGGGTACAATACCGCGTGCTATCCTACGTGACCATTTTTGGATCCGTATTTGTACGAAAGTTTGTAAAGAGTCCTTCCCCACAACTTGATGTGCAATCCGCTAACCGGTCAGGCCGTGTCGCGGAAGGTTAGATTAACCCGCTAATCTCGCGAAGCGCGAAGAAAGGTGAGCAATATGATGCAACAACACACGTCCAACTCCTATTTGTTTGGAGGAAACGCACCGTACGTTGAAGAACTGTACGAGGCGTACCTGAACAATCCAGGTTCCGTGCCAGACAACTGGCGCTCTTATTTCGACGCCATGCAGCACGTGCCGGCCGTCGATGGTTCCAACAAGCCCGACGTCGGCCATGCCTCCGTCATCGCCTCCTTCGCCGAACGCGCGAAAGCCGGTCCGATCCGCACCGTGGTCGCTTCCGCCGATGCCGAAATGGGCCGCAAGCGCGTCGCCGCTACCCAGTTGATCGCCGCTTACCGTTACCTCGGCACGCACTGGGCCAACCTGGACCCGCTGCAACGCCAGGAACGTCCGCCTATCCCGGAACTGGAACCGAGCTTCTACGGTTTCACCGACGCGGACATGGATACCGTTTTCAATATCAGCAATACGTATTTCGGTCCTGAAACGGCATCGCTGCGCGACCTGATCAACTTCCTGCGCGACACGTACACGCGCTCGATCGGCGCCGAATTCATGTACATCTCCGACCCGGCCGAAAAGCGCTGGCTGCAAGAGAAGCTGGAATCGATCCGCTCGACCCCGAATTTCACCGCCGACAAGAAAAAGCACATCCTCGACCGCCTGACGGCAGCCGAAGGCCTGGAACGCTACCTGCACACCAAGTACGTCGGCCAGAAGCGTTTCTCGCTCGAAGGCGGCGAAACCTTCATCGCATCGATGGATGAAACCATCCAGCGCGCCGGTGAAAAGGGCGTGCAGGAAATCGTCATCGGCATGGCCCACCGCGGCCGCCTGAACGTGCTGGTCAACACCCTGGGTAAAACCCCGCAAGACCTGTTCGAAGAATTCGAAGGCAAGCACGGCGACGACCTGCCGGCCGGCGACGTCAAATATCACCAAGGCTTCTCGTCGGACATCTCGACCGCAGGCGGCCCGGTCCACCTGTCGCTGGCGTTCAATCCGTCGCACCTGGAAATCGTCAACCCGGTGGTCGAAGGTTCGGTCAAGGCGCGCATGGATCGCCGCGGCGACAAGGAAGGCGCGCAAGTGCTGCCGATCCTGGTGCACGGCGATGCCGCATTCGCCGGCCAGGGCGTCGTCATGGAAACGCTGAACCTGGCGCAGACGCGCGGTTACGGCACGGGCGGCACGGTGCACATCGTCATCAACAACCAGATCGGCTTCACGACGTCCGACCCGCGCGATGCGCGCTCGACGATCTACTGCTCCGACGTGGTCAAAATGATCGAAGCGCCAGTCTTGCACATCAATGCCGACGATCCGGAAGCCTGCGTGCTGGCGACGCAAATCGCGCTCGACTACCGCATGGAATTCAAAAAGGATATCGTGCTCGATATCATCTGCTACCGCAAACTGGGCCACAACGAACAGGATACCCCTGCGCTGACCCAGCCTTTGATGTACAAGAAGATCGCCCAGCACCCTGGCACGCGCCGCCTGTACGCCGACAAGCTGGTGGCGCAGGGCGTCATCGCCGCCGACGGCGGCGACCAGATGGTCGCGGCCTACCGCGAAGCGATGGATGCCGGTAAACACAAGGTCGACCCGGTCATCTCGAACTTCAAGAACAAGTACGCGGTCGACTGGCTGCCGTTCCTGAACCGCAAATGGACCGACTCGGCCGACACCGCCGTGCCGATGACGGAACTGAAACGCCTGGCCGCGCGCATCACCAGCGTGCCTGAAGGTTTCAAGGTCCACTCGCTGGTCGAAAAAGTGCTGGGCGACCGCGCTTCGATGGGCCGTGGCGAATTGAACCTGGACTGGGGCATGGGCGAACACCTGGCCTACGCCTCCCTGGTGTCGTCCGGCTACGCCGTGCGCCTGACCGGCCAGGATGCCGGCCGCGGCACCTTCG
Organism: Pseudomonadota bacterium; assembly: GCA_040389645.1. Lineage (GTDB taxonomy): Bacteria > Pseudomonadota > Gammaproteobacteria > Burkholderiales > Burkholderiaceae_D > Rugamonas. The sequence continues at coordinate 60,098 of JAZJZT010000022.1, read as the reverse complement.
TGCACCGCCACGCCGTGCTGCACGACCAGAACCGCGAACGCTGGGATGCCGGCACTTACACGCCGCTGACCAACGTCTCCGACAGCCAGGCGCCGTTCACGGTGATCGACTCGGTGCTGTCCGAAGAAGCCGTGCTGGCCTTCGAATACGGTTACTCGACCGCCGAACCGAACACGCTGACGATCTGGGAAGCCCAGTTCGGCGACTTCGTCAACGGCGCGCAAGTGGTCATCGACCAGTTCATCAGCTCCGGCGAAGTGAAATGGGGCCGCGCTTCCGGCCTGGTGATGATGCTGCCGCACGGTTACGAAGGACAAGGTCCGGAGCACTCGTCGGCCCGTCCCGAGCGTTTCCTGCAACTGTGCGCGGACAACAACATGCAAGTGGTGCAGCCGACCACGGCCGCGCAGATCTTCCACCTGCTGCGCCGCCAGATGGTGCGCCAGTTCCGCAAGCCTTTGGTGATCCTGACGCCGAAGTCGCTGCTGCGCAACAAGGATGCCGGTTCGGCGCTGACCGAACTGTCGAAAGGCGTGTTCCACACCGTGATCGGCGAAGTGGACGACAAGATCGACGCGAAGAAGGTCAAGCGCGTCATCGCCTGCTCCGGCAAGGTGTATTACGACCTGGTCAACGCCCGCAAGACGCGCGGCCAGCTCGATACCGCGATCGTGCGCGTCGAACAGCTGTATCCGTTCCCGCATAAATCGTTCGCCGCCGAACTGAAGAAGTTTCCGAACCTGGCCGAAGTGGTGTGGGCGCAGGACGAGCCGCAAAATCAGGGACCCTGGTTCCAGATCCAGCACAACATCTTCGAGAGCATGGAAGCCGGCCAGCGCCTGGCGTACGCGGGTCGTCCGGCATCGGCATCGCCGGCCGTCGGCTACTACGACAAGCACTACGCCCAGCAGAAAGACTTGCTGGAAACGGCCTTCTCGAAGCTGAAGGGCTTCATCCTCACCAAGTAATCAGGGCGGGCGCCTGCGCGCAAGAGCGCGCGGCGCCGCAAGACAATACAAAATACGGAGTTATGAATGGCACAAATCGAAGTAAAGGTTCCTCAACTGTCGGAATCCGTCGCTGAAGCGACCCTGCTGGCCTGGCACAAGAAGTTGGGCGAAGCTGTCGCGCGCGACGAAAACCTGATCGATATCGAAACCGACAAGGTCGTTCTGGAACTGCCGGCGCCGTCGGCCGGTGTGATTGTGCAAATCCTGAAAGGCGACGGCAGCACCGTCGTCGCCGGCGAAGTGATCGCCATCATCGATACCGAAGGCGCCGCCAAGGTCAGCCCGCTGGAAGTGAGCGCCGTCCCGGCCGCCGCACCTGCCGCACCTGCCGCCGCCAACAAAGGCGACGTCGCCATGCCGGCCGCCGCCAAGATCCTGTCCGAAGCCGGCCTGTCCGCTTCGTCCGTCGCCGGTTCCGGCAAGGATGGCCGCGTCACCAAGGGCGACGCCCTGGCCGCTGCCGCCGCACCGAAACCTGCCGCTCCGGCGCCGCTGGCGCTGGTCGCTTCCAAGCCTGCACTGCAGCAGGTGGCCGCACCTGCCGTGGTCAACAACCTGGGCGAGCGTCCGGAAGAGCGCGTGCCGATGAGCCGTCTGCGCGCCCGTATCGCCGAGCGCCTGGTGCAGTCGCAGTCGACCAACGCGATTCTGACCACGTTCAATGAAGTGAACATGGCGCCGGTGATGGACTTGCGCAACAAGTACAAGGACAAGTTCGAGAAAGAGCACGGCGTCAAGCTGGGCTTCATGTCCTTCTTCGTCAAGGCCGCCGTCGCCGCGCTGAAAAAATACCCGATCATCAACGCGTCGGTCGACAACAACGACATCGTCTACCACGGTTACTTCGACATCGGTATCGCCGTCGGTTCGCCGCGCGGCCTGGTGGTGCCGATCCTGCGCAACGCCGACCAGATGTCGATCGCCGACATCGAAAAGAAAATCGGTGAATTCGGCCAGAAAGCGAAAGAAGGCAAGCTGACGCTGGACGACCTGACCGGCGGCACGTTCTCGATCTCGAACGGCGGCACCTTCGGCTCGATGCTGTCGACCCCGATCATCAATCCTCCGCAATCGGCGATCCTGGGCGTGCACGCGACCAAGGACCGTGCCGTGGTCGAAAACGGCCAGATCGTGATCCGCCCGATGAATTACCTGGCGATGTCGTACGACCACCGCATCATCGACGGCCGTGAAGCCGTGCTGGGCCTGGTGACGATGAAGGAAGCGCTGGAAGATCCGGCGCGCCTGCTGCTGGATCTGTAATTTCGAGCTAGCGCCAGCCTGAAATCCGATGCAGAAGCCGGGGTCAGACCCATAGGTCTGACCCCAGGTTTTGCCTCTGATTTTAATAATAAGTGTCACTGAACGTCTCCGAAGAATCCGACGCCTGCACCCGCTGCACCAGGCCGGAGCCCGGACCGACGCCGCATCTCCCGGGCCATGCCCGCCGATGCGCGCACGCCGGGCGCTCGCGGACCAAGACAACTGATTGGGAAAAAAACATAATGAGCACTAAACAATTTGACGTGGTCGTCATCGGCGCCGGTCCCGGCGGCTACATCGCCGCCATCCGCGCGGCGCAACTGGGCTTTTCGGTGGCTTGCATCGACGAGTGGAGCAACGACAAGGGCGGCCCGGCCCCCGGCGGCACCTGCACCAACGTCGGTTGCATCCCGTCGAAAGCGTTGCTGCAATCGTCCGAGCACTACGAGCACGCCGGCCACTCGTTCGCCGAGCACGGCATCGACGTCGCCGGCCTGACGCTGAACCTGGGGCAAATGGTCAAGCGCAAGGATACCGTCGTCAAGCAGAACAACGACGGCATCCTGTTCCTGTTCAAGAAAAACAAGGTGTCCTTCTTCCACGGCCGCGCGGCCTTCGCCGGCGCCGCCGGTGCCGACGGCTACCCGATCGCCATCACCGGCGCCAAGGAAGAGACGATCAACGCCAAGCAGGTCATCATCGCCACCGGTTCCAACGCGCGCGCGCTGCCGGGCGCCGATTTCGACGAAAAACTGATCCTGTCGAACACTGGCGCACTGGCGATCGACGCCGTCCCGGCCACCCTCGGCGTGATCGGCGCCGGCGTGATCGGCCTGGAAATGGGTTCCGTATGGCGCCGCCTGGGCTCGAAAGTCACCGTGCTCGAAGGTCTGCCGACCTTCCTCGGCGCGGTCGACGAGCAGATCGCCAAGGAAGCGAATAAATTGTTCACCAAGCAGGGCCTGGAAATCAGCCTCGGCTGCAAGATCAACACGGTCACCAAGGGCGACAACAACGTCACCGTCGATTACGTCGACGCCAAGGGCGAAGCCAAGAGCACCGTGTTCGACAAACTGATCGTGTCGATCGGCCGTACGCCGAACACCACCGGTTTGAAAGCCGACGCGGTCGGCCTGCAGCTCGACGAGCGCGGCTTCATCGCCGTCGACGGCGATTGCAAGACCAACCTGCCTGGCGTCTGGGCGGTGGGCGACGTGGTGCGCGGCCCGATGCTGGCGCACAAGGCGGAAGAAGAGGGTGTCGCGGTGGCCGAGCGTATCGCCGGCCAGCACGGTCACACCAATTTCAATACGATCCCTTGGGTCATCTACACTTCTCCGGAAATCGCGTGGGTCGGCCGCACCGAGCAGCAGTTGAAGGCGGACGGCGTGGCCTACAAGGCGGGCACTTTCCCCTTCCTGGCCAACGGCCGCGCGCGCGCGCTGGGCGACACTTCCGGCATGGTCAAGTTCCTGGCCGATGCGACCACCGATGAAATCCTCGGCGTGCACATCATCGGACCGATGGCGTCCGAACTGATCTCCGAAGCCGTCGTGGCGATGGAATTCAAGGCCTCGGCCGAAGACATCGCGCGCATCTGCCACGCGCACCCGTCGCTGTCCGAAGCGACCAAGGAAGCCGCGCTGGCCATCGACAAGCGCACCTTGAACTTCTAAGACGGCCTTACCCGGCCGGGGCGGCGCCATGCCGCTCCGGCCCTTCGCAGTTCGCAGTTCCCCCCAAGCGGCTCCTCCAATGAACGTCCAAGAGTTTTACCAGCACGCGTTGACGCAACGCGATTTCAAGGCCGACGAGGCCCAGCACCGCGCGGTAGAGCGCCTGCAGCGCTGCTACGACGAATGGGTCGAATACAAAGGCCGGCGCTCAAACAGTTTCAAACGCTTCCTGATCCATCCCGACGTGCCGCGCGGCGTCTACATGTGGGGTGGCGTCGGGCGCGGCAAATCCTTCCTGATGGACAGCTTTTATTCGGTGGTGCCGCTGGTGCGCAAGACGCGCGTGCACTTCCACGAATTCATGCGCGGCGTACACCGCCAGCTCGACGAACTGAAGGGCGTGGCCAACCCGCTGGAAGAAGTGGCGCGCCGCATCGCGCGCAAATACCGCATGATCTGCTTCGACGAATTTCATATTTCCGACGTGGCCGACGCGATGATCATGTACAACCTGCTGTCGGCGCTGTTCGATAATGGCGTGTCCTTCATCATGACGTCGAACTACGACCCGGACCTGCTGTACCCGGACGGCCTGCACCGCGACCGCATCCTGCCCACCATCGCGCTGCTCAAGCAAAAGATGGACGTGATGAACGTCGACGCCGGCGTCGACTACCGCAGCCGCGCGCTGGAACAGGTGGAGTCGTATTACACGCCGCTGTGCGCGGCCACCGACGAAGCGCTGCGCGCGGCATACGCTCGCATCGCCGAATCGGCCGACGAAGACCCGCGCGTGCTGATCGAAAGCCGCGAAATCCGCGCCTTGCGCCGCACCGGCTCCATCATCTGGTTCGATTTCGCCACCTTGTGCGGCGGTCCGCGCTCGCAGAACGATTACCTGGAAATAGCCAGCCGCTTCCATACCGTGATATTGTCCGGCATACCGATGATGTCGGTCGCCATGTCGTCCGAGGCGCGCCGCTTCACGTGGCTGATCGACGTCTTCTATGACCAGAAGGTCAAACTGCTGATGTCGGCCGAAGTACCGCCGGAAGAGTTATATACGACCGGCATGCTGGCCAATGAATTTCACCGTACCGTGTCGCGCATCGTCGAGATGCAGTCACGCGAATACATGGACAAGGAACAGCGCAGCGCGGCCGATGCGCTGGCTTGAGAAACAGGAACAGATGTCTACATTATTAAAATCGCTGTCGCTCGCTGCCGCGCTGTCGCTGCCGCTGGCCGCGGCGGCCCAGAAGGCGGAACCGGCGGCGGGTGCGCCGGCCGTGCCGCAATCGCATTCGGTCGAGCAGGCCGATGCGCGCCTGGCCGAGGTGGTGCGCGCGCGCGCCGGCGTGCAGTCCGAATTCGCCACCAGCGAGCAAGTCTGCTACGGCAAATTCTTCGTCAATCACTGCCTGGACCAGGCCAAGGAAAAGCGCCGCGCCGCGCTGGCGGACCTGCGCGCGATCGAAGTCGAAGCGCACCATTTCAAGCGCCTGAACAAGGTGGAAAAACGCGACCAGGAATTGGCCGAGCGCCTCAAGAAGGATGACGAACAACTGGCGCGCCGTATCGAGACGCCGGCGACGCCGCATGCCGAACGCCCGGCCACGGTACCGCAGGGCAAGCCGGGGCCGAGCGTCGAGCGGCGCCAGGCCGAACACGACGCCAGGCTGAAGCGGCTGGAAGCGAAAGATGCCGCCGATGCCGGCAAGCGCGCCGAAAACGTCGCCGCGTTCGAGCGCAAGCGCGTCGAATCGGAGCACCGCCAGGCGCAGGTCGTGGCCAAGAAGCAAGCGCGCGAAGCGAAGGAGAAAAAGCGCGCCGAGGATGAGGCGGCGGCTGCGGCGAAGAAGGCTGCTTCCACGCCTAAAAAATAAGGTTTTTTTACGAGTTACCAGGATCGTGCGCCAAAATCAGAGGCAAAACCTGGGGTCAGACGGGGACGCCGAGTCCCAGGGGGCTGACCCCGGCCTTTGCCTCTGATTTTCGCCAAAATAAGGCCGCTGCCTTGATTTTGCCATCACACCGCCTTCCCCATCTTCTGCACCTTATAAGTTGGCACTTCCTTGGGCAGCGCCACCAGCTTGATGATGGCCATCGAGCAATTGTCACCTTGTCCCTTGGCGCGTTCGATGGCCTTGTTGATCAACAGCTCAGATGCCTGGCGCGGCGTGTTGCGTGCCACGACGGTCGCCAGTTCCGTATCCGTAAAATATTGCCACAGGCCGTCCGAACACAGCAGGAAGGCGTCGCCGGCCCGCAAGCCCGCATGCTCGCCCAGCGTGATGAACGGCTGCTTTTGCCGGTTGCCCAATACATTGTTGAGCAGCTTGGCATTGCGGTGTTTTTTCGCCGCTTCCAGCGGCAGCTTGTCGACCTGTACCAGGTGATCGAGATAGGCGGCGTCGCTGCTGCGCGCCGCGCATTGCGGGCCGGCAAAGCGGTACAGGCGCGAATCGCCGACGTGCGCCCAGACGGCTTGCCCCTGCGGTGTCAGCACCAATACCACCAGCGTGCTGTGCGGCTCGGCCGTGCTGCCGATCGGACTCATCTGGAGGATATCGTGGGTTTCCTGCGCTATGCTGCGTAATAACTCCTTCAGGCGCGGCACGCTGGCTTGATCTCCGGCGCGGTAATCGTCGAAATGCTGCTTGCACGTATGCAATACCTGTTCGGGACCGGCGCCGCCGCTGTCGATGCCGTCGGCCAGCACCGCCATCACATAGCCCGGTGCCCTGGCCGCCGTATACAGGGCGGCGCGGTCGTTTTGTTGCGGGCGACTGCCGATGTGCTGGGCCGTTCCCGCTTCGATTTTATAAGCGCTCATATGTGCATGGTAACCTTGCCTGCTTTTTTCCGGAGCCTACCTGAGTTAAACTATGCACTGGTAAGCAGTTTTGTTGCAAGCTCAGGGTTGTTGACCATGCGAAACTGTTGGCAAAATGCTTGTACGGGCGCACGCACGTAACAATTTGTAACAGAAACCGAGACCCAATGACTGATGTAGAAGATATCCAGCGCCGCATTGTCGAACTAGATGTGGAGCACCGCGACCTGGACGCGGTGATCGAATTGTTGACCCTGGACGGTCACCACGATCAACTGCAATTGCGCCGCCTCAAAAAACGCAAATTGCAACTGAAAGACTATATCACCCTGCTGAAGATGCAGCTGGTGCCCGATGTTCCGGCCTGACCGGCGCCAGACGCGCCGTCCGCCTCACCAAAGTTTATTTTGACCGAACCACAATTGACGCCTGCCGTTCCTGCCGCGGACAGCGGCGAGCCCTTACCCGAGGGCAAACATGATGCCGAGATCGACCGCCTGTTCGGCCCCGGCGGCCCGCTCAGCCCGGCCGTCGGCGGTTTCCGGCCGCGCCGCTCGCAAACCGAGATGGCGAAAGCGATCGCCCACGCGATCTCCGAGCAGCAGACCCTGATCGCCGAAGCCGGCACCGGCACCGGCAAAACCTTCGCCTACCTGGTGCCGGCACTGTTGTGGGGCGGCAAGACCATCGTCTCGACCGGCACCAAGAACTTGCAGGACCAGTTATTTTTGCGCGACATCCCGACCGTGCGCGCGGCTTTGCAGGCACCGGTCTCGGTCGCATTGTTAAAAGGGCGCGGCAATTACGTCTGCCACTACCACCTGGAACGCACGCTGCAAAACGGCAGGATGACGTCGCGCGAGGATATCGGCCACCTGCGCGAAATTTCCCGTTTTTTAAAGATGACCAATTCCGGCGACAAGGCCGAACTGGCGCGCGTGCCGGAAAATGCGCTGATCTGGAATCTGGTGACATCGACCCGCGATAACTGCATGGGCGCCGAATGCCAGTATTACCAGGACTGCTTCGTCATGAAGGCGCGCAAGGAAGCGCAGCAGGCCGACGTCGTCGTCGTCAACCACCATCTGTTCTTCGCAGACGTCGCCTTGAAGGATAGCGGTGTGGCTGAACTGCTGCCGTCGGCCAACACGATTATCTTCGATGAGGCGCACCAGTTGCCGGACACGGCGACCCTGTTCTTCGGCGACACCTTTTCCACGTCCCAGGTGCTGGAATTGTGCCGCGACGTGCTGGCCGAAGGCTTGTCGCACGCGCGCGATGGCGCCGAATGGGGCAAGGTCGTCTCGGTGGTGGAAAAGGCCGCCCGCGACCTGCGCCTGACCTTCCCGCAAGACATCGTGCGCCTGTCGTTGCCGCAGATCGCCCCGTCCAGCGAATTCTTCCCGGCGCTGCAAACGCTGAAGGATGAACTGGACGGCATGCTGGCCGTGCTCGAAACGCAAGGCGTGCGCGCCGAAACGCTGGACCAGTGCCGCACGCGCGGCCTGGAACTGGCGCAGGCATTAAAAGACTGGAAATTCGATCCGAAGGCGAAAGTCACGCCGGGCCAGGAAGCGGTGTTCTGGGTCGAAGCTTATACGAGCTCCTTGCAACTGCATAAAACGCCGCTGTCGATCGCGCCGATTTTTAATGGGCAAAGAGAGGGCGTGCCGCGCAGCTGGATTTTCACGTCGGCGACGCTGGCCGTCAAAAACGACTTTAAGCATTTTTCCGAGCAGATGGGATTGACGGGCGAGCCGGCGCGCACCTGGCCGAGTCCCTTCAATTACGAACAGCAGGGCATTTTGTATGTGCCGCAAGGCTTGCCGGACCCGAACTCGATGGGTTACACGGATGCCGTGCTCGACGCGGCGTTGCCGATCATCGAAGCGTCCGGCGGGCGCGCCTTCTTGCTGTGCACGACGTTGCGCGCCGTCAAACGCGCGGCCGAGCGGCTGAGCGACGAATTCGACCGGCGCGGATTGCCGTTCCCGCTGTTCGTCCAGGGAGACAAAGGTCGTACCGAACTGCTCGACCAGTTCCGCGCCTCCGGCAATGGCGTGCTGATCGGCAGCCAGAGTTTCTGGGAAGGGGTTGACGTGCGCGGCGAAGCCTTGTCATTAGTCATCATCGACAAATTGCCGTTCGCGCCGCCGGACGATCCGGTGCTGGCCGCGCGCATCGAAGTCATGGAAAAGCAGGGCATGAACGGCTTCATGCACCATACCTTGCCGGAAGCGATCATCAACCTGAAGCAGGGCGCCGGCCGCCTGATCCGGGATGAGGGAGACCGCGGCGTGCTGATGCTGTGCGACCCGCGCGTCATCAGCAAACCGTATGGACGGCGCATCTGGCAAAGCCTGCCGCCGTTCAAGCGCACGCGCGAAAAGGCGGAAGTGATCGCCTTTTTCGAAGGCGAAAAAGCCGCACCCGAAGCCGACTGACGCCCGGCATATATCGCGTTGGCATTCCCATCCGGCGCAATTCCCCACTGCCGGCGCCGCTTCGGGGTCAGACCCTAAAGCGGCGTCAGCGGTGAAGTTACAGATCTGGTTTGGGATCGCGTTGGCGTTCCCATCCGGCGCAATTTCCCACTGTTGGCGCCGCTTCGGGGTCAGACCCCAAAGCGGCGTCAGCGGTGGAGTTACGCTTGCGGCAAAATCACGACCTTGCCCGTCACCTTGCGCGCCGCCATGTCGTTCAGCGCTTGCGGCGTGTCGGCCAGCGCGTAGCGGCCGGAGATGTGCGGCTTGATTTTACCCTCGGCCATCCAGCCGAGCAGTTGTTGCATGCCGGCCAGATTCGCCTTCGGTTCGCGCTTGGCGAACTCGCCCCAGAACACGCCCATCAGCGAGGCGCCTTTCAGCAAGGTCAGGTTCAGCGGCAGTTTTGGAATCTCTCCGTTGGCGAAACCGACCACCAGGTAACGTCCGCGCCAGCCGATCGAGCGGAACGCGGGTTCGGCGTAGATGCCGCCGACCGGGTCGTAAATCACGTCCGGTCCTTTGCCGCCGGTGGCGGCCTTGATCGCTTCGCGCAAGTCTTCCTTGCTGTAGTTGATGACGGCGTCGGCGCCGTGCGCCTTGCACACTTCCAGCTTTTCATCGGTGGAGGCGGCGGCGATCACGCGCGCGCCGAGCGCCTTGCCGATTTCGATCGCGGCCAGGCCGACGCCACCGGCCGCGCCCAGCACCAGCATGGTCTCTCCGGCTTTCAGCGCGGCGCGGTCGACCACCGCGTGGTGCGAAGTGCCGTAGGTCAGCGTGATGGCGGCGGCCGTGTCGAAGTCCATGCCGGGCGGCATCGGCATCAGCCCCTGCGCCGGCACCAGCAATTGTTCGGCGAACGCGCCACTGGAAGAGAAGGCGATCACCTTGTCGCCGACGGCCACGCCGCTCACGCCTTCACCGATGGCGCGCACCACGCCGGCCACTTCGTTGCCTGGCGTAAAAGGCAATTCCGGCTTGTACTGGTACTTGCCCTGGATGATCAGCACGTCCGGAAAATTGACGCCGGCTGCCTTGACGTCGAGTACCACCTGGCCGGGGCCGGGCACCGGGTCCGGCAAGTCTTCCACGGTCAAGGTGTCGGGCATGCCCCAGGCTTTGCATACGATGGCTTTCATCAGGTCTCCGTTGTGTGGTTTTAAATAAAATAGTACGCTCGTTCCATTCTACGTGTTTGCCGCGAAATGCGCAGCCAGTTTATGTCATCCGGCTGAGTCCGCTACCGGTTTGTGCCTGCGCAAGGTCAAGGCCGGCGAGCTTGCTAGAGTGATTGGCTGCTGGCAAGTCATATCTTAAAAGCAAGATCCGATCCCGTTTTCCACGTTCGAGGTGAAGCATGGACATTGCGCATGTATTGCCGCCGCTGCCGGCGGCCGGGTCCGGCACGGTCGTGACCTTTTATTCGCGCCACGGCGGCGCCGGGCGCAGCATGGCGCTGGTGCACAGCGCGCGGTTGCTGGCCGGGCGTTGCGATGCCAGCGTGCCGACGCTGATGATCGACTGGGATTTGCAAACGCCGAGCCTGCAACGCCATGCCGGCGCGCGCGGCGACGGACCCGGCGTGCTGGAATTTTTCGAGGCATGCCGCGAGCAATTGCAGCGCCGCAGCGGCACCGGGCCGGCCGACGCGGCACAGGCGCGCCAGGTGCTGGCGGCGGTCGGCTGGCAGAATTACCTGGTGCGGGTCGACCAGGACCGACCTTTGTTCCTGATGCGGGCCGGCCGCGTCGACGCCGGTTACGATGCGCGCCTGGCGCAATTGCAGTGGGATGACTTGCTGGTGGCTTGCCCGTCGCTGTTCCGCTGTTTTGCCGAACTGCTGGCGCGCCATTTTAATTATGTGCTGGTCGACGCGGGCAGCGGCAATGGCGACCATACCGGCATTTGCACGACCTTGCTGCCGAGCCGACTGGTCTTGCTGCTGACGCCAGAGCGGCGCAGTCTCGAAGGCTTGGCGGAATTGGCGCAATGCGTGATCACCTACCGCCGCACGGTCGGCGGCAGCCGGCGTCCCTTGCTGGTGTATCCGCTGCCGTCCAACATGGACATGAACGATGCCGCGCAGCGCGCGCTGTGCCGGCGCGGCGCCCCGGCCGCCGGCCTGCCCGGTTACCAGCCGCTGTTCGAACAGGCGCTGGCGGCTGCTTATGGTTTGCCGCGGATATCGCTGGAAAGTTATTTCGATGAGGTGCAGTTGCAGCAGGCGCCGGGCCTGTCCGGCAAGCGCCCCGCCAACTGGGCCGAACCGCTGAACGACCGTTTTTCGCTGGCGCGCACCTTCGACATTTTTCTTGACTGGCTGGCCGGCGGCCATTGCCCGTGGCAGTCGCGCGCGGAAATCGCGCTGCAAGCGAAGATCCGGCGCGCGCGCGAAGCACTGGCCGATGGCGCGGCCGAATCGGTGGCGCTGGCGCGCGCGCTGGACCGGCTGGGAGAACTGTGCCTGCGGGATGGGCGCCTGTCCGAAGCCCAGTTCGCCTGGGTGGAAAGCCATGCGCTGTATGTGCGGGTGGCGGGCGAGGATCAACTGGAAACGCTCGCGCTGAAGGGCAAACTGGCCGGCCTGTTCATGCGGCTCGACCAGCTGGACGAAGCCGCCTTCCTGCTCGATTGCGCGGCCGAGGCACGCACGCGCCTGCAGGGCGCCGAGCACCCGGACACGCTGGACGTGCGCGCGGCGCAGGCGGAATTGCTGGCGCGGCAGGGGATGCACCGGGAAGCGCTGGCTTGCCAGCAGGCGGTGCTGGCGGTCCACCTGCGCCGGCTCGGGCCGCGGCATGCGCAGACCTTATTGAGCCAGGCGGCGTGCGCGGACTTGCTGCGCAGGGGCGGAGAACTGGCGCCGGCGCGCCATTTACAGCAGTACGTGCTGACGATGCGTATCCGCTTGCTGGGCAGCGCGCATGCCGATACGCAGCGCGCGCGCGACGCGCTGGCGCTGACGATGGCGCAATGGCCGCAAGCGGCGCCAGTCTCATCGCCGCGGCCGGTGGCGCGGCTGGTGCAACTGGTACAAGCTGCGCAAGCGGTGTACCCGGTGCAACTGGCGCAGGTTTCGGAAGAGGTACCAGCGGCGCAAACCGCCCGCGCGGCATACGATGGTGCGCCGCGCGATGCGATCGTGGCCGGGGGCGCTCAGCCGGTGTGGCAGCAGGCCTTGCCCTGAGGCGGCGCGGCGGCCGAAATTTATCTGCCGAAGCGGCCGCCGCCGCGCGCAGTCACGCCGTTGCTTCGGGTAAAATCCCCGGTATGAAAATCCTAATCAGTAACGATGACGGCTACCTCGCCCCCGGCATCAATGCACTGGCCGAGGCGCTTGCGACGATCGCCGACATCGTCGTGGTGGCACCCGACAGCAACCGTTCGGGGGCGTCCAATTCGCTGTCGCTGGACCGGCCGCTGTCGGTGCAGCAGGCGTCCAATGGTTTTTATTTTGTCAACGGCACGCCGACCGATTGCGTGCACGTGGCGCTGACCGGCATGCTGGCCGACAAGCCGGATCTGGTCGTCTCGGGCATCAACAACGGCCCGAACATGGGCGACGACACGCTGTATTCCGGCACGGTGGCGGCGGCCACCGAGGGTTACCTGTTCGGCATCCCGGCCATCGCGTTTTCGCAGGGTTCCTATGGCTGGGAGCATATCGAGGATGCGGCGAAGCTCGCGCGCGACATCGTGCAGCGTTATTTCGACACGCTACCTAGCCCGTATCTGCTGAACGTGAATATCCCGAACCGCGCCTATGCCGACATGGGCAAGCTGGTGGCGACGCGGCTTGGGCGCCGGCACCAGGCCGAACCGGTGATCCGCGCGCAAGACCCGCGCGGGCGAGAGATATTCTGGATCGGGCCGCCGGGCGCGTGCAAGGATGCGGGAGAGGGCACCGATTTTTACGCGGTGTCGCAAGGCTGGGTGTCGATGACGCCGTTGCAGATCGACCTGACTCACCGCACCCAGCTCGACGCGCTGGCAAAGGGCCTGGCATGAGCGACAAGAGCCGCACGTTTCCGCTGCCGTTGTCGTCGGTGGTCGATAAGTCGCAAAAAAAGCCGGGCTTGACGGCCGTGGCGACGCCGCAGACGGCGACGCAGAACGCGGCGCGCAGCGCAGCGCAGAATCTGCCGGGCGGCAGGCCGGCGCCGGGCGCGGCGCCATCGCGCTCGCACAGTTACGCGCTCGAGCGCGCGCAGCCGACGGCCGCGCCGGTGCCGCGCCAGCATCCGCTGGTGTCGGACGCGGTGCGGCGCGCGATGGTGGCGCGCATCGCCAAGCAGGGCGTGCACGATAGCGTGGTGCTGGACGCGCTGCAGGCCGTGCCGCGCCACCTGTTCATGGATGAAGCGCTGGCGTCGCAGGCGTATATCGATGCTTCTCTGCCGATCGGCCACCACCAGACGATTTCGCAGCCGTATATCGTGGCGCGGATGATCGAAGTGCTGCGCAACGGCGCGCCATTGCGGTGCGTGCTCGAAATCGGCACCGGCTGCGGTTACCAGGCGGCGGTGCTGTCCTGCGTGGCGCAGCAGGTGTATTCGGTCGAGCGGATCAAGGCGTTGCACGAGCTGGCCAAGACCAATCTGCGGCCGATGCGGGTGCCGAACCTGCGTTTGCACTATGGAGATGGTATGCTAGGCTTGCCGCAGGCTGCCCCTTTCGATGGCATCATCCTGGCCGCCGCCGGCCTGGAAGTGCCGCGGGCGCTGCTCGAACAGCTGGCCGTCGGCGGCCGCCTGGTGGCGCCGGTCGGCACCCGCGCCCAGCACCTGGAATTGGTGACCCGCGTCGGCAAGGCCGAGTGGGTCAGCCAGACGCTGGAAGATTGCCATTTCGTGCCGCTGCGGCCCGGGACCGTCTGAACGTGTCCGCCGCAGCGCGCGTAGCCCAAAAAACAGAACATTAAGAAGAGTATGACTAAGAAAAGTTGCTTGCTGTTGTTAAGTATTTCCCTGGGCCTGCTCAGTGCCTGCAGTTCCGTCCCGCACCAGGCGCCGGTGGTCGAGCGCACGCCGGCGCCTGCGCCGGCCGTCAAGCCGGTCTCGCCGAGCGAGGAAGCGCAAAAGGAGCGCGACGAGCGCGGCCTGTACACGGTCAAGAAGGGCGACACGCTGATTCGTATTGCACTGGAGCATGGCCAGAATTACCGCGACCTGGCGCTGTGGAACAATCTCGCCAATCCGGACGATATCAAAGTCGACCAGGTGTTGCGCGTGCAGGCGCCGGAATCGAACGGCGTGCAAACCTCGTCGGTGACGCCGCCGCCCGACACCCGTATTTTGCCGCCGCCGCCGCCGGTGGTGAAAAAAACCGCGCCGCGCGGCGAAAAGCGCGCCTATTCCGACAGCGCGCTGGCAGAATTGCAGAAAGCCGATGGCGTGCCCGAGAACGGCAAGCCGGAAGCGCCGAAAAACGACAGGCCGGCCGTGCTGGCGTCGGTCGCGCCGCCGGCTCCTGCGCCGGCGCCGGTCGCCGCACAATTGAGCGCGGAAGACAAGGAATTGACGTGGATCTGGCCGTCCGAAGGACGCATCGTCGCCAATTTCGATGAAGGCAAGAACAAGGGCATCGATATCGCGGGCAAGGCCGGGCAGCAGGTGATGGCGGCCGGCGCAGGAAAAGTCATGTATGCCGGTAGCGGCATCCGCGGATATGGTAATCTCGTTATTGTGAAGCACAGTAATAGCTTGTTGTCGGCCTACGCGCACAACCGCGCCATCCTGGTGAAGGAGGGACAGAGTGTGAGCAAGGGACAAATGATTGCAGAAATGGGGGATTCCGATACCGATGCCGTCAAGCTGCACTTTGAAATCAGGCAGCAGGGCAAACCGGTGGATCCGTCGAAATTCCTGCCTAACCGCTAGATACCGCCCATGACACATTCGCCGCACGACCGCTTGGAAGACGACTCGGCACCGGAAGATTTTCCGGACGAGCAGATCGATGATGTCGCCATCGATACCAGCGAGGCGTCGGACGGCGAGCCTGCGGTCGAAGTTGGCGCGGTGCTGGAAAGCGTCGATGAACTGAAAAAAGTGCTGGCGGCCGAACTGTCGACCGACACCACGCAGCATTACCTGAACCAGATCGGCACCCGCGCGCTGCTGACGGCGCCGCAGGAAGTGCATTACGCGACGCTGGCCAAGCAGGGCGATTTCAGCGCCCGGCAAACCATGATCGAACACAACCTGCGCCTGGTCGTGTCGATCGCCAAACACTACATCAACCGCGGCGTGGTCTTGCTCGACATGATCGAGGAAGGCAACATCGGCCTGATGCGCGCGATCGACAAGTTCGAACCCGAGCGCGGTTTCCGTTTTTCGACCTACGCGACCTGGTGGATACGCCAGAGCATCGAGCGCGCCATCATGAACCAGGCGCGCACGGTGCGCCTGCCGGTGCACATGGTGCGTGAGCTGAACCAGATCCTGCGCGGCAAATACCACCTGGAAGCGCAGCACCACAACGGTAAAGACGCCACCGCCGAAGACATCGCCGAGCTGGTCGGGCGGCCGGTGGAAGAGGTGCAGGATATCCTGGCGCTGTCCGAGCACGCGACCTCGCTCGACGCGCCGCTCGACAACGACCCGCAATCGTCGCTGATGGACATGCTGCCGGGAGACAGCGACGACGCGCCCGACGCGCGCGCCGAACACCATGAAATGACGGTGCTGGTGCGCGACTGGCTGACCAAGCTGCCGGACAAGCAGCGCATCGTCATCATGCGCCGTTTCGGCCTGGACAACGACGATCCGGCCACGCTCGAAACGCTGGCCGAGGAAATGGGCGTCACGCGCGAGCGCGTGCGCCAGATCCAGCAGGAAGCGCTGGTCAAGCTGAAACGCGCGATGGCCGCGCGCGGCGTGGTGCGCGATTCGCTGTTGTAGCGCCAAAATCAGAGGCAACTGCCGGGGTCAGACCCATGGGTCTGACCCCAGATTTTGCCTCTGGTTTTAAACTGGCGCCGCAGCCACACGCCGCTGCCCGCCCATTAACCGCATCTGCTATCATACCGCCCTCCTGAACGGTCCCGGCCACGCGCCCGGCGGCCCGCATTTTCTCCCCAATTAACCTTGAACGTTATGCAAGAAAATATCATCGATATCAAATCGCTCGACATGGATGCCCGCGGCGTCGGTCACATCGAGAACGAAGACGGCAGCCCCGGTAAAGTCGTGTTTGTCGAGGGCGCGTTGCCGGGCGAACGGGTCGGCTTCGAGACGTTCAAGAAAAAGAAGAATTGGGAAGCGGCGCGCATGACGGCGCTGCACCGGGAATCGTCGATGCGCGTAAAACCGAAGTGCGTGCACTTCGACTATTGCGGCGGCTGCTCGATGCAGCACCTGGAACCGTCGGCGCAAGTCGCGATCAAGCAGCGCGTGCTGGAAGACAACCTGTGGCATTTAAGTAAAGTCAAGGCGATCAACATGATGCGCCCGCTGTATGGCCCGACCTGGGGCTACCGCTACCGCGCGCGCCTGTCGCTGCGCTACGTGGCGAAGAAGGGCGACGTCGTGCTGGTCGGCTTCCATGAAAAGAAATCGATTTTTGTCGCCGACATCCAGAGCTGCCAGATCCTGCCGCCGCACGTGTCGGACATGATGCTGCCGCTGCGCGTGCTGATCCGCTCGCTGACGATCTACGACAAGGTGCCGCAGATCGAGCTGGCCATCGGCGAAGACTTGACGGTACTCGTGCTGCGCAATATGGAAGCGCTGCAGGGCGACGACGAAGCAAAACTGAAGGCGTTCGCCGACCAGTACAAGATTCAATGGTGGCTGCAGCCGAAAGGTCCGGACACTGCGCATCCGTTCTACCCGCTGGACAAGGAACTGTATTACCTGCTGCCGGAATTCAAGGTGAAAATGCCGTTCAAGCCGGTCGATTTCACACAGGTGAATCACCACATCAACCGCGTGCTGGTATCGAAGGCGCTGCGTCAGCTGGAAGTGCAGCCGGAAGACCGTGTGGCCGACCTGTTCTGCGGCCTGGGTAATTTCACGTTGCCGCTGGCGACGCAGGCGCGCGAAGTGGTTGGTATCGAAGGCAGCACCGCGCTGACCGAGCGCGCGCTGTCCAACGCGCAGGCCAACGGCCTGTCCGAAAAGACTTCGTTCATGACGCGCAACCTGTTCGACGTGACGAAGGAAGATTTGATTGAATTCGGCAAATTCGACCGCATGCTGATCGACCCGCCGCGCGACGGCGCGATGGCGCTGACGCAGGCGCTGGCCGATTTGAAGCAGACGCACCCGGAACTGCTGCCCAAGCGGATCGTCTACGTCTCGTGCAGCCCGTCGACGCTGGCGCGCGACGCCGGCACGCTGGTCAACCTGGCCGGTTACACGCTGAGCAAGGCCGGTGTGGTCAACATGTTCCCGCACACCTCGCACATCGAATCGATGGCGGTGTTCGATCTGGCGTAATACACCGGTTCCAGGTGTAAATGCCGTTAAATTAAATCCACAGGCTATAGAGTTGTCATTCCCGCGAAAGCGGGAATCCCATTTCTTTATACCGTTCGGGACGCAAAATGGGATTCCCGCCTGCGCGGGAATGACAGGTTTGGCGCTGACATAAGAGTATTGGTCCCCTCTACTGGCAAGTAATGTTGTTGACAGTTATTGCTGCATTTGCAACACTGTTTTCTTCCCCATTACGTATCGCCAGGAGCCGGAATGCGCGCCTTTTACCGAGTAATGAGCCTGTTGTCCCTGTGCTGCCTGCCGCTGGCGGCGCTGGCGCAAACGGCGGTGCTGTCGTTTTCTCCGGACGGCATCGTCAAGGGAGTGCGGCAAGTCAAGGCGCGTTTTACCGCGCAGATGGTGCCGTTCGGCGACCTGCGCCTGCAAGATCCTTTCGATGCCGATTGCCCGGAAGCGGGCAAGGGGCGCTGGGTCGACGGCAGCAACTGGGTCTACGATTTCGAGCGCGACTTGCCGGCCGGCGTGGCCTGCCGCTTCACGCTGAAAACGGAACTCAAGGATCTTGCCGGCCAGCCGCTGGCCGGCCCGCGCGAATACCGTTTTAATACCGGCGGCCCGTCCATCGTCAAGGCGCAACCGTACGACGGCAGCCACGCGATCGATGAGCGGCAAGTCTTTGTACTGAACCTCGACGCCGTCGCGCGCGAGGACAGCATCGTCGCCCATGCCTGGTGCCGCGCTGACGGCATCAATGAAAAAATCCCCGTTCGCTTGTTGTCCGGCCCGGAGCGTGAGCAGGTGCTGGCCGCGCGCAAGGATTTTGTCAACCGCCATTTGACCGTCTATTACGCCGCGCGCGGCATCGTCTGGCAGGCCGGTGTCGCGGTGCGCAACAAGCGCGTCGAGCAATTGCCGCTGGCGCTGCTGCAATGCGCGCGCAGCCTGCCGGCCGACGCCGACGTGACGCTAGTCTGGGGCGCGGACATCGCCTCCGACAGCGGCTTGACCAATGCGCAAGACCAGTCGCTCAGCTTTCATACCCGTCCCGACTTCAGCGCCAGGTTCAGTTGCGAGCGTCTTTCGGTGAAGGGCAACTGCATTCCTTTCCTGCCCATGCGTGTGGAATTCAGCGCGCCGGTGCGCTCGGCCGATGCGCGCGCAATTCTCATGACCGGGCCGGGCGGCGCCAGCTGGAAGGCGGCGCTGGACAAGGAGGCCGCGCAGGCGCCCTACGTCAACAATGTCACCATCGCCGGCCCGTTCCCCGAGAATGCGAAGTTGTCGCTGTCGCTGCCGGCCAGTCTGAAGGATGACGCCGGGCGCAGCCTGCTGAACCAGGCCCGCTTCCCGCTGACGGTGCGCACCGGGGAACAGCCACCGCTGGTCAAGTTCCCGGCCCGCTTCGGCATCATCGAGGCGCGCGGCGACCGTTTATTGCCGGTCACCGTGCGCAATGTGGAAGCGGGCATCGCCGCGCGCCTGGCGAAGGCCGGCGGCGCCGTCGACGGCAAGCTGCTGCGCGTCGAAGACGAGCAAGACCAGCAAGTCATGAACTGGCTGCGGCGCATGACGGGCAAGAACAATGGCTGGGTGCCGGGCGAATTGTGGTCGCTGAAGGAATCGCTGTTCGCGGGGCCGAAGGCGCCGAAAGCCGAACGGTTCGAGCTGCCCAAGCCGGGCGGCCGGCAAGCGTTCGAAGTGATCGGCATCCCGCTGCGCAAGCCGGGTTTTTATGTCGTCGAACTGGCCAGTCCGAAGCTGGGCCTGGCCTTGCAGGGCAAACCGGGTAACGCCTATGTCAGCGCTGCCGCGCTGGTGACGAACATGGTGGCGCATTTTAAACATGGCGCCGAATCGTCGCTGGTCTGGGTCACGTCGCTGGACAAGGCGAAACCGGTGCCGAACGCGCAGGTGGCGGTGCGTGACTGCAAAGGCAAGCTGCTGTGGCAGGGCAGCACCGACGCCAGCGGCGTCGCGCATATCCGCCAGCAGCTCGACGGCGCCACCTGCCCGTACAGCGAGGATTTTTTCGTCAGCGCGCGCAGCGGCGGCGACATGACATTTACGTTGTCGAACTGGGATCAAGGCATCGAGACCTGGCGCTTCAACGTGCCGACCGAGCAACGCAAGGCCGACAACACCATCGCCACCACGGTATTCGACCGCACCTTGCTGCGCGCCGGGGAGACGGTGCACATGAAGCACTTCCTGCGCCGCCATACGGCTACCGGCATTGCCTATGCGCCGACGGCCGCGCGGCAGGCGGCCGACAATAAACTGTTCATCGTCCACCAGGGCAGCGAACAGAAATACGAACTGGCGCTGGCCTGGGGCAGCGGCGGCATCGCCGAAAACACCTGGACCATCCCGGCCGATGCGAAGCAGGGGATATATGAGGTGATGGCTGGCGGGCAGACGCTGGGCAGTTTTCGAGTCGAGCAATTCCGCGTGCCGACGATGAAAGCCGTGCTGCAAGGGCCGGCCGCGCCGGTGGTGCAGCAGGCGCAGCTCGGCATCGATCTGCAACTGAATTACCTGTCTGGCGGCGGCGCGGCCGGCGCGCCGGTCAAGCTGCGCACCGTGGTCGAAGACAAGGGTGTGCAGTTCGACGATTACGCTGATTTTACGTTCAGCGCGGGCGATGTGAAGGAGGGTGTCGTCAGCGCCGCGCCGGTATTCGACGAGGATGAGGGCGAGTTCGATAGCGGGGAGGGCGGCGCCGGCGCGGGCGGGCCGGTAAAAACCCGCAGCCTGGCGCTGGACCGCAGCGGCGGCGCGCGCGTCATTGTCGACCAGTTGCCGAAACTGGATACGCCGCGCGAGTTGCTGGCCGAGATGTCGTACCAGGATGCGAACGGCGAAACGCTGTCCTCATCGACCCGCATTCCCTTGTGGCCGTCGGATTACCTGGTCGGCATCAAGCCGGACAACTGGGCGCTGAGTAAAACCGCGCTGGCCTTCCAGGTCGTGGTGCTGGATGTGCAGGGCAAGCCGGTCGCCAATGCGCCGGTAAAAGTCGACTTTTTCCAGCGCGTCGCCTATTCGCACCGGCGGCGCCTGGTGGGCGGCTTTTATGCCTATGAAAACAGCAACGAAGTGAAGGCTGCTGGGCCGGCCTGCGAGGGTAAAACCGACAGCAAGGGCCTGCTTGCCTGCACGGTGAAGGCGCCGGCGTCCGGCAACCTGATCCTGCGCGCCAGGACCGAGGACACGCAGCGGCGCGCGGCCGTCACCAACCGCGAAACCTGGGTCGCCGATGGCGACGAATGGTGGTTCAAGGCCAGCGACGACGACCGCATCGACCTGCTGCCGGAGAAAAAACGCTACGAGCCGGGAGAGACGGCCACCTTCCAGTTGCGCATGCCGTTCCGCACGGCGACCGCGCTGGTGACGGTCGAACGCGAAGGCATCATCGATACCTATGTGCGGCAATTGAGCGGCAGCGCCCCGGTGTTTTCTATCCCGATCAAAAATCATTACGCGCCGAACGTGTTCGTCTCCGCGCTGGTGGTACGCGGGCGCGTGGCCGGCGTGCAGCCGACCGCGCTGGTCGATCTCGGCAAGCCGGCCTACAAGATGGGTCTTACTCCATTGCGCGTAGGCTGGGCCGCGCACGAACTGAAGGTACAAGTGAAAACCGAGCGGCAGGTCTACAAGGTGCGCGAACAGGCTGCCGTGACGGTCAAGGTCACGCGCGCCGACGGTTCTCCTGCGCCGGCCGGCGCCGAGGTTGCGCTGGCGGCGGTCGATGTCGGCTTGCTGGAACTGATGCCGAACCATAGTTGGGATTTGCTGGAAGCGATGATGCAGCAGCGCGGCTTGCAGGTGGAAACGGCGACGGCGCAAATGCAGGTGGTCGGTAAGCGCCACTTCGGACGCAAGGCCGTGCCGCACGGTGGTGGTGGCGGCAAGGGCGGAGGACGGGAATTGTTCGACACGCTGCTGTTCTGGAAGGCGCGCGTCGCGCTCGATGCGAACGGAGAAGCGACGGTGCGCGTGCCGCTCAACGATTCGCTGACGGCGTTCCGCATCGTCGCCATCGCCAGCGCCAACGCGGACTTGTTCGGCACCGGCCGCGCCGAGATCAGCAGTTCGCAAGACTTGATGCTGTTGTCCGGCCTGCCGGCGCTGGTGCGCGAGGGAGACAAATTCCGCGCCGGTTTTACGCTGCGGAACACCACCGACAATGAATTGACGGTGGAACTGGGCGCACAGGTGTCGGGCAAGGAGTTACAGCGCCAGTCGCTGGCCATCGCGGCCGGGCAGGCACGGGAAGTCGGCTGGGATTACCAGGTGCCGGCCGGCGTCACCGAACTGGCGTGGGATGTCAGCGCTCGGGTGGCTGGCGCCGACGTCGCCGGCGCGTCCGACCGCCTGCGCATCAAGCAGAAAGTGAAGGAAGCTGTCCCGCTGCGCACGATCCAGGCCACCTTGCTGCAACTCGACAAGCCGCAGGCGATGACGGTGAAAATACCAGACGATGCGCTGCCAGGGCGCGGCGGGGTGCGGACGCTGTTCAGCGCGCGCCTCGGCAGCGAACTGCCCGGCGTGCGCGATTACATGACTGCCTATCCGTACACCTGTTTCGAGCAGAATACGTCGCGCGCGATCGCGCTGCGCAATCCGGCCATGTGGCAGGCGCAGGCCGCCGCCTTGCCGGCTCACCTCGACGGCGACGGCTTGTTGAAGTATTTTCCATCGATGGAGCGGGGCAGCGACAGCCTGACCGCCTATGTGCTGTCGGCGGTGCAGGAAGCCGGCTATCCGATCCCGGAAGAATTGAAGGGGAAAATGGAAGAAGCGCTGCTCGGTTTCGTGCAGGGACGCATCGTGCGCGGCTCGGCGCTGGCTACGGCCGACCTGGCGGTACGCAAGCTGGCCGCGCTGGAAGCGCTGTCGCGCGCCGGGCGCGTCGGCGCGGCGGAACTGGAATCGTTCACCATCGAGCCGAACTTGTGGCCGACATCGGCCGTCATCGACTGGTACCTGGTGCTGCAGCGCAGTTCGAAACTGCCGCAAAGGGACAAGCAGCTGGCGCAGGCGCAGCAAGTCTTGCAGTCGCGCCTGAACCTGCAAGGCACGACGATGGGCTTTTCGACCGAGCGTAACGACAACTGGTGGTGGCTGATGGTGTCGGGCGACTCGAACGCCAACCGCCTGCTGCTGGCGATGCTGGACAATCCTGCCTGGCAGGCCGACATCGGACGCCTGGCGCGCGGCGCGCTGGGCCGTCAGCACGCGGGACACTGGAACACGACGGTCGCCAATGCCTGGGGCGTGCTGGCGCTGGACCGCTTTTCTCGCAAGTTCGAGGCGGAAGCGGTGGCCGGCAGCAGCAGCGCCGCGCTGGATGCGAAAAACGCCAGCGGCAGCGTATTGTTGCCATGGCCGCGCGGCGCGGGCGAACTGTCGCTCAAACATGGCGGCAGCGGCAAGCCGTGGGTGACGGTGCAAAGCCTGGCCGCGATTCCGCTGAAGGCGCCGCTGTCGAGCGGCTATAAAATCATCAAGACGATTACTCCGCTGGAGCAGAAGACGCCGGGCGCCTGGTCGCGCGGCGACGTCTACCGCGTGCGGCTGGACCTGGAGGCGCAAACCGACATGACCTGGGTCGTGGTCGACGATCCTATTCCAGCCAGCGCATCGGTGCTCGGCACGGGACTCGGCAACGATTCGCAGATCATGAGCAGCGGCGAAAAGAGCAAGGGATGGGTATGGCCGGCCTTCCAGGAACGCACGTTCGAGGCATTCCGCTCGTATTACGAATACGTCCCGAAAGGCAAATGGAGCGTCGAATACACGGTCCGCTTGAACAACGCCGGCCAGTTCCAGCTGCCGCCGACGCGGGTCGAAGCGATGTACAGTCCCGAGATGTTCGGGGAGGCGCCGAATCCGCCGGTGAGCGTCAAGTGATGGATATGCCAAAACCAGATGCAAATGCCGGGGTCAGACCCATGGGTCTGACCCCAGGTTTTGCCTCTGATTTTTGCGTGCGCTTCGCCTCACTTGCCCTGGCTGCGTGGCTGTTGGTGAACGTCGCCGCCGCCGCCGTACCGACCTTGGACCAGGTCAAGGCCACGTACCGCGTATCCGACGCGGTCCTGCTGGACCGCCATGGCGAGCCATTGCAATCGCTGCGCATCGACATGGCGGCGCGCCGCCTGCCGTGGGTGGCGCTGGCCGACATTTCTCCAAGCCTGGGCGCGGCGGTGATGCAGGCGGAAGACCAGCGTTTTTTAGAGCACGATGGCGTTGACCTGGAAGCGATCGGCAAGGCGGCCTGGGACAACCTGTTCCGGCGCCGCCCGCGCGGCGCGTCGACCATCACGATGCAACTGGCGGCGCAGCTCGATCCGGCCTTGCAGCCGCGCGCCGCCGGGCGCAGCTGGGGCCAGAAATGGGACCAGATCCAGGCCGCGAAGGAACTGGACCGGGCGTGGAGCAAGCCGCAAATCCTGGAAGCGTACTTGAACCTGGTGTCGTTTCGCGGCGAGATGCAGGGTATCGGCGCGGCCGCGCGCGGCCTGTTCGGCAAGGCGCCGTCCGGCTTGAACCAGGCCGAATCGGCATTGCTGGCCAGCCTGCTGCGCGCGCCCGGAGCTGCGCCGAAGCTGGTGCTGCGGCGCGCCTGCGCGCTGGCTGTCGAGATGAAGGCGAACGCGAGTTGCGGCGCGATCGAATTGGTTGCCGCCAGCGCTTTTGCGCGCGCATCCGGCGTGACGACGCAGGCGGCGCCGCAGGTGGCGCAAAAACTGTTGAAGGATGCGTCGCAGCAGCAGCGCAGCACGCTCGACGCGGGCTTGCAGCGCCACGCCCGGTCCGCGCTGCGCCAGCAGTTGATGGCGCTGCGCGAACGCAACGTCAACGATGGCGCGCTGCTCGTGCTCGACAACGCCAGCGGCGAAATCCTCGCCTATGTCGGCAATGCCGGCGGCAGCGAGGTCGATGGTGTCATCGCTCTGCGCCAGGCCGGCTCCACGCTGAAACCGTTTTTGTATGAACTGGCGCTGGAGCGAAAACTGATCACCGCCGCGTCCCTGCTCGACGATTCGCAGGTCGACATCTCGACCGCGTCCGGCCTGTACATCCCGCAAAATTATGATCGCGCATTCAAGGGCTATGTCAGCGCCCGCACCAGTCTCGCCAGTTCGCTCAACGTGCCGGCCGTGCGCACGTTGCTGATGACGGGTCTGGACCGTTTTTATGAACGGCTGCACGGCCTCGGTTTCGACAGCCTGGACGAATCGGCCGATTATTATGGCTATTCGCTGGCGCTCGGTTCGGCCGACATCAGCCTGCTGGAACTGGCCAACGCCTACCGCACGCTGGCCAACGGCGGCATGCAGGGAACGGTGACCCTGCTGCCGCGCGCGCCCGAAGTCAAACGGCGAGTGCTCGACGCGCGCGCCGCCTTCATCGTCGGAGATATCCTGTCCGACCGCGCCGCGCGCAGCCTGAGTTTTGGTTTGAAGAATGAACTGGCGACGACCTTCTGGGCGGCCGTGAAAACCGGCACCAGCAAGGATATGCGCGATAACTGGTGCGCCGGTTATTCGGAGCGCTATACCGTCGCGGTCTGGGTCGGCAATTTCGATGGCGGCTCGATGTGGGACGTATCCGGCGTGACCGGCGCGGCGCCGGTGTGGCGGGATGTGATGGATTATCTGCACCGGCACCAGCCCAGCCGCGCGCCGGCCGCGCCGCCCGGCGTTCTGCAACGGCAGGTCGAATGGCAGCCGGCGCTGGAATCGCCGCGTCTTGAATGGTTCATCGCCGGCACCGACAGCGCGCAGGTGACGCTGGTGACGCAGGCGCGGCGCGCTCCGAAGATTTTATATCCGGCCCAGTCCAGCGTGATTGCGCTCGACCCGGATATCCCGGATGCGCGCCAGCGCGTGTTTTTCCAGGCGCAGGCAGGGCAGGGCCTGAATTGGCGGCTCGACGGCGAAGCGCTCGGGCCGGCCGGCGCCGCCTACGCGTGGCGCCCGGCCGCCGGCGCGCACGAGCTGGCGCTGGTCGATGCCGAGGATAGAGTGGTGGCGGAAAGCCGTTTCAGCGTGCGCGGTGTGCGCTGAGTACAAGCAAAATCAGAGGCAAAGGCCGGGGGCAGACCCATGGGTCTGCCCCCGGCCTTTGCCTCTGATTTTGGCATAAAAAAAGCCGGCGCGAGGCCGGCTTTCATGTTGAACGTCAGCGCTTAATCGCGGCTGCCGCCCAGGCCCAGCAGCGACAGCAGGCTGGTGAAGATGTTGTACACGTCCAGGTACAACGACAGCGTGGCGCTGATGTAGTTGGTTTCGCCGCCGTTGACGATCTGTTGCACGTCATACAGGATGTAGGCGGAGAAGATCGCGATCGCCATCACCGAGATCACGATGTGCAGCGCCGTCATCTGGAAGAACACGTTGGCGACGCCGGCCAGCAGCAGCACGATCACGCCGGCGAACAGCCATTTGCCCATCGCGGAGAAATCGCGCTTGGAAACGGTGGCGATGCTGGCCAGGACCGCGAACACGGTGGCGGTGCCGCCGAAGGCCATCATGATCAGCGAAGCGCCGTTCGAGAAGCCCAGCGTGCGCGTCAGCAGCGGCGTCAGCATCAGGCCCATGAAGAAGGTGAAGCCCAGCAGCAGGCCGACGCCGATGCCGCTGTTCTTGTTCTTTTCAATGCCGTAGATAAAACCGTAGGCGATGCCCATGAACAGCAGCAGGCCGATGAAGCCGCGCGGCACCGGCACCTGGAAGACGACGCCGGCGATCGCGCCGAGCACGGTCGGAATCATCGACAGCGCCAGCAGCCAGTAGGTGTTGCGCAAGACGTTGTGACGGACCAGTTGCCGGTTGCCCGACAGGTCGTAAGTGTTCTGCATGTTGCTCATGGTGTTGCCTCCAGAAGTTGTTCAGGGTTACCGCTTGCCAAAAGGATAGCACGAGCGGCGGAGTGCGGGCAAAAACAGGCTTAGAATGGGCTTAAAAGCGGGCGCGCGCCTGTTGACGCGGCGCATGAAGACGCGAATATCGAGTCGGCATGGTGTTCTATGGTAAAATCGAAGGTTGATTGAGTCATCAATTTTTGTTTTAAACCTTTCTTTTTATTGGAGTTTTTTAAATGGCAATCGAACGCACCCTGTCGATCATCAAACCAGACGCAGTTGCAAAAAATGTTATCGGCCAAATCTACAGCCGTTTCGAAGGCGCTGGCCTGAAGGTCGTCGCTGCGCGCATGACGCAACTGTCGCGCGCTGAAGCCGAAGGCTTCTACGCCGTGCACGCTGCCCGTCCATTCTTCAAGGACCTGGTCGATTTCATGATCTCCGGTCCAGTCATGATCCAAGTGCTCGAAGGCGAAGGCGCCATCCTGAAAAACCGCGACCTGATGGGCGCGACCGATCCGAAGAAAGCCGAAGCCGGCACCATCCGCGCTGATTTCGCCGATTCGATCGACGCCAACGCCGTGCACGGTTCCGACGCCGCTGAAACCGCTGCTGTGGAAATCGCTTACTACTTCCCAGCACTGAACGTGTACTCCCGTTAATTTTCTTTAACGGCAGCACACTGTATTGCGCATGACCCCGTTGCCCTGGCCGATCGGCCGGGGCGCGGCCTTTTTAGAACTGAATTGAGCACGATTATGGATACGACCCTCACCAACCTGCTGGACTATGATCCTGCGCAACTGATCGCCTATTGTGCGGAGTTGGGTGAGAAGCCGTTCCGCGCCAAGCAGTTGCAGCGCTGGATCCATCAATTTGGCGCGTCCGATTTCGATGCGATGACCGATCTGGCCAAGTCGCTGCGCGACAAGCTGAAAACCCGCGCCCACATCGCCGCGCCGGCCATCATCAGCGACCATACGTCGACCGACGGCACGCGCAAGTGGCTGGTCGATGTCGGCAACGGCAACGCCGTCGAAACCGTGTTTATTCCGGAAGAAAACCGCGGCACGCTGTGCATCTCGACGCAGGCCGGCTGCGCCGTCAATTGCCGCTTCTGCTCGACCGGCAAGCAAGGTTTCAGCCGCAACCTGACCGTCGGCGAGATCATCGGCCAGTTGTGGATGGCCGAATTCGAATTGCGCCGCACCAAGGGCATCGAACCCGGCCCGAAGGGCGAGCGCCAGATTACCAATGTCGTCATGATGGGCATGGGCGAGCCGCTGCTGAACTTCGAGCCGACCGCCACCGCCTTGAAACTCATGCTCGACGATAACGCTTACGGCCTGTCGCGCCGCCGCGTCACCCTGTCCACGTCCGGCGTCGTGCCGATGATGGATAAATTGTCGCAGGAAGTGCCGGTCGCCTTGGCCGTGTCTCTGCACGCGTCGAACGATGCGCTGCGCGACGGCCTGGTGCCGTTGAATAAAAAATACCCGCTGGCCGAACTGATGGCCGCGTGCAAGCGTTACCTTGAATTCGCGCCGCGCGACTTCGTCACCTTCGAATACTGCATGCTCGACGGCGTCAACGACACCGACGAACACGCGCGCGAGCTGGTGGCGCTGGTCAAGCACCGCGAATATGGCGTCAACTGCAAGTTCAACCTGATTCCGTTCAATCCCTTCCCGGAATCGGGCCTGCTGCGTTCGAAAAACCCGCGCATCAAGGAATTCGCGCAAGTGCTGATGGATGCCGGCATCGTGACGACGATCCGCAAGACGCGCGGCGACGATATCGACGCCGCCTGCGGCCAGCTGGCCGGAGAGGTGCAGGACCGCACCCGCGTGGCGGAGCGCATGGAAAAGATGGCCGAATACCAGCAGAAATTCGGCGCCAACTTCGGCAAGATCGTGGAGATCCGTTCCTGATGACCGTAATCGCCCTGCGCTGCTTGCTGCGCCTGGCTGGCCTCGGGCTGGCCGGGCTGCTGTGCGGCTGCGCGGCGGGACCGGCGCCGGGCAGCAGCGGCAGGGCGGAATTGACCACGGCGTCGGACCAGACCTCGGGCCAGAAGCGCGCCGAGATCCGCTTGCAGCTGGCGATCGGGTATTACGGGCAGGGACAGTTGCCGGTGGCGCTGGACGAAATCAAGAAGGCGCTGGCCGCCGATCCCGATTACGCCGACGCCTATGGCGTGCGCGCCTTGATCTACATGGCGATGGGTGAAAATGAACTGGCCAGCGACAATTTTCTGCGCGCGCTGCAACTGGCGCCGCACAATCCGGAATTGAGCAACAACTATGGCTCCTTCCTGTGTCGTAATGGCCGCACGGCCGACGCATTCAAATATTTCGACGCGGCGCTGGCGAATCGCGCCTACCAGTCGCCGTCGAGTGCTTACAATAACGCCGGCGCTTGCGCGCTGCAGCGGAAAGATTACGATACGGCGGAAAAATACCTGCTGCCGGCCCTGAAGATAGCGCCGGATGTGCCGGCGACCAATGCCAATCTGGCACGCATCTATTACGAGCGGCGCGATGATGTGCGCGCCGGTTTTTTCATTACCCGGCTGAGCAAGATAGCCAAAGTGGACAGCCTGACGGCCGATGTGCTGTGGCTTGCGATCAAAGTGCAGCATCGGCTGGGAGACACGGGTGCGGAATCGGGCTGGGCGACGCAATTGCGGCGCCACCATTCCGGCTCGCCCGAGTATGCTGCCTATCAACGTGGGGCGTTTGATGAGTGAAACAGGGATACCAATGAATTCAGAATGGGCAGAACAGCCTAAGGATCAGGCCAAGCTGGCGACGCCCGGAGCACAACTTGCAGCCCAGCGCGAGGCGATGGGCTTGACGGTGGAACAGATCGCCGACCAGTTGAAGCTGGCGCCGCGCCAGGTGACGGCGCTCGAAGCGGGCGATTACGCGTCGTTGCCGAACATGGCCGTCACGCGCGGCTTCGTGCGCGCCTACGCGAAAGTGGTCAAGCTCGATGCGGCGCCGCTGGTGGCGATGATCGAAGTGAACACCGCGCCGAGCACGGAAAGCACGGCCGCGCCGGTGCGGCGCGAACGCATCGCGACCACGTTTTCCGAATCGCGCTTCCCGTCGATGACGCAGCGTTCGTCGAAACCGGCCGGCTGGGTCATCGGCGCCGCGGTGGTGGCGCTGATCGTCGCGGCGGTCGGCGCCTACCAGACCGGATTGCTGCCGGGCAACCTGCTGGGCCATGGCGGCAAGAACAGTGCGCCGCCGGCCGCCGCCAGCGCGCCGCCGGTGCCGGTGGTGACGACGACGACGGTCAAGCCGGGCACGGAGACGCCGCCGCTGCAATCGCCGAACGTGCCGCTGGTGTCGGTGTCGCCGGCCGATGGCGCCGCCGCGCCGGCCAGTACCGCGCCGGCCGTCCCGCCGGGCGCCGCGCCGGCCACGGCGCCGGTGGTCGCGCCTCCGGTCGTTGCCCCTCCGGCGCCAGCGCCGGTCGCCGCGCCGGTGCCGGCCCCGGTGGCTGCCGCACCTGCCGCCCAGGGTGGCGGCACGCTGGTGGTCAAGGTGCTGGAAGATTCCTGGGTGGAAATACGCCGCACCGGCAAGCCATCGCTGATTTCGCGCCTGGTCAAGGCGGGCAGCACCGAGACTTTTGAAATCGACGATCCGGCGCTGCTGATCGTCGGCAAACCGACCGTTGTCAAGGCCACGCTGCGCGGCGCGCCGCTGGAACTGACGCCGGTGCCGGGCGGCACCATCGCCCGCGTCAATATCAAGTAATCCATCGAGCCATGTCTTCTACCAATACAGCCATTCCGTCCGGCCCGCTGGGCCGCCGCGCCAGCCAGCGTGTGCTGGTCGCCCACGGCCAGCGCCAGATCTGGGTCGGCGGCGACGCGCCTGTCGTGGTGCAGTCGATGACCAATACCGATACCGCCGACGCGGTCGGCACCGCGATCCAGATCAAGGAACTGGCGCGCGCCGGCTCCGAACTGGTGCGCCTGACGGTGGACCGCCCGGAAGCGGCGGCCGCCGTGCCGTATATCCGTGACCAGCTCGACAAGATGGGTGTCGACGTGCCGCTGGTCGGCGATTTTCACTATAACGGCCACACGCTGCTGGCCGATTATCCCGACTGCGCGCAGGCGCTGTCGAAATACCGCATCAACCCCGGTAACGTGGGTAAAGGCGCGAAGCGGGACAGCCAGTTCGCGCAGATGATCGAGATCGCGATCAAGTATGACAAGCCGGTGCGCATCGGCGTCAACTGGGGCAGCCTGGACCAGGCCTTGTTGGCGCGCATCATGGATGAAAACGCCGCGCGCGCGCAGCCGTGGACCGCGCAGGCGGTGATGTACGAAGCGCTGGTGACGTCGGCCATCGAAAACGCCGTACGCGCCGAGGAACTCGGC
Source organism: Pseudomonadota bacterium (assembly GCA_040389645.1). Lineage (GTDB taxonomy): Bacteria > Pseudomonadota > Gammaproteobacteria > Burkholderiales > Burkholderiaceae_D > Rugamonas. The sequence goes on along the minus strand of JAZJZT010000022.1, from coordinate 29,112 downwards.
ATGGGACGCGACAAGATCATTTTGTCTTGCAAGGTTTCCGGCGTGCAGGATCTGATCGCCGTCTACCGCGAACTGGGCAAGCGCTGCGATTACGCCTTGCACCTGGGGCTGACGGAAGCGGGCATGGGCAGCAAGGGCATCGTCGCCTCGACGGCCGCGCTGTCCGTGCTGTTGCAGGAAGGGATTGGCGACACGATCCGCATCTCTCTGACGCCGGAACCGGGCGGAGACCGCTGCAAGGAGGTCGTGGTCGGGCAGGAAATCCTGCAAACGATGGGCTTGCGCAAGTTCACGCCGATGGTGATCGCCTGCCCGGGTTGCGGGCGCACGACGTCGACCGTGTTCCAGGAGCTGGCCGACGATATCCAGACCTATTTGCGCGAGCAGATGCCGGAATGGAAAAAGACGTATCCGGGCGTGGAAGCGATGAATGTGGCCGTCATGGGGTGTATTGTCAACGGTCCCGGCGAGTCGAAACACGCCAATATCGGCATCAGCCTGCCGGGTACCGGAGAGTCTCCCGCCGCGCCGGTGTTCGTCGACGGACAGAAGGCGGCGACCTTGCGCGGCGACCGTATCGTCGAAGAATTCCAGGCCATCGTGCTCGATTACGTGAAATCGCATTATGGCAAGCAGGACGCGGCGGCATAAGCGCGGCTGATATACAGATAAAAATATTAAGTAAAACTAATAAGCAGCACTGAGAAGAAAACTGACATGTCCGAAAACAAGAAACCTGAAAAAATCCTCGCGATCAAAGGCATGAACGATATCCTGCCGGCCGATGCGCACCTGTGGGAACTGTTTGAAAATACCGCGCAGTCGGTCGTGCAAAGCTATGGCTTCCAGCAGATCCGCACGCCGATCGTCGAAAACACCGGCCTGTTCGCGCGCGCGATCGGCGCCGTGACCGATATCGTCGAAAAGGAAATGTATTCGTTCACCGATTCGATGAACGGCGATTTGCTGACATTGCGCCCTGAAGGCACGGCCGGTGTCGTGCGCGCGGTGCTCGAACATAATCTGGTCTACGAAGGCCCGAAACGCATGTGGTACAAGGGGCAGATGTTCCGCCACGAAAAACCGCAGCGCGGCCGCTATCGCCAGTTCCACCAGTTCGGCGCCGAAGCCGTCGGTTTCACGGGCCCGGACATCGACGCCGAAATGATCATGCTGTGCCGCCGCCTGTGGGATGACCTGGGCCTGGAAAACATCCGCCTCGAATTGAATTCGATCGGCGACGCCGAAGAGCGCGCGCGCCACCGCGTCGACCTGATCGCCTACTTTGAAGCGCACATCGACCAGCTCGACGCCGAAGCCCAGCGCCGCCTGCACACCAATCCGCTGCGCATCCTCGACACCAAGAATCCGACGATGCAGCAACTGGTGAATGAAGCGCCGAAGCTGCTCGACTACCTGGGAGAGGCGTCGATGGCGCACTTCACCGGCGTGCAAAAGATTTTGAATCACAACAACATCCCGTTCACGATCAACACCCGCCTGGTGCGCGGCATCGATTACTACAACCGCACCGTGTTCGAATGGATCACTGACGAACTGGGCGCGCAGGGCACCGTCTGCGCCGGCGGCCGTTACGATCCCTTGATCGAAATGTTCGGCGGCAAGCCGACGCCGGCGGTCGGTTTCGCGATGGGCATCGAGCGCCTGGTCGAACTGATGAAGAGCGCAGGCGAGCCGGCCCAGCCGAACCAGTGCGACGTCTACCTGGTGCACCAGGGAGAAAACGCGCAACTGCAAGCCTTCGTGCTGGGCGAGCGCATCCGCGACGCCGGCCTCGATGTCGTCATGCATTGCGCGGCCCTGTCCGGTCCCGGCAGTTTTAAAACGCAGATGAAAAAGGCCGATGCCAGCGGCGCCTCGTTCGCCATCATCATCGGCGAGGACGAGGTGACGCAGCACGTCGCCAGCGTCAAGGCGATGCGCGCCGAAGAGGGTGACAACCAGCAGGTGACTGTGCCGTTCGATAACGTCGTCGATTACATCGTCGACCAGATCACCGGCGACGGCGAGGAACACCACCACTTCCACGTGCACGACGAGAATTGCAAGCACTGATAGCCTTGCGCGCCGCGCCGCACCGATTAACCATCCACACTGACGACTTTTCATGGCATACGATCTCGAAGAACAAGAACAACTTGATTCCCTCAAGGCATGGTGGGCGAAATACGGCAACCTGACGTCCTGGGTGCTGATCGCCGGCATGGCGGCGTATTCCGGCTGGACCGGCTGGAATTACTACCAGCGCAACCAGGCCGCTTCGGCTTCGGCCCTGTATGACGAATTGCAGAATGCCGTCATCGCCAAGGATGGCGCCAAGGTCGCGCGCGTGGCCGGCGACATGGAAAACCGTTTCGCCAGCACGGCATATGCGCCGATGACCGCGCTGGCCGCGGCCAAGACGGCCTTCGAAGCGAACGATCTGAAAGGTGCCAAGACCCAGCTGCAATGGGTGCTCGACCACGGCAACGATGAATACAAGGCGATCGCGCGCGTGCGCCTGGCCGGCGTGCTGCTCGACGAAAAGGCGTATGAGGAAGCGTTGAAGGTGCTGGCCGCCGAGACGCCGGCGCAGTTCGCCGGCGCCGTGGCCGACCGCAAGGGCGACGTGCTGGTCGCGCAAAACAAGCTGGCCGAGGCGCGCACCGCGTACCAGGCAGCGCTGAACGCGACCGACAAGAAAAACCCGGGCCGCCAGCTGATCCAGCTCAAGCTCGAAGCGATCGGCGGCACGGTGGCTGCCGAGACCAAGGCTGCGGCCTAAGAACTCACGGCGGAAACCGGGGAGAGACGGTAATGCAGCCAGGTTAAGACCGCAGACTGCGGATCTGTCATTCCCGCGCAGGCGGGAATCCCATTTTGCACCTCCGTTCGGGACGCTCAATGGGATTCCCGCTTTCGCGGGAATGACAAGCGCGCACCTCAGCTTTTGTAATTGATTTTGCCCGCGACTGCGTGGCATTTGTAAGGACACTTATGCGCATCACCGGAAAAGTAGTGGGTGTGAGCTTGCTGGCCATGGCCGCAGGTTGCAGTTCGTTGAATCCGTTCGCTTCGGACGACAAGAAGGACAAGCCGGCGCCGCTGGCGGAATTGAAATCGGGCATCGCCGTCAAGACGGCGTGGAAGTATTCGCTCGGCAAGGCCGGCGTGTATGCCTTCTCTCCCGCGCTGTCCGGCAACAGCCTGTTCGTGGCCGACGCCGACGGCGCCATCGCGCGCCTGGACGCGGCCACCGGCCGGGAACAGTGGCGCATCAAGGCTGGCTCGGACTTGACGGCCGGCGTCGGCGCCTATGGTAATGTGGTGGCCGTGGGCGGCGCCAAGGGCGCGATCCTGGCCTTCGATGCCGATGGCAAGGCGCTGTGGAAGGCGCAAGCGTCGAGCGAGGTGCTGTCGGCGCCGGTGGTGGGGGAAGACGTCGTCATCGTGCGCAGCGTCGACAACCGCATCACGGCGTTCGAGGCGAAGACCGGTGCGAAACGCTGGTCGGTGCTGCGCACGACGCCGGCGCTGACGCTGCGCAACGCGCCGGGCATGGTCATCAGCGGCACCAACGTGTATGTCGGCCAGCCCGGCGGCAAGCTGCTGGCGCTGACCCTGGCGGCCGGCGTGCCGCGCTTCGAAGTGTCGGTCGGCGAGCCAAAGGGCGCGACCGAGCTGGAACGCGTGGCCGACATCGCCGGCACGCCGGTGGTGTTCGACAAGGATGTCTGCGCCGTCAGTTACCAGGGCCGCGTCGGCTGTTTCGACGCCGCCGCGGGCACCGCGCGCTGGACCAAGCCGACTTCGTCCGACGTCGGCGTGGCGGTCGACCAGCGCTTCGTCTTCGTTGCCGACGAAAAGGGCGCCGTGGCCGCGTACGGCCGCGACGGCGGCCAGAGCGCCTGGAAGAACGAGACCCTGGCGTTCCGCCGCCTGTCGACGCCGCTGTCGTACGGCCGTGCCGTCGCGGTGGCCGACTACCAGGGTTACATCCACTTCCTGTCGCGGGAAGATGGTGCACTAATAGGTCGGGTCAGCACCGACGGCACACCGGTCCAATCGGTGCCCGTCATCGCCGGCTCGAATTTGATTTTTCAAACCCAATCAGGGACAGTGACCGCAGTCGCGGTCGAGTAATACAATGAAGCCGGTAATCGCACTAGTAGGTCGACCCAATGTTGGGAAATCGACCTTATTCAATCGTCTGACCCGCTCGCGCGATGCGCTGGTGGCGGACTTGCCTGGGTTGACGCGCGATCGTCACTATGGCGAGGGCCGTGTCGGCGAACGCCCCTTCCTGGTCATCGACACCGGCGGTTTCGAGCCGGTCGCCAAGGAAGGCATCATGTTCCAGATGGCGCTGCAGACCAAGCAGGCCGTGGCCGAGGCCGACGTCGTCATCTTCCTGGTCGACGGCCGCCAGGGCTTGACGCCGCATGACAAGACCATCACCGATTTCCTGCGCAAGTCCGGCCGCCAGGTCATGCTGGTAGTCAATAAATCGGAAGGCATGCGCTACACCTCGGTGGTGTCCGATTTCTACGAGCTGGGCCTGGGCGATCCGTACGCGGTCTCGTCGGCGCACGGCGACGGCGTCACCGACCTGGTCGAAGAGGCGCTGAACCTGGCCTTCTCGCAGCGTCCGGAAGAGCCGGAAGAGCTGGAACCGTCGGCGCGCGGCATCAAGATCGCGCTGGTCGGCCGTCCGAACGTCGGCAAGTCGACCCTGATCAACACGCTGCTGGGAGAAGAACGCGTGATCGCGTTCGACATGCCGGGCACGACGCGCGACTCGATCGAGATCCCGTTCGAGCGCGAAGGTAAGCAGTACACGCTGATCGACACGGCCGGTATCCGCCGCCGCGGCAAGGTGTTCGAAGCGATCGAAAAATTCTCGGTCGTCAAGACGCTGCAATCGATCTCGGAAGCGAACGTCGTCATTTTGCTGCTCGATGCGCAGCAGGACATTTCGGAACAGGATGCGCACATCGCCGGCTTCGTGCTGGAAACGGGCCGCGCGCTGGTCGTCGCCGTGAATAAATGGGATGGCCTGCAATCGCACCAGCGCGACGAGATCAAGATCGATCTCGACCGCAAGCTCGATTTCCTGTCGTTCGCGAAGATGCATTTTATTTCGGCCTTGAAGGCGTCCGGCATCGGCCCCTTGATGAAATCGGTCGACGGCGCCTACGCCGCCGCGATGGCGAACCTGTCGACGCCGAAGCTGACGCGCGCGCTGATCGAAGCGGTCGAGAAGCAGGAACCGCGCCGCAAGGGTTCGATCCGTCCTAAACTGCGCTATGCGCACCAGGGTGGCATGAACCCGCCGGTGATCGTGATTCACGGTAATGCGCTCGATGCCGTCGGCGATCCATATAAGCGCTATCTGGAAAAACATTTCCGCGATACGTTTAACTTGATCGGCACGCCGCTGCGCATCGAATTGCGCACTGGTAAGAATCCATTTGACAAAAATAAGAAATAAGCAATTATTTGCTGGTGTGCCCTGCACGAATTGTCAAAACAGGTTACAGTAGCTTTGCAGCATCATTCTCCAGGCAGAGGATGATGCTTGGCACTTGAAAATCAGCGAGTCGCCTCCATTTCTAACACTACAACATAAAACGGAGCTGTTATGAGCAACAAAGGGCAACTGTTACAAGACCCATTCCTCAATGCCTTGCGCAAAGAGCATGTTCCTGTCTCGATCTACCTCGTCAACGGCATCAAGCTGCAAGGGCACATCGAATCGTTCGATCAATACGTGGTCCTGTTGCGCAACACGGTAACGCAAATGGTTTATAAGCACGCCATTTCGACAGTGGTGCCGGCACGCGCCGTCAATCTCAACATTGAATCCGACGCGGAGTAAGGCATTGGGCTTTACGGCAATGACCCCACGCCTGACAACTTACCTGACCACCGTATGCGCGCAGCTTTAGTCGGGATTGACTTCGGTCAGGGCGACTTTGCTGCCAGCGTCGAGGAACTGATGCTGCTCGCGCGTTCGGCGGGAGCGGACCCGGTCACGACCATCACGGCCAAGCGCTCCAGCCCGGACGCGGCATATTTTGTCGGCAGCGGCAAGGCCGACGAGATCGGCCTGGCGGTGCTCGACCACGGCATCGAAATCGTCATCTTCAATCATGCGCTGTCGCCCGCCCAGCAGCGCAACCTGGAAAAGCGCCTGAACATCCGCGTGCTCGACCGCACCAGCCTGATCCTCGACATCTTTGCCCAGCGTGCCCAGAGCCACGAGGGTAAATTGCAGGTCGAACTGGCGCAGCTGCAGCACCTGGCCACGCGGCTGATCCGCGGCTGGACTCACCTGGAACGGCAAAAGGGCGGTATCGGCCTGCGCGGCCCCGGCGAAACCCAGCTCGAGACCGACCGCCGCCTGATCGGCGAGCGCGTCAAGGCCTTGCGCGCGCGCCTGGCCAAGCTGCGCAAGCAGCATGAAACCCAGCGCCGCGCGCGCGGTCGCAGCCATACGTTTTCCGTGTCCCTGGTCGGCTATACCAATGCCGGCAAGTCGACGCTGTTCAATGCGCTGACCAAGGCCGGCGTGTATGTCGCCGACCAGTTGTTCGCCACGCTCGACACGACCTCGCGCCGCGTCTACATGGGTGAAGAGGTGGGCAACGTGGTGATTTCGGACACGGTCGGTTTCGTGCGCGAATTGCCGCACCAGCTGGTGGCGGCCTTCCGCGCCACGCTGGAAGAAACCATCCACGCCGACCTCTTGCTGCACGTGGTCGACGCGGCCAGCCCGGTGCGCATGGAACAGATCGAGCAGGTCAACCTGGTGCTCAAGGAAATCGGCGCCGACCACATCCCGCAGATCCTGGTCTGGAACAAGATCGACGCGGCTGGCCTGGAGCCGGCGGTTGAGCGCGATGAAAACGCGCAGCTGTCGCGCGTCTTCCTGAGCGCGCGCACCGGCCGCGGCCTGGACTTGCTGCGCGACGCGATCACCGAAGCGGCCCGGCAAGCGCCGGGCATGTCCCATCTGTACCGGGACGTGGCCGCCGATGACGGACAATACGACGAAGCCGGCGGCGATCTGGATGATGCAGACGACCAGCCGGACGGACTTTCCACTTTCACCCAAGTCGGATCACATTAGCATGCCTTTCTCCTCTCTCAAGAAAAGAATAGGCTTGAAACCATCCCTGAACGACCCTCGCTGGGGTTCGGACAAGAAGGATGGCAACAAGCAGGCCCAAGAAGGCAAGAAACCCGGCGAAGGCCCACCGGATCTCGACCAGTTGTGGCGCGATTTTAATCAGCGCCTGAACGGCCTGTTCGGCCAGAAAAACCGCAATAACGGTAACGGCAATGGCGGCGGCAATGGTAATGGCGGCTCCGACCTGAAGGGCGCGGGCATCACCGTCGGCGCCGTCGCGGCGATCGCGCTGGTCGTCTGGCTCGCCAGCGGCGCGTTCATCGTGCAGGAAGGGCAGACCGGCGTGGTGTTCACGTTCGGCAAGGTCAGCCACGTCACGCCGGCCGGTTTCAACTGGCGCTGGCCGTACCCGTTCCAGAGCGACGAAACCGTCAACGTCGGGCAGGTGCGCACGGTCGAAGTGGGCTACCGTTCCAACATCAAGAACAAGCAGGCGCGCGAATCGCTGATGCTCACCGATGACGAAAACATCATCGACATCCAGTTCGCCGTGCAGTACAAGCTGAAAAACCCGGTGGCCTGGATCGTCAACAACCGCGACGCCGAGGAAACCGTGCGGCAAGTGGCCGAGACATCGATCCGCGAAATCGTCGGCAAGAGCAAGATGGACTTCGTGCTGTACGAAGGCCGAGAGAAGGTCGCCTATGAAACCCAGCAACTGATGCAGCAGATTCTCGACCGTTACGCTTCCGGCGCCCAGATCACCAACGTCACGATGCAGGGCGTGCAGCCGCCGGAGCAGGTGCAGGCCGCGTTCGACGATGCCGTCAAGGCTGGCCAGGACCGCGAACGCCAGAAAAACGAGGGGCAGGCCTACGCCAACGACGTGATTCCGAAAGCGCGAGGCGCCGCCTCCCGCCTGACGCAGGAAGCCGAGGCATACCGCTCGATGGTGACGGAAAACGCCGAGGGTAACGCATCGCGCTTCAAGCAGGTGCTGACCGAGTACCAGAAGGCGCCGGCCGTCACGCGCGACCGCATGTACCTCGACACCATGCAGCAGATCTTCTCCAGCACCAGCAAGGTGATGGTCGATTCGAAAAGCGGCAGCAACATGCTGTATCTGCCGCTCGACAAGCTGGTCGCCCAGGCCAGCGCCAGCGATGCCGCCGCCAAGGCCGCCGCCACACCCGCGCCGGCCGCCGTGATGCTGCCGTCCGAAGGCTTGCCGTCGGTGGAAGTCAGCCGCCAGCGCGATGGTCGTTCGCGTGAAACCTCGCGTGACCGGGAGGGCCGCTAATGAACCGCATCGTTACCATCCTGATCGCCGGCTTCGTCGCGCTGATGCTGCTGTCGTCGACCGTGTTCGTGGTCGACCAGCGCAAGTATGCGATCGTCTTCGCGCTCGGCGAAGTGCGTGAAGTCATCAGCGAGCCTGGTCTGCACTTCAAGCTGCCGCCGCCGTTCCAGAACGTGCTGTACCTGGACAAGCGCATCATGACCATCGATTCGCCGGAAGCGGACCGTTTTATTACGGCCGAGAAGATGAACATCCTGGTCGACGCCTTCGTCAAGTGGCGCATCGTCGAGCCGAAGCTGTATTTCGTCAGCTTCGGCGGCGACGAGGGCCGGGCGCGCGACCGCATGTCGCAGATCGTCAAGGCCGCGCTGAACGATGAGATTACCAAGCGCACCGTGCGCGAAGTGATCTCCGGCCAGCGCGGCAAGGTGATGGAGTCGCTGCGTTCGAAGGTGATCACCGAATCGAAGCAGATCGGCGTCGAGATCATCGACGTGCGCCTGAAGCGCGTCGATTACGTCGAGCAGATCAACAATTCGGTGTACGACCGCATGAAGGCCGAGCGCGTGCGCGTGGCCAACGAATTGCGTTCGACCGGTTCGGCCGACTCCGAAAAAATCCGCGCCGACGCCGACAAGCAGCGCACCGTGATCATGGCCGAAGCTTACCGCGCGGCCGAGATCATCCGCGGAGAAGGCGACGCCAAGGCCAGTTCGGTGTACGCCGAAGCGTTCGGCCGCAACCCGGAGTTCTACAAGTTCTACCGCAGCCTGGAAGCTTACCGCAGCTCCTTCCGCAATCGTAGCGACATCATGGTCGTCGATTCGAACTCTGATTTCTTCAAGTTCTTCAAAGGCGCAGGCGCCACAAGCGCCGCCGCACCGGCTCCGGCCAAAAAGTAAAACCCGTCGCTGGGGTCAGGCGTGACTTGTTGCGTTATTCGAAAAATGAATAAGTCAACAAGTCACGCCTGACCCCAGCGTGCTTTTTTGTTCAGCGTGTTGGCGTATTTTCGCGTAAAATATGCGGTTCGGCTCTCCGATCGCCGCGCGCGCTGCTGCGCCGCATTGTTGATTTTTCAATATATTTCCGTATCCGGTTTCCCCCATGCCGAATTGGCTTTTGCCCGAACATATTGCTGACGTCCTGCCGTCCGAAGCGCGCAAGATAGAAGAATTGCGCCGTCTGATGCTGGATAACTTCCGCCTGTATGGCTACGAACTCGTCATGCCCCCGCTGCTCGAATACGTCGAGTCCCTGATGACCGGCGCCGGCCAGGATACCGACCTGCGCACCTTCAAGCTGGTCGACCAGATTTCCGGCCGCATGCTCGGCCTGCGCGCCGACATGACGACACAGGTCGCCCGCATCGATGCCCACCTGCTGAACCGCACGTCCGTCACGCGCCTGTGCTACGCCGGCAGCGTGCTGCATACCCGTCCGTCGGGCTTGCACGCGACGCGCGAACCGCTGCAGATCGGAGCCGAAATCTATGGCCACGCCGGCCTGGAAGCGGACGCCGAGATCCAGGAACTGGCCCTCGCTTCGCTGGCGATGGCCGGCTTCACCGATGTGCGGTTGGACCTGTCGCACGTCGGCGTGCTGCGCGCCATCATCGCCGACGACGCCGCGGCGTTGAAGGATGAAGCGGCCTTGTACCTGCTGCTGCGCGCCAAGGATGTGCCGGGCCTGGATGTACAGACCGCCAATTACCTGCCGGTCACGCGCGCCGCGCTCTTGGCGCTGCCGAACCTGTACGGCGACGTCGACGTGCTGAAACGCGCGCGCGACGTGCTGCCGGACGTGCCGGGCATCGCCAAGGCGTTGGCGGAACTGGCCGCGCTGGCTGCTTCGGCCATCGGCCGCGCCGATGTCGCGATCGACCTGGCCGATTTGCGCGGCTACCTGTATGAAAGCGGCGCGATGTTTGCGCTGTACGTGCCTGGCTTGCCGAACGCCGTCGCGCGCGGCGGGCGTTACGATCACGTCGGCGAGGCGTTCGGCCGGGCTCGTCCCGCCACCGGCTTCTCGCTCGATTTGCGCGAACTGGCGCGGCTGCTGCCGACCGCGGAGCGCAAGCATTCGATCCGCGCGCCATGGGGCAATGCCCCGGAATTGAAGGACAAGATCGCCGAACTGCGCAAGGCCGGCGAGGTCGTGATCCAGAGCATGCCTGGTCACGGCGATGAACAGGACGAGTTCGAGTGCGATCGCGCGCTGGTGCTCGACGATAATGGTAGTAACTGGATTCTTAAAAACTTAGGTTAGTGTGATGTCAAAGAAAAATATGGCAAAGAACGTCGTTGTCATCGGCACCCAATGGGGCGATGAAGGTAAAGGCAAGATCGTCGACTGGTTGACGGACAACGCCCAAGGTGTGGTGCGCTTCCAGGGCGGCCACAATGCCGGCCACACGCTGGTCATCGGCGGCGTCAAGACCGCGCTGCAACTGATCCCGTCGGGCATCATGCGCCCGGGCGTGGCCTGCTACATCGGCAACGGCGTTGTCGTGTCGGTGCCGGACGTGCTGCGCGAAATCGACAAGCTCGAAGCGGTCGGCGTCGAAGTGGCGTCGCGCCTGAAGATTTCCGAAGCCTGCCCCGTCATTCTTCCTTACCACTCGGCTCTGGACGCGGCGCGCGAAGCGGCCCGCGGCGAAGCCAAGATCGGCACCACCGGCAAGGGTATCGGCCCGGCCTATGAAGATAAGGTGGCGCGCCGCGCGATCCGTATCGCCGACCTGCTGAACGAACAGCGTTTCGCCGAAAAACTGGCGGAAAACCTGGACTACCACAATTTTGTCCTCGAAAACTACCTGAAGGCCCCGAAGGTCGACTACCAGAAGACCCTCGACGACGCGCTGGCCTACGTGCCGCGCCTGCGCCCGATGGTGGCCGACGTGTCGAGTGCGCTGTACGCCGCCCACAAGGCTGGCGCCAATCTGCTGTTCGAAGGCGCGCAAGGCTCGCTGCTGGACGTCGACCATGGTACGTACCCGTTCGTGACCTCGTCGAACTGCGTGGCCGGCAATGCCGCCGCCGGTTCCGGCGTCGGCCCGAACATGCTGCACTACATCCTCGGCATCACCAAGGCATACACGACGCGCGTCGGCTCCGGCCCGTTCCCGTCCGAACTGCCGACCGATGCCGGCGTTGGCCAGCACCTGTCCGCGGTCGGCCATGAATTCGGCACCGTGACCGGCCGCGCCCGTCGCTGCGGCTGGTTCGACGCCGCGCTGCTGCGCCGCTCGGTGCAGATCAACGGCGTGTCGGGCATGTGCCTGACCAAGCTCGATGTCATGGATGGCCTGGAAACGATCAAGCTGTGCACCGGTTACACGCTCGACGGCCGCAATGTCGACATCTTCCCGGTCGGCGCCGAAGACGCTTCGCGTTGCGTGCCGATCTACGAAGAGATGCCGGGTTGGAGCGACAGCACCGTCGGCGCCAAGTCGCTGGCCGCGCTGCCCGCCAACGCGCGCGCCTACATCAAACGCATCGAAGAATTGGTTGGCATACCGGTGGATATGGTTTCGACCGGTCCGGACCGCGAAGAAACCATCGTCCTGCGCCACCCATTCGAGTAATAGTTACCAAGGAGCCCTATGAGCCTGCCGCAATCCAACGAAAAGCACCTGTGGGTGTCCTGGGACGAATACCACCGCCTGGTCGAGCGCCTGGCGCTGAAGGTATATGAATCGGGCTGGAAGTTCGACCAGGTGCTGTGCCTTGCGCGCGGCGGCGTGCGTCCGGGCGACGTGTTCTCGCGCATCTTCGATGTGCCGCTGGCGATCCTGTCGACCAGCTCCTACCGCGAAGATGCAGGCACCGTGCGCGGCGACCTGGACATCGCCACCTACATGACGATGACCAAGGGACCGCTGTCGGGCCGCATCCTGCTGGTCGACGATCTGGCCGATTCGGGCGTGACGCTGACCAAGGTCATGCAGCATTTGAAGGACAACTTCGAGGGCGTGACGGAAGTGAAGTCGGCGGTGATCTGGACCAAGGGCAGCTCGGCCTTCCGTCCCGACTACCAGATGCAGGAATTGCCGCACAATCCGTGGATACATCAACCGTTCGAGGATTACGACGGCCTGCGTCCGCACCAGTTGGCGGCATGGATCAAGAAGGGCGAAACCGCGGCGTAAACTGCGCGGTTTCAGACAGAATGGCGGACCGCGAGGTCCGCCATTTTTTTTGTCCAAATCAGATGCAAGGGCCGGGGTCAGACCCGTGGGACTCGGCGTCCCCGTCTGACCCCAGATTTTGCCGCTGATTTTGGTTTGCAATCCCGGTAAGTATCGATTACCGTTTTTGAAGCATAACCTGCAGCGCCGGCGCGGCAGGCAGCGCGCTGCCGGCGTCCGCGCGATGCGCCAGCCGGTACAGCAGCGGCAACACCAGTAACGTCAGCGCGGTGGACGACAAGATGCCGCCGATGACGACGGTCGCCAGCGGCCGCTGCACCTCGGCGCCGGTGCCGGCCGCCAGCGCCATCGGCACGAAGCCGAGCGAGGCCACCAGCGCCGTCATCAACACCGGCCGCAACCGCGCCAGCGCGCCTTCGCGGATGGCGTCGTCCAGACCATGGCCCTGTTCGCGCAGGCCGCGGATGAAGGACACCAGCACCAGCCCGTTCAGCACCGCCACGCCGCACAGGGCGATGAAGCCGACCGCCGCCGACATCGACAGCGGCAGGCCGCGCAGCCACAGCGCGGCAATACCTCCGGTCAGCGCGAACGGAATGCCGCTGAACACCAGCAAACCATCCTTCAGATTGCCGAACATCGCGAACAGCAGCGCCAGCACCAGCAGCAGCGCGGCCGGCACCACCAGTTGCAGGCGCCGCGCGGCCGATTGCAATTGCTCGAACTGGCCGCCCCATGCTATCCAGTAGGCGGGTGGAATCGTCACCTGCGCGCGGACCGCCTGCTGCGCGTCGGCGACGAAAGTGCCGATGTCGCGCCCGCGCACGTTGGCGCTGACGACGACGCGGCGCTTGCCCTGTTCGCGGCTGAGTTGGTTCGGCCCTGGCGCCAGCGCCAGCGTCGCGACCTCGCCCAGCGGAATGAAATTGACGCGCGCCGCGCCGATTCCTTCTCCGCGCGGCAGCGCCAGCGGCAGGCGCGCGATCGCCTGCAAATCGTTGCGCAACGTTTCAGGCAGGCGCACCACGATGTCGAAGCGGCGGTCGCCCTGGTACAGGCTGCCCGCCTGCCGGCCGCCGATGGCGGTGGCGACGGTGTCCTGGATGTCGGCCCCGTTCAAGCCGTAGCGCGCCGCCTTCTCGCGGTCGATCGCGATGGTCAGCACCGGCAATCCTCCGCTTTGTTCCACCTTCACTTCTTCCGCGCCCGGCACGCGCGCCAGCACGGCGGCGATCTGCTGCGCGCCGCGTTCCAGCACCGCCATGTCGTCGCCGAACAGCTTGACGGCGACGTCGCTGCGTACGCCGGAAATGAGTTCGTTGAAGCGCAATTGGATCGGTTGCGAAAATTCGTAGCTGTTGCCCGGCAGCCGCTCGGCGCTGGCGCGGATGGCCGCCAGCAGTTCGTCGCGCGTCTTGCGCGGCCGCGGCCACTGGTCGACCGGCTTGAGCATGATGTAACCGTCCGAACTGTTGGGCGGCATCGGGTCGGACGCGATTTCGGCGGTGCCGGTGCGCGCGAAGATGCGCTCGATCTCGGGGAATTCGCGCTTCAGTTGCGTTTCCAGTTGCTGTTGCATGGCGACCGATTGCGTCAGGCTGGTGCCGGGAATGCGCAGCGCCTGGATCGCCATGTCTCCCTCATCCAGGCTGGGCGCGAATTCGCTGCCCATGCGCGTGGCGAGCAGCGCCGCCAGCGCGACAAGCACCGCCGCCAGCGTCAACACCGCCGGCTTGTTGGCCATGGCGCGCGCCAGCGCCGGTGCGTAGCAGCGCCGCGCGGCGCGCATGATGCGGTTTTCCTTTTCTCCGACGTCGCGCCCGATGCACAGCGCCAGCGCCGCCGGCACAAAAGTCACCGAGAGGATCATCGCGCCGAGCAGGGCGATCAAGACAGTGATCGCCATCGGGTGGAACATGCGGCCCTCGACGCCGCCCAGCGCGAACACGGGCAAATACACCGCCATGATGATCAACTGGCCGAACAGCAGCGGGCGGCGCGCCTCGCGCGCGGCGCCGTAGACTTCATCGCGGCGTTCCTGTGGCGTCAGCGGCCGGCCCAGCGCGGCCTGCGCGTGCGCCAGGCGCCGCACGCAATTTTCGACGATCACCACGGCGCCGTCGACGATGATGCCGAAATCGAGCGCGCCCAGGCTGAGCAGGTTGGCGCTGACATGGTACGACGCCATGCCGATGAAGGTGAACAGCATCGCCAGCGGAATCACCAGCGCCGTGATCACGGCCGCGCGCACATTGCCGAGGAATAGGAACAGCACCGCCATTACAAGCGCCGCGCCTTCCAGCAAATTACTTGTGACGGTGGCGATGGCCTTGTCGACCAAGGTGCTGCGGTCGTACACGGTGACGGCTTGCACGCCGGCCGGCAGCGTGCGGTTGATCTCGGCCATGCGCAAGTCCACCGCGCGCGACACGGCGCGGCTGTTCTGGCCGATCAGCATGAACACCGTGCCGAGCACCACTTCGCGCCCGTTTTCGGTGGCGGCGCCGGTGCGCAATTCGCGCCCGAGATCGACCTGGCCGACATCGCGGATGCGGATCGCCACTCCGCCAATATTGGCCAGCACGATGTTGCCGATGTCGGCGATGTTTTCCACCTGTCCCGGCGCGCGCACCAGCAACTGTTCGCCGCGCCGCTCGATGTAGCCGGCGCCGGCGTTGCCGTTGTTGCGCTCCAGCGCGGCGACGACATGCTGCAGCGACAGGCCATAGGAAGCGAGCCGCTGCGGGTCCGGCGCCACCTGGTATTCCTTCGCGTAACCGCCGATCGAATTGATGTCGGTCACTCCGGGCACGTTGCGCAATTGCGGCTTGACGATCCAGTCCTGGATCTCGCGCAGGTCGGCCGGCGTGTACGGCGTGCCGTCCGCCTTGCGCGCATCGTCGCGCGCCTCCACCGTCCACAGGTAGATTTCGCCGAGTCCCGTCGAGACCGGACCCATGGCCGGCGCGGCGTCGGCCGGCAGGTGCGCGCGGGCTTGCTGCAGGCGCTCGCCGACCAGCTGGCGCGCAAAATAAATGTCGGTGCCATCCTGGAAGGTGACGGTCACTTGCGACAGGCCGTAGCGCGACAGGGAGCGCGTCTGGTCCAGCCGGGGCAGGCCGGCCATCGCCGTTTCCAGCGGCAGCGAGATGCGCTGCTCGGTTTCAATCGGAGAATATCCCGGCGCCGCCGTGTTGATCTGCACCTGCACGTTCGTGATGTCGGGCACGGCGTCGATGGGCAGGCGCTGGTAGTTGTAGATGCCGAGTGCGGCCATGGCCAGCACGGCCAGCATGACCAGCCAGCGCTGCTCGATGGCGGAGCGAATCAATCGTTCAAACATGATAATTAACCCTTTCGTCTCAGTGCGCGTGCTCGTTGCCGGACTTGCCCAGCTCCGCCTTGACGGCGAAACTGTTCGCCGCCGCGTAACGGGCCCCAGCTTCGAGACCGTCCAGCACCTCGACCAGCTTGCCGTCGCCGCGCCCCAGCTTGACGTGGCGCACGATAAAACCGTCCGCCGAGCGCACGAACACGCTCGGCTTATCGTCCACCGTCTGCACCGCGTCGGCCAGCACGGCGAGCTTCACGGGCGCCGGCCTGGCGGACAGGGTGACGTTGACGAACAGGCCGGGACGCCAGGCGCGGTCGGGATTGCGCACATCGATGCGCGCGGTGGCGGTGCGGCTTTGTTCGCCGAGCAGCGCGCCGACGTAGATGACTTTGCCGCTGGTGGTGGCGTCGAAGGCGGCGGCCTTGATGTCGGCCTGCTGGCCGACGCGCAGCGCATCGAGGTCGGCCGGTGCCACCGCCACTTCGGCCCATACCGTGGAAAGGTCCGAAATCGTGAAGATGCTCGCATCCTCCTTCACCGCTTCGCCTGCGGACAGGTGCTTTTCCAGCACCATGCCGTCGAACGGCGCGCGGATCTGATAGCTGTTCAGGGCGGCGGACGGGGGCAGGGCGCCGGCGCCGAGCGCATCGAGCTTTTGCTGCGCGTTGCGCGCGGCGATGCCTGCCTCGTTTGCCGCCTGGCGCGCCTGGAGGTAATCCTGTTCGGCCGAGATTTTCTCTTCCCAAAGCTGCTTTTCGCGCGCGAGCAGGGTTTGCGCCAGTGACAATCGCTGGCGCGCCGACAGCAGTTCGCTGCGCCGTTCCGACAGTTCGCTGCTGGCGATCACGGCCAATACTTGTCCTTTTTTGACCTGCTGGCCAAGGTCGACCAGCACGCGCTCGACCACGCCGGCAACGCGCGGCACCACGTGCGCGGTGCGGTCGCCGTTGAAGCGTATTTCGCCCGGCAGCGTGATGCCGGCGGCGATCTGCGCCGGGCCGGCGGCGGCCAGCGTGATGCCGGCCGCGTTCAGTTGCGCCTCCGTGAACGCAACCATTTCCGGTCCCGGTCCCGTTTCTGATCCCGCACTCGCACCCGAAGTCGGAGCAGGACCCGGACCCGGTGCCGGAATTGGAGCCGGACCCGCTCCCTTTTGGGTGGCCGCGTGCGCCGCCGGTTTTTCATCTTCAGCGGCAGCTTGCGGTTTCCCGGACGCCAACAGCAGCGCTGCCAGCAGCGCGCCGGCGAGCAGAATGACGCCGACCGCGATGACCTGTTTTTTATCGTATTTCATGGCTGTTCCCTGTGTTCGGTAGACGGCGCGATGTGGCCGAGGATGCGTTCGATCGCGGCAGCGGCGCGGTGGCCGGCGGACAGCGCGGCCAAATATTGGCTACGCACTTGCAGCAGCGTGCGCTGCGCATCGAGCACGTCGAGGAAGGATTGCTTGCCGAATTCAAAGCCCTTCGCGGCAGCGTCGGCGGCGTGTCGCGCGCCGGGCAGGATGTCCTGCCGCAGCACGTCCACGCTGTGGCGCGCGGCGGCCAGGTCCTGCACCGCCTGCGCCAGCTCGTTTTCCAGGCCGATGTCGGCGGCGGCCAGTTCATCGACTGCCTTGTCGGTTCGGCTCAGCGCTTCCTGCACGTTGCCGCGGTTGCGGTCGAACAGCGGCAACGGCACGGACAGGCCGACGATGGCCTGGCTGCGTCCTGCTTCCTGCGAACGTTTCAGTCCCACGCTGATGCCGACATCCGGCGTGCGCCTGGCCAGTTCCAGTTGCGACATGGCGCGCCGCCGTTCCAGTTCGGCGCGTGCGCGCGCCAGCGCCGGCGCCATATCTCGCCAGTTTTCCAGTGCGGCGGCCGAAGGCAGCGGCGGCAGCATCTCGAATTCTCCCTGCGCGCTTTCGAAGCGCGGCGCGGGATTGGCCCACAATGCGCTCAAGCGCTTGCGCGCCGAGGTCAGCGCGTTGGCCGCCTGCGCGGCATCCAGTTGCGCACCGGCCTGCGCCAGTTGCGCCCGGGTCGCGTCGAGTGGCGACACCTTGCCGGCGGCGACCCGGCGGCTGGCCGCCAGCGTGCCGCGCCCGGCCAGTTCGGCGCCATCCTGCGCCAGGCGTAATCTCTCCTGCGCGATCAGCACTTCGTGAAAGGCAGTCAGCACATCGGCGTGCAATTCAGCCTGCTGCGTCGCCAGTTCTGCCGAGGCGATATCCCGCCCATGCCCCGCCACGGCGATGCGCGCGCCGCGCCGGGCGCCGGGTTCGAGCGGCTGGGTGAACAGATACACGGTTTCACGGGCGGCCCGGCCCGGGTCCGTCACCTCGTACGACAGCGACGGATTGGGATGCGCGGCCGCCTGCAGCAGCGCGCCTTGCTGCGCCTGCACTTCGTGGCGCGCCGCCGACAGCGACGGATTGGCCTGCGTCGCCAGCGCAAGTGCCGCCGGCAGCGTCAGCGGCGAAGCCGGTTCGGCCAGTTGCGCGGTAGCGGGCATGGCCAGCGCGAACGCGGCCACGCCGAATGGCAATAAAAATATAAACATCGAATTCTCCGGATGAGTGGATAAGAATTCGACGAGACGTCACCGTCCAGCGATCAGGAATGCGAAAGGGAAAAGTCTCGTCGCGCTAGGCGGCGAGACCCCAGTCGGGCCGCTTGGGGCCGTCGGCGATGTGCGATGAATACAAAGGGGGAGGATGGGGCGGATAGACGGTGCGCTCGGCAGCGGCCGGCAGCGTGAGCGCGGCCGGCAGGGAAGCCTGCAGCGAAAACTGGCAGACGGCGCAATCGGCATGCACCTTGGCCTTGGCCGGCGTTTGCGGCTCGTCCTGCCTGTCGCCGCCCTGGTGCTGGTGCGCGTGGTGGCCAAAATGTTTACTTGTCCCGGTTTCGTGCGCGCAATAGACTGCTGCCGCCGCCCAGGCATACTGGAGAGGCAGGACGGCAAGCAGCAGGATCAGGATCAATTTTCGCACCGGCGGATTTTAGCAGCATTTGTCGAATGTCTGATGAAGCGTTCGAATGTGAGTATTCGATATATTTTCACGTGTTGAGATCCCTATAATCGACCGGATTGCGGCGTCGTGCCGGGTGACACGGGAGATGGCAATGAATCGATTATTCAAAGCGGGATTGCTGGCAGGCCTGGCCGCTATCGCGTGCCAGGCCGGCGCGGCACCGGCGCAAGGCGGCGTCGCGTAGCCGAGATTTGCAAGGAAGGCAATGGCAGCGAATGCGACATGGGCACGCAGATCAACCTGGCCGGCCTGCCTTTGCAGGAGATGTGGCAAAAGAGCGATTTCGACGGCCTCGAGACGCAACTGCAATCCTGGTGCAAGGGCAAAGAGCGCTTCCGCGACGGACGTTCCAAGCTGCTGTTGTTCGAAACCTCCCTGCATTCGATGTTCATCAACTGGAAAAGCTGGGACGCGGACCGCGCCAAACTGGAACGCTGGAAGGCCGAGCGCCCGGGAACGCTGTCGCAGGCGATGGCGGAAACGATCTTCTGGCGCGCCTATGCGTGGAATGCGCGCGGTTCCGGCTATGCGCACAAGGTGCCGAAGGAAGCGTGGGAACTGTTCGGCCAGCGCATGGCGATGGCCGGCGCGCGCCTGGAGCAAAGTAAAGCGCTGTCCGGCGCCTGTCCCTTGTGGCATAGCCTGAACATTACAACCTTGCTGGAAAGCGGCGCCGAGCGGGAAAAAATCGAAGCGGCCTACCAGCGCGCGGTCCAGGCTTTTCCGGCGGATCTGGACATCCATGCCGCGATGGGGCGGGTGTACAGTTCGCGCTGGGGCGGCAGCGACAAGGCGTTCGACAGCTTTGCCCGGCGCGCCGCATTCCTGACGCGCAGTGTCGAGGGTGACGGCATGTACGCGCGTCTGTACTGGATCGAAGACTGCAATTGCGACACCGTCATCCAGTTCTCGCAAGAGCGCAAGTTCCCTGATTGGAAACTCATCAAATCCGGTTTCCAGGACCTGGCGCAGCGGTATCCAGGCGATGCGTGGAACCGCAATAAATTCGCATCCTTCGCCTGCCGCGCCTACGATAAAAGCACCTATCTCGCATTGCGCGGCGAATTGGGTAAGGTGATCTACCCATCCTTGTGGCCGGATTCCTACTCGGTGGAAGTGTGCGACCGCCGCTTCATGGTCCAGACTTGAGCGGGCGGAAAATCACCTGGGGTCAGGCGTGAGTTGTTGCGTTATTGGGGAGACGGGACGGCTGCGCATACGGAAAACCCGCTGGGGTCAGGCGTGCGTTATTGACTTGTTCGCGGAAGTCATCCGGGACTGGCAGGGCGGTCGAGGTGTGCATTGTCGCGTTGTTTAGGCATGATTTTTGACCAACAACGCAACAACGCACGCCTGACCCCACCGGGTTATTTGCCGAGGATGGAGACGACATTGTCGGCGCCGGGGGCGCCGAACAACTGTTCCTTGAGCATGTGGAGCTGGTCGCGCACCTGCGCCGCTTTCTCGAATTCGAGATTCTTGGCATGGTCGATCATCAGTTTTTCCAGGCGCTTGATTTCCTTGCTGACCTGCTTCTCGCTCATCGATTCATACTTGGCCTGCTCTTGCGCGACCTGCAATTCCTCGCGCGCTTCCTGCGGGCTGTAGACGCCGTCGATCATGTCGCGAATCACCTTGTGCACGCCGCGCGGCACGATGCCGTTGGCGAGGTTGAAGGCGATCTGCTTGTTGCGGCGCCGCTCCGTCTCGTCGATCGCGCGCTTCATCGAATCGGTCATGTTGTCCGCATACAGCAGCGCCACGCCGTTCAGGTTGCGCGCGGCGCGGCCGATGGTCTGGATCAGCGAGCGCTCGGATCGCAAAAAACCTTCCTTGTCCGCGTCGAGGATCGCCACCAGCGACACTTCCGGCAAATCCAGTCCTTCGCGCAGCAGGTTGATGCCGACCAGGACATCGAAGGTGCCGATGCGCAGGTCGCGCAGGATCTCGACCCGCTCCACCGTCTCGATATCGCTGTGCAGGTAGCGCACCTTGATGCCGTGGTCGCCAAGGTATTCGGTCAACTGTTCCGACATGCGCTTGGTCAGCGTCGTCACCAGCACACGCTCGTTCTTGGCGACGCGGTCCTGGATCTCGGACATCAAATCGTCGACCTGCGTGCGCGCCGGGCGCACGATGATCTGCGGATCGACCAGGCCGGTCGGGCGCACCAGCTGTTCGACCACCGCGTCGGCGTGCTGTTTTTCGTAGTCGGCCGGCGTGGCCGAGACGAACACGGTCTGCCGCATTTTGGACTCGAATTCCTCGAATTTTAATGGCCGGTTGTCCAGCGCCGACGGCAACCTGAAGCCGTAATCGACCAGGTTAGTCTTGCGCGAACGGTCGCCGTTGTACATCGCGCTGAACTGGCCGATCAACACGTGCGACTCGTCGAGGAACATCAAGGCGTCGGGCGGCAGGTAATCGACCAGGGTCGGCGGCGGCTGGCCGGGCAGGGCGCCGGACAGGTGGCGCGAATAATTCTCGATGCCTTTCGTAAAACCGATTTCCGCCATCATTTCCAGGTCAAACCGGGTGCGCTGTTCCAGGCGCTGCTCTTCGATCAGCTTGTTTTCCTTGCGGAAAAATTCGAGCCGTTCGCGCAATTCATCCTTGATGGTTTCGACGGCGCGCAGCACGGTCGAGCGCGGCGTGACGTAATGCGAGCCGGGATAAACAGTAAAACGCGGGATCTTCTGTTTCACGCGCCCGGTCAGCGGATCGAACAGCTGGATCGATTCCAGCTCGTCGTCGAACATTTCCAGGCGCACCGCCAGCTCGGCGTGTTCGGCCGGGAAGATGTCGATCGTGTCGCCGCGCACGCGGAAGGTGCCGCGACCGAAATCGACCTCGTTGCGCGTGTACTGCATCTGGATCAGGCGCGCGATGATGTCGCGCTGCGACACGCGGTCCTTCGCGCGCAGCGTCAAGATCATCTGGTGGTATTCGGTCGGATTGCCGATACCGTAGATGGCCGACACCGTCGCGACGATGACGACGTCGCGCCGCTCCATCAGCGACTTGGTGCACGACAGGCGCATCTGCTCGATGTGTTCATTGATCGACGAATCCTTCTCGATGAACAGGTCGCGCTGCGGCACGTAGGCTTCCGGCTGGTAGTAATCGTAGTACGAGACAAAATACTCGACCGCGTTCTGCGGGAAGAATTCGCGGAATTCGCTGTATAACTGCGCCGCCAGCGTCTTGTTCGGCGCGAACACGATGGCCGGGCGGCCCATGCGCGCGATCACGTTGGCCATCGTGTACGTCTTGCCGGAACCGGTCACGCCGAGCAGCGTCTGGTACGACAGGCCGTCGCTGATGCCTTCGCACAGCGCGTCGATCGCGGCCGGCTGGTCGCCGGCGGGAGCGAAGGGTTGGTGCAGCTTGAAAGGGGAGTCGGGGAAGGAAACCACGGTCGGCGCCGGGTCGTTAACGATGGATAAATCAACCATAAGATCAGACCTTTGTTAAAATAACGGCCTGCCACCGGCCTGGAATGGTATTTCAGGAACGCTGTCATCAACCCGCCGCGAACTGCTTCCAATCGAATCGAATCTTATCATGACGAATCCTTCCAGTCTTTTCAGTGCCATCGAGATGGCCCCACGCGACCCGATTTTGGGTATTACCGAAGCCTTTAACGCGGACCAGAATCCGGCGAAAATCAACCTGGGCGTCGGCGTGTATTACGACGACAACGGCAAGGTGCCGCTGCTGTCCTGCGTACAAAAGGCGGAAGCGATCCTGATCGAGCAATCCGCACCGCGTACCTACCTGCCGATCGAAGGCCTGGCAGCGTATGACAAGGCAGTGCAAGAGTTGGTATTTGGTGCCGACAGCGCCGTAATTCAAGAGAAACGTGCCGTGACCGTGCAAGCCATCGGCGGCACCGGCGCGCTGAAAATCGGCGCCGACTTCCTGCAGCGCTTCGCGCCGGGCGCGCAAGTCTATATCAGCGACCCGAGCTGGGAAAACCACCGCGCGCTGTTCGAAAGCGCCGGTTTCAAGGTCAATAACTACGCCTACTACGATGCGGCTACCCACGGCGTCAATTTCGCCGGCATGCTGGCCGACCTGAAAGCGATGCCTTCCGGTTCCGTCGTGCTGCTGCACGCCTGCTGCCACAACCCGACCGGCGCCGACCTGACGTCCGATCAGTGGGATGAAATCATCGCCGTCGTCGCCGCCAACGGCCTGGTGCCGTTCCTCGACATGGCATACCAGGGCTTTGGCGCCGGTATCGCCGAAGACGGCGCCGTGGTGCGCCGCTTCGCCGCCACCGGTGGCCCGCTGCTGATCTCGAACTCGTTCTCGAAATCGTTCTCGCTGTACGGCGAGCGCGTCGGCGCGCTGAGCGTTGTCGCCAGCTCGGCCGAAGAAGCGTCGCGCCTGCTGTCGCAACTGAAACGCGTGGTGCGCACCAATTACTCGAATCCGCCGGTGCACGGCGGCAAGGTCGTCGCCACCGTGCTGACCACGCCGGAACTGCGCCAGCTGTGGGAAGACGAACTGGCCGGCATGCGCGTGCGCATCAAGGAAATGCGCGACGCTTTCGTCAAGAAGCTGAAAGAAAAAGCGCCAGGCCGCGACTTCGACTTCGTGCGCGAACAGGTCGGCATGTTCTCCTATTCCGGTCTGACCAAGGAGCAGGTCGACAGCCTGCGCGCGCAATCGATCTACGCGGTCGACACTGGCCGCATCTGCGTCGCCGCGCTCAATTCGCGCAACATCGACATCGTCGTCGACGCGATCGCCAAGGTCCTGTAAGAGCTTGACGCCCCGGGCAACGCGTCCGGGGCCGGGCGGAACTTGATTGCGCGTACTAAAGCGTATACAATGGCCGTCTAATCCCTGATAGCTCAGTTGGTAGAGCGACGGACTGTTAATCCGCAGGTCCCTGGTTCGAGTCCAGGTCGGGGAGCCAGAATACAGCAGCAAGCATAGAAGCCCAGCCTTTACCGGTTGGGCTTTTGCGTTTTGGAAGGGCGTTTATTCGCCACATGGTCGAAACCTTAATGCCGAAGACAGGTCGAATGGTTGCGGTCGTTTCGCACAAAGGAAAACGGCCGCTTGCGCGGCCGTTACCTCTTTTGCATCTTGGGGTCTGGCGTCCGTCCAGAGAGGGAGCTGCCAAACCATATAACCCAAGCGCTTACCAGTCAATTTTAGCACATATGCTTAAGCAGGCCAAAGTGAACGCAGTAGAGAATTCGGCTCGCATTCAGGCCTTGTCACGCGCGCGGCTGAGTAACTACCACAGCTTCTTCGGCGCTGCAGACGATGCTCAGGCGCTTGGACTCTATCAGTGGAACGACGACTTGAGTGCGGTGTTGTTTCGCACAATATCCTTGGTCGAGGTGGTGCTACGCAATCAATTTCATCGCTCCATGAGCCTGCGTTACGGTGCCGCGGGCGGTCATGGCTCCAAAGACTGGTATGCGCACGTAGCGCTCGATGCCCATTCAAAGTCCAAAATCACGAATATTACCCACTTTAAACGAGGCCAGCAGATATTACCCCGGATGCCTGCTCCTTCGCCGGATGACGTGGTGTCTGGTCTGACCTTTGGATTTTGGCCGCACCTTCTTGACTTGAGGGCGGACGTTCATAACCAGGCTTTGGACTGGGGGTCTATTCTCGTCGACGTTTTGCCGGGTCATCGACAACGCCAAGCTACCTACTGGGCAAAGCTAAAGCATCGTGACAGCTTGTTTGTTCGGCTGGACCTGTGCAATGGGCTGCGCAACCGCATTGCTCATCACGAGCCAGTCTGGAAGCTGGGGCCACTCTTGGGTGAGGCTCGCCCCCGTAAGGGCGTACCTGTGGCCGTTCAAGCACCTGCACCTTCCACACCTGCCGAGGCATTGGCTCGCCTATGTCTGCTTTATGGTCGCGTAACCGAATTGCTGGGTTGGCTTTCACCGGCTGTTGCTACCCAGCACATTGCAAGCGATATACATCTACGTTGTCTAAATCTGTTGCAGATCCAAACTCTCAGGGCCTACCAGCAAGCCCTGCTGCCCGCAGAAATCGATCTTGCCACTGTGGCAAACCTGCGTGCTCTTCGCAAGGCATTGCGCTACGGCGCTCGTCGCCAGCAACCTGTGCTTATCAGGGATGGTCACCGCCTGATTGGTTATCTGACATGTAAAAGCCTGTTCTCGTAGAGGAGAGCGTGCAAAAACAGGGCGATGGAACAGAATGTATCTGGCAGCGATGACCATGCTGACGATGTCGGTCCGTTCGATCGCCGAGATCGTGACGGACCTCGGTTTTTCGGACCAGTCGCATTTTAAGTGTGTGTTCTGGCAGTAGCGCGGCATGACGCTGGCGCGCGTGCCGATCACGCCGGTAGATGGTTTTTTCAGGCGGAGCTGGACAGCCCGGTAAAGGCTGACTATAATACGGCCTCTTTTCCCTGATAGCTCAGTTGGTAGAGCGACGGACTGTTAATCCGCAGGTCCCTGGTTCGAGTCCAGGTCGGGGAGCCAGAATACAAAAACGGCCTTGCGAGCAATCGCAAGGCCGTTTTTTCTTATGGCCGGCCGCTAGGGCTTAGTAATCCAGCGGACTGATGACGCCGTGCCCACCGCGGTTGAGCACGTGCGTGTAAATCATCGTGGTGCGCACATCCTTGTGCCCCAGCAGTTCCTGTACGGTGCGGATGTCGTAGCCGCGCAATAGCAGGTGGGTCGCAAAACTGTGGCGCAGGGTATGCGGCGTCACTTTCTTTTGAATGTCAGCGTCTTGGGAAGCCTGGCGCACCGCGCGTTGAATGCGCTGCGGCTCAAAGTGGTGGCGCCGCACGGCGTTTGAACGCGGATCGCACGAAAGCCGTTCGGCTGGAAAAACGTATTGCCATTTCCATTCCTTTGCCGCCGCCGGGTATTTTCTCTCCAGAGCAAAGGGTAAATAGACATCGCCGCCGCCTTGTTCGCAGTCTCGCTGGTGTTGCAGGCGCACGAGCTGCAAATGGGATGTGAGGGGTTCGACCAGGGATTTGGGCAGCATGGTGACTCTGTCCTTGGCGCCTTTGCCGTTTCGGACGATGAGTTGACGCATGCTGATGTCCAGGTCAAGTACCCGCAGCCTGCATGCTTCGAGTATTCGCAAGCCGCTGCCGTAGAGTAACGAGGCTATCAGCCAGTTCAGTCCTTCCAGGCAGGATAGCAGATCGAGGGTCTCGTTGACTGTCAAGACCGTTGGCATGTGTTGTGGCTGTTTGGCTGTGATGACATCTTTAAGCCACGCTACGTCCTGTCTGAGGACCTTTTGGTAAAGGAAGAGCAAGGCGGCCTTGGCCTGTGATTGCGTAGAAGCCGCCACGTGGCGCTTCACCGCCAGATAGGTGAGAAAAGCTTCGATCTCATCCTTTCCCATCTCGGCAGGGTGGCGTTTCTGATGAAACAAGATGAAGCGTCGGATCCAGTCGACGTATGCGTCCTCGGTTCGGATGCTGTAGTGCATCGTGCGGATGAGGTCGCGTACCTGGTCGAGCAGTTTTGGCTGGTCAGGTGGCATGACGTTTTTCCCCGGTCATTCGGAGGTTTTATGCTCACCGGGCCTGGATATTCGCTCTTGGATGTTGCGCAATTTGTGGTTAGGTGGCGTGGTAAAATTTGTGAAAACGTCAATTTGACGTCCACTTTACGTTAGCCTATGAAACGACCTCACATCGATCAAGTTCCAGGGCTGTGGGAGCGCGATGGCTCCCTTCGGGACATCTACTTTTTTGGCGCGGATCTCGATCGCTGGTCTAAACTTATTGCATTCGCTTCGTCGCACCGTTTTACCTATGTGGCCGACGGAGAAACCGCAGAATTTCCCGGTGTGATGGAAGTGTTCCGGCTTCGGGACATATCGCATTGCCTTTCGATTTGGATCGGTGACGCCTGCGCGAATTGCCACTTCTTCGTGGCTGATGAAATTGAACTTGACTTGGACCCTCGAGAGGTTCTCGGCCCCAATGAACATGGGGCACTGCTAGCGTTTGTTGAAGGGGCGGCAAATGTTGTTGGCCTTAACGCTGTCATCGCGCCAGAAGGAGCTGAAAATTTTCCGTTCCTTACATTTGAGATCAACGAGCAGTCTTGGAGAATTCATGGCTAACCACTTAATCAACCGGACGGCTACAGCGCTGCGCGCCTCCGCCGCCGGTTATCCTGCACGTTAGCCTTTTTGTAATGCAACCTGAACACTATCCAGTCGTCGGTATTTTTCGAAACGACACTTCGGACCCAATGAGGCTGTTCCTAGAAATGGTGCCGAACGAAGTTGTTTTATCTCCTGGGCATTCTGTCGAGCTACTGGCTAAGCCGACCGAGGATCTTCTTCCGTTGACGATTGACATCGTTACCGGTGGACTGCAAATTCATCCGCACAAAGAATTTGATCCTGACTGGCATGTTCGCTTTAACTGTCTAGTCATTCGCGCAGGATGCCCGACGATTCTCGAGGCGTACGAATGAATGTCTTAAATTCTGCCCAGAATCTATGGGCTAACCTTTTGCTCCACCGGACGCCGGGCGGCGCCGGTGAGCACGCACGTTAGGAAGCGGATGCGGTACTTGGTAATTTCAATAGCAATAGCTTTGGTGCTTTGGGCGGGTAACTTTGCCTATTTTCTGTGGATACGCCCGATTGATCAGCCGACTAACCAGTTAGTTGAACTCGAAACCCATTTCAATAAATTGGGAATTACCGGAAGCATCTATCCTGTAAAACATACTGCTAGGCACTCAAGAGTCCGGGCTGTAGCAGCGTTCGCGATAAAGGAATTCCCATTGCCGTTCGGCTTAGCTGAATGCAGTACTGAGGAGGAGGCTGTCGCGCGCTCGGCCCCTGATTCTAGGCTGCCTCCAGAACTTCAGCCAGTGCGCAATGGTAGGATGGTTCTTAACTTTACCTTTTGGGGGGACGATACGTTCGCCGTCGCGCAGGCCGTCAGGAAAGCCTTTCTGTCATTTCGAAATGCGTCCTAACCCTGCCGTCAACTGGACTGCCTCCACGCTGCGCGTTCCGCCAGCCAGTTACTTTTTACGTTGGGCCCTATGAGTATTGAATCGCAAATTGCGGCGGTGGAAATATGGGCTGGATGTCCATTGCCTCCGGCTTACGTCGACTTCCTTGCCAGGATCGGCGGTGAGTTTTTTCGGGATTGCGTATTGATTTACTCGGCAGACTCTATCATCGAACGAAATGAGACATTTCAAACCAAAGTTTATTGTCCTGGTTACCTTGCAATCGGCGACGACAGCGGCGGGCGAGCTATTGTCATTCCGCTGGACGCGGCGAATTCGACGGTATTCTCCGTAGACCACGGTTCCATGGCCCCTGAAGAATTTGAAGTAGTAGGTGAAAGTCTTCAGAAATGGGTCGCCGATGAATGCCCAGCGTAAGCTATCGCCCAACCCGGCAGTCAACTGGACTGCCTCCACGCTGCGCGTTCCGGCAGCCAGTTACTTGTCACGTTGGGCCATTCTGTAATGCCTTTGCCATACTTCATCACTTGCGATCTACCCGCTGCCCGACTTTACGAGTTAGCCGATGGCCGGTTTCAATTTATTGAGCCAACTGAGCGTGCCCCGTTCATGAGTGGGTACAAGTACCTCTTGGTTGAAAATGCGCTTGCTTCCTATCTTGAATCATTGGGGTTAGAGCGCGTTCACTTCGAATCGGCCGTTTTGTTTGATCGAGTTACTGGCGAAGAGTTTACTTCCCACACCCGATTGCGGGTCGGGCAGCTCTTCCGCGATGACCAAATTTCAGATCTGGCGCTAGATGGACCCCGCCTACTGACTATGAATGACGAGTACTATTTCGTCAGCCCTGAACTGAAGGAGCTTCTTGAGCAAGGTTCCTTCGAATATCTACAATTCAGCGAGGGCCTCAATGGTTTTGCAGGTGCATAAGCCCAACCCTGCAGTCCACTGGACTGCCTCCACGCTGCGCGTTCCGGCAGCCAGTGATTTTTTACGTTAGCCTTTTTGTAATGCAACCTGAACACTATCCAGTCGTCGGTATTTTTCGAAACGACACTTCGGACCCAATGAGGCTGTTCCTAGAAATGGTGCTGAACGAAGTTGTTTTATCTCCTGGGCATTCTGTCGAGCTACTGGCTAAGAGCGTATCCCAGTAGGCCCAAAGCTTGAAAAATATTGGTAAAATTTTCTTG
>JAZJZT010000021.1:0-80342 GCA_040389645.1 Pseudomonadota bacterium | reverse complement strand
TCGCGGGTGCAGCCGGACACGCCGAACTTGATCTTGTGCGGCGTGCGCAGGCCCTTGTAGCGGTTTTCCAGTTCGATCGCCAGGCCGACGCTGTCGTCGACGCCGTAGCGGCACCAGGTCGAACCGACGCAGGATTTCACGGTGCGCAGCGACTTGCCGTAGGCGTGGCCCGTCTCGAAACCGGCCGCGATCAGTTCTTCCCAGATCAGCGGCAGTTGCTCGACGCGCGCGCCGAACAGGTCGACCCGCTGGCCACCGGTGATCTTGGTGTACAGGCCGTATTTCTTGGCCACGGTGCCGACCGCGATCAGGCCGTCGGCCGTGACTTCGCCGCCGGCCATGCGCGGCACCACGGAATAGGTGCCATCCTTCTGGATGTTACCCAGGAAGTAATCGTTCGTGTCCTGCAGGCTGGCATGTTCGCGTTTCAGGACGAAATCGTTCCAGCACGACGCCAGCACACTGGCGGCCAGCGGTTTGCAAATGTCGCAACCGAGACCCTTGCCGTGCTGCGCCAGCAGCGCGTCAAACGTCTTGATCTGGCCGACGCGCACCAGGTGGAACAACTCCTGGCGAGAATATGCAAAATGTTCGCAGACATGGTTGTTGACATCCATGCCGAGCTTTTTCATCTCGGATTTCATGATCTGCGTGACCAGCGGCACGCAACCGCCGCAGGCGGTGCCGGCCTTGGTGCAGCTTTTCAGCGCGCCGATGCTGGTGGCGCCGGCTTCGACGGCGCAGCAGATCGCGCCTTTCGAGACATCGTTGCACGAGCAGATCTGCGCCGTGTCGGGCAAGGCGTCGACGCCCAGGCCCGGCTTGGCCTTGCCGTCCGATTGCGGCAGGATCAGGAATTCGGGCGATTCAGGCAATTCGATCTTGTTCAACATCATTTGCAGCAGCGTGCCGTATTCGCTGGCGTCGCCGACCATCACGCCGCCGAGCAGGTACTTGCCGCAGCTCGACACGACGATCTTCTTGTAGATCTGCTTGCGCTCGTCGGTGAACTGGTACGAGCGGCTGCCCTCTTCGTTGCCGTGCGGGTCGCCGATCGACGCCACGTCCACGCCCATCAACTTCAGTTTCGTGCTCATGTCGGCGCCGGCGAATTCGGCCGCTTCACCCAGCATGTGCTTGGCCGCCACGCGCGCCATTTCATAGCCCGGCGCGACCAGGCCGAAGATCAGGCCGCCCCACAGCGCGCACTCGCCGATCGCGTACACGTCCGGGTTCGACGTCACGCAATTGTTGTCGATCGTGATGCCGCCGCGCGGTCCCACTTCCAGGCCCGATTCCCGTGCCAGCATGTCGCGCGGGCGGATGCCGGCCGAGAACACGATCATGTCGGCGTCGAGGTGGCCGCCGTCAGCGAACTGCATGCGGTGCGTGCCTTGCTCTCCGTCGACGATGGCCAGCGTGTTCTTGCCGGTGTGGACCGTCACGCCCAGTTCCTCGATTTTTTTACGCAGCACGCGCCCGCCGCCATCATCGACCTGCACCGCCATCAGGCGCGGCGAGAATTCGACAACGTGGGTTTCCAGCTTCATGTCGCGCAGCGCCTTCGCGCATTCCAGGCCCAGCAGGCCGCCGCCGATGACGACGCCGGTGCGCGAACGTTCGCCGCATTCGAGCATCGCTTCCAGGTCTTCGATGGTGCGGTAGACGAAGCAATCCTTGCGCTCCTTGCCCGGCAGCGGCGGCACGAAGGGGAACGATCCGGTAGCCATCACCAGCTTGTCGTACGGCAGCACGTCGCCGTCGCCGGTGGTGACGGTCTTGCCGGCCAAGTCGATCGCGACGGCGCGGGTGTTCAGGCGCAGCACCATGTCGTCGCGCTCGAAGAAGCCGGGCTTGACCAGCGTCAGGTCGTCGGCCGATTTGCCGGCGAAAAATTCGGACAGGTGGACGCGGTCGTAGGCCGGACGCGGCTCTTCGCACAGCACCGTCACCTGCAGGTGGGTGGCGCCGCCCGCTGCCAGGCTTTCGAGGAACTTGTGGCCTACCATGCCGTGGCCGATGACGATGATTTTCATGATGTTTTCTCCAGAATCTTTGCTTAAGCCGCTTTTGCTGCGAGCGAGTTTTCTTCTTCGGCGACGGCGCTGAAACGGGCCGCCAGCGCACACAGTGCGGAAATGCCGACCAGCACGCCGAGGATGGCCAGCGTCTGTTGCGTATCGCCGGTGCCTTTCAGCAGGAAGCCCGCGGCCACCGCGCCGACATTGCCGCCGGCGCCGATGATGCCGGCCACGCCGCCCAGGGCGCGCTTGTCGACGAAGGGCACCAGTGCGTAGGTCGCGCCGCATGCCATGTGGGTGAACAGGCCGAATACCAGCATCGCCAGCACGGCAAACATGACGGTGTCCGCCTTGGCGAACCACAGCAGGCCGGCGCCTTCGCCGAGCATCATGATGAACAGCAGCGTGACGCGGCTGTTCAGGTTGCCGCGGATCGCGAACTTGTCCGACATCCAGCCGCCCAGGGCGCGGGCAAACAGCGCCAGCAGGCCGAAGCTGCCGGCCGCCATGCCCGCTTCCTTCAGCGACAATTTGAAATGGTCGACGTAATAGACGGCGGCGATGTTGTGGATGAAGATCTCGACGCCGAAGCAGGCGCCGTAGGTGACGAACAGCAGCCAGACGCGGTGGTTGCCGGCGGCCAGTTTGAAGCTGTCCCAGCCGCCCTTCTTGCCGCCTTCGACGGCGACGCCGGCGGCGCGCAATTCGCTGTAGTTACCTTCAGGGCAATCCTGCGTGAATTTGTAGTAAACCACGGCCATGACCAGCATCAGCACGCCCGGCACCACCAGCGCGGCGCGCCAGCCCAGCGTCTCGTTCACACCCAGCATCACCATCGCCGTCATCAGCAGCGGCATCGTCGCCTGTGCCGCACCGCCGCCGGCATTGCCCCAACCGGCAGCCGCCGCGTTGGCCGTACCGACCACTTTCGGCGCGAACATCACCGACGTGTGGTACTGGGTGATGACGAAGCTGGCGCCGACCGCGCCGATCAGCAGGCGGAAGAACAGGAAGCTTTCATAGCTTTGCGCCATCGCCACGCCCAGCACGGGAATTGCGCCCAGCAGCAGCAGGCCGGTGTAAGCCTTGCGTGGACCGTAGTGGTCGCACAGCGGGCCGATGATCAGGCGCACGACGATGGTGATGGCCACCGCCGCGATATTGATGTTGGCGACCTGCGCCATCGTCAGGCCGAATTCGCCCTTGATAATCGGCATCAGCGGCGCGCAGGCGAACCAGGCGAAGAAGCAGACGAAGAACGCCATCCACGTCAGGTGAAACGCACGCATCTGCGGCGTGGAGAACGAGAAGAGATTGATGCTGCTAGCTTTGCTGGCCATGTTGTTATCCCTTTAGAAATGCAAAAGGCGTCCGCGCAGCCAAGGTCTAAAACCATGCTGGGCGGACGCCGTTGTCCTGCCAGTCCGTCTTTAGACCAGCGCTTTAATTTGGGGGGATCGCCATTGATCCCTGTCCTTATCCTTTGCAAGAGCCGTGCCAGAGGTCTGGAACGGCTCCGCAGGGGCAAAATCACCGGATTTGTCGCTTGCCGGGAGGTGGATGCACGCCGATGTGGCATATTGCGGTGCAGCAGCGCCCGCTCTTGGTGCGTGCGCCGGTGCGGTGCGCCGCTTTCAGGCGCTGGTGGCGCTGAGCGCCGCCTTGACCATGTCGTCGATCTCGCCGGTGATGCCGGACATGACGCCGGCGACGACGGCGAACTCGCGCCCGGCGAAACCGGCGCGCGCGGCCACCACGCGCGCATTGAACGACACCATGCGCGCCTGGCGGGCGATGGTCTCGATATCGGTGATCATGCTGCGCAATTGTTTTTTCATCAAGACCGCGTGGCGTTTCGACTGTTCTTCATAGATCGCCGTGATCTGGTTCAAGACTGCCAGGATCGGCGTCGTCATCTCGACCAGTTGCGCCAGCAGCGGCGCGGCGTCGGCCGCGTTGCGCTCGGCCGCCTGCAAGGTGCGCTCGGCCAGGTCGGCGAAGGCATTGATCTGGCGGTCGCCGCCGGCGCGGCCGAAATACGCTTCTTCCAGTTCCGGGCAAAACACGCCGGGCAGCGTGTCGCTGCCCTTGACCAGGGTCGCGTGCGCGGCGCGGAACAGCGCCAGCGCTTCGCGCGCGACGCTCACCGCGTCGGCCTGCCCCTGCCCGGCCAGCACCGCGTACAGCACCAGGCGCTGCGACGTGAAGCGGCGCCGGCCCGACAGGTTGATCAGCGCGCCGAACACTTCGCCCGACAGCGGCGTCGGCGCGTCTTCCTTCTTCCAGGCCAGTGCGACCGAACCATGGGTAGCCATCTTGTTTTCCTTTAGTTGTTTACTGGCGGATGGCGAACGAGGCGGCGTACCGCTCCGGATCGCTGCCATCCCAGACCACGCCATCCATCAGCGTGGAACTGCGCAGGACGCCTTTCGGCACGGGTGTCTCCGTCATTTCCGCCGCTTCCCGGTACAAGGCGGTCTGGTTGACTTGGGTGGCCACGGCCAGGTAGTCGGGGTCCGTCTTCAGCAAGCCCCAGCGGCGCTGCTGCGTCATGAACCACATCGCGTCCGACAGGTAGGGGAAGGTGACCGCGCCTTCGTGATAAAAGCGCAGCGCGTGCGCATCTTCCCAGCGCTGCCCCATGCCGTTGTCGTAGTGGCCGAGGATGCGCTGGCCGATCGCCTCCTTGCTGGTGTTGACGTAGCTGGCCGATGAAATGATCTCGGCCATCGCCATCCGGTTCGCGGCCGAGGCGTCGATCCACTTGCCGGCGTCGAGCACGGCGGCGATCATCGCGCGGCAAGTGTTCGGATGGCTCTGCGCGAAGGCGGCCGATGTCGCCAGCACTTTTTCAGGATGTTCCGGCCAGATCTGCTGGCTGGTGGCGGCCGTGACGCCGATGCCGTCCATCACGGCGCGGTGGCCCCACGGCTCGCCGGCGCAAAAACCATCCATGTGGCCGGCCGCCAGGTTCGACACCATCTGCGCCGGCGGCACCGAGATCACGCGCGCATCCCGCATCGGGTCGACGCCGTGCGCGGCCAGCCAGTAATACAGCCACATCGCGTGGGTGCCTGTCGGAAAAGTCTGGGCGAAAGTATAGCCGCGCGGCTCGCGCTGCATCAGCGCGGCCAGCGTGGCGCCGTCGACGGCACCCTGCAAGGCCAGCCGGCGAGACAAGGTGATCGCCTGGCCGTTGCGGTTCAGGCCCATCAGCACGGCCATGTCGCGTTTCTGCCAGCCGATGCCAAGCTGGGTGCCGTACACCATGCCGTACAAGGCGTGGGCCGCGTCGAGTTCGCCGGTGAGCAGTTTGTCGCGCACGCTGGCCCACGACGATTCCTTGCTGGGCACGATCTTGATGCCGTATTTCTGGTCGAAGCCCAGCACCGCCGCCATCACGATGGAAGCGCAATCGGTCAGCGGATTGAATCCGATCCTGACCAGTTCTTTTTCCGGAGCCGCATTCTTCGCCATCGCATCTTTCCTTGACCGCCAAATAAAAAAGCGTCTCCCCCGGCACGAATCATCATGCAGAAAAAGACGCCATTGTCTCTTGCGGGTCCGGCCGCCGTTGGCTGGCCCCACTCTCCAGTTCAGCAAAGAGCGTGCCACCGTGACAGCCATACCAGGGGAAGGAAATCCCGCTTTTCAGGCGGATAATCGCACCAGGGTGGTGCGCTGCACCAAATCAGCCCAGCAAATCCTCGACATCGAGGATGCGCTGGGCGATCTCGGCCAGCTTTAAATTCTTGTTCATCGCCATGCCGCGCAGCTTCTGGTAAGCCTGGTCTTCGGACATGCCGTGGCGCGACATGAGTAAGCCCTTGGCGCGTTCGATGACCTTGCGGTCGGCCAGCTTGTGGCGCGTGTCGTCCAGTTCGGCGAGCAGCTTCTGTTCACGCTTGAAGCGCGCCAGCGCGACACCGAGCACCGGCTTGATGCGCTCGGGCTGCAGCCCGGCCACGACATAGGCGGTGACGCCGGCCGCGATCGCCGCCTCCATGCTGCTGGTGTCCTGGTCCTCGGTGAACATGACGATCGGGCGGCGTTCGTCGCGGGTGGCGATGACAATATGTTCGAGCACGTCGCGCGCATCCGATTCGGCATCGATGATGATCATGTCCGGCTGCAGTTGCGCGATCTGTTCCGGCAAATGCATGTCGGCCGGCAGCGACGCGACGATGTCGTAACCCGCTTCGAGCAGGCCTGCGTGCAGCGCGTGCGCGCGCAGCGCCGCCTCCGCTGGCGCATCGGCCTGGGGATCGGTGTGGACGACGACGATACGTAAATTGCGCATGGAAAGAGCCGGGATTCGCTTGAAAGACATCATACAGTGTACGGATTGAACACCGATTATAAGCAAAAATCACACCAGATCCTTGCATAACTGTCATATTAGGAGCGATCGGCAACAAAGCGCCTCGTCAATTGTTTTTTGAAAGCTATACTGTCAGTAATTGACCGATCACCTTGCCAAGGCCCGCCACCATGACTTCCGCTTCCCTGGAGTATGTGCAGCTCATCGAGCATGAGCGGCAACAAGAATCGATCAACGTCCTGCAGGGCATCATCGAGGGCATCTGCATCGATGGCACGGTCAATCTTGCCGAACTCGGGCTGCTGCTGCGCTGGCTGGACCAGCATGCCGGCTTCAGGACGCGCGCCCCCTATAATGAATTGATTTCCCTGATCAAAGGGGCGCTATCCGACGGCCGCTTCCTCGCTTCCGAGCGCGACGACATCCTGCGCTTGTGCGAGCGCGTGCGCGGGCAGCACGACAACACCGCAGCCGACTTGCAGCGCCTGCAGATCATCATCGCCGCCATCGTCGCCGACGCGGCCGTCACGCAGGATGAATTGCGCGGCCTGGCCGGCTGGCTCGAACAGCACCGCCACCTGGCGCGCTGCTGGCCCTATGATGACATTGCCAGCCTGGTCGCCGACGCGCTGGCGCATGGCAGCATGGACGCGCACGCGCAGCAATCGCTGAAAAACCTGTTGATGGAATTTGCGCCGGCGCGCCGGGACAAACCCGGCGCCGCCGCTCCCGGCATGTTTGCGCGCTAGCGCTGCATGCCCCAGCGCCGCACCGTCCAGCGTTCCAGCGTGCGAAAGGCCAGGTTTTCCACGGCCAGCCCGATCAGGATCACGGTCGCGAGGCCGGCGAACACCTTGTCCGTATACAGCTCATTGCGGTTCTGGAAAATGTACCAGCCCAGTCCTCCCTTGCCGGACGAGACGCCGAACACCAGTTCGGCCGCGATCAGCGTGCGCCACGCGAAGGCCCAGCCGATCTTCAAGCCGGACAGGATCGCCGGCAAGGCGGCCGGCACCAGGATCTGCAGCACGAACGGCAAGCCACGCAAGCCGTAATTGCGCCCGGCCATGCGCAGCGTTTCCGGCACGCCCTGGAAACCGGCATAGGTGCCCAGCGCCAGCGGCCACAAGACGGCATGCACGATGACGAACACCAGGCTGCCGTTGCCCAAGCCGAACCACAGCAGCGCCAGCGGCAGCAAGGCGATCGCCGGCAGCGGGTTGAACATCGCCACCAGCGTTTCGAGCACATCGCGCCCGATGCGGGTCGACACCGCCAGCGCCGTCAGCGCGAAGGCGGCGACGATGCCGGCGATATACCCCTGCAACAGCACGGCCAGCGAAGCACGCACCCGTTCCAGCAATTCTCCGCTGGCGATGCCGTCGACAAAGGCGCGCGCCGTCTGCAAAAAGCTCGGCAACAATAAATCGTTGTCCTGCCAGCGCGCGGCCGCTTCCCAGATGAGGGCCAGCGCCAGCAAAATAAAACCCTTGCGCAGCCAGTCCTGCTGCCAGGCGCGTTGCGCCAGCGGCAACGGCAGTTCGGCCGCCACGGCGCCAGGCGTGGTGGCCGGCAGCACGAATTCCTGGCGGATCGGCGGTTCCAATAACAGGCTCATAAGGCCACCCTGAGATCGGCATCGGCGGCGGCGACATCGGCGGCGGCGGGAACGTCGGCCGCCTCGTCGAACAGCAAGCCGTGGATGCGGCTGGCGGCGGCCTGGAATTCGGCGCTGCCGGTGCTGTGCAAGCCGAACTGGTGGCTGTTGATCTCGGCGCGCACGCGGCCCGGGTGCGGTGACAACAATAATATGCGGTTGCCCACCACCAGCGCTTCCTCGATCGAGTGCGTAACGAACAGTAAAGTAAAGCGCGCCTCTTCCCACAGGCGGCCCAGTTCTTCCTGCATCTTGCGCCGGGTCAGCGCGTCGAGCGCGGCGAACGGTTCATCCATCAACAGCACTTCGGGCTGCATCACCAGCGCGCGCGCGATCGCCACGCGCTGCTTCATGCCGCCCGACAGCGTGTGCGGATAGGCGTCGGCAAAACCGGCCAGTCCCACTTTCGCTATCCAGTACAGCGCCCTTTCCTCGGCTTCGCGCCGCGGCAGCGTTTTAGATGCCAGCAGCGGGAACATCACGTTATTTAAAACCGTCTTCCATGGCGGCAGCTGGTCGAATTCCTGGAACACGGCGATGCGGTCCGGCCCCGGCCCGGTGACCGGCGCGCCGTTGACGCTGATGGCGCCGGCGCTGGGTTGAATAAAACCGCCGGCCGCCTTCAGCAGCGACGACTTGCCACAGCCGGAAGGCCCGAGCAAGACAAAACGGTCGCCGCGATAGACGTCGAAACTGACGTCGTGCGTGGCGCGCACGGTGCGCGCGCCGCTGCGGTATTCGAGGCTGACGCCCTGCGCGCGCAGCAGCGGCGCGGGTGGCTCCGGCGGGCGCACCACCTGGAAGGGGGGAGTCATGTCAGCCGCCCTGGCCGATGGCGGGATCGTCGAAGAAATAATCGCGCCAGCTGGCCGGCTGGTTCTTGATCGCGCCGACCCGGTGCAGGAATTGCGCCATGCTATAGGTGTTTTGCGGCGCGATCTTGAATTGCACCTGGGGGTTTTTCAGCAATTTCACCAGCAGCGCGCGGTCGACGCTGCCCTTGGTGGCGCGCAGATAGATGTCGGCCGCCCCGTCCGGATTGGTCGACGCATAGCGCGCCGCCTCCGCCAGCGCCGCCGTGAAGGCGCGATAGGTCTTCGGATTCTCGACGCGGTATTTCTCGGTGGCGTACAGCACGGTGGACGAACTCGGCCCGCCCTGGATGTCGTAGGAATTGAGGACGATGCGCGCATTCGGATTCTGCGCCAGTTCCTGTTCCTGGAACGGCGGGCTGCCGAAGTGGCCGGAAATCTCGGTGCCACCGGCGATGATGGCGGCGGCGGCGTCCGGATGCGGCAGCGTCTGCGTCAGCTTGTCGAGGCGCTTGTATTCCTGGTCGCCCCACTGTTTTGCGACCGCCATCTGCAAGAGGCGCGCCTGCACCGACACCGTCACGGCCGGCAGGCCGATGCGGTCCTTGTCCGTGAAATCGGCCAGCGTTTTCACCTTCGGATTGTTACTCACCAGGTAATACGGAAAACTGCCCAGCGACGCCACGCCTTTGACATTCTGCTTGCCGTTGGTGCGGTCCCAGATCGTCAGCAGGGGGCCGACGCCGGCGCCGGCGATATCGATCGCACCGGACAAGAGCGCATCGTTGACGGCGGCTCCGCCCGACAGTTGCGTCCACTCGACCTTGATGTCGACGCCCTGTTGCTTGCCGTGTTTTTCGATCAGCTTCTGTTCCTGCGCGATGTTCAGCAACAGATAGGTGACGCCATACTGCTCGGCGATACGGATGCGGCCTTCGGCCTGGGCCGCCGGTGCGAAGCTGGCGGCGGCGAAACCGAGGGCGGTCGCCGCGGCGGTCAGTCTGAATCTGAACATGGGTACTCCGGATAAAATCAAAATGAATCAGAAAGGCACGTCGCCTTCGATGGTGGTGCGGTACAGCTTGCGGCGCATCTGCGGTGGGCAGCCGGCCGCCAGGTGCATCAGCGAACGGTTGTCCCAGAACACCAGGTCGTGCGACTGCCACCGGTGGCGATAAATGTGTTCGGGCTTGACGCTGTGATTAAACAGTTCGGCCAGCAGCGCGCGGCTTTCGTCGTCCGGCAGGCCGACGATGCGGGTCGTGAAATGCTCGCTGACGAACAGCGCGCGCCGGCCCGTTTCCGGGTGCACGCGCACCACCGGGTGCAGCACCGGTTTCACTTCATCGATCTGCGCCTGCGTCAGGTTCGGGCGGAACGGGCTGCGCCGCTGCAATTCCGCGTACTGCGCCAGGTAACTGTGCTCGGCGCGCGCGCCCTGCACCGCGCGCCGCAGCGCGGCCGGCAAGGTGTCATAAGCCAGGTGCATATTGGCGAACAGCGTATCGCCCCCCTCTTCCGGCAATTCCTGCGCATGCAGCATCGAGCCCAGGCTCGGCACTTCCTTGTACGACAGGTCCGAATGCCAGAAGTGGCCGGCGTCGCCCAGGCCGGTCGGCTGGCCGTTCTCGACGATGTTGGAAATGATCAGTACTTCCGGCTGTTCCGCCAGTTGGAAATTGCGCAGCACGTGGATTTGCAGCGCGCCGAAACGGCGGCTGAAATCGACTTGCTGGCGTGGCGTGATGCGCTGGTCGCGGAACACCAGCACGTGGTGGTCGAGGTGGGCGCGGTGCAGACGCTGGAATTCAGCGTTACCGATCGGTCGCGCCAGGTCGAGGCCGTGAACGGCCGCGCCCAGCGGCGCGTCGAAGACCTCGATATTGAAGGTGGGGCTGGAGTGCGATGCGCTGAGGACGGCGGCCATGGGATGGTTCCCGAAACTGGATACAGGTACCCAGTTTATGCCGCCTGCCTGATGAAGAAAACGAAGCTTATTGGCTATTGATATGCGTTTTCCGAGCGGCAGCCGCGTCCCCAGTTTTATTTCAGGTTCAGGCGGTGGCGCCGAGGGCGGCGTAATGAGCGTGGCGTTTTTCCAGGCACTGCGCCAGTTCGACGCCGGCGCTGACCGTCATTTCCAGGTCGTGCAGATGGCCATCCTTCAAGCCGTACACCCAGCCATGCACGCTGAGCGTCTGGCCGCGGTCCCACGCATCCTGCACGATCGTCGTCTGGCAGACGTTGACGACCTGCTCGACCACGTTGAGTTCGCACAGGCGCTCCGAGCGCTCCTTGCTCGGCAACACGTCGCCCAGGTAGCGCTCGTGTTTTTGCGCGACGTCCTGCACGTGGCGCAGCCAGTTGTCGGCCAGGCCGATGCGGGTGCCCGTCATCGCCGCGTGCACACCCTTGCAGCCGTAATGGCCGACGATGATCACATGCTTGACCTTCAAGACCTCGATCGCGAACTGCAGCACCGACAGGCAATTCAAGTCCGAGTGCACGACGACGTTGGCAATATTGCGGTGGACGAACACGTCGCCCGGCGCCAGCCCCAGTAATTCGTTGGCCGGCACGCGGCTGTCGGAGCAGCCGATCCACAGGTATTCCGGCGATGCTTGCTGCGCCAGGCGGTTGAAGAAATCGGGATCGCGGGCCACCATCGAATCGGCCCAGGTACGGTTGTTGACCAGCAGCTTCGCCAGTGGCGAGTTGCTATTATTAATTTCGCTCATCATGTCCTCTCTTTACATGACAAGGCCGCCGGCCCAGGCGAATGGGCAAAACGGCGGCCAGGATACGTGACAAGACCGCCGGCCTGCCGGAAACGGCAGGACGCGGCGGTCCAGGGTTACAGCTATCTTACCTTATTCGAAGAAATCCTTCACTTTGTCGCGCCAGGTCTTGCTTTGCGGACTGTGCTTGGCGCCGCCTTCGACCGTGGCACGGTCGAATTCGCGCAGGATTTCCTTCTGCTTGTCGGTCAGCTTGACCGGTGTTTCCAGCGCCACGTGGCAGAACAGGTCGCCCGGATAACCGGAGCGCACGCCCTTGATGCCCTTGGCTTTCAGGCGGAAGGTCTTGCCCGACTGGGTGCCCTCGGGGATCGTGAACGAGACCTTGCCCGACAATGTCGGCACTTCGATTTCTCCACCGAGCGCCGCGCGCGCGAACGAGATCGGCATTTCGCAATGCAGGTCGTCGCCCTCGCGCTGGAACACGGCGTGCGGCTTGATGTGGATTTCCACATACAGGTCGCCCGGCGGTCCGCCGTTGGTGCCCGGTTCTCCGTTGCCGGAAGAACGGATGCGCATGCCGTTGTCGATGCCGACCGGGATCTTGACTTCGAGCGTCTTGTTGCGCTTGATGCGGCCCGCGCCGCCGCAAGGCGCGCACGGGTCGGTGATGATCTTACCGGTTCCGTGGCATTTTGGGCAAGTCTGCTGGATGCTGAAGAAGCCTTGCTGCATGCGCACCTGGCCGTGGCCGCCGCAGGTCGAGCACGTCACCGGCGCGGTGCCCGGCTTGGCGCCGGAACCGTGGCAAGTGTCGCACTTGTCCCAGGACGGCACGCGGATCGTCGTGTCGAAACCGTGCGCCGCCTGTTCCAGCGTGATTTCCAGGTTGTAGCGCAGGTCGGCGCCGCGATACACCTGCGGGCCGGCGCTGCGACCGCGACCGCCGCCGCCGAAGATGTCGCCGAAGATGTCGCCGAAGGCATCGCCGAAGCCGCCCGCGCCGAAACCGCCGCCGCCACCGCCACCCATGTTCGGATCGACGCCGGCGTGACCGTAGCGGTCATACGCTTCGCGTTTTTCCGGATTGGTCAGCATCTCGTAGGCTTCCTTCGCCTCCTTGAACTTGTCTTCCGATTCCTTGCTGTCCGGATTGCGGTCCGGATGGTATTTCATCGCCAGTTTGCGATAGGACTTCTTGATCTCGTCTTCCGACGCGTTTTTCGCCACGCCGAGAATTTCGTAAAAATCACGCTTTGCCATGTTGTAGGCACCTTGCTGTATTTACTGATGTACTGATTATGCGAAAAAGCCGAGCCGGCCCCGTAATCACGGAAGCACGGCTCGGCGGTGTCCCTCGGCCGTGGCCGACGACGTAATCGCTGCGCGATTACTTGCTGTCTTTGACTTCCTTGAAGTCGGCGTCGACCACGTCGTCGTGCTGCGCCTTCGATTCCTGCTGCGCGCCGGCGCCGGCCTGCTGGCCGCCTTCGGCACCGCCGCCGGCCGCAGCCTGCTGCGCCTGCATGTCGGCGTACATCTTCTCGCCCAGCTTCTGCGACGCGGTCGACAGCGCCGCCACCTTGGCGTCGATTTCAGCCTTGTCGCCGGACTTGATGCTCGCTTCGGCTTCGGTGATCGCCGCTTCGATCTTTTCCTTTTCGCCCGCTTCCAGCTTGTCGCCGTATTCGGTCAGCGATTTGCGGGTCGAGTGCACCAGCGCGTCGGCCTGGTTGCGCGATTCCGCCAGTTCCTTGACCTTCTTGTCTTCCTCGGCGTTCAGCTCGGCGTCCTTGACCATTTTCTGGATCTCGTCTTCCGACAGACCGGAGTTGGCCTTGATCGTGATCTTGTTCTCTTTGCCGGTGGCCTTGTCTTTCGCGCCGACGTGCAAGATGCCGTTGGCGTCGATGTCGAAGGTCACTTCGATCTGCGGCGTGCCGCGCGATGCCGGCGGGATGCCTTCCAGGTTGAATTCGCCCAGGCCCTTGTTGCCGGCCGCGATTTCACGCTCGCCCTGGAAGACCTTGATGGTCACGGCAGGCTGGTTGTCGTCGGCGGTCGAGAACACTTGCGAGAACTTGGTCGGGATC
The DNA here is from genome assembly GCA_040389645.1 of Pseudomonadota bacterium. Classification (GTDB taxonomy): domain Bacteria; phylum Pseudomonadota; class Gammaproteobacteria; order Burkholderiales; family Burkholderiaceae_D; genus Rugamonas. The sequence continues at coordinate 66,700 of JAZJZT010000021.1, read as the reverse complement.
GTCGTGTTCTTGTGGATCATTTTCGTCATCACGCCGCCCAGGGTTTCGATACCCAGCGACAGCGGCGTCACGTCCAGCAGCAGCAAGTCCTTGCGTTCGCCCGACAGCACGGAACCCTGGATCGCGGCGCCGACGGCGACGGCTTCATCCGGGTTGACGTCCTTGCGCGGGTCCTTGCCGAAGAACTCTTTGACTTTTTCCTGCACCTTAGGCATGCGGGTCATGCCGCCGACCAGGATGATGTCGTCGATGTCGGAAACCTTGACGCCGGCATCCTTGATCGCGGTGCGGCACGGCTCCATGGTCGCGTTGATCAATTCCTCGACCAGCGACTCCAGCTTGGCGCGGGTCATTTTCAGGTTCAGGTGGACCGGCGCGCCGTTCGCCATCGCGATGTACGGCTCGTTGATTTCAGTCTGCTGCGACGACGACAGTTCGATCTTCGCGCGCTCGGCCGAAGCCTTGATGCGTTGCAGCGCGATCGGGTCCTTTTTCAGGTCCAGGCCGTTGATCTTCTTGAATTCGTCGATGATGTAATCGATGATGCGCTGGTCGAAATCTTCGCCGCCGAGGAAGGTGTCGCCGTTGGTCGACAGCACTTCGAACTGCTTCTCGCCATCGACGTCGGCGATTTCGATGATCGACACGTCGAACGTGCCGCCACCCAAGTCATACACGGCGATCTTGCGGTCGCCCTTGTCGGTCTTGTCCAGGCCGAACGCCAGTGCGGCGGCGGTCGGCTCGTTGATGATGCGCTTGACGTCCAGGCCGGCGATACGGCCGGCATCCTTGGTCGCCTGGCGCTGCGAATCGTTGAAGTACGCAGGTACCGTAATGACGGCTTCGGTGACTTCTTCACCGAGGTAGTCTTCGGCCGTTTTCTTCATCTTGCGCAGCACTTCGGCCGAGATTTGCGGCGGTGCCAGTTTTTTGTCGCGCACGCCGATCCACGCATCGCCGTTGTCGGCCTTGGTGATCGAATACGGCATCAGCGCGATGTCTTTTTGTACTTCTTTTTCTTCGAACTTACGGCCGATCAAGCGTTTGACGGCGAACAGCGTGTTCTTCGGGTTGGTGACCGCCTGGCGTTTCGCCGGCGCGCCAACCAGGATTTCGCCATCCTCTTGGTAAGCAATGATCGACGGCGTGGTACGCGCGCCTTCAGCGTTTTCGATTACCTTTGGCTGACCGTTTTCCATGATGGAAACGCAGGAATTCGTGGTTCCCAAGTCGATACCGATAATTCTGCCCATGATTCATTTTCCTTATTTGCTAAGTTTCAGATGGTACTTATATGTGGAATTGCTGTGTATTTTCAAGTGCTTGCGCAAGGCACTGTTTATTTCGCTTGCGCCGCCGTCACGATCGCCGGACGCAGCAGGCGGTCCGCGATCATGTAGCCTTTTTGCAACACAGTGACCACGGTATTGGCTTCCTGCTCGGCCGGCACGACGGCCACGGCCTGGTGCCGGTTCGGGTCGAGCTTGTCGCCCTGGACCGGCATGATTTCCAGCAGGCGGTTCTTTTCGAAAGCCGAAGTCAATTGCTTGAGCGTCATTTCGACGCCTTCCTTCAGCGATTCGATCGATGGCGTTTCCACTTTCAGCGCCATTTCCAGGCTGTCCTTGACCGGCACCATGGCTTCGGCAAAGCTTTCGACAGCAAATTTGTGCGCTTTTGCAACATCTTCCTGCGCGCGGCGACGGATATTTTCACCATCGGCCTTGGCGCGCATGAAGGCATCGTGCATTTCAGCCAGGCGCGCTTCGGTGCTGGCCAACTGCTCTTCCAGCGTGGACATACCGGTGTCGGCGGGAGTCGATGGTGCGGCTGACGCTGCGGCATCCGCCTCGGGATTAGGTACCGTTTGATTTTCCTGATCTTGCATCTAAGAGACTCCTACAAATCGTATTTGTTTGACATTACTTCATACAGCACTGGCAGCAAGTGGGGCTATATCCCCAGCATTTCAAGGGTTATTTGGCGAGCCCGGCCGCAGATGTAACAGTGCCGTTACAAAACTTCCGGACGCTTTCGATGTTTTTTTACCATGCACCGTCTACTATGTACCTAGACGGCGCATCGCCGCCATTCGGGGAGCGCACCATGAAGTTGCCACTCATCACAGCATCCATCCTGGCTTACATCGTGCTGGCCACCGCGTGGCTGTGCTACACCGAACTGATCCCGTAAGCCGGGTATTTTAACAGGCTGGCACTCATCGAAGGCAAGTGCTGATGACGTCCCGGTCGGCCGTTGGCAGCGACTGTCAGTTTTCCGCACCCAGCTTCAGCGCCGCCGCGCGCGCTATTTCTCCCTCTTTTTTCACGGCATCGCGCTGCACCGGCGTCATCATCGTCGGCCAGCCGATCATGTGCTGCTCGGCGATTTCGGCCAGCGCCGCGATCCAGGCCGGCGACTCGTTCAGGCACGGGATGTAATGAAACACCTTGCCGCCGGCCGCCAAGAAATCGTGGCGCGCCTCCATCGCGATTTCTTCCAGCGTTTCCAGGCAATCGCTGGTAAAACCGGGACAGATCACGTCGACCCGCTTGACGCCGTCGCGCGCCAGTTGCTGCAAGGTCGGCGCCGTGTACGGCTGCAGCCATTCCGCCTTGCCGAAACGCGACTGGAACGTCACGACATACTGGTCCGGCGTCAGTTTCAGCCTGGTCGCCAGCAGGCGCGCCGTCTTTAAACATTCGCAGTGATACGGATCGCCCAGCAGCAGCGTGCGTTTCGGCACGCCGTGAAAACTGAGCACCAGCTTGTCCGGGCGGCCGTGCGCATCCCAGTGCGCCAGGACGCTTTTTTTCAGCGCGCCGATATACGCATCGTGGTCGTGGTAATTTTTAATAAAACGCAGTTCCGGCACATTGCGCACCTGCGCATAGTGATCGAACACGGCATCATAAATGGAACCGGTGGTCGTGCCCGAGTATTGCGGATAGGCGGGCAGGATCGCGACCCGCTCGCAACCGTCGGCCTTCAGCCGCGCCAGCACGTCCGGCAGAGATGGAGAACCGTAACGCATCGCCATCGCGATCGTGACGCCGTCGTGGCCGCGCTCGCCGAGCGCGCCGCGCAGCAGCATCGCCTGCGCCTGCGTGTGCACTTTCAAAGGCGAACCTTCGCGGGTCCAGATCGACGCGTATTTTTTGGCCGACTGGCCGGAGCGGAACGGCAGGATGATCAAGTGCAGGATCAGCCACCAGATCGCGCGCGGGATCTCGACCACGCGCCGGTCCGACAGGAACTGCTTCAAGTAGCGCCGCACGGCCGACGTCGTCGGCGCATCCGGCGTGCCCAGGTTGACGAGCACGACCGCGCTATGACTCACGCTGCCGTGGGTGTGGGGTGGTTCTTTAAGGAAGGCCATGGATCTGCGGGGACGGAAGGGAACTTGGCATTATAGTTCCAAACCCACTGCAGAGGCCGGGGTCAGACCCATGGGTCTGACCCCACACCCGCGCAGGCCGCAGACCAATGCAATGCCTTGCGGTTTTTATGCGGCGTAAACCGGGGACAGACCACGTTTTTCGAGAAATTATTGCCCTGAAAACGTGGTCTGTCACCGGTTTACTCGGCGTCCGCGTCTGTCCCTAATGCCGTTAAGTTAGCGCCAAATTTGTCGTTCCCGCGCAGGGGAAATGCATGCATTTCCCCCATAATTCGCCTCTTGCCCTGCGAAATTTATAGAAAAACGGACAGGTGCTATGGGGGGAACGCATACATGGTATGGGTTCCCGCCTTCGCGGGAACGACAGATCTACGGTCTGTGGCCTTAACTTAACGGCATTAGCGTCTGTCCCCGGTTTACAAAGCCAGCAATTCGCGCGCGTGCTTGCGCGTGGTGGCGGTGATTTCCAGGCCGCCCAGCATGCGGGCGACTTCTTCGACGCGGGCTTTGGCGTCGAGCACTTCGATGCGCGATGCCGTCTTGCCGGTATCGAGCGTGCTTTTGGCAACTTGAAAATGCTGGTTCGCCTGGCTCGCCACTTGCGGCAGGTGGGTCACGCACAGGACTTGCCGTTCCTGTCCCAGGCGTTTCAATAACCTGCCCACCACTTCGGCCACGCCGCCGCCGATGCCGCTGTCGACTTCATCGAAGATCAGGGTCGGCGTTGTCGTCGCGTTGGACGTGATGACGGAAATGGCCAGAGAAATGCGGGCCAGTTCTCCGCCGGAGGCGACTTTCGCCAGCGGCCGCGGCGCCGTTCCGGCGTGGCCGGCGACCAGGAATTCGACCTGCTCCAAGCCTTTCGCGCTCGGCTCGCACGGGTGCAGCGCGATGTCGAACATGCCGCCGGTCATGCTCAAGTCCTGCATCGCCTTCGTCACGGCGACGCTGAGTCCCCTGGCGGCGGTGGCGCGCGTGGCCGACAATTGGCGCGCCACGTCCATGTAGTGCGCCTTCAGTTTTTGCTCTTGCTGGCGCAAGCCTTCGATGTCGCTGGCGTCGGCCAGCTGGCGCAGCTTGCCGGACAGGCGCGCGCATTCTTCCGGTAATTCTTCCGGCCGGACGTGGAATTTGCGCGCGGCCGAGTGCAGCGCTTCCATGCGCGCATCGACCTGGCGCAAGCGCTCGGGGTCGAGCTCGACGCGGTCAAGGTAGGTGTTCAGCGCGTAGACCGATTCCTGCAACTGGATGCGGGCCGATTCCATCAATTCCAGCACCGGCTGCAATTCGGCGTCGATCGCGGCGAGTTTACCCAGCTTCTGGTTCAGCGCCGAAAGTTGCGACACGACCGGCTGGTCTTCCGATTCGGACAGCACGGCCAGCGCTTCCTGCGCGCCTTCGAGCAGGCTGGCCGCGTGCGACAGGCGGCTGTGCTCGTTCGAGATATCGGTCCACTCTCCCGGCTTGGCGCCGAGCTTTTCCAGTTCAGCGACTTGCCATTCGAGACGTTCCCGTTCGTACAGCACGTTGGCGGCGTTGGTTTCGAATTCTTCCAGCTGGCGCGCCAGCGCGCGCCATACCTTGTGCGCGGCAGCCACCGCCTTGACTTCGCCGTCGCTGCCGGCGATGTTGAGGGCGGCCTGGTTGTCCAGCAGTTCGCGCTGCGCATCCGTTTTTAACAGCGACTGGTGCGCGTGCTGGCCGTGGATGTCGACCAGCATGTCGCCCAGCTCCCGCAATTGCGCGGCGGTGGCGGCGATGCCGTTGATATACGCCTTCGAACGTCCCGCGTTGTCGATCACGCGGCGCAGCAGCGCGCCGCCCTCGTCGAGCGCGAATTCGTTGGCCGTCAGCCAGCCGGCGGCCTGCGGCGTGACGGCGAAGTCGGCGGAAATGTCGGCCTTGGCCGCGCCTTCCCGCACCATGCTGGCGTCGCCGCGCCCGCCCAGCGCCAAGGTCAGCGCATCGATCAGGATGGATTTGCCGGCGCCGGTTTCTCCGGTGAACACGGAAAAGCCGGCGGAGAATTCAAGTTCGATCGTATCGACAATGACGAAATCGCGGATGGACAATGTACGAAGCATGGGCGGGTTGCGGTTGGATGGTTGAAGTCAGGCCAGCTTGCCCTCGCCCGACGGGTACTCGTTCCAGTGCAGCTTTTCGCGCAGGGTGTTGTAATAGCTCCACCCTTCGGGATGCAGGAAGGTAATCGTGTGCGGCGAGCGCTTGATGACGATGCGGTCGTGCGCCTGCAGGCTGGCGAAGGTCTGCATGTCGAAATTGACGGTGATGTCGCGCCCGCGCATGATCTCGATCACGATCTCGCTCGAATCGGGCAGCACGATCGGGCGGTTCGACAAGGCGTGCGGCGCGATCGGCACCAGCACGATGCCACCCAGCGTCGGGTGCAGCAGCGGGCCGCCGGCCGACAGCGCGTACGCGGTGGAGCCGGTGGGGGTGGCGATGATCAGGCCGTCCGAGCGCTGGTTGTACATGAAATGGTCGTCGACGTCGACGCGCAGTTCGGCCATGCCGGAACCGGCGCCGCGCGCGACGACGACATCGTTGACGGCCAGCCCGACGTGGATCGGCTTGCCGTCGCGCAGTACTCTGCCTTCGAGCATCGTGCGGCGCTCGGCCTTGTGGCTGCCGGCCAGGATCTTGGCCAGCACCGGCAGCATGCCCTCCAGAGGGATGTCGGTCATGAAGCCGAGCCGGCCCTGGTTGATGCCGATCAGGGGCACGTCGAACGGCGACAGCTTGCGCGCCATGCCCAGCATGGTGCCGTCGCCGCCCATGACGATGGCCGCGTCGGCGTGCTGGCCGATCTCGGCCGCCGTCATCGCCGTGATGCCGGACAGGCCGAGGTGGGCCGCCGTCTCCTCTTCGAACACGACGTTGTAACCGGATTCTTGCAGGAAATCGAGCACGCTCTTGACCGACTCTTCTATGCCTATCGTATTCTGGCGGACAACTAGGGCGATGGTGTGGTACATGGCATGCGTGGCGGGCATAGGCATCTCGAATATGGGGGTAGCAACACTCGGCAGAGTAACCCATAATGCAGCCTTCTGCCATGCGTAGCTACGCGCTCACCGGTTGCCGGCACGCACGACTACTGTATGGCCGAACAGTATAGTTCGGGCAGCGTCAGACTGCAAGCAATTCACTAGGGAGAAATACAATGGCGAAAGCACTGGGCGTGGGCGGCATCTTTTTCAAATCGCGCAATCCGCAGGCGCTGATGCAGTGGTACCAGACCCATCTCGGCTTCCCCGGCGACACCGCCGATTACGCCTCGTTCCAGCCGGAAGCGATGCCGGCCGGCGCCAGCACGCTGTTCAGCCCATTCAAGGATACGACCGGTTATTTCGCGCCGTCGAAACGCGACTTCATGCTGAACCTGGTGGTCGACGACCTGGAAGGCGCGCTGGCGCAGGTGGTCGCCGGTGGCGCCGAACTGGTGGGAGACACGCAATCGTTCGACTATGGCCGCTTCGGCTGGTTCATGGACCCGGACGGCAACAAGGTCGAACTGTGGCAGCCCATCGGCAAGAAGTGATTTAAAAGCGGCGCCGGCCACGCCGGCACGCGCTCCGCCTCAGCGGAGACACGCGGCGCGCCTGGCCGCCGACGGCACTCGCCGCTCCCGTTTCAATTGCGCGACCGGCTGCGCACGCCGGCGCTATGATGGCCCCCAATGTTGATCGAAAGGGCAATCATGGTTACCGAGAGTAAAGACCGCAATATCAACACCGACCAGCCTGCGCGCAGCGACGGCGGCAAGCGCCTGCCGCATGAACGCGACGAGTCGCCGGAAGGCCATCCGCCGCCACAGCGCAGCATCATCCAGCAAGCCGCCAGCGACCTCGAAAACGGCCTGGTCGACACCGACCTGCACGGCGTGCGCGGCGTCGAAAAAGTCAAGCCGGCCAGCGCCGGCAAGGCCGAGCCGCAAGCCGGCGCGAAACGCGACTGACCCATGCTGAAAGACCACTCCATGCAAACGACCCTGTCCCGCGCCATCATCGGCGCCCTGCTGGCCAGCGCCGCTGCCCACGCCGCCGCGCAATATCCGACCGGCTTCGGCCCGTCGCCGGCGCTGCCCGAACCTGAAAAATCCCTGATCCCGACCGTCAACGTGGCGCCAGTCGAGCACTGGAAAGGCGACGCCGGGCCGACGCCCGCCGCCGGCTTCGCGGTGCACGCCTATGCGCGCGACCTCGACCACCCGCGCTGGATCTACGTGCTGCCGAACGGCGACGCGCTGGTGGTCGAAACCAATGCGCCGCCGAAGCCGGAAGACGGTAAAGGCATCAAGGGCGCGATCATGAAGTCGCAAATGAAGAAGGCCGGCGCCGTCACCGAATCCGCCAACCGCATCACGCTGCTGCGCGATATCGATGCCAATGGTGTAGCCAAGACGCGCACCGTGTTCCTGCAAGGCTTGCATTCGCCGTTCGGCGTGGCGCTGGTCGGCAAGAACCTGTATGTCGCCAACAGCGATGCCGTGCTGCGCTTCCCGTACGAAGAGGGGCAGACGTCGATCAAGGCCGCCGGTACCAAGGTCATGGATTTGCCGGGCGGACCGTTGAATCACCACTGGACCAAGAACATCATCGCCAGCCCGGACGGCAAATATTTATATGCGACCGTCGGCTCGAACAGCAACGTGGCCGAAAACGGCATGGACAAGGAAGAAGGCCGCGCCGCGATCTGGCAACTGGACCTGGCCAGCGGCAAGGCGCGCAGCTTTGCGACCGGCCTGCGCAACCCGAACGGCATGGCGTGGCAACCGCAATCGAAAGCGCTGTGGACCGTCGTCAACGAGCGCGACGAACTGGGCAACGACCTGGTGCCGGACTACATGACGTCCGTCAAGGATGGCGCCTTCTACGGCTGGCCCTACAGTTATTATGGCCAGCACGTCGATGTGCGCGTCAAGCCGCAGCGCCCGGAAATGGTGGCGAAAGCGATCGCGCCGGATTATGCGCTGGGTGGCCACACCGCCTCGCTCGGCCTGGCCTTTTATGAAGGTAAACTGTTTCCCGCCAGCTACCAGGGCGGCGCCTTCATCGGCCAGCACGGTTCGTGGAACCGCAAGCCGCACAGCGGCTACAAGGTTATTTTTGTCCCGTTCGCCAACGGCGTGCCGGCCGGGCCGCCGCAGGATATTCTCACCGGCTTCCTGAGTGGCGACGGCAAGGCGCAGGGCCGGCCGGTCGGCGTGGCGGTGGACAAGGCGGGAGCGTTGCTGGTAGCCGACGATGTCGCCAACGTCGTCTGGCGCGTCACGCCGAAACCATAAACAGGTTCGGCACCGAAACGGATATGCGCATAGAATCCAGGTTTTAACCCAACGGTAACAAGGATCATCATGCGCATATTGCACACCATGCTGCGGGTCGGCGACCTGCAGCGTTCCATCGATTTTTATACCAAGGTGCTGGGCATGAAACTGCTGCGCACCAGCGACAATCCCGAATACAAATACACGCTGGCCTTCCTCGGCTACGGGTCCAATCCCGACCACGCGGAACTGGAGCTGACGTACAACCACGGCGTGACCAGTTACGACATGGGTACCGCCTACGGCCACATCGCAATCTCGGCCGACAACATTTACCAGGCGTGCGACGCCGTCAAGGCAAACGGCGGCAACGTCACGCGCGAACCCGGCCCGGTCAAGGGCGGCACCAGCGTGATCGCCTTCGTCACCGATCCGGACGGCTATAAAATTGAATTGATCGAGCGCGCGTTTGGCGCCGATGGTGGCGGTTTGCGTTAATCAAAATCAGAAGCAAACCCTGGGGTCAGACCCATGGGACTCGGCGTCCCCGTCTGACCCCGGCCTTTGCATCTGATTTGGCTTACTGCACCAACAGCGCATTCACCGGCACCAAATCCGCTTCCTTCAGCGAACCGGCGGCCGATTTCAGCCGCAAACCGTTCATGATGGTGTCGTAGCGCGCACGAGAAAGATCGCGCTGGGTCGAATACAGCTGGCGCTGCGCATTGAGCACGTCGATATTGATCCGCACGCCGACCTGGTAACCGAGCTTGTTCGAATCGAGTGCCGACTTGCTCGACACTTCCGCCGCTTCCAGCGCGCGCACCTGCGCCAACCCGCTGTTCATGCCGAGATATGCCTGGCGCGCGCTTTGCGCCGCGGCGCGTCGCGTCGCTTCCAGGTCGTTGCGCGCCTTGTCTTCCAGCGCGATCGATTCGCGCACCTTGCTCGTCACGGCAAAGCCGTTGAACAGCGGCACGTTCCACTGCACGCCGATGGCGCCCGCCTTGGTGACGCCGCTGCCGGTGATGCTGTCGCGACCCTTGCTGGCCACCAGATCGACGGTCGGATAATGGCCGGCGCGGTTGCGCTGGATGTCGCGCTTGGCGATTTCGACATTCAGTTCGGCGCCGACCACCGCATAATTCTGCTGCTCGGCCGAGGCGACCCACGGTTCGATCGCGGCCGGTTGCGGCGCGGCGATCGTCACGCCGGTACGCAGCGGCGCCAGCGCGCCAGGGCTCTGGCCGATGATCTGCTGCAGCGCCGTGCGTTTCACTTCCAGATCATTAATCGCCGCGAATTCCTGCGCCACCACCAGGTCGTACGCCGCCTGCGCTTCATGCGTATCGGTGATGGTCTGCGTGCCCACTTCGAAATTACGCTTGGCCGACGCCAACTGCTCGGTCGTGGCCGATTTTTGCGCCTGCGTCGACGTCAGGTTGTCCTGCGCCGTCAGCACGTCGAAATACGCTTGCGACACGCGCAGGATCAAGTCTTGCTGATTTTGCGCGAAGGTCGCTTCGGCGCTGGCCTGGGTCAGCTTGCTCTGCTGGTATTGCTGCCAGTTGGCCCAGCGAAACAGCGGCTGCGACAGTTGCAGCGCGTACTGGTTACGGTTGTTGTCGCGCGAACCGCTCGGCGTGGCGAACGGGTTCGACGGATCGGACATTGTGAAATCGCCGTCGGTCTTGGTGCTGCTGCCGGACAAGCCGATGACAGGCAACAACAAAGAACGCCCTTGCGTAATCCGCTCCTGACCCGCAGCCAGTGCAGCGCGCGCGCTGGCATACGTGGCATCGTTGGCCAGCGCCTGCTGATACACCTGGATGAGGTCGGCCGCCTGTGCGTTAAGCGTCAAAAATGCGCTGCTCATCAGCAAGGCGATAAGGGGTTTCTGCATTGCGTTCTCCGTTGGAGTCATCAAAAGGGGTTATGGGTCCGGCAGCTTTTTAGTAGGTCGGCATGGCGTTGTCGACCTGCAGCGCCCAGGCATGAATGCCGCCGGTCAGGTTGATCATCTTGCCGAAGCCGTTGCGCTCCAGGAAAGCCGCTACCTGCATGCTGCGCGCGCCATGGTGGCAGATGCAGACGATCGCGGCATCCTCGTCGAGGTCGTCGATGCGGGCCGGGATCGTGTTCATCGGCATCAAGGTCGAGCCGGCGATGTGGCAGGTCTCGAATTCCCAGTTTTCGCGCACATCGAGCAACAGCGGATTCGGGCGGGCGTCGTCGGCCAGCCAGTCGGCCAGCTCCAGGGCGGTCAGATATTGCATGGCCGTCTCCCCGCGTTCAGAAAGTAAAATGCGACGGCGTCGTCGCCGACGACAGCGGCTTGACGCTGGTTTCGAACAGCGTGACGGTGGTGTACGCGCTGTCCGAGGTGCGGGTGATCAATTGACCGGCCATCGCGGGCGCTTCGCCGACGATGGCAAACAGGCGTCCGCCGACCTTGATCTGTTGCAGGAACGCTGGCGGCAATACCGGCAGCGAGCCGGAAATGACGATCACGTCGAAAGGCGCACCCTTGGTCCAGCCCTGCGCGCCATTGCCCAGTTCCACGGTGACATTGGTCACGCCGTTATCGGCCAGGTTCTTTTCGGCCAGCGCCTTCAGTTCCGGCGAGATTTCCACGCTGGTCACATGGCGGCCCTTGTAGGCCAGCAGCGCGGCCATGTAGCCGCTGCCGCTGCCGATTTCCAGCACATTTTCATGTTTTTTCAGGGCGACATCCTGCAGGATGCGCGCTTCGAGCTTCGGCGTCAGCATCGCCTCTCCGCCGCCCAGCGGGATTTCACTGTCGACGAAGGCCAGGTTTTTATGCGCGGCCGGGACGAAATTTTCGCGCTTGACCACTTGCAACAGGTCGAGCACATCCAGGTCCAGCACGTCCCACGGACGGATTTGCTGTTCGATCATATTGAAGCGGGCTTGTTCGATATTCATCTGTAAACTCGGTGAAGGATTAAATAATCCGCCATTTTATCGTTGAACTGGATGGGAAGCACATGTTAACGATATTGCCGGCAGGCAGCTTGGAATTGCGACAGTCTGCAGTTTCGAAGGGGTGAACGCACAAAAACACTCCGTTGCCGCTCAAACGGTGCTTGCACCGGGCGCGGCGGCATCGCCGGGCGCGCCGTCCGGGCGCAAGCCGCGCAGCGTCAGGTCGAGGAATGCCGCCATGTACGCCTGCGGATCGATGTGCTTGGTTTCGCACGGAAAGAAGGAATGGGTCCACATCATCAGCATCAGCACCGGCGCGGTCAATACCGGCATCATGACCTGCGGGTCGATCGGGCGGAATTCGCCGCGCGCGACGCCGCGTTCGAGCACGCACACGATCAGCGCATTGCCGCGCGCGACCACTTCATCGTTATAAAACTGCACCAGTTCGGGAAAATTGCCGGATTCGGCCATCATCAATTTCGTAATGCCGGCCAGTTGGGTGGCGCCGACCTGCTCCCACCAGCGCAGCAGCATCGCGTGCAGCAGGTCGGCGCTGTGAGCGGTCGACGCGGCGACGTCCACTTCCGCCGCGTCGATCGCGTGCACGATATGTTCGCGCACGACCGCCTTGAACAATTCTTCCTTGTTTTCGAAATACAGGTACAGGGTGCCCTTGGAGACGCCGGCGCGGCGCGCCACGTCTTCCAGGCGGGTCGAAGAAAAACCGCGTTCGACGAACAGGTCCAGCGCCGCCGCCAGCAATTCCTGCGGGCGGGCGTCCTTGCGCCGCTCCCAGCGCGGTTTGGTGTCAGTCGGGGCTTGCATAAGAGGAACACAGTAACTTACTTTTGAGTCAACAATATAGTCCCAGGCAAGGCCAGCGTCAAGCGTCTATCGCCACCGGTGTGCGTCGGCAACTATCGGGCGACAGATGAGTTTGCACTAGCGACAGATAACATTGCACCGCACGTCGGGCGCGCGAACGCACAGATGTTCATTTACGTTATTGGTCAACGGGTTGCTGACATCAATGACGCGGGGAGCTAAGGCCACTGCCTGGCGGCGTGTAGCACCCGCAGTACGCGCACCAGGTTGCCGGCCGTATCGTAGATCAGGATGTAATTCGGGTGTGCTACCAGTTCTCGAGTGCCGGCAACGCGGCCAGGCTTGCCAAGACCAGGGTGATCGACCAGGCGGCCGGCTTTCTCTGCGAACAGCTCATCGAGGGCAAGCGCGGCGGCCGGATTGTCGGCCTCGATGTAATCATAGATGTCTTCGCGGTCTTGAATTGCCTCGGGCGTCCAGAACAATTCCATCATTCGGCAGAGGAATCAAGCCGGCGGCGTGTGGCCTCTCGCTTGGCCGCGAACTTGGCTTCAACCTCAGTTGCGGGAATCAGATTGCCGACATTGGCCGAGTCCAGACCGACTTGCACCTGACGGCGGAACCAAGCGTCATGCTCGGCCGCTTCCTGCTGCTGCACAAAGTCGCGCATAAAGTCGCGCAGCAGCTGCGCACCAGTGCGGTCGCGGCCCTTGGCTGCCGTGGTGAATTGTTCTTTCAAGCTCTCATCGACTCGAAAGGTAAAAGTTGCTTCGCCCATGGCATTGCCTCTATGTGTTACACAGTAAGTGCATGGTAGCACATGGGCATTCTGTGTGCGCCTCGCATGGGATACCCATACGGTACAATCCACAATTGCCATTTCAACAACCAGACACCGATGTCGATCAAACCGTTTTTTCGCTGCCGGCACGCGCGCCGTTCGCGTCCGGAATTCCCTGTGGCGCCACTTGGCCGGACATGCCGTGTTTAGGACGGCGCTCTGCATGATCCTGTCCGGACTCCTTGCTCTTCCCTTTCAAACGCGGGCTGAAGATCCGGACATCCAGACGGTTACCGTTGCAGCCAAAAAAGAGCCGGTCATCAAAAAGGTCGACAAGACTGTTTATGACGTTTCCGGCATGGCGAGAGCGGCAAACGGTACGGCGCAAGACGTTTTGCAATCCACACCGGAGGTGTCGGTGACGGCCGACGGAAAAATCTCGGTCAAGGGCAATTCCCAGGTCACGGTCCTGGTCAATGGCAAGCCGACGGCGATGATGGCGGGCGATGAGCGGGCGGTGGGGCTGCAAACCATGAGCGGCGCCGACATCGCCAGCATCGAAGTCATCACGAATCCGTCCGCCGCCTATCATGCCAACGGTGGCGCCATCCTCAATATCGTGTTGAAGCGGAACCGCAAGCCTGGCACCCATGCGCAGATCAAGGGCAGCGCCGCGGACCGCGGCTTATGGAATGCCGCCATCTCGGGCGACGTGACCCGGCAGGATCTCAGCGTGCACGGCAACCTGGCGTTCCGCCGTGACGGCACGCTGAAATTCCGGCAGTCGGCAGTCGACTGGAACAATCCTGTCAACGGCCAGACCGGGGAAACATTGCAAACTTCAGAGGTATTCGTCCGTCGCAGCGTTGAAAGCGCGGCATTCGGCCTCGATTACGCCCGCAGCGGCACGGATAGCCTCAGCCTGTCGGCGGGATACAATGCCCGCCGCTCACGTCCGCTGTTCGACGTGCTGAACGAAGCCCACACCGACGCCAGCGAGACGATCTATCACCGGATCTCCTACGGCCCGAACCGGCAGTCCGACGGCAACGCCAGCCTGAGTTACAGCCACCGGGACAATGGCGCGGCGCTGAAGGCAATGGTTCAGCGCAGCAGTACGGCCGGCCAGATCGACAAGTCTTATCGCGACGTATTCATCGAACCCGTGCGCGCCGCCCTGTACAGTCACGGCGCGACCAGGTCGTCGCGTCACCTCAGCCAGGCCACCCTCGACTGGAGCCGCTCGTCGGAACACGGTCAGTGGGGCATGGGACTGGATATCCAGGACGAGGTCAACGATCTCGACAACTATCAGGCGTCCGTCGATCCGTTGACCGGTGCCGAGAGGCCCGATCCCGATACGAGCAACGGCTACGCCGTGAAGACAACGCTGAGCGCTGTCTATCTGACCGACCAGATCCGGTACGAAAAATGGGAAGTGCTGCTGGGCGGACGGGCCGAGCGCATGGCGCTCCGGGTGGGTCCGGCACTTGGCGCCATGCAAACGGGGCGTTGGCAGGCGTTCAATCCCAGTCTTCATGCGAAATATGCCTTCGACGACAAGACCGACTTGACGCTCAGTTATCGCCGCAGTCTCCAGAGGCCAGATCCACGCGACCTCAATCCGTTTAGCACTTATGTCGATGCGCAAAATCTGAGTCGTGGCAATCCCGGCCTCAAGCCGCAGCGTCTGACGTCATGGGAGATTGGCACCAATGCGGACGCGGAGAACCGGAGCCTGAATATCAGTGCCTTCTACCGTGCCAGCGGCGATACGGTGACCGATGCGCGCAGCTTTGCCGACAATGTAATGGTTACCTCGAAGCAGAATGGCGGCCGGGCGCGCTCGGCCGGCATCACCGGTTCTCTCGATTGGACGCCCGATGCGCAGCTGAAACTGGGCATCGACGGCGGCGTCTACCGCGTGATGCTCGATACGCCAGATCTCGCCGGTCTTGTGCGCCAAAACGGCATCTCAAGCTATCTGAACCTGAGGGCATCTTACAGCGCCGGGCACGACGATGTCTCGCTCGATGCGCATGGCCAGTCGTCAGGCATCACACCGCTGGGCCGGTATGGAGCGACCAGCAGTCTGAACTTGACCTGGAAGCGTCAATTGAGCAGGACACTCAGCGTGACGGTCAACGCCAACGATGTTTTCGATGGCAGCAGACGCAGCTATCGGACGGACACGGGCACATTCCGCCAGGCTGGATTCGATCATTTCGTCGCACAGCGCATCTATATCGGCTTTGTAAAAAAGCTCGAATGAGGCTGAGGATTGGTTTGAGGACGCCATCGGTGCGCCGGGCCGGTTGCGGACATATTGATGCATTATCGACAAAAATTGTAGAATCCACGCTTGCCCGCCTGCCGCTTTCCGCCTGGCCCGCCTCACCCAAGGATCATCCCCATGCACCAACCCGACGCGCTCCAGCCAGAGCGCCCTGCCCTGCCGCCCGCGCCCGTCAGTTTCTGGCAAGCCTTCGCCTTCTGGCTCAAGCTCGGCTTCATCAGTTTCGGCGGGCCGGCCGGGCAGATCTCGATCATGCACCAGGAACTGGTGGAAAACCGGCGCTGGATTTCGGAACGGCGCTTCCTGCACGCGCTGAACTATTGCATGGTGCTGCCCGGACCCGAGGCGCAGCAACTGGCGATTTATATCGGCTGGCTGCTGCACCGCACCCGCGGCGGCATCGCGGCCGGCGCACTGTTCGTGCTGCCGTCGCTGCTGATTCTCACCGGGCTGTCATGGGTGTATATCGCCTTCGGCGACATGACCTTGGTGGCCGGCCTGTTCTACGGCATCAAGCCGGCCGTGACGGCGATCGTGCTGCAGGCGGCGCACCGCATCGGCGGGCGCGCGCTGAAAAACAATTGGCTGTGGGGCATCGCGGCGGCATCGTTCGTCGCCATCTTCGCCGTCAACATCCCCTTCCCGGCCATCGTCGCGGCGGCCGCGCTGGCCGGTTATGTCGGCGGGCGCATCGCGCCGGACAAGTTCAAGGTCGGCGGCGGGCATGGAACAATTCAACAATCGTTCGGCGCGGCGCTGATCGACGACGATACGCCGACGCCGGAACACGCGCGATTCTCCTGGCGCAAGCTGGCCCAGATAGGCATCGTCGGAGCGCTGCTGTGGGCCGTGCCGATGGCTGTATTGACGGCCGTTTTCGGCTGGCAGCACACGCTGACGCAAATGAGCTGGTTTTTCACGAAGGCCGCCCTGATGACCTTCGGCGGCGCCTATGCCGTGCTGCCCTATGTCTACCAGGGCGCGGTGGAACACTTCGGCTGGCTCGATCCGGTGCAGATGATCGACGGCCTGGCGCTGGGAGAAACGACACCGGGGCCGTTGATCATGGTGGTCGCTTTCGTCGGCTTCGTCGGCGCTTACGTAAAAGCCGTGTTCGGGTCGGATATGCTGTTCGCGGCCGGCGCGGTGGCGGCCGCGCTGGTGACGTGGTTTACGTTTTTGCCGTCGTTTTTATTCATCCTGGCCGGCGGCCCGGTGGTCGAGGCGACGCACGGCGACCTGGCATTCACCGCGCCGCTGACGGCGATCACCGCGGCCGTGGTCGGCGTCATCCTGAACCTGGCGCTGTTCTTCGGCTACCACGTATTGTGGCCGCTGGGTTTCAGCGGCGCCTTCGACTGGGCTTCGGCGCTGATCGCGCTCGGCGCGGCGGTAGCGCTGCTGCGTTTCAAGCGCAACGTCATCCACGTGATCGCCGCATGCGCAATCATTGGCCTGCTCCTTAAAATTGCTTGACCGGCAACATCGTGACACAGCATGATGCCGGCGCCGATCCGCGCGATCAGCCGATCCCCTCAACTGCGCGCAATTCTGTTGCGACATTGTGCCTGACGGGCAACAGCAC
This sequence comes from Pseudomonadota bacterium, assembly GCA_040389645.1. Lineage (GTDB taxonomy): Bacteria > Pseudomonadota > Gammaproteobacteria > Burkholderiales > Burkholderiaceae_D > Rugamonas. The sequence goes on along the minus strand of JAZJZT010000021.1, from coordinate 49,574 downwards.
GCGAAACGTGCTGCCGCCGCCCGGCACGGTCCGCACCTCGATGCGGCCGTGGTGTTGCTGCACGATGCCGTAGGATAGCGACAAGCCCAGGCCGGTCCCCTTGCCGATCGCCCGCGTCGTGAAAAACGGATCGAAGATACGCGGCAAGACGTCATCGGGGATGCCGCATCCGGTATCGGCCACCTCGATCCAGACAGATTCCCCTTCGACGCCGGTGCGGATAGTGACTTGGCCGCGCCCCGGTCGCATCGCCTGCGCGGCATTCAAGACCAGGCTCATGACCACCTGGTTAAGCTGCAAGGGCAGGCACTCGATTTCCGGCACCGCACCGTATTCGCGTCTGACCTCGGCCGCATCCCGGATTTCGCCGGCGATCAGGTTCAGGGTGGCGTCGATCCCGCGATGAATGTCGGCCCACTCCCATTTCTGCGCGGATCCGACCCGGGAAAAATCCTTCAAATCCTGAACGATCTTACCAACACGCAACATACCACTCCTGGACTCCGTCATCAGGATGGGAATATCCTGTTTCAGATAGGCCATCTCTATGCGTTCGCGCATGCTTTTCAAGCCTGCGGCAAGCTCTTCGGAGGCAACGCTTTGCTCCGCGCGTTCATAAGCGGCCAGCATGCCGAACAGGTCTTCAATATATTTTTCGAGGACGCTGAAATTCGACCGCAGGAAAGCCAGCGGATTATTGATTTCGTGCGCGACACCGGCCGCCAGCTGGCCGATGGAAGCGAGTTTTTCCGACTGCACCAGGCGGCATTCCAGCTGCTTGCGCTCGGCGATCTCGGCTTGCAGTTGCTCGTTGCTGCGCAACAGCTCATAGGTACGTTGCCGGACGGCGGTTTCCAGGTACCCGTTTGCGTGCGTCAATTCATTGTTGACACGGTTGATGGTCGCGTGGCTGCGCAGCAGGCGCAGTGCCGCATACAGCAGCAAGCCGATCAGCGCGGCCGCGAACAGCAACAGGTACAGCCGGTAGCGCTGGATATGCAGCACGGCGCGCTGGTGTTCGCCGGCCAGGATGGCGTTGACGTCGTCGATGCGCATGGCCGTCGGCGACGCCGCGATACCGGCCAATAAGCCATTGACGACGCGATGTTCGCGCAGGACGGTGCGCACATGCGCGACAAACAGCGCCACCCGCTCGTCCGGCACGCCGGGCAGGCGCCGCGCGGCGGCGGCCAGCGTGTCCAGTTGCCGCTCGATCTCGACGGCTTGCTCGTCCGAAGCGCCGTTCTCGTAAATCAGTGTCGCCAGCAATACCCGGTTGACCGCTGCCAGCACGGTGTTCGGCGCGGCCAGCCGCGCGCTCCCTGGTGTGCCGGCCAAGCTGGCGATCTCTTCGGCGGCGATGGGCAGAAAGGCGAGCGAGTTGCGCAACACGGCGTTATGCGACTTGAACGACTCGACCAGCTCGGTCTTGTCACGCAGAGCGCGCTGGAATGCCGCCATGTTGCCGGCCAGCAGAACGGCATCGCCGATGCCGGACAAGGCGCTGCCGACCTTCAACTGGCGCGGCAACACATTCAAGTCCGGCAAGGAGTCGACCAGCGGATCGTAGCTCTGGTTGATGCCGATCTTGGATTTCATCGCATCCAATTCCCAGTGCACATCCAGTTGCTGAATCTGCCTCAACAAGGCGACGTTTTCGAAGTAACTGGACGGATCGTAATCCTGCGTGCGCAGGTACAGGAACAGCAGCACCGACGCCAGCAGCAGGCCCAGCGCCGGCATCGGCAGCCAGCCCAGCCGCTTGCGCGCGCTCATGGCTGGCCCGCCGGCACCCCGGTCAGCGTATGGAGGAATTTGGCGATGTATTCCTTGTCTTCCTTCGAAGCGACGCGGCCGAGCTGGTACTTGAACATGACATCGATCGCTTCTTCCAGCGTCCTGGCCGAGGCATCGTGGAAGTAAGGCGCGGTCAGCGCCACGTTGCGCAAGCCCGGCACCTTGAAGACATGCCGGTCGTCCGCCTTGCCGGTGACCAGGTAACGCCCCTGGTCGGCGCCGCTCGGCTTGCCGCGCTGCGCGAAATAATCGCCCATGACGCCGAACTTCTGGAACATGTTGCCGCCGACATTGACGCCCTGGTGACAGGCGACGCAGCCGTATTGCTTGAATTTCGCGTAACCCATCTTCTCGGCATCGGTAATGGCGTTGCGCTCGCCGCGCAGATAGCGGTCGAAGCGCGAATTCGGCGTGATCAGCGTGCGTTCGAAGGTCGCAATCGCATTCTGGATATTCGCCTTCGTGACGCCGTCGCGGTACGCCGCGGCAAAGGCGCGCCGGTATTGCGCATCCTGCGCCACCTTGGCCACGACATCCGGCCAGCTCGATCCCATCTCGACCGGGTTGCTGACCACCAGGTCGATTTGCGCTTCCAGCGTGTCGGCACGGCCATCCCAGAATTGCTTGAAATTGAGCGCGGCATTGAACACGGTGGGCGCGTTCAGCCCGGTCTGGCCGCCAAAGCCGAGCGAGCGCGCGCGCCCGTCGGCGCCGCCGTGCGCCAGGTCATGGCAACTGGCGCAGGAAACCCGCTGGTTGGCCGACAGCCGCGCATCGTTGAACAGGCGGCGGCCAAGCTCGGCGCGCACCGGGTCCTGGTGCAGCGTCAGCGGCACCGGCTTGATCGGTTCGTCGGCTGGAAGAGCACAGGCCGGGTACGCCGCACCCAGCAGGCAGGCGACAACCCAGCTGAACGGGCCGGCGGCGAAACGCCGGCGGCATGTGGCGCGCACGGCCCGCGCGGCGCAGCCGGCCGCGCTCATGATGGATTTCCTGTGCCGGCGGCCTCGGCCTGGCGGATCGGCAGCACGACGCGGAACGTCGCGCCCCGGCCCGGTTCGGAATCGACCTCGATGCGGCCATGGTGCGCCTGCACGATGTCGCGGGCGAGTGCCAGACCCAAGCCGCATCCCTGGCCCGCCGGCCTGGTGCTGAAGAAGGGTTCGAAGATATGCGGCAGCGTGTCAGGCGCGATACCGCTCCCCGTGTCCGTCACGGAAAACCAGACGTGACCGCCATCCGTCCCGGTGCGCAGCGTGATCTTGCCGCGCCGCTCGCCAAGCGCGTGGGCGGCGTTCAGCAGCAGGTTCATCAGCACTTGATCGATCTGCGAAGGGCGGCATTGAATCTCGGGCATGGCGCCGTATTCTTTCACCAGCTCGGCGCGGTAGCGGACTTCGTTGGCGACGATATTGAGCGTCGCGTCCATGCCCCGGTGCAAGTCGCTCCAGCGCCAGTCCTGGCGCGCATCGGCCTGCGAAAAATGCCGCATGTCTTGCACGATCCGGCGCATCCGCAGCGCGCCCTGCCGCGCCGCGTCCATCAGCACAGGCATGTCCTCGCACAAGCCGGCCAGGTCGATGCTGGCGCGCAGCGCGCCCAGCCGGGCCGCCTCAGGCGCGGGCAGCGCGGCCTCGGCATCCTCGTAGCTGCGCAGCATGGCCAGCACATGCCGCTGGCAAGCGTGCAAGGTGTCGAGCATCGAGGCAATGTAGGCGATCGGGCTGTTGATTTCGTGCGCGATGCCGGCCGCAAGCTGGCCCAGCGCCGCCATTTTGTCGGCTTGCAGCAATTGCCTGCGCGTCGTCGCCAGTTCGCGCGTCAAGCGCTCTATCTGGCAGTGCAGATCCCGCTCGGCAGGTTCGCCGGGACTTGCCGGCGCATTCCCGCCCGGGCTGCGCCGGGATTCCGCCGGGACCGGGTCGCCATCGCGGCAGCATTGGCGGAATGCGGGAAGCTGCTGCGTATGCATGACATTACTCCAGGTAGCAAGTGAGGGCGGCCAGCGCCGGCTGCGCTTGGGGATTCATGCATGTCGCCATGCCGCGCGCGCCGCGGCGATGGCCTCCAGCAACAGCCGGTCGTTCATGGGCTTGAGCAGATACGCGACCGGCCGGCCCTGCATGGCGCGCGCCTGCAATTCCGCCGAGTGGTGGCCGGTGACGACGACCACGCCGGTATCGGGCGCATCCCGGGCCAGGCGCGCTTGCAGTTCGCAGCCGGACATGCCCGGCATGTGCATGTCGAGCACCGCGCAATACGGCGCGCCGTCACGCAGCGCGGCGAGCAGATCGGCGCCGCCGGCGAAGGCCCGCGCCTCGATGCCGGCCGAACGCAGCAGCCGCAGCAAGGCGCGCCGAATCGCTTCTTCGTCATCGACCACGGCAACCCAGGGAAGTAATGTGTCCATGCCTTGCACGATAGCGCGCCGGCGGCGGCCAGCATATTGGACCTTGGTCCCACAAGCGACGCTCAGCCTTCGTCGATGCGGGCGGCGCCGCGCACCCGGTCCACCAGGCGCACCAGCGCCGTCAGCGAGCGCACCTGCATTTTCGCCATCACGCGCGCGCGGTGCACCTTGACGGTTTTTTCCACCGTGCCCAGCTCGGCGGCGACCTGCTTGTTCAGCCAGCCTTCCACCAGCAGGTTCAGCACCTCGCGCTCGCGCGGCGTCAGGCTGGCCATGCGCTGCAGGATCGCCGCGCGCTCGGCGCCATCGGCGCGGGCGCGCAGGTTCTGTTCGAACGCCAGGCGCACCGCGCCGATCAGCCGGTCGCCATCGACCGGCTTGGTCAAAAAATCGGAGGCGCCCAGCTTCATCGCTTGCACGCCGGTGTCGATATCGCCATGGCCGGTCAGGAAAATCACCGGCAGCACGCTGGCGCGCCGCGTCAGCGCCTGCTGCAGCGCCAGCCCGTTCATTTCCGGCATCGACAGGTCCAGCACCAGGCAACCCTGGGTGTCGGCGTTGCCGCTGTCGAGGAAAGCTTGCGCCGACCCGAACGTCAAGACGTCGAAACCGGCCGCGGCCAGCAGGCGCGACAAGGCTTTCAAGACGGCGGCCTGGTCGTCGACCAGGAAAACGCGTTGCATCGTGTTCATGATGGTTCGGGTCCGATCAGCGGCAGGCAGATATAAAAAGTGGCGCCGCGCTGCGCATTGTTTTCCGCCCACAGCTGCCCCTCGTGGGCGCCGATGATGTTGCGGCAGATCGACAGTCCCAGTCCCATGCCGCTTTCCTTGGTCGTATAGAAGGGATCGAATACCCGTTCCAGCGCCGCCGGCGCGATGCCGCCGCCGCAGTCGACGATGCTGATCCCGACCCGCGCATCGGGCAGCAGCGCCGTGCGGACGATGATCGCGCCATCGGTGCGCTGTTGCGCCGCCATCGCGTCGCAGGCGTTCATCAGCAGGTTGATCAGCACTTGCTGCAGTTGCACGCTGTCGGCGCTGACCGTGCAGGAAATGGCCGTCAACTCGGTCGCCAGCGTGACGCCATGGTTGATCAAGTCGTTGCGCAGCAGTTGCAGCACGCCCAGCACCAGGGCGTTGATCTCGACGCGCTGGCGCGGCGTTTCATTCTTGTCGAACAGGCGGCGCAGGCGCCGGATGATTTCGCCGGCGCGCTTGTCCTCGTCGACGATATCCTGCAGGATCTCGCGCACCTCGTCCAGGTCGACGTTTTGCTGGCCGAGGAAGCGCTGCGCCGCTTGCGCATTGCTCAGGATGGCGGTCAACGGCTGGTTCAACTCATGCGCCAGCGCGCCGGACAATTCACCCAGCACGGCCACGCGCGACAGGTGCATGACTTCCTTCTGCTTTTGCTGCATGCCGAGTTCGGCCTGCTTGCGCTGCGTGATGTCGAGCGAGACGCCGCGCACCAGCGCCGGCCGGCCCTGCGCATCGGCTTCGACGCTGCCGTGCGAGCCGATCCAGCGCAGCGTGCCGTCCGGCAGTTCGATACGGTATTCCATCTCGTAACGGGGCGTGCCGTGCCGCGCATCGTCGAGCGTCTGGCGCACGGCGGCGCGGTCGTCCGGATGCACGCGCTGCAGCAAGTCGTCCAGCGCGATTGGCTGCGTGGCGGAAAAGCCGAACAGCGCGCGCCATGGGTCGGACACCCAGATTTCGTGGCGTTGCAGGTCGCGGATCCAGATGCCCAGGTGGGCCGCCTGCGCCGCCAGCGCCAGCCGCTGTTCGCTCTCGCGCGTATCGGCCCAGGCTTGCCGCACGCTGGTCGCCGCATTCAGCAAGGTCCGCCCCAGTTCATTCGCTTCCTTGAAATGCAAGGGGGGAATCGGCAGCACGGCGCCGGCGCCGACCGCGAGCGCCGGCGGGATCAGCGCATGCACCGAGCGCGTGATCCCGCCGCCGATGCGCCAGGCCAGCGCCAGCCCGGCGCCCAGCGCGGCCAGCGTGGCGACGATCAGCCAGGCCAGCGTGCGGCGCAGGCCGGCCGTCAATTCATCGAGCGGCATGCCCAGGATGGCGGTCCAGCGGCTGCCGGCCGAACGGCTGTAGACGGTGAACACGGGAATGCCGTCGAGCGTGACCGATTCGAACCCGGCCTCGTCCGACTGGGCCATCGGTTGCAGCAATTCCGGGCCCAGTTGCCGTCCGAGGAATTTCTGGATGTCGTGCGAGCGCGCCACGATCCGGCCTTGGCTGTCGACGATGGCGGCGCGCCAGCCGGGCGGCAATTTCTGTTCCGTCAGGATGCGGGACAGGCGGGCCGGCACGGCTGTCGCGTTCAAGGTCATGGCGATCGCGCCATTGCGCCTGATCGGCACGCCGATGGTGTAGATCAACTGGCCGTCCAGCGGCGCCGTGAACAGGTCCGACACGCCCGGCTTGCCGCTGGCCAGGATGCGTTGCAGCAGCGGCGCCCTGGCCAGCCTCGGCAACGCTTCGCCGAAAGGGCGCCGGGTGGACAGCAGCAGCGCGCCGCTGGTGTCGACAATCACGATGCTATCGGCTTGCAAATTTTGCAGCGCATCGATGGCGCGCCCATGAAAACCCTGCAAATCTCCCTGCTGCAACTGGCGCGACGTGCCCAGCGCCTGCAGCGCCGCCTCGGTGCTGCCGAAATCGCGGTCGACCGCGGTGATGATGGAACGCGCCCGGCCGATGGTATTGCTGATGAGCCGGGTTTGCTCCTTGTGATAGAAATTGACGATCAAAAACGCGGCGACGGCCGCGATCGGCAACACGCAGCCCAGCACCAGGATCAGCAGGCTCGTGCGGACGCTGGGAGCCTGTTTCCATTGAAAAAATGAAGCAAATCCCATCGGCTTGCCCTTATTCCCACGTTCCCGCTTGCAGCCCGCGCCGCCGATCGATTGTAGTAAAAATAAACTTCCATGTCTGCAATCTTTTCCGCTTCAAGCGTCATACGGGCGCGCCAGATTCTTGCATGGTGCTATATTCGCCAATTCACATCCAAGGGAGGCTGATCTATGGGAGCCCTTCTCGAACTGGCGCCGGCAACGCTGCCGAGCACGGACACCACCGTCGCGGTCAAGGCTGAACCGCTGGCGCTGGAACGCAAGATGACGGTGGAACAGGCGTTCGGCCACATCGTGCGCAACTGCCTGGGGCAGATGCAGTCCAATCACACGTATGTCGCCACCGGCAACGCGCCGGAAGCGCTGCACCAGATGCGCGTGGGCTTGCGCCGCCTGCGCTCGGCGCTGCGCATGTTCCGGCCCTTGCTGTCCTTGCCGGACCAGTTGCGCGATGAACTGGCATGGCTGTCCGAGGAACTGGGCGCCGCGCGCGACTGGGACGTACTCGCCAGTTCGACGCTGCCGTCGGTGGCCGACGACCTGCCCGGCGACATGGAACTGGTGCTGGTACGGCTGGCGGCCGAAGCCCGCGCCGATGAATTGCGCGCCGCGGCGGGCGCCGCCGTCAGCACCGAGCGCTATGTCGCGCTGACGCAGAACCTGGCGCACTGGCTCGACGGCGCGCACTGGCGCGAGGCCAGCAACGCGCAACAGCGCCGCGCGCTGAAAAAAACGGTCTCCGGCTTCGCCCACGCGACGCTGGAAGATGCCCACGAACGCCTGCTCAAACGCGGCAGCAAGCTGCGCGGCGCCAAGGCGGCGGCGCGCCACCGCGTGCGCATCGCCGCCAAGCAGGCGCGCTACGCGACGGAATTTTTCCATTCGCTGTATCCGGCCGGACAGGTCAAACCCTTCGTCAAGGCGCTGTCCGGCTTGCAGGATGAACTGGGCTGGCTCAATGACGCGGCCGTGGCGGACGGCTTGCTGAAAATACTGCAGCACGGCGAAGCGCGGCTCGATGGCAGCGCCGCTTTTACGCGCGGCTTCCTGGCTTCGCACGTGCACCACGACGACCGCAAGCTGCGCAAGTTGTGGAAAGCGTTCGAGCCGATGGCGTTGCTGGGCTAAATCTCTCCGTCAAAAGACGAACCACTTGAGTCCGAGCGCGATGCTGCCGCCGAGCAGCGCGCCGAACTCGGTCGCCACACTTCCCCTGTTCGCCGTCAGCGAGACAAAGCCGGACAATTTCGGCGCGTAATTGCGCTCGAAATACAGCTGCGCCTGGCCGCTGCGGTCGTGCACGGCCTGGGTCCACGCCAGGCGCCAGAACTGCCGGCTGTCCTGGCCGTTGCTTTGCCAGTTCAGCCACAGGTAATCGCGCCCGAGCAGGCGCGGCGCCCGGCCCAGCGCCAGTCCCAACGTCGCATACGCGGCGGCCGGATTGGTTTGCGCGCTGCGTCCCGCCGCGCGCGCCTGCGCAAAATAGCGCGCCGCCTGGTCTGCCGAATATCCGCCGCTGTCGTGCAGGTATTCGCCTTGCAGCACCTGCCCGTTTTCCAGCGTGTAGGCGGCGCCCAGCAGGAAGGTCGTGCTGCGCGGCGCCGGCTGCGTCAATCTGTATGGCGGCAGGTAAGACGGTTGATTGGATATGCCCGGCACCAGCGCGGTGGCCTGGCGTCCGGAGCCGAACTCGCCATACAGCAGCCATGCGTCGTCGAGCGTGTATTGCGCAAAGCCGCCGGCGAACGGCGCCGCGCCGCGCTGCTTGCTGACGACCAGGCTGGCCAGGTAATTTCCCCCCTGGCGGTCGATCTTGATTAAATCGGTATCGCGCTGGCCGGTGCCCGGTTGCGCCAGGCTGGTCGAGAAAACGTGGGCGGCGCTGACGCGCAGGCCATTGACGTTCCAGGTTCCGCGCGCCAGGTCGATGCCGGGGACCAGCGCCAGCGGCCGGGTGCGGCCTGCATCGAAATAAAAGGGGTTACTCGGAGAGCGGAAATTGGCCGGTCCCCACGTATACAATTCCCGCCCCAGCACCACGCTCGGCCACACGCCGCCGCTGCTTTTATAGCGGATAAAACCCTGGCTCAATTCGGCATCCGCATCCTGCTTTCCCGTTTGCGCCACGGCGCGCGGCGCCAGCAGCACATCGAAGGCGTCATGCTCGGCGCGCAGGTTCAGGCGCGCGTCGAGCAGCGCCTGGTTCGATGCGATGGCGGCCACGCGGTTGCCGGGATTGAGCAGGCTGTCGCGCCGCACTTCATTGTGGCTGCCATAGGCCCAGGCTTCCAGCGAGGCGCCGGTGCGCCACGCGTCATCGTCCTGCGCCTGCGCATGTCCGGTGCAAGCCAGCGCCAGCGCGGCGCACGGCCAATACCGCGTCACTGCAAATTGCCGACGTCGAATTCGGACGGCGGCACCGCCTGCGTCTTGACGCGGCTGAACTGCATGTCGGTGCGCGCATCGGTCAGCGCATCGGCGATGCTCATCTTGCTGATGAAGGCGGCCGGTTTGCCGTTGACGGTGATGCTGTTGCCGTATTCGAATTGCGCGCTTTTCAGCTTCTTGCCAGATAAGGACAGGAACTCGGCCTGCACCGCGACGCCGCGCTTGACGGACACCCAATAGGTGATGCGGTCATAGGTGCTTTGCCGGCTCGACGCACTTAAATCCAGCACGTGGCACGGTTCATCGCCGACGGTTTCCTCGCGCAGGTATTTTGCCGTGTAATCCCGTGCGTAATTGGTGCCGGCGATGTCTCCGATCGCGGCCTGTCCGCTGAGGCGCTGCCGCGGCGAGATCGCGACCGGCTTTTTCAGACCGGCCTTGCTGATCCACATATTGCGCTCGACCTGCAAAATTTTGGTGCCCCTGGCGTTGGCCGGTTCTTGGATCTCGGCCAGGCTGGCATTGTCGATGACTTTGATGCGCAGGCGCTGGTCGCGCTGTTCGTCGGCGCCGGTGCCGCTGTTGTGCGAGGCGATTTCCCACACCAGGCCGGGCAGGCCGCCGCCGCGCGCCTGGTCCGAGTTCTTCAGCAATTGCTGGGCGTCCGGTTCGGCCGCTTGCAAGCCCGGCGCCACGAATAAGCCGGCGATGACGAGATGGTGCAGGATCGATTTCATCAGACGTGTCCCAGCGCTTCGATAACAGGTTGATAGGCGGCGCGGCGCGCCGGCAGCAGCGCGGCGATCACGGCCAGCACGGTCAGCAACACGCCGGCGCCGGCGGTGCGCAGCATGTCGAAGCCGATGTAGACCGGCACGCTGTTGGTGTTACCCGGCGGTACAAAGCGGATGTCGGCCGCGTTGACGCCGTAGCGTATCAATGCCGTCAGCGCCAGGCTGCTGGCGATGCCGACCACCACCAGCACCAGCGCTTCGCTGACGAACAGAGAAATGATGCCGGAGCGGCGCAAGCCGATCGCGCGCAAGGTGCCGATTTCGCGGGTGCGCTCGATCACCGCCATGCTCATCGCGTTGGCGATCGACAGCGCGACGATGGCCAGAACGACGATCAGCATCAGCTGGAAAATCATGTCGTACATGCCCTTGACCTGTTTATAAAAGGTCGACATCTGCTGCCATGTACGCACGTCGAGTTTTAGTCCCGCCTCGGCGAAATCGGCCAGCAGTTGCGCGCGCAGTGCCATCGTCCGGTCCTCGTCGGGCGCGGCCAGCGCGGCGATGTTGACGGGTCCGCCCAGCGTGCCGGCATCCGACGGCAATAACAAGGTCAGGCTTTCCGCCCGGCCCTGCGCATCGGCCAGGTTTTGCGCCATGACCAGGGGCATCAGCATCAGCTTGTCGTTGGTGGCGACATTGCCGGTGTCGACCGCGTCGCCGATGTCGGCGTCGGCCGCGTTGGCCTGACCATGGATCGTCGTCGCCAGCACGGAAGTGGAATCGCCGACATTCACGCCCAGCACGTCGGCCAGCCCTGCCGCCAGGGTGACGCCGTTCGGCTTGTCGTCATGCAGCGCGCCCGGCGCCTGGCTGAACGGGCCGCGCAATATATTGAGTCCGCGCGGCGCAATGCCGGTGGCGATAAAAATCGTGCTGGTGCGCCCGTTCGACAGCAGGCCGGACACACCCAGTTTCGGCACCAGTTCGCTGCCCGGCAGGCGCCTGTCGACGATCGCGCGCACCTTGGCGATTTCGTCGGCGCTGAGCAGATATTTGTCCGGGTGCAGCTTGCCCTGCGTTTCCCAGTCGGTGCGGTTGATCGTCAGGTGGCCGATCAACTCGCCGTGGATCGCGGCATTGCTCAGGGCCATGTAGACGGAACTGGTGTAACCGGCGAACAACGCCACGGCGGTGAAACCGCAGGCCAGGCTCAGCACCGTGACCAGGCTGCGGCGGCGGTTGCGCAGCAGGTTGCGCCAGGCCAGCCGGAAGCGGTTTTGCCAGTTCATGCGGCACGCTCGTCGGCGGCGTCGGCGCTGTACGTGTCATGCGAAATCAGGCCGTCTTCCAGTTTTAATTGGCGTGGCACGCGCGCCAGCAGGCGCGGATCGTGCGTCGTAAAGATGCAGCTGACGCCCGTGTTCTGGTTCAAGGTTTCGATCAAGTCCATCACTTCGTGGCTGGTGCGGGAATCGAGGTTGGCGGTCGGCTCGTCGGCGATCAGCAGGCGGGGAGACGCGACCAGTGCGCGCGCGATCGCCACGCGCTGGCGCTGGCCGCCACTGAGGCGGTCGGGCCTGAAGTGCAGGAAATCGGCCAGCCCGACTTGTTTTAAACAGTCGGCCGCGCGCGCGCGGATCTCGGCGCTCTTTATCCCCTGCACCTGCAAGGGCAGTCCGACGTTTTCCAGCGCCGTCAACACCGGAACCAGGTTAAAACCCTGGAACACGTAGCCGATCTTGCGGTTGCGGCAATCGGACAAGGCATTGTCGGACAGCAGGCTGACATCCTCGCCGTCGAAGCGCAGGCTGCCGCGGTCGGGCGCATCGATCAAGCCGAGCAAATTGAGCAGGGTCGACTTGCCGCTGCCGGACGGTCCCCAGATCGCGACGAATGCGCCGCGCTCGATCTCGAGGTCGATGCCGCGCAGCGCGTGGATGCGGGTCTGTCCCAGCGAAAATTCGCGCTCGATCGCTTTCAGTTCCAGCAAGGGCGTGGCGGCCGCATCCATCTCTCCCGCCTTATTTCAGGTGAATCGTCAAGTTCAGCGGCGCGCTGCCGACCGTAAAGACGGCATCGTCGAAGGTGGGTGGCCCCATGCGGCCGCGTGCATCGCGCGACGCGCCGATCGGTTCCGTCGGGATGCCCTGCATGTTCGCATCCAGGCGGCGGTTCTTGTTCACGTCCTGGAAGGCGGACAAGGCATACTGCCCGGCCGGCACATCCTTGAACACCACCGTCACCGCGCCCTTGGCGGCCGGCGTGATTTTATCCTCGATGCGCTTGCCTTTCGGGAATTCGCTGGCCTGGTTGTACAGTCCCACCAGCACCTGCCCCTGGTCGTTGGCCAGGCCGTCGACCGTGACATTGATATCGGCCGCGTAGGCGCTGCCGGCCGAGACGACAAACAGTGCCGACATCGCGGCGACAGCGAGGGAATGCAGGCAAAAACGGGCGGTGCTGGTCATGATTTGGCTCCTGGGACATGGATCACTGTGGAAATAGTTTAGCCAGTTGCCAAAATTACCATATTCATAAATTGATATAGCTTGTATTGTGTGCACCGCCTGCCGGTTTCAATGAAATGCGCGCCGATTTTGGCGCCGTGGATGGGTGCGCACGCCGCACCGGGCCGGGCGGAATGACGTAGCAAGACATCGATCCGGTAGCGCACACGCCGGACTTGGCCGGCGCAAGGTATATACTATCCGCCCTGCCCGGCCCGCCGGTCAGCGTCGCCTGCCAATTGAGAACCTTATGAACTGTCGTGAACATTGCGGTGCCTGCTGCACCGCCCCGTCGATTACCAGCCCGATCCCCGGCATGCCGCACGGAAAACCCGCCGGTGTCCGATGCGTGCAACTGGGCGACGACCAGCGCTGCCGCATCTTCGGCAAGCCGGAACGGCCGGCGTTCTGCGGCGGCCTGCAACCGTCGGAAGAGATGTGCGGCACCACGCGCGAACAGGCGATCCGCTGGCTGGATGAACTGGAGCGCGCGACCGCTCCGGCGTGATTCAATACGCGCCTAATTAAAACCCACCACCGCATGCGGCACATACGCCTCTTCCAGCAGGCGGATTTCGTCCGGCGTCAGACGCAGCTTCAGCGCCTGCACGGCGTCGTTGATGTGCGACAGTTTCGAGGCGCCGATGATCGGCGATGTCACCGCCGACTGTTGCAAGACCCAGGCCAGCGCGACCTGCGCACGCGGGATGCCGCGCGCCTCGGCCACCTGCTTGACGCGCTCGGCCACCAGCCGGTCCGACGCTTCGCTTGCCGTATACAATTCCTTGCCGATCAAATCCGTGTCCGAACGCGCGCTCGGCACCGCCCAGTCGCGCGTCAGGCGCCCGCGCGCCAGCGGGCTCCACGGCAGTACGCCGATTCCCTCGGCCTGGCACAGCGGCAGCATTTCGCGCTCTTCTTCCCGGTTGATCAAGTTCAGGTGGTTCTGCATTGTCGCGAAGCGCGTCCAGCCGTGGCGGTCGGACGTGTACAGCGCCTTCGCGAATTGCCACGCATACATCGACGACGCGCCGATGTAGCGCGCCTTGCCGGCCTTGACGATATCGTGCAGCGCTTCCAGCGTTTCCTCGATCGGCGTGTCGTAATCCCAGCGGTGGATCTGGTACAGGTCGACGTAATCGGTGCCGAGCCGGCGCAAACTGTTGTCGATCTCCGTCATCAACGCCTTGCGCGACAGGCCGCGCCGGTTCGGCTTGTTACCTTGCGGGAAATACACCTTGGTGGCGATCACGACTTCGTCGCGCTGGGCAAAATCGCGCAGTGCGCGGCCGACGATTTCCTCGCTGGTGCCGTCGGAATAAGAATTGGCGGTGTCGAAAAAATTGATGCCCGCTTCCAGCGCGTGGCGGATCAACGGGCGGCTATCTTCCTCGTTCAAGGTCCACGGATGGCTGCCGCGCTCGGGCACGCCGAAGGTCATGCAGCCGAGCGTCAGGCGCGATACTTTCAGGCCGGTGCGGCCCAGGTTGACATATTTCATAGGTTCTCCATGCAATGCGCGGATCAAAGTTATCAATTATATATGTTGATACCATAAAAAGCGGCCCGGCTTGCGTTCGGTTCAAGGCACCATGTGCCGCTCGTGGTAAGCTTCGACGCCGCGCCGTCACGCACGCGATTACGGCCCTCTTCTTCCACTAATTAGTACGTACTAGAACAATATAATGGATATCATTCTCGCGCTCAAAGCCCTGGTCATGGGTCTGGTCGAAGGTTTCACGGAATTCCTGCCGATATCGTCGACCGGCCACCTGATCCTGGCCGATCACCTGCTCGGTTTCCAGGGCATGGAAGAAAAGATGAAGGTGTTCGAGATCGTGATCCAAGCCGGCGCCATCTTTGCCGTGTGCTGGGAATACCGCGCGCGCATCGCCGCCGTGCTGGGCGGCCTGTTCAGCAGCGCCAAACAGCAGCGCTTCGCCATCAACGTGATGATCGCCTTCATGCCGCTGGCTATACTCGGCGTCCTGTTCGGCAAGCTGCTCAAGGCCACGCTGTTCAAACCCGTTCCCGTCGCGCTGGCCTTCATCGTCGGCGGCATCATCATTTTGCTGGTGGAGCGCCACGCCGCCGCCAACCCGGTCACCGTGCGCGTGCGCTCGGTCGACGAGATGACCCGGCTCGACGCCTTAAAAATGGGCATCGCGCAATCGTTCGCGCTGATCCCGGGCACCAGCCGCTCCGGCGCCACCATCATCGGCGGCATGATGTTCGGCCTGTCGCGCCAGGTCGCGACGGAATTTTCCTTCTTCCTGGCGATCCCTACTTTGCTGGGCGCGACCGTCTACTCGCTGTACAAGGAACGCGCGCTGCTGTCGGCGGCCGACCTGCCGCTGTTCGGCATCGGCACCGTGGCCGCCTTCGTGTCGGCCTTCCTGTGTGTGCGCTGGCTGCTGCGTTATATCAGCTCGCACACCTTCACCGCTTTTGCCTGGTACCGTATCGCCTTTGGCCTGATGGTGCTCGTCACCGGCTATTACGGCGTGATCGTCTGGGCCGATTGAGAACAGTTTTAGAACATGAGTAACCAGGACACCAGCGAACGCGCCCTTCACCTGCTGCAAACGGTTTTCGGCTACCCAGCCTTCCGCGGCCAGCAGGCGGAGATTGTCGACCATGTCAGCAACGGCGGCGACGCGCTGGTCCTGATGCCCACCGGCGGCGGCAAGTCGCTGTGCTACCAGATCCCGGCGCTGCTGCGCGACGGCGTCGGCGTCGTCATCTCGCCGCTGATCGCGCTGATGCAGGACCAGGTCGACGCGCTGGCCGAAGTCGGCGTGCGCGCCGCCTTCCTCAATTCGACCCAGACCTACGAGGAAGCCAACCGCATCGAGCGCCTGGTGCGCACCGGCCAGATCGACCTGGTCTACGTCGCACCGGAACGCTTGATGACGGAGCGCTGTTTAAATCTGTTCCAGGATTCGAAGATCGCGCTGTTCGCGATCGACGAGGCGCATTGCGTGTCGCAATGGGGCCACGACTTCCGGCCCGAATATATAAAACTGTCGGTGCTGCACGAGCAGTTCCCGAACGTGCCACGCATCGCGCTGACGGCGACGGCGGACCACCAGACCCGCGCCGAAATCGCGCACCGCCTGCAACTGGACGACGCGCTGCAATTCGTGTCGTCGTTCGACCGCCCGAACATCCGCTACCAGATCGTCGAAAAGGCCAACGGCCGCAAGCAGTTGCTCGATTTTATTACGGCCGAACACGGGGGAGACTGCGGCATCGTCTACTGCCTGTCGCGCAAGAAGGTCGAAGAGACAGCCGAATTCCTCAACGAAAACGGCGTGCGCGCGATGGCCTATCACGCCGGCATGGAGCACGCCAAGCGCAGCGCCAACCAGGCCCGTTTTCTGCGCGAAGAAAACATCGTCATGTGCGCGACGATCGCCTTCGGCATGGGCATCGACAAGCCGGACGTGCGTTTCGTCTGCCACCTAGATCTGCCGAAAAGCATCGAGGGCTACTACCAGGAGACCGGACGCGCCGGCCGCGACGGCATGCCGGCCAGCGCCTGGATGGCGTACGGCTTGCAGGACGTGGTGCTGCAGCGGCGCATGATCGACGAATCGGAAGCGGACGAAAATTTCAAGCGCGTGCTCGGCACCAAGCTCGACGCCATGCTCGGCCTGTGCGAAACCCTCAGCTGCCGGCGCGTGCGCCTGCTCGATTACTTTGGCGAAAAGGCTTCGCCGTGCGGCAATTGCGACACGTGCCTGATTCCGCCGGTGTCGTTCGACGGCACGGTGCCGGTGCAAAAACTGCTGTCGGCCGTGTACCGGGTCGACCAGCGCTTCGCCGCCGGCCACGTGATCGAGGTGTTGCGCGGGGTCGAAACGGACCGCATCAAGACCTGGCACCACAACAGCTTATCCGTGTTCGGCATCGGCGCCGACCGCAGCGAACAGGAATGGCGCGCCATCCTGCGCCAGGTGATCGCGCTCGGGCTGGTGACGGTCGACCACGAACAATACAGCTCGCTGAAACTGACCGACGCCGCGCGCCCGGTGCTCAAGGGCGGGCAGAAGGTGCAGTTGCGCCAGTATCAGAAACCGGTCAAGCAGAAACGTTCGACCACGGCCGCCGCCAAGGGCTATGTCGAAGCCGACCTGTCGCCGCGCGAACAGGCGATCTTCGACAAGCTGCGCTGGTGGCGCGTGGAGACGGCGCGCACGCACAACGTGCCGGCCTACGTGATCTTCGTCGACGCGACCCTGCGCGAAATCGCCAAGGCGCGCCCGACCTCGCTGCACGATTTGCGGGGCGTGTCCGGCGTGGGCGAGAAAAAGCTGGCGTCGTATGGGGAAGAGATCGTCGCGATGATCATGGAAATGGAGTAAGTCGCAGGCGCTGCAGGATGGCTCTCAAAGCGAGATAGTCATGCCATTGAGTTAGCGCCAACTCTGTCATTCCCGCGCAGGCGGGAATCCCATTTTGTGTCCCGGACGGCGCAGCTAACTTGGATTCCCGCTTTCGCGGGAATGACAGGTTTGGCGCTAACTTAACAGTTCAAGCGCAAACAATCTGCCGGTAACGTCCCGGCGGCGCGCCGAAAGCCGCGCGGAAGCGGTGGCTGAAATGACTCAAATCCGCGTAACCGCAAGCGTCCGCCACCTGCTGCAAAGGCAGCGCGCCGGATTTCAGTAAACCGCGCGCCCGGTCCAGGCGGCGCTGCGCGATCCAGGCCGACGGCGGCATGCCGAACGACACGCGAAACATGCGCGCCAGGTGAAATTCGGACATGCACGCCAGTTGCGCCAGCATCCCGAGCGTGATCGGCTGCGCCAGATTCTCTTCGATATAGTCCGCCAGGCGGCGCCGCACCACCGGCGCCAGGCCACCGCGCAGGCGCGCGTGCGGATCGATCACCGCCTGCGATTGCAGCAATTCACTCAACGCGGCATGTGTCAATTCATTCGCGCGCAGCAGCTGGTCCGGGTCCTGCCACGGCATGGAAATGAGCGCGTCGCACAGCTGCACGATGCGCTGGTTTTCAAAATACGTGCGGTCGGCCAGCGTCAGCTCGCGCGGCTCTCGGTCCAGTTCCACGACGGCGCGCCGCGTAAAGTGTTCAGGCATGAAATACACGTGCAACATGCGCACATTGTCGCGCACCGTCCAGCTGGACTCGTGCCAGTCCGGCAGCGCGCACAGGCGGCGCGGCGCGCCGTACTGGCCGGGTATCCCGCCGCGCTCGACACGGTAGCCGCCGCCCAGGTAGCAGGACAGCGTATGGTGGCCGGGCTGAGAATATGTCGTGATTTCTTCCTTGATGTCGCGGTGCCAGACGGCCGCAGCCAGGCCGTCACCGAGCCAGGCGAAGCGTTCCAGCGTCGCATCGGTACCCGCCATGGTCTTGAACACCGCGTGCGAAATCGCTTCCGTGCCGGCAGGGTCGAGCGCATCGTTGGCGGGGCGTGGGCGGGATGGCATGGCGGTCCAATCAAAGATCATGGCAGAAAAGTCTAGCATGCGCCGTCGCCCGCTGCCGGCTGGCGCGGCAAAATGCGCAAGATCAGACAATTTGCCGCCTGCGAGCGCTAACGCATTTGTCCACTTGCCGGAACTGACCCTTGGCCCTACCAAAATCAGATGCAAAGTCTGGGGTCAGACCCATGGGTCTGACCCCGGCATTTGCATTGGATTGTTGCATGCATGTCGGTGCGCTTATTTGAGGTCTGCACTCAAAGCGGCGGAGCGGCCATCAACTCTTTGCACCACGCCATTTGCGCAAGCCCAGACAAGCGCCATTGGCCGGGCGCACGCATGCTAAGCGTTCCGATTCAATGCAAAGGCATCTCTCATGAACGCTTTCCTGTACCTGCTCACCGTCCTGATCTGGGGCACCACCTGGATCGCGATCAAGTTCCAGCTCGGCGTGGTGCCGGCGCCGGTGTCGATCGCTTATCGCTTCTGGATCGCGGCCGCGATATTGCTGCTGTTCCTGGTGGCGCGCCGCAAGCCCATCTGGCCGCCGCGCGCGGCTTGGCCTTACCTGCTGGCGCAGGGAGTCGCCCTGTTCTGCTGCAATTTCCTCTGCTTTTATTACGCCAGCCAGTGGGTCACCAGCGGCTTGATCGCCGTCGTGTTTTCGACGGCGCCGATCTGGAACGCGATCAATGGCCGCCTCTTCCTCGGCCGTGCAATCCGTCCCCAGGTCGTCGGCGGCGCGCTGCTCGGACTGGCCGGCATCGCGCTGCTGTTCCTGCCGCAGATGCAGGGCCACTGGCACGACGGCGGCATGCTGGCCGGACTCGCACTGGCGCTGCTGGGCACACTGTTCTTTTCGGCCGGGAACCTGCTGTCGAGCCGCATGCAATCGCTCGGCCTGACGCCGTGGCTGACCAACAGCTGGGCCATGCTGATCGGCGCGACCATCCTCGGCCTCGGCGCACTGGCGCTGGACATGCCGTTCACGATCGAGCCGAGCGCGCGCTATACCGGCGCGCTGCTGTACCTGGCCATTCCCGGTTCCGTGATCGGTTTTACGGCTTACCTGCTGCTGGTCGGACGCATCGGCCCGGACCGCGCCGCCTATTCCACCGTGTTGTTCCCCATCGTGGCGCTGACGGTATCGACCGTGTTCGAGGATTATCACTGGAGCGCCCTCGCGCTGTGCGGCCTGGCGCTGGTCCTGGCGGGCAACCTGCTGGCCTTCCTGCCGTCGCGGACGGCACTGGCGCTGGGCAAGCCGGCGATTTAAGCGGGCTTGAATTTGAAGCGGCAGACCTGGCCACCCGTCGCCATGCATTCCTGGTGCTCGACCGCCTGTTCGCTGAAAGCCGACATCAGTGCCAGGTCGAATTTGCAAAGATGGGGATTGGCGATCGCCAGATGGTGGAAGACGCAGTTGTCCGCTTCGATCAGGTTCGCGTCCGGTCCGCCCTGCACGCTGGCGTCATAGCCCAGGTCTTGCATCAATCCGGACAATTGCCGCAAGCGCTCGGCCGGCCCGGCCGCGCCGCCCTGCTGCGCGCGCAATTGCCGGCCGACCTGCGTCCCCATCTCGCTGAAACGTTCGCCCAGGCCTTCCGCGCCGGCTTCGCGCTGGACCGAATCGATCAGCAACTGGGCGAACCAGGCATAGTGGCGCGGAAAACACTCACGCCCCTTGTCCGTAAGCACATATAACTGCTCCGGACGTCCGCGCGTGGCCCTGCTGGCGCCCTTGCCGACCAGGCCCTCGTTTTCCAGCGCGGCGATGTGCTGCCGCACGGCGCTGCGCGTGATCGCGAGGCCGTCCGAGATCTGCTCGACGGTGATACCGGCTTTATTTTTCTGCAGCAGCCGCAGCAAGTCCTTCTGCCTGTCGCCCAACATGTCCAGCATGATTTTCCTTTCCGCGTCGCGCCGCGTGCCCATCGGTGTTCGATCTCCATTTTACCTCAGCCTCCAAGTTAAACAACTTAAAACACATATAACTGTACAAAGTATTTTAAATTGACTATGCTGACAACTATCCACCGCCCGCCGCACGGGCGACCACGTTTGTGGAGACACCATCCATGGAGCATAAAATGCAAGAAGTCCAGACTGTACAAGTACTTCCACGCCGATCCTTCCTGCGCAACGGCAGCGCGGCCGTGTTGTCCACGGGAGCGGTGCTGCTGCTGGCCGGCCAGGGCGCAACGGCCGCGAGCCAGGGCGACGCGGCGGCGGACATCGGCATCCTGAACGTCGCGCTGGGCCTGGAGCACCAGGGCATCAACGCCTACACGCTGGGCGCCAAGAGCGGGCTGCTGCAAAAGCCGGTGCTCGATATCGCGCTCAAATTCCAGGCCGACCACAAGGTGCACCGCGACCTGCTGATCGACGCGATCCATAAACTGGGCGGCAAGCCGGTCGAGGAAAAATCCCTGGACGCCTACGCCACGGCGCTGAACGCGGCTTCGCTGAAAAACCAGGCCGACGTGCTGGCGCTGGCCGCGTCCCTGGAACTGGGCGCGACCAACGCCTATCTCGGCGTCATCCCCGCCTTCAAGGACCACGCTTACGCCAAGGTCGCGGCCCGGCTGGCGGCGGACGAGGTGGCACACTGGACCATCCTCAACCAGGCGCTCGGCCTGCCGCTGGCCAAAGCCATGATGTTCGGCGCATAGGGGAAGCCATGCGATTTTTGGCTTGCATGCTCGCTCTTGCGATCGTCGCGCCGCCGGGTCCGGCCTGGGCCGGGGGCGATGCCGCCAGGGGCAAGCGGCTCTACGGCGCGCAATGCGTCGCCTGCCATTCCGTCGAGGTCAGCATGGCCGGGCCGGCGCACCGGGGCGTCGTGGGACGCAGGGCCGGATCGCTCGCGGGGTTTGAATACAGCCCGGCGCTGAAGCGTTCGCGCATCGTGTGGAACGCCGTCACGCTGGACCGCTGGCTAAGCAATCCGGAGCAGCTGGTGCCGGGACAGGCGATGAACTACGCGGTCGCCGATGCGCAAGCCCGTGCCGACCTGATCGCCTACCTGGGCACCCTGCTGCCGGCAGAGCAGGCCCCACCGAAGCGCTGAGCGGCGCGGCCCGATCCACGCGGCCGTTTCCACAGTATCATTCCTTACCGCGTCCACCAGGTTCGACGCCGCCAGCGGGCGGCGCCGGCCTGCGCATCAGGACGCGCCATCAAGGAGACCGCATGAACCGACCCGTATTCGCCCTGGCTTGCCTGCTGCTGTCCGCCTTCGTCCATGCGGCGCCCGCGGACACGGTCTACCGCAACGGCCACGTCTACACGGTCGATGCGCAAGACAGCGTGCGGCAGGCGCTGGCGGTGCGGGCCGGGCGCATCGTCTACGTCGGCGACGACGAGGGCGCGCTGGCGCTGACGGGCAAAAGGACGCGCGTGGTCGACCTGCGCGGCCGCATGCTGATGCCGGGCCTGGTCGACGGCCACATGCATCCCCAATCGGGCGGTTCGCGCCTGCTCAACTGCAGCCTGAATTACGAATCCTTGAGCATCGCGCAATTCCAGTCGCGCATCCAGGCGTGCCTGGACCGGGATAAAAATCGAGATCCAAAACGCTGGCTGATCGTCGTCAACTGGTTCGAACAGGGCATGCTGCCGGACGGCGTGGAAGTGAGCCACGCGACGCTGGACGCGCTGAAAACCGAACGCCCGGTCATCGTGCGTTCCTCGTTCGGCCACTCGGTGCTGCTCAACGCCAGGGGCATGCGCCTGGCCGGCGTCGAGCGCGGCACGCCCGATCCGGCGGCCGGCAAGATCGCGCGCGACAAGCAGGGCAACGCGACCGGCCTGCTGGAAGATTCGGCGCAGGACATGGCGATGAACCTGCTGCCGCCTTTGACGCCGAAGGAAAACCTGGCGGCGTCGAAAGCGGCATTGGACGCGATGCGCAAACAGGGCGTGACGACCTTCCTCGACGCCTGGACCGATCCCGAAACGCTGACCGCCTTTACCGACTTGCAGCGTCACGGCAAACTGACGGCCCGCGCGCACTTCGCCGTGCTGGTCGAACACGACGCCGACGCGCCGACCAAGGGCGTGGCGGAAGTGCTGAAAATGGCGCGCCAGTTCGACCAGGGGGCAACGCGCGCGGCGCCATCGATGCAGGTGCGGCACGCCAAGCTGTTCATGGACGGCGTCATTTCCGCGCCCGCTTTTACGGGCGTGATGCTCGCGCCGTATTACGTCAACCAGGGCACGGCACAGCAGCCGCGCTGGGCGCCGGGCGACAGCAAGGGCCCGCCCAGTTATTTCGCACCCGAGCTGCTGAAGGAGACATTGACGGCGCTGGCCAAGGCCGGCATCGATCCGCACATTCACGTCGATGGCGACGGCGCGGTGCGTTACACGCTCGATGCCCTGCAATCGCTGCGCGCCACGCCGGAAGGCAAACACACGCGCGCCGCGCTGGCGCACGATGAAATCGTCGACCCGGCCGATTTTCCCCGTTTCGCGCAACTCGACGCGACGGCGGTGCTGTCGTTCCAGTGGGCGAAACCGGCGCCGGACACGGTCGGCGCCTTGAAGGAATACATGGGGCCAGAACGTTACGCGCTGGTGGAGCCGCAAGCGCTGCTGCTCGACGCCGGCGCACGCATCGCGTTCGGCAGCGACTGGCCGGTCGATCCGCTGGACCAGTGGTTTGCGCTGAAAGTGGCAGTCACCCGCACCAACGCGCCGGGCGCCGGCGCGCAATATGCGGGAAGGCTGGGCGACCAGCCCGGCATGCCGCGCGCCGCCGCGCTGCGCGCGATCACGATGAACGCGGCCTACATCCTGCGGCAGGAAAAGGAAACCGGTTCGCTGGAAGTGGGCAAGCTGGCCGACATGATCGTCCTGGACCGAAATTTTTTCGAGATTCCGGCCGAGGAGATCGGCGCGATCCGGGTGCTGGAGACGATGGTGGGGGGGAAGGTTGTGTACCAGGCTGGCGGGATGCGCTAAGTTTTAAAGCCAAACCAGATGCAAAAAGCCGGGGTCAGACCCATGGGTCTGACCCCAGATTCTGCATCTGGTTTTGGTCGTTCGAACAAAACCTATTTTTTGGTGAACACCAAATCCCACACCCCATGCCCCAGCTTCAGGCCACGGTTTTCGAACTTGGTCAGCGGCCGGTAAGCCGGCTGCGGCGCATAGCCTTCGGCCGTGTTCTGCAAACCGGATTCCGCGCCCAGCACTTCGAGCATCTGTTCCGCGTATTCCTGCCAATCGGTGGCGCAATGCAGGTAGCCGCCCGGCGCCAGCTTGTCGGTCAGCAGTTTGACGAATGGCCCCTGGATCAGGCGGCGCTTGTTGTGGCGCGCCTTGTGCCACGGGTCCGGGAAGAACACGTGCACACCGGCCAGCGTGCCGTCCGGGATCATGTTGTTCAACACTTCCACCGCGTCATGCTGGATCAGGCGCAGGTTAGTCAAACCCTGTTCGCCGATCTGTTTCAGCAGGCTGCCGACGCCCGGCGTATGCACTTCGACGCCGATAAAATCCTTGTCCGGCATGCCGCGCGCGATGTGCGACGTGGTATCTCCCATGCCGAAGCCGATCTCCAGGATCACCGGCGCCGTGCGGCCGAAAGCGGAGTCGAACGCCAGCGGCGCTTTCTGGTAAGGCAGCAGGAATTGCGGCCCCTGCTCTTCCAGCGCGCGCGCCTGCGCAACGGACAGCCGGCCGGCGCGTGTGACGAAACTGCGGATGCGGTGTTCGGTCGGGTCGTACATCATGGGCCGCGCTGGGCCGCCTGGGGGAGTATCGGAAGACATGGGATCAGAAAATTCAAAGGACGATCCGCCATTATACGTGAAGCGGTTTTCACCGGTCCACCCGGCGCGGCCTGCCATAATACGCGCCTGACCGATTCCCCCCTCTATAAAACATGGCTGACGCAATCCTCCTGATCATCATGGCGCTGTCGCTGGTGGCGCTGTACCTGCTGCTGAAAAGCGGTTTCAAAGTCGCGCCGCCGCCGTCGGGCACAAAACCGGCCGGCGCCAGCTACCTGCCGACGCTCCCCGGCGCAGCTCCCGCACAACACTGGTCCGACGGCGGCCGCCTGCAGACCGAAGTCATGGCCGAATCGCGCTACCAGGGGACAGTGAGGCAACTGGCCGGAGAGCACGGCGAACAAAACGCCAACGTGCCGGCGCAGGCGATCCTGGCGGTGGATGAACACAATCCGTATGAAGACAAGCCGGTGGCCGTATTCATCTCCGGCCAGATGGTGGGCTACCTGTCGCCACGCGACACCGTCGCCTTCCACAAGCAGCAGGCCAGGCAGGAAATCACCGGGCAAGCCGTCTCCTGCGACGCGGCGATCCGCGGCGGCGGCCTGTGGCAAGGCAAGCGCCTGAGCTACGCGGTCTGGCTCGACATCGAACCGGGAAAATAAGCAAAAAATCAAGCTTTCGATCCGAAAATACTTTATTTCGGATTCGTTGACGTGGTCGCGCGAAGTGGTAATATTGCAGTGCAGCATAAATTACACAAATGAAATTCCATACCGGGCTGCCACAAGCAGTCTCACTCTTCAGAGGTGGTTATGAGATTCTCGCACTTGCGCGTCGGCACCCAACTGGGTCTTGCCTTTTCATCGATCATTGCCTTATTGCTGGTCATTTCCTGTATCGCGGTCTACACCGCGCAGCAGACCAGCGCCACTACCCAGCACCTGCTCACGGAAAAACTCAAAACGGAGCGCATGCTCAACGAGTGGAAAACCCTGATCGAAGTGAACGTGCCACGCGCGCTGGCGGCCGGCAAAACCGCCGATCCGGCCATGCAGAAATTCTTCGAAGGCGCGATGGCCGCCACGTCACAGCGCGCTACCGCACTGCAGCAGGAAATCGCTTCGCGCCTGGAAGATCCGGCCAGCCGGGACCTGTTCGACCGGGCCACCGAACAGCGCACGCTGTACATGAAAGCGCGCGCGGCGGCATTCAAGGAAAAGGCCGCTGGCGGCAGCGAAGCCGTACAGCGCTTTTTTGACACCGAAATCGTCACCGCTGCCAACGCCTATACCGCCAGCGTCGAACGCCTGGCCAGCAGCCAGCGCGACAGCATCAACGTACTGGGCCAGGATATCGAACGGGCCAGTGCGCGCGCCACCGGCATCATCGCCGCGCTGGCCGCAATCTCCGCCCTGCTGTGCTGCACCCTGGGCTGGCGCATGACCCGCACGCTGCTCGGCCAGCTGGGCGGAGAACCGCGCGAAGCGGCCGCCATCGCGCGCAAGATCGCCGCCGGCGACCTGGGCACGCCGGTGCGCCTGCGCGACGGCGACGACAGCAGCCTGCTGGCCGACATCGAACACATGCGCGCCAGCCTGGCCCGCATCGTCAAGGAAGTCCGCTCCGGCACGGAAAACATCGTCACCGCCTCGCGCGAGATCGCCAGCGGCAACCTGGACCTGTCGCTGCGCACCGAGCAGCAGGCCGCCGCGCTGGAAGAAACCGCATCGTCGCTGGAACAGTTGACCGTCACCGCGAAACAGAGCGCCGGCCACGCCCACATGGCGCGGCAGCTGGCGGGACACGCATCCGTCATCGCCTCGCAAGGCGGCGCGATGGTGATGGACGTGGTGCAAACGATGGACAAGATCGACGCCTCGGCCCGCAGCATTGCCGAAATCACCACACTGGTCGACAGCATCGCCTTCCAGACCAATATCCTGGCCCTGAACGCCGCGGTCGAAGCGGCGCGCGCCGGAGAACAGGGACGTGGCTTTGCCGTCGTCGCCTCCGAGGTGCGCACGCTGGCCCAGCGCTCGGCCGACGCGGCCAGGGAAATCAAGGCATTGATCGCATATTCGGCGGAACAGGTCGCGGCCGGCACGCAACTGGTGGGCAAGACCGGCAAGACGATGGCGGAAATTGTCGACAGCGTGCGAGAAGTGTCGCAAGCCATCGGAGAAATCACGGTGGCCGGTACCGAACAGGCGGCCGGCATCGGACAGATCAACCAGGCCGTCGCGCAGATGGACCGCGTCACGCAGCAGAACGCGGCGCTGGTCGAAGAAGCGTCGGCGGCCGCACACGCGATGAAGGAGCAAACCACGGCGCTGGAAAAACTGGTGGGCGTGTTCCAGCTAGAGGAAAGCCTGGCATGGGGCGCAGTGCACCGGCCTTTGACCAAAAATCCCGCAAAAAAGCGCGGCCCGCGCATGCAAGTGCGCTCGCTGGAACTGCACAACGCGATGGCGAGATAAGGCCCAATCAAGCCACAGACCGTAACCGTGTCATCCCGGACCGCCGCTCAAGCCGGAATTCCATCCGCAGCCCTGTCATTCCCGCGAAAGCGGGAATCCCATTTCGCAACCCCGACGGCACGCATCCGAACCTGGATTCCCGCATCAACGGCACATCGAATATTCCCGCCCATCGGCATGCAAGATGATGGAACCGTTCGAATTGCGCGTCGCGGTCAAGCCGACATCCTGCATGCCCTGCCCCGCGCCCTGGTCGATATACAGGCGCTGGTTCTGGAACGACCAGCGCATCGTCGAGGCGTTCGACGACTGGCCGGAAACGGTGCCGCCATAGCCGGAACTGTAAGTCTCGGCGCCGCCCGCGACAGTCAAGGTGCCGTCGCGCCGGAACACCACGCGCCGGGTGGTCGACGTGCCGCTGACCTTGCTGTAAGTGAACGAGCACCATGCAGTCGACATCAACACTTCGCGCGATTGCGTATCCTGCGGCGATCCCGATTGCGCGCCGCCGCCAGCCATCGCCGCATCATCGGCATTGGAAGACCGGCCGGGCGAAGCGCCATTGCCGCCGCCCGCCCTGGCCGCCCTCTCCGCCGCGCGCTGCAAGGGCGTCGCCGCCGCGCCGCCGGCATTGATCCGTTTCCACGACATCTGGACCGGCCCCATCGTCAGCACCAGGTGGCCGTTGTTCATGCGATAGGGGATGGTTTCGTTACCGAGCCGCAGCTGGCCGTTTTTCGCCGTCCACGTGCTTTCCTCGCCCGCCAGGCTGGCGCTGCCGTCGGCGCGCAATTGCAGGATGTCGCCGTCGGCCACTTCCATCTGGTACGTTCCGACCAGCTCCTTCGGCGTTTGCGCCAGCGGCGCCCCGGAGATGCAGCACAACATCGCCGCAGCGAACCATTGCTTGAACATGGGCACCTCCCGAAGGGCCTTGCTTGCGTCTGCCGATTGTGACCAGGGGACTGCGGGGTATTGCTGAATTTTAATCCAGCAAACCACGCGGCGCCATATTTTCCGCCCCGGCCCCCGTGCAGGCACCTTAGCGCATGGTCGGCATCGCGAACTCGGCGCCGGCCACGGTGCTCTGCGGCCAGCGCTGTGTCAGCGCCTTCTGCCGCGTATAAAAGCGCACCGATTCCGGGCCGTGCGCATGATGGTCGCCGAACAGGCTGCGCTTCCAGCCGCCGAAGCTGTGGAAGGCCATCGGCACCGGGATCGGCACATTGACGCCGACCATGCCGGCCTGCACGCGCGTGCCGAATTCGCGCGCCGTGTTGCCGTCGCGCGTATAGATCACGGCGCCATTGCCGAATTCGTGCGCGTTGACCAGCGCCAGCGCGGCGGCGAAATCCGGCGCGCGCACGATGCACAGCACCGGTCCGAAGATTTCTTCGCGGTAGATCGTCATCTCCGGCGTGACATGGTCGAACAGCGTCGGGCCGAGGAAATAACCGTCTTCGCCGCCGGGCACCGACAGGCTGCGGCCGTCCGCCAGCAGCGCCGCGCCGGCGGCCACGCCCTGCTCGATATAGCCGACGATCTTGTCCTTGTGCGCGGCGCTGACCACCGGCCCCATCTCGGCGCCGGCATCGGTGCCGCAGCCGACCTTCAGTTCGCGCAGGCGCGGCAGCAGCGCCTCCACCAGCCGGTCGCCGACATCGCCGACAGCCACCACCACCGAAATCGCCATGCAGCGCTCGCCGGCCGAACCGTAGGCGGCGCCCATCAGCGCATCGACGCTTTGCCCCAGGTCGGCATCGGGCATGACGACCATGTGGTTTTTCGCGCCGCCCAGCGCCTGCACCCGCTTGCCGCTGGCGCAGCCTGCCGCATAAATGTATTCGGCGATCGGGGTCGAGCCGACGAAGCTGACGGCCTTGACATCGGGATGCGCCAGCAGCGCGTCGACCGCCACCTTGTCGCCCTGCACCACGTTGAAGACGCCGTCCGGCAGGCCGGCTTCGCGGAACAGCTCCGCCAGCAGCAGGCTGGCCGACGGCACTTTCTCGGACGGTTTTAAAATGAACGTGTTGCCGCAGGCGATCGCCATCGGGAACATCCACATCGGCACCATCACCGGGAAATTGAAGGGTGTGATGCCGGCGCACACGCCGAGCGGCTGGCGCATGGTCCAGGCATCGATGCCGCTGCCAACCTGCTCGGTGTACTCTCCCTTGAGCATCTGCGGGATGCCACAGGCGAATTCGACCACTTCGATGCCGCGCGTGACTTCGCCCCGGGCGTCGGACAAGACTTTGCCGTGTTCGGACGTGATGATGGCCGCCAGCCGGTCGGCATTTTTTTCCAATAATTCCTTGTACTTGAACATCACGCGCGCGCGGCGCAACGGCGACGTCGCGGCCCAGGCGGGAAAGGCGGCGTGCGCGGCGGCGACGGCCGCATCGAGTTCACTTTCCGCCGCCAGCGCGACCTTCGCGCTGAGCGTGCCGCTGGCCGGATTGAAGACGGAGGCACTGCGGGTAGAGGCGCCGGCAAGGTGGGCGCCGCCAATGAAATGGCCGATGGAGGTGGGGGATGCGTTCATGTCAGACTGGCTTTCACTTAAATAAAATGGAATGGATACGATGGATGCGCCACGGCTCAAGCCTGGCGGAGCATCCATTCATGCTGCGGGTCGTTCTTGAAATGCCACTGGCGCGTGGGGCCGGCCATGACGTTCAGGTAATAGGAGTCGTAACCGTAGGGCACCACGACCGGGTGGTAACCGCGCGGCACCATGACGACGTCGTGGTTTTCCACCGCCATCGATTCGTCGATGCTGCGATCGTCCGTGTAGACGCGCTGGAAGGCGAAACCCTGGCCGGGATTGAGGCGGTGGTAATAGGTCTCTTCCAAAAAACTCTCGTGCGGGAGATTGTCGACATCGTGCTTGTGCGGCGGATAGCTCGACGAGTGCCCGCCCGGCGTATGCACCTCGACCACCAGCAGGTGCGCGGCCGGCTCGCTCTGCGGCAGGATGTCGCAGACATGCCGGCTGTTGGCGCCGGCGCCGCGCACCGAGCGGGCCATGCGCGCCGGCTCGATCAGGCGCGGCGCGAACTCGCCGCCGGCCGGCGCGCTGCACAGCGCGACTTCGGCGTCGCTGTCGGCGCGGATCGCGACCGGTTGCCCCCCGGGCGCGTACACCGCGTACGGCGCGGTGCCGTCAAAGACGCTGGCGCGCTCGCCGATCGCGCGCCATTCCAGGTCGCCGACGCGCACGCTGACGGTGCCGCACAACACGACGATGCACAATTCGCGATCGCCGCTGTCGAACGCCAGCGCCATGCCGCGCGCCAGCCGGTGCGCGGCGAAACCGACGTGCTTCCACCCCGCCGACTGCGGCGTCACCGCGACGATCTGCTGCCCATGCTGCTCGCCCTTGACCAGCAGCTTCATGCCGCAACCTCTTCGGCCGCGCCGCCCAGTTCGACCTCGCGCACCAGCGCGGCCAGGTGGCGATAGCCCATCTGCGCATACTGGTAGCTCGGGGCGACGGCCGGGTCTTGCTCGGCCTCGACCACCAGCCAGCCCTGGTAGCCGTGTTCATGCAGCAGTTCCAGCAGCGCTCGGAAATCGATGCAGCCGTCGCCCGGCACGGTGAACGCGCCATTGAGCACGGCGTCGAGGAAACTCCAGTTGCCGTTGCGCGCCAGCCGCACGACCGCCGGCCGCACATCCTTGCAATGCACGTGCGAGACGCGGCCGATATGGCGCCGCAACACCGTCAAGGCATCGCCGCCGGCGAAGGTGATATGGCCGCTGTCGAACAGCAGGCCGACCTCGGGGCCCGTCAACGCCATCAGTTGATCGACGTCGGCCGGCGTTTCGACATACGCGCCCATGTGGTGGTGGTAGGACAGGCGCACGCCGTGCGCCAGCGTGTGGCGCGCCAGCGCCGTCAGCTTGTCCGCGTAATCTTGCCACTGTTGCGCGCTGGTGAAACGCGGACGCTTGTACAGCGCTTGCGGTTCGCCCTGGATCGCGTCGGCCACTTCGCCATACACCATGACGGTGGCGCCGCTGTCTGCCAGCAGTTTCAGGTGAGGGCCGACGGCGGCGATTTCCTCTTGCGCCGAACGCTGCGCCAGGCGTCCCGAATACCAGCCGGACACGCACTGCAAGCCGTATTTGCCCAGCACCGCGCGCAGCGCCGGCGCTTCCTTCGGAAACTTGTTGCCGAGTTCAAAACCGCGGTAGCCGATCGCCGCGCCTTCGCACAACGCCGTCTCGAGCGGAGTATCGCCGCCCAGCGACGGCAAGTCGTCGTTCATCCACGAGATCGGGTTGATGCCGATCCGGACCTTGAATGGTTTGCCCATCTTAATTGCTCCTTGCTGTTACAGCGTGTTGATAACGTTCGCGCGCCTGCCGCACTTCGGCGCGCTCGGACACTTCCGGCACCGCCACTTCCCACCAGCAGCCGCCGTCGGGCGTGGTGCGCGCCGGGTCGGTGTCGATGCACACCAGGTAAGTACGGTCGGCCGCGCGGGCGCGCGCCAGCGCCTGTTCCAGTTCTGCGATGGTTTTCACGTTTTCGGCCAGCGCGCCGAGCGAACGCGCATGCAGCGCAAAATCGATGGCCGGCGCGCCCGGCCCATCCTGCAGGCAATCGTCGAGCAGGTTGTTGAACGGCGCATTGCCGCAGGCGACCTGCAGCCGGTTGATGCAGCCATAACCCCGGTTGTCCAGCACCACGATGATCAGTTTTTTGCCGAGCATGACGGAGGTCGCGATTTCCGAATTCATCATCAGGTAACTGCCGTCGCCGACCATGACGATCACTTCCGCCTCCGGGCGCGCCATCTTGACGCCCAGGCCGCCGGCGATTTCATACCCCATACACGAGTAGCCATATTCGACGTGGTAGCCGCCCGGGCGCGCGGTGCGCCACAGCTTGTGCAGTTCGGCCGGCAGCGTGCCGGCAGCGCAGACGACGATGTCGGTGCCGGCCGAATCGGGCGCCGAGCGCTGCACCGCGCCGATCACCTCGCCGTCGTACGGCAAGGCCGGCGCGGCGATGTCGCGCCGGCCGGTGATCGCCGCGACCTGCCCGCGCCATTCCTGCGCCAGCGCCTGCGCGCGGCGCTGCCAAGGCGCGCCCGCCTGCCATGCGCCCAGCGCGCCCGACAACTGTTCCAGCGCCGGGCCCGCATCGGCCTGGATGCCGAGCGCGCCGCGTTTTTGCGCATCGAAGGCGCTGACATTGATATTGACCAGGCGCGCCTGCGCGAACAGCGTGTTGGAACCGGTCGTAAAATCCTGCAAACGGGTGCCGACCGCGATGATCACGTCGGCCCGCGCCGCCATCTCGTTGGCGGCCGGGGAACCGGTGACGCCGAGCGCGCCCAGTTGCAAGGCGTGGTCCCACGGCAGCGCGCCCTTGCCGGCCTGGGTCTCGGCCACCGGCACGCCGTGCTGCTGCGCGAATGCGCGCAGCGCGTCCGCTGCCTTGCCATATAAAACGCCGCCGCCGGCGATCAGCAATGGCCGTTCGGCGCCGCGCAGCAATTCCGCCGCCTGTTCGATGTCGGCCAGGGCCGGCGGCGCGCTGCGGAACACGATGCGGCGCGGCTCGAAGAAGTCGGACGGATAGTCGTAGGCCATCGCCTGCACGTCCTGCGGCAGCGCCAGCGTCACCGGGCCGCAAGTGGCCGGGTCAGTCAGCACCTGGATCGCGCGCGGCAAGGCGGTCAACAGCTGTTCCGGATAGACGATGCGGTCGAAGAAGCGCGACAGCGGCTTGAAGGCATCGTTGGCCGATACGCTGCCGTCGTGAAAATCCTCGACCTGCTGCAGCACCGGGTCCGGCGCGCGCGAGACGAACACGTCGCCCGGCAGCAGCAGCACCGGCAGGCGGTTCACGTGCGCCAGCGCGGCCGCCGTCAACAGGTTGGTCGCACCGGGACCGATCGACGTCGTCACCGCCATCATGCGGCGCCGCATGTGCGCCTTGGCATAGGCGATCGCCGCCAGCGCCATGCCCTGCTCGTTGTGGGCGCGGTAGGTCGGCAGCGGATTGGCCTGGTCGTCGCGCTGCCGGTACAGCGCCTCGCCCAGGCCGGCCACGTTGCCGTGGCCGAAGATGGCAAACACGCCGCCGAACAGCGGCTGCACGCCATCGTCCGTTTCGACGCGCAGCGCCGCCAGGTAGCGCACCAGCGCTTGCGCCATGGTCAGGCGGATGGTGCCGCTCATGCCACCTCCCGCACCGCGCGGCGCGACTGGCGCCACAGTTCGACCAGCGCCTCGAAACTGGCGCGCGCCTGCGCCACCAGGGCGGCGTCGTCGATTTCCCCGGCCAACCACAGGCGGCTCGGTTCCTGGAAAATCGTACGCCCGACCATGAAACCCTTGCAGGTGGTGCTGGCGGCGGCCTGTTCGAAGGCCGTGGCCAGGCGCGCGACCGGCGCGTTCAGCCCGAGCAGCACCACGCCG
Source organism: Pseudomonadota bacterium (assembly GCA_040389645.1). Classification (GTDB taxonomy): domain Bacteria; phylum Pseudomonadota; class Gammaproteobacteria; order Burkholderiales; family Burkholderiaceae_D; genus Rugamonas. Next base: position 16,747 of record JAZJZT010000021.1, on the reverse strand, counting down.
CGGCAGTACGGGTCGCGCTGCTGGACCAGCGCATCGACCGCGCGCCATTGCGCCGCTTCCATCGCTTCGAGCTTCCACCAGTCCGGGTAGACACCGATGTTGTACAGGCGCTGCATGGCGCGGTAGACGGTATCGTCGGCGCGCGCCATGTTTTTCGGCGGTATAACTTCCAGCAACAGTTCGTGGCCGCTGAGCTGCAGCGCGTCATACAGCGCCTTGACCTGCGCTTCCTGTTCCAGGCGTCGCTCGACGCTGTCGTCCGGGTGCAGTTGCACCAGGCACTTGGCGACGTGTTCCTTCGGCCAGCCGACCAGTTGCGAGCCGATCGAGCGGCCGTGGTCGAATTGCAGCGGGTTCGAGCCGGGCAGCTCGACCGGGCGGCCGATCCACCAGCCGCGCCCGGTGGCCGCGCACAGCGCGTCGGCGCCGTAGCGGTCGTCGATCAGCACGCCGGTCTTGCCTTCCAAGCCGCATGCCGCAGCGCTCTGCGCGACCGCGTCCACCAGCAAGCGTTTCAGTTGCGGGATGCGCTCCTCTCCGGCGCCGGCCTGCTGCGCCAGCTCGAAGAACTGGTTGCGATGGTCGAAGGCGAACACGCACAGTTCCGGCCACGGCTGGCGCGCCACGCTGACCCGGTGCAGGCGCGTGAGCGCGGCATCGTCGCCGGGACGGCGCAGGCGCGCCGAATGCGCCAGGAAATAATCGAGTTCGGCCTGGCTCGGCATGGCCGGCGCGCAGCCGTGGCGCGCCACCACCAGCGCGCCGCAGCCGTTGGCCAGACGGCAGCACTCGGCGTAATCGGCGCCGTTCAGCCAGCCTTTCAGGAAGCCGGACAGAAAGGCGTCGCCCGCGCCCAGCACGTTCAATACGTCGACCTGCACGCCGCGATAATGGAAGGCGTCGTCCAGCGCGGCGGGAATCGCGCCGTCGAGCACGATGCAGCCGAGCGGGCCGCGCTTGAGCACCAGTGTCGCCGCGCTGACGGCGCGCACCGCGCGCAGCGCGCCGACGATGTCGTCGCCGCCGCCGGCGATCAGGAATTCTTCCTCGGTGCCGACCACCAGGTCGAAGCGCGGCAGGATCGCCTGCAAATGCGCCGTCACCTCGCTGTTCGAGATATAGCGGGTTTCGCCGTCGGCCTTGCTGGCCAGGCCCCACAGCACGGGGCGGTAATCGATGTCGAGCACGGTGCGCACATCATGGGTGCGGGCGTGATCGAGCGCGCGGCTGCTGACCGCGTGCATGGCCGCGCTCGAAAAATGGGTGCCGGTGATCAGCAGCGCGCGGGCCGCGCCGATGAATTCGGCGTCGACGTCGTCCAGGCCGATCGCCATGTCGGCGCAATTCTCGCGGTAAAACAGCAGCGGGAAGGTGTCGCGGTCCTTCACGCCGAGCATGGCCAGCGCCGTCAGGCGCTGCGGGTCGACCGTCACGTGGCTGACATCGCAGCCTTCGCGCGCCAGCGTCTCGGTCAGAAAACGGCCCATGTGGTCGTCGCCGACGCGCGACAGCATGGCCGAGCGCAGGCCCAGGCGCGCGCAGCCGAAGGCGATGTTGGCCGACGAGCCACCCAGGTACTTGGCGAAGCTGGACGCGTCTTCCAGCCGCGCGCCGATCTGCTGCGCGTACAGGTCGACGGCCAGGCGGCCCAGGCAGACGATGTCGTGCCGGCGCCCGGCGGCGAAGGTGCTGCGGTTGGGTAGATGGATGCTGTGCATGGTGCGCTCCTTACAGGTGGACGACGCGCTGTTCGCGCCAGGATGTGGTGGCCGCCTCGGCCAGTTCGAGCGCCTTCAGGCCGTCGTCGACGGTGGTGCGCAGCGGCGCGCCGGTGGTCAAGGTCTCGAAGAAATGGCGCATCTCGGCGGCGTAGGCGGCGCGGTAGCGTTCCAGGAAAAACGCTTCCGGCTTGTCGTGGCTAACACTGGCCGCCGTGTGCGCGACGACGGCGGTCGGCACGTGGTTGCCGGCTTGCAGCATGCCCAGGCTGCCGAGCACTTCGAAGCGCTGGTCGTAGCCGTAGGCGGCGCGCCGGCTGGTGTTGATCTGGCACAGCCGGCCGCGCCGGGTGCGGATCGTCACGGCGCAGCAATCGATGTCGCCGACGGCCTCGATGGCCGGATCGACCAGGCAGCTGCCGGTGGCGTGCACGCTGACCGCTTCGTCGTCGAGAATCCAGCGGAAGATGTCGAAATCGTGGATCAGCATGTCCTTGAAGATGCCGCCCGAGCGGCGCAGGTAGTCGAGCGGCGGCGCGCCGGGGTCGCGGCTGGTGACGACCAGCATTTCCGGCGTGCCGATCTCGCCGGCGTCCAGGCGCGCCTTGACGGCCGCGAAGGTGGGGTCGTAGCGGCGCTGGAAACCGATCATGCACGACACCTGCGCCGCGCGCACGGCGGCGGCGCACTGGCGCGCGCGCTCCAAGGTCAGGTCGACCGGCTTTTCGCAAAAGATCGCCTTGCCGGCGGCGGCCGAGCGTGCGATCAGGTCGGCGTGGGTATCGGTGCTGGAACCGATGACGACGGCGCGCACGGCCGGATCGGCCAGCGCCGCCTCCACCGTGGCGGCAACGCCGCCATGCCGCGCGGCCAGCGCCTCGGCGGCCGCGCGGTCGACGTCGACCACGTACTTGAAGCGCACGCCGGGCTGGCTCGCCAGATTACCTGCATGGATGGTTCCGATACGGCCAGCGCCGAACAATGCTACTTCCATCATTTTCTCCTTGGGTGGGGTAATGACGGCATTGCACACGAGTGCAATGCCGTCCAAAAAAAATCAGAACACGTGCACGACGCCGAGCACCAGGCCGCGGATGGTGGCGCCCCGGGCCGGCGCCGCCGACGCGGTGCCGACCGTGTAGTTGGCCAGCCGCTCATTGGCCAGGCGCGTGTAATAGGTATAGAGCTGGGTGCGTTTGGACAGGTTGTGCTGGTAGCCCAGCGTCATGTGGGTCGCGCCGCTGTCGGCGCCGTGCGTCAGCGACGTGCCCTTGGCGGCCAGGGTGGTGCCGTCCGGCGCGCTGCCGCCGACATCGCCGGCGATGCCGATGCGCCCGATCAGCGCGTCGCCGCCGATCTTCCAGGCGCCGGTAACCGTAAAATAATCGCGCTCCAGCGTGCCCTTGGCGACCTGGTACACCAGGCGGTTGTAGCCGACGCCGATGTCGCCGGCGCCGAAGGCGTAATTCATCATCAGCCGGTACATCTTGTCGCGCATGCCCGGCGCCAGGTTGTTATGCGCCTCGAAGCCGGCCGCGCCGGTCAGCGGGCCGCCGTTTTCATATTGCAGCGAACTGGAAAAAATGCTGTCGCCGCCGGGCGCTTCGAGCGTCGTGCCGCGGAAAACCGTCGCCACCAGGCCGGCCACGCGCGGCGTGCGGTAACTGATCGAATTGGCCTGGCGCCGGTTGAAGCCGACCGCGTTATCGCTGCTCAACTGGCTGATGTTGGCGTCGTCCTGCGGTCCCTCTCCGAGGAAGCGGTTGGTGTAATCGTTGATCTTGCGGATCGGCGTGGCGAAGCGGCCCAGCAGCACTTGCCCGTACTGCTTGCTGGCCAGGCCGACATAGGTATCCTTGTCGTTCAGCACGCCGGTGCCGGCATCGATCGCCAGCCCGCCCTCGATCTGGAACAGCGCGCTCCAGCCGCCGCCCAGCTCTTCCCTGCCGCGAAAACCGAGCTTGGACGAATAGTCCGATACGCGCCGCACCGACTCTCCGCCCGGCACCGTCGTCGTGCTCGACACCGACATGCTGTCGATGCCGGCGTGGATGCGGCCATAGATCGTCACGTTGCTGCTCTGGGCGCAGGCCAGCGCCGGCAACACGAACAGGGCGGCCGGGGCCAGGTACTGCAATTGCATGTAACGCTTCATTACTGTCTCCTCCGTTATGGCAGTGGATCTGCCGATTTTATTTTGCAAAGACCGGGGACAAACTAGGAGCCGCTGTGGTCAGCAGAACGGCAACGAGAGCGGTGCCAGCACCTGGTACAGGGCTTGCCCGGCGACCAGGATCGGATTGCCCTTTTCCAGGCCGTTATTGGCCAGGAAGGCATTGCTGGTGCCGCCGGCTTCGCTCACCAGCACGATGCCGGCCAGGCAATCCCAGGAATTGATATGCGGCTCGAAATAACCGATCAGGCGCCCGGCCGCGACATAAGCGATCATCAGCGCGCCCGAGCCGTTGCGGATGAACATGCCGCCGTTGCTCAATACGTCGCTGAGGAAGGGCAGAAAGGTCGACGTGCCGACGCGGTGCGAAAAGCCGACGCCGAGCACGCCGCCGGTCAGGCTGTCGGTCGCGCTCACGCGCAGCCGCGCCTCCTTCAGGTAGGCGCCCTGCCCTTTGCAGGCGTGGAACAGTTCATCGGCATTCGGGTCGAACACGACGCCGATCACCGGTTCGCCATCGAACATGATGCCGATCGAAATGCACCACGCATGCATGCCGTTGACGAAACAGGCGGTGCCGTCGATCGGATCGATGACCCAGATGAAGCCGGCCTGCGCGCCGCTGCCGCCGCGCTCCTCGCCGACGATCGCGTCGCCCGCGAAATGGGCCTGGATATGGGCGCGGATATGGTCTTCGACCATGCGGTCGGCGATGCTGACCATGTCTTGCACGCCCTTTTCCTCGATCACCAGTTCTTCGCGGCGCAGGAACATGCCGATCGCGATCTCTCCGGCCTCGCGGATCACGCGCTGCGCCGACTGGTAGCGCTCATTCAGGCCCGGGATGCAGTCGAGCTGCTCGCGGGCGCTCATGCGCGTGCTCCGATGATCGCCACGCCATGCTCGTGCATGCCCAGCGCGACCGAGCTGCCCTGCCGGTGCACGGTGCTTAAATCGTGCGAGACGGCGAACAGTTCGCCCAGCGGCGTGGCCAGCGTGTACTGGGTTTCGCGGCCCAGGTAAGTCGCGCGCGCCACCGTCGCCACCAGCGCGCTGTCGGACTGCGCCGGCGTCAGCCAGATCGCTTCCGGGCGCACGGCGAAGCGCGCTTCTCCGCTGCGCCCGCCGATGTCCGGCAGCGAAAAGCGCAGCGCGCCGATCGCGCACTGGGCGCGCCCGCCAGTTACCTGCTCGACGACGCCGGGCACGATGTTGGCGTTGCAGATGAAGTCGGCGACGAAATCGTCGGCCGGCGCCTCGAACAGTTCGCGCGGCGAACCCTGCTGCGCGATCACTTGCCGGTTCATCACGATGATCTGGTCGGAAATGGCCAGCGCCTCTTCCTGGTCGTGCGTCACATACACGGCCGTCAGGCCGAGCTTGACCTGGATATCGCGGATCTCGTCGCGTACGCGCCGGCGCAGTTTCGTGTCCAGGTTCGACAGCGGCTCGTCGAGCAGCAGCACTTTCGGTTGCAGCACCAGCGAGCGCGCCACGGCCACGCGCTGCTGCTGGCCGCCCGACAGTTCGCTCGGATAGCGGTGGCCGAATTCGGCCAGGCCGACCAGGGAGAGACTCGCATGGGCCTGTTCATGGGCCGCCTTTTTCGCGACGCCGGCCACGCTCAAGCCGTAGGCCACGTTGTCGAGCACGCTCATGTGCGGGAACAGCGCGTACGACTGGAACACCATGCTGACATCGCGCTCCGCCGCCGAGGTCAAGGTCACATCGTCCCCGCCGAGCAGGATGCGGCCTTCGCTGACATGTTCGAGGCCGGCGATCAGGCGCAGCGTCGACGTCTTGCCGCAGCCGCTGGGGCCGAGCAGCGTGACCATGGTTTTGGGCGCGATGCTAAACGAGACGTCGTTGACGGCCACGGTCTTGCCGTAGCGCTTGATCACGTGCTGGAATTCCAGCGCCGCTTGGTCGTTATCTGTTTTCATGTGTAGGCTTTTTTCAGTAAGGGAGCGTGCATCACAGGTTGCTGCGCCGGGGCGCGGCGCAGGCGGCGTTTGCCGACCAGCAGGTTCATCAGGCCGATGCAGACCAGGATGATGCCGATCAGGGCGGTGGCGTAAGCGATCGCGGTGCCGTAGCTGCCGTTCGACACCAGGCCGATGATGTACGAGGTCGCCATGTCGTAATCGGCGCTGACCAGGAACACGACCGCGCTGATCGACGTGATCGAGCGCACGAAGCCGTACACCAGCGCCGACGCGATCGCCGGGCGCAGCAGCGGCAGGATCACGCGCCGCATCGTGGTCCAGCTGTTGGCGCCAAGCGTGATCGACGCTTCGTCCAGGCTGCCGTCGAGCTGGCGCATCGCGGCGATGCCGGTGCGCAGGCCCATCGGCATGTTGCGGAACACGAAGCACAGCACCAGGATGGTGGCGGTGCCGGTCAGCTCGATCGGCGCCGTGTTGAACGCGAGGATGTAGCTGATGCCGATCACCGTGCCGGGAATCGCGAAGCTGAGCATGGTGCCGAACTCGAAGGCGCGCTTGAAGGCGAAGCGCTGGCGCACCAGCAGCCAGGCCGACAGGATGCCGACCAGCGCCGTCAGCGGCGTGGCGATGGCCGAAATGGTCAAGGTCGTCATCAGCGACGGCCACGCCTGCCCGGTCCATCGCAGGTCGCCCAGCGTGCCGGAGACGCCGAACGCATCGCCGTAATGGCGCAGCGTCAGGCTGTTGTCCAGCCCCCAGTTCTGCACGAAGCCGCCCAGCACCACCGCGCCGTACACCACCAGCGTGAAGGCGAACCAGGGTAGCGCCACCGCCCACAATACTTTTGCCAGGCGCGGATCGAGCGCACCGTGGTGGCCGTGATCGGCCTTGCCGGTGACAGTGACATACGATTTTTTGCCGAGCCACAGGTTTTGCAGCATGAACGCGCCGACGGCGAGAAATAGCAGCACGATGGCCAGCGTGGCGGCGCGGGCCTGGTCGCTCGACGCGCCGACCACGGCAAAGAAGATCTCGGTCGACAGCACGTGGAAATTCCCGCCCAGGACCATCGGATTACCGAAGTCGGCCATGCTCTCGATAAAGCACAGCAGGAAGGCATTGGCGATGCCGGGGCGCATCAAGGGCAGCGCGACGCGGACGAAGGTTTGCCAGCGCGACGCGCCCAGCGTCGACGACGCTTCTTCCAGCGACGGGCCGACGCCTTCGACCACGCCGATCAGCGTCATGAAGGCGATCGGCGCGAACGCCAGCACCTGCGCCAGCCAGACGCCCGGCATGCCGTACAGCCAGCGCCCCGGCTCGACGCCGAACCAGGCGCTGACGGCGCTGGTGATGGCGCCGTTGCGGCCGAACAGCAGGATCAGCGCCAGCCCGAGCACGAACGGCGGCGTGACGATCGGCAGCACCGTGATGGCGCGCAACGGACGCGCCCAGCGGCCGCTGACGCGCGTCACCAGCAGCGCGAACACCAGCCCCAGCACGGTGGCGGCGACGCCGGTGGCGCCGGCCAGGAACAGCGTGTTCCACGCCACGCCGCAGGCGCGGCCACTGGACAGGCAATTGACGCCCCAGATGCCGGGTTCGGAAAAGCGTTGCGCCAGCAGCGCCCAGCTCATGCTCTGGCCATGGCCCTGGAAGGCGCCGGTCAGGATCACCGCCACCGGGTACATTACGAACAGGGAGATCAGCGCGATGATCAGGCCGATCGCGCCGGTGACGAAAGCGTCGCCGCGGCAGGCGCCGCAGGCGGCCGCGCCGCCGGTCAGCACGAACAGCAGGCTCAATGCGACGAGCAGCGCACCGTAACCGAGCCCGGTCGGCGCGGCGCCCGGCCCCCAGCCGCTCCAGCCCAGCCACAGCAGGCCAGCCGCGCCGGCGGCCAGCATGCCCAGGCCCAGCGCGCGGCGCGCAGGCTGGACGGCAGCCCAGGCCAGCGCGCCGGCCAGCAGCGCGAACAGCCAGAACACGTGCCGTTCGCCGTGCAGCAGGAATTGCAGCAGGGCCGGCGCGCCCGCCTTGGAAACGAAGGTCGCGGGCCGCAGCCAGGCGCCGGCGAACAGGCCGGCTTCCTGCTGGTACCACGGCAGCAGGCACAGGCCCGCCAGCGCGGCGCCCAGCCAGGCATAAAAGAGTTTTTTCATTTGCTTGTCATCTGCGATGTGATCGAAAAACGGCGCTTAGCGGCCGGCGGCGTAGATCTGCGTGCTCCAGCGTTGCAGCAGCCGCTTGCGGGTGTCGGCCGCGCCGTATTTGACGAAGTCGTAATTGATGGTCTTGATGGTTTCCAGGCGCGGCGACGCGGACGGGAAGGTCGCGCTCAGGTGCGACGGGATCTGGAACGCCAGCGCCTTGACCGCGTTGCTCTGCACATCGGCGCGCAGCGCGAATTCATAGAATTTCTTCGCTTCATCCATGTTCTTCGCGCCCTTGACGATGCTCATCGAACCGATTTCATAACCGGTGCCCTCGCACGGCGAGACGATCTTGACCGGGAAGCCGGCGATCGTCATCTTCATCAGGTCGTGCATGAAGCCGATCGCCACGCCGGCTTCGCCGCGCCCGACATCCTCGCCCGGCGCCACGCCCGCGTTCGGATACTTGCTGACGTTCTGCCCCATCTTGCCGAGGAAGGTGAACGCTTCTTCTTCGCCGAACAGTTGCACGATGGTCGACAGCGCGTTATAGGCGGCGCCCGACGAATTCGGGTTCGCCATCTCGACCTCTCCCTTGTAGGCCGGCTTCGTCAAATCCTTCCAGCACTGCGGCGGCGGGATGTTTTTCGCCTTCAGCACGGTATCGTTGTAGGCGATGCCGAGGATGCCGAGATAAATGCCGGTGGTGCGGTAGCCGGCGGCCTCGGCCTGCTTCTGCGCCCACGGCTGCTGGCGCGCCATCGACGGCGATTTATACACTTCCGTCAAACCTTCGGCGGCGGCCTGCAGGTGCGGATCGCCCGTGCCGCCCCACCAGATGTCGGACTTCGGATTGGCCGCCTCGGCGCGAATCTTGGCATACGCCTCGCCGGCGCTCTTGCGTATCATCGACACCTTGATCCTGGTCTCGGCTTCGAACTGATTTTTCATCAGTTGGCACCATTCCATATCGGCCGAGCACAACACCGACAGCTTGTCATCGGCGGCGCTGGCGGCCAGCGGGAGCAGCAGCGCCGCTGCGAGGGGGATTGTACGAAGGTTCATTTGTCTCACTCCTTTTTTATGACGCGTGTCATGCGTCCAACTGTTTTGCACACGTGTGCACACCTTATCACCGCGCCTCAAACGGTGTCAACCGGATTCTTTATTTTTGCCGGGAAGCCCCGCGTGGCGCCGGGCGATAGCCGTCGTTGAGCGTTGCCAGGAAGCGCAGCAGGTCATCGATGTCGGCCGCGTCGAGCGCCGGCACCATGCCGGGCTTGCGGTCGTACGGCACTTCCGTGCGGTTGACGTTGGCGCGCAGCGCGGGCGGCAGGTCGTTGAAAATTTGCAGCTCGCCGCGGGCGTCGGGCGGATACCAGCGTTGCGGCTCGGTGTCGCGCCGCGCATAGAATTCCAGCACTTCGCGCAGCGACGTGAACACCCCGTTGTGGAAAAACACGCGCCGCGTGGCGACGTTGCGCAGCGTCGGCACGCGAAACTTGCCACATAGTCCAGGTTGCCGGATTGCTTCCGTACCGCACAGGCCGAGGTCGAAATGGCTGTCCTGCGCATTGGCGGGAATGGCCATGTTGCGCGGCACGCCCGTGCTGTCGTAACTGAAATCGGTAAACAGCGGCCGCCTGCCGCCCGGCCCCGGTGCGCTGCTGTGGCAGGCCGCGCAATTGCCCTTGTCCTTGTCGTCGAACAGCCTGCGCCCGCGCGCCTCGGCCGGCGTCAGGCGCGCCCTGCCGGTCAGCACGGAATCGAATTTCGAATCGTAGGGATGAAACGCCGGCGACTCGATCTGGTACTGCTGCAGCGCGAACGTCAGGCGCGCGAAAGCGGCATCGGGCCGCCGCAGGATACCGGCGCCGAACACGCGCCGGAATTGCGCCGCGTACGGCGCGCGCCGCAACCGGGCCACGACTTCGGCCGGATTCGCATTCGCCATCTCGTTCGGCGCCAGCAAGGGGCCGGCCGCCTGCGCGGCCAGGGAAGGCGCGCGGCCATCCCAGTCAAAACCGCCGATGGCGCTGCCGTCCGCATGCACGGACAGCGCCCCGTTCTGGTCCAGGTAGCGCAGCGACGGCACCGCGCGCAGGCCGGGCCGGTCCAGCGCCGGGCCGCCCAGTTGCACCGCCAGCCCATTGCCCGGCGCGTGCGCGTGGCGCGGATCGTGGCAACTGGCGCACGACAGCTTCCCGGACGCCGACAGCGAAGCGTCGAAAAACAGGCGCCGGCCCAGGCTGGCCGCGGCGCTCAAGGGCGCGGCCGCCGCGTGCGGCAGGAACGCGGCAACGGCCGCCAGCGCGATGGCGAAGCGCCAGCCGGCCAGCGCGCGCGGCGCGGCGCGCCGTTCAAAGCGGCGCATGGGACAGGCGCTCCGCGCGCGGCGCGCGATCACGCGCCGGCAAAGTAAACATGCTGACCGCGGCGTTCAGCGCGCGCGCCTGTTCCCGCACGCTCTCGGCCGCCGCCGCGGCCTGCTCGACCAGGCCGGCGTTTTGCTGCGTCCAGTCGCCGATATCGGCCATCGCGCGGTTGACCGCCTCGATGCCGGTTTGCTGCGCACCGCTGGCCGAGGCGATCTGGCGCACGATCGCGGCCACTTCCGTCACGGATGCCATGATCAGGTCCATCGCCTGGCCAGCCTCGCGCACCAGGCGGCTGCCCAGGGTAACCTGTTCGACCGAGCCGGAAACGAGCGCCGTGATCTGGCGCGCGGCCGCCGCCGAGCGCTGCGCCAGTTCGCGCACCTCGCTGGCGACGACGGCGAAGCCGCGCCCGTGCTCGCCGGCGCGCGCCGCCTCGACGGCGGCATTCAGGGCCAGGATATTGGTCTGGAAGGCGATGCCGTCGATCTCTCCGATGATCTCGCCGATCTGGCGCGAACCGGCCTGGATGCCATCCATCGTACCGATCACGCGCAGCACGACTTCACCGCCCTGCCGCGCCGCCAGCGAGGCCGAATCGACCAGCCGGTTCGCATCGCCGGCATGGCCGCCATTCTGGCGCATCGCCGCCGTCAACCGGTCCATCGCCGCGCCGGTCTGTTCCAGCGAACCGGCCTGCGCCTCGGTGCGCGCCGACAGGTCCGCATTGCCGGCCGCGATGTCGGAGGTGGCGGCATGGATGTGCGCGGCGCCGCCCTGGATCTGCCGCACCGCGCCACCCAGGCGGGTTTGCATGCGCTGCAAGGCCGCCATCAACTGGCCAGCCTCGTCGCGCGCGGCCGGGCCTGCCTGCCGGCTCAAGTCTCCGCCGGCGATCGCATCGGCGATGCTGCAGGCCGCGCGCAACGGCGCCGTGATGGTGCGCGTGATGAACCAGGCCAGCAGAATGCCGGCCGCCAGCGTCGCGGCGCCGATCGCCAGCATGCCGACGGCGGCCTGTTCGTAATTGCGGCGCGACGCCAGGTGGCTGGCGCGCATGACGTCCTGCTGGTATTGCGCCAGCTTGCCCAGCGCCGCCATCCAGCCGGCATGGCGCTCGGAGAATTCCCCTTTCAGCAGCGCCGCCGCATCGAAATAATTGCCCGCCGCCGCGCCCTGTTTGATCTTGTCGATCAATGGAAACACGCCGCGCTGCTGCGCATCGACGGCGGCCAGCAGGGTCTTCCCTTCGCTGCCCGTCAGCAGGCGGCCGATGCCGGCCTGGGCGCCGGCATAGCTGCCCAGCAGCGCGGCCAGGCGCCGGCTTTCGCGTTCGGCCTCATCGCCGTCGGCCGGCGTGCTGACCTTGCGCAGCGTCAGCGCCAGCGCCCACCCCGCCTCCTTCATGTCGGTGGCGAAGGCCAGGCTGGCGGCCTTGTCGTTGACGATATCGTCGGTCGCCGCGTGCAACTGGCTCATGCGCCACAACCCCAGCAACAGCAAGGCGGCCGCGCCCAGGATCACCAGGCCGAAGCCCAGCGACAGGCGCAAGCCTATATTGATATCGGAAATTTTCGACATGAAATGCTCCCGCGAATGTCGCCTTCGATACAAATCGATGTGGCCCCAAAAGGCGCCACGGCCCGGTAATGCCGTTAAGTGAAGCTACTGGCCGTAGAGTTGTCATTCCCGCGAAGGCGGGAATCCCATTTAGAGTCGCAAACGGCGCAAAAAAGATGGGATTCCCGCTTTCGCGGGAATGACAGATTTGGCGCTAACTTAACGGCATTACGGTCTGTGGGTTTAACGGCATTGGCCACGGCCCGTTGGTGTTTCAGATGCCCCGGCTTACGGCGCCGTCACGTGCTGGTAGCACGCCTTCAACTTGGTGTAGTCGTAGTAATGGCTGGTGGCGGTCACCTTGGCACCGTCGCAGGCGGCCTTGAAGTCGGTTTCCTTCTCGTTGTAGAGCATCTTGACGAGCACCTTGCCGGCGCTGTTGCGGAACACGTCCCACTGCATGTTCGAGGCCATCGGCGCGACATACTCTCCGCGCCAGACGCTGTTGTCGTAACTGTAGTTTTCCGCCTTCGGCAGCGGCACGATGACATTTTTCAGGCCCATCTTGGACGCGAACGGGATGATGATTTCGGCATGGGTGAAGCGCAGCTTGGCCGCGTGCGTCAACTGCCCCTTCTCGATCGCGTCGACCTCCTTGAAAAAGTCATCTTCCAGGCCCTGCGCCATCTTGTAGGTCACGCCATTGCTTTCCGTGAAACTCGGCCCCTGCTTGTAAAAATCTTCCCGATCCTGCAAGTAGGCGAGGTACTTGGCCTGGGCCGACGGCATGTACTGCGTAAAATCGAAATTGAGCTCGTTCTTCATGCCCGGCGTGATGACGTACAGGTTGTACAGCATCGACGCCGCATCGACCAGACTCGTGACCGTGGTCTTGCCGTCGCCGCTGACGGTGGGATTGAACTTGCCGTCGTCGCTGATGAAGGAATAGCTGCCGGTATTGGCGAATTTATAGGTGCCGTTGTCGATCTTGTCGACGAAGGCTTTCGTAAACAGCCGTTCCAGCAACGTGCGCGCCACCACCTTCGCATTCGCATCGGTGGCGATGGCGGCGATCTTGGCCTGGTAGTCGGCCGACAGCAGGTAAGCCTGGTAGGCCTGGCTGTCCTGGTAAGTCTGGTAGCGCGGATCGGCCGGATCGACCACCTTGTCGGTGGCTTCCTTGAGCGCGTGGAAGTACAGCGTAAAACGGTCGGTGCCGGCCGGCTGCGTCACGGGCGCGCCGGCCGGATACGGCGCGGGCGCCGGCGGCAGCGTCACCAGGCTGGCCAGCGCCGGCGCGGCCGCCACCAGCGATTTCGAGAAATTGGCCGCGCTATCCTTGGCCCGGTCCACGCCGGAGCTGACCAGCACGATCTGGCGCGGCGCCGCCGCCGCATTGGCCGCCACCTGGTCGAACAGCGCCGCCATGCGGGTGCGCATGCGCACGGCCAACTGTTTATGTTCGTTGATGCCGGCCTGCGACAGGTTGCCGTAGCCGGGCGTGCCGATGCCGTCGACGCCGTAACCGAGCAGCGCGTTGGCCTTCATGATTTTCAGGATATCCGGTCCCAGTTGCGCGCCCAGCGCGGTCAGTGCGCCGTCGGCCGCCGCCTTTTGCCAGATGTTGTACATCGCCGCGTCGTACTTGACGCCGGACAGGCCGCGCGATCCGTGCCGCGCCACCAGTTCGGTAAACACCGCCGTGTAACCGGCCGGCGGCGCTTCATAGGTGGCGGCATCCTGTTGCGGCAGGTAAGACGTCTTGGTCTGGTAATACGGCGTATTGTCGACCGGTGCGGGCGTCGGAGGAACGGCGGCGGCCGGCGCCGGATCGCTGCCGCCGCAGCCGGCCAGCGCGAGTGCCAGGGAGCACAGGATAAAGGGAGGAAGTTTCGATTGCATGATGGACCTTTCAGCGGAAAATCCGCGAGATGATGAGGCAACGTTGCAGCGCCGCCGTATGAACAGACGCACACCATCCTCCCCCAAGGCAGGGTGGTGTCGCATCGACAGGAGCAGGATCGGCGGGCCGGGCTGGCCCGCCCTTGGACGGTCAGTGGCGCAAGGCTTTCGCCAGGCTGTTGGCGTTGGCGTCGCGCGCGCCCAGCGGCGCCAGGCCGAAGCGCTCTTCGATCAATTTCAGGATCGAGACGGTTTCATATTCGGTATGGTCGATATAACCGCCTTCGCTGAAGGGAGAGATGATCAGCGCTGGAATCCGGCTGGCCGGACCGAAGCGGTCGCCCTTCGGCGGCGCCACGTGGTCCCAGAAACCGCCGTTTTCATCGGTGGTGACGATCACCATCGTATTGCGCCACTGCGGGCCGGCCATGATGGCGGCGACCAGGTCGGCCGCGTCATCGTCGCCGGCCGCCACGCTGGAGCGGTTCATCCCGGGATGCATGTTCTTGCCGCCCATCGGCTTGTAAAAGGCGACCGGCGGCAGCGTGCCGGCGGCGACGTCGCGCAGCAAATCCGCCTTGTCCTTCAGGTGCGCGGCGCGCTGCTGCGCACTGTCGACGAAACGCTTGAAATACGTGAACGGCTGGTGGTGGTAAGAAAAATCATCGGCCTTCTTGCCAGCCCTGGTCGCGGCGACGGCCGCATCATAACCGTCCGCATAATATGCCCAGGCGATGCCTTTTTCGCTCAAGCGGTCGCCGATGGTTGTGCGGGTCTGGGCCGGCAACAGCGTCTGCTTCTTGGTCGGATCGAACAGCCATTGGCCCTGCATCGTGTTGACCGCATAGCCATCCCGGGTCACCTCGGCCTCCTCGTCAGGATGGTGGCCGTTGCCACGTTCGTCGGTCGCCACCAGCGCGGCCGGCGCGCCGGGGAATTCCGGGCTGCAGGCGCACACCAGCCACATGTGGTTCAGGAACGAACCGCCATAGGCCGACTGGAAGAAACGGTCCGCCAGCGTGAAGCGCTGCGCCAATGCCCACAGCTTCAGGTTGGAACCGTCGAAGGTCCCCATCGGCAGCGCGCCGGTATTGCCCTCCACCACGAAGCGGTCATTGCGGCCGCCATTGATCTGGCGCGCATGGGTCCAGAAAGCGTGCACCGGGCTGGCCGTCTTGTCGGCCAGCGTCACGCCGGGATCGATGCGGAACGGCCCGTTCGGAATCGGCGCCGAAAAACGCGGATCGGCACCACCCTTGTCCAGCGTCACCGGCGGCAGCAGCGCATAGGGTTTGCCATCCGGGCCGGTCTGCGTGGCGCGCCCCTGCGCCTGCGCGGCGGCGATGCCGTCCGCGCCGGGGTACAGGCCGAACAGGTGGTCGAAACTGCGGTTTTCCATGTAGATCACGACGATCTGGCCGACTTTGGCCAACACCGGATCGGGCGCCGACGGCACGGACGGCGCCGCCAGCGCGAGGCCGGCGAACAGCAAGGTGGCGGCGCCTGTCACGGCGCGCGCAAGGGGTGTGCGGAACATAGTCATCTCCTGGTGCTGCGCCCTTCTATGGGGCGCATGGTCTGTTTCACTGAGCTGCGAGCGTCTCTCCGGACGCATTGCACTCGTGTGCTGCACACGAGTGCAATGCAGTGCGCAAACAGTACCATCGCATTTATGACGGCGTCAACAGATATTAAAAACGGTGTGGCGCGGCCGACGCGCTAGCGGGTCGTGGAGCGGCTGATCAGCGTGACCGGCACCTGTTTCAGGCGCCCCGGCGTGGCGAAACGCTTCATCCGTTCCAGCAGGCTGGCCACGGCCGTATGGGCCAGCGCGCCCGGGTCTTGCCGGATCGTCGTCAAGGCGTAGCCATCGAGGCCGGCCATCACGATATCGTCGAAACCGATGACCTGCAAATCCTGCGGCACGCGCAAGCCGAAGCGGGTGCGCGCCGCGTCGAGGAAACCGCAGGCCATCAGGTCGGTCGCGCAAAAGACGCCGTCGGGCCGCTCACCGCCATTGCCCAGCAGCTCGCCGGCCGCTTCCCTGCCCGCCTCGTAGCCGCTGGAATCGGCCAGCAAGTCGCGCACGCTGCATGGCGGCATGCCGTTGGCGCCGTCGGCGATGAACTCGTGGAACGCCTTGCCGCGCGCAATGCCGCTGAAGGTGCTCGATTTCGTGTTGACAAAAGCCAGCTTGCGCGCGCCTCCCGCGATCAGCGTTTGCGCGGCCAGTTCGCCACCGGTCTTGTTGTCGCAATTGATGACGTCCACGCCCTTCAGGTCGCGCTTGCGGTTGATCATCACCACCGGCACCTGCCGCTGCAGGTATTCCTGCGCCACCGCCGACGGCGGCGCGCCGGACGTCATGATGACGCCGGAAATCTGGTAACTGAGCAGGATACGCAGCAAGTCCGTCAGGCCGTCCGGATCTTCCGCGTTCATCAGCAGCGGCACCATCGCGTGTTCGCTCAGCTTGCGCGAAATCTCGCCCAATAGCGAAACGCGGAACGGGTCCTGAAAACCGGTGATGACAACGCCGACCAGGTTGCTCTGGCCCTGGATCATGCTGCGCGCCAGGATATTGACCTGGTAACCGAGCGCCTTGGCCGCCTCCAGCACTTTTTCCCGCGTCTCCGGCGCCACACTCGCACCGGGCGTAAACGTGCGGGACACGGCGGAGCGCGAGACCCCGGCAAGTTTGGCGACATCAACGGAAGTGACCGAAGTCTTTTCTTTCATATCCATGGGCAGGGGGCGTAAGGGAATTGACGGGCATGTAGGCGCCGGTAATGCGCGCGATGAAATAAGCGGGGATGACTGCGAAACAGGAAACCAGGCGTTTCCATTGGAGCGGGTGAAGGGAATCGAACCCTCGTCGTAAGCTTGGGAAGCTTCTGCTCTACCATTGAGCTACACCCGC
>JAZJZT010000020.1:0-167853 GCA_040389645.1 Pseudomonadota bacterium | reverse complement strand
TTTCCCTGACGCAATCTCCGATCCGCAACCCGCCGCGCAGCGGCTTAGTCCAACAATCTGATCATGCACCCCATGGAACCAATCACCCAACTGCAAGAAGTCGCCGTCGACCTTTAATTCGCCCTTTTCCTTGAGATGAGCGATCGTCATTCTGTAGTTCGGATCGGCGCCATACAAGGTGTTCAGTGCTCGCGACCCTTCCGCAGTGATCTCGACCGTAATATCGCCCCGCTCGTCCTTGTGCACGCCAACGTAAAAGGATGGCATGCCTTTGACAATCTCGAAACGAATTCCTTGGATGAGGCCTCCGCCTAGTTCGGCACCATCCGTGTACCGTTCCACAAAACAAAAATTGAAATCAGGCAGAAGCTTTGCCTGTAATGCGGCCTTTTCCAGCAAGTTGCCCACCATTTCAAACCAGCTTGCGCTACCGTGAATCGCCATGTCTGCCATCTTCTCCCCTTATTTGAGATGAACTCAATTAATTTGGCGCAGCGTACTGGTGAATTGACTGCCTGTCAAATACAATATCGACCGACACAACTATCGCTTTTCCTTACGACATGAAAAAAACCGACAAGGCGCTCCCTAAAGACCCGACAACGACGCCGCGGCGAGCAGGGCGACGCCCCCGGGGCGACGGTACTGGAACGGGAGACCTGTCTCGCATCGCGGTCGTGCAGTGCGCGGTGGCGCTGGCGCGCAAGGAACCCATTGCCGAGCTGTCGATGGTGCGGGTTGCGCGCGAACTGGGTGTCGCCCCGGGATTGATCCACTACTACATGGGCAGCCGGGACGATCTTGTCAGCGCAGTCATCAACACCATGTTCAGGGAAAGGATGGAAGCGTTGCCTGCTACCACGAACAACTGGCGCACGGACCTGGATGGCGTGGCGCGCTCGGCGATCAAGACGCTGGAACAATGGCCGGGCCTGGCGACGTATATCGGTACACATAATCGCTCCCGGCTGTTTCAGCGCGTTACTGCCGGCGAAGTGGACTACGGCCTGGCGTTCTTCGATCACGTCGCCACCATACTTCGGGATGGCGGCTTCACGAAACAGCAGGCTGCACTGGCGTATCACCTGTTGCTGCTGTTCGTTATGAGCATGGCCGCGGAGCGTGAAAATCGCCAGGCCCCTGGCGAGCACGAAGCGTATATCGTCAACTATGTGGCGGGGTATGAGCGCGAAAGCATTCCCGGAGCAGCCTTCATCGTCGAGCCTTTTGCCAGGCTGGATTCCCACACCACCTTCGAAGCAGGTTTGCGCCTGCTGATGGACGGTTTCGAGGCTTGGCTTGTGCCGCCGACCCGCAAGCGCCGGGGCGCGGCCTGACGGCTGTGACAAATCGCCCCGCAGCGGGCTCGCAATGATTTAACCCGCTACTTCCGGTCCGGGGTGCTTCGGATTTTATTTGACACTATCTCAAATGCAAACTAGTATTGCTGTCATAAATTGAGATAGTCTCAAATAATGCGGTGCGGTAGCAGGGAGCACGTTCGTCCTTAACGCCCGCGTCATTCATCAACGGCTTGCAAGTCGAAGTCCCATTAGTCAAGGATGCTCTGAAAATGAAACGCACAACGGGCACGGCCCAGCGTTCTACGCACGAAATATCTACGCAACCGGCGCCGTCACGGCGCAAGTTCCTATCGACGGCGGTGGGAGGCGCGGCCGGACTGGTCGCCCTGCCAGCGGCAATGCAGGGTAACGCAGCGGCGCTATCGAGCATGGCGATGGCGTGGTCGCACGAAGCGGACATTGTGGTGGTTGGCACCGGCGCGGCGGCGTTGTCCGCTGCCATCGCCGCGGTCAACGCGGGGAGCTCGGTCCTGCTGGTGGAGAAAGGCCCGACGTACGGCGGTACCTCGACCAAATCGGAAGGCGGGATGTGGGTGCCGAACAACCGCTTCCTGCGTGCCAAAGGCGAAGTCGATGCCCGGGAAGATGCGCTGCGCTATATGTCCCGCTGTGCCCGTCCACACCTTTACCGGGCCGGTGCTCCGTTCTTCGGCATGCCGGAGTCTGAATACCGGCTGATGGAGGCGTTCTATGACAATGCATCCAAGGCTTTTGAATTCCTCGAAGAGGTGAAGGCGCTGAAGACCACCACGATATTCAGCCTGCCGGATTACTATGAGACGCCGGAGGACAAGGTGCCAGTCGGCCGCATGATCATGACCGAGCAGCCGGATGGACAATACGGGCTCGGTGCGGAACTCGTGCGCCAGTTGAAGGCCTGGCTCGATGCGCGCAAGGTGCGGATTCTTCTCAAGCACCGGGCGCGTACGCTCATTCGTAACACCAGGGGAGAAATCGTCGGACTTGAAAGCGTCGCTTCCGATGGCCGCGCGGTGAGCCTGCGCGCGCGCAAGGCAGTGATCTTCGGGTCCGGCGGCTATGCGCATAACAAGGAAATGATGCGCAACTTTCAGCCGGCGCCGATCTATGGAACTTGCTCTGTTCCGACCAGCGAAGGCGACTTTATTGCCATCGCCCAGGGCGTGGGCGCCAAGCTCGGCAATCTGGGCAACGCGTGGCGCATGCAACTCGTGCTCGAACATACGCTCGACTTGCCGAGCGTTCCCAGGGGGATATGGCAGCCGCCAGGCGACAGTATGGTCATCGTCAATAAGTATGGCGACCGCGTCGTCAACGAAAAGCATAACTATCACGATCGCTCGCAGGTCCATTTCGTTTGGGATGCCAACCGGGAGGAATACCCGAATCAGCTGTTGTTCATGATCTACGACAGGCGCGTCGCCGAGCTGTTTGCGGGTAATTTTCCGCTCCCGGCCCCTGGTGTGAATGCGCCTTATGTCCTCAAAGGCGATACGCTGGACGCGCTGGCGCAGGCTATCCAGGCTCGCCTCGACTTGCATGCGGACAGGTGGGGCGAGGTCAAGCTGCAGGGGTTTTCCAAGGCCCTGGAAAAAACGATTGTCCGCTTCAATCATGACGCTGTCACCGGCGCCGACCAGCAGTTTCAGCGCGGCTCATTTCGCTGGGACCAGGCCTGGTTGTCCTACTGCTCCATTGCGCGCGAAGGAACCGGCTGGAAGATGGGCCAAACACCGGATGCCACCATGCATCCCTTGCAATCGGAAGGTCCGTATTACGCCATCATTCTGGGCTCCGGCGTACTCGATACCAACGGCGGCCCGGTAATCAATCCCAAGGCGCAGGTGGTCGATTCTTTTGATGTCCCGATCCCGGGCCTGTATGGCGCCGGCAATTGCATTTCATCGCCGGCCGGACAGGCCTATTGGGGCGGTGGCTGTACCTTGGGCCTGGCAGTGACTTACGGGCATATCGCCGGGAGCCATGCGTCCAGGGAGCCGGTCAAGGATGCCACCCATCTGAGCGCACCCGGCCGCAGGGAGGCGCGAGGATGATGGCGCCATCGATACGCGCGGCACAGCGCTGGCTTGCGCCATCGCTCGCCTGTCTCACCCTGATGGGAATGAGTGCTGGCGCTGTCGCCGGGCCGGCCAAAGCGGCAGGCGGTGCCCCAAGTTTCAGCCGCAAGATCCAGCCGATTTTCGACGCGAACTGTGTGGCCTGTCATCAGACGGCCGGTGCGTCCGGCGGCCTGAATCTGGAAGAGGGACTGGCTTACCGTTCGATTGTGTCGCGCAAGAGCAGCGCGATCGCGTCGGACTATATAGCGCCAGGAATGCCGCAGGCCAGCTATCTGCTTCGCAAGCTCGAAGGCACGCACGGTCAGGCCGGCGGTTCCGGGGAACAAATGCCCCCGACGGGTCCATTGGATAAGGCATCGATCGCCCTGATTCAACGTTGGATCGAGACGGGCGCAAAAAATGATTAGCCGCTTTATCGGGAGAAGGGATGATGCAAATGGATGAAACATTCGATCTGGTCGTGGTGGGGTCAGGTGCTGCCGGGCTGACCGCGGCCGTGGTGGCGGCGCAACGCGGACTGTCGGTACTGCTGGTGGAGAAAGGGACCCGGTTCGGCGGCACCACGGCGCGCTCGGGTTCAGGCGCGTGGATACCCAATAATCCCCATATGGCGCCGAGCGGCTTTGCCGACAGTGTCGAGCAGGCACAGGCTTACCTGCGCGCATTGATGGGTGACTTTTACGACGCCGGCAAGATCGGCGCCTATTTACGCGGCGCCCCCGAGATGGTTCGCTTTCTCGAGGCGCATAGCGCGGTGCGGTTCGAGAACTGGTACAGCAGCGATTATGAACCCTGGCGCGATGGCGCGGCGCGCGGCCGCAGTATCGGCGCAGTCACTTTTGATGGCCGGCGACTGGGCAAACACCTGGCGCTGGTCGCGCCCGGACTGTCGACGCTCACCATTTTCGGCGGCATGCAGGTGGCGTATGCCGATGTCGCGCGTTTTGGCGCTGCACTGCGCAACGGGCGTGACTTCGTCTACACGGCCGCCAGGGTGGGTCGTTATGTCGGCGACCGTATCGTGCACGGCCGGACCACCCGGCTGGTATGCGGCAACGCACTGATTGCCGGCCTGCTGTTGTCGGCGATCGAGAAGGGCGTGACCCTGTGGCGCTCCACGCCGATGGTGCGGCTGATCTCCGAAGACGGAGCGGTCAAGGGCGTGGTGGTCGAACGTGACGGCAAGGAGCACTCAATCACTGCGCGGCGCGGCGTGGTGCTGGCGAGCGGCGGCTATGGTGGCAACGACGCGATGCGGCGCGCGTTTTTGCCGCTGGCCGACGCGGGCTGGTCGCTGCAGCCGGAAACCAACACCGGCGACGGCCTGCGCGCCGGTCAGCAGACGGGGGGACATATCGTCAGCGACAATGCCGCCAATGGCATCTGGGCGGCGATCTCGACGATGGTCGATGGCCAGGGCCGGCGCCTCAACTATCCACACGTTTTTCGCGACCGCGCTTTTCCTGGCTTCGTGATGGTCGACCGGTCGGGGCACCGCTTTGCCAACGAAGGATCGTCCTACCAATCGCTTGGCAATGTGATGATACAAAAAAATATCCGTTCGGCATGGCTGATTTGCTGCCACGCTGCGCTGCGCACCTACGGCATGGGGCATGTCAAACCGATGCCCTTGCCGTACAAGCCGTATATCCGCAACGGCTATCTGAAAACCGCTGCCACCATTCCCGCACTGGCAGAGCGCCTGGGCATCGATCCGGCGACGCTGGCTGCCACGCTGGATCGCTTCAATCGTTTTGCCCGTGAAGGCCAGGATCCCGATTTCCACAAGGGCAAGGATGGCTATTCCGCCGAGCAGGGCGACCCCACGCACCGGCCGAATCCGGGTGTGGGACCGTTGGAATCCGGCCCCTTTTACGCAGTCGAACTGACGCCGGGCGAATTCAGCACCATCAACGGCCTCGAGACGGATGCTTCGGCACGGGTTACTGGCGCGCAGGGCCAGCCTGTTCCCGGGCTGTATGCCATTGGCGTGGACGCAAATTCGCTGTTTCGGGGAACCTATCCGGGCAGCGGCGCCAGTATCGGGCCAGGCATGACCTTCGGTTATGTCGCCGCGATGCACGCAGCCTCCCGATTTTAATTGACATCCCAGTTAATTATGCTAACATCCATTTAACTAACACCCCTATTAATTAATGGGAGCAGCGGATGTTAGCTTGGTTTAACATTGTTCAGACTGAAAGGATGGAGATGAACGACACAGTACAAGAGCGGGCAACGGCTGGTCTGCGCGGTGCGCACTGGGGCAGTGCGCGCGCACCGGGTGCCGCGCAGTTGACGACGCATCCCTTGCCGACGCAGGACGGCGCCGTCGTGAGCGGCTTCTGGTTCCGCGCCGGCGGTGAAGAGACGGTGGTCGTGCTGGCGCATCCGCGCGAACACCTGGTTTCGCATTACCTGGTACCCGAAATTCTCGAGGGCGGCGCGGCTGTCTGGTGCCAGGCGCCGCGCCTGGTCGGCAACGATATCCGCCTGGAGCACGAGAGCGCGCTGTTCGACCTGGCCGCCGGGCTGTGCTTTCTGCGCCAGCAGGGCTACCGCAACATCGTCGTGCTGGGGAACTCTGGCGGCGCCCCGTTATGGGCGCTGTACAACCAGCAGGCAAAGCTGGCGCCGGATGCCCGCGTCACGCATACGCCGGCCGGGCGCCCGGTCAATCTGCGCGACGCCGATATGCCGGTGCCGGACGGCGTGATCCTGGTGTCGCCGCACAAGGGACAGGGCGCGCTGCTGCTCGATTGCATCGACCCGTCGGTGCTCGACGATGAGCAGCCGCTGGCGCTCGATCCTGCGCTCGATCCGTTCAGCCCTGCCAATGGTTTCAATGCGCCGCCGGCCAGCTCCGCCTATGCGCCAGCGTTTGTGGAGCGCTACCGCGCCGCGCAACTGGCGCGCGTACAGCGCATCGATCGCCGGGCGCGCCAGATCGTGCGCGACAGGGCAGCGGCGCGCGCCGCCCTGAAGGCGGGCGATACGACGGCCGCCGCTGCCGCTGCGTACACGCCGGTGCTGACCGTCTGGCGCACCGATGCGGACTTGCGCTGCTTCGATCTCGGACTCGACCCGTCGGACCGCAATTATGGTTCATTATGGGGACGCAACCCCTATACCTCGAACCTCGGCAGCATCGGATTCGGCCGCCTCTGCACGGCGGAAAGCTGGCTGTCGACCTGGTCCGCCCTCAGCACCAATGCATCGATGGAGCGCTGCGCACCGGCCATCACGCAGCCGACCCTGATGATCCAGTACACGGGCGACAACTCGGTGTTCCCGGCCGATGCCGACCGGATTTTTGACTGGATCGGCACCCCCGACAAGCAGCGCGTGAAATTCGCCGGCGATCACCACGGCCGCGCGGTGCGCGGCGGTTCGGCCGAGCCGCAACTCGACGCCGGCCGCGCCATCCGCACCTGGCTGCGGCAGCGCTTCCCCGCGGCGTGACAAGCCGCGACATTGAATAAGACCATACCAACGAGGAGACTGAAATGAAATGCGAAAACATCCTGACCCCTGTCCAGATCGCCACCGGCCTGGTGTTTGGCGAGGGGCTGCGCTGGCGCGACGGCACCCTGTACGTATCGGACATGCTGGGCTTGAAGGTGCTGGCATTCGACGAACACGGCGCGCAGCGCCTGGTGGCCGATATGCCGACCAAGCCGAATGGCATGGCGTTCCTGCCCAACGGTGATCACATCATCAGTTCCATGCACGACGCCAGGCTGTACCGGGTAACTCCGCAGGGTCTGGTACTGTATGCCGATATGCGCGCGCTGTTTACGGGATACGTCGGCGATATGGTGGCCGATGCCAGTGGCCGTTTGTATGTCGACGATGTCGGCGCCCGCGTGTTCGAAGGCGAACAGTTGCGCCCCGGGCGCATCGTGGCGGTCGAGCCGGACGGCAGTGTCTCGGTGGCGGCGGACCAGTTGATGTTCCCCAACGGGATCGTCATCACGGGCGACGGCAAGACGCTGATTGTTTCCGAGACCTTTGAACAACGCCTGACGGCATTCGATATTGTCGATGGCAAGTTGCAGAACCGCCGCACCATGCTGGACTTGACCACGCTGGCGCCGGCCGGCGTGAAGCGGGAAGACAACGCGCGCCTGGTCGATGGCATGGCGATCGATGCCGAAGATGGACTATGGCTCAGCATGCTCAAGGGAGAGGAGTTCGTGCGCATCGATGCGCAAGGCCAGGTCACCGACCGCGTCCGGCTGCCCGGCCACGAATGCGTGGCCTGCGCCTTGGGCGGCGCGGATGGCCGCACGCTGTTCATGGTCGCCACCCACGTGCCGGGGCCGAACATCTTCGAGGAAATGACGCATCGGCGCACCCGCTCGCACATCTACAGCGTCCGTGTGGATGTGCCGCGCGGCGCAGGCCGTCCCTGATACCGAATGGAGAACGACAACATGTGCGCAGTACGCAATCCGATTCCCGGCGTCGTCTATCCACCGGCGTCCGTCCTGCAGCGTTACCTGGAGCAGGGCGCGCTGACCCACGAAAACCTGGTCGACGAACTGGCGCGCGTTTTCCGTGCCCATCCCGAGCGCATTGCGCTATCCGAGGGTGGCGTACTGGTGACCTATCGCCAGCTTGACGAAATAACCAATCGTGCCGCTCTGGCGTTTTTAAAACTGGGCCTGCGTCCGCTCGATCCCGTCATCTTCCAGCTTTCCAACAGCAAGGAAATGATGTTCTGCTTCGTCGCCTGCCTGAAGGCCGGACTGATTCCCTTGTGTACGCTGGCGGCGCATCGCCAGCAGGAGATCGGCTACCTGGGCCGCCACGCCAGGGCGGCCGCCCATATCATCGATGGCGACGACCCGCGTTTCGATTTCCTCCAGTTCTCGCGGGAAGTGCGTACCGGTATCCCGACGCTGCACGCGACCATCGTGCTGCGCGCGGCCCCGGGTTCGCTGGGCAAAGGGGAATTCGACTTCGACACGCTGCTGGCCGATGCCGATGGCAATGCCGAAGCGGCGGTAGCGGCACTGGCGGAGATCGAGCGCGATCCGTTCCAGGTCGCGCTCTACCAGCTGTCGGGCGGCACCAGCGGCGTGCCGAAAATCATCCCGCGCTTTCACAACGAGTTCCTGTACACGATGCGCACCGTGATTGGCTGGCACAAGCTGGACCAGGACACCGTGGCCTATATGCCTGCGCCGCTGATGCACAACGCGCCGATGGCCTGCTTCTGGGGACCGGCACTGCTGTGCGGCGGCGAAGTGGCGGTGTTGCGCGGACTGGACCTCGATGCGATCGGCGCGCTGATCGCACAGCGCCGGCCGAACTGGCTGTTGCTGGCTCCGCCGATCCTGTGGCGCCTGAAGGAGCGCGGCTTGCTCAACGCGGACTCGTTCCGGCATGTGCGGGGCTTCACGACGATCAACAACGCTGAAAAGCTGCGCGCACTCACCGGTGCGCCGGTGTATACGATCTTCGGCATGACGGAAGGCCTGCTGTGCTGGACCCGTGCCGGCGATCCGCAGCAAGCCATGGATAGCAGCGTCGGACAGCCACTGTCGCCATTCGACGAAGTGCGCATCCTGCAGCCGGGCACCGAACAGGACGTGCCCGAAGGCGAAGTCGGCGAACTGGTGACGCGCGGTCCCTGCACCTTGCACGGCTATTTCGACGCCGCCGAACGTAACCGGGAAGCGTTTACGTCCGACGGCTACTACCGCAGCGGCGATCTGTTGTCGCAGGTGCGCATCGATGGCCGCTTGTACCTGAAGTTTTGGGGACGCACCAAGGACGTCATCGACCGTGGCGGCGAAAAAATCAATGCCGAGGAAGTCGAGCTGGCAGCGGCGGACCACCCCAAGGTCGGCGCCATTTCCATCGTGCCGATGCCCGATCCGGAATACGGCGAGCGCGCCTGCGCTTTCGTCATCCCCAGCCCTGGCAGCGCGGGCATCACGGTGGCTGAACTGGGCGCCCACCTGGCCGGCAAAGGCCTGGCGAAATTCAAATGGCCCGAGCGGATCGAGATCGTCCAGCAGTTTCCACTGACCGCTTCGCTCAAGCTGTCAAAGCCGCTGCTGAAGGACATGATCGCCAACATCCTCGCCAGCGAACGGCAACCGGCGAGTTAAATCCCTTCCTTTTTACGGAGTAAATCATGGCTAGCACAATAGCCGCCCAGGTCACCACGCCCGGGCAGCAAGCCCCCGTCACGCCCACGCTTTTGTACGGCGTCCACCATACGGCCCGCCCGACCTGGAAATTGCAGGAAACGGTGCGCTTTTACCGCGATGTCCTGGGGCTCCCCATCGTCCACGCCATTTCGGCCAAGGGCTGGGGGCCGGAGGAACACCCGGACTTCCTGCATTTCTTTTTTGGCTCGGGCAACGACAGCACGATCGCTTTCTTTTACTACATCGGCACCGATTGTCCGGAGCGCATGCGTGCCGAGGATTCGTGGCTGTACCGTTCCGTGCACACGGCCTGGCGCGTCGAGACCCGCGACGAACTGCTGGCGTGGAAAGACCGCCTGGAAGCGCAAGACTACAAAGTATTGCAAGTACGCCACGAGCTGATCGAGTCGATCTATGTCACGGACCCGAACGGCTACATGGTGGAGTTCACCTGGCAGCTGCGTCCCATGAACCCGCACGATGCGCAGGATGCGGCGCTGACCATCCAGGCTGCCCTGGAAAGCGAAGCCGCGATGGCCGCCGCCGGCCGCCGGCTGGCCGATATCGACACGGTATGGCGACGCAAGGCGGGCCTGGTCGCCGCCCTGTTGACGGAAGGGAGCGCTTCATGATCACCCTGTATGTACTGGACGTGCCGGAATTCGCGCCGCTGGTGACGGCGGCCAGCGCCGATTCCACCTGCCGCGTGACCGGGCCGCGGCAGGGTTACTGGACTATCCAGGCCGAGACCGGACTGACGTTCCGCCGCAAGGAAATGAAAATGAAGCCGGCCATCTGGTATGGCGCGTTCACGGGCGGCATCGATGGCGTCATCGCTGAATTCGGCCAGGACCTGGTCCGCGTACTGCCTGTCACCGCGCCGCAATAAAGGAGATCACCATGAAAATTGCCGTCATCGGCGCCGGCCCTGCCGGGCTGACTTTTGCACGCCTACTTAAACGGCACCGCCCGGCAACCGAGATCGTCGTCCACGAACAGAATCCGCGCGCCGCCACTTACGGTTTCGGCGTCGGCATCAGCGGCGGACTGCGCGCCCGGCTGAAAGAATACGACCGCGACCTCTTTGCCCGTATCCAGGCTGCGTCGACGTTCGACAACCGCCAGACGATCTCGGTCGACGGCGAGAGCGTGCTGCTGCGCCACAGCGAGGTGGGCGGGGCGGTCCGCCGCCTGGATCTGCTGGACATTCTGCAGGCGGGTTGCGACCAGGCCGGCGTGCACGTGGAGTATGGCGTACGTGTCGATCGGCAGGAAGCGCTGTCCGGATACGACCTGGTGGTCGCCGCGGATGGCACCAACTCCGCCATCCGCGGCCTGTACGCGGACGGCTTCGGCACCAGGGTGCATCGCTTGCGCAACCGGCATGCCTGGTACGGCGTGGGCGTTGCGCTGGTGCCGTCCGGCCTGGCGTTCCGGCGCCATCAGGGCGGCGCTTTCTGCGCGCACTATTACGCGTACACGCCGGAACTGAGCACTTTCGTGGCCGAGTGCGATGAGCGCGCGTGGGAAAGCGCTGGTCTGGAGGCGATGACGAACGATGAAAGGCGCCGCTATTTCGAGGCCATGTTCCATCACGAACTGCAAGGGCAGCCCCTGATCGATAACAACTCGGCCTGGCGCCAATTCTCGGCTGTCACCAATGAACGCTGGGTGCACGGCAACGTGGTGCTGCTGGGCGATGCCTTGCGCAGCGCCCATTTCTCGATCGGTTCCGGAACCCGGCTGGCCATGGAAGACAGCTTTGCCTTGTTCGACGCCTTGGTTGCCGAGGACTGCCACGTGGAAAACAGCTTGCGGCGCTTTGTCGAAGCGCGGCGTCCCAAGCGGGAAGCCTTTGCGGCAGCGGCCGAAGCAAGTTTCAACTGGTACGAGGCGATGGGCAGCCACATGGATGCGCCATTGATGGAATTCGTCCACAACTTCCTGACCCGCACCGGCCGCGTCGACGCCGAGCGCCTGCGCCTGTACAGCCCGGGCTTCGCCGACCAGTACCAGGCCTACCGCGCCGGCCCGGCTTGACTTTAACCGATACCAATAGCCATGAACATCATGAACTCACCTTATGCGGCCCTTGCACAACGGGCCCAAACTTACCGGATCGGGCAGATCGTCCCGAGTTCCAACACCACCATGGAGACCGAAATCCCGGCCATGTTGCGTGCACGCGAGGCGATCCGGCCGGAACGTTTTACATTCCACTCCAGCCGCATGCGCATGCACACGGTCTCCCGAGAAGAACTGGCGGCGATGGATATTCAAAGCCACCGCTGCGCCGCCGAACTGGCCGATGCCAGGGTCGATGTGATCGGCTACGCCTGCCTGGTGGCGATCATGGCTATGGGCCTGGGCTACCACCGCGAAAGCGAAAGCCGGCTGGCGCAGATCGCACGCGACAACCATTGCCTGGCGCCGCTGGTCACCTCGGCCGGCGCGCTGGTGGATGGTTTGCGAGCAATGGGAGCGAAACGCGTGTCGATCATGACACCTTATATGCGCTCGCTCACCGGCCTGGTGGTGGAATACATCGAAAGCGAAGGTATCGAGGTGATCGATGCGCTTTCCTTCGAGATTCCTGACAACCTGGAAGTGGGCCGGCGCGACCCGATGCGCCTGCTGGACGACGTACACAACCTCAATACGGCCAATGCCGATGCGGTCGTGCTGTCGGCCTGCGTGCAAATGCCTTCGCTGCCGGCGATCCAGCTGGTCGAGGACAGGCTCGGCTTGCCCGTCACTTCGTCCGCGGTCTGCACCACGCGCAAGTTGCTGGAGTCGCTGGCGCTGGAGCCGGTCGTGCCTGGCGCGGGCTATCTGCTGGCCGGTCATCACGCACGCCGTCCCGGCCGTGCGGCTGCTTGAGACAGGAGTCGACATGCGTGACGCAGTCATCGTTTCAACAGCGCGCACCCCGATCGGCAAGGCCTACCGGGGTTCGCTGAACCGCGTCCATGGCGCCGAGCTGGGCGCGCACGCGGTGCGCCATGCCGTCCAGCGCGCCGGCATCGACCCGCGCGAGGTGGAAGACGTGATCATGGGCGGTTCGTTACAGGAAGGCGCCACGGGATGGAATATCGCGCGCCAGATCGCGTTGCGCGCCGGTCTGCCGGTGACGGCCAGCGGCGTCTCCGTCAACCGCTTTTGTTCAACCGGCTTGCAGACCATCGCGATGGCCGCGCACCGCGTCATCGTCGACCGCGTGCCGGCCTTGGTGGCCGGCGGCCTGGAGACCATCAGCTTGACGCAGAACGAGCACACCAACCGGTTTCATTTCGAGGACGCATGGCTGGCCCAACACAAGCCGGAATACTACTGGCCGATGATCCGGACAGCCGAGGTGGTGGCGGCGCGCTACGGCGTCAGCCGCGAGCGCCAGGACGCGTACGCCTGGCAAAGCCAGCAGCGTTTCGCGGCCGCGCAGCGGGCCGGCAGATTCGACCAGGAGATCGCCCCCATCACCGCCACGATGGTCGAGGTGGACAAGGCGGGCATCGCCGGCGGCGAGCGCACGGTGCTGCTGGAGCGCGACGAATGCAACCGGCCCGGCACGACACTGGAACAGCTGGCCGCCCTGAAACCGGTGATCGACGGCGGCACTGTCACGGCGGGCAATGCCAGCCAGTTGTCCGACGGTGCGTCCGCCTGCGTGGTCATGGATGCGCAACTGGCGGCGCGCCGTGGCGCGCCGGTGCTCGGCGTGTTCCGCGGCTTTACCGTGGCGGGCCTGGAGCCGGATGAAATGGGGATCGGCCCGGTGCTTGCGATACCGCGCCTGCTCGAACGAACTGGCGTGCGAATGGACGAGATCGGGCTGTGGGAAATCAACGAGGCCTTCGCGGTGCAATTGATTTATTGCCGCGACAGGCTGGGTATTCCCGACGAGAGGCTGAACGTGAACGGCGGCGCCATCGCGGTCGGCCACCCGTACGGCATGAGCGGCGCGCGCCTGGTCGGGCACGCGCTGATCGAAGGCAAGCGGCGCGGCGTGAAATACGTCGTGATCGCGATGTGCGTAGGCGGCGGCATGGGCGCGGCCGGCCTGTTTGAAGTTGCATAACCAATACGAGAGTGAGAATCAGCATGAAATTGACCAATAAAGTGGCCGTCGTCACCGGCGGTGCGGCCGGTATCGGCTACGCGACCGCCGAGAAATTCCTGCGCGAGGGCGCCACGGTGGTGATTTGCGACCTGGGGCGCGAGGCCGTGGAGCGTGCCGTGGCGACGCTGGGCGACCGCGCATCGGACCGGGCGCGCGTGCGCGGACATGTCACCGACGTGACGGATCGCGCCCAGGTCGACGCGCTGGTGGCCGCCGTGAAGGAGCAATACGGCGGCATCGATATCCTGGTCAACAATGCCGGCATCACGCGCGATGCCCAGTTGAGCAAGATGACGGAAGCGCAATTTGACAGCGTCATCGATGTCAACCTGCGGGCGGTGTTTTCGTTCACCCAGGCGGTCGTGCCGCTGATGCTCGAACGCGGCGGCGGTTCGATCATTAACGCGTCGAGTGTCGTCGGGCTGTATGGCAACTTCGGGCAGTCCAACTATTCGGCCAGCAAATTCGCCGTCATCGGCATGACCAAGACCTGGGCCCGCGAGCTGGGCCGCAAGGGCATCCGGGTCAACGCGGTCTGCCCCGGTTTCGTCGAAACCGACATCCTGGCCAGCATCCCGGACAAGGTATTGCAGGACATGACGAACTGCAGCTGGTCGCGCCGCCTGGGCCAGCCTGCCGAAATCGCCAATGTCTACGCCTTCCTGGCCAGCGACGAAGCGAGCTTCATCAACGGCGCCGCGATCGAAGTCAGCGGTGGCATTTCGCTGTGACCTGGAGGGGATATGAAGACGTCCGGCATGTCGGTTGGAAAGCGTCTGCATCTGGCGTTCGGGTTGCTGCTGGCGCTGCTGGTGCTGGTGACGGTATTGGGCATCAGCCGCATGGCTACCTTGCAGCAAGGGATAGACAGGATCACCGGTGTCAACAATGTCAAGACAGCGCTCGCCACCGCGCTGCGCGACTCGGTGTTCGAACGCATGATCGCGCTCAGGAACATGGCGCTGGTGGCATCCGCATCGGAAAGCCTGCCGCAGTCTGAACTGGTGTTGGCCGCGGCACGGCGTTATGCCCAGGCGCGCGACAGGCTGGGCGCGATGCTGACCGGTGGCGACGCCGCCGAACAGGCACTGGTGGCCCGCATCGACCAGCAGGAACGGCTGGCCGCACCCCTGATCGCCCGGGTCCGCGATCTGGCCGCGCGCAATTTGTCGGACCAGATGTTCGTGCTGCTGGTCGACGAACTGGCGCCGGTGCAGCAGCGCTGGATGGCGGCGCTGGCCGACTTGATGGCGCTGGAGCAGCGGCAAAGCCAACAGGCTGCGCTCGATGCGAAGGCGGCCTATGACGCGGCCTGGACACGGATGGCCGCGATCGGCGCGGTGGCGGTATGTGCCGGATGGTGGCTGGCCCATGCGATCACTGCCGGGCTGGCCCGGCAACTGGGCGGCGAGCCGGCCCAAGCGGTGGAAATCGC
This sequence comes from Pseudomonadota bacterium, assembly GCA_040389645.1. Taxonomy (GTDB): domain Bacteria; phylum Pseudomonadota; class Gammaproteobacteria; order Burkholderiales; family Burkholderiaceae_D; genus Rugamonas. Next base: position 152,713 of record JAZJZT010000020.1, on the reverse strand, counting down.
GACCAGGATCGCCGACGGTGAACTGGACTTCGACGTTGCCCGCGGCCCCGCGCGGCATGGGGGCAGTGTGATCGCCGCCATGGCCGGCATGCGCGGACGGCTGACCGCGATTGTCAGCCAGGTCCGCAGCGCTACCGACGCGATCGCCGTCGCCTCGGCCGAGATCGCGGCTGGCAATGGGCTGCTGTCGTCACGCACCGGAGAGCAGCGCGGTGCGCTGGCCGATGTGGCATCCGCGGTCGCCACCCAGCGCGCGACGGCCGCTCATAATGCCGCTCATGCCTCGCATGCCGACCAGCTCGCGACCGAGGTGGCGCAGGCCGCCGGCCGTGGCGGCGCGGCCGTTGCGAAGATGGCTGACATGATGGTGGAGATGCACTGTTCGGCCGGCCAGATCGTCCACATCGTCAAAGTCATCGACGGGATTGCCTTCCAGACGAACCTGCTGGCCCTGAACGCATCGGTCGAGGCGGCCCGCGCCGGCGAACATGGGCGCGGTTTTGCCGTCGTGGCGTCCGAAGTGCGTGGACTGTCCCAGCGCAGTGCGCTGGCGGCGCAGGAGATCAAGGCACTGATCGAGAAAACGGTTGGCAATATACAGGCCGGTGGCGCCCTTGCGGCCAGCGCACGCCAGACCATCGCCGAGGTCGTCGGACAGGTCCAGAAAATGCCCGTCATCCTGGGGCAGATCGCCGTGGCCAGCACGGAGCAGGCAGCCGGCATGGACAGGGTCAACCAGGCGGTCGAGCGCATGGAAGCCAATACACTCAGCAACGTGGTCCAGGTTGGCCGCGTGGCGACGTCCGCCGACCAGTTGCGCGAACAGGCGGCCGCGCTGAGCCAGTTGCTCAGTGTATTCAAGATCGGGACAGCGGGACAGCAACAGATCGGGCAGTAGTTTCGGCGACGCGACAAACAATGCAAATAATAATTGACACCCCTGTAAAAAATTACTAAAGTTAATTAACCGGGGTATTAATTAAAGTGCAGCAGCAACTCATCCGGCGCGCAGACGCCGGCAATCATCCAGGAGACAATAAAATGAACAAGAACGATCGGAAATTCCCCCACTCGGGCGGGATCATGCTGGCCCGCATGCTCGGAAGCGCGCTCGCTGCATGCACGATGCATGGCGCGGGCGCCACCGAATTCGATATCGGCGATGCCGGAGTGAAGGTCCGTTGGGATAACACCTTCAAGTACAGCTCCGCATTTCGCGTGAAGCAGCCGTCCGCGGCATTGACGGCGGATGCCAACCAGGACGACGGCGACCGCAATTTCCGGCGCGGCCTGGTTTCCAACCGGCTCGACCTGTTATCGGAGCTCGACCTCACGTACGGCAGCGCCGGCCTGCGCGTCAGTGGCGCTGCCTGGTATGACAGCGTTTACCGGCGCGGTACCGATCACGATTCCGCCGCGACATTCAATGGGCCGCCGGCGGAGTTCAGGCAGTTCCCGCAAGGGACGCGCACGCTGCATGGACGCAAGGCTGAATGGCTCGATGCCTTCGTGTTCGGCAAGCTGGAGCTGGGCGAGGCGTCGGCCGATGTGCGCGCCGGCCGCCACACCTTGCTGTATGGCGAAAGCCTGTTCTTCGGCAGCAATGGCATCGCGGGCACGCAGTCGCCGCTCGATATCGTCAAGCTGCTGTCGGTGCCGGGTTCGCAAGTCAAGGAAATCATCCGCCCGGTGGGCCAGGTGTCGGCGCAGGTCCAGCTCAGTTCCAACCTGTCGGTGGGCGCTTATGTGCAGTACGAGTGGGAGCAAAACCGGCTGCCCGGCGCCGGCAGTTATTTCTCGTTCGTCGACCATCTCGACGCGGGCGGCGAGCGCGTGCTGCTGGGCGCGCCGCTAGTGAGCGGCGGCGGCCCGGCGGCGGCCTTCCGCGCACCGGACCAGAGGGCGCGCGACGGCGGCCAGTTCGGCGCGCAGCTGCGCACCAGGGTGCCGGCGCTCGATACCGACATCGGCCTGTACGCCACCCGTTCCCACGCGCGCGACTTCCAGCTGTATATCCACAGCGGCGCCGGCTTCAATCCCGCCAGCGGCCAGGTCGCGGACTACCAGCTGGTCTACCCGGAGGGCATCAAGACCTTCGGCGCCAGCGCCAGCCGCGCCTTCGGGGCGGTGCAGGTCGGCGCCGAGGCGTCGGTGCGGCGCGACACGCCGCTGGTCAGCAATATCGCGCCGCTGGCGCCGGGCGTGGCCGCCGACAACCACGGCGAGCCGCGCTACGCGGTCGGCAACTCCGCTCACTTCCAGGTTTCCACGGTGGTATCGCTGCCGCGCATGGCGCTGTGGGAAGGCGGTTTCTTCCTGGGCGAACTGGCGTGGAATCGCGTCACCAGCGTCACGCGCAACCGCGCCGCGCTCGATCCGAACACCACGCGCGATGCCTGGGCCCTGCGCTTCAGCCTTACGCCGCAGTACTTCCAGGTGTTGCCGGGCCTGGACCTGAGCGTACCGCTCGGCGTCGGCTACAGCTCCAAGGCGAATTCGGGCGTGGTGTCGCTGTTCAATCCGGGCGGCAGCCACGGCGGCGACCTGAGCATCGGCGTCAACGGCACCTACCGCGCCGGCTGGCAATTCGGCCTGGGCTACACCCATTACTTCGGTCGCGCCGCCACCTTCCTGTCCTCGCCATCGCTGTCGGCGCTGAATTTCGGCCAGCAGTGGAAGGACCGGGATTTTATTTCATTCAACGTGCAGCGCGCATTCTGATCATCTAGGAGACATCACATGAAACCAACAATCCAACCCGCCCTGGCCATTCTGCTGGGCGCGCTGAGCATGGCCCAGTGCGCCACGGCGGCCGTGACGCAAGAAGAAGCTACGAAATTGAAGACCACGCTGACGCCGATGGGCGCCGAGCGCGCCGGCAACAAGGACCATACGATCCCGGCCTGGGACGGCGGCTATACCAAGGTCGCGCCGGGCTATAAAAGCGGCGACCCGCGCCCGGACCCGTACGCCGGCGAAAAGCCGCTGCTGACCATCAACGCTGCCAACATGGCGCAGCATGAGGACAAGCTTGCCGAGGGCGTCAAGGCGCTGCTGCGCAAGTATCCCAAGACATTCCAGTTGCAGGTCTACCCCAGCCACCGCAGCGCGGCGGCGCCGCAATGGGTGTACGACAACATCGCCAGGAATGCCGTCAAGGCCAGCACCAGCAACGGCGGGCTGACGGTGGAGGGCGCGTATGGCGGCATCCCGTTCCCGATCCCGCGCGACGGTTTCGAAGTGATGTGGAACCATCAACTGTCGTGGAAAGGCGTGACCATCGACACCAGTTCCGGCGCCTGGGTCAAGCCGGTCAGCGGCCCCGCCGTGCTCTCGGCCGAGGTGAAATCGTTCGACCAGTATCCCTATTATTTCACGGACGGCTCGGCCGAGACCTTCCAGGGCTTGTACAACACCCAGGTCAACTCGCTGACCGCGCCGTCGTACCAGATGGGCAGTGCCGTGCTGTACCACATTCCGCTGGACCAGTTCGGCCGCAGCCAGGATTCCTGGCAATACCTGCCGGGCCAGCGCCGCGTGCGCAAGGTGCCGAACCTGACCTATGACACGCCCAATTTCTTCCTTTCCGGTGTCGCCAACTTCGACGAATTCAAGACCTTTTTCGGGCCCATGGACCGCTACCAGATGAAACTGCTGGGCAAGAAGGAAATGTATGTGCCCTACAACGCCAACCGCTGGTGGCAGGGCGATGTGGAAAAGAAGCTGACCGACAACCACCCGAATCCTGACTTTGTGCGCTTCGAACTGCACCGCGTATGGGTGGTGGAGGCTACGCTGGCGTCCGGCAAGCGCAATGTCCTTGCGCGGCGTCGCTTCTATCTCGACGAGGATACCTGGCAAGGCTTGATCGCCGATGGCTGGGATGCCAACGGCCAGTTGTGGAAGCTGGGCATGTCTCTCCCCATGGTGGTCGCAGAACTGCCCGGCGTCACCACCTGGACCAATCTGACCTTTGACTTCAACACCGGCGTGTACGCGGTCGCCGGCGAGATCGGCGCGGCGCACAAGCAGCAATATACCGTGCTGCCCAAGCGCTTCCCGGACACGTATTTCTCGCCCGACGCCCTGGCCGGACGCAGCGTGCGCTGAACGGATGATCACCATGTTGACTCCATTCTTTTTACGCCGCTATTCCCAACTGCTGCGCAGCTGCGCGCCGCGACTGTCCATGGCGCTGCTCTGCGGCGCGGCTTCCATGCAGGATACGGCGGCCGTGCCTGGCACTTCACCGGTCCCGGCCGTCATGACCCAGCCTGCCGCCGGGGCCTCGTGGGCCAGCCGCGCACTGATGCTCAGCGTCGCCCGCGCCGGTTCCAGCATCGTTGCAGTGGGCGAGCACGGCTTTATATTGCTGTCCGGCGACGACGGCCGCAGCTGGTCCCAGGCGCGTAAGGTGCCGACCAGCGTAACCCTGACCAGGGTACGTTTCGCTACCGCCACCGAAGGGTGGGCGGTTGGCCACATGGGCGTGGTACTGCACACCGTCGATGCGGGTGTCAACTGGGTGCGCGTGACCGATGGCGCCGCATCGGCCCGCCTGGCGCTCGAACAGGCCGAGGCGCTGGGAGCGGGGCGTGAACCGGAAACGGTCGTCACCTTGCGTACCAGTGCGGCGCAACTGGTCCAGGACGGTCCCGACAAGCCATTGCTGGCATTGCTGCCGGGTGGTCCTGGCCGTGCGCTCGCGCTGGGCGCCTTCGGCACAGGCGTGCGCATCGAAGGCGAACCTGCCCGACCGCAAAGCATGCTTGGCCGCCTCGACAATCCGGCGGCGTTGCATGTCTACGGCGTGAGCGAAAATGGGGGCATCGTCTATGCGGCCGGCGAACAGGGTTTGCTGCTGCGATCCCGGCAGGGCGAACCGTTCGTGGCGCTGGCGTCTCCCTACAAGGGAACGTACTTCGGCGTACTCGCGCTGTCCGCCGAGGATGTGCTGGCCTACGGCCTGCGCGGCAGCATGTTCCGCTCTGCGGATGGCGGCAAGACATGGATACGGATAGAGTGCGGCACCCAGCAGTCGATCTCGAGCGCCATCGTGCTTGCCGATGGCAGCGTGCTGCTGGGTAGCCAGGGCGGCCAGTTGCTGCTCAGCCAGGACGGCGGACGCAGTTTCAGTCTCTATACACAGGCGCCACAACCGGTGACGGACCTGGTGCAGGCGTCGGACGGCACCGTCATTGTTGCCGGCCCACGCGGTGTGATGCGCATCGTCGCTGCGACGAAAGCGGGGGCGTGATGAATCAGCACATTGATAGTTCGATGCACGCCGAGTTGATCGCCAGTGTGGAAGCGCAGGAGGGATCCCGGCTGGAGCGCATGCTGTTTGGCAACCGCAAGCTGATCGTCGCATTGTGCGCGGTATTGACGCTGCTGTTCGGGTGGACTGCGGCCCGGCTGGAGTTTAATACCAGCTTCGACAGCATGATCCCCACCCACCATCCATTCATTGCCAATTATCTGAAACATAAGGATGACTTGAAGGGCTTGGGCAACACCTTGCGCATCGTGGTGGAAAGCGACGGCGACACGATCTTCGACCCCGGCTACATGGAAACGCTGAAGGGCATCAATGACCGCGTGTTCCTGCTGCCTGGCGTCGACCGCTCTTATATGAAGTCGCTGTGGACACCGTCGACTGCATGGATTGCGGTGACGGAGGAGGGGCTGGAAGGCGGCCCCGTGATGCCGGAGCGTTATGACGGCTCGGCACAGAGCCTTCAAAAATTGCGGGTCAATATCGAACGCTCGGGCGAAATCGGCCAATTGGTGGCGCCGGACTTCAAGTCGACCATCATCAGCGTACCCCTGCTCGACACCGATGCGCGCACCGGGAAGGCGATCGATTACGGCGAGCTGTCGCAGCAGCTTGAAAAGATACGCGCTGACTACGCAGGCAAGCATGTGCGCGTGCGTATCGTCGGCTTCGCCAAGATCGTCGGCGACCTGATCGACAGCGTGAGTGCGATTCTCGGCTTCTTTTGCGTGTCGGTGCTGATCGTAACGGCCACCGTCTACACCTACACCCGCTGCATGCGCAGCACCAGCCTGGTCGTCCTGTGTTCGCTCGTGGCCGTGATCTGGCAACTGGGCTTGCTGCCGTTGCTGGGCTTTCACCTGGACCCGTATTCCATCCTGGTGCCGTTTCTGGTGTTTGCCATCGGCATGAGCCATGGGGCACAAAAAATGAATGGCGTCATGCAGGATATCGGGCGCGGTCTGCACCGGCTGACGGCTGCGCGCATGACTTTCCGGCGCCTGTTCATTGCCGGCCTGACCGCGCTGGTGTGCGACGCCGTTGGCTTTGCCGTGCTGCTGGTGATTGACATTCCAGCCATCCGCCAGCTGGCATTGGTGGCCAGTATCGGTGTCGCGGTGCTGATTTTCACCAACCTGATCCTGCTGCCTATCCTGCTCAGCTACACGGGCGTGTCGCCGCAAGCGGCTGCCAGGAGCCTGCGCCACGAAGCCGAAGCGAGCGAGGGCAAACGCAAACAGGCGCTATGGCGCTGGCTGGACTTGCTGACTGTGCGGCGCTATGCTGTGATCGCCTTGCTGCTGGGCGGCGTGATGGGCGTGGCCGCCTATGTCGTCAGCCTGGAGCTGAAGGTCGGTGACCTCGACCCCGGAGCGCCGGAATTGCGGCGTGATTCACGGTACAACCGTGACAGCGCCTATCTGACCGGGCATTACGCCAGCAGCAGCGACGTGCTGGTCGTCATGGCGAAAACCCCGGTCTCGCAATGCGGCTCGTATGCGGCGCTGGCCGCCGCCGACGCGCTTGAAATGCGCTTGCGTAACCTGCCGGGCGTCGAAGCGACGCTGTCGCTGGCCGGTTTCAGTCGCAAAATGTCGGCCGCGTTGAACGAGGGCAGCCTGGCGTGGTACGAGATCGTTCCCAACCAGGACACATTGAACGCGGTGATCGTCAAGGCGCCGCGCGACTTGTTCAACCAGGCGTGCAATCTGCTGCCGATATTTGTCTACCTGAAAGATCACAAGGCCGAAACCTTGAGCGGCACGGTGCGCACGATCGAACAGTTTGCCGTCACCCACAATGGGCCGCAGATCAGTTTCTTGCTTGCGGCCGGCAACGCTGGCATCGAGGCGGCGACCAATATCGTTGTGCAAGAGGCCAACCGTGCAATGCTGCTTTGGGTCTATGGCGCCGTCATCCTGCTCAGTTTTGTGACCTTCCGTTCGTGGCGCGCGGTGGTGGTGGCCGTATTGCCCTTGATGCTGACATCGGTCATGGCCGAGGCGCTGATGGTGCAGTTGGGCATGGGAGTGAAAGTCGCGACGCTACCGGTAACGGCGCTTGGTGTCGGCATCGGCATCGACTACGCCCTGTATATCCTGAGCATCACGCTGGCGGCGCTACGTCGGGGCGCCACGCTGTCCGACGCCTATTACGAAGCGCTGCAATTCACCGGCAAGGTCGTGATGTTGACAGGATTGACGCTGGCGTTCGGCGTCGCGACCTGGGCTTGGTCGCCGATCAAGTTCCAGGCCGATATGGGGATTTTGCTGGCCTTCATGTTTGTCTGGAACATGCTGGGCGCGCTGATCCTGTTGCCGGCACTGGCCAGCTTCCTGCTGCCACAACGCCGCTCGACTTGAGCCAGGAGGGCATGATGGACAAGGAGAACGTGAGGAGTTGGCTGTGGCAACGCTGGCGCGAGCGTGTCCCCTTGCCATCGATGGAGCAAATCCGGCAGGAACTTGGCTGGAGCATTGGTCCGGCGCGGCCGCTAAAAAGTAGCAGCAACCGTACCCTCATCGCTCGGCCAGGCAAGTAAAATGCTGGCTCGATACCCGGTGCTGATTACCGGGTTGCTCAATCAAGCAGAGGAAGACGAATGGCAAGTACCGAAGGCGATGCCCCCGAGCCGAAGCGGGACGGTGTGATGGCAGATGCGCCGCGCCGCCGTGGCCGGCCACCCAAGCGCGAGGGCGGCGCTGGCGCCGAGCAGGCCGAATTGTCGCGCGACGTCATCATCGAGCATGCCGTCCGGCTTAGCCGTGAGGTATCGCTGGACGACATCTCCATTGTTCAAGTGGCGAAAGACCTGGCCGTAACACCGGCCACCATTCACTACCACTTGACGCATGGGCGCGACGAATTGCTGTCGGAGGTGGTGACAATTTATATGCGAAACATACTGTATTGTTTCGAGAAGGTGGAGGGGAGCTGGGAGGAGCGGCTGAGAACGGTGGCGGCGCGGCTGTTTCGCGTGCATATCGAATTCAAGGGGGTCAACGCCTACCTGATGAAGCACAACAAGTTTCGCCTGTTGCAAACGGCCAGTCGCAACGAGCAGGATCTGGGGGTGCGCTATCTGGACCGCTTTATCCTGTTATTCCAGGAGCATGGTTTTGATATCGAAACCTGCGTCATCAATGTGCACCAGCTCGCATTTTTCATCGCTTCCTGTGCCCAGGCCGAGATCGGGCGCCAGTTTCCGGCCTACCACCAGAAATACCTGAAGCAGGAACTGTCTTCGCAACGACTGCAGGCGGCTCCGCACTTCGCCGAAGCACTGGACCATTTCATGCAATTTGATGCCGACAAGATGTTTTTGACTGGTATCGACATCATGCTGCGGGGCTTCGCTGTACCAGGCAAGAAAGAAAAAAATATTTCCAAGAAAAAGCCATCGACCAGGTAATTCAAAAAGCGACATGGGACGTCCTTGTCGCAGTGCGCCGACATGGCACTGGCGCTTCGATTTTTGCCGCGTTTTTCCATGCAGATGGAGGTTTTATGGATGTGAGTTCGGAAGCTGTCGTGTCGTACCTGCCGTTCACCGTCAGGCGTGTCGCGCGTTGGGTGGACTGCGACCCGGCGGGAGTTGTTTTCACTGGAAAATTCACCGACTACTTGCTCGGCGCCGTCATGCATTTCCTGCGCCACATCGGCTATGGCCCGAGCGATCGTGAAGGACGTGAGCAGGGCGTCGGACTGCCGTGCCAGCACATGAGTCTGACTTTTCATATGCCGCTGTATCCCGAGGATACGGTGGACATCCGGATCGAAGTTGGCGAAATCCGCAAGCGTACGTTCGATTTGATTGCAAGGGCATGTTTTGCTGATGGACGAATGGCGTTCGAAGGCAAGGTCTCCCTGATCGCAATTCGCTTGGATGTACGAAAGAGTCTCGACCTCCCAAACGCGTTGCGAGAAAAGCTTCAATCTTATTTGCTGGTAAGGACGTCGCATCACCAGGCTTGATACTCTGGCCGGTCTGAAGAATTTTTGCTGCACGCCTCGCCATGTCAATCATGCATACAGTTCGCGTTGCAGCAGCGTCCTGCAAGCGAGCAGTTCGGCCACGATGGCACTTTCGCTTTCGCGGAAGCGCAGCGCCGGCGCGGGGATCGACAGGCAGACGATTTCGCCGTCGGCGCTGTGCAGCGCGATCGCTGCCGCGCAGATTCCCTCGTCATGCTCTTCGCGGTCGATCGCGACGCCAACCCGCGCAATCTCTTTCAGTTGCCGGTCGAGTTCGTCCCAGTCCGTGATGGTATGGGGCGTGCATCGTTCCAGACGCATCTTTTTTTTGATTTTCGCAAGCGACTCGGCATCGAGCATCGCCAGCGCCGCCTTGCCGGGCGCGGAGCAGTGCAGCGAAAACGAAATGCCGACCGACGATACCGCCTGTAAACGGTGCGAGCCGGTGATCTGGGCGATGAACACCACCTTGTTTTGATCGAACAGCGTCAGGTCGACGGTTTCTCCCAACCGGTCGGCCAGCTGCTGCATGTACTTGCGGGCGATGTCGGCCACGTCGAAACGCGCCGCCGCCGCCAGCGGTATCAATGCCGGTCCGAGCCGCACGCCGTGCGCCGACGAACTGGCCACGACCAGGTTTTCCGTATCGAGCGCGTCGACGATGCGCTGGACCGTCGAGCGCGGCAGCTTGATCATCTTCGCAATCTCGCCCAGCGACAGGCCGCGCGGGTGCCGCGCCAGGATCTGCAAGATGGCGGCGGCCCTGGCAATGACTTGCACACCCTGCCGCTCGCTGGCCTTGTCCGGGATTTCTTCGCTGCTGCTGGTATCCATATTCGCTGACCGCTCCGGTGTGATGGTTTTTTGATGATGCCGATTGTACTGCATTGCGGTGCGATGGTACCGCAATGCAGCATAAATTTTTACTCGCCATGTTCGCTAATTTGATGGACACAAATTTTTCTGTCGTGTATCGTCGTTTTCATTGATTCGTATTTCGGTACAACTGTACCGCAATGCGGTTAATAAATTCAACCAAATGCGGGCTTGCCCCGCGCACAGGAGATGTGGCGTGACTATCAATATTCGTGGCGGTATTTACCAGGAAAACCTGAACAACGACATGGGCCTCGAGTTTTACGACTTGAGCCACCCATGGGGGCTGGGCCAGCCGTGCTGGCCGTATTTCGAGGATGTCAAGATCGAGCGCCTGCACAGCATGGCCAAGTCGGGCGTGCTGACGCAAAAGATCACCACGGTGATGCACTCGGGCACGCACATCGATGCGCCGGCCCACGTGGTCGAAGGCACCGCCTTCATGGACGAAGTGCCGCTGCCGCATTTCTTCGGCACCGGTGTCGTCGTGTCGATCCCGAAAAAGAAATGGGAAGTCATCACCGCGGCCGATCTGGAAGCGGTCAGCCCGCAGATCCGCGAAGGCGACATCGTCATCGTCAACACCGGCTGGCACAAGCATTACAGCGACAGCCGCATGTATTACGCGTACTCGCCCGGCTTTTACAAGGAAGCCGGCGAATGGTTCGCGAAAAAGAAGGTCAAGATGATCGGCAGCGATACCCAGGCGCTGGATCACCCGCTGGGCACGGCCATCGGCCCGCACGGCCCGGGCTGGCCGAACGGCCTGCTGCCGGACATCAACCGCGAGTATGAACGCGAGACCGGCCGCAAGGTCATCGAAGACTTCCCGGAATGGGAACCGTGCCACCAGGCCATCCTGAAGCAGGGCATCTGCGGCTTCGAAAACGTCGGTGGCGACATCGACAAGGTCACCGGCATGCGGGTCACCTTTGCCGCCTTCCCGTGGCGCTGGACCGGCGGCGACGGCTGCATCGTGCGCCTGGTCGCGATCGTCGACCGCTCCGGCAAATACCGGATCGAGAACGGCGAGGGCTGAGCCATGCAGATCAAGCGTTTTACCGAGGCGGCCGCCTACCAGGCCGTAAATCACCGCGACGTGCACGGCTTGCGGCTGCAGGGTTTCGAAGCCGGCGGACCGGAAAAATTCTGGGTCGGCCTGTCGCATTTCCTGCCTGGCGGCGGCGCCGGGCCGGACAGTTCGCCGCTCGAAAAAGTGTATGTCGTGCTGGCCGGCGCGCTGACCGTCAAGACCGGTGGCGCCGAGACGGTGCTCGGGCCGCTCGACAGTTGCTGCATCGCGCCCAACGAGATGCGGGAAATTGTCAATCACGGCAATGCGGTCGGCACGATGCTGGTGGTGATGCCGTATGCGAAGGAGGCGGCATGAGCGACTGGCTGAGCAACCCCGCCAAACTGTTTGACGTGGCGGGCAAGGTGGCGGTCGTCACCGGCGCATCCGGCGCCTTCGGCGCGCTGGCCGCCAAGGTGCTGGCCGGCGCCGGCGCCAGGTTGATACTCGCCGCCGGCAACCGGGCGGCGCTGGAAGAAACCGCCGGCGCCTGCCGCGCAATGGGCGCCGACGTGCGCACCATCGCGCGCCGCCCGGCCGGCGAAGACGATTGCGCCGCCATCATGGACCTGGCGCTGGAAAGCTGGGGCGCGCTCGACATCCTGGTGGTGGCGTCGGGCCTGAACGATCCCTGTCCCATCGTCGAGATGCCGCTCGGCCGTTTCGAGCAGGTCATGGATGGCAACGTCACCAGCACCTGGCTGCTGTGCCAGGCATTCGGCCGGCGCGTAATCTCGGCCGGCAAGGGCGGCAAGCTGGTGCTGGTCTCGTCGGCCAGGGGCAAGCTGGGTCATCCGGCCGGGTACAGCGCCTATTGCACGTCGAAGGCCGCCACCGACGGGCTGACCCGGGCGCTCGGCTGCGAATGGGGAAAACATGGCATCACCGTCAATGCGATCGCGCCCACGGTGTTCCGTTCTCCGCTGACGGCGTGGATGTTCGAGGACAGCGAGGCCGCGAAAACCGTGCGCGACGGCTTCCTGCAGCGGGTGCCGCTGGGCCGCCTGGGCGAACCGGAAGACCTGGCCGGCCCGCTGCTGTTCCTGTGCTCGCGCGCATCCGATTTCCACACCGGCCACACCGTCTACGCGGACGGCGGCTACACGGCGGGGTAGACATCATGCATATCGAACAACACGCCCGCATCGCTGTCGTCGGCGCGGGCCTGATGGGCTGCGGCATCGCCCAGGTCTTCCTGGCGGCGGGCCACCCGGTGTCGCTGTACGACCCCTACGTCAACGTGCTGAGCCAGGCGCCGGCGACGATCCGCGACAACTTGCGCAGCGTCGGCCGCGATGGCGCCTGCCTGGAGCTCTTGACCCTGTGTTCCGTGCTGCGCGACGCGGTCGACAAGGCCGCCATCGTTTTCGAGGCGGCGCCGGAACGGCTGGAATTGAAGCGCGGTATTTTTGCCGAGCTCGATGCGGTGGCCGGCAAGCACGTGATCCTGGCCAGCAATACGTCCGTCATCCCGATTTCCGGGATCGCGGCCAATCTGGACGAAGCCCGGCGCCGTTTCGTGATCGGCACGCACTGGTGGAATCCGCCCTACCTGGTGCCGCTGGTCGAAGTGGTCAGGACGGAGTTGCTGGCCGAACCCGTGTTCGCAGCGGTGATGGACTTGCTGGCGCGCGTCGGCAAGGTCGCCGTCGAAGTCAAAAAGGATGTGCCGGGGTTTGTCGGCAACCGCCTGCAACACGCGCTATGGCGAGAAGCTTTTGCCCTCGTCGATGCGGGCATCTGCGACGCGGCCACCGTCGACCTGGTCGTCAAGAACAGTTTTGGCATGCGCCTGCCGGTGCTCGGTCCTCTTGAAAATGCCGAGATGGTGGGTCTTGACCTGACGCTCGACATCCACCGCGTCGTGTTGCAGCACCTCGATGCCAGTGCGACGCCATCGCCGCTGCTGGAGGAACTCGTCGCGCAAGGGCGCCTGGGCATGAAATCGGGGCAGGGCATGCGTGCCTGGACGGAGTACGAACCGGCGGCGCTCAAGGAGCGCGTCGCCGAACATTTATTGGCGATGACCCGGCCAGCGCAGGCCAGCACCTGAAACCGTCGTCACCGCATTCAGCCGGCTTCGGCCGGTTTGATGCGGGTGTCGTTCCGGCGTGCGCGGACGGCCGATGTGTTGGCACATCGATCGCCGCGGCGCCCTTTGTGGAGAAAAACAATGAGTGCAGCAATACAAAAAAAACCGAATAAAGTCATCATCACCTGCGCCGTGACCGGGGCGATCCATACCCCGACGCTGTCGGCGGCTTTGCCCTACCGGCCGGACGATATCGCTCAGCAGGCGGTCGACGCGGCCGAGGCCGGGGCGTCGATCCTGCACCTGCACGCGCGCGATCCGGAAGATGGCCGGCCGACCGGCGACCCGGATATCTTTGCCCGCTTCCTGCCGGCGATCAAGGAGCGCACCGATGCCGTGATCAATCTGACCACCGGCGGCAGTCCGGAAATGACGGTCGAACAGCGCCTGGCGGCCGCGCTGCGCTTCAAGCCGGAGATGTGCTCGCTGAACATGGGATCGATGAATTTTTCGATGCACGAGATGGGCTCGAAAATCCAGGCGTGGAAATTCCTCTGGGAGAAGGATTACATCGCCGCCAGCGAGCGTTTCATCTTCAGGAACACCTTCGAGGATATCCGGCGCGTGCTGGAACTGATGTCCGGCTTCGGCACGCGCTACGAGCACGAGTGCTACGACATCGGCCACTTGTACAACCTGGCGTACTTTGTCGACAAGGGCTTGATCAAGCCGCCGTTTTTCATCCAGAGCGTGTTCGGCATCCTCGGCGGCATCGGCCCCGATCCGGACAACGTCATGTTCATGAAGCGCACCGCGGACCGGCTGTTCGGCACCGATTATGTGTGGTCGGTGCTCGCCGCCGGCCGGCACCAGATGCCGCTGATTACCCAGGCGGCCATGCTCGGCGGGAACGTGCGGGTGGGGCTGGAGGACAGCCTGTTCATCGGGCGCGGCAAGCTGGCGCAAAGCAATGCCGAACAGGTGCGAAAAATCCGCCGCATCCTCGAAGAACTCGGCATGGAAATCGCCACGCCCGAGGATGCCAGGCAGATCCTGTCGCTGAAGGGAGCGTCCAACGTCGCATTCTAGGCAAGCAGTAAACATCCAATCAAAAGAAAAAATCAGGAGGAGACATGACTTACCAAAAGCACGCGCGCCTGGCGCTGGCCGTCGCGCAGACCTTGTTCACATCCGTGGCATGCGCCGCCGGTGTCCCGGACGATGCACCGGCCGAAGGCTATCTGTTCCGGCAACTGGCCGGCGACGCGGCTGCCAATGCGTACGGCATCCAGGTACAGGGCTATATGCAGCTGGGGGCCGCGCACAACAGCAATTCTTCGGCGGCCAGCCGGGCCGCCGGCAATTCGAATTTCCCGGTGGCGCCGGGCGACGAGGGCTTCAAGCTGGAAGACTTGAAGCTCATTATCGGCAAGCCGATGGCGAGCAATATCCTGCCGCGTATCACGCCGCTCCCGGGGCCGGTGCCGGCAGATTTTTCTGTCGGTTTTCAGGCCGACCTGATGTACGGGCGCAGCGGGCAGCCAGCGGGCATGTTCGGCTTCGATCAGAACTGGGGCGTCAACCAGCCGGGCGCGGGCAATCCGGCGCTCGCCGCCAGCAACCGGCAGAATTTCCTGGCCGTGCCCCAGTTCTACGTGCAAGCCTACTTCCCGCTCGGATATGGCGTGGCGTTGACGGCCGGCCGTTTCGGCGCCGGCATCGGCTATGAGATTGCGCCCCAGGTCAGGCCGACACCGAATCTGTTTTATTCGCGCAGCTATGCCTTTCTCGCGCAGCCGGACCAGGTGGCGGGCGCCCTGGTGTCGGCCAACGTCATGCGCGGCGCGGCCGGCTTGATGGCGGTCGAGCTCGGGGCGGTGAAGGGCTGGCAGAACCTGCAGGACAATAACGGCTCTCGTTCGATCATCGGCGCGGTGCGCTGGCGCAGCGCCGGCATGGGCACCGCGGTCAATTATTCTTTCATCACCGGCAATGAGCAGAACGATCCGGGAGCGACAGTACAGGCGCCCGTCGCGACCATCATTTCACCGCGCGGACAGCGGCGCCAGCACCACTCGCTCAGTGCCAGCAGCCATATCGCCGAAGGCTGGGACGCGTCGGCCGAAATACTGTACGGCCGCCAGGCCGGCGACGGCCGCCCGGACACCGTCAGTATCGTGACTGGACCACGGTTCAGCGGCGCCCGCTATCGGGGGCAGAACGCCATGCTTTCCTACCGGGCCAATCCCGGCCTCCGGTACAGCGCGCGGCTTGAACATTTCAGTTCACCCGACGGCTTTGGATTGTTCCCGCTGGCCGTGGCGCGCAGCGATTTCAACGCCACCACGTTCGGCGCGCAGTTCGACCTCAATCGCTTCATCGCGTTCCGGCCCGAGATCCGGTACGACTGGCAGTCGCGAAACAACGGTAACAGAGCGTTCGGCAATGGCACGGCCAGCAAGCAGACCACGCTGTCGGCCGACATGGTACTGCGCTTTTAAGCAAGGATCCCAGCGCCCGCGCCGGGCGCTGCTACCGGACCTTGTCCGCACTTCACAATAATATCGAAGGAGACTCTGATGAAAAATGCTATTTCCATTCCCCGCAAGTTACTGGCGTTGCTGGCTGTCGCTTCCGCTTTTCTGCTAGGTGTCGCACCCGCTGTCAGCAGCGCCGCGGATGACATCGTGATAGGGGCTTCCCTGCCGTTGAGCGGCCCGCTGGCGGGTTTTGGCAAGTACCAGCAATGGGGCTATCAAACCGCCGTCGATGATGCCAACAAGAAGGGCGGCGTCACGATCGATGGAAAAAAATATGTCTTCCGGCTGCTTGTGCGCGACGACAAGACCGACCCGAACGTCACCGCAAGCAATACGGAAACGCTGATCTCGAAAGATAAGGTGCTGGCCATGCTGGGCTCGTGCACGCCGGCGCTGGTCAACGCGGGTGCCTTGGTGGCGGAACGTAAAAAAATACCGCTGGTAACGGGGTGCAATCCGCTGGGTGCGTTCCGGTCGGTTCGAAAATGGAGCTATGCATGGGACATCTTTTTTGACGAGGCCGAGCTGGCCGAGGCGTCTTTTCGGATGATCAAGGACCTCGATATCCAGACCGACAAGACGATCGCGCTACTGCACGACAATGGCCCTGACGGCAAAATCGTTGGTGGTGTGCTGTGGCCGAAGTTCGCGGCTGCGGCCGGTTTCACGGTCAAGCAAAAGGCGGACTTCCCCGTCGATAACATGCAGTTTACGGCCATCGTCAGCGAACTGAAATCGCGCAACCCGCAAGTCGTTTTGGTGAACGCGATCACGCCGCAGGCGGTGTCGCTGCGCAAGCAGATGGCCGCCGCCGGCTTCAAACCGAAAATCCTGGTGATGGAAAAGGGCGCGGAGCCGGAACAGTTTGCGCAGGCGTCCGGTCCCTTGGCCGATGGCGTCGTCGTTGCCGCCTACTGGGATCCCAGCTTCAATTTCGCCGGCGCCCGCGAATTGGCTGCGCGCTTCGAGAAAGAGACCGGCGCCAGCGTCAGCCAGCATATCGCCGATTCGAACACCGCGGCGAGCGTGTTGATCGATGCCATCGTGGCGGCCCAGTCGCTGGACAGGGAAAAGATCAACCAGGCCATCGCCAGGACCGACAAGAGCTATGTGGCGGGCAACGTGCGTTTCGATGAGACGAATACCTCCAAGTTGCCGGTCGTGGTCTCGCAATGGCAGGGTGGCAAGCAGGTCATCGTCTGGCCGAAACGGCTGGCCAATGGTGCCTACGTGCAGCCGAAGTGATGCGTATTTTCCGTATTCCACATAGGAGCAACATATGGAAAGTTTGAATATTGTCGTCAACAGCCTGGTCTCCGGATTGCTGCTGGGTGGCGTATTGGCGCTCGCGGCACTGGGCCTGTCGATTGTTCTCGGCGTGATGGGACTGGTCAATCTGGCGCACGGCGAATTCCTGATCGCCGGCGCTTACCTGATGGTGTTCGTGATCCAGCCGCTGGGCATCCATCCCGTTTTCGCGCTGCCGCTGGTGGCGGCGTTGATGGCGCTGGCGGCCCTGCCGTTGCAACGCTACCTGCTGCAACCGCTGGCGGACAAACCGCCGGAATCCTCGATGATGACGACTTTCGGCCTGTCGATCGTGATCCAGAACCTGTACCTGATGCTGTTCCAGGCCGATACCCGGTCGATCCAGTTCAGTGCGGCGACCGAATCGATTCAACTTGGTCCGGTCAGCTTCGGCTTCATCTACCTGGCCGGCTTTGTGTTTTCGGTGGCCGTCATCCTGGCCGTTCACCTGCTCGTTTCGCGCACCAGCTTCGGACGCGACCTGCGGGCCAGCGCCAGCGATCCGATGGCCGCGGCCATCATCGGCGTCAACGTCAAACGCGTACATGGATGGACCGTGGCGCTCGGCGCTGCCTGCGCGGGAATGGGCGGCGTATTGATCGGGACGATCTTTGCCTTCACGCCTTCCAGCGGGGCCACCTATTTGCTCACTTCATTTGCCATCGTCGTGCTTGGCGGCCTTGGCAATATCTTCGGCACGCTGGTGGGAGGCATCGTGCTCGGCGTGTTGCAAAGCCTCGGCGGCGTGATGTTTGGGGACGGGTACCGCGACCTGGTCGGCTTGCTGGTGCTGTTGATCGTGTTGGCGATCCGCCCGCAGGGAATGATGGGACGCAAGGGGACATAAATGAAAATGCATACTGATCTCAAGCACGTGGATGCCGCCGCGCGGCGTGCCGCAATGTATTCCGTCATATTGCTCGCTATCGCCGCGCTACCGATGCTGATACCGGCAATGATGAGCGAGTACGGATTCGAAATCGGCTTCAGGCTGCTGGTGCTGCTGACGCTGGCCGAGGCGTGGAACCTGCTGGCGGGATATGGCGGCATGGTATCGCTGGGGATCGCCTCGTTTATCGGCGTGGGCGGCTACATCCTGGTCTGGCTGATGAATGCGTACGGCATGCCGGTGTTGCCTGCCTTGCTGTGTTGCGCGGCCGGCGGGGCCGTGCTGGCGGCGCTGGTCTCGCGCGCGGTGTTCCGGCTCAAGGGCTTGTACTTCACGGTCGGCACGCTCGCCATGGGCGAGGCATTGCGCCTGTTCATGATCAACTCGGATGCCTTCGGCGGCGCCACCGGCTGGTTCGCCTCGATGGACCCGCCCCCGATACGTTCACTGTACGCCTGGGCCTGGGGCCTGTTCGCGTTGGCCACCGGCATATTGTCGCTGTATGTCTGCTCGCGGCTGTCGATTGCACTGAAGGCCGTGCGCGACGACGAGGCAGCGGCGTCGCAGCTCGGTGTCAGGGCGTTTCGCGTGAAGTTGGGCGCGTTCATGATCGCCAGCGCCCTGATGGCGGCCGCCGGCGGCATGCAGGGATTGAAACTGGGTGCGATCGAGCCTTATGGCATGTTCGGTATTTCATGGTCGATCGCGGTCCTGTCGACAGTCATCATCGGTGGCCTGGGGCTGCGGCTAGGTCCCCTGGCTGGCGCGATTTTTGTCGTGGCGCTCGGCGAGTGGCTAGCCGATTATCCCGACGTGCACATCGCATTGACCGGAATCATCTTGATGGTGGTGATCCGTTTCGCGCCACAAGGGCTGGTCGGGCTCTGCCTGTCGATGGCGCGCAGCCGGCCGAAGAGGGCTGCCGCCACCAGCCCCGCCAGGCCTGACATCGTTGCACACGCATTGGGGAGAAAATAATGATCATGGAAAAAAATACGCAAGCCCTGGCTGTTGGGGCGGGCACGGCATTGCTGGAAGTATCGCAATTGAGCAAGCGTTATGGCGGCGTCGTGGCTGTAAATAAACTGGACTTCAGCATGGCCAGAGGGCAGGTGGTCGGCGTGGTGGGACCCAATGGCGCCGGCAAGTCGACGCTGATTTCCCTGCTTGGCGGCGCCATCGCGCCGAGCGAGGGCCGCGTGGTATTCAACGGGGAAGACGTGACGCGGCTTGATGGCGCCACGCGGGCCCGCATGGGTATTGGTCGTACCTACCAGATACCGCGGCCGTTCCTGGACATGACGGTGGAAGAAAACCTGCTGGTGCCGCTCTATGCCAGGAGCCCGTTCGCCCACCGCGGCGCGGTGCGGCGCGATTGCGAGGAGCTGCTGGCCAAGACCCATCTGGGCGACGCCAGGCACTGGCGCGCGCGCGACCTGCCGCTGCTGCGGCGCAAGCGGCTGGAGGTGGCCCGTGCGCTGGCGCTCAAGCCCCGCTTGCTGATGCTCGATGAAGTCGGTGGCGGCCTGGTCGACCGGGAGGTGGAGGAATTGATCGAACTGATCCACCTGGTGGCGCCGGAAACGGACGGCATCATCATCATCGAGCATGTGCTGCAGATCGTCAGGGAGTGCTGCTCCACGACCATGGTCATGAATTTCGGCGAAAAGTTTGCGCACGGGCCGACGGACGTGATTCTGTCGAGCGACGATGTCGCGGCGATTTATCTCGGGTCGGCCCGCCGCGACAGAGACACAGCCCAAGCTGTGGCAGCGCCAGAAGCGGCTCCCGCGGACCACGCACCGCAAGCCGTCGTGCGGCCGGCACTGGACAGCGTGGTCGCGCCTTGCCCCGGCTCCCGGCATGGCGGCTTGCCCGTCCCGCTGCTGCAGCTCAAAGAGGTGCACGCGGGGTACGGGCAGGCGCGCGTGCTGCATGGGATCAGCCTGGACGTGCAGGCCGGCCAGACGATCGCGATCCTCGGCTGCAACGGCGCGGGCAAGACCACGCTGTCGCGCGTCATTGCCGGCGCGATCAGGCCGAGTTCGGGGCGGATCTTTTTTGATGGCACCGAAACCACGCAGTTGCCACCGCATGCGATTTCCCAACTGGGCGCCGCGCAGTGCATGGAAGGACGCAAGATCTTCGCCACGTTGTCGGTCCAGGAAAACCTGCTGATCGCGGCGCGCTACGTGCCGAGGCTGGAACAGGAAGAGCGGCTCGCGACCGTGTATGGCCTGTTTCCCATCCTCGCCGAACGGCGCCATTATCCCGGTACCGCGATGTCCGGCGGGCAGCAGCAGATGCTGGCGATCGGCAGGGCGCTGATGGCCAGGCCGAAGCTGGTGGTGTTCGATGAGATCAGCCTTGGCCTGGCCCCCATCGTCATCGACCGGCTGTACGAAGCGCTGGCCGTGTTGTCGAAAGCGGGCCTGACGATGTTACTCGTGGAGCAGGACGTCGACCGGTCGCTCGCGCTGGCCGATGTCGCCCATGTCATTTCGCATGGAAAAATTGCCCTGTCGGGGCCGGCGGACGAGGTGAGGCGCAATCCGGCCCTGCGCGAACTGTATGTCGGCGCCGCCACCGAGCCGGCGCGTGGCGACGTGATCATTGCCTGAAATATAAATTCAATCAAGGAGACAAGATGGAACACCAGATGGAACTGAAGCAGGTGGACAGGCTGCTCGATCCCGCGCCGATGCGCCTGGAAACGGGATACGAGCGTCTTCGCAATGGCGTTTTGCACGTGGCCGTCCGTACCGATTTGAAGGGTTGCAGCGGGGAGATGTTTGAATGGTGGTTCCGGTTTCGCCCGGATACCCAAAAGTATGTATGGTGGCACCCGGTCGATCACGTATCGAGTACCTGGGCAGAATGCCGGGAAGACACCCACGTCGGCTCGGTGCACCTGGTGGAAGAATATTTCACGGGCTTGCCGCCGGCCAAGCTGGCGATCCAGTTCCGCGATCCGGGCGAATTTTTCGATGCGCAGTTGTATGAGCGCGCCAGGAGCGAGGGCCGCCTCAGCGCGGCCGTTTGCGGCCGGGTCGGTTTCGGGCACGAACCGGAGCGGGAGGAGGGCAAGGTGTTGGGCGGGCGCCTGCTGCACATCGGGCGCGACACCGACTGGGGGTGTGCGCTGCGCAGCCATTTCTACATGGGGCAGGACCTGGTCGCAATGGGGAAAAGCCCCGAGGAAATCGAAGCAATGTTTCCGGACGAGTTTGGACAAGCGCTGCTGATGCACTGTTATAACGAGTTCACTTTTCTTTCCCGCTTCCTGCCATCGCTGTACATCGCGGAGCGGCGCGACAGCGTACCGGTCACGGTACCCTGGTAATAGCGACGGCGCTGGAAAGCCGGGCGCCCGCGCCCGGCGCCAGCAAGCCTGCGCGCAACGCCGTCAGGCAGGCATCGATGCGTGCCGCAATCGGATAGTCTGGCATCGGCCGCTCCAGTCCCAGCGCCGCCTGGCGCAGCGGTTCCGCAACCAGCATCGACACGATGCTCACGTCGCCACGCGGGCAGCGCCGCCAGCACCATTCAAATTTACAGGGCGCAAGGGCAAAGTCAGCGGCATCCTCACGCATCGGCCGAAGCTTCGCAAAAATGCAATTAACCGACATTTGAATTAATGATGCGAGGTCCACCCCGGCCAACATCGACCTCGGCATCCGCAACGGGCGTTGGCGGCCGGGCCGATCAGCGCTGATTGCGACACGCCCAGGCTTTGAGCGGCCCGGGTGACAGTTCCGTCTTTCAACAGAGCGAGCACCGTCGCGAGGTCGCTCAATTGTCACTCTCGGCTATTGAATTCTTTCATGACCTGTATCGATCCGTCCTGGTTGCTTGATCACCCTTCACACCCTATTCTTTCGTCAAGCAAACAGAAGAATGAAGAAAGAGACAAATGATCGAGACTGAAGTATTTGTGGTGGGCGGTGGCCCTGTGCTCGCCGGTGCGCGACGACCGCTACTCCGAGCATGCGCAGTGGATCCCGCTATCTGTCCACCGCCATGATGCTGGAGCCGAGTGACCTGATCGCCACCGACACGCCCTTGGGCGTAGTCCCGATAAAAATACTGGAGAGACACCCATGAACCCTATTTCGAACAATTCGGCATCCGATGGAATACTGGACAAGCGACCGATGACCCGACGGCAGATCTTGGCGATCCTGCTGACCATCTGCATTGCCGTGCTGGATGGCTACGACCTCTCTTCCATGTCCTTCGTCGCGCCGGTGCTGAGTGCGGCATGGGGCATCGACAAGGCGGCTCTTGGTGTCCTGTTGGCCAGTGGCTTGGTCGGCATGGCGATAGGTTCCTTAGGCCTGTCCCCCTTTGCGGACCGATTCGGCCGCAAGCCGATTATCTTGTGTGCCCTGGTCCTGGTGACACTCGGTTCGCTGGGCTGCGGACTGTCGGAATCGCAGATCCCACTGATCGTCTGCCGGGCAGTCACGGGTCTCGGCATGGGGGCGCTGGTCTCGGTGATGGCCACAATTAACGGGGAATTCGCCAACACCCGTAACCGCTCTCTCACCGTGGCGTGCACAGTCGTCGGCCTGCCTCTGGGCGGGGCAATCGGTGGCGTAGTCTCCGCGGCAGTGCTGCGAGGGCACGATTGGCATTGGGTCTTTCTGATCGGCGCGTTCGCCGGCGCCCTGATGATCGTGCTGGTACTCGCGCTGTTGCCCGAGTCCCCGGCATTCCTGGTGGCGAAACGTCCGCCGCATGCCCTGGAACGCTTGAACGCGGCGTTGCGACGCCTGGGCCATGCCCCCGTCTATGCCTTGCCTCCATCGCCCAAGGTCGACGGTGTTTCCTACCGGGTCTTGTTTTCGGCATCGATGGCGCCGGTCACCGTGCGTTTCATCGTGGTCAACGTCCTGATGGTGATGGGTGGCTACTACATCATGAACTGGCTGCCGCAGATCATCACGAGCCTGGGCTTCGCTGCGTCGACAGCCATTCTGGTGACCTCGACCACCAGCCTGCTCGGCGTCGCTTCGCCGCTGGTGTTCGGTGCGCTGACACGGCGCTTCAGCACCTTGAAGATGGCCGCATTCGTGATGTGCGGTTTTGGGGCCGCTCTTGTCTTACTTGGCTTCGTGCTGCCGGTCTTGTGGATGTTCATTGCCGCCGCCTGTGCTGCTTCGTTCTTCCTTTCCGGCTCCGCGGCGATGTTCCAGGCGAGCCTGGTTGAGACCTTTCCGCCGAACACCCGCGCATCCGCAGTCGGATTCATCCTGGGAGTCGGCCGGATTGCCAGTGGCTTGGGACCTTATCTGGCAGGCCTGATGTTTGCCGCCGGCATGACGCGGGAGACGGTGTCACTCAGTTTCGCCGTGCTCGCTGTCATCGCCGGATTATTGGTTAACGCTCGACGCGCCAAGCCAATGCGACTGACCTCAGCCCGCTTGCATTCCGACGCGAATTGAAGCCACACATCAACTGATGCGGCAATGCGCGTGGCTGGACTTGTTCACAGATCGTTGAGTGGAACAGATGCATCAGCGAGTTGCGCCGGATAGATCACGGCCCGATCCATGACCAGGCGACGACCTTGGACGTAGTCCTTCATCGCGTTGACGCAGTCAAGGGCGATGACCGCGCCCTCCTTGAGGTACACGATCGAGAAGGCCCGATCCTCGACCTTGCCGCGCACGACCGCCTGGTCATGGCCGATCGATAGCCCGACCGTCTGCAGACGCAGATCGTACTGGATGGACCAAAACCATGGCGTGGCGTCGTAGCTGACATCTTCGCCCGCAATGACCTTCGCGACCGTGCGCGCCTGATCGTTCGCGTTCTGAACGGACTCGACCCGAACGAAGGCACCGCCAGCGAATCGGTTTGCGTGGAGAGCGCAGTCGCCAATCGCGAAGACATCAGGCAGGCTTGTCCGGCACTGCGTGTCCACCTTGACGCCGTTTCCGCCCTCGGCGCCCGCGGCGAGCAGTGGCTCGACCGCAGGGATGATGCCGATGCCGACAATCACCAGCTCACATTCGAGGAATTCCCCGTCGTCCATGCGCACACCGGCGACGCGACCTGCTCGGCCCTCGATGCAGCCGACCTGCGCATTCAGACGAAGCTCAACGCCATGCGCGCGGTGCTCTGCCTCGTAAAATCGCGACAAGGACTCACCGGCGACCCGTGCAAGAACGCGATCCAACGCTTCCAGCACGATGACCTGCTTGCCTGCCTTGACAAGCGCGGCCGCCACCTCCAGCCCGATATAACCTCCGCCGATGATCACCGCGCGTGCAACGCCAGGCAGCTCGGCAATCAAGCTGTCCACATCGGCGCGTGTGCGAACGGTATGAACGCCAGCGAGGTCATAGCCCGAACAGGCCAGGCTTCGTGGCCGGCCGCCGGCCGCCCAAACCAGGCTGCCATAATGGACCTCCGCGCCACCGTCGAGCGTCAACCGATGCGCCAACGCATCCACGCCGGTGGCGCGCCGTCCAGTCAGCATCGCGATATCGCAATCGACCCAGAAGGCAGCGGGGCGGATCAGCAGTCGATCAAAACCCTTCTTGCCAGACAGGTAATCCTTGGAGAGGGGCGGCCGCTCATACGGCAACTCTGGCTCGTCGCCGAGGATCGCGATCGAGCCGGCGAATCTGGATCCGCGAAGCGCGATCGCAGCCTGGGCGCCCGCATGTCCCGCTCCGACGATAACGACGTCGTAGCGTTCGGCGATTGCGGAACCCCCGTCTTCCATTCCCACTGGCGCGCTCATTCTTCGGGCGCGATCGTGACCCGCAGACCGTCGAGCGCTGGGGTCATGGGGATTTGGCAAGACAGGCGCGAGTTGGGCGCGCGGTGGTTTGAACCATCGAGCAGCTCCTGTTCGTCACCGCCCATGGCTGGCAGACGGCCGAGGAAGGCATCGTCGACGTAGACGTGGCAGGTCGCACAGCTGCAGCATCCACCGCACAAGGCCAGCAGGTCATCAAGACCACGGTCGCGCATGGTCTCCATAACAGACCGCCCACTATCCGCCGGCAGGTCAAGCAGTTTTCCCGCGCGGGTTGTCACCATTAGAGTCGTCATTCTTTTCATCTCCTTGCGTCATCCGGCAGCCAGCCTGCGGACTGACATATGTTTGGGCAGACAGCGCTGCCGCGCGCGCTCGCGCGGGCAATCGCTGTCTGAAGCGCCACCTGCCTGAGGCTATTGAAGTCCTCAAGCCTTGCCGGTTTCAGCTTCGGCCTTCTGGGTGAAGAAGTTTCCGGAAGAAACGCGGATGACTTCCTGGCCTGCTTCGAACCTCACGTTGATGGGATCCTCGCCGTTCATGACCTTTTGAATCTCGCGGCGCAGGACGCGTCGCTGAAGCCCGATGCCCTTGTCGGAGATAACCAGATGCTCCTGCGAGTGGCCGGGCATGCCATTCGGCCCTTGCGTCGACTGAGCCTCATAGTCGTTCGGCGCATCCTGGTGCTCTTCGAACGTCATCTCGCTCCAGGGCTTCAAATCGCCGAGCCCGACGTCCCCGAAAGGTCGCACGAAGTCCGCGCCGACCTTCATGATGTTCACTGCGCGAACGTGATTGTCATCAACAGGAACGAAGACCGTGATGTGCCCGCCCGGACCCGCCGACAGGCCTGGATTCACAGACATGTTCGGCGCCAGCCAGGTGACGATCCGCTTCATCTCGCGGCCATCCGGCAGGGAGCGGTAGGCCGTGTAGATGACCCCTACGTCGACCTCTTCCCACTCCACCCGGGGCTTGATCTTGGTCGTCGCGTTGAAGTGCGTCGTCCCGAAATTGGAGTGCAGGAAGAAGACGTGGAAGGGATCCATGTTGTTGTCGTTGAGGCTCAGCCACGAATACGGCGCGATCTCCGGACCATTCAGGTCGGCGTGCGCCGAGAAGCTGTTGTCAAGGACGTAATAGCGCTCGCCCGTGCCCAACTCATCCAGATGCTCGAACTTGGGAAGGAGGGGCATCTTGTCTGGAGGACCCATGTAGGCCCAGACCACGCCATAGCGTTCGCGCACGGGATACCAGGGCTGGCGCGCGGACTTCCGGTTCAATCCGCCGTTCGGCTCACAGGGCTGTTCCAGGCAGTTCCCCTCGACGTCGAACTTCCAGCCGTGATAGCAGCAACGAATGCCGTCTTCCTCGACATGTCCGTACAAGAGGGAGGCGCCGCGGTGCATGCAATGGGGGTAGAGAAGTCCGGGGAGTCCGTCCTTGTTGCGGAAGAGGATAAGGTCTTCCCCCAGGATTCGCACTTGCTGCGGTCGATCTGTGACCTTGCCGGATGCCCGGACCGGTTGCCAGTAACGACGCATGAACTCGCCGCAGGGCGTGCCCGGCCCGACCTCGGTCAGCAGCTTCTCCGCAGTGGGCGGCTTGCGGCCGTAGGCCGTTCCTTCAAGGTGTATCGGGATGATTTTGTTGGACATGGTGGTGCTCTCCGCTGATGTGGAAAAAAAATAGATAGGGTTCGAATCCCAAGGCCGGCTCAGTCGCTCGGCCGAGCGTGTGCCGGGCGTTCTTGAGTGAAGTTCAGGATCTTGGCTGGTTGAAACATGAACGACGCGCATCGATGACTTCAGCCTTTGCTGCGCACGTCCTGTATTCATTTTTTTGCTTGCTTGACAGAAGGATAGGGTGTGAAGGATGATCGAGCAACCAGGACGGATCGATACAGGTCATGAAAGAATTCAATAGCCGAGAGCTACAATTGAGCGACCTTACGACGGTGCTCGCTCTGCTGAAAGATGGAACTGTTACCCGGGCCGCTCAAAGCCTGGGCGTGTCGCAATCAGCGCTGAGCTACCAGCTCGATCGCATGCGTACACGCTTCGAAGACCCCCTGTTTGTCCGGGTCGGCAACCGGATGTCGCCGACGCCGTTCGCCGAGCGGCTGGCAGATCCCGCGGCGCGGGTGATGCGAATCGTCGAAACTGAAATTGCCGGTTTAGGAGCGTTCGATCCTTCGACTACCGAACGTGAATTCCGCATCGGTCTCAATGAGTTGGGCGCCATCACTCTGCTTCCGAAGCTGGTACGGAGGATGGCGGAGTTGGCACCCCGTGCCCGACTGACATCGATCACCGTGGACGCAGCGACCATCCCGAGCGCACTTGATTCGGGTGCGATGGATATCGCCGCGGGGCACTTCCCGCAGACACACGACTTGTTGCTCCAACAATTGCTGTACGAGCGTGATTACGTGTGCATCGTGCGGCGTGATCATCCGCGCATCGGGACCTCGATGACGATGCGCGAGTTCTGTGATACACCGAGCATCGAAACGCCGGCTTCACCCGTCACCCTGGCCTGGCTGGAAGAAGAACTGAGCCGCAGGGGGCTTCAGAGCACGGTACAAATGAGCGTGCGGCAATTCTCCGCCATTCCCTTCGTTGTGGCGGCATGCGATTGCCTGGCCGTCATCCCTCGTGGGATGTTCGACGCCTTCGCGCCCATCGCCGCGATCAAGGTCGTCAAGCTCCCCATCCGCATTCCGCCGGTCCAGATTCACCAATACTGGCATCCCCGCATGGCGAGTGATCCTGCGATCAAGTTTTTCCGTGAACTTGTGTTCGCTACGGCGCGCAGCGGCGTGAGCAAGCCATCGGGCAAGCTCGTATGAGTCATGCGAGCTGAGATCGACTCCGACCCTCGCCTTCAATCATGCCGGTTACGCTGCTGTGTCCACACGGGCTTTCTCCGAAATCGGGTCTAAACGAGTTTAGACCCAAAATTTTCTTAAGGGCGGATGATTGCCGCGATCGAGCCGAAATTCCTGTTATTTCGAAATCCCCGTTATTTAAAACACGTGGCGAATGCCGACGTTCATTGCTTTGTTCCCCGTTCCCAGGTCGCTGGCGTTACCGACCCGGTAGGCCAAGCTGGTATCGTTTGTGATGGTGGCATAAGCAGCATACAGAGACGTTCTCTTGGACAGGCTGTAAATATAGCCGATAGCAAACTGATTCACATCGATATTCGCGGCGTTGCGGTCGTCTTTTCGAATATACGATAACAACAATTTGTTAGCGCCTCGTACAATCGTCGCACCCAGTAGGATTTCACGATTATTGGTCGAACCTTGCGCGGCGGGTCCGCGATTTTGGCCAATTGCTGCGTGCAGCGTCGCCCAAGCAAAATTGTGAGTACCGACCAGTAAGGTGCTTTTGGTCGTCGCAATGGCTGGCGTCATACCATAGCGGTCATGAAAGGCAAGTATAACGTTGGTCGCTCCCTCCATATATTTGAGAGAACCGCCCAGTGTGCGACCGAGCTTGTTGTTCCCGGCAATTTCGCCAGGGGCGTACATGACATCAGCCGAAACTCCTTTGAAAGATGGCGTGGCGTAGATGGCCGCGTTGTTTACCCGGATCGTGTCCGGATCCATGACGTTTTGAGCGGCGCCAGCGAGGCCTGATTCAAACGGATCGGCAACAAAGCCCAGTGCGTAGAAGTGTGGACCGTACTGACGGCCAAAGGTAATCGATCCAAAGTCTCCTTTCAGCCCGACATATGCGCGCCGGCCAAACATCAGGCCGCCCTGTCCCAGGTTGCCGGTATCGGCGGCGAATCCGTTTTCCAGAACGAAGAACGCAGTCAATCCGTCGCCCAGGTTTTCCGAGCCGCGGAAGCCAAGCCGGTTGCCTCCCGGTACGCCCGTCGCCAACTTGGTGACCGATCCGGCAGGACCGCCCTGTTCGAGCGTAATGCCGGCATCAATCGATCCGTAGATCTGGATGTCGCTCTGGGCATTTACCGCGCCAGTGATTGAACTCAGCGAAAAAAAGATGGATGCGAGTGACTTTTTCATGAACGTGTCTCCTGATTGTAGTTATATATAACGGGATTTTATGTAAGTCGCTGCGCGAAAAATATGCACGCCATTTGCCTTGTCGCGCTGTGCTGACTGCCATGAGCGGAATATGTTATGCGGGTATTTTGCTGTCAACGCGGCGGATAGATGTGTTCCGTACCGTGGCATTACTTCGCTGCTTCAATGACTTCGTTGCAGAAAGTGCATCGCTGATGCAGTCGGGAATATTTGAAAAATCAAGTCGTATATTTTCACAGTACGGAACACTGTTTCAGCTTGAATTGACGTAACTGCAGAATTTTTCGAGACTGCTATTAACGACCGCTGTAGCGCAGCCTTGCCACTGCCATGCTGGCCGTTCGATGTTTTTATTTGCGCAGCATGGAAGGCGAATTGATCTTGGTCAGCGCGTTGCGTGTTGCTGCTGTGGTTCTCAGCGGGTACATCATGATAAAAATTTCCAATATGAAGATCGGCTTGCGTCTTGCATCGGGTTTTGCCGTGGTGATGCTGTGCGCACTTGCCTTGCTGGTGCTGGGTGTGGCACGCATGAGCGAATTACATGCGGCGACCGAGGTTATCGTGAATGAAAAAAGCGCCAGCTTGAAGAATGCGATGGAGATGAATGAAGTCGGCTGGTCGCTGGCACTGGCTCTCCGAAAAATCAGCCGGCCGTCTGATACTGATGAAATTGACCGCGAAAGCAAGAATCTGCTGAAGATTCTTGAGCGGTATGCCAGGTCGGAAGCAAAGATGAAAAATCTCGTCAGAACCAAAGAAGGACAAAATGTGTTGTCAAACGTGCTGGCACAAACCCATATCATTTTTCCGCTGGTAGCCAAAATGCAGGCTCTGGTAGCCAAGGGTAACTATCTTGACGCCTCCTTGCTGCTCAAATCGGATCTTCCGAAGCCGCATGAGCAATGGATGCTGGCGCTGGCGGGATTGGCCGATTATCAGCAGCAATCCATGCAGTCCACTTATGCCGCCTCCCAGCATAGCTACAAAACGGCAGTGACAGGTACGCTTGCAATCGGAGGGTTGATGCTGATACTCGGCGCTGTCGTCGCGGTGACGATCACCAATTCCATTACGCGCCCGTTGCGGGCCGCCTGCCGGGTCGCAGAGGGGATTGCCGGCGGCGACCTCAGCGCTGTTATGGTGGTCTCGGGCAAGGATGAGGTAGGGCAATTGGTCGGCGCGCTGAGTGGCATGCAAGCCAACCTGATGGCTGCCGTTCAACAGATCAAACTGGGAAGCGAGACCATATCGATCGCTTCGCATCAAATCGCATCTGGCAATGCTGATCTGTCTTCGCGTACCGAGACGCAGGCCGGATCACTGTCGGTCATTGCCCGCTCGATGGATGCGCTAACGCTGACGGTGCGCCAGAATGCAGACCATGCCAGGCAGGCCAACCAGCTCGCGGTCACGGCGTCGGAGGTGGCGCAGCATGGCGGGACGGTGGTGTTCGATGTGGTGACGACCATGGACTCGATCAAGGCGAGTTCAAAAAGTATCGTCGATATCATCGGTGTCATCGACAGCATTGCGTTCCAGACCAATATCCTGGCGCTGAACGCCGCCGTGGAAGCAGCGCGGGCCGGCAAACATGGCCTTGGCTTTGCAGTGGTTGCTGCTGAAGTTCGTCATCTGGCACAACGTTCGGCTGCTGCGGCGCAAGAAATAAAATTACTTATCGGTAATTCAGTCGAGCAGATTGAAAGTGGGGCATTGCGGGTCAATCGGGCAGGCGGAACGATGGAACACATCGTGACATCCGTTGGACGCCTTGCCGCCATCATGAGCGACATCACGCATGCCAGCCAGGGACAAAGCGACGGGATCGAGCAGGTCACTCATGCGATAGCGGAACTGGATGAATTGACCCAGCAAAATGCCGCGCTGGTGGAGCAGGCGGCCGCCGCGGCGGAAAGCATGCAAGAGCAAGCCTTGCATTTGCGACAGGCCGTCAGTGTATTTCGATGCCCGCTGACGCCAGGCTTGCCGTTGCGACCCTGATTGTCGGCCGCGGTCCTGCATCGATCAAGACGTTAAAACCGGTGTACGGAACATTATTTCAATGCAAGTTGACCGCCCTCAAGACCTATCGCATCCTGAAGATGCGTATTACGGCGGATCAGGACTGCGCACATAACAAGTTCAACAGGAGACGAAATTGAAAAAAAATTCATCGAAGTTAGGGATACTGGCGGCCGGCTTGCTGCTCGCACTGGGCTTATCGGACGCGGCACATTCTGCGGATCGCATGAAATTCGGATTTCTTGCCACTCTTTCTGGCCCGAATGCCGTGCTGGGTACCCATTTACGTGACGGGTTTAGCCTGGCGCTCGACCATGCCGGCGGCAAGCTCGGCGGACTGCCGACCGAAGTCATCTATGAAGACGATCAGCAAAAACCCGACGTCGCCAGGCAGATTGTCGACAAGTTTCTCGAACTTAACAAGGTCGACATTGTCGCCGGTGCGCCATTTTCCAGCGTCTTGAATGCGGTGTACGGACCGCTGACCAATGCCAAGGTGCCATTCATCGGGCTGAGCGGGGCGCCATCCTCGGTCGCGGGGGAGCGCTGTTCGGAATTTTTCTTTTCAACCTCCTGGCAGGGCGACAACCTGGCGGAAGCAATCGGCCTCGCCCTGCAAAAACAGGGCGTGCAAAATGTTTATTTGATGGCTCCTAATTTCCCTGGTGGAAAAGAGGTCGTCGCGGGAATTAAACGTTACTACAAGGGGACTATCGCAGGCGAGGTATTTACACCGCTTAATCAACTCGATTTCGCCGCCGAGCTGGCGCAACTGAGGGCGGCCAAGCCCGGTGCCGTGTTCGCATTCTACCCGGCAGGACTCGGCATCCAGTTTGTACAGCAATATGCGCAGGCCGGTCTCAAGGAACAGTTCCCGCTATATACGTCCTACACGATCGACGCCACGACGCTGCCAGCGCTGGGCAATGCAGCGCTGGGCATCACGACGTCAGAATTTTGGCATCCGGACATGGACAATGAAGCCAATAAACGGTTTGTGAGCGATTTTGTTAAAAAATATCACTACGCTCCTTCGGCATATGCGGCGCAGGGATATGACGCCGGCCGGCTCGTCGATGGTGCGGTAAGAAAGATCAAGGGGAAAATTGAAGACAGGGCGGCATTTGCCGAAGCACTGAAGGCCGCCGATTTCAAATCGGTGCGGGGCGACTTCAAATTCAACACCAATCATTTCCCTATTCAGAATTTCTATCTTGGCAAAGTCGTCAAGGGCAACGACGGCAAGCCGGCGATTCAACTTGGAGAGGTGATCCTGCGCAATCACCACGATGCCTATGCGGCCAAGTGCTCTCTGAAATAAGCAACAGGCAGCTGCGATGAAGGCCCCGGCCCGATTCCAATTCTCGGATCGGCCAGCAGGGCTGGCATCGCATTGCCGGTCAAGGACAAAAAAATGAACTCAAGTCTATTCATCGAGCAGCTTCTCAACGGCTGCCAGTTCGGCATCATGCTTTTCATGATTTCCGCCGGCCTGACGCTGGTATTTGGCATCATGAACCTGATCAATCTGGCGCACGGATCGCTGTACATGGTCGGTGCTTACATTGCCGCGTCGGCGCTGGCGGCGACCGGCAGTTTTGTGCTGGCCATCCTCATCGCCGTGCCAGTGACCGCATTGGTCGGCATGCTGGTCGAGCGCCTCGTGCTGCGCTTCTTTTACCGGCGCACGCACCTCGATCAAACCCTGGTGACGTTCGGCCTGATCATGGTCGCGAACGAAACGGTCCGCATTATCTGGGGACCCACACCGTTGCGGATGCCGTTGCCGGACATGCTTGCCGGTTCGGTGCAACTGCTGCCGGACCTGGCCTATCCCACCTACCGCTTGGTCGTCCTTGCCGTCGGCTTGCTGATGGCTGCGCTGTTGTATTTCCTGGTGGTGCATACGCGCGGCGGCATGTGGGTGCGGGCCGGCGCCAGTGACAGGGCGATGGCATCGGCACTCGGAATCGATGTGTCCAAAGTGTTCTCCGTGGTATTTGTCGCCGGCGCCGCACTGGCCGGACTGGCAGGGATCATGGCCGGTCCCATCCTTGCCGTGCAGGTCGGCATGGGCGAGAGCGTCCTGATCCTGGCGCTGGTGGTGATTGTCGTCGGCGGTGTCGGTTCGATTCGCGGTGCATTCATTGCGGCATTGCTGATCGGTATCGGCGATACCTTCGGACGTGTGCTGTTGACCCCGGCGCTCGGGTCGATGGTGATTTACATCCTGATGGCGGCCTTGCTCGCCTGGCGACCGAAAGGATTATTTCCTGCTCAAGGATAAGGATTATGGAAAAATTACTTATGCATAAACACGCTTTGCCTGCTTACCTTGCCTCAGGCAGCGGGCGGCAGCGCCAGCAAGCAATCTGGACGCGCTGGGGCGCGACACTGATGCTGGGCCTGCTGCTTGCCCTGGTGCCACTGCTGGCCCAGGGCTTGGACCAGCCGTTCCTGATCCGCGTGTTTACACGCATCGTCGTGTTCGCGATCGCAGCCGTTTCGCTCAATATCCTGCTCGGTTACGCAGGACTGGTCAGTGTCATGCATGCCGGTTTATTGGGCATCGGCGGTTATGTCGTCGGCATTCTCGCGGCGCACGATGGCACACTCCTCATCGACGGGCCGATTGCGATCCACGGCACCGCCAATCTGGCGATATCCGTGCCGCTGGCCGTCGTCGCTTCCGCGCTGGCAGCGGCACTGTTCGGCGCCATCTCGCTGCGCACCAGCGGTGCCTACTTCATCATGATCACGCTGGCGTTCAATCAGATGCTGTATTACTTTTTTATCTCCCTGGAAAACTACGGCGGCGATGAGGGATTGCAGATCAATACGCCGCTGCATTTCGCCGGCGCCGACATCGGCGGGCGCACGGGTATTTATTACCTTTGCCTGGGCGTCCTGATGGCCGTGCTGATCGCCGGCGTACGCCTGGTCGAAAGCCGCTTCGGCGTCGTCATCCGCGCCGCCAACGGCAACGAACGCCGGGTCGCCTCGGTCGGGATCGCACCGATGCGCTATCGCCTGGCCGCCATCGTCATTACCGGTGCCGTCGCGGGACTGGCGGGCGCGCTGCTGGCCGTGTCGCAGCAGTTCATCAGTCCCGCCGACATGGCCTGGAGCCGCTCCGGAGAATTGATCATCATGGTGGTGCTCGGCGGCATGACCTACGTGTGGGGGCCGGCGATCGGCGCCGCCGCATTCCTGCTGCTGGAACTGGGCCTGTCAGGGCTGACCATTCATTGGCAACTGCCGTTCGGTATTTTCATCATTCTTCTCATCATGTTCTTGCGCGGCGGTCTTACCGATCTCGTCGGCGTGGCACGCAAGATCTTCGGAGGGCGCTTCCATGAGTGACATCATTTTAAGGACGATTGGCCTGGGCAAGCGTTTTGGCGGCTTGCAAGCGACATCGAACCTGTCCCTTGACATCATGCGCAATGAAACGCATGCGTTGATCGGCCCCAACGGTGCGGGAAAAACCACCCTGATCAACCAGTTGCACGGCACTTTTTTTCCGGATGAAGGCAGTGTCATTTTTGATGGCGCCGAGATCACCAGGGACCCGGTGCATCTGCGTGCCCTGCGCGGTCTGGCCCGTTCGTTCCAGATTTCCCAGGTCGTGCCTGACTTTACCGTCCAGCAGAACGTCGCGCTGGCGGTACAGGCACGCCAGGGACACAGCTATCGCTTCTGGCGCAGCGCCGCCAATGATGAGCGCCTGCAGGCGCCGGTACGGGAAGCGCTCGACCTGGTCGACCTGCGCGGCCAGGCGCACACGCAGGCCGCACGCTTGTCGCATGGCGAGCGGCGCCAGCTGGAAATCGCCATCGCGCTGGCAATGAAACCGAGCCTGCTTTTGCTTGACGAGCCGATGGCGGGCATGGGCCGCAACGAAAGCCTGCGGCTGGTCCGGCTGCTGGCCGAACTGAAAGGCAAGTACACGATCGTGATGGTGGAGCACGACATGGATGCGGTGTTCTCGCTGGCAGACCGCGTCAGCGTCCTGGTGCAGGGACGCCTGATAGCGACCGGTACGCCGGCCGCCATACGCGCCGATGCCGCCGTGCAGGCGGCGTACCTGGGACATCAACATTAGAGGGATGACTATGCTGCTGGAACTATCTGAAGTGCATGCCGGTTACGGTTCGGTACCGGTCTTGTTCGGCGTGTCGATGCGGATCGCCGAAGGCGAGGCGGTCGGACTCATCGGCCGCAACGGCATGGGCCGCACGACGACGGTCAATGCGATCCTGGGCATGTGTCCGCCCACATCGGGCGAGATTCATTTCAAGGGACGGCGGATCGATGCCGCGCCTTCGTACACCATCGCCAAGCATGGGATCGGCCTGGTGCCGGAAGGGCGCCGCATCTTTCCCAACCTGACGGTGCGTGAAAACCTGCTCGTGGCTGCACGCGGCGGGAAGGGGGAGAATGCCTGGACCCTGGAGCGGGTGCTGACTTTCTTCCCCCGTTTGAAGGAACGTTTTACCAACGCGGGGAATTGCCTGTCGGGCGGCGAACAGCAGATGCTCGCCATCGGCCGTGCGCTGATGACCAATCCGTCGCTGCTGATTCTCGACGAGGCGACTGAGGGCCTGGCGCCGCTGATACGCGAAGAGATCTGGTCCATCCTGGAAACCCTCAAGCGCAGCGGCATGGCGATGATCGTCATTGACAAGGAGATCGAAGCGATTTGCCGGGTGGCGGACCGGCACTACATCGTAGACAAGGGGCAGATCGCCTGGCAAGGGTCGAGTGCCCAGCTGCTCGATGATGCGTCCCTGCACCAGCGCTACCTGTGCCTGGGAGACGCGGAAGTTTGACGTTTTTTACTTAAAGGATACTCTTTTGAACCGCAACAAACCGCATATAGAAATGGCGCCGATTGACCTGTCCGGCGGCTGGCATCCGTTGGCGGGGGCGCCCGCCGGACTTGAAGTCAAATTGCTGGCGGACGATCTGGATGAAGACACCGGAAGCGGCGCGCGGACGCGGCTGGTGCGCTTCGCCCCGGGCGCCGCCACGACAGTGCCGTTCACCCACAGTTACTGGGAAGAAGTCTACCTGCTGTCGGGCGACATGTCCGACCTCGCGCGCCAGTCGCGGCATGAGGCGCCGGTCTATTCTTGCCGCCCGCCGGGCACGGCGCACGGGCCATTTTCTTCCAGCGCCGGCTGCCTGTTATTCGAAATTCAGTATTACCGCTGTGAGTCGCCGCCTGTGAAGGCGCGCTCCACCATGATCAACTGCGAGGAAAATTAAAATGCCGAGTTTATTTGACCCATTGACTTTGCGCGGCGTCACCCTGCGCAACCGGATTGGCGTATCGCCGATGTGCCAGTACAGTTCCATTGATGGCGAGGTCAACGATTGGCATATCGTCCACCTGGGTTCGCGTGCTGCCGGCGGCGCGGGGCTGGTGATCTCCGAAGCGACCGCAGTGGTGCCGGAAGGCCGCATTACACCATCCGATCTCGGCCTCTGGAGCGACCGGCAGACCGCGGGTCACGCGCGGCTGGCCAGTTTCATTTCCAGCCAGGGCGCGGTGGCCGGTATCCAGCTCGCCCATGCGGGCCGCAAGGCCGGGCGTATTCCGCCGTGGGAACACGACCCGAAAGAACAGCAGGGACGGCCGTTGACGATGGAAGAGGGCGGCTGGGTGCCGGATGGCGCCAGCCCGCTGGCTTTCGACGAGGGCTACCTGGTGCCGCACGATCTGACCCGCGATGAAATCGCCCGCGTTACGGCGGAATTTGTCGCTGCCGCGCGCCGGGCCGACGAGGCAGGTTACGACTGGCTCGAAGTCCATGCCGCGCACGGTTACCTGTTGCACTCCTTTCATTCCCCGCTGTCGAACACGCGCAGCGACGGGTATGGCGCGACGCTGGAAGGGCGCTGCCGTTTTACGCGCGAAGTCGCGCGCGCATTGCGGGCCGTCTGGCCGGCGCAAAAAGTGCTCAGTTTCCGCCTGTCCTACACCGATTGGGAAGGCGGCGGCTGGGAGACGGAAGACACGGTGCAACTGGCGCGCTGGCTCAAGGAAGACGGCGTCGATCTGATCGACGCCAGTTCCGGCGGCTCCACGCCCAAACCCGCAGTCCCGTTCGGCCCCGGATACCAGGTGCCGGGCGCCGAAGCCGTGCGTCAAGGCGCCGACATGCCGGTGGCTGCGGTCGGCATGATTTTCGAGCCGGAACAAGCCGATCAGATCGTGCGCGGCGGGCGTGCCGACCTGGTGTACCTGGCCCGTGAAATGTTGCGCGATCCCTACTGGCCTTTGCGTGCGGCGGTGGCGCTCAAGGAAGCCGGCCGCGCGCGGGTCCCGATCCAGTACAACACGGCGTGGATGCGTCTTGGCGAGTTCGGTTTCGATCCGGTTGCCGTGCCACGCATTACCGCCTATCCGGTGGAAGCCAATTCAGACAGGGCAGGCGCGCAAGAAGATCCGGAATAAACGGCCCAAGGTCGAGGCAGAATTGCCTCATCATGGCATTAACGGGCCGCTGGCGGCCCGCTTTCAAGGAGATGTGCTGTGCTTGGCTCAGAAACTTCAATGACCCGTTTGCCGGTGTCCATCATCACCGGATTTCTCGGGAGCGGCAAGACCACGCTGATCGCCAATCTGTTGCGCAAGCCGGAAATGGCCGGCACCGGCGTGATCGTCAACGAGTTTGCCGCACTCGGCATCGATGACCTTGTGCTCGGCGCCGAACGCCAGGATGGCGGTGAAGTCATCCTGCTCAAGAATGGTTGCGTATGCTGTGCGCCGAACGACGATCTGACGACCTCTATCCTGCGTTTGCAACGCAATCTGACGGCATCGTCAGCCGGCAGTGCCAGGCTGCTGATCGAAACCAGCGGCCTGGCCGATCCGGTCACGCTGTTGCACAGATTGATGCGGGATTTGCGGCTCAGGACATCGATCCGACTGGCCGGCGTTGTGGGGCTGGTGGACGCTGTCAACGGCCTGTCCCAACTCGATGCGCACGAGGTCAGCCTGAAGCAAATCGCGATCGCCGATCGCCTGATCATCAGTAAAAACGACCTCGTGGCACCGGAACGGGTCGAGCAGCTGAAACAAAGGCTGCATGCCATCAATCCAGGCTCGCCCCTTATCGTGGGGCAGGCGGATGCGCAAGCCGATGCCAGCCTTCTGGACGGCGGCTTGTACAACGAACAGCGCGGCGAACTCGATCCGCTGCGATGGCTCAGCCTGCCGGCTTATCGTCAGCGAGGGCCGGCGCACAAGGAGCTGTTCCAGTCCTGGCTGATTGAAAGCGATAGTGCTGTTCGCTGGGACAGGTTTACTGAGCTGATGGGGCCGTTGATCATGCGCGAGAACAATGGACTATTGCGGCTCAAGGGACTCGTGAATACGTTCGGCGACGATGCGCCGCTGGTCATCCATGGTGTACAAAATGATTTCCACCGGCCGGTACGGCTCGCGCGCTGGCCGGATGCGCGGCGGCGCACGATGATCGTCGTGATCGGGCATGCCTCTGCCGCGGCGACCGTCGACGGCATACGAAAAGCGCTGGCCGACTGCACGGCTGATTCGCCGGCCTGATCCAAGGTACGGAACGTTGTTTCGTCACGGATTGACTGCGATTGACAACTATCGCATTCTGAAGCTGCTCGCTACAACCAGACATGACGACCAATGTGCTGAACGTGCGCCGATGAGCAGCGTTGAGCGTATTGAAAAAATCTTTATCTAAAGGAAAGCAGAAAATGAAGCGTACTTTGATTCGCGGCGGAACGATTGTGACTGGCGACGCCAGTCTGGGTGAACTCAGCAAGGGCGATCTCTTGATCGAAGGGACGCGTATCGCTGCGATCGCCCCCAGGCTCGATGTTGCCGACGCCGAGATTATCGACGCTACGGGCATGCTGGTCATTCCAGGATTCGTCGATACGCACCGCCATACCTGGCAATCGCTGCTGCGCGCAGTCGGCACCGACTGGACGCTGGGGCAATACTACACAGGCATGCGCCTGGTGATGGGACGCCTGTACACCCCGAACGACATGTACCTCGGAAATTATCTGGGCGGCCTGGAATGCCTCAACGCCGGCATCACGACACTGTACGACTGGTCGCACAACAACAACACACCGGACCATGCCGATGAAGCGATCCGCGGCCTGGCCGATGTCGGCATGCGCGCCGTATGGGCCTATGGGAATGCGAACGATGAATGGATTCCGCCGAACAACAAGCCGACCAATCTGCCCGATGTACGGCGCGTGCGCGAACGGTATTTTTCGTCCGACGATCAATTGATGACGATGGCGTTTGCCGCGCGCGGCCCGGAATTCACGACGCTGGACCTGACCGAACAAGAGTTCCGTTTTGCCCGTGAACTGGGCATACGGATTACCGTGCACGTCGGTGTCGGGCCATGGTGCGACAACTCGATCCGGCAATTGGACAGTCGTGGACTGTTGCGGGCCGACACCACCTATGTTCACTGCAATACGCTGGGCGAGGAAGACATGCGCTTGCTGATCGCTAGCGGCGGGACGACGTCGATTTCGCCGGACTCCGAACTGAACATGGGGATGGGCGACCTGCCGACACTGCGACTGATGGCCTTAGGCAACAAGCCGAGTATATCGGTCGATGTGGTTTCTTCCTACCCGGGGGACATGTTCGCCGCCATGCGCTCGCTGCTGACTGCCGCGCGTGGTGACGAGGCCAGGATCGCGCTGCGCGAAGGCCGGGAACTCGACCCGATCCCGCTGACGAGCCGGGAGGTGTTCGGGTTCGCGACACTGGAAGGTGCGCGCGCCTGCGGGCTGATCGACAGCATCGGTTCGCTCACGCCCGGCAAGCAAGCCGACATCGTCCTGCTCGATACCAATTCTCCGAACATGATGCCGCTGAATTACTCCTACGGCACGATCGTCGAATCCGCACACCCGGGCAATGTCGATTCCGTCTTTGTCGCCGGACGTGCGGTCAAACGCAACGGCAAGCTGATCGGCGTTGATATGCAGAGCCTGCGGCAAAAGGTCGATGCGGCGCGCGACGGTTTGTTCGATCGGGCCGGGCTGCCACACGATCAACACTGGATGCCGAAACCGCTTTTGAAGGCCGAGATCGACGCCGAGTTTTGATCCGTACGCGCATTAAAGGCCGGCTCCCCTGCGAAGGGGAGCCGGCCTTTAGTCCAAAAAAACGGGGATCAAATCAGATCAGAAAACATGGGTCACACCGACGCCGGCACCATTTGAAACGACGCCGTTTGCCAATAGTCCGGAGAACGTACCCACGCCGATAAAGTTCTGCGTGAGCGTGCTGTTGCCATTTTTAAACGACTGATGGCGCCATACAGCGATGTTCTCTTCGACAGAAAGTAAGTCAGGCCAGCTGCGTAAGTGGTGGCCCGATCCGACCTGTTTTCCCTGTTCTCGCTCCGGTACGCGCCCATGGAATAAGACAATTGAGGACTGATCAATCCGCTAGTTCCTCCGCCTATCTCGTCGACACTTTCGCCAGTGGATGGCTTTTTACGCACATCATAAGAAAGGTTGATTTTGACGCCAGGGTTGAAGGAATAACCGGCGCCGACCCTCATGTTCTTCGCAACCTTCACGCCGGCATTGTCGTTTCCCTGGAAGTAGGCGGATGTAAGAAACACCGGCCCCTTGTCATAGAAGGCGTTCGCCGACAGGTAGGCGCCGGCGGAAGCATTGCCGGCGACTTCACCAATACCGTACAGGATGGTCGCCTGAAAACCGCCGATCGTCGGTGTAGTGTAGCCGATCGC
The DNA here is from genome assembly GCA_040389645.1 of Pseudomonadota bacterium. Lineage (GTDB taxonomy): Bacteria > Pseudomonadota > Gammaproteobacteria > Burkholderiales > Burkholderiaceae_D > Rugamonas. The sequence continues at coordinate 112,107 of JAZJZT010000020.1, read as the reverse complement.
ATTGGAGTCGCGGATGCCTACGATCGGGGTGCTTCCGATTTTCGAATTCAATATGCCGTAGGTGGCGCTTCCGGCATACGTATTGAAGGCACTACCGGCACCGGACAGTCCGCGCGGATCGGTCAGGATGACCGAAAGAAGGTAGGGATCGAGTTGCAAGCCGATCGTCAATGAACCTAAAGGACCCGATACACCAAGATTGGCAAGGCGTCCCCACAAGTTGCCGTTGCCATTGGCCAGTCCGCCCGAGGTGACCGCGACGCCGCTTTCCAGAACAAAAAATGTTTCGATGCCGTTGCCTAAGGATTCAACCCCCTTAAAGCCAAGATAGGATGGATTATTGAGGCCGCTGTAGAGGCTGGTCACGGCGCCGTTTCCATTCATCCCTACGTTGCTGAAACGAGCGACACCGACATCCAGTTCGCCGTACACGATAACGTTCGCCTGGCCATGCGCCAGGCCGGAAAAACAGCATGCGACACCAATGGCCGATCTTGCCAGCTTCCTTGTTGATTTTTTCATTTACCTGTCTCCGATATAATTTTTTGAATTGGATTTTCATGAAGAATTGCGTGGATATATTTGCCTGGACACCTCCTGCTTGCGTTATGAAAAAAAAAGCAAACACCTGCCCACCAGCGCGCGATGAATCGCCTGCGCTGTTTCGGGACCTGTGATTTTTTTGTTGCGGGGTTGCAGGCGATGCTTGGTCGCAGCGCTTGACTACACGCTAGCCGGAGGTGGCCGGCGGCTCATTTGGTGTTCCGGAGAATGCGGCGGAAAAAAGCGCAGGTCAACACGGCAAGAAATACTGTTCCGTACCGTGAACCGGCAAAAAATTTTGGCAGAAAATGCGCCAGACGTACTGGCCTAAGCCAGATTTGCGCAAATGGACATCGTCCAGTCGGCAAATGCCCGCACGGCGGGCGACAGGTGCCGCTTATTCGGGTAGACCAGCGAGATCGGGACCGGCGCTTGACGCGCTGCGCCCAGTACTTCTTTCAACTGCCCCGATTCAAGGTAGGGCCGGACGATGAACCCGGCCAGTTGCACCAGACCGAATCCCTGCACACTGCAATCGATGTACGCCTCGGTATCGTTCACCGCCACATTCCCTTGCATCGGCACCACAAGTTCAACTCCATTGTGGAGAAAGCGAAAATCCCAGGCGCGCCCTGTACTTGCTGAGAAATATTGAACTGCGCGGTGCTGCGCCAGGTCATCAGGCACCAATGGAACGCCGTACTGCGCGAAATAGGATGGGGCGCCGCAGGTTATCCATTGAACTGATCCCAGGCGGCGCGCCACCAGCGAAGAATCGCGCAATTCCCCTGACCGGATCACGCAATCGATGCCTTCTTGGATCAAATCCAGGGGCCGGTCATTCACCCCTATCATCAGCTGGACATCCGGGTAAAGTTCGAAGAACTCCTTCAGACGCGGCACTATCAGCGCCCGCCCGATGGAACCCGGCATATCCACCCGCAATCTGCCTTTCGGACGGCTCGTGTGGTTTTTAAGATCGGCTTCGGTTTCGTCAATACGCTGCAAGATATCGCGGCTGTCCTGGTAATAGCGCGCTCCGTCGGGTGTCAGGCTCAGACTTCGCGTGGTCCTTTGCAGCAGCCGGACCTGCAGGTAACTCTCCAGATTCTTGATGATGCTGGTGACGGAGGAGGGGGGCATCGACAGGGTTTCCGCGGCCTTGACGAAGCTGTTGGTTTCCACCACCCGCATAAACACTTGCATTGCTTGGATACGATCCATGGCTACCCAATAGAAGGATTGCGTTAGCGCGGAACCATGCGATTCCGCGAACGATGAAAACCTGATTCGGTCTCCAAAACGGCTCCTGATTCCTGAATGCTGAATCAGTCATTGATGCGTCCTGGCGCTACGCGTTTTTCGTTCGCCACGCGGGGGGATTATTCGCTTCTGACGAATATTGAAAACGCGGCATCACCCTTTTTCTGATCGGGCCCGATGCTTACACTCTTGATCTTCAGCGTGCCATCGCGCCCATCAAGCCATTCGGCTAGCCGGCGTTTTCGCACGACCGAATCAACACGATGCATTGCAAAGGAAAAGACCCGCATGGTTAAGTTTACGCTAAATGGAAAACCCCGTTCATTGGATATTGACCCGGAAATGCCATTGTTATGGGCCTTGCGCGATACGCTGGGCCTGACCGGAACCAAGTTCGGCTGCGGCATGGCGCTGTGCGGCGCATGCACCGTTCATTTGAACGGCAAGCCGGCCCGTTCATGCCAGACCCGCGTTGCCGATCTTGGCGGCGTGTCGGTGGTGACGATCGAAGGCGTACATGACCGGGTCGCCAAGGCCGTGCAGGATTCGTGGACCAGGCTGGACGTGCCGCAATGCGGCTACTGCCAATCCGGCCAGATCATGGCGGCCGTGGCCCTATTGCGTGGCAAACGCAAACCCAGCGACCAGGACATCGACGATGCCATGAGCGGCATCCTGTGCCGCTGTTCGACCTATCAGCGCATTCGCGCGGCGGTGCACCATGCCGCCAACATTCTGGGAGCCTGACATGCTGGCGAAATTATTCAATCAACGGGGTGCGGACGGATTCAATGCCGATCGCCGGCACTTTATAATCGGCGCGATCGCCACGGGCACCAGTCTCGTGATCGGCTATTCAGCGATGCCGAAAAGCCTGGCCGCCGATGCCGCTGCCACGCCGGCGCCAGCCAATCCATTTACCGGCTATCTGAAAATCGCGGCAGACAACAAGGTGACCATTATCTCGTCGCAATTCGAGAGCGGCCAAGGCATTTACCATGGTATCGCCACGCTGGTGCAGGAAGAACTCGAAGCCGATTGGTCGATGATCGATGTGGTCGGCGGCTATGGCAATCCGGCCCTGTATTCCAACCCGATTCTCGGCATGCAATCGACGGGCGGATCGACCGGCACCAGTATTTCGTTCGATCGCTATCGGCGCGCGGGCGCGCTGGCGAAGGCCATGCTGATGGGCGCCGCGGCGCAGGAGTGGAAGGTTCCCGTCGGCGACATTGTTGCGAAAAACGGCGTATTGTCCCATCGTTCCGGCAAGCGCGGCAGCTATGGCTCGTTTGCGCAAAAGGCGGCGCGCCAGGCGCTGCCCGCCGATGTCAGACTCAAGGCGCCGTCCGCATGGATCTACATCGGCAATGAGAAATTGCCGCGCTTCGATTCCCGACGCAAGACCAATGGCAGCGAGGCATTTACGATCGACGTCCGGCTACCGGGCATGCTCACCGCCGTCATGATCCATCCGCCGCTGTTCGGTGCGAAGCTGCTTCATTTCGATGGCTCGGCGGCCAAGGCGATCAAAGGCGTGGTCGATGTGGTGCAAACGCCGCGCGGCATAGCCGTCGTCGCAGACCACATGTGGACGGCGCTCAAGGCGCGACCCCTGGTCGTGGCGCAGTGGGACGACAGCAATGCCGACAAAACCAGTACCACGGAATTGCTGGCGACTTATCGCGCGCTCGCAGCAAAGGATGGGGATGCCCTGGCGGTACAGAATGGGGATCCCCAGCAGGCTTTCGCCAAGGCGGCACGGATCGTCGAAGCCACCTATGAATTTCCATTTCTCGCCCATGCGCCGCTGGAGCCGCTCAATGCCGTGGTCAGGATGAATGCCGACGGCACGCTGGAGATTTGGGGCGGCCACCAATACCAGGATACTTATCAGGCGCTCGCCGCCAAAGCCGCCGGGATTGCGCCGGACAAGGTCATCCTGCGGGTGATGAAAACCGGCGGCAGTTTCGGCCGCCGCGCCGTGTTTGACGCCGACGTCATCTACGAAGCCCTGATGACGGCCAAGGCGCTGAACTACCGCGCGCCGGTTAAAGTGCAATGGACGCGGGAAGACGACATGCGGGCCGGCCAGTATCGGCCCGCCTATGTGCATCAACTGAAAGCCGGGATCGACGCCGAAGGCAAGTTGATCGCATGGCGCGACACCATTGTTGGACAGTCGCTGTGCCGCGGCACGCCGTTCGAAGCCTGGATGAAAGATGGCGTCGATCCGACAACCGTCGAGGGCGCCGCCAACATGCCCTACCATGTACCGAATATGCGGGTCGATTCGACGTCTCCGGTGTTGGGCATTCCCGTGACGTTCTGGCGTTCGGTGGGGATGAATCACAGCGGGTATGCGGTCGAATCCTTCATGGATGAAATTGCCTATGCTGCCGGCAAGGATCCACTGGAATATCGCCTCTCGATGCTGGAGAAACACCCGCGCTTGGCCAACGTGCTCAAGCTGGCTGCCGCGAAAGCTGCTTGGGGCAGCGCGCTTCCACCCGGCAGAGCCAGAGGCATTGCCGTCGGCGAGACGTTCGGTACCTGCGTGGCGCAGGTGGCTGAAGTCTCCGCCGAAAACGGCGCGGTACGCGTGCACCGCGTGGTGTGCGCCATCGATTGCGGCCTCGCCGTCAATCCGGACCAGATCCGGGCGCAGATGGAAGGTGGCATCGGATTCGGCCTGGGCGCCGTCTTGAAATCGCAGATCACGCTGGACAAGGGCGTGGTCGTGCAAAGCAATTTCCACGATTTTGATGTGCTGCGTCTCAATGAAATGCCGCGGATCGACGTGATCATCGTGAAGTCGGATGCCCCGCCAACCGGCGCCGGCGAACCTGGCGTGCCACCGATCGGCCCTGCGGTGGCCAATGCCTGGTTTGCCTTGACGCGAAAGAGGGTACGCAGTTTGCCATTTTTCAGCGGGCACAATGCATGATTCATTCGCCCTGAAGGAGACATGGAGGCATCCCCTCCATGTCGGCCCCCGGTTCTTCGGACAAATTGCCCTGTTTTATTGCAGGTTCAGCATGCGCGCTTTCCGCTCGAGCTCGTCCCGCATATCGGGATGGGCAATGGCGATCATCCGGCGTACCCGCTGTGTGATCGACAGTCCGCGCAAATCCGCGATGCCATGTTCTGTCACGATCACGCCGGCATCGCTGCGAGCGGTACTGACCGGACCTTGCAAGGTGGCGACGATGCGGCTCAGCGGCGCTTGCACGGCGCTGCCCTCGGTGCGCGAAGGCAAGGCAATAATCGGCAATCCATGCTGGGAGTGGCGTGCGGCACGCAAAAAATCCAGTGCGCCACCGACCGCGCCAACGTAGACGCCACCAGCCATTTCGGCATTGATTTGACCGGTCAGGTCGACTTCGACAGCGGAGTTGATCGCCACCAGGTGGTCGATCTCCGCCAGCACCGCCGCCGAGTGGGTATAGTCGACGCTGCGCAATTGCACTGCCGTATTGCGGTGGGCGAAGTCGTGGATGCGCTGGCTGCCCATCAGGATGCCGCCCACCGTGATGCCGCGGTCGATCGATTTGCGCGCGTTGGTGATGACGCCTGCCTCGCTCAGCAGCGCGACCTGGTCGCCGATGGTGCCGGAATGCACGCCCAGGTCGCGGCGGTCGCCCAGTTGCGCCAGGATGGTTTCGGGCAAGGCGCCTATGCCGCACTGCAGCGTGGCACCATCGACGATCAGTGAGGCAACATTGCGCGCGACGCCCAATTCGCTGGCGCCTGCCTTGACGGCCGGGGGCGCGAGGGGCGGGCGACTGGTCTCGATATAGAAATCGATATCGGCGGTAGTCAGCGCATGCGGGCCGCAGGTACTCGGGGCGAGCTGGTTCACCTCGGCGATGATGAGTCGCGCGGTGCGGATGGCCGGCACCAGGTATTCGCAGGCGATCGACAGGCTGTACCGCCCCTGCGCATCGGGCGGCGCCACCTGCAGCATCAGCACGTCTATCTTGAGCGCTCCCGAGCCGATCATGGCGCCGATGTGGGAGTAATGGCAGGGCAGGATATCGAGCAGGGCGGCCTTGCTCAATACGCGGTTGCGGGCGGCGCCGCAGTACGAAAGGAATCTGACGCAATCGGCGAGCGCAGGTTGCAGCAGATCCGACCAGGTCGCGCCGATAAAGACGCTGAAGGCGCCGATGGCATGGCGCTGCGCCATCAGCGCCTGTGTCAGCGGCACCGGCTCGGCTGCGGCCTGGCCCCACATCACCATGTCGCCGCGCCGAATGATACCGCTCAGTTCGGGAAGGCCGTCGGCACCGGGAATCAATTCACGCATAGTATTCTCAGGCCCGTTCGAAAATGGCCGCCACACCCTGGCCACCGCCGACGCACATCGTTTCCAGTCCGTAGCGCCCCTTGCGGCGCGACAGTTCGTGCAGCAGCGTGGCGAGCATGCGTACCCCGGTCGCGCCGATCGGGTGGCCAAGGGAGATGCCGGAGCCGTTGACATTGAGCCGGTCGGGATCGTTCCAGTTCCACGCCTTGAGCACCGCCAGTGCCTGCGCCGCAAACGCTTCGTTCAGTTCCACCAGGTCCATCTGATCAAAACCGAGTCCGGTGCGCTGGAATACCTTTTGGACGGCCGGCACGGGACCGATCCCCATACTTGCGGGAGCGCATCCTGCCGCCGCCCAGCCCACCATGTAAGCCATTGGATCGAGTCGCAATTCCGCCAGCTTGTCCTCGGCCACGACCAGGCAGCCGGCGGCGGCGTCATTTTGCTGGCTCGAATTGCCGGCCGTCACGGTGCCATCCCGGATCATGGGCTTGAGCCGCGACAGCGTCTCCATGCCGCTGCCTGCACGTATGCCCTCGTCGCGCGCAAAGAAAACAGGCTCGCCCTTTTTTTGCGGGACGGCGACCGTCACCACTTCATCGTCGAATTTACCGTCGTTCCACGCGCGCTCGGCGCGCTGGTGGCTGCGCAGGGCGAATGCATCCTGCTCATCCCGCGTGATGCCATATTCCCTGGCCAGGTTCTCAGCCGTTTCGGGCATCCCCGAGATGACGCCGAAGCGCTCCACGGGCTGGGCGCGTTCGCGGCCGCGCTGCAGGCGGTCATGCAGTGTTACCGAGCCGGAGCGCGCGCCCCAGCGCATGTCGGTCGTATAGTATTCGATGTTGCTCATGCTTTCGACGCCGGCTACCAGCACGACGTCGGCATTGCCGGTTTGTACCATCAAGGAAGCATCGATCACTGCCTGCAAGCCCGATCCGCAGCGCCGGTCAACCGAATATCCGGGCACCTCGATGGGTAGCCCCGCGGCCAGGGCCGCATACCGGCCGAGGCACGGCGCATCGCTCGATGCATACGATTGCGCGACGATCACGTCGTCGATGCGTGCCGGATCGAGACCGGTACGTGCCAGCAGGGCCTGGATCACGGCGACGGCCAGCTGGTCGGCGGCCAGCGGACGCAGCGACCCGCCGAAGCCGCCAATGGGGGTACGAAGGGGAGCGACAATCGCAGCTCGTCTCATAAGGATTCCTCTTTTAGGTGTGAAAGCATGGTGATGTGGCGCGGCAAGCCATTTAGTCGGGCAGTTCCAGCACGGTTCTTGCCAGGATGTTGCGTTGGATCTCGTTGGCTCCGCCATAGATCGTCGCCGCTGCCGAATTGATCAGCGGGGTCAGCAGGTTGTCGCTGCTGGCGTCACCGGTCTCGACCGGATGATTGCCGCCATATTCCTGGCCCGCTTCGTACGCCACCAGGCCGATTTTGCGATAGGTTTCGGTTGCCCAGATCTTCAATTGCGACACGCTCGGTGGCAGCCTGTCACCGCGCTTGACCATGTCGGCATAGGAAGCGTAGAGCGCGGACAGGTCGTCAACTTCCAGTAGCAGGCGGGCATATTGGTCGATAAACAGGGGATTCTCGAACAGGCCGTGGTCCCGGGCATAGGTATGCAACTGGGCCAGGGCATTTTGCGATTGTCGCGGGTTGCCAAGGAAGATGCGTTCGAATCCCAACAGCGCCTTGGCAATCGTCCAACCCTGGTTGATCTCGCCCACCAGGTTTTCTTTGGGGACGCGTACGTTATCGAAAAACACTTCGCAGAAGTGTTCATGTCCGACCAGGTCCTTGATCACCCTCACGGTAATGCCCGGTGTGCGGATGTCCGCGAGCAGGAAGCTGATGCCTGCTTGCGGCTTGCCAGTGCTGGCCGTGCGCACCAGCATGAAAATATGCGTGCAATCCTGTGCCATCGTCGTCCAGGTTTTCTGGCCATTGACGATGAAATGCGTGCCATCGTCATCGAGCACGGCGTCGGTACGCAACGCCGCCAGGTCGGAGCCGGCGTTGGGCTCTGAATATCCCTGGCTCCAGATATGTTCACCCGACAGAATTTTAGGCAGATACGCCTGCTGCTGCTCCGGCGTGCCATAGCGGATCAGCAGCGGCCCGGCCATGGTGAGGCCGGCGTCGATCATCCGTGCCACGCCGTAGCGTTCCTGTTCTTCGATAAATGCCAGGTGTTTTTCCGCCGTCAGCCCCATGCCGCCAAATGCCTTGGGCCACGCCGGCGCGATCCAGCCTTGGCGGGACAGCGTGAAATACCATTCCTTGATTTCGTCCCAATGCAAGCGGCGCGACAGGTGGCGTAGCTGCTGCGGATAGTGGCGCTTGAAAAATGCCCGAATCATCTGGCGGAACTGCGCGTCCGGCATGGCATCCCAGTTGGCATCGTGCGGAAAATCGATACCGGCTGATGCGTCTGGCGCGTCGCCAGCGCCGCCATCGTCCTCTGGCAAGACCGGGAGCGACCCGACCGCGTCAAAATACCGCACGCGGTGAGCGGCTGCATTGCCCAGCCAGGCGCCGAGATGCAAGGCGCGTTTGTAATACAATCCGATGTCGCATTCATCGGTGAAACCGACGGCGCCGTGCATTTGAAGGGCGAACTGGGTCACGTGCAGCGCCGCTTCCGCGCAGCGCGCCTTGCTGCGGCTTGCCGCTGCACACAGCAGCGCGCGCGGTTCCGATCCGTCTGGCGCCTTGACCCTGCTTAAGGCCGCGGCGAGGCCGGCCGCGGCGAGCTCGACCTGGATGTACGCGTCCACGGCACGGTGCTGCAAGGCTTGGAAACTGCCAATCGCCTTTCCGAACTGTATCCTGGTCTTCATGTAATCGAGCGTCAGCGCCAGCGCCTGGCGCGCGATGCCCAGCAATTCGGCGCTCGCTGCGATGCGCGCGCTTTCGTTCGCTACCTCGACGGCAGCAATGGCATCGGCGCCGCTGGCCAGCAGACTGGCGCGTGGGACCAATGCGTCCGAAAAGCGCAGCACGGCCATGCGCGAACCGTCGATACGCGCGGTGTCGCAACACGAGACCCCGGCGGTGTCGCGCCTGACCCACAGCAGGCTCGGAGCATCCGTGTATTCGGCAAGAACAATCCATCCATCCGCTCCCTCGCCTGGACAGACAAAGCGCATCTCACCGCTTAGCCGCAGGTGCCCGCCTTGGTCCGGGGCGGCGTGGAGCGACGTCCTGGTGCGGCCGGGTTCAAGCTGGCCTGCTGTTTCTTGCCAGGCCAAACCGGCGATCAGTTGGCCACTGCTGGCGGCGGCAATCAATTCAGAGCGCAGGGCACTGGCGGGCGTAGCGCATAGTGCGGCAAGGGCATGGACGCCGGCGCCGATAAACGGTTCCGGCAATAGCTGTTGTCCGACAATCTCGGCGACCGCGGCCACTTCGGCCAAGCCGAGGCCGAGTCCGCCATCGGCTTCAGGCACCATGATGGCGAGCCAGCCGGCCGCGCCAATTTCTTGCCACACCGTGCGCTCGAATCCGGCGGACTCGTCGCGAAGGCGGCGTACGCGCTGGCGCTGGTCGGCCCGACCTAACAGATCGCGGGCGCTGTCGCGGAATTGTTCGAGGAGTTCGTTTTGCATGACAGGGTTCTTTCGCTTTCTCTAAGGTCTAGGCATCAAGCGTGGCGACGCCGTTGCTAAGCACAATGCGGTCGCGTTCCAGCGACCGTGCTTGGAAGTGGATGGTGGCACCCCGGCGCCACATTTCGGTGCGGATGGTTTCGCCCGGATACACTGGCGCCGTAAAGCGCACGCTCAATCCTTTGAGCTTCTCCGGAGCGTAGTCGCACCACGTTTTAAGGATTGCGTGCGCCGCGATGCCGTAGGTTGCGAGGCCATGCAGGATCGGGCGTTCGAAACCGGCCGCAGCAGCAATCTCGGGGTCGGCATGCAGCGGATTGGGGTCGCCCGAGAGCCGGTACAGCAGCGCCGCTTCCGGGCGCGTCGGGAGGTCGCAAATGGCGTCTGGCGGCGGTGCTGGCGAACTCGGCAGGGCGGAGCCGGGCGTGTCGCTAGGCTGGCCGGTGGCACTGTAGCCGCCGTCCCCGCGGCAGAATGTGAGCATTTCTATGCTGGCAAGCAAGGCGCCCGAAGCCGCATCGGTGATGGTGCGTTCTGTCACGATGATCGCTCCCTTGGCGGCGCCCTTGTCGGTAATGCTGCGGACCACGGTGCGGCCGATGACCGTGGCAGCCACCGGCAGTGGCCGGTGCAGCCGCATGCGCTGTTCGCCGTGCAGTAATTGTTTCCAGTCGATCCCGGTGTCCGGGTGCTGCATCCAGAAGCCGGGGTAGCCCAGCACTGCTGCCATGGTCGGCACGGCTTTCAGCTCTTTTTCGTAGACAAACCGCAGTTGCCCGCGATCGGCCGGGTCGGCCCCGATGCCGAGCCCCAAGGCATACAGGATGCAGTCTTTTTCCGTGTAGCTTTGCCGCACTTCGGGAAATTGCCACTGCTTCAAACGGTGGTAGTCGATAGCCATGTGTGTTTCCGTCAGACGGGATCCCAAGTGAAAATGTCGCCGGACCGGTCGAGCGGGAAGAACGACCCTGCCAATGCCGGCATGCCATGCTCGGCGATCGATTCCGGCGTCCAGCCTTCGGAGCGGTGCACCGAACGTACCGGCCGGGGTTGGCTCATCAGAAAAATTTCGTTGTTACGGATGGTGAATACCTGGCCGTTGACGGCATGCGCGGCCTCGCTGGCCAGGTAGACCGCCAGCGGCGCGATCTTGGCGGGCGTCATTTGCTTGATCTTGTCGACACGGGCTTGCTGCTCCGGCGTCTCGGTGGGCACCGACCCGACCATGCGGCTCCAGGCAAACGGCGCGATGCAATTCGAGCGGACATTGAATTTCTGCATGTCGAGCGCGATCGATTTGGACAGCGCGGTGACGCCCAATTTGGCGGCGGCATAGTTGGCCTGTCCAAGGTTGCCGATCAGCCCGGAGGTGGACGTCATGTGGATCAGGCAACCGGAAGCCTGCGCCTTGAAATGGGGGGCGCAGGCAATACTCATGTGGAATGCGCCGTACAGGTGCACCTTGAGCACGGCATCCCACTCTTCCTCGCTCATCCGGTGAAAGATCCGGTCGCGCAGGATGCCGGCATTGTTGACGACGCCATCGACCCGGCCAAATGCGGAGATCGCGCCGCGCACGATGTTTTCCGCACCCGCCGCCGTGGCGACGCTGTCGGTATTGGCCACTGCCTGGCCACCGGCTGCGTTGATCTCGTCGACCACGCGTTGCGCCGGACCGGCATCGGCGCCTTCGCCAGTCAGCGAGGCGCCGATGTCATTGACCACCAATTTGGCCCCCTGCTGCGCCATCGATAGCGCGATGTCGCGCCCGATGCCGCCGCCGGCCCCGGTCACGATCATGACCTTGTGTTCCAGCATTTTGCCGTGGCTCATGCCGGCACGCGGGCCGGGCACATTGTGTGTTGCATCTGTCATTGCTGTCTCCTGAACTGGTTGCAGGTTGTTTCTAGGGCGAGGAATGGCGTGCGCCTCAAACCGGCCGGCACCGGTACTGGTGCGCTGCTAGATGATGTCGTCATGTTGGTGGCAATCAGTAAGAACGCGGCAATTTCAGGACATGCTCGCCGACATACGACAGGATCATGTTGGTGGAGATCGGCGCGACCTGGTAGAGCCGCGTTTCGCGAAACTTGCGCTCGACGTCGTATTCGCACGCAAAGCCGAAGCCGCCATGGGTTTGCAGGCAAGCATTGGCCGCTTCCCACGAGGCGTCGGCCGCCAGCATCTTGGCCATGTTGGCCTGCGCGCCGCACTCAAGATGGGCGTCATACCGGCTGCAGGCTTGAAACCGCATCAGGTTGGCCGCTTCGAGGTTGACGAAAGCGCGTGCCAGCGGAAACTGGATTCCCTGGTTCTGGCCGATCGAACGGTCGAATACGACCCGTTCATTGGCGTAGTTGCGCGCCTTCTCGATGAACCAGTAGCCGTCGCCGATGCATTCCGCCGCGATCAGCGTGCGTTCGGCATTCAAACCGGTCAGGACGTACTTGAATCCCTGGCCTTCCTCGCCGATCAGATTTTCCGCCGGCACTTCGAGGTTGTCGAAGAACAGCTCGTTGGTCTCGTGATTGACCATGTTCAGGATCGGCTTGACCGTCAATCCCTTGCCGACCGCGGTGCGCAGGTCGACGATGAACAAGGACATGCCTTCCGATTTTTTCGTGACCTGCGCCAGTGGCGTGGTGCGTGCCAGCAGGATCATCAGGTCGGAATGCTGGACGCGCGATATCCACACTTTCTGGCCGTTGACGACATACTTGTCGCCTTTCCTGACGGCGGTGGTCTTGATTTTGGTGGTATCGGTCCCTGTCGTCGGCTCGGTGACGGCCATCGATTGCAGCCGCAGCTTGCCGCTCGCGATGTCTGGAAGGTATTTCTGCTTTTGTGCCGTCGAACCGTGCCGCAGCAGCGTTCCCATGTTGTACATCTGGCCGTGACAGGCGCCGGAGTTGCCTCCGGAGCGGTTGATTTCTTCCATGATCACCGAGGCTTCGGCCAAGCCCAGTCCTGAGCCGCCGTACTCTTCCGGAATCAACGCCGCCAGCCAGCCGGCATTGGCCAGCGCGTCGACAAACTGTTCCGGATAGCCACGCTGCTCGTCTATTTCGCGAAAATACGATGCGGGAAACTCGGCACACAGGCCGCGCACTGCATCGCGCAAATTCTGATACTGGTCGGGGGCATGTAACATTTATTTATCCTGTTTTTTGGGGAATCGCCAGCACGATGCCGGGCCGATTCTGTCGCTTGATTGGTCCTGCTTTTTTGAACAATGGTAGAGATCATGGGCAGGGTCAATCCGCGCCTGGATAGTGTTCCGTACTCCGGATTTCCAGCCTCCGCGGGAAGCGCGCAGGCATGCCCAATTCCGGCAGAAGAAACGTTGTGCTGTCGCGGGTTGACAGGCTGGCCGCCTGATTGGGATAGTGCATGCGAGTGCACGGCAGCGTCGATGCAGCTGATTTTCAAACAGGCACGCGCGGGCCGGATGGACGTGTTGGCTTGTGGTCCAGCGATAACGTTGGCGACGTCGCGATGGACGGTTGGGCTCTATACGATCGAGCTGTCATTGATTGATTTTAATTTCAAGTAAGGAAACCCATGAAGGTCTTGGTACCCGTCAAACGCGTGATCGACTACAACGTCAAAGTGCGCGTCAAATCCGACGGCACTGGCGTCGATATCGCCAATGTCAAAATGTCGATGAACCCGTTCGACGAGATCGCGCTCGAAGAAGCGATGCGCCTGAAAGAAGCCGGCAAAGTCACCGAAGTGGTTGCCGTCTCGTGCGGCGTGACCCAGTGCCAGGAAACCCTGCGCACCGGCATGGCGATCGGCGCCGACCGCGGCATCCTGGTGGAAACCGAGGTCGAGCTGGAACCGCTGGCCGTGGCCAAGCTGCTCAAGGCGCTGGCCGACAAGGAACAGCCGCAACTGATCATCCTGGGCAAACAGGCCATCGACGACGATTCGAACCAGACCGGCCAGATGCTGGCTGCCCTGCTGGGTTGGCCACAAGCCACCTTCGCCTCGAAAGTCGTGCTGGAAGACGGCAAGGCCACAGTCACCCGCGAAGTCGACGGCGGCCTGGAAACCCTGTCTTTGAGGCTGCCGGCCATCATCACCACCGACCTGCGCCTGAACGAGCCGCGCTATGTGACCTTGCCGAACATCATGAAGGCAAAGAGAAAGCCGCTCGAGACCGTCAAGCCGGAAGACCTGGGCGTCGACGTGACCCCGCGCCTGAAGACCCTCAAAGTGGTCGAGCCTGCCAAGCGTTCGGCTGGCATCAAGGTGCCGGACGTGGCGACCCTGGTCGACAAACTGCGCAACACCGCCAAGGTCATTTAATTTAAATACCACTCGCACGCAACGGAGCACCCCATGGATTGCACGAATCGTCCCACCAAGGAACAGGTCAGGGCATGGCTGGCGGAACGCAGACAGGCCGGACAGCCTTTGCCGAACTGTGAGCAGATCCGGCGACAACTGGGGTGGGATCACGACGCCACGGTCATACGACCCGATAAATCAATTGAACAAATGGAAGGAACGACATGACTACGCTAGTCATCGCTGAACACGACAACGCCAGCCTGAAAGGCAGCACCCATCACACCGTTACCGCTGCGGCACAGTGCGGCGGGGAAGTCCACGTGCTGGTCGCAGGCAGCAATGCCGGCGCCGCCGCCGGGCAGGCTGCGAGCATCGCCGGCGTTACCAAGGTACTGGTGGCCGACGCTGCGCACTTCGCCGACGGCCTGGCAGAAAACATCGCCGAGCAGGTGCTGACGCTGGCCGCCGCAAGCGGGGAATCCTACTCGCACATCCTGGCCCCGGCCACCGCCTATGGCAAGAACATCCTGCCGCGCGTGGCCGCCAGGCTGGACGTGGCGCAGATCTCGGAAATCACCAAGGTCGATTCGCCCGATACCTTCGAGCGCCCGATCTACGCCGGCAACGCGATCGCCACCGTGCAATCGTCGGACAAGGTCAAGGTCATCACCGTGCGCACCACCGGTTTTGATTCCGCCGCCTCGACCGGCGGTTCGGCTGCCGTCGAAACCGTGGCCGCCGTCGGCGACTCCGGCAAGTCGGTGTTCGTTGGCCGCGAACTGGCCAAGTCGGACCGTCCTGAACTGACCGCCGCCAAGGTGATCGTTTCCGGCGGCCGCGGCATGGGTTCCGGCGAAGCGTTCAAGATCCTCGAACCGCTGGCCGACAAGTTGAAAGCGGCGATGGGCGCATCGCGCGCCGCCGTCGACGCGGGCTACGTGCCGAACGACTGGCAGGTCGGCCAGACCGGCAAGATCGTGGCGCCATCGCTGTACTTCGCGGTCGGCATTTCCGGCGCGATCCAGCACTTGGCCGGCATGAAGGACTCTAAAACCATCGTCGCCATCAACAAGGATCCGGAAGCGCCGATCTTCTCCGTTGCCGACTACGGCATCGTCGGCGACCTGTTTGACATCGTGCCGCAACTGGTTGCGGCACTGGACAATTCTTAGATCAATGAATCGCGCGAGAACTGGGGTTCGCGCTTTTCCAGGTGGGACGCCAGTCCCTCCTTGATCTCGGGACCGGCAAAGCCGAGCATTTCGAAGGCCAGCGATGCGTCGAAGGTCGGACCAGCCGTACGCAGCCAGTTGTTCAGGGCATACTTGGTCCAGCGGATCGCTGACGGCGCGCCGCTGGCGAGCTTGCGGGCAACCGACAGTGCGGTTTCGTCCAGTTCGGCATCCTCCACGACCTTCGATATCAAGCCGATGCGCTCGGCCTCTTCACCCGACAGCGGCTCGCACAGCAACAGATAGTATTTCGCTTTTGCCATCCCGCACAGCAATGGCCAGATGATGGCGGCGTGGTCGCCAGCGGCCACGCCGAGGCGAGTGTGGCCATCGATGATCTTGGCATTGCGGCTGGCGATCGAAATATCGGCCAGGATGCCAGCGACCAGGCCTGCGCCCACTGCCGGTCCGCGGATCGCGCTGACAATCGGTTTCGAACAGTTGATCAGGTTGTAGACCAGGTCGCGCGCTTCCTTCCAGACCGTCATGCGGGCGCCGACGTCGTCGATGGCCTGCCGCACCATGTCGAGATCGCCCCCGGCGGAAAAAGCCTTGCCGGCGCCGGTGAAAATCACCGCCGACACGGCTGGATCGGAATCAATGTCGTTCCAGATCGAAACAAGTTCGCGATGCATCACGGTATCTGCGGCATTGAGCTTTTCGGGCCGGTTCATCGTTACTTTTAAAATGTTGGGTTCCGGCATCTCGATCAGCAGCCGCGTATATTTTTCGTAGATCGGTGACATGGATTTCCTCTCAGGTGATGGGTTGTCAACCCAGCATGCCCAAGCTGCCTGCCTGCGTCAACCCGCGCCAGAAAAGCGTTCCGTACATTATGGGCGAGCGACTTGAGGGCCCATTGTACGGAACACCATGGAGGCCGCGATTGACGGTTGCTCCGGGCTGCCGCATTCTGAGCTTGCGTATTGAAAATAATCAGGAGAGCGAAGATGAGTGAAAACGACATGGGGCATTCCAGTGTCTGGCAGCCGCAGCCCGACGATGTCGCCGGCGCCAATGTAAGCCGGCTGATGCAACAAATGGGTATCGATGATTACGATGCGTTCTACCGGCATTCGATCGAGCAGCCGGCTGCATACTGGCGCACGGTCGTCGATTTTTGCCAGATCAAATGGCAACGCGACTACACCGAATATGTCGATGTCAGCCGGTCGCCGGCATTTCCGCGCTGGTTCGTCGGCGGGGAATTGAATTGGGTCGACACTGTCCTGGCATGGGCCGACGATCCGCGCCGCGCCGACCAGACCGCGATTGTCGCCGAGGCGGAAGACGGCAGTTTGCAACGCCTCACGTTTCAGCAATTGAAGTCGCGGGTGGCATGCTTTGCCTCCGGCATGGCGCGGCAGGGTATCGGGCGCGGCGACCGCGTCGGCTTGTTGATGGAAAACGGCATCGAAGCCAGCATCTCGTTCATGGCGCTAGCTTATCTCGGGGCCATCGTGGTGCCCTTGTTCTCGGGCTTCGGTGCCGATGCGATCGTCTCGCGCCTGGCGTCGTGCTCGGCGCGCATGCTGCTCGCGACCTCCGGGTTTTCCCGGCGCGGCAGGCACATCAAGATACTCGCACTGGTGCAGGAAGTGCAAGGCAGGTTGCCGCTGCTGGAAAAGGTCATATGGAAGAAGGCGGCCGACGAGACGCTCGAAGCCGGGTTTACCGACTGGGACAGTATCGAAGACGCCAGCCTGCCGGTATTGGCGGCGGCCCGCATGAACGCCAATGACCCCTTCATGGTCGTATATACCTCGGGCACTACCGGCAAGCCGAAAGGCCCGGTGCACACGCACGGCGGTTTCCCGCTGAAGGTGGCGCACGACAGCGCCCTGCATTTCAATATCAATCCGGGAGACGTCCTGTGCTTCCCGGCCGACATGGGCTGGATCGCCGGTATCCTGGTGATGTCGAGCGCGTTGCTGCGCGGCGCGACTCTGGTGTGCTACAGCGGCGCGCCGGATTTTCCCGACTGGTCGCGCATGTCGCGCCTGATCGAGCGTCACGGCGTGACCCACTTCGGCTCGGCGCCGACCTTGATCAGGGGCCTGGCCGCCCATCCGGAGCTGTCGCTGGCCGGCGACCGGTCCTCGCTGAAGATCCTGATCACCGCCGGTGAAAGCATCGACCCCGAACATTTCACCTGGTACCAGAACGCGTTTGGGCATTGCCCGGTGATTAACTACACGGGCGGCACCGAAGTTTCCGGCGCGCTGCTGGCCAACATCATCGTGAAGCCGATCATGGCCGGCGCATTCAATACCTGCTCGCCGGGCGTCGAGGCGGACGTGGTCGATCAGGCCGGGTGCCCGGTGAACGGCCAGATCGGCGAGCTGGCGATCCTGAAGCCTTTCGTCGGCATGGCAGCGTCGTTCTGGAACGATGACCAGCGCTATCTCGAAAGCTACTGGGAGACCGTGCCGGGCATGTGGATCCACGGCGACCTGGTAGTACGGACCGGGACCAACACCTTCCAGCTGTTGGGGCGTTCCGACGACACCATCAAGGTGGCCGGCAAGCGTCTCGGCCCGGCGGAAGTGGAGGAAGTGTTGATGGAGCTGCCCGACGTCGGCGAAGCGGCCGCGATCGGTGTCAACGATCCGGTCAAGGGCCAGAAGCTGGTGGTGTTCCTGATTCCGGCGCCGCGCTGGCAAGGCGATGCGCTGCAATTGACGGAAGCGGCGGCGCGCCAGGTCGAACAAAGGCTGGGCAAGCCTTTTCGTCCCGCCAGTGTCCATATCGTGCAGCAGTTCCCCAAGACGCGCAGCTCGAAGGTGATGCGGCGCCTGATTCGCGCGGTCTACACGGCGCAGCCGCTGGGCGACCTGTCGGCGCTCGACAACCCGTCCGCGCTCGATGACATCAGCCGTGCTGCGCCGGCGGCGGCAACTGTAACTGCAACCGCCTGAGGAGGGCATATGGATCTTGCATTGAATAACAAGAAAGTCTTGATAACCGGTGCTTCGCAGGGCATAGGCGAAGGATTGGCGCAAGCTTTCGCGGCCGAAGGCTGCACGCTGTACCTGACCGCGCGCTCCGCGGACAAACTCGAGCAGGTCGCCGCCGGCCTGGTCGCGCGCTACGGCGTCGCGGTCCACGTGCTGGCGTTGGACATGACGACTGCCGGTGCGGTCGATCGCATCGTCGGTTTTGCCGGTGACGCGGATGTGCTGGTCAACAACGCCGGTGCGATTGCCGGCGGTGACCTGTGGGACATCGACGAGGAGAAATGGCGCGCCGGCTGGGAATTGAAGGTGTTCGGCTATGTCAATCTGACGCGTGCGATCTATGCGCGCATGAAGCAGCGTGGCGCCGGCGTCATCCTGAACAACATCGGCAACGGCGGCGAGAATTTCGATTTCAACTATGTCGCCGGAACCACCGGCAACGCCGCCCTGATGGCATTTACCCGCGCGCTGGGCGGCAAGAGCTTGCAGGATGGCATCCGCGTGGTGGGTGTCAATCCCGGACCGGTCGATACCGACCGGATCCGCTCGATGCTGAAAAAACGCGCCGGCGCCCGTCTGGGCGACGCCGGACGCTACGAGGAACTGCTGGCCGGCTATCCGCTGGGGCGGGCCGCCCATGTGTGCGAGATCGCGGACATGTTCGTATTCCTCGCCTCGGCGCGCTCGAGCTACACGTCGGGCACGATCATCACCATCGATGGCGGCATCACTTCGAACCGCGCGATAGGCTAAAAAGGTCAATTCACTATGTCATCCGTTTTCAAGGATCTGCGCGTGCTCGATTTCGGGCGCTATATCGCTGGACCGTTCTGCGCGGCAATGCTGGGCGATTTCGGCGCCGACGTCATTCGCATCGACAAGCTGGGCGGCAGCGAAGACCGCTTCGTCATGCCTGTCAGCGAGAGCGGCGAGGGCGCGTATTTCCTGCAGGTTAACCGCAACAAGCGTTCGATTGCACTCGATATCGACAGCGAACAGGGGCGCGAAGTGGTGCGCCGCCTGGTGCGCACGGCCGACATCGTCGTCGTTAACATGCCACATCAGACGCTCAAGAAACTGGGACTCGATTACGCCACCCTCAGCGAGATTGACCCGCGCCTCATCGTGGTCGCGGCATCGGCCTTCGGCGAATTGGAAAGCGACGCCCACCGGGTTGGTTTCGACGGCGTGGCGCAAGCCATGAGCGGCGCGGTCTACCTGTCGGGCACGGACGGTCATCCCGCCAAGGCAATGGTGCCGTTTGTCGATTTCTCGACGGCGCTGGCCTGCGCCATGGGCACCTTCGCCGCGCTCTTCGAGCGCAATACCAGCGGCCGCGGGCAACTGGTCGATGGTTCGCTGCTGCGCACGGCCCTGAATGTCGCCAGCGGCAGCCTGGTAGAAGAGGATGCGCTGAAGATCGGGCGGCGCGCCACCGGCAACCGCAGTCCGATCGCCGGGCCGTCGGACATCTTTCGTACCAGCGACGGCTGGATCATCGCGCAGGTGATTGGCCAGCCGCTGTTCAAGCGCTGGGCGCACATGGTCGGACGGCCGGAGTTGCTTGACGATCCGCGCTTCGTGAATGACCTTGAACGTGGTGCGAACGGCGAAATCCTGAGCGAGGTGATGAGCGAGTGGTGTTCGACGCGCAAAACCGCCGAATCCCTGGCGACGCTGGAATCGGCCAAAATTCCCGCCGGGCCGGTGCATTCGCCGACGCAGGCGCTGGCCGATGTCGCCTTGCACGAGCGCGGCCTGTTCCAGCAGATGGCTTATCCGGGCATGGCGCGTCCCATTACGCTGGTGGCGTCGCCCGTCAATCTGTCGCGCACGCCGCCGGAAATCCGTTTCCGGGCACCGGTGGCGGGGGAACACACCGAGGCGATCCTGGCCGAAGCAGGTTATGACTTCGAGGCCATTGCCGCATTGCGTCATTCCGGCGTGATCTAGGCGGCGCGGCGAGTCTGTGCGGAGTGGCGCGATATTCTTGCCTGCCCGCGCAGTCCAGCCGATTCTGTTTATACTGAGACAACGGCAAAACCAAAGTACGGAACAGGCGTGATCAAGCGGTTGCCGTCGCCGCGATCGCGGCGCATTGTTCAAGCGGACGCCTCGGCGACAATGAGACGGCCTTCCATTCCGGACCGGATTCATCTCGAGAGCGAGTCATGCTGCTAACCGTAAAACACAGTAACAGGCACGCCGGCGGTCTGACGGGCGGCGCGCCGGCGGGCAAGGATCGTATCCGCAAACCGCAGCGACTGCGCGGTGGCGGTCAGCCGCAAGGGCCCGGCATCCGGGTCGTGGTGCGCGCTCCCAACAGCATTGCCGCCCGCGCGGTGCCGATCGAGGATGGCAATATCATCGCCCCCATCGAGCGCGGTCTGGCCATCCTGGCGGCGTTTGGCCCGGCGGATCCGTGGCTGGGAAATCAGGAAATCGCTGCCCGCACCGGCATTCCCAAGCCGACCGTGACGCGGCTGACGCAGACGCTCACGGAGGAAGGTTTTCTCCATCACTCCCCGGGTCTCAGAAAATATCGTCTTGCCGCTGCCGTGCTGGCCCTCGGTTATGTCACGATGGACAATTCGGATATCGCCGCCATCGCCAGGCCGCTGATGCAAAAGCTGGCGGACGAATGCGGCATGTTTGTCTCGCTTGCCGGGCGCGACAGCCTCGATATTTCGCTCGTCGAAAACTGCCACAGCGCCACTGCCGTGATGACCCTGGGCCTGAATCCCGGCGCGCGTTTCCCGATCGCCTCCAGCCCGTTCGGCTTGGCATTGTTGAGCGGCCTGCCGGACGCGGAACGCAGTTATTTACTTGATCACATACGATTGCGTTATGAACAGGAATATCGTATCTCTCTCCGCTCGCACGTGGCGGATGCGGTGACGCAGGTGACGCAAAAAGGTTATTGCGTATCGGATTGGGGGAGCGAGATCATTGTCGCCGCGGCACCGTTGAACATCCCGGAACGCCCGCCGATGGCGATCGGTTGCGCGGGGCCGGCCAAATTCGTGACTCGGGAAAAGCTGCGGGAACAGATCGGGCCCAAGCTGACGGAACTCGTGGCGACCTTGCAAGCCCATGCGAGTCTGCTTACAGGCTGACCGGACGGGAGAACGCATTGAAAGAAGATATACCCATTCCGTGCCTGGTCAGCGAAGCGGCCGACACGATGGTCCCGGCCGGCATGGCTGAGAGACATGCCGCGCGCGGTACCCACACGCTCGAGCGTGCCTTGACCTTGCTGAAGGCCTTTGACGGTTATACGGGACCGGTGGGCAATGCCGAGCTGGTCCGCCGCACCGGTTTTTCCAAGGCGTCGGTGTCACGCATCACCAATACGCTGGTTGCGCTGGGTTACCTTGATCGCGCGTCCGACTGCCTGCGTTTCCAGATCGGCTTGCGCGGTCTCACGCTGGGCCATAACTACCGCGCCAACAATCCGGTCAAGCTGCTGGCGCGGCCGATCATGCAGGCGTTTGCCGATGAACTCGACATGTCGGTGGCGCTGGCAACCGGCGACGGCATGGATACGCTGTACCTCGAATATTGCAAGGGACGTCACATCGCGACCTTGCGCATGGGGGTCGGCAGCCGCATGCCGATCGAACTGACGTCGATCGGCCGCGCCTATCTCTGGGCACTGCCGCCGCAAGAGCGCGAGCGCTTGCTGGAAAACATTCGTCAGCGCCCCGACAAGAAGCAGGCAGCGCATTCGATGATGCGCATCGAGCAGGCTTTCGACCATCTCGACAAATATGGCTATTGCGTCGCGATGGGCGAGTTTCAGCGTGATTCGTACGGCATCAGCGTGCCAGCCTATCTGGGCAATCCTGCGATCCCGATGGCGCTCAACTGTGGCGCCATTCTGCCTGCGCCATCGGACGATCATATCCACAATGTCCTGGTCCCCCAGCTGATGCAGACCGCCGACGCCCTCGCGTCGGCCATGAGCCGCATCGACAGCATCCTCATCTGATTCATTGTTTTAGCGAACGTGATCGTCCCCGGGACGATCACGTTCGCTTGCGTCGCCGGCACGACTCCGTGGCCGCGCATCGGCGCGCCGATCCGTGCCTGTATTCCACTGTACGGAAGCTTATCCGGCATTGCGTTGACCGTTCAATTGCCAGCGCGTGTAATGCGTACAGATACGGACCATGCGTCGATGGCGAACCGCCGGAAGCGGCACCGACGTATCGAATGTGCTCGTCGGGCAATCGACAACCCTGAAAAAATTTGGAGATCAACATGTTCAAGATACACAGTATTTCAAGGATGGTGGCCGGCTCTGCCGTCGCTATCCTGCTGGCCGGCAGCGCCAGTCTGGCCTGCGCTGACGACATCATCAAGCTGGGGCTGTCGATTCCCCTGTCCGGCGCCGCGGCAAACTGGGGCAAAGGTAGCGAATGGCTATGCAACGCGGCCGCCAGGGAAATCGCCGAGGAAGGCGGGGTCAAGGTCGGCGGCAAGGTCTACAACTACAAATGCGTCGCCTTCGACAATAAATACAACGCTGCGGAAGGCACCAAGGTCGCGCAGACCTTGCTGAACCGGGAAGGCATCAAGTTCATTGGCGGCAGTCTTGGCACCGCGCCAGTGAAAGCGTTGCAATCGCTGTCCGAACGTGAAGGCGCCTTGCATTTCACAACGGCATGGGGACGCAGCATCAAGGGACCGAAGTTTCCTTTGACTTTTACCATCATGAACACCCCCAATGAAATCGCGTATGCGCTGACGCGCTACGTCAAGGAAGCCCATCCGGCCGTCAAGTCGGTCGCCTTGCTCAATCCAAACGACGCGACTGGTCAGGAGACTGAAATGATCGCCCGCGCTGCCTGGTCGGCGGTCGGCGTCAAGGTGGTGTCGAGCGATTGGTATGACCGGGGCACGACCGAGTTTCAGCCGATTGCATCGAAAATGGCGGCGACCAAAGCCGACCTGGTTGACCTGGGCGCCACCCCGCCTGCCGATAGCGGCATCGTCTTCAAGGAGTTGCAAGTGATCGGTTGGAAGGGCGTGCGCGTGGTCGAAGTCGGTACCGGCGCTGAAGGCATCGTCGCCACCGGTGGCGCCGCGGTCGAAGACACCTATATGGGGGCGGCCGTGGTGTTCGACAGCGCGCTGTCGACGCCGAAACAGCGCAAGTTGAATGAGGGTGGCCATGCGGCGATCGGCGAGAACTTGAATTCGGTGCAGATCGCCTTTTACGATTCGGTCAAGGCGCTCAAGGCCGCGATGGAACTGTCGCAGAGCATCGATCCCAAAGTGGTTGCCGCCGCGCTGCCCAGGGTGAAGTTCGAATCGTTCTACGGCACCAGCGGCTTCGGGCGCAAGGATACCTATGGCTCCGCCCAGCAGATCCTGATTCCGGTGATCGTTACGCAGATCAAGGGCGGCAAGCTGATCGAGGTAAAGCGCATTGAACCGGAAGAAATGAAGCAAAAAAAGTAATCCACGCAAGCCAACAGAAGAGACAGCCTGACGGTATAGGCGCAGCACGGAGACATTCATGCAGACAGTATTGCAATTGCTGATCACGGCACTACAAATAGGATCGATCTATATCCTGTTCTCACTCGGATTGACGCTGATATTCGGCGTCATGAAAATCGTTAATTTTGCGCATGGCCAGTTTTTCACACTTGCCGCGCTGCTGGTCTCGGCGCTGGTGCCGTGGCTGGCGCTGCAAGGCTGGGCCTTGCTGCCGGCCTATCTGGTCGCGGTCGTGATCGCGGTCGGGGCAGCGGTATCGCTGGGGATGCTGACTTACCAGTTCGGGTTCCGTTTCTTTCAGCGCGACCTGAGCGGTTCCTTCATTCTCTCGACCGGGCTGGTGCTGCTATTGGAAGGCGCGTTCCTGCATTATTTCGGGGGCGCGGTACGTACCGTGCCGCCATTCATCGCCGGTAACGTCACCTTGCTTGGTGTAACGCTGACGTCGCAGCGCCTGCTGCTCGCACTGGTGGCAATGACGGCGACGGCCGTGCTCTATTGGATACTGATGGTCACCCAGTTCGGCAAAGCGATGCGCGCCGTGTCGATCGACCATGAGGCGGCGATGCTGCAGGGGATTCCCTACAAGCGCGTCGCCTTCCAGGGATTTGCGCTTGCCACCTTGCTGGGGGCGGTGGCAGGGGCCTTGCTGGCGCCGATCTCGGTTATTTCTCCCGTCTTGGGGGCCGACTATTTGATCAAGGGGTTTATCGCCGTGATCATCGGGGGGCTGGGCAGCATTCCCGGCGCAATCATAGGAAGCTTGTTTATCGCGCTGATCGAAAGTGTCGGCGGCTTCTATTTCGACCCGTCGATTGCCAACCTGGCGATTTTTACGCTGGTCATGCTCGTGCTGCTGGTCAAGCCGCACGGATTACTTGGAAAGGGATAAATTCGATGTCCAAAAATATTCATGGTCAACTGGCGAGGCTGACCGCCATGCTGGCGCTGCTGAGTGCGGCCAGCCTGCTGCTCACGGACGCATATGCTGCCAACCTGGCCACCTGGATGGCACTGGCCGCGCTCAGCGCCGCCAGCCTGCGATTCGTGACCTTAATTGGAGAACTCAACTTTGCCATTGCCGCGTTTTACGGTCTCGGGGCATATGGTGCGGGTAGTGCGCTGACCATGTTCAACCTGCCGTTTCCACTCGCGCTGCTGAGCGGCGGCCTGGTGGCCTTGCTGGTCAGCCTGGTGTTCGGCTATGTCACCCTGAAAACCAAGGGACCGTATTTCCTCTTGATCGGTTTCGCGTTCACCGAGGTCATGCGCATCTTGTACACCAGGTCGGACTGGCTGGGTGGCAACTCGGGCATGGTCGGGATCTTCCCGCCGATGGCGTTCGGCCGCTTTTTTCCGACCTTTGCCATCGGCGTGTGCAGCGTGTTGATCGTGCTGCTGTATCTCATCGAGCGCTCGCATTTCGGCAAGGTGCTCACTGCCATCCGCGACAACGACAACGCGGTGTTATCGGTCGGTATCAATGTACACATGGTCAAGGTCGCCTGCTTTTGCATCGCCTCGTTCGCTGCCGGGATCGGCGGAGCGCTGCACGGATTTACCAACAATGTGATCAGTCCGGGGGATTTCGGCTTTTTGATGTCGACGTTTGCGCTTGCCTACCTGAAGGTCGGTGGCGAACACAGCCCGTTCGGGCCGGTGTTGGGGGCGATCCTGCTCGTGGCGCTGGGCAGCGTGGCGATCGGCATGGGGGCGGGAGAGCATGTGTTTTATGGCGCCGCCATCGTGATGTCTGTCCTGCTGCTGCCGAACGGTTTGGCCGGTATCGCGGCCTGGATGCGCAAGGTCATGACGCAAGGCCGGGGTGGCGCGGGTGGCAAGCCGCGGGCGGCTCCCATGGCCATGGCCAAGGTGGCGGGCAAGGAGGGATTGAGCAATGGTTAATCACGTCGCTGCGTTGTCCTCGCCCGGCGACGCTGCGCCAGCACCTGCCGTGCTGGCGCGCGTCACCAATCTGACGCGCCGATTCGGAGGTCTCGTTGCCGTGTCGGACTTGAGCATGGAAATTCGCCACAATGAAATTCTCGGTTTGATCGGTCCGAACGGCGCCGGCAAGAGCACGACCTTCAACCTGATCAGCGGATTTTTTAAGCCGTCGGCCGGCAGGCTGTATTTTGACGGCATCGATGTCACCGGGAAGTCTGCCTTGCACATGAGCCGCGCCGGACTGGTCCGCACCTTCCAGCACGGCAGTCTGATGCGCAGCATGAGCGTTCGCGACAATATCCTGGTCGGCGCGATCGGCGCCTTGCCGCGCGCGGGGCGCAGGGAGCGCGAATTGCGGGTGGATGAAACTGCCGACCTGCTGGGCTTGCGTCCTTATATGGACGAGACTGCAGGTACTTTACCTCACGGAATCCAACGCCTCGTCAGCATCGGCATCGCATTTGCACCTCGGCCGCGCCTGCTTTGCCTGGACGAGCCGCTGACGGGCTTAAACCAGACCGAGGTCATGGCGACGCTCGGCGTGTTCGAACAAATCCGGCGCGACTTCGGTTCCACCATCTTGCTGGTTGAACATAACATGAAGGCTGTCATGAAAATATGTGATCGTATCGTGGTCCTGCATCACGGTCAGTTGCTCGCGACCGGAACGCCGCTGGAGATCCGGCGCAACGACAAGGTGGTGGCGGCATACCTGGGGAAGCGCGATGAAAGCTGACACCTACTCGATCGAATTGAACAATTTGCATGTCGGGTACGGGGCCGTGCCGGCCTTGCACGACGTCAGCCTGACCTTGAGCAAGGGACAGATCGTGACCATCATCGGCGCCAACGGCGCAGGAAAATCCACGATGATCAAGGCGATCGCAGGCTTGCTGCGTCCGACGTCGGGATCGATCAAGCTCTTCGGCGAACCGGTGGCTGGCGTCAGCGCCGATCAACTGGTGCCGCGCGGCCTGTCGCTGGTGCCGGAAGGAAGGCGCCTGTTTGGTGCGATGACGGTGCGCGAGAACATGGCGCTTGGCGCATATTGCCTCAGCGATACCATGGCAATCGCGCGCAATTTTGAAAAGACCTTGTCGTATTTTCCGGATCTGCGCAATCGGCTGGAAACGGTGGCCGGCACACTGAGCGGCGGCCAACAGCAAATGGTGGCGGTGGCACGTGCATTGATGAGTGCACCGCGCATACTCTTGCTCGATGAACCGACCATCGGCCTGGCGCCCGCAGTGGTCGATACGATCTCCGCCGTTATCGGGACGGTTCGCGATTCAGGGGTCGATGTCATCCTCGTTGAACAAAACGCCGAGATCGCGCTGGCGGTCGCCGACTATGCGTATGTACTGGAGGATGGGCGGATCGTCACCCATGGCGACGCGTCGGAGCTGGCGCGCAATGACGAGGTTCAGCGTGCCTACCTGGGCATTTGAGCGCACCAGGTGCGCGATTCGAGGCAAGCCTTCGCATTGAATGGAGAACATATGTCATTTCCACACCTGTTTTCGCCGCTGACCATAGGATCGATGACGGTGCCGAACCGGATCGTAATGGCGCCACATGGCGTGGTGTTCGCCGGCGGTTACGGCAGTAGTATCGAGCGGGTGATCGATTACCACATCGAACGGGCCAAGGGGGGCGCAGGTCTGATCGTGATGAGCAATTTCCTGGTGCCGCCGTCCTGGCGTACGCTGGCATCGTGGGACGGGAATCTCAGCACAACGCCGTTGGGCAATCTCGACATTGCGAATGACGAGGCCCTGCTTCCAGCGTACCGCAAGCTGATCGCGGGTGTGCATGCGCAGGGCAGCAAATTTATTTCGCAACTGAACGCCAGCGGTCGCCAGCTGTATTCGCCCGGCGTCACGAATTTCGGGATTCCGCTGATGGCCCCATCGCCGTTGCCCTGTCCCAAGATCAATGAAATTCCCAAGGAAATGACAGTCGCGGAGATCGCCGAATATGTCGACACCTTCGCCGATGCGGCGGTAACTATGGAGGCGGCCGGCGCAGACGGCGTCGAGGTGTTCGCGGCCCAAGGGTATTTGCTGAGCGAGTTCCTGTCGCCTAACGCCAACCGCCGCATGGACGCTTATGGCGGCGATCTCGACAATCGCATGCGTTTCCTGCTCCAGGTGATCGCGGCGATCCGGCGTCGCACCGGTGCCGGTTTCGTGCTTGGGGTGCGAATCAATACCGACGACTATGAAAGCAATGGCGTCGATACCGGGATGGCGCAGCGCATCGCGTCGCGCTTGCAGGCAAGCGGCATGGTGGACTATCTCAACTTGAGCGGCATGACCGCCAGCCTCTACCCCGCATGGATCGGTGACATCAGCGCGCCCGATGCACAGTTTGCCGGCAGGGCAGCGCAGGTGCGCGCCGCGGTACCTGGCATGCTCACCTGTGTCGTCTCGAAAATCGCTTCGGCGGAGCAAGCCGAAGCGATCCTGGCGTCGGGGCAGGCCGACATGGTCGGTATGGCCCGGGCGCTCATTTCCGATCCGGAGCTGCCAAACAAGGTACGCATGGGGCGTAGCGCGGATGTGCGCCGTTGCACCTATTCCAACCAGGCTTGCCTGATGGGACTCGATCGCGGGCGCGGGGTCGCTTGCGTGCATAACGTTGCAGTCGGCAGGGAGGCGCAGTTAGGCATCGGTACCATGCGCCCGGCGGCGAAGGCGCGCGTGGTGGCCGTGGTGGGAGGCGGCCCGGCGGGCATGGCAGCGGCCCGGATCGCAGTCGAGCGCGGTCACAGTGTGACCTTGTTTGAAAAAACAGGCCGGCTGGGCGGGCAGAATCTGATGACGGCGACGGTCGCTTCGCGGCGCGGTTTTCAAGAGGTGACAAGGTGGCAAGAGCATATGTTGCGCAAGAGTGGCGCGCAAGTGTTGCTGGACACCCCCGTCGATGCGGCGATGTTGCTGGCGATGGATTTCGATGCGATCGTGGTGGCCACCGGTTCGATGCCGGATCGCCATGCCTATTCGAGTTTCCGGGCGCCCGCGGAAAGTCTTGCAGGGGTCGACGCCGACCATGTCGCAACTGTATGGGACGTGTTTTCCCACCTGGACCGGATTGGCGGTAACGTGGTCGTGCTGGAAGAGGATCCGCACTTTGCCGGGATCGCCGTGGCCGAACATCTCGCCGCCAACGGCCGGACGGTACATCTGGTTTCGCCGCATTTACACGCAGGTTCGCAACTGCCGATCCAGCACGTTCCCGATCTCTATCGCAGGTTGGCAAAGGGACAAATCAAAGTTAGTCCGCATACCGTTGCCGTGCAAATCGCCATGGGCAGCGTGTTGTGCCGGGATCGTTTCAGCGGTTTGCAATGGCAGATCGACGGTGTCGATTCAGTGGTGCTGGCGCTGGGTAACCGTGTCGAAAATACCTTGTACCGCGCATTGGAAGGAGCGCAAATTGCGTGGAGAAATGCCGCGCCGCAGACCGGTGGACCTGGTGCGGAATTTTCGCTGTATGCCATTGGCGACTGCGTTGCTCCGCGTCAGATCGACCATGCCATTATTGATGGCGAGCGGGTCGGCTGGATGATATAGGGCCTTGTTGCATCAAGTTGAGCACGGGCGCGCCTCACTCTTTCGGCGAGGCTCCCGTCACGCGCCAGTTCGCGCTTCGCAACCGCGACGTCCACGTCTGTTATGCCGACGTGATGATGCCATCCAGCTTCTGGACGGCTTCCGGCGGCAGTACCAGATCGGCAGCAGCGGCATTTTGACGCAGGTGGGCGACGGATGAGGTGCCGGGAATCAGCAGGATATTCGGCGAACGTTGCAGCAGCCAGGCCAGCGCTGTCTGCATCGGCGTAGCGTCCAGTTGCGCGGCGACGTCGGACAGGATGGACGATTGCAGCGGCGAGAAGCCACCCAGTGGGAAGAACGGCACGTAGGCGATACCGTCTTTTGCCAGCTCGTCGATCAATGCGTCGTCGTGGCGGTGGACCAGGTTGTATTGATTCTGTACACAGACAATCCGGGCGATGCCGCGCGCCTGCTTCACTTGCTGCGCGGTCGCATTGCTCACACCAATGTGGCGTATCAGGCCGCGTTGCTGCAGTTCCGCCAGTGCGGTGATGTGGGCTTCAATGTCGCCTTCCGCCGGGCCCATGACGTCAAACATGAAACGCATGTTCACCACATCCAGCCGTTCCAGGCCGAGGTTGCGCAGGTTGTCATGCACTGCCGCTTCCAGCTCCTTCGGCGATTGGGCCGGCAGCCACGCAGCGTCGGCGCCGCGTGAGGCGCCGATCTTGGTGACGATCGCCAGATCGTCCGCGTACGGATGCAGTGCTTCGCGGATCAGGTGGTTGGTCACATGTGGGCCGTAGAAATCGCTGGTGTCGATGTGATTGATGCTCAGCGCAGCAAGCTCGCGCAGCACTGCCAGCGCTTCCTCGCGGTTCTTGGGTGGGCCAAAAACGTGCGGGCCGGTGAGCTGCATGGCGCCATAGCCCATGCGGTTGACAGCCAGATCGCCAAGTTGGAATGTGTTCATCATGTTTTCCTGAAGGATGGTTGATGAGCACAGTCTAGGCGCGAAAGCTTTGTGCGACAATACCGCACAATGGCACAACTTGTGCTGAAAACAGGACAATGACTGATGGCCGATCTGCAGGACATCGGCGCCTTCGTCGCGGTCGCCAAACACGGCGGCTTTCGTGGCGCCGCGCGCATGACGGGCAATAGCGCGTCGCAACTGAGCGAAGCGGTGCGACGGCTGGAAGCTGGCCTTGGCGTGCGCCTGCTGAACCGCACCACGCGCAGCGTGGCCACCACGGACGCCGGCCAGCGCTTGCTGGAGCAACTGATGCCAGCGCTTGGCGCAGTCGAATCCGCGCTGGATGTGGTGAACGGTTTTCGCGACCGTCCTGCCGGCAGGCTGCGACTCAACGTGCCGCTCAGCGTATCGAAACTGATCCTGCCGCGCATCCTGCCGCCGTTTATCGCCGCGTATCCGGACATCTGCCTGGAGATCATCGTCGACGACAGCTTTGTCGATCTGCTGCGCTCCGGCTGCGATGCCGGCGTCCGCTACGAAGAACACATGGAGCAGGATATGATCGCGATTCCGATTGGACCGCGCCGGCAACGTTTTGCGCTGGCGGCGTCGCCTGACTATCTGCAACTGCACGGCCTGCCCAAGCGGCCGGAAGACTTGCTGAAACATCTCTGCCTGCGCGGACGCTTTCCCAGCGGCGCCATGCCGGATTGGGAATTCGAGCACAAAGGCAAGAAGGTCGTCATCAAACCTGCCGGTCCGTTGATCGTCAGCCTGGGCGCGGGCGCCGACTTGGCGGTGGATGCGGCGGTGGCCGGCAGCGGCCTGGTGTACCTGTTTGAAGATTGGCTCAAGCCCTACATGGAGTGCGGCAAACTGGAGCCGGTGCTGGAGCGCTGGTGGCCAGCCTTCAGCGGTCCCTCGCTGTACTACCCAGGCCGGCGCTATCTGCCGGCGCCGCTGCGTGCGTTTGCGGATTTTATTCCGACCATGCGCTGGTAGCACCCGGGCGATGAGGCGCCGTTAGCCCGCGCACCGACGGTCTTCGTTTCTTCGCAATACCGCTGATGCAGATGTCTGAAATGTACGCGAACGTACCGACGGCGTTTCTGCAAGCGCTTAGCTTAATCACAGCGCACCCCACCGGAGCCACTCATGAGAATCCTGCCTGTAGCCATGACATCGACTCAATTACCGTCAAGCCTGCTTCTGTCATTCTTCCTCGCGGCGCAGGCTGGCCCTGCGGCGGCGGCGCCCGATGTGCCTGCTCGTCACAAGAGCAAGGCGGCTTCGCCCAAGAAGGACCATCAATCCCATCTTGACCGCTCGGGCAAGACGAGAATGGGGAAGGCGTCCATTTACAGCCGCGGGCTTTACGGCAAAAAAATGGCCAACGGCGAAAAGATGAGGCCCGAGAGCAACCACGCGGCGAGCAAGACTTTGCCGCTCGGTACAACGGCCAGGGTGACCAGCGTGGAAACCGGCAAAAGCGATGTAGTCGAGATCACTGATCGCGGCCCTTACGTCAGCGGGCGCATCATCGACGTTTCACCGCAAACCGCGAAAGATCTGGATTTCAAGCGGGAAGGCGTAACCAGGGTGAAAGTGAAGCCGCT
Source organism: Pseudomonadota bacterium (assembly GCA_040389645.1). Lineage (GTDB taxonomy): Bacteria > Pseudomonadota > Gammaproteobacteria > Burkholderiales > Burkholderiaceae_D > Rugamonas. Next base: position 80,286 of record JAZJZT010000020.1, on the reverse strand, counting down.
GCATATACCGAAACCTGGCGACGATGAACCGCAGGGGGCGAGAAAATAAGTGGCGCGGCATGCTGTGCTCAGTCGTCACCACTGACATTGCGCCGTAGAACCACCGGCTTGCCTCCCATGCGTTGCTTCACGATCCATTGCGCGAGCGATGCATCCATGTAGTCGGCATGTCCCGGAAACCAGCGAACCAGTTCGTGCGCAAGGGGGCGGCACATGGCCACGGCACCGCCAGCGGCCAGGTGACCGAGCGCTTCGCGTACCGACTTGAGCACGGCGTCATGTTCGTCCACGTGGCAATCGGTGGCGGGAAAGGCGGTGGCCATCATCCATGCGCGCTCCAGGTCGAAATGGGCGACGGCATGCGTGAGAAACCGTTCCAATTGCTGCGCGAAGGTCTCGTCGGAAGAGCTCAGCATCGCATCGACGATTTCAACAAATTCGACGTGGGTGTCGTCCATGGGCGCGAAACCGGCCTTGAAGCGGTCCGACCATGCAAAGGATGGATTTTGTGACATTGCTGGCTTCCTCTTGAATAATTGGTGCGACTGCCGATGGCGTCCCATGATACTCATCTTCCCGCTCCTGGGCTTGCGGGACTAGAGACGCTCGAACACGGCAGCGATGCCTTGGCCGCCGCCGATGCACATGGTGACCAGCGCATACCGGCCACCAGTCCGGTGCAGTTCGTAAATCGCCTTGGTTGTAATCAGCGCGCCCGTCGCGCCCACGGGGTGACCGAGCGAGATGCCGGAGCCGTTGGGGTTGACTTTGGCTGGATCGAAGCCAAGCGCCTGCGCCACGGCGCAAGCCTGGGCCGCGAAGGCTTCATTCGCTTCGATGACGTCCATCTCCTCGATCCGTAACCCGGTGCGTTTGAGCACGAGCCGGGTGGCGGGAATGGGACCGATGCCCATATAAAGCGGTTCCACGCCGGCATGCGCGTAGCCGACCAGGCGCGCCAAGGGCTTGAGTCCCAGTGCGGCGGCGCGGCCCGCTTCGGCCAGCACGACGGCGGCCGCTCCGTCGTTCAGGCCGGAGGAGTTGCCGGCGGTAACCAGTCCATCTTTTTTGAAGGCGGGTTTCATTTTTGCCAGTTGCTCGGCAGTGACGTCGCCACGCACATGTTCGTCGGTGTCGAACAGCACGGTGCCCTTGCGCGTTTCGATCGCCACGGCCGCGATCTGCTCCTTGAAGTAAGCGGCGGCCACGGCGCGGGCGGCGCGCCGCTGGCTTTCCAGCGCCAGTGCATCTTGCATGGCGCGGCTGATGCCATAGCGCTCGGCCACGTTTTCGGCTGTCATGCCCATGTGAATTTTTTGCCACGGGTCGTGCAAGATGCCGCTCATGTAGTCGATTGCCATGGTGTCGCCCATGCGGGCGCCCCAGCGGGCGGCGGGCAACAGGTAGGCGCCGCGGCTCATCGACTCGGCGCCGGCGCCGATCGCAATGTCCGCGTCACCGAGCAGGATGGACTGCGCCGCCGAGATGATCGCCTGCAGGCCGGAACCGCACAGGCGGTTGACATTGAAGGTGGGTGTTTCATGGGGAATGCCGGCGTCCATCGACGCCACCCGGCTCAGGTAGGCGTCGCGGGGTTCGGTGGGCACGACATTGCCCATCACCACATGGCCGACTTCGGCCGGAGGCACCCCGGAGCGTTCCAGCGCCGCACGCACGGCGGTGGTGGCCAGCACCGACAGGGGCACGTCCTTCAGGCTGCCGCCAAAACTGCCGATGGCCGTTCTTGCCGCGCCCAGCACGACGATTTCGCGTTGCGTCATTTGTCTCTCCTTGCTTGCGTTTTATATGCTGCGGTGTTCATGCGGTGTCCTGTGGCGAAATGATGTCGGCCGCGGCGCTGGCGCTGGCCAGCAGGGCGAGTTGCGCCGCGTCGAGATCAAGGTGCATGGCCCCCAGCAACTCGGCCATCTGGGCTGCGGAGGTGGCGCTGGCAATCGGCGCGCTGATGCCCGGCTGCGCCATGATCCAGGCCAGGGCCACCTGCGCGACGCTTGCCCCCGTTTGCAGCGCCACGGTGTCGAGCGCGGCCAGAACTCCCAGGCCGAAGGCATTCAGGTACTTGGCCACCTCGGCGCCGCGCTGCCTTTCCGGCAGGTCGCGCACGCTGCGGTACTTCCCGGTCAAAAAGCCGCTGGCCAGGCCATAAAAGGGAACCACGCCGATGCTCCGTTCCACGCACAGCTGCTGTAGCGGGCCTTCGAACGTCGCGCGCGACACCAGGTTGTAGCGTGGTTGCAGCACTTCATAGCGCGCAACGCCGAGCGTGTCGCTGACCGCGCGCGCCTGCAGCAAGCGTTCGGCGCAGTAATGCGATGCGCCCAGCGCGCGCACTTTGCCGGCCGCGATCAGGTCGCCGAAGGCGCGTAGTGTTTCGTCGAGCGGCGTGGCGGCATCGTCAAGGTGGGCAAAATACAGGTCGATGTAGTCGGTGCGCAGGCGCCGCAGCGAGGCCTCGACGGCCTTGACGATGGTGGCGCGCGACAGGCCGGCCAGTTCGCCATTGCCGCGTCCGACCTTGGTGGCGATCAGGATCCGGTCGCGGCAGCGGCGGCTGGCTTGCCACTGGCCGATCATGGTTTCCGATTCGCCGCCCACGAGTCCCGGAATCCAGTTGCTGTACATGTCGGCCGTGTCGATCAGCCTGCCGCCGCCTTCGAGAAAGGCGTCCAGCACGGCAAAGCTGGCGTCGCGGTCGGCCGTCCAGCCGAAGACATTCCCGCCCAACATCAGGGGCGTGGTCGCAAGCCCGCTGCGCCCGAGCGGGCGTTCGGTGATCGTCATCGCGCCTCCCGCTTCATCATGGCGGCGGCATGCCAGGCCAGGGCCATGGCCGGCGCGTTGGTGTTGCCGGAAATGAGGCCAGGCATGACGGAACAGTCGACCACCCTGACGCCACGCACGCCGCGCACGCGCAATTGGGGATCGCAGACGTCGTCCTCGCTGGCGCCCATGCGGCACACGCCGACCGCGTGGGTGCCGCAGCGCGACAGCCGGCGAAACACGTCAAGCACCTCGGCGTCGCTTTCGATCGCGGCGCCCGGCGAAATCTCGTGGCTGATGAAAGGCGCAATGGCCGGCTGTGCCATGAACTTGCGCACGTAGCGTACCGCCGCGATGGCCGACGCCTGGTCGGCGGTCCGGGCGAGCCAGTTCGGCGCGATCGACAGCGGCGCCTGCGGGTCCGCCCCCGTGATATCGATACTGCCCTCGCTCTCGAGGTGCAGCAACTGGGAATACACGGTGAAACCAGGCTCGCGTTCCACCGTGCCTTGCTGGACCGGGAAGTTCGGATTGCTGTGGCGCTTGGGCTTGAAAGTGAAGGCGCTGCCGAACAGTTGCAAGTCGGGCCGCGCCAGTTCGGGACGGGAGCGCGCGAAGGCGCCCACTTCGAACGGCCCGGTCGCCAGCGGCCCGCTGCGCGTGAGCGCGTAGCGCAAGGCGTTTTTCACCAGGCCCAGGCCGTGGAATTCGGGATTGTTGCCGGCCGCGCCCTTGAGCCGGTAAGGCATCGAAAAGCCGAGGTGGTCGAGCAGGTGGCGGCCAACGCCCTGGCGGTCGGCCAGCACCGGAATGCCCAGCGATGCCAGCAGCGCGCCCGGTCCCACGCCCGAGCGCTGCAAGATGGCCGGCGAAGCCATGGTGCCGGCCGACAGGATCACCTCGCCCCGGACCGCGAAGCGCCGCGGCTGCCCATCGACGAGCGCTTCCACCGCCACGGCGCGCCCATCCTGGAACGCGATGCGGTCGACCACGACACCGGTGCGGATATCGAGGTTGCGCCGCTTGCGCGCCGGCGCCAGGAACGCCACGGCCGCGCTTTGGCGGCGCCCGTTGAGGATATTGTGGGCATAGTAGCCGATGCCTTCCTGCCCCGGGCTGTTCAAGTCTTCCTTGCGCGGCAAGCCCATGCCCTGGCCGGCGGCGATCATGGCCTCGGCCAGCGGGTAACGGTAGGTACCGGCGCTGATGTGGACCGGCCCGCCCACGCCGCGTTCGCCCCCGGCGCCCAGTTCATGGTCTTCGATCGCCTGGAAGGCCGCGTTCATTTCCTTGCGGCCCCAGCCGGCGCAGCCGCGCTGTTCCCACGCGTCGTAATCTTCTGGCTGGCCGCGCACCCAGATCATGCCGTTGATCGATGACGAGCCACCCAACCCCTTGCCGCGCACCCAGGCTTCGGTGGCGGGCACACCGGGAAAGCGGGGCTGGCCCACCGGGAAGATCCAGGCATGGCGCGGATCCGATGCCAGCTTGCCGATCCCTTTCGGCATGTGGATCAGGGGGCTGGTGTCGGCATCGCCCGCTTCCAGCAACAACACGCGCTTGTCCGGATCGGACGACAGGCGCTCCGCCATCACGCAGCCGGACGAGCCGGCGCCGACCACGATATAGTCCCATTGTTCAGGCATGGATGCGCTCCCCCTGTACCTGCACCGGCGCATCGGCGGCGGCGGACAGGTGTTTGCCGGCGATGTAGGCGAGGGTCATGCCCGGGCCGAGCGTGCCGCCGGCGCCGGCATAGGCGCCCGACATGAAATTGAGGGCGTCGTTGCCGCATGCGTACAGGCCGGGAATCGGCGCGCCGCCGGCGTTCAGCACGCGCGCGCTGGCGTCGGTGCGGATGCCGGAGAAGGTGCCGATGTCGCCGGGCAGCAGGCGCAGCGCGTAAAACGGGCCGGTTTCAAGCGGACCCAGGTTGGGGTTCGGCTTGTGTTCCGGATCGCCCTGCGAATGGTCGTAGACGTCGCCGCCGCGCCCGAAATCGGGATCGGTGCCCATGCGCGCGTTCACATTGAAGCGCTGCACGGTCTGTTCGAGCGTGGCCGCGTCGATGCCCGCCTTGGCAGCCAGTTCGGCCAGCGTAGCGCCGCGCAAAATGTAGCCGGAACGGACATGCCGCTCGCGCGGCACCGGCGCCGGCTTGACGAAGCCCAGGCCGTAACGGCGGATCGTGGCGTGGTCGCACAGCAGGTAGCAATACGTGTCGGGCAAATGCGCGCAAGCCTTGGCCAGTGCCGGCACGAAGTCGTGATAGGGGGCGGCTTCATCAAAAAAGCGCTTGCCCTCGACCGTGACGGCAATGAAGCCGGGCTTTTGCCGGTCCACGATGTGGGGCCACAGCGCCTTCGGCCCTTCGTTGCCGGGGATTACCGAGACCGGCATCCAGGCCGCCGGCTGCTGCACCGCGGTGTCGACCGAGCCGCCGACCGCTTCCGCCATGCGGGCGCCGTCGCCGGTATTGCCGGGCGCGCCCAGGCTGTGGTGCTTGCGGCCGGCCGCCTTGTGCGGATAGATTGCCGTGGTGCGCTTTTCGTCGTGCGGGAAGCCGCCGCTGGCCAGCACCACGGCCTTGCGCGTCAACACCCTGACGGTGCCGTTCGGGGTCTGCAAATCGGCGCCTTCCACCTTGCCGTTGACATAGACCAGTTGTTTCGCAGGCGAACTGAGCCAGAGTTCGATGCCGCAGTCGAAGGCCGTGCGGGCCATGCGGGCGATCAGCGCGCGTCCGCGCGTACACGGGTCGGGTTTGCCGTAGCGCAGGATATCCTTGAGCACGGCGCCGAATTTGCCGAGCACGAACATCAGGCCGGCGATGGAGCGCCCGGCGTTCATCAACTGTTTCATTTCCACGTTCGAGCCGACGGCCAGGCCCATGAAATTGGTCTGGGTCAGGCCCTCGCGCAACAGCTTGCGGTGCTTGCCCAGGCGTCCGACCGGATAGTCCTTGGTGCCGAGCGAACGCACGCTGGCGTGGCCGGGGTAGGGCGGGTGGTAGTCGGGATAGGCGAAGGGATAGCACTCGACCTCGGTTTCGCGCTCCAGGAAGTCGATCATCGCCGGTCCGTTGGCGAGGAAGGCTTCGACCCGCGCGGCGTCGTAGTGTTTCCCCGCCTCGTGCCGGATATAGGTGCGCGCCTGCTCGATCGAGTCCGGTCCCAGCGAAGCCGAGTGGCGGTTGCCGGGAATCCACATGACGCCGCCCGAGAAGCAGGAAGTGCCGCCGAACACGGCGTCCTTTTCCACCATCAGCACTTCGAGTCCCGCCTTGCGGGCGGTAAGGGCGGCGGTGAACGCGGAGGCGCCGCTGCCGATGACCAGCACGTCGACCAGGCGTTCCGCGCCCTGGCTATTATTTGTAGGTGTCATGTATGTCTCCTTTGATTTTTGGCTGGCACTGTGGCCCGAGTATAGGAACTTCACCTGCCCTGCGCCATGACGTATCCATCCACGAATCTTGCACGAAATGGTCACCGGGACGGCCCTGAAATCGGATTGTGCGGCTCCCCGAATACGTGCATAATATAACAAACAAGGTGAACTGTTTTTTTATTTTAACGCATAATTTGAAGGTTCCCATCATGTCCCACCGCCTGTCCCCATTGCTTCAGCCCCGTTCCATCGCCATGATCGGCGCCAGTAATAATCCGGCCCGCATCGGCGGCATGCCGCTCGACCTGCTGCGCCACTTCGGCTTCGAGGGCGAGGTCTATCCCGTCAACCCCAAGTACGAGGAAGTGTTCGGCTACCGCTGTTATCCCGATATCGAGGCGCTGCCGCGGGCGCCCGACCTGGTGGTGCTGGCCATCGGCGCGGCGGACGTCACCGCCATGTTGCGCCGCTGCCACGCACGCGGCATCCGCGCCGCCATCGTGTACGCGGCCGGCTTTGCCGAAATGGGCGGCGAGGGCGCGCTCCTGCAGGAGGAACTGGAACGCTTCGCCGCCGACAGCGGCATGGTGGTGGCCGGTCCCAACTGCATGGGCTTCGCCAACCTGAACCTGAAGGCGTACACCGCCTTCGCTTCCGTCTTCAAGAACGTGCCGCTGCAAACCGGCACCGGGCGCGCCAGCCTGGTGACCCAGAGCGGCAATGTGTGTTCCACGGTGTTCGCGCTGATGCGCCAGTTGGGGGTGGAGGTGAGCCACTTTATCAATACCGGCAATGAAGCCTGCGTCGAATTCTCGGAGTACCTGGAATTCCTGGCTCAGGACGAGCAGACCGACAGCGTGATCGGCTATATCGAGCAGTTGCGCAACGGCGAGCGCTTCATCGACGCGGCGCTGGCGTTTGCCGAAGCGGGCAAGCCGCTGATCCTGTACAAGGCCGGGCAAACCGACAAGGGTTCGGAGGCGGTGCGCTCGCACACTTCCGCGCTGGCCGGCAACATGGCCCTGTACGAAGCGGCGTTCCGCCAGTTGAACGTGATCCAGGGCCAGGATTTTACACAGATGGCCGACCTGGCCTGGCTGGGCGGCTTCCGTCACCGCGGCGGCGGCAAGCGGATCGCCATCGTCACGCTGTCGGGCGCGCTCGGTGCGATCCTGGCCGACAAGTTCATCGGCGCCGGCCTCGATGTGCCGACCTTGCCAGACGACGTGCAGCAAACCCTGCGCGACGGCATTCCCGACTACGGCATGGTGTCCAATCCGGTCGATGTGACTGGCAATATCGTCAACAACCCCGACTTCGTGCGCTCGGTGTTCGGCGCGCTGGCCAGCACCGATGCCGTCGACACCGTGGTGGTGTATGCCTCCGGTTCGCTGCTGGACCGCATGGCCGCTCCGCTGCTGGAAATCGCCGCCGCTTATCCTCGCCTGTTCGTGGCGATCGACACCGGCAAGGCCACCTGCCGCGAGCAGCTCGCCGCCGGCGGCATTCCCGTGTTTACCGATATCGGCCGCGCCGCCCGGGCGCTGGCGCCGTTCTGCCACTGGCTCGATGGACGCGAACGCGTGGCCTACTGGGCGCGCCTGCGCCGCGCCGCGCCGAAAGCACGGCCGGTCCAATCGCTTGCGGGTCTCGATGAATACCGCACCAAGTGCCTGCTGGCCGAATATGGCGTGCCGCCGGTGGCCGAAAAGCCGGCGGCGAGCGCGGATGCGGCGGTCATCGCCGCCCATGCCATCGGCTATCCGGTGGTGCTGAAGGTGCTCAGCGCCGACATCGCCCACAAGACCGAGGCGGGCGGGGTCAAGCTGAACCTGGGCAGCGAGGCGGAAGTGCGCGCGGCCTTCGACGACATCATGGCATCGGCGCGCCGCTACGCGCCCAATGCGCAGATCGAAGGAGTGCTGGTGCAAGCCATGTCGAAAGGCGTGGCCGAACTGATCGCCGGCGTCACCCACGACCCGGTGTTCGGCGCGGCCATCACGGTGGGCCTGGGCGGCGTGCTGACGGAACTGTATCGCGACGTCAGCCACCGCATCCTGCCGGTCGACGAGACCATCGCCACCGAGATGCTGCATGGCCTGAAGGCGTACCCGCTGCTGGACGGCTTCCGCGGCCGGCCCAAGGCCGACGTGGCCGCGGCGGCGAGCGCGGTGGCCGCATTGTCGCGGGCCTCCAACGCCCTCGGCGCCGCCGCGCAGGAAATCGAGATCAACCCGCTCCAGGTCAGGCAGGCAGGCGATGGCGCCGTGGCCATCGACGCCCTGTTGCTGACGCGCTGAAAGGAATTGCCGTGTTGCTTGCACTGACAGAAATGCAGGAGATGATTTGCTCCAGCGTCAACGAATTCCTGGTCCATGAATACAGCTTCGCGCAGCGCGCCGCCAGCCTGGAGGCGCCCGGCGCGCTGGCGCCGGGCGTGTGGCAAAGCTTTGCCGACATGGGCTGGCTGGGATTGCCGCTGAGCGAAGACGACGGCGGCATCGGCGGCGGGGCCATGGAGTCCGGCTTGCTGATGCGCGCCTTCGGGCGCCACCTCGTGGTGGAACCCTTTATTGCCAGCGTGCTGCTGGGGACCCGCCTGCTGGCCGCGGGCGCCAATCCGGCGCTGCGCGAAAAATGGCTGCCCTTGCTGATCGACGGCAGCGCCCGCGTGGTGCTGGCGCATGACGAAGCGCTGCTGCGCGATCCATGGCGCGCGCGCCGCACCCGCGCCAGCGCGCACGGCAACGGCTACCGGCTCGATGGCGCCAAGTCCATCGTGGCGGGCGCTCCGGGAGCCGACGCGCTGCTGGTGACGGCGCAACTCGATGACGGAAGCGAGGGCCTGTTTATCGTGCCGGCCAATGCGCAGGGAGTGACTTTGTCGCCGTGCCGCACGCTCGACGGCGCCCACGCGGCCGATCTGCGCCTGGACGGCGTGCTGCTTGACGGCGACGCCCGCCTTGCCTGCGACGTCACCGGCCTCCTGGCCGAAGCGGTGGTCAGCCAATGCTGGGAAGCGAGCGGCGCCATGCAGGCGGCGCTGGAACAGACGGCCGCCTATGTTAACGAACGGATGCAGTTCGGCCAGGCCATCGGCAAATTCCAGGTGGTCCAGCACCGCCTGGCGGAAATGGCGGTGTGCTGCGAAGAGGCGCTGGCGGCCTGTCAACTGGCGGCGCTGCGCATCGACAGCGATCCATCGAGCGCGAGCGCGATGGCGGCACTGGTCAAGTCCAAGGTGGCGCGCGGCGCCCAGGTGGTGGCGCGCGAAGCGGTGCAGCTGCACGGCGCCATGGGCGTGTCGGAAGAACTGGCCATTGCCAGCTATTTCCGCAAGCTGCTGGCGTTTTCGCAGCAGGGAGAGGACGCGGGCGGCGCCAGCCAGCGTTATGGAGCGCTGATGCTCGCCGGCGGCGGCTACCGCGCCAGCCGCACCCTGTTGACCGGCAAAGGAGCCTGACATGCATCTCGAACTGAACCCGGAAGAGCAGGCGTTTCGCGCCGAAGTGCGCGCCTTCCTCGACGAACATCTCGACCCGGCGCTGCGCCACGGCCAGCGCCACACCACCGGCGTCTATCCCGAGCCGGACATTTCAGGACCCTGGCAGCAAGCGCTGCACAAGCGCGGCTGGCTGGTTCCGATGTGGCCGAAGGAGTGGGGCGGCACCGGCTGGAACGCGGTGCAGCGTTTCATTTTCGAATCCGAATGCGCGCTGGCGGGCGCGCCGCTGGTGCACCCGATGGGCGTGCGCCTGGTGGGGCCGGTGCTGCTGCGCTTCGGCACCGAAGAACAAAAACGCCGCTACCTGCCGCGCATCCTGAATGGCGACGACTACTGGTGCCAGGGCTTTTCCGAGCCGGGCGCCGGTTCCGACCTGGCTTCGCTCAAGACCAGCGCGGTATCGGACGGCGACGACTACATCCTGAACGGCTCAAAAATGTGGACGACCCACGCCCACCACGCCAACATGATGTTCGCGCTGGTGCGCACCAGTAACGAGGGCAAGCGCCAGGACGGCATCAGTTTCGTCGTGCTGGACATGGCCGCGCCCGGCGTGGAAGTGCATCCGATCGCCACCATCGGCGGAGATTACGACGTCAACCAGGTGTTTTTGACCAATGTGCGCATTCCCAAGGCGAACCGCATCGGGCCGGAAAACGCGGGCTGGGAGTGCGCCAAGTACCTGCTGGAGTTCGAGCGCGGCGGCGGCATTTTCAGCGGCCGCCTGCGCTCCCAGCTCAAGCGGGTGGGCGACGCCATCGAAGAACTCAAGGAAAACGGAATCGATGCGCGGTCCGACGCGCGCCTGGTGCAGCGCTTCGGCGAAGTGTGCGCCGACCTCGATAGCTTCGAGATGATGGAACTGCGCATCATGGGCGCGCTGCAGCCGGGGCAGAACCCGGGGCCGGTGTCGTCCATCCTGAAGCTGCGCGCCAGCCGCATGAAGCAGGCCATCGCCGAACTCGGGGTCGAGGTACTCGGTCCGCTGGCGCTGCGCTGGGACGAGGCCGGACGCGGCGACGACAGCCTGTTGCCGCTGCTGGTGCCCGATTACCTGAACAGCCGCGCCTTCACTATTTTCGGGGGCGCGTCCGAAGTGCAATTGACCATCATCGCAAAGTCGGTCGTGGCGGCGTAAATCATCGTTAATCATATAAAAGACAGGAGACAAAATGAGCAGACTGACTGGGAAACGCGCACTGGTACTGGGCGCGGGCGGGCGCGACAACATGGCGCAGAGTATCGCCAGCCGTTTCGCGGCCGAAGGAGCGAAGGTCATGGTCGCGGGCCGCGACATGGCCGAACTGGAACGCTTTGCCGGCGCCATCGACGGCCACGCGCATCCCTGCGACATTACCCGTCGCGCCGATTGCCAGAGCCTGGCGCAGGCGGCGCTGGCGGCCATGGGCGGCGTCGACATTGCCGTCAACGCCACCGGCTGGGGCTTGCTCAAGCCCTTTGAACTGACCACCGAGGACGAGCTGCGGCGCATCACCGACCTGCAATTCATCGGCCCCTTCAATTTTTTCCAGGCCATGGTGGGCGTGGTGGGCGAGGGCGGATCGCTGATCCAGATCTCGTCCGCCACCGCCACCATCATGCTGGAGAACCACGCCGCCTACATGGGCACCAAGGCCGGCACCGACCACGTGATCCGCTGCATCGCCAATGAATACGGCGCGCGCGGCATCCGCGCCAATTCCATTTCGCCGGGTTACACGGATACGCCGATGACGGCGGGCGCCAAGGCCATCCCGGGCATCGTCGAGACCTTCGCCAGCCGCTACCCGTTGGGCCGCGTGGGTACCCGCGACGACATCGCCAGCGCCGCGGTGTGGCTGGCCAGCGACGAATGCTTCATGTCGGGCCAGAACCTGCAAGTCAACGGCGGCCTGACCCTGCGCGGCAACCCGACGGCCGCGGAGCTGGACGCCGCGGCGATCAAATCCACGGGCAAACCGCGCCCGCGCCCATGGGAAGCGAAGGCCTGAAAAAACACGGCAGCCGTCACAGGAGATTGAAATGAACCACCGCGCCATGAAGGCCACTGCAATGGAAAAAATGCCCGCCAATCCCCTGTTTCCCGCGGGCGAAATGCGGAAAGAGGGGGCGTACGCGTGGTATGTCGTGTACCTGCTGACCTTTGCCTACACGGTCGCCTTTATCGACCGCCAGGTGCTCAACCTGCTGGTCGATCCGATCAAGCGCGACCTGCTGCTCAGCGACGTGCAAATCAGCCTGCTGCAAGGCCTGGCCTTCATGACCGCGTACGTGCTGTTCGGCCCCCTGTTCGGGCGCTGGGTCGATACCGGCAACCGCCGCAACGTGCTGGCGCTGGGCGTCGCGCTGTGGAGTTGCTGCACGGTCCTGTGCGGCATGTCTAGCCAATTCTGGCAATTGTTCCTGGCGCGCGCCGGCGTGGGCGCGGCCGAGGCCTGCCTCGCGCCGGCCGGTTTTTCGCTGATCGCCGATTATTTCAGCCGCAAGCACCTGCCGCGCGCGATGAGCATCTTCATGCTCGGACCCTCGCTCGGCGCGGGACTCGCGCTCATTGCCGGCGGCCTGGTCATCGCCTCGGCGCCCACGCTTGGGCGGTGGCTGCCGATACTGTCCGGCTTATCCACCTGGCAGTTGACCTTCGTGATGGTGGGGGCGCCCGGCATGTTGCTGGCCTTGCTACTGCTGACGATACGCGAACCCGCCCGCACCACCGTGAGCGGCAGCGCGGGAACGGACCAGCACTACACGCTGCGCGAAACGCTGGCCTTCTTCTGGGCCAACCGTCCTTTCTACCTGCGCTACTTCCTTGGCCTGTCGCTGCTGGCGATCGTCATCTACGGCTTTCCGACCTGGATGCCGGCCCACCTGATGCGCCATTTCGGCGCCGACCCGTCTTCGGTGGGACTGCGCTACGGCACCCAGGTGCTGATCCTGGGCGCCATCGGCATTTATTCCGGCCCGTGGATAGAGCGCTGGTTCTCGGCGCGCGCCTGCCGCGACGCGCCAGTGCGCGTGCCCATGCTGTGCGCCGGCGTGGTGGCCTTGCTGTGCGCGGTGTTTCCATTCGCCGACAGCCTCGGCTCGGCGCTGGTGGTGGCGGGCGCCATCAACCTGTTTTACTGCCTGCCGTGGGCGGTCGCCGCATCGGCGCTGCAGATCTCCACGCCCAACCGCATGCGCGGCGTGGCGGTATCGATCTTTTACTTTCTCATCTCGCTGTTCGGCCTGGGCATAGCACCCAGCATCATCGCGTTCGTGACCGACCGCGTGCTGCGCGACCCGGCCAGGGTTGGCATTTCGCTGGCAGTCGTCTGCGCCACGAGCGCGCTGGGCGCCTGCTGGCTGCTGTACGGCGCCATGAAACACTATCCAAAAAACGTTGAATAAGGAATGACCATGCAAGGCAAACGAATTGGCATCATCGGCGCCGGCGCCATCGGCGGCTTCTACGGCATCATGCTGGCGCGCGCCGGTTTCGACGTGCACTTCCTCATGCGCGGCGACTTCGACACCGTGCGCGAACACGGCCTCCGGCTGAAAAGCGAAAAGTATGGCGACGCCCACCTGGCTCCGGCCCAGGTCTACCGCGACGCGGCCGACATGCCGCCGTGCGACTGGCTGCTGGTGGCGGCCAAGACCACCGCCAATGCGGCGCTGGCGCCATCCATCGTGCGCGCGGCGGCGCCGGGCGCGAAAGTGATCTTGCTGCAGAACGGCTTCGGCCTGGAAGATGCGCTGCGCCCGCTGCTGCCGGATACGCTGCACCTGCTGGGCTGCCTGTGCTTCGTGTCGGTGCACCGCGAGGGCGCGGGGCTGGTTTCGCACCATGCGTATGGCAGCGTGAGCCTGGGCTACCACTCAGGACCAGGCCAGGATGGCCGCGCCGTGCTGGAATCGGCCGGCGCCCTGTTCGGCGCAGCCGGCCTTGAGGCTTCACTGATGACCGACCTGGCGCAAGCCCGCTGGCAAAAGCTGGTGATGAACGTGCCGTTCAACGGCCTGTCGGTCCTGCTCGGCAGCGGTACCCTGGCCATGATGCGTCAAGCGCAGACGCGCGCGCTGGTACGCGAACTGATGGTGGAAGTGATCGCCGGCGCCGCCGCCTGCGGGCATGCGCTGGCCGACGGCTACATCGATGAAGCCTGGGCCGCCACCGACGGCAAGCCCGATTACACGCCCAGCATGATGCTCGATTATGCCGAGCGCCGCCCGCTGGAGCTGGCGGCCATTTACGAGGCGCCGTTGCAGGCGGCGCGGGAGGCCGGTTACATCATGCATAAAGTCGACATGCTGTACCAGTCGCTCTGCTTCCTCGATCAACGCAATCGCGCCCAGCCTCAATAAAACCGCCTACCCGGTCGAAATTTTGCAGGTGGTGTCTGTGCGCTCTCCATTGTCGGGTAGAAAAGCGAAGCGCCTTCGGAACGGGAGTATGCGTCTGGTTCTTGGCCGGGAGCAAACGCCTCGTTCTGACTCGTTTTGTCTCGTTTTGTCTCGCGTTTCCCGCAAACTCAGCGGGAACTTGCCCCTGAAGGTCGTGTCTCACCTTAGTGTGGACGAGACAAAACGAGACAAAATTATGCAAAACGAGGCATTTGCTGAACGCCTGTTAGGGCGCATATATATAGACCTGGCTTACGAGCGGCGGCTATGGGGCGGCGGCCGGCATCGGACAACCCTTAACGACAGCGGCCATCAATTAACAGCACTGCCACTATGCCGCCAGCAGCACTGCATCCTTCGCCTTGACCGCACTATCGGCCAAGCGCTCCGCCGACACTGCGGCAGCGCTGGCAATGAACTGTTTTCCCGCAATGAAGTCCAGCGGCGACGCCACCGCCTCCACCGCCACCACGCGCTCGCCGCACAGGTGGTACACCGCAAACTTGCCCTGCTCGGGCGAGCCGCGCATGACCTGGCGAGTGGCTCCGAAAGGCAAGCCGGCGATCTGCAGCTTGCAGTCATACTGATCCGACCAGAACCACGGCACTTCCGGGGTGGGAGCGCTTTTGCCGGTAATGGCGCAAGCGACTTGCCGGGCTTGTTCCAGCGCGTTCGGCACGCTCTCGAGACGGAACATGCTGTCGCCGTAAGTCGGCAGCGGCCTGAAACTGAGATCGCCTATCGCGAAAATCGCCGGATCGCTGCTGCGCGCCTCGTGGTCGACCACCACGCCGTTCTCGCATGTCAAGCCTGATTCGCGCGCCAGTTCGTCGCGCGGCTGCGCGCCGATGCCAATCAGCGCGGCGTCACATTCGACCTTGCTCCCATCGGCCAGCAAAGCCGCCTGTACGCTGCCGCTGCCTTCGAAATGGGACAGGCAGGCATTGCGGATCAGTTGCACGCCATTGCGTTGATGCAGTCCCTCGAAGAATTGCGACAGCGATGCGCTTGCAACGCGGGCCAGCAAGCGTTCTTCGCGCTCGATGACCGTCACTTCAACGCCCAGCGCGCGTGCCGACGCGGCCACTTCCAGTCCGATATAGCCGCCGCCGACGATCGCCAGGCGCCGGCCCGGCCGCAGCGCCGCCTTCAGGCGTGCCGCGTCGTCGATGCCGCGCAGTGTCAGGATGCCGGCCAGTTGCGCGCCCGGCACGGCCAACTGGCGCGGACGCGCACCCGTGGCCAGGACCAGGTAGTCGTAGGGCAGGCGTTCCCCGCTGGCCAGCATCACCCGCCCGGCGCCGCGTTCGATGGCAATCGCGCTTTCGCCGGTGCGCACCACGACGCCCTGGTCGGCATACCACGCCGCGTTTTTCAGGTACAGCGTTTGCGGATCCGGCTCGCCCTTGATAAATGCCTTGGACAGGGGCGGGCGCTGGTACGGCAGCCACGGCTCGTCGCCCACCAGGGTAATGTCGCCCTGGAATCCCTGTTCGCGCAACTGTGCCGCCAGCGCGCCGGCGGCATGGCCGGCGCCGATGATGAGGACTTTCGTTTTAACGGACACGGTGCGCCTCTTTCAGATGGTGCCGGGCGGTGGACGGGTTGGCGTCCGGGTCGTTCTGGTCGAACGGGCTGATCGCGAAGCGGCGTGGCCACAGCACGACCGCCGCGGCGATCGCCAGCACGCAGAAGAAGGCGGGATACAGCGCGGCATAGGTGGCCGAGAAGCGCGACAGATAGGTCAGGACGATCAGCGCGGTGCCGCCGAAAATGGCGATCGGGATGTTGTAGCAGGTCGCCAGTCCGGTGTAGCGCAACTGGGCGGGAAAGGCGCGCGCCAGCAAGGTCAGCGACAGGGCCATCGAGGCGCCGCCGCTGACGCCCATCACCATGGCCGGCAGATACAGGCCGGCGACGCTGTCCTGGCCGAAGGCCCAGAACACGGCGCACATGGTCACCAGTTGCGCGGCAATGTAGGTATTGCGCAGCGATGCAAACTGCCAGGACACCAGCATGCCGCCGGTGATGTTGCCTACCATGGTGAAGGCGATCAGCATGGACTGGATGCCGGCGATATCGGCCATCGGCAGGTGTTTCATGGTCACGAACAGGGTGATCGGAAACTGCTGGGTGGCCGCCGCGACGACGGTGGTCGACGCCGCAAGCACCATGCCGCTGAACAGGTTGAAGCGGTGGCCTTCCACCAGCACGGCGAACGGGGCGCGCTCGGACAGCATCACGCGCTGCTTCATCGCTTCGAACACCGGGGTCTCGTGGGTAAAACGGCGCAGGTAGACCGACAGCAGGCCGAATACGCCGCCCATCAGGAAGGGGATGCGCCAGCCGTATTCGGCCATGCCGACCGGGCCGAGCGCCTTGGCCAGCGTACTGACCACGAGCGAGCCGCCCAGGGAGCCGAGGCACACGGTCGACGCCAGGATGCCGAGCGCGAACGCGACCCGCTTGCCCGACACCTGTTCTGACACGAAGCTGATTGCGCCCGGCAGTTCGCCGCCCAGCGCGATGCCCTGCAGCAGCCGGCATGCCAGCAGCGCGATCGGCGCCCAGATGCCGATGTCGGCGTAACCGGGCAGCATGCCGATGGCCAGCGTCGGCCCGGCCATCAGGCTCAGCGTCAGGGTGAAGATGCGCTTGCGTCCCACCAGGTCGCCCAGCTGCGCCATCAGGATGCCGCCGATGGGGCGGATCAGGAAACCGGCCGCGAAGATGCCCAGTGTTTGCAATACCCGCAGCCATTCGGGCATGTCGGGCGACGAAAAGTGCGCGCTGATCTGCGGCGTCAGGAAGACGAAGATGATGAATTCAAAATATTCGAGCATGCCGCCAAGCGAGGCGATGCCAAGCGCCTTGAATTGTTCGCGGCGGGAGATGGGGGCCGGTGCGGCCCCTGCAGGATTGGTGTGCATGTGCGGCTACCTCAGGTGATTATTTTTGTAATATGTACGACATGTCTCCTGTTCCACCAGGCGGTGTCACAGCTCTTTCCGGGCCCAGGTCAAGGCGCGCCGGAGCAGTTCGTAATAGACCGGCAAATCCCATGCGCCGCGCTCCACTTTCGGGTAGAAGTCGAGCATGGGTTGCAAGTCATAGTGGCCACGGCAGTGGCCGAGCGTCAGGTACAGGACAGCCCCCTGTTCCAGGCGGCGCAAATACAGCACCGGATGGCGTTGTCGCTGCCACCGATTGTAAACGAAGCGGCCGGCGTCGCCCTCGAAAGAGGTATCGAGCAGCACGTCGATCGGCGCCAAGGTCTGCGACAAATACAATTCGTCGGTTACCTCGAACGGGGCGATGCCCTCGACCAGCGCATGGGCAAGCGGCGTGCGCTCGACCAGGTAGGGGCCGATGGGGGGATGGGCGCGAAACGTCGTGCCCAGCGTATCCATCAGCAGCGCCGCCTCGTCGGGGGTGTCGATGCGCCCGTCGTCGAGGAAGCGCAGCACCGAATTGGTGCCGTGCAGGGCCAGCCAGCGCCCGCCGCCTTCGACGTAGCGGCGCAGCGCCTGCTGCTGCGCCAGTGTCGGCACCACGTCGCAGGTGTAGCTGACCAGGAAATCGGCGGCGGCGATGGCGTCAAGGTCGCTGTAGTCTTCAAACACCCTGACCCGGACCCGCTCGTCCTCTCCCAGCAGTTTTAACAGCTCGAGCCGGGCGAAGTCGATGTCGTGCCATTTTCCGCCGGCGACCAGGACGCAGTTCAGGCGCATCGCGGCCCCCTTAGTGCTGGACGCGGCGCGTCATGCCGCCGTCGATCACCAGGTTGGTGCCGGTGGTGAAGGCGCTCAAGGGAGACGCGAGGAAGGCGACCGCGCTGGCCACCTCGTCGGCCTGGCCCAGGCGGCCCAGCGGCACCTGGCCGACGGTTTTTTCATACAGTTCCGGGCGGGCGGCCTTGATCCTGTCCCAGGCGCCGCCTTCGATGAAGATCGGGCCGGGCGACACCGTGTTGACGCGCACGCCTTTGGGCGCCAGCGATTGCGCCATGGCGCCCGCGTAGTTGGTCACGGCCGCCTTCAGCGCGGCATACGGTTGCGGGCCGAAGGCCGGTTCGATGGCCACCGTCGTCGATACCACGATGATCGCGCCGCTGCCCGAGGCTTGCAGGGCGGGCAGGGCGGCGTCCATGCCGCGCCAGGTGGCCAGCAAGTCCATTTCAAACGCGGCTTGCCAGCGCTCTTCGCTGGCGGGCCCGCCGCCGGCCGAGGCGAAGCAGACAAAAATGTCGCAGCCGCCCATGCGTTCGGTGGCGCGCGCCACCCAGGCGCGGTAGGCGACGTCGTTGCCCATGTCGACGCTTTCGCCGGTCACGGCGGCGCCGCCGGCGCGCAGGTCGGCAACGGCCTGTTCCACGCCGCCGTGGTCGCGTGCGCACAGTTCGACGGTGCAGCCTTCCGCCGCCAGTGCGGCCGCGACTGCGCGTCCGATGCCTTTGCTGGCGCCGGCGAGGATGGCGCGCTTGCCTTTTAATTGCAGATCCATGGTGTGCTTTCTGTGTGGGGTGAACTGGAATGGATGAAGTCTATATCTAATCATAAAAACAGTCCAGATGGATTTTTATTGAATTTTTTTAGCGGATCGCAGCGCGCGGAAGTGGATGGCGCAGCGCCTGTTTTCGCTGCGCCGCAACATCGATTGCATCATGTATAGGCGGATTGTCCCGCCGGCGGTCCCGATAAGTTGCGTTATGGAACGGACACGGTGTGGCTTTTTTTTCTCAAATAAAAAAACAGGTCAGAATGCTTGTTTATTTTCGAATTGCTAGGTAGAGTTCAATCCAGAACATCAACCAGGCCGAACAAACGGCAGACCAACAGGAGACCTCGATGGCGGACCAAGATCGACCATGGAACGAAGCGGGCGCGCGCAGCGACGGCGTGTCCTGGAATACGCTGGCGGACAATGACAGCCGCGACGTTCCGCAGTTCTTGCGCAAGGACGCCTACCGCAACCTCGGTTGCGAGCCGCTGTCGACCGAGCGCTATACCAGCGCCGCATTCTTCCAGCGCGAGATCGACAAGATGTGGCCCAACGTGTGGCAGTTCGCCGCCCGCGAGGAAGACTTGCTGAACCCGGGCGACGTGGTGGTGTATGAAAACGCCGGCCGTTCTTACCTGGTCACGCGCCAGGCCGACGGCTCGGTGCGCGCCTTCCACAATGTGTGCCTGCACCGCGGCCGCAAGCTGCGCACCGCCAGCGGCAGCGTGGGCGAATTCAAGTGCCCGTACCACGGCTTTTCGTGGAAGCTCGACGGCGCCCTGAAAAACATCCCCTCGCGCTGGGATTTCGAGCACATCGAAGACAGCGCCATGCATTTGCCGGAAGCGCAGGTGGGCCGCTGGGGCGGCTATATCTTTATCAAGGAAAACGCCGGCGGCGAGACGCTGGAACAATTCCTGGCGCCGCTGCCGGAGCACTTCCTGCGCTGGCAGCCGGAGCGCCGCAGCACCAGCGCCTGGGTGGCCAAGGTGGTGCCGGCCAACTGGAAAGCCGTGGCCGAAGCGTTCATGGAAGCCTTCCACGTCGTCGCCACCCACCCGCAGATCATGGCTTTCACCGGCGACGCCAACACCAAGTACAGCATCTGGGGCGACAACGTCAACCTGGCCATCACGCCCTTCGGCACCACCTCGCCACACATCGGCGACGGCCAGCTGAGCCAGCAGGAAGTGATGAACGCCTTCCTCAAGTACAACGGCCGCGTGGTCCCGGAAAACGGCACGATCACCGTGCCGGAAGGGCGCTCGGCGCGCGAAGTCATGGGCGACTTCAACCGCAAGCGCTTCGGCGAACTGGCCGGTGTCGACCTCGATCACGCCAGCGATGCCGAAGTGCAGGACGCGCTCACCTACAACGTGTTCCCCAACATGGCGCCGTGGGGCGGCTTTTCGCCGGCGGTGCTGTACCGCTGGCGGCCATGGCCGGACCAGGATCACACGCTGATGGAAGTGCGCATCCTGAGCATGGTCGCTCCCGGCGAGCCGATGCCGGCCGCGGTGCCCATGCGCACCCTTGAAGCGGGCGAGTCCTGGGCCAGCGCGCTCGGCGTGCTGGGCAGCGTGATCGACCAGGACATGGGCAATCTGCCGCACGTCCAGGCCGGCATGAAGCTTTCCAAAACGAAACTACTGCAACTGGGCAACTACCAGGAAGTGCGCATCCGCCACTTCCACCAAACACTCGACAAATACCTGGAGTCCTGACACATGAAATGCATCGAAATCAATGGCTACGGCGACGCCGACGTCCTCAAGCTGGGCGAGCGCGCGCGGCCCGTGCCGGGTACGGGCGAAGTGCTGATCCGCGTCCGCGCGTCGGGCGTGAACCGTCCCGACGTCTCGCAGCGCCTGGGTTTTTATCCGCCGCCGCCGGGCATTTCCGATGTCCCGGGCCTGGAAGTGGCCGGCGAAGTGGTGACGGGCGACTTGAACCACATCGACAATGTTGGCCGCTTCGCCGCGGGCGACCGGGTCTGCGCGCTGGTGGCCGGCGGTGGCTATGCCGAATACTGCGTCGCGCCGCTGGCCCAGTGCCTGCCGATCCCCGGCGCGCTGTCCTTCGTCGAGGCGGCCGCGCTGCCTGAAACGTATTTCACCGTGTGGAGCAATGTGTTCGACCGTGCCCGCCTGGGTCATGACGCCGCCGGCCGGCCCGAGTCGCTGCTGGTGCATGGCGGCACCAGCGGCATCGGCGTCACGGCGATCCAGCTGGCCCACGCGCTCGGCCATGCCGTGTATGCCACCGCCGGCAGCGACGCGAAGTGCCGCGCCGCCGAGCGCCTGGGGGCCAGGCGCGGCATCAATTACCGCGACGAAGATTTTGTGGCGGTGGTGCGCGAGCAGACCGACGGCCGCGGCGTGGACGTGGTGCTCGACATCATCGGCGGCGACTATATTCCGCGCGACATCGACTGCCTGGCGATCGACGGCCGCCTGGCCCTGGTGGCCGTGCTGGGCGGAACCGAAACGACACTCGATCTGCTCAAGGTACTCATGAAACGCTTGACGATCAGCGCCTCGACGATGCGGGCCCGTCCGGTCGCCTTCAAGGGCGCCATTGCGCGCCAGTTGCAAGAAAGAGTGTGGCCGCTGTTCGCCAGCGGCGCGATCCGCCCGGAGATTTTCGCCCGCTTCTCGCCGGACCATGCGCCGCAAGCGCACCGCCTGATGGAAAGCAACCAGCATATCGGCAAGATCGTCATCGACTGGCAGTGATTTTTTCAATCAACCATCAATAAAAAAAATATTATAGGAGATGTAACATGCGTATCAGCTTACCCCCGCGCCGCCTCACGTTGCTGGCCGCCGCCATGCTGGCCTGGTATGGCGCCGCCGGCGGCGCGCAGGCTGGCCAGATCGAGACCGGCGTCGATGACCTGCAACTGCGTGTCGGCACCACCGTGCGCTACAACGCGGGTTTTCGCATGGAGCGGCGCGATCATGCCATCGCTTACAGCCCCAGCAGCGACGAAGGCGACAATTCCTACGACCGCCACGACATGGTCAACAACCGGCTCGACGTGTTGACCGAACTGGACCTGTCGTACAAGAACGTGGGCGCGCGCCTGAGCGGCGCGCTGTGGGCCGACGCCGCGTTTAACAACAAGGTCAAGACCGCGCCCGGCCTCGAGGGGCGCGGCAGCTACATCAACAATGAATTCTCGGATTACACCAAGCGTTTCCACAAGGGGCCGTCCGGCGAATTCCTCGATGCCTACCTGTTTGCCAACCTGGATTTCGGCGGCATGCCGTTCAACGTCAAGGTCGGCCGCCAGACCAATCTGTGGGGGGAAGCGCTGGTATTGTCGACTCACAGCGTGTCCTACGCCCAGGCCCCGTCGGATGGCTTGAAGGCGGTCGCCAGCCCCGGCGTCGACAACAAGGAAATCGCGCTGCCGATCGGCCAGGTGCATGCCTCGCTGCAGGTCACCGACAACCTGTCGCTGGCTGCCCAGTATTTTTATGAATGGAAACCCACCCGGTTGGCGCAGGGCGGGACTTACCTGGCCGCGACCGACTTCCTGCTGCTCGGTCCCGACCAGTTTTCCGCCGCGCCCGGCATCACCCTGGTCAACGGCAAGATCGTCGAAGCCAAGGGTAGAGAATTCGGCCTGTCGGCGCGTTACAAGACGGAAGCGCTGGGCGCCACCGTCGGCGCCTACTACCGCGTCTTCAATGAACGCTCGCCCTCGCTCAGCCTGGACATTCCGAACCGCATTTACTACATCATTTACCCGGAAGACACCAAGCTGTTCGGCCTGAGCCTGGCCAAGAACATCGGCGGCGTCAGTATCGGCGCCGAACTGGTGCGCCGCAACGACACGGTGCTCGCCAGCACCCTGGCCAACGGTTCGCGCGCCGTCGCGCGCGGCAATACCTGGCACGGCCTGGTGAACGCGGTCACCGCGTTCGGCCAGAATCCGGTGTTCGACGGCGCCACGCTGACCACCGAACTGGCTTACGCCAAGCTCGACAAGATCACGCAGAACGCGGCCAATTTCAACGGCTGCGTTCGTCCCGGCCTGGCCACGCGCGACGAGGAAACCGGCTGCGCCTCGGCTTCCAACTGGCAGGGCACGATACGCTTCAGCCCATCCTGGACGGCCGTGCGCATCGGCTGGGACCTGGGCGCCACCGCTTCGCTCACCTACGGCCTGAAGGGGAACGGCGCCGTGCTCGGCGGCGGCAACTACAAGGGCGGCAGCTGGACCGTCGGCACCACGCTCACCTATAACCAGCAGCACGATTTCACGCTGGCTTACAGCGACTACCTGGCGACCAAGCGCAACGATCCGGTCACCGGCCTGATCCAGTTCAGCAACGGCTCGCAGCTGCAGGACCGCGGCTGGCTTTCCCTGACCTACAAGGGTTCATTCTAAGTTTTTCCACGATAATTAAAGGAGATAGACATGAAATTACAGCACCTGATGCTTGCCGCCTTGCCGCTGCTGATCGGCGCGGCCCAGGCGGCGCCAACGGCCCATGAAGTTGAACAGCTCGGCACCACGCTGACTCCGTGGGGCGCGATCAAGGCCGGCAACGCCGACGGCAGCATTCCCGAGTACACCGGTGGTTTGACCAAGCCGCCGGCCAACTACGATCCGAAACAGCCGGGCATCCGTCCCGATCCCTTCCCTGCCGACAAGGTGCTGACCCGCATCGACGCCAAGAACATGGAACAGTACAAGGCGCGCCTGACGCCGGGCACCATGGCCATGATGAAAAAATACCCGGACTTCCACATCAACGTCTACCAGAGCCGCCGTACCGCCTCGTATCCGGCCGACGTGCTGGAGAATTCGAAGAAGAACGCGACGCGCTGCGCGACCATCAACGACAACCTCGGGCTGGACATGTCGAAAGGCTGCGGCTTCGGCATTCCCTTCCCGATTCCCGCCAACGGCCTGGAAGTGATGTGGAACCACGATGCGCGCTATCGTCCGACCTACATGAGCAAGGACATGTCGGTGGTCTACGTCAAGCCCAGCGGCGAAGTGGTCATCACGGCCAAGGGCCACAATTACAAGGATTACGGCTTTTACGACAAATCCAAGGACAAGCCGGATGCCTCGCTGTCGTTCCGCATGGAATACACCGGCCCGACCCGCCTGGCCGGCATGCAGACGCTGTGGCACGACATGCTGAGCGACAGCGAGCGCCGCAACTACGCCTACCAGCCCGCCACGCGCCGGGTTCGCCTGTCGCCCGATTCGGCCGCCGATACCCCGATCAGCGCCACCGGCGGGGCCCAGGTCTACGATGAAGATCAACTGTTCTCCGGCAAAAAAGACCGCTTCGACTGGAAGCTGGTCGGCAGGAAGGAAATGTACATTCCGTACAATAACTACCGCGCGCTGTACGCCGCCGGCGGCGGTTGCTCGCAGCAAGATCGTGTCAAAACGGCGCGCTTCCAGAATCCGGAATGCCAGCGCTGGGAACTGCACCGCGTCTGGCACGTCGAAGCCACGCTCAAGGAGGGCAAGCGCCATGTCTACGGCAAGCGCGATTTCTTCTTCGACGAGGATTCGTATAGCGACGGCATCGCCGAGAGTTACGACAAGGCCGGCAACCTGTACCGCATCAACCAGCAGATGGGCGCCGTTCCCTACGAACAGCTGTCGGCCTCGATTTCCGACAACTACGTGATCGACCTGATCTCCGGCGTCTACATGCTCAATGCGGTGCAGGGCGGCTATCCGCTGGTGCCGCGCCTGTCGGCCGCCCAGCTCTCGCCCGATTACCTGGACAAGGTGATCTTCAAGTAAGCAAGCGCCATCCCCGCAGCGGCGGGTAGCCACGCCACCCCGGCTCGCGGTGGCGTGGATGTCCACCCGCGCGGCAATGACACAGACCGGAGTCGCAACTCATGAACAACTGGCTTTTGAACACCACGCTGGCCGCCATGTTGGCCTGCGCGCTGGCCCCCGCCACGGCCGCCTTCCAGGATCCGCTCGACACCCCGGCCATGGTCGACACGGCGCTGGCGCAGGCCAGCCGCATGACGGCGGTCGCCCGGGCCGGCGCCAGCCTGGTCGCGGTCGGCCCGCGCGGCCATATCCTGCTGTCGAAAGACCAGGGCGCCAGCTGGAAGCAGGTGCCCGTGCCCGTCAGCAGCGACCTGGTGGCGGTGCGCTTCCTGTCCGCCAGCCTGGGCTGGGCGGTGGGTCACGACGGCGTGGTGCTGCACAGCGCCGACGGCGGCGCCACCTGGCAGCGCCAGTTCGATGGCCGCCAGGCGATCCAGTCGCTCAAGCCCTGGTATGCACGGCAGGCTGCCGCCGGCGACGGGGCGGCGGCTGCCTTCTTGCCGGACGTGGACCGTTACGTCGAGGAGGGGCCAGGTAAACCCTTGCTCGACGTCTTGTTCCTCGACGAAAAAGAAGGTTTTGTCGTGGGCGCCTTCAATCTCGCCTTCCATACGCTCGATGGCGGCAAAAGCTGGGCGCCGCTGATGGGCCGCACGGACAACCCGAAAGGCTTGCACCTGTACACGCTGGCCCAGGCCGGCGGCAAGCTGTACGCGGGCGGGGAGCAGGGCTTGCTGCTGGCGTGGAATGCGCAGCAGGGCAGGTTCGAAGCCATGGCGTCTCCGTATCGCGGCAGCTTTTTCGGCCTGCTGGCCGCCGGCGATGGCTTGCTGGCCTACGGTTTGCGCGGCAATGCCTGGTACAGCGCCGACGGCGGCAAGCACTGGATCCGGCAAGAGCTGGGCGTGACCGATGCCGTCACCAGTGCCGCCAGCCTGGAAGGGGGCAGCTTTGTGCTGGTGACCCAGGGCGGCAAGATATTCACCGGCCAGGGGCAGGGCAAGGTCGCGGAAGTGCGCGCCGCCCGCCCGATGGCATATTTCAGTGTCGCTGCCGCGGGACCGCGCAATGTCGTGGTCGTCGGCGCCGGTGGCGTGCAAGCCGAGTCGCTCGGCACACAACGATAGGCGGGACCAGTCATGGCAGCACATGGTAAGCAACTGGTGGACATGCCAGTGGTGAAGGACTTGGCGTCCTTCGACAAGCGTTCCGGGAACATCCTCGAGCGCGCCGTATTCAACAACCGCAGCATCTTCATGATCCTGTGCGGGCTGGTCACGCTCGTGCTCGGCCTGCAGATCCTGAAGCTGGAAGTCAATGCCAGCTTCGACAAGATGATCCCGCAGGGTCATCCCTACGTGAAGAATTATTTCGACAACCGCAGCCGCCTGGGCGGCCTGGGCAACGTGGTGCGGGTGGTGGTGGAAAACCCGAACGGCGACATCTTCGATCCCGCCTTCCTGGAAAAGACCAAGCAGATCAACGATGCGCTGTTCCTGACGCCGGGCGTGGACCGCGCCTGGATGAAGTCGGTCTGGATGTCGGCGGTGCGCTGGACCGAAGTGACGGAAGAGGGTTTCCGGGGCGGCCCGGTGATGCCCGAGGTGACGGATGGCTCGGCCAAATCGATCGAGGAATTCAAGCGCAATATCCGTTCGGCCGGCCTGGTCGGCGGGCTGGTCGGCACCGACTACAAGTCGCTGATGTTCGTGGTGCCCTTGCTGGAAAAGGATCCGGCCACCGGCAAGGCCCTGTCCTACGGCGATTTTTCCACCTACATCGAAAAGAACGTGCGCGACAAGTTCAACCAGCCGGGCAAGGTCGGCGTCCACGTGGTCGGTTTCGCCAAGCTGGTGGGCGACCTGATCGACGGCATGATCCAGGTCATCGCCTATTTCGCCTTCGCCGCCGCGGTGGCCGCCGCCGTCATCTACCTGTACACCCGCTGCGTGCGCAGCACCGCGCTGGTGCTGGCCTGCTCCTGCGTGGCCGTGGTGTGGCTGCTCGGCACCGTGCGCCTGATGGGGTACTACATCGATCCGTATTCGATGCTGGTGCCCTTCCTCGTGTTCGCCATCGGCGTCAGCCACGCGGTGCAGAAAATGAACGGTATCATGCAGGACATCGGGCGCGGCACCCACAAGTACGTGGCGGCGCGCTACACCTTCCGCCGCCTGTTCCTGGCCGGCTTCACGGCGCTGCTGGCCGACACGGTCGGCTTTGCCGTGCTGACGGTGATCGACATTCCCGTCATCAAGGACCTGGCGATCCAGGCCAGCATCGGTGTCGCGATCCTGATCGTGACCAATTTGCTGATGCTGCCGGTGATGCTGTCCTATGTCGGCGTGAGCCCGGGCGCGGTCAGGCGCAGCCTGGCGGCGAAGAAGGAGGGCAGCCTGTGGCATGCGCTGGAACGCTTCACCGAACGCCGCTGGGCCATTTGCGCCATCGCGGTGGCGGCCGTGCTGACCGTGGGCGGCTTCATCGTCAGCCTGGGCGTCAAGATCGGCGACCTGGACCCGGGCGCCCCCGAACTGCGCGCCGAATCGCGCTACAACCAGGATTCGAATTATGTGCGCGGGCACTACCGCATTTCCAACGACCAGTTCGTCGTCATCCTCAAAACGCGCGACGAAATGTGTTCCAATTACCGGGTGCTGAAGGAAGCGGAAAACCTGGTCTGGACGCTGCGCCGGGTGCCGGGCGTGCAAAACGCCACGGCCATGTCCGACAACGTGACGAACCTGGTGGCGGGCCTGCAGGAAGGTAATCCGAAGTGGCTCAGCATCGCCCGCAATCCGACGCTGCTCGGCACCGCATCGCAATGGACGCTGACCGACAACCCCGACGTCGTCGACACCGCCTGCTCGACTATTCCCGTGTTTGCCTACCTGGCCGACCACAAGGCGGAAACGCTCAAGGGCGTGGTGCACGTGGTGGAGCAATTCGCGGCCGAACACAATGGCGAAGACGTGCAGTTCCTGCTGGCCGCCGGCCCTGCCGGCATCGAGGCGGTGACCAATATCGTGGTCGAGAAGGCCAACCGCATGATGCTGCTGTATGTGTACGCGGCCGTCATCGTGCTGTGTTTTATCACCTTCCGCAGCTGGCGCGCCGTGCTGGTGGCCGTCATTCCGCTGGTGGTCACGTCGATCCTGTGCGAAGCGCTGATGACCGTGCTGGGCATCGGCATCAAGGTCGCCACCTTGCCGGTCATCGCGCTAGGCGTGGGCATCGGCGTCGACTACGCGCTGTACCTGCTGACCGTGCAGTTGCAGATGCAGCGCGCCGGCATGCCGCTCGGCCAGGCTTACCGGGTGGCGATGGAATTCACCGGCAAGGTGGTGGCGCTGGTCGGGGTCACGCTGGCGGCCGGCGTCATCACGTGGGCCTGGTCGCCCATCAAGTTCCAGGCCGATATGGGCATCCTGTTGACCTTCATGTTCCTCTGGAATATGGTGGGTGCACTGGTCATGATCCCGGCACTGTCCCACTTCCTGCTGCGCACCGACGCCGACCAGCCGGGCGAAGCCAAGGAAAAACAAGCGAAGCCGGTCCGCATGACCGTGCGCGCATAACCAAGGAAAACGCTATGTCGATCTTCATGAAGGCCACCATCAAGGTGGATGCCTACAAATTGCAGGGCTTTCTCGATGCCTTGCTGGGCAATCTGGTTCCGATCATGGAAGAGCAGGGCTGGAAGCTGCATGGCTGCTTCGTCGAACGCTTCGGCGCCATCAAGCCGGCGGTCGTCATCGATATCTGGGAAATGGAAGACATGGCCCACGTCGAGCGCGTCATGAACGGCGACAGCTACCGCGGCGATCCGCGCTACCAGGCTTCGATGGCGATCCTGAAGGACGCCGTCATCGAAGAAAGCGTGACCTTCATGAGCAAAAAAGGCGGCAGCATGGCCACCATTTATTCATCACCGGAGACAGCATGACCACACCGCATTTTTCCACGAAAACCGTGGCCAGCATCGCCGCCTTGGGCGACGTCATGCAACTGGCCTTCGTGCCGGCCGACTTCGACGCCGCCGTCAGGTTCTGGACCGGCACCATGGGCGCCGGCCCGTTCTACCTGATGGAGCACATCAAGGCGGAAAACCTCAAGTACCAGGGCCATGCCGCCACCATCGACTTCAGCGCGGCGGTCGGCTACTGGGGCGATATCCAGATCGAGCTGATCATCCAGCACGACGACGCGCCATCGATTTATTCCACCTGGCGCCTGCAGGGAAGGGAGGGCTTGCACCACGTCTGCATCGCCGTGGACGACATGGCCGAGGCGCGCCGCGTGTGCGCGGCGGCCGGCGCCACGGTGATGCAGGAAGCCCAGTTCCGCGGCGGCAGCGCCGAAGTGATCTACGTCGACACCCACGGCGGCCCCGGCACCATGGTCGAGATCTGGAAGGGCGACGATGCCGGCCGCGCCTTCTTCGCCAGCATCCGCGAAGCGGCGCGCGGCTGGGACGGCAAAGACCCGCTGCGCCGCAGGAGCTGACATGGAACTGTCCCTGGCCTCGGGCGTGCTGCCGGACGCGAATCCGCTGCAAACGGTGGACGCTGCTGCCGTCGCCGGTTTTAGCCATGTCGGCCTGTGGATCGACACGGCCACCTGGACCGATTCGCTCACCCGTTCCGTGCGCGCCGCGCTGCGCGCCCACGGTATCGGCCTGCTGGACGCCGAAGTCTTGTGGATCAAGCCCGGCCCGGCCAATCCGGACCACCTGCGCGCCATCGACATCGCCGCCGAACTGGGCGCGCGCAATGTGCTGGTGGTCAGTTCCGACCCGGACCAGGGCGCCACGCTGGCCAAGTACGTGCAACTGTGCCGCCACGCGGCGCCTTCGGGCGTGCGGGTGGCGCTGGAATTCGGCGCCTTTACCGAGATCGGCACGCTGGACGCTGCGCTGGCCATCCTGCGCGATGCGCGGCAGCCCAACCAGGCCTTGCTGGTCGACGCGCTGCACCTGCGGCGCTCGGGCGGCACGCCGGCCGACCTGGCGCGCGTGCCTGCCGCCTGGTTCAGCTACGCCCAGTTGTGCGACGCGCCGCTGGACGGGCCGGCCGCCACCGACCGCGTGGCGATCCGCGAAGAAGCGGTCGACCTGCGCCTGTGTCCGGGGCAGGGCGCGCTGCCGCTGGCCGGCTTGCTGGCGGCGCTGCCAGCCGGATTGCCCTTGAGCGTGGAAGTGCGCTCGGCCGAGCTGCGCCGCGCCTGGCCCGATTTTGCTGAACGCGCCAGCGTGGTGGCCGACGCCACGCGCCTGTGGCTGGCGTCCCCCCTTTCGAACAACGATAATGATGCATCAGGAGACCGAACATGAGCGAACTTGAACAGCCAGACGCCGCACCCGACTGGGCCGCCGAACGCAAGGCTTCGCGCGACCAGCTGCGCCGCCGCACCATTGCCCATATCAACAACAAGACCACCGACCTGTCCGAGGGGCCGATGCTGGTCGAGCCGGGCGCGTACACCGATCCCGCCCGCCACGAGGAAGAAAAGCGCATCCTGTTCCGCGAACGGCCGGTGCTGGCCGCGCTCAGCGGCGACCTGCCGGAACCGGGTTCGACCTTCCTGTTCGACGAACTGGGGCCGGCAATCTTGCTGACCCGGAACAAGGAGGGCAAGGTCAACGCCTTCCTGAACATGTGCATGCACCGCGCTTCGAAGCTGGTGACCGAGCCGGTGAAAAAGAACCGCATGAGCTGCAAGTTCCACGGCTGGACCTTCGACCTGGATGGCAAACTGGTTGGCGTGCCCGGCGAATCCGGCTTTGCCGGCATGCGGCGCGAAGAGCGCAACCTGATCCCGGTGCCGGTGGCGGAGTGGAACGGCCTGATCTTCGTGCGCGGCGTGCCGAACGGCGAGCCGATCGACGTCGAAGCCCACCTGGGTCCGGCCTTCGCGCGCGAACTGGCGCACCTGGAGCTGGGCAATGCGCAGCCGATGAAAACCACGCGCATCGATGTCGACAGCAACTGGAAGTATGCGATGGATACCTATGGCGAGGGTTACCATTTCGGCACGCTGCACCCGTCGAGCATCGGCGCGCTGGCGTTTTCGAACATCATGAGCTACGACAATTACGGTCCCAACCACCGCCTGGCCATGCCGCGCGCCGAGTTCCTCGAGTATGCCGACAAGCCCGAGCAGGAGTGGCCGGAAACCGCCTATTGCGGCCTGTATTACATTTTCCCGAACGTCGTCATCAACGTCAATTCCACGTCCGACGGCAAGCAGTTCTACGGCATTTCGCGGGTCTTCCCGCGCGAGAACGTCGGCCAGGCGACCACCTTGATCACGACTTACCGGCCGGGGCATCTGGCGGACGACGCCGATACCGCGTCCTGGACCACGATCCATGACTTCATCCACAAGGTGGTCAGCACGGAAGACTATTCGGTGTCGGAGGCCGGCCAGCGCAACATGCAATATGCGCCACCCGGTTTCCAGCCCATGCTCGGGGCCAATGAGCTGGCGCTGCAGAATATTCACCGCCATATCAGCGCACTGCTGAAGCAGGGCGCCCGCTAGTTTCCGGCAATACCGTCCCGACCATCGCCAGGGCGTGCGCGCGTCCTGGCAAATTCCACCACGAATCTTGAAAATATCTTTGCCTTTTGCGCGCGCCTGGTGTAAAACATGCAGGCTGACCTGTTTTTATAATTGAAGAGAGTGTGAGATGACAGCGAACGACAAAATCAGCGCGAAAGACCGGGCCGGCATGCTGCCGATGCAGGGCGGCCTGTCGCGCGAACAGATCCTGAACGCCTACCGCCAGATGCGCGTGATCCGCGAATTCGAAGAGCGCGTGCACGTGGAAAACGCGGCCGGCGCCATTCCCGGCTTCACCCACCTGTACTGCGGCCAGGAAGCCGTGGCCGTGGGCGCCTGCGAACACCTGGACGACGCCGACTTCATCATCAGCACCCACCGCGGCCACGGCCATTGCATCGCCAAGGGCTGCGACGTGATCGGCATGATGAAAGAAATTTTCGGCCGCCGCGACGGCCTCAATGGCGGCAAGGGCGGCTCGATGCACATCGCCGACATCGGCAAGGGCATGCTGGGCGCGAACGGCATCGTCGGCGCCGGCCAGCCGATCGCCGTGGGCGCCGCCATCGCCTGCAAGCTGCGCGGAGAGGGCAAGGTCGCCGCCTCCTTCACCGGCGACGGCGCCTCCAACCAGGGTACCGTGTTCGAAGCGATGAACATGGCCGTGGTGCTGAAGGTGCCCAAGGTATTCGTGTTCGAGAACAACGGCTACAGCGAGCACACCGGCGCTTCCTACGGTATCGGTTGCGACGACATCGTCAAGCGCATCGAAGGCTTCGGCATCCCGGTGTGGCAGGCCGACGGCTTCGACTTCTTCTCCGTGTACGAGGCCATGGGCAAGGCGCTGGACTTGGCGCGCAAGGGCGGCGGGCCGTCGGCGATCTATTGCACCACGATCCGTTATTTCGGCCACTTCGAAGGCGACCCGCAGAACTACCGGGCCAAGGATGAAGTGCAGCGCTACCGCACCGAGAGCGACTGCCTGCTCAACTTCCGCAAGCGCATGGCGCAAACCGGCGAAGCCGACGAGGCCAGCCTGGATGCGATCGACGCCCAGGTCGCCATCCTGATCGAGCGCGCGGTGCAGGAAGCGCGCCTGGCGCCGCGTCCGCGGCCGGCCGACCTGTTCGACAACGTATATGAAACCTATTGATTGGACATTCTTCCATGACTAAAAAGACAATGCGGGAAGCGATCAACGCGGCGCTGCACCTGGAAATGGAACGCGACCCGACGGTGATCGTGATCGGCGAAGACGTCTCGGGCGGCGCCGGCGGCAGTTCGGGCGAGCGCGATGCCGCCGGCGGCGTGTTCGGTCTCACCAAGGGGCTGTTGCCGAAATTTGGCGACCAGCGCGTGATCGATACTCCGATCAGCGAGGCGGCCATCATCGGCGCGGCCAACGGCGCGGCGCTGGCCGGCTTGCGCCCGGTCGCCGAGATCATGTTTTGCGATTTTATCGGTGTGTGCTTCGACCAGATATTGAACCAGGCGGCCAAGTTCCGCTTCATGTTCAACGGCGCCAGCGCGCCTATCGTGATCCGCATGACGGTGGGAGCCGGGCGCAGCGCCGCCGCGCAGCACTCGCAGATCCTGCACGGTTTGCTCAGCTCCATTCCTGGCCTGAAGGTGGTGCTGCCATCGAACGCCTATGACGCCAAGGGCTTGCTGCTGCAGGCGATCCGCGACAACGACCCGGTGATCTTCCTTGAACACAAGATGCTGTACAACGACGCCTGCGAAGTGCCGGACGGCGACTACACCATTCCCTTCGGCGAGGGCGTGCTGGTGCGCGAAGGCCGGCACGTGACGGTGGTGGCCACCGGCCAGATGGTCAAGCTGGCAGCGGCCGCGGTCGACCAACTGGCCGCCGAAGGCATTACCTGCGACCTGATCGACCCGCGCACCACGTCGCCACTGGACGAGGAACTGATACTGGAAAGCTTGCGCGAAACCGGGCGCCTGGTGGTGGTGGACGAAGGCTCGCCGCGCTGCGGCCTGGCTTCCGACATCGCCGCGCTGGCGGTGCGGCGCGCGTTTTCCAGCCTGCGCGCGCCGGTGGTGACGGTGACGCCGCCGCACACGCCGATTCCGTTCGCGCCCGAACTCGAACGCGAATACCTGCCCGATGCCGCGCGCATCGAACAGGCGATCCGTTCGGCATTGGCGCAATAAAGGGGCTGCCATGAGCAAAATACATCGGATTACCGTGCCCCAGTGGGGCCTGGAAATGACAGAGGGGACGATTGCGGCCTGGTACGTCGCCGTCGGCGACAGCGTCGCCAAGGGCCAGGAGATTGTCGACATCGAAACGTCGAAAATCGTCAGCACCATGGATGCGATGGGGGACATGCCCGGCGTGGTGCGGCGCCTGATCGGCAAGGTGGGCGACACGCTGGCCGTGGGCGGCTTGCTGGCCGTGACCGCTGAAGCCGATGTCACCGAAGCGGAAATCGACGCCTACCTGGACAATGATGGGGCGCCCGCCGCGGCGCCCGTGGCAGCTCCGGTCCCGCCAGCTCCGGTGCCTGTGCCGGTGCAGGCCGCGCCGCCTGCACCCGAGCCTGAGCCAGGATTTGCACCTGCCCCCGCACCCGCCGCTCAAGTGGTCGTCGCCAAAGATCTGTCCGCGATATCGGCCGCGAATGACAGCGTGCACGCCAGCCCGGTGGCGCGGCGCCTGGCCAACGCCAACGGCATTGAGCTGGCGGGCGTTGCCGGCAGCGGGCGCAACGGCCGCATTTCAGTCGGGGACATCGCCGGCATGGCGCAAGCGCTTGCCGCAACGGCGCCCGTGCGCCCAAGCGCGGAGCAGCTTGCGGCCCGCAACGCCGAAATATACGCGTCCCCGGTGGCGCGGCGCTTGGCCGGCAGCGCCGGCGTGGACATGTCGGCGATCGTCGGCAGTGGCCGCAACGGCCGCGTCTCCGTGGCCGACGTGTCGCAGCGCCTTCCCGTGGCTGCTGCGCCAGCGGCAACGCCGGCTGCGGTGTCGGCCGTATCGGCCGTGCGGGCCGGCCCCGCCGCCCGCAAGCTGGCGTCGGAGCAGGGTGTCGACCTGGCCCAGGTGCAGCCGAGCGGTCCGCGCAACCTGGTGCTGAAACAGGATGTGCAGGAGACCATTCGCCGCGCCGCGCAGCCGGCCGAGACTGGCGTGGCCGACTTCGAACTGATCCCGCTGACGGCCATGCGCAAGGCCATTGCCGCCAGCCTGACGCTGTCGAAGCAGACCATTCCGCACTTTTACCTGACGGTCGACCTGGAGCTGGACGCGCTGATGGCTCTGCGCCAGTCGATCAACGCGCAAAGCGAGGGCAAGCGCAAGCTGTCGATCAACGATTTCCTGATGCGGGCCGTGGCGCTGGCGCTGGCAGAGGTGCCGGCCGCGAACGTGCATTTCACCGAGGCCGGCATCAAGCAGTTCAGCGCGGTGCACCTTTGCATCGCGGTCGCCATCGAGGGCGGCCTGGTGACGCCGGTGATCCGCAATGCCGAAGGCAAGGGCGTGTTCGCCATCGCCGCCGAGGTTGCCGACCTGGCCGAGCGTGCCCGCAAGCGCACGCTGACGGCGGCGCAGATGGGCGGCGGCACCTT
Organism: Pseudomonadota bacterium; assembly: GCA_040389645.1. Classification (GTDB taxonomy): domain Bacteria; phylum Pseudomonadota; class Gammaproteobacteria; order Burkholderiales; family Burkholderiaceae_D; genus Rugamonas. The sequence goes on along the minus strand of JAZJZT010000020.1, from coordinate 45,745 downwards.
CACCGTGTCCAATCTCGGCATGTTCGGCGTGCGCCAGTTCGACGCGGTGATCAATCCGCCGCAGGGGGCGATCCTGGCGGTGGGTGGCGTACGGCGCGAAGCACGCGAAGCGGCCGGCGGCGGTATCGAATTCCACTCGCTGATGGCGGTGACCCTGTCGTGCGACCACCGGGCCATCGACGGCGCGGTGGGCGCGGGCTTTCTGGCGGCATTGCGCAAGTGGATAGAGCGCCCATACGCGCTGCTGGCTTAAACGGATGATGGAGATGATGATGGCTGGGAGAATGCAAGACAAGGTGGTGCTGATCACCGGCGCCACAAGCGGCGTCGGCGAGGCGGCCGCGCGCCTGTTCAGGGCGGAGGGCGCACGCGTGGTGCAGTCGGAGATCGATGCTGCGGACGAAACGCAGGTTGAAGCGCAGGTTGAAGCCGCCATCGGGCTGGCGGTAACGGAGTATGGCCGGATCGACTGCATGATCAACCACTCGGACCTGGTCGGCGCGGTCGGATCGATCATGGAAACGAGCGCGCAAGCGTGGCGCGCGACCCAGACCGGCCTGCTCGACAGCGTATTTTTCGGTATCAAGCATGGCGCGCGCCAGTTGCGCCGGCAGGGCGGGGGCGGCAGCATCCTGTCGCTGGCCAGTAATGCCGGCGTGATGGGCGGACTCGGGCCGCATGCCTTCACGGCAGCCATGCACGGCGTGGTGGGCCTGACCAGGTCGGCCGCGTCCGAACTGTCGCAATACGGCATCCGCGTCAACGCGGTGGCGCCCGGATCGGAGCAACTGCCCGACGACATCGCGGCGGGGCTGCTGTACCTGGCCAGCGACGCGGCGGCCCACGTGACGGCCTACACGCTGGTCATCGACGGCGGCACGACCGCGGGCGGCTTCGCCTCCGGCGCCAGCGTATTGCGCGACCGTCCAATCACATTCATCGGCCCGTCGGGCGGGAGCACACATGGATAAGCGTTTGAGCGGCAAGGTGGTACTGATTACCGGCGCCGCAAGCGGCATCGGAGCCCAGGCGGCGCGCACCTTCGCGGCCGAGGGTGCACTGGTGGTCCTGTCGGACATCAACACGCAGGCGGGCGAGCAACTGGCCCGTGAACTGAACGCCGATTTCGTCGCCGCCGACGTCAGCATCGAGGCGCAGGTGCAGGCCGCGGTGGCGCGCGCGGTGGCGTTGCACGGCCGCCTCGACTGCATGGTCAACAACGCCGGCATGATAGGCGTGGTCGGCTCCATCCTCGACACGCGTGCCGAGGATTGGCAGCGCACCCTGTCGGTGCTGCTTGACAGCGTCTTTTACGGCATCAAGCACGCCGGCACGCAGATGCGCGCGCAGGGTGACGGAGGGACGATCGTGTCGCTATCGAGCCTGGCCGGCCTGGTGGGCGGCGTCGGGCCGCAGGTCTACAGCGTGGCCAAGGCTGGCGTGATCGCGCTCACCCGTGGCGCCGCTTCCGAACTGGCGCAGTACGACATCCGCGTCAATGCCGTCGCGCCCGACCTGGTGGTGACGCCGCTGGTGGACCAGGTGTACGGCGACCGCGCCAGCACGGTCGAACGGGCATGCGCCAAATCGCCGCTGGGCAGCGCGGCGGTGGCCGAGGAAATCGCCCAGACCCTGGTGTACCTGGCCAGCGACGAGGGGCGCCACGTGTCCGCGCACACGGTGGTGGTCGATTCCGGCCAGTCGACGGCCGGCAGTTCGGCGTCGGCCGCCATCCATGACCGGCAAGCGGGCTTCGTCGGCCGCATGCCGCACACAGCCTGATTGGAGTTTTTATATGCCTAACGTGATTTTTGTGCTGGCCGACGGCGAGCGCCGCGAAGTCGGCGCCCTGAAGGGAGCCAGCGCCATGAGCGCCGCCATGCAGGCGGGCGTGCGCGGCATCGTGGCCGAATGCGGCGGCGCCTGCGCCTGCGCCACCTGCCACGTCTATGTCGATCCGGCCAGCCTGGCCCTGCTTCCTCCGATTGGCTTGCTGGAGGAAGAGCTGCTCGACGCGGTTGCCGCCGAGCGGCTGCCCAACAGCCGGCTGAGCTGCCAGATCGCAGTCGCCCAGGAGCTTGACGGCCTGCTGGTACTGCACGTTCCCCCTACCCAGGTGTGAGGATAAGCCTATGAACGATCTGCCCCTGCTGGTCGAGCGCGAAGGCGCCATCGCCATCATCAGCTTTAACCGGCCCGACGTGCTCAATGCCCTCGACGTCGCCATGGCGCAGGCCTTTGCCGCGGCTTGCCGCGACTTGGCCGGGGACGACGATGTGCGCGTCGTGGTCTTGCGCGGCAAGGGCAAGGCCTTCATGGCGGGCGGCGACCTGCAAGCGTTGCGCGCGGACCCGGCCGGCGCCGTCAACGCGCTGATTCCGCCAGTCCACGAAGCGGTGCGCCTGCTGGCCGCCATGCCGAAACCGGTACTGGCCAGCGTGCACGGCGCGGCCGCCGGGGCCGGCATGAGCGTGGTGCTGGCGGCCGACCTGGCGCTTGCATCCAGCGGCACCCGCTTCAACTTCGCCTACAGCGATATCGGCGCCAGTTGCGATGGCGGCATGTCGTGGTCGCTGCCGCGCGTGGTCGGCCTGCGCAAGGCCATGGAAATCGCCTTGCTGGGCGAGACCTTCGACGCCGACGAGGCCATGCGCCTGGGGCTGTTGAACGCGGTGGTCGCGCCTGACGGCCTGGAAAACGCCACGCTGGCGCTGGCGCGGCGCCTGGCCGGCCGCGAAAGCGCTTCAATGGCTCACCTGAAGCAACTGCTGCGGGCGTCCTCCGGCCAGACCCTGGAATGCCAGCTGGAGGCCGAGCATGCGGCTTTTCTCGATTGCGCGCGGCGGCCGGGTTTTGGCGCCGCCATCGACCATTTTTTCAAGCAGCGCAGCGCGCGCCGCTGAGGAACCCTCATGAGCGAATTCGTGAACCGCGCCGATGGCGCCATCTATGAAACCGACGAACCCGTGTTGTACCGCGTGGACGCGGGCGTGGCCACCGTCACCCTGAACCGGCCGGCGTTCAACAACGCGCAAAATTCGCAGATGACGTACGCGCTCGACGCCGCGTTCAGGCGCGCGGTGGACGACGACGAGGTCAAGGTCATCGTGCTCGCCGGCGCCGGCAAGCATTTTTCGGCCGGCCATGACATCGGCACCCCGGGGCGCGACATCAACAAGCCGTTCGAGCGCGTCAACCTGTGGTGGGACCACAGCAACAAGCCGGGCGGCGAGTTCCTGTACGCCCGCGAACAGGAAGTTTACCTGAACATGTGCCGCCGCTGGCGCGAGCTGCCCAAGCCGACCATCGCCATGGTGCAGGGCGCCTGCGTTGCCGGCGGCCTGATGCTGGCCTGGGTGTGCGACCTGATCGTGGCCAGCGACGACGCCTTTTTCCAGGACCCGGTGCTGCGCATGGGCATACCCGGCGTCGAGTACTTTGCCCATCCCTACGAACTCAATCCGCGCATCGCCAAGGAATTCCTGTTCACGGGCGATCGCATGAGCGCCGAACGCGCCTACCAGATGGGCATGGTCAACCGCGTGCTGCCGCGCGCCGAACTGGCCGAAGCGGTCCAGGCCCTGGCCGCGCGCGTGGCCGCGCAGCCGCGCATGGCGCTGGCCCTGGCCAAGCAGGCGATCAACCACGTCGAAGACTTGCAGGGCAAGCGCAGCGCCATGGACGCCGCCTTTGCCTGGCACCAGTTCGCGCACAGCCACAGCGAACTCATTTCCGGCGACCGTACCGGCGGCTACGACGCCAAGGCCATGGCCGCGCGCAACAAGCGGGAGGCGCAGGAATGATGGGCGCGGGCAGGGCGCCGCTGGGCGTGCATCTCGGACTGATGGCCACCATGGCCATCTGGGCCCTGAATGTCTCGGCCGTCAAATGGCTGACCGGCGCGCTCGACGTCATGCTGGTGGCGGCCCTGCGCATGGCCTGCGCCTCGCTGGTGCTGGTGCTGCTGCTTTGCCTGGGGCGCCAGGCGTTTCCGCGCTGGCGCGGACGCATGCTGGCCATGGCGTGCGCCTGCGCGCTGCTGATGGTGTATGCCAACCAGGCCATCTTCGCGCTGGCCATGGAAAAGACCACGGCCACCAATGCGGCGCTGATCCTGGCGCTCAACCCGCTGCTCAACGGTGCCCTGGAAGCGCTGTTCTTCCGCAAGCGCATGCCTGCCCGCTACTGGAGCGGCGGCCTGCTGGCGGTCGCCGGGGTGGTCATGGTGATCCTGAACGGCCCGGCCATCCACCTCGGCGGCCCGTCGGCCGGCGATCTGCTGGTATTGGCCTCGATGCTGTCGTTTTCGCTGGGTGTCTTGCTGATGCAGCGCTTGTCCCGCGACAATGCGCCGCTGGCCATCAATGTTTTCCTGTACCTTGCCGGTACGCTCGCCCTGGCGCTCCATGCCGGCCTGCTGGTGGACGCGCCGTTTGGCGCGCTGCTGCGGCTGGACTGGCGGATCTGGGCGGTAGTGGTATTCTCCGGGGCGATTGCCAGCGCACTGGGCGCGATCGCCTGGGCGCGCGGGGTGGCGGCCCTGGGGCTGGGCAAGGCGGCGATCTACATGTCCTGGGTGCCGGTGCTGGGCGTCGGTTTCGGCGCTCTGTTGCTGGGCGAAAAATTGACTCAGTGGCATTTTTTCGGGATGATTTTGGTTTTGGCGGGAACCGTGACGAGTTCCCTGCCATTTGAACGGCAAGTGGCGTCCGCCAGCGCGGCGCCGGCAGTCAAGTAACACTACCGCCGATTTGGCGGATCGATAATCCAGAAACAGAAGGCGAATTCTCATGAGCAGTGAACTGTCCAGCGCTATCCAGAAGCTTGCACCCGACGGGCTGTCGCCCCGTCCCGGCAGCCAACAGGAACAAAAAAGTTCGAAAACGCGCGAGGCCATTCTCGAAGCGGCGCTCGATTGCCTGGCCCAGCATGGCTACCCGAACACCACGCACAACCTGATCTGCAAGCAGGCCAACGTGTCGCGCGGCGCCATGCTGCACCACTATCCGACCAGCCAGGACTTGATGGTGGCCGTGATCGATTACGCCTTCTACAAGCACATGAGCGCGTTCAGCCAGACCGTCGGCGCGTTGTCCGACGCCGACCGCAAGGACCGCAACGTGGCCATCGCCATCGACTGGCAGCAATGCCAGAGCCGCGAAATGCTGGTGTACCTGGAAATGCGCACCGCTTCGCGCACCGATGCCGAACTGCGCGCCGTGTTTCTGCCGCGCGCGCGCCATCACGACCTGGTGTGGAAGGAAGAACTGTTGCGCGTGTTCCCGGAATGGCGCGACGACATGAACAAGCTTGACCTGACGCGCCGCCTGACCCGCGCCATCGTCGAGGGACTCGCCATGAGCCGTGAACTGTGGCGCGACGCCGATTCCGAATGGGCCTTGCTGGCTTTTACGGCCGACATGATCCGCAAGATCCGCATCGACGAATTGACGTTCCCGGACAAGGAAACGGTGGAAACGTTCAAGCAGGCGGCATCGGCGACGGGCAAGCGGCCACGCGCGGCTGCCGCCAAGGCCGCGCCGCGCAAGGCGGCCAAGACCGGCACGTAAGCGCGCCGGGGCGGGCCTGCTTTGGGACGACGCGCCGGCAATCAGCCCGGCGACGCCAGGCTCTCGAGCAGGGCCAGGTCGCATAGCGTGATGCTGCCATACGTCTGCCGGATCAAGCCATTCGCTTCCCACATTTTCAAGGTCTTGTTGATGCTCTGGCGGCTGCTGCCCAGCATCCGTCCCAGGCTTTCCTGGGACAGCGATAAGGTCACCCTGGCCTGGTTCTCATCCCCCTGTATGGCATTGCGCGAAAGGATCAGCAGCCGCCGTGCGAGCTGACCTTCGAACGGCAGCAGCGCATGGCTTTCAAGCAGCTGCATCGACAGCCGGATGCGCTGGCACAGGAACGGCACAATGTGCTGGTACAGCTCCGGCCTCGCGTCGAGCAGGCCTTGCAGTCCGGCGCGCGGAATGAGCACGACTTCGCTGTCTCCCTGGGCGTCGGCATCGTAGGTGCGCGGCGTATTTCCGAGCATGGACGACTCGCCGAACCAGCATCCCGGCTCCATCAGGGCCAGCAATCCTTCGCGTCCATCCGCCGTGGAAGCGGACGCGCGGACAATCCCCTTGTGCACGGCATACACGCCTTCCGGCGCATCGCCCTTGGCATGCAGGCGCGCGCGGTCGGGCAACTGGCGCATGCTCGCCATGGCCACGAGCCGCTCCTGCGCATCGGGCGGCATGTGCCTGAACATCGGGCTCGCTTCGATGTGGGCGGCGAGTGTCAACTCTTTGACAGTCAGTAAAGTCATTGCTAGGTATAGTCGAATCAACTGTTCAAACAAGGAGACCGAGCAAATGCATGCAGAACCATTCACCCATCCTGAAGTACAACAACAGGTTTCCGCCATCGAGTGGCAAACCCGCGTCGAACTGGCGGCGTGCTATCGCCTGATTTCCCTGTTTCGCTGGGAAGACCTCGTTTATACACATATTTCGGCCAAGGTGCCAGGCACCGAGGAATTCCTCATCAACCCCTACGGGCTGATGTTCGACGAGATCACCGCTTCCAGCCTGGTCAAGGTGGACCTGGCCGGAAAAAAACTGATCGATTCGCCTTACGACATCAATCCCGCAGGTTTCATTATCCACGGCGCGATCCACGAGGTACGCCACGATGTCGGCTGCGTGCTGCACGTGCATACGGCCGATGGCATCGCGGTGTCGATGCAGCGCGACGGCTTGCTGCCATTGTCGCAGCAATCGATCTTCATCCGCGCCGGCCTGGCCTATCATCCGTACGAGGGCGTGGCGCTCGACACCGATGAAAAGGCGCGCCTGCAGCGCGACCTGGGCGACAAGGCTTACCTGATGCTGCCCAATCACGGTCTGCTGACCGCGGGAGAGACGGTGCCCGACACTTTCCTGATGATGTACATGTTCCAGCGCAGTTGCGAGGTCCAGATCAAGGCGCAGAGCACCGGCGTGCCGCTGATTCACATTTCGGGCGCGGTCGAGGACAAGACGGTTGCCTTGACCCAGGCCATGAATCAGTCCATGCGCGGCAACCGCAAGCAGCTGGATGGCTCGGTGCCGTGGCCAGCCCTGCTGCGGCGCCTGGACCGCGTGAGCCCCGGTTACCGCAACTGAGGCCGCGCCATGAACTTTACCAATATCGCCCACGCCGGCGCGGCCGACTGGGACCGCATCATCGGCGAGTCGGCGCCGTTCACCGCCGCCTTGCCGGACCGTATCCTGGCGCACCTGAAGCTGCTCGAAGGCGACTACGGCGGCTTCCCGGTCGATCGCCTGACCCACTGCCTGCAGACCGCCACGCTGGCCCACCAGGCCGGCAAGGATGACGAATACCTGGTGTGCGCCTTGCTGCACGATATAGGCGACACGCTGGCGTCATACAATCACGCCGACCTTGCCGCCACCATCTTGCAGCCGTTCGTGAGCGAGGCCAATCACTGGATGGTGGAGAAGCACGCCATTTTCCAGGGCTATTACTTTTTCCAGCACCTGGGCCTGGACCGCCACATGCGCGACGCCTACAAGAACCACCCGTGCTACCGGCAGACGGTGGAATTCTGCGCCTTGTACGATGCGCCGGCATTCAATCCGGATGGGGAAACCCTGCCACTGAGCTTTTTCGAACCGATGGTGCGCAAGGTGTTTGCCAAACCCAGGCGCTCGCTGTACCAGCGCGCCGACGGGGAAATGTCATTCTGAGATCATGGAAAACGACAGTATTTCGATCCACTTTGTCCGCTCCGCGATCGAGCCGGTCATCGAACGGGGACTCGACGCCGATGCCCTGCTGCGCGGTGCGGGGATTGCGCCCGCGCTGCTGGACACGCAGCAGGGCAGGGTGACGCCGCAGAGTTTCAGCGCCCTGTGGCTGTCCGTGGCCGCGGCGCTGGACGATGAACTGTTCGCGCAGGATACGCGCCGCATGAAGGTCGGCAGTTTCGCGATGCTTGCGCAGTCGCTGGTCCACTGCACCACGCTGCGCGGCGCCTTGCAGCGCATGGTGCGGGGGTACAACCTGCTGCTCGATGATTTTCACAGCAGCCTGCAGACGGACGCCGGCAAGGCCAGTATCGAGATCGTGCACACGCCCGGCCGCCGCCATAGCGCGGTGTTCGGCTGCGAAACGCTGCTGATGATGCAGCACGGTCTTGCATGCTGGCTGACCGGGCGGCGCATCCCGATTGTGTCGGCATCGTTTTGCTATGCCGAACCGTCCTGCAGCGCCGAGTACGGACGCATGTATGGACCCGAGCTGCGCTTCAACCAGCCCAGGACTGCCCTGATGTTCGAGCCATCCCTGCTGGACTTGCCGGTGATACGGGATATGCGCGCGGCGCAGGAATTCGTGCGCCAGGCACCCGAAAATATCCTCCTCAAGTACAAGAACAGCCATGGACTGGCAGCCGAGATCCGGCGTCGCCTGCGCTCGGCCGGCCGCGAGCAATGGCCCAGTTTTGAAGCCTGCGCCGAGCGATTGCACATGACGCCGTCGACCTTGCGCCGCCGCTTGCTCGACGAAGGCGAGTCGTACCAGGAAATCAAGGACCGGTTGCGGCGCGAAATCGCCATCGATTATCTTTGCCATACCAGCAGCAGCGTGACCGACATTGCCTGCGAGCTGGGCTTTTCCGAGGCCAGCGCTTTCCAGCGCGCCTTCAAAAAATGGACGGGCGCCAACCCGGGCGAGTATCGCCAGCGCATGTTGGCGGCCTAGGCCAGCGCTCGAGCTGCCGCGCCAGCTCGTCCGCGCCGATGAATTGCTCGTGCGTGCCGTGCCAACCGCAGGCGAAGGCGCCGCCGATCGCGCCCTGGCGCATCGCCAGCTCCAGCGGCTCGCCGCGCAGCCAGGCGGCGAGGAAGGCGGCGACGAAGGAGTCGCCGGCGCCGTTGCTGTCGACCACCGGCCGCGGCAGCGGTGCGCACGGGAAGTGGCGCACGCCGGCGTCGCTATCTCCGCGCGCCAGCAGGTAGCTGCCGCGCTCGCCGGCCATCGCCACCACCGCCAGCGCGCGACCGTCGCGCAGGATCTGCGCCATCACCTCGCCGACGCGCTCGCCCAGCGCCGCCGCGCCGATGAATACCAGGTCCGAGCGCAGCGCGAAGTCGCGGTGGTGCGGATTGGCGCCGTCCCAGTCGTGCAGGTCGGTCGAGACCGTCACGCCGAGCGCCTGGGCGTCGTCGTACAGGTCGCGCACCCAGTGCATGATGGAGAAGTGCGCGTGCCTGGCCGCGGCCAGGTGCGGCAGGTAGAACTCTCGCGGCATGCGCAAATCGTAGGGATGGCGGCCGTCGTACATCGACAGGCGCCGCCCCTGCGGGTCGATCAGGTTGACGCTGCGGCGCGTCCCGCTCTCGTGCACCAGGTGGCTGAAGTCGAGGCCGCGCTCGCGGTAGCGTTCCAGGATCATCCGGCCCTGGCGGTCGGCGCCGATGAAGTCGATGAACTTGGTGCGCAGTTGCAGCGCCAGGCAGCCGAGCGCGACGCCGTTGCCGGTGTGGGCGACGTAATCGTGGATGGCCGGCACGTGCAGCGAGTCGGCCGCCGGCAGCGTGAGCGAGGGCACCTGCACGATGGTGTCGATGCCGGCGCCGCCGACGACGAGGATGTCGTGGATGGCGCTCATGGCGCGGCTTCGAGCAGCAGGGCGCCGTCGGCGCGCAGGCTGACGGCGCCGTCCCGCACCGTCGCCGTGCGGCCGCTGTAGGCGTCGCGCACTTGCTCGCCGTCTGCGAAGACGCCGTGCACCTTTATAGCCAGTTCGCCGCCGGCGTCCGGCGCCACCAGCACGCGGTCGCCCGAGGCGGTGTCGACCCGCGCAAACAGGTACGGCTGTTCGCCGAGGCGGCGGTGGCCGCCGCGCGCCAGCGCGACGTGGCGCGCGCGGAACTGGCCGAGCTTGCGCGCGTGCGCCAGCAGCGCCGCGTCGGGCCGGTCCCAGTTCATGTCGGAGCGGGTGCTTTGCTGCTCGTCGCCGTCAGGGGACGGGCCGGGCGGGCGGCCGCTCTCGTCGCCGTAGAACAGTTGCACGCCGCCCGGCACGAGCAACAGCGCGCTCAGGCCGTGGCGCAGTTGCCCGCGCGGGTACAGCTGCGTGTCGTGCGAGGAGATGTAGGAAAGGATGTCGTATCTCTCTCCCTGGCCCAGCAGGCCGGCGTAGCGGCGGTACTCGGCATCGATGGCGTTCCAGTCGCCGCCGGCGCGGCGCTGGAAGTCGAAGTTGATCATCGAGTCGAAGCCGGCGTCGTGCCAGCCGCTGCGTTCGGGGCCGTGGTCCCATGCTTCGCCCGTCATCCAGAACGGCGCGTCGTCGATTTTATGTTGCGGGTGGCGCCGCTTCCAGTCGGCCAGCGCCGCCGTCGACGCCGCTTTCAGCGCGCGCCAGCTGTCCGGCTCGACGTGCTTGACGGTGTCGCAGCGGAAGCCATCGACGCCGTATTCGCGCACCCATTCGCTCAGCCAGGAAACCAGGTAGCCGCGCACGCTGGTGTCGGGCAGCGCGCGCGCGCCGCTGTCGGCCTTGTTGCGCAGGATCGGCGGCAGGCCGACCGGTTTCGGGTTCTCGGTGCGGAAGTCGGGCAGGTAGGCCAGTTGCATGGTGTAGTCGTCGCGCCCGCCGTCCTGGTAGCCGGGCAGTCCGGCGCGCACCCAGTCCGGCCCCCACCACTGGCCGAAATCGAAATTGTTGTAGTCGATGTGGCTGTGGTAGTCGGCCAGCGTGGCCTGCTCATGGCCTTTCCACAGCACCGGCACCCGGTATTGCGCCAGGGTGGCGATGTCGGCGTAGCCGGGGTGGTTCATGACGACGTCGAACAGCACGCGAATGCCTTGCGCGTGGGCCGTGTCGACCAGCGCGCGCAATTCCTCCGGCGTGCCCATGTTGGCGTCCAGGCGGGTGTAGTCGAGCGGCCAGTAGCCGTGGTAGGCGTAGTGCTTGAAGCTTTGCCTGCCGCCGACCACCCAGCCGTGGATCTGTTCGTAGGGTGCGGTGATCCACAGCGCGTTCACACCCAGCGCGCTGAAATAACCGTCGCGCAGTTTCGAGGTCAGGCCGGCCAGGTCGCCGCCGTGGAAGGTGCCGGCTTCGCCGGCCCCGTCCGGGCCGCGGCCGTAGGAGCGGTCGTTGCCGGGGTTGCCGTTGGCGAAGCGGTCGGTGACGACAAAATAGACGATGGGGTTGGCGGCGAAGCCGGCGGCCGCCGGCGGAGGGGCCGCCGGCGCCGTGGCGGGCGCCGCCAGCAGCGCCAGCCACGGCAGCAGGCGCAGGTCGATTCGCATGTCAGCCTTTCACGCCGCCGGCGGTCAGGCCGGAGATCATCCATTTTTGCGCCAGCAGGAACACCACCGTGATCGGCAGGCCGGACAGGATGGCCGCCGCGGCGAAGTCGCCCCACAGGTATTTTTGTTCGTACAGGAAGAGCTTGGAGCCGACCGCCAGGGTCAGGTTGTTTTGCTCGTGCAGCAGCACCGAGGCGATCGGGTATTCGATGATGGCGCCGATGAAGGCCAGCAGGAACACCACCATCAGGATCGGCACCGTCATCGGCAGCAGCACGTGGACGAAGGTTTGCCACGGCGTGGCGCCGTCGACCTTGGCCGCTTCCTCGATCTCGACCGGGATGGTTTCGTAATATCCTTTGATGGTCCAGATATGCATGGCGATGCCGCCGGCGTAGGCCAGCACCAGGCTGCCGTGGTGGTCGATGCCCAGCCACGGCACGTAGTTGCCGATCAGGTCGAAGATGGCATAGATCGCCACCAGCGCCAGCACGGCGGGGAACAGTTGCAGCAGCATCAGCGTGCTCAGCGCCTGTGCCTTGAAGCGGAACTGCATGCGCGCGAAGGCGTAGGCGCAGGTGGTCGAGAGCAGCAGCGTGACGGTGGCGGTCAAGGTCGCGACCTTGATCGAATTCCACAGCCACAGCAGCACCGGGAAGTCCGGCTCGACCAGGGCGCCGTTCGGGCCTTGATAGGACATGCCCAGCGCCAGGCGCCAGTGCTCGAAGCTGATCTCCGGCGGGATCAGGCTGCCGGCGGCGAAGTTGCCCGGCCGCAGAGAGATCGACAGGATCATCAGGAAGGGGAACATCACCAGCGCGATCAGCGCGATGACGGCCAGGTGCGCGGCCAGGATGCGCCAGCGGTTGGATCGGTCGACTACGATTGCCATGTTGTGCTCCTGTCCTTTAAACTTTGTTCATGCGCGTCAGGCGCATGTTCACCAGCGAGATGGCCGCCACCAGCAGGAAGATCAGGGTGGAGATGGCCGCCGCCAGGCCGAAGTCCTGGCCGGAATCCTCGAAGGCGATGCGGTAGGTATAGGACACCAGCAGGTCGGTGGTGCCGGCCGGCAGCTTGGTGTCGAGAAAGTCGGGGCGGCCGCCGGTGAGCAGGCTGATCAGCACGAAATTGTTGAAATTAAAACCCAGGCTGGCCACCATCAGCGGCGTCAGCGGCTTGATGATCAGCGGCATGGTGATCTTGAAAAAATTCGTCAGCGGACCGGCGCCGGCCAGCGCCGAGGCTTCGTACAGGTCGGCCGGAATCGCCTTGATCAAGCCCATGCAGACCACCATCATGTAGGGGTAGCCGAGCCAGGTGTTGACGATCAGGATCATCGTCTTGGCCAGCGTGGTGTCGGAAAACCAGGCCGGCTTGATGCCGAACAGGGCGTCGAGCACCACGTTGATTTCACCGAAGTTATTGTTGAACAAGCCCTTGAAGACCAGGATCGAAATAAAACCCGGTACTGCGTACGGCAGGAACAGCAAGGTGCGATACAGGCCGCGGAATTTCAGCGCGTCCCAGTTCAGCAGCACCGCCAGCGCCATGCCCAGCCCGGTGGTGGTGACGACGGTGATGACGGAGAACACGACGGTCCAGACGAAGATGCGCAGGAAGGGTTCGCGGAAAGCCTGGTCGGCGAAGATGCGGGCGAAGTTGGCGAAGCCGACGTTGACCTTGAAGCCCGGTTCGAGCGCCTCTCCATCCGGGGTCTGGTAAAAGCCGGTCTGGAAATTCGGCTTGATCATTTCTCCGCTGGCGACCTTCTTCAGGTTGCCGTCGGCGGCGCGCGCGTAGACGTGGGCGATGGGGCCGAATTCGCGCAGGCTGACCATGCGCAGCTCGATCCGGTCCGGCATGACCAGGGTCAGCATCTTCAGGTCGGCCTGCCGGGCGATGATGTCCTTCAAGCCCAGCGGCTGGCCCAGCGCCGGCACCTGTTGCGGGTCCAGCGGCGCCATGTCGACCTTCAGCGGCACGCTGCGGCGCAGCGCCAGCGGGCCGCTGAGGAACTGTCCGCCGCCGTCGCCGCCGCCGTCGAGCTTGATGCGGAACTGCTTGCCGTCGCCGTACAGCGTCATGGCGTAGCCGCCGCTGTCGGTGCGCTGGGTTTCGTCGAGCAGGTACTGGGTTGCGCGCTCGAAGGTGAGCAGGTGCTTCGAGCTGAAATTGGTGAAGCCGATCGACACCGTGTACACCAGCGGCAGCAGGACGAAGACGAGCACCGCCGCCACGCCGGGGAACAGGTAGCGGTAGGCGTAGGCGCGCGTCGAGGTGAAGATGTAGGTGGTCAGCGTCAGCGCGCCGAGGAAAATGCAGGCCAGCAGAGTCTGGCCGGAAGTGTAGAGCATGAACAGCAGATACAGGCCCAGCGCGAGGCTGGTGGCCAGTATCGTAGGACCGATAAGCTTGCGCACGATTGTTTACCTGTAGAGATGGGCGGGCCGGGGCCGGAAAGCGCCCGCGAACCGTTTAAAACCAAGGGAGTCCATGCCGGGGGCGGGCGGGGATACCGTGTCCCGCCGCGGCGGGGCGACACGTCCGGCCCCGGCGCTGGCCCTTGGTTTGCACGTCAGCGAATGGCGACGCTTAATTCGCGCTGATGATACGCTTGGCTGCGGCGTCCAGGCCTTCTTTGGTGCTCTGGCGGCCTTGCGTGATGTTTTCCAGCGCCGATTTCATCGACGACCAGAAGCGGCCCATTTCCGGGTTGTTCGGCATCGGCCGGCCCGCTTGCGCGCTTTCCATCGTCGCCTGGATGTTCACATTCGTTTTCAGTTCGTTGAACAGGGCCTTGTTGGCCGGCGTGCCCAGCGGGACGTCGGCGTTGACGGTCTTCAGGCCATCCAGCGACAGCAGGTGGTTTTCCAGGAATTCGGTGGCGATTTCCTTGTTCGGGCTGGCCTTCGAGATCATCGCGCCGAGCACGCCGATGAAGGGAGACGCGGCCTTGCCGCCCACGGTCGGAATGCTGGCGACACCGAAGTTGATCTTCGATTTGCGCGCATTGTCCCACGACCACGGGCCGTTGATCATCATCGCCACCTTGCCCTGGTTGAAGCCGGCTTCCATGTCGGCATAGCCGGCGCCCTTGGGCATCGCGCCGCTGTTGATCAGGTTCATGATGGCATCGACGCCGGCCGCCGCGCTGGCCGAGTTCACGCCGGTCTTGCTGGCGTCATAATGGCCGTCGGCCTTCAGCTCGAAGGCGGTGGCGCCGCCCGCCGCCAGCAGCGGCCAGGTGAAATACGTGTTGGTGTAGTCCCACAGGATGGCCTTCTTGCCGCTGGCCGACAGTTTCTTGTCGAGCGCGGCCAGTTCCTCGAAGGTTTTTGGCGGCGTCGGCACCAGGTCCTTGTTGTAGACCAGGGACACGGCTTCGATCGACATCGGGTAGCCCCAGGTCTTGCCGCCGACGGTGAAGGCGGCCCAGGCCAGCGGCAGGATGGCGTTGCGCGCTTCCTTGCTCGGGGTCAAAGGCTGCAGCAGGCCGCCGTCGATCCAGGCGCCGATGCGGTCGTGCGGCCAGATCCAGATGTCCGGGCCCTTGCCGGCGGCGGCCGCCTGCTGGAACTTGGTCGGCGCGTCTTCCGGATGCTCGACGACGACCTTGACGCCGGTTTTTTTGGTGAATTCCTCGCCGACCTTGGCCAGCCCCTTGTACCCCTTGTCGCCGTTGATCCAGACCAGCAGCGTGCCCGGTTCGCCGGCCTGCGCCATGCCCATGCAGCCCAGGCCGCTGAGCGCGGCCAGCATCAGGCCAGTCTTGACCAGCGTGCGTTTTGTAGTCGATACCATCGTGTCTTCTCCGTGTTTATTATGTCGAGGCGGGGGGAAAAAGCGGACCGGGCGGCGCTCGTTGCATCCAGTCCGTCAAAAACATTAGCGGCAGGCGCGGCCCTGTTCGTCGAACACGTGCACGCGCGACGGGGCCACCGTCAGGAACACCGCCTGGCCTTGCACCCAGTTGGTCTCCGGATCGGCGCGCACCACCAGCGGTTCGTCGCCGCCGGCCACCGCCACGTACAGGTAGCTGATATCGCCCAGCTTCTCGACCGCGTGCACGGTGGCGGGGATGCCGCCGGCGTCGTGGCTGGCGCTGACGTGTTCCGGGCGCGCGCCCACCGTCACCGCGCTGCCGGCGACCAGGGTCTGGCCGATGGCCGCGGAGATGCGGCCGCCGGAGGCGGTGGAGATGACGCAGTGGCCGGTGCCCGAACTGTGCACGCTACCCTTTAGAAAATTCATCCGCGGCGAGCCGAGGAAGCCGGCGACGAACAGGTTGTCGGGGTGGTGGTACAGTTCCAGCGGCGCGCCGACCTGCTCGATGCGGCCGGCGTTGAGCACGACGATTCGGTCGGCCAGCGTCATCGCCTCGACCTGGTCGTGCGTCACGTAGATCATGGTGGCGCCCAGTTCGCGGTGCAGGTTGGCCAGTTCGATGCGCATCTGCACGCGCAGCGAGGCGTCCAGGTTCGACAGCGGTTCGTCGAACAGGAAGACGTCGGGCTTGCGTACGATGGCGCGGCCGATGGCCACGCGCTGGCGCTGGCCGCCGGACAGGTCCTTCGGCTTGCGTTCGAGCAGCGGCTCGATGCGCAGGATCTGCGCCGCGCGCGCCACCGCCTCCCGGATCTGCGCCTGGCTCATGCCGGCCAGCTTCAGGCCGAAGGCCATGTTCTCGGCCACGCTCATGTGCGGGTACAAGGCGTAGCTCTGGAACACCATGGCGATGCCGCGCTTGGCCGGCGGCACCTCGTTCATGCGTACGGCGCCGATGTGCAGGTCGCCGGCGCTGATTTCCTCCAGGCCGCAGATGACGCGCAGCAAGGTCGACTTGCCGCAGCCGGACGGGCCGACGAAGACGACCAACTCGCCGTCGGCGATCTGCAAATCGATGCCGTGCAAGGTTTGCACCTCTCCATAGGCCTTTTTGATGCCCGCTAACTTCAGTCCTGCCATGTCTTCCTCGCTGTTCTCGTTGCGGCGCGGCTGCTGCCGCGCTCTTTATGGTATGGCTTTCAGGTTACAACGGCAGTTGTCCGAACCAGCCGCCGTAGGCCGGCAGCGTGACAGCGGTGCCCTCGGCCGAACCGGCCAGGCCGTGGCCGGCCAGCGCGGTCGCCATCGTCGCCTGCGGCCAGTCGAATCGCACCGCCTCGCCGCCCAGGTTGAAGGCGGCCAGCACGCTGGGAGAACCTGCCAGGTCGCGGCGGAAGGCCAGCACCGGCTCGGGCGCGTCGAAAAAGACGATGTCGCCGAGCCCCAGTTGCGCCACGCCGCGGCGCCATGCAAGGATATTGCGCGCAAACGTCAGCGGCGAATCGGCGCCGCCTTGCCGGTCGACGGCGCGCGCCGCGTGCTCCGGCGGCACCGGCAACCACGGCGCGGCGCTGCTGAAGCCGGCGTGCGGACGGTCGGCCTGCCACGGCATCGGCGTGCGGCAACCGTCGCGGCCCTTGAACTCCGGCCAGAAGGTAATGCCGTACGGGTCTTGCAATGCCTCGAAGGGTAAGTCCGCCTCGGTCAGCGCCAGCTCGTCGCCCTGGTACAGGCAGGGCGTGCCCTTGAGCGCCAGCTGCATTGCCAGCACCACCTTGGCCAGCTCCGGCGACGGCTGTTCTCCGCCCCATCTCGTCATGACGCGGGCGCTGTCGTGGTTACCCACCGACCAGGAGGCCCAGCCGTCGGCGACGCGCGCCTCGAACTGCTCGACCTGGGTGCGGATGTGCGCGGCGGAAAACTCGGAGGTCAGCAGGTTGAAGCTGTAGGCCATGTGCAGCTTGTCGCCGCCGGTGGTGTAGTCGCCCATCACGGCCAGCGAATCGTCGGCGCCGATCTCGCCGATGGCGATGGCGCCGTATTCGTTGAGCAGGCTGCGGATCTCCTGCAGGAAGGGCACGTTTTCCGGCTGGGTCTTGTCGTGGATGTGCGCCTGCATGCCGTACGGATTGGCCGACGACACCATGGTGCTGTCGCGCAGGGCCGCCGGCGGATTGCTGCGCAACTGGCGGTCGTGGAAGTGGAAATTGCAGGCGTCCAGGCGGAAGCCGTCGACGCCGCGCTCGAGCCAGAAACGCAGATTTTCCAGGTGGGCCTGGCGCACCGCCGGCTGGTGGAAATTCAGGTCGGGCTGGCTGCTCAGGAAATTGTGCAGGTAAAACTGGCCGCGGCGCGTATCCCATTGCCAGGCCGAGCCGCCGAACACCGACAGCCAGTTATTGGGCGGCGTGCCGTCGGCTTGCTGGTCGGCCCAGACGTACCAGTCGGCCTTGGCGTTGTCGCGGCTGCGGCGGCTCTCGACGAACCACGGGTGCGCGTCGGCCGAGTGCGACAGCACCTGGTCGATGATGATTTTCAAGCCCAGCGCATGGGCGCGCGCTACCAGTTGGTCGAAATCGGCCAAGGTGCCGAACAGCGGATCGACGCCGCAGTAATCCGCGACGTCGTAGCCGAAGTCTTTCATCGGCGACGTGAAGAAGGGAGAAATCCACACGATGTCCACGCCCAGGCTGGCGATGTAGTCGAGCTTGGCGGTGATGCCGGGCAGGTCGCCGACGCCGTCGCCGTTGCTGTCGAGGAAGCTGCGCGGATAGACCTGGTAGATGACGGCGCTGCGCCACCAGTCGGCGGCTGGCGTGGAGAGGGCAAGGGCGGCGTTTGGCGTAGGGTTCACTCGGTCAACATTTCCATAAAAGCTGCCAGGGTGCATCCGGCAGGATAGTTCGGTTAAGGGAAGATCGCGCCACGCAATAAGCCAAAGCGCTTTGGGTGTGAATTCAGTATAATTCAAAGCGCTTTGGAAAGTAAAGAAAAAAAAGGGGACAGACCACGATTATCGAGAAATATTTCCCGGAAATCGTGGTCTGTCCCTAATGTCGTTAAGTTAAGCCACCGGCCGTAGAGTTGTCATTCCCGCGCAGGCGGGAATCCCATCTTTTTGCACCGCTTGCGACTCTAAATGGGATTCCCGCTTTCGCGGCGGTCCGCCGATGCGGAATGACAAATTTGGCGCTAACTTAACGGCATTATGGTCTGTCCCCGGTATTTAATGGGCCGGCGCGGGGCCGGCCGTTTCGCCCGGCAGCAGTACCGGTTGCCACAGTTCCTGCAACTGCGTCGGCGGGGTGCCGTCGAGCAGGGCGAACAGCATCTCGATCATCTTCGCGCCGGCGCGGCGCGGGTCCGGCTGCTGCACGGTGGTGACGTTGTAGCCGGCCAGCGAGTCTTCCATCACGCCCCAGACGATCAGCGACAGTTCGCGGCCGATGTCGATGCCGGCGTCGAGCAGCGCGCGCACCGCGCCCACGCCCGACATGTGGTTGTCGACGATGACGGCGGTCGGGCGCGGCGTGCGCGCCAGCAGGCGCTGCATGGCCTGGTAGCCGGCGCGGCGGTCGTGCGCGTTGTCGACCAGGTTGGCCGGGTCGACCGCGATGCCGGCCGCCTGCATCGAGGCCATGAAACTGTCGACGCGCTGGCGCACGAAGGTCATGTCCGGCGTCGCGCTGATCAGGCCGATGCGCTGGTGGCCCAGCGCCAGCAGGCGCTCGACGGCCAGGCGCATGCCGGCCTCGTTGTCGTAGTCGAACCAGGCGTGCGGCTGGTTCAGCAGGGTGCGGCCGTGGCTGACGAAGGGCAGGCCCTGCTGCGCCAGGTAGGCGATGCGCTCGTCGTAGGGCTTGGTGCGGCCGATGATCAGGCCGTCGACCCGGCGCCCGGTGACCATCCGCTCGTAGGAACGGAATTCGTGCGCCGGCGAGGCCGGCGCGATGATCATATCCATGTCGTGCGCCTCGAGCGTCTCGGACATGCCGCCGACGATGTCGATGAACATCGGGTCGGCCAGGTCGTTGGGCAGCAGCGGATAGATGATGCCGACGACGTTGGTGCGGCCGACGGCCAGGCTGCGCGCCATCGGGTTGGGGCGGTAGCCGGCGGCCTTGGCCGCGGCGAGCACGCGCTCGCGGGTTTTTTCGCTCACTTCCGGGTAGCCGTTCAGGGCACGGCTGACCGTGGTTTCCGATATTCCGAGGATTTTGGCGAGATCTTTTAAATTCATGGGTGAGGCGTTAGGGTGGTGGCGCCGGCCTGCTTGCGCCGCAATGGCCGGCGCGGGACGGCTGGAGACGACAGTTTATATGATATTGGCTCAAGCTTTCCACATTGCCAATCCGGGCCGCGGGCGGCAGGTCGGGCTGGCATGGCTGAGGGGGAGGGAGGAAGCGCTCGCGCTGTCGCGCGTGGCAAAATAAAAAAAGGCGCGGGTTGAAGGCGCGCGTTACCGGCGCGCCCGCGCCAAAGAGGATACAAGTTCAAGCTGCTACGTGAGGCCGCCGCTGCCCGGGGCGGCGCCCCGGCGCATTCGCGGCGCATGACATGGTGCGCAGGCGGTTGCGCCGCGCACTGCCGGCCCGCGCAGGCCGGTCCATTCTGTTACCACCAGGCCTCGACCTGGAAGCCCAGCGAGCTGCCGTTGGTCTTGCCGCCGAACACGCCGGTGCTCGACAGCGCATCGCCCGCGCCGGCGGCCGCCTGCGCCGCGTCGTTCCATTTTGCATAGGTATAGAAGGCGCGCAGCACCGGACGCGACCAGAAGCTGTTGCCGGCCGCCAGTTGCGGGGCGATCGTAAACTTGCTCAGCTTGCGGGTCTGCTGGCCGTCCGGCTTGACCTGGTCGAAGCCGAGTTCGGCGGCCAGGCTGTAATTGTCGGCGAAGTGGTAGACCGGGCGCACGCCGGCCGAAGTCCACTTGCTGTGGCCGGTATCGGTTTTCTTGTCTTCGTAGACGAAGGTGGCCATCCCCGACCAGTCGCCCTTCGGCTGGACCATGATCTGCTCGGTGATACGGGTGACCTTGTCGTCCTTGCCGCCGCCCAGGTTGATGCCGCCGGTGGTGGCGCCGCTGCCGCTGCCGTATTGCAGGGCGACCTTGTTGAAGCCGCCCAGCAGGTTGCCCTGGGTATGCATGACGGTGAGCAGGTGGCCGCCGGCGATGGCCGCGGCGCCCTCGGCGGTGCGCTTCTGGTTGAGCTGCGCGCCCAGCGTCAGTTCGCCGTCCGGGTTGACCTTGATGGCGGACAGGCGCAGGTCGTGCGCCAGCGCGGTGCGCTTGCTGTCGGCCGAATCGGCGGTGCGCACGATGGCGTAGGCCAGCTTGGCCGCGCCCAGGTCGATGCCTTCCAGGCCGGCGCCCGGGCCGCTGTTATTCCAGAAATAGTAATCGGTGATGTGCACGTCCTGGCGGTCATAGTAACGCTTGCCGACCCAGGCCTTGGCATTGGCCATGGCGCCGGTGCCGATGTGGTCGGCCACCACGTTGATTTCGCGCCACGATGGCGAGAACTGTTCCCAGTCCTGGTTTTGCGGCACCACGAAGGCGATCAGGGTGTTGACGCGGAAGGTGGTGCCGTTGGGCGCCTTGAACGCTTCGCCGCCGAACTTCAATTCGCCGTAAGTCTCGCATTCGTTGCCCAGGCGGTACTTGGACGAGGCGCCGGCCAGGCCGAAGCAGGCTTCCTTGCCGCCTTCGCTGCTGGTGCCGAAGCCGGAACGGAAGTAGCCGCCGAAATCGATCGGCAGGCCGGCGTGGGCCGCCGATGCGCCCAGGGCCAGGACCAGCGCCGCTGGCAAGGTCTTCATGAAGTGTCTGCTCATTTTTTTCTCCGATGGTTTTTTTTAAGTGATGGGCGGCGTGCGCCACGCTTCGACCGGTCGCCGCGGCATGCCGCTGGAAAATCGAATGTCAAAGCGCTTTGGTCATGTATCAAAGCGCTTTGGAGTATATTTCAAAGCGCTTTGAAAAGTAAAGCGTTTTGCTGGATTGGATGTTGTGCTTTGGATTAATGCGCTGACGTACCGCTCATGCTGCAAGGCGCATGGCGAATGTCGCGTTCACATTCGGTCGGAGAAAATTGGCCCGCCAAGGAACCAGGCGGGCAAGCCCGGATGGGGAAGTGGAATGCCGAGGCCGTGCCCGGCTCAGGGGACGCGGGTCAGTTCGCCACTGACCTCGTGCAGTTGGCCGATCAGGTAGCGCACAGCGGCCGAAGGTTCGACGTCCGCGCGGGTCGTCATGCCGATCACGCGCGAGGTGTTCCCCAAATCGACAGGAAGCAGAGCGAGCATGCCACTGTCGATTTCGAACCGCATTTGCAGCGGCGAGACCGCCGCGAGCCGGTCGCTTTCCAGCAGCAGCGCGCGGATGGTCACCAGCGCGCCGGTTTCGACGGTGTGCGCTGGAAGGGCCAGGCCCGCTTCGCGGAACGCTTGCTCGAAGCGCGCACGCGCCGGTGTCTCCCGGTGCGGGATCACCCAGTCGGCCTGGCACAGGTCGCGCAGGGCCAACGGCCTATTTTTACCCAGAGGGTGGCCGGCGCGAGCAACCACGGCCAGGGTATCTTCGAACAATGCCTCCTGCAGCACGTCGAGCGCCGGTGGCGGATCGCGCAAGGCTCCGACGATGAGGTCGATTTCGCCGCAGCGCAGGGCGGCCAGCAACGCCGCGTAGCTTCCTTCCCTGATCGTGACCTGCAAGCGCGGATGCCTGGCCAGCAGGCGGTTGACCGAACGCGGCACCAGCAAGGTTCCCGACAGGGGCAGCGCGCCGATCGTGACATGGCCGTTGATCCGGCCCAGGTGGGCCGCCAGGTCGCTGCCGATCAGGGCCAGTTCCCCCAGCGCCAGCTTGGCGCGCCGCAGCAGGCGTTCGCCGTGGTCGGTGAGGATCATGCGCCGGCTGGTGCGATAGAACAGGGCGCTGCCGGCGACGTTTTCCAGATTGCGCAGGCTGCGCGTAATGGCCGGCTGGGTCAGTCTCAGTGCTTCCGCGGCGCCGGTCTCGTTCTGTTGTTCCGCAATCGAGATCAGCACTTGCAGCTGCCGGTGCGAGACCGCCTGCTCCAGCAGGCGCGCCTGCGGCAGGTCGGCATCGGCGGCCATGATCTGTTCCATCGCGCTGCGGATACGGCCAAGGACCACTTCGCCGATCGCGGTGGCAACCATGCCTTGGCGGCTGCGTTCGAAAATCGGGAACGCCAGCTCGGCTTCAAGTTCGAGCACCGCGCGCGTGACGGCCGGCTGCGAGCGGTGTATCTGCTCGGCGGCGCGCGAAATGCCGCCGGTGTTGGCCACCGCGATGACCGCGCGGAAGCGGCGGAAGTTCGGGTTGATGATGGTGTCTGCTGGTTGCATGGTCGGGGACTCGAAATGTGGGAGCGCAGTCATCTGCGATGCCTTGATTCTACGCACAAGCGTTAGCTGACGGTTCAACTTTTTAAGGCGCCGCGCACGGTGTCCCATAACAGAATCGCAGACTTCCGCCAGCTGATGTAATACGCAGTTTTCGACTGCATCGATACAATCGGATCGACCTATTGAAGCGCCGCCGGCGCTTTGTACAACAGCAGAAGAGAGGTGACATCGTGGCGACTGACAGACTGACTAATGAGATTGACGGCATCCCGCACCATGCGAGGCCGGCCCTCGTGTTTCCCGGCCTGCGCGGCCTGTACGAGCGCATGGACGGGTTGTCCTACCTGGTGATGCGGGTGGGCTTTGGCTTGATCATGTTCTCGCACGGGTATCCCAAATTACTGGGCCTGCCGCACGGCACCATGGCCAATCCGATGGCCGGAACCGTCACGCTGATCGAAAGCGTATTGCACCTGCCTGGCGCCGCCACGTTTGCCTATCTGGTCGCCGTGCTCGAGACCTTCGGCGGACTGTTCCTGGCAGCCGGATTGCTGACCCGTGTGCTGGCGCCGGTCTTCGCGGTGCACCTGGCGATCATCGCTTACGTCATGGGCACCAAGTTCGGCTTCCCGTGGGCGGACAAGGGCGCCGAGTACCCCGTCATGTGGGGCCTGACGGCGCTGTACATCGCCTTTCATGGCGGCGGACGCTTTTCGCTGGACTGGAAAATTGGCCGCGAGATGTAAGCCACGCAAGCCCGTACCTGCGGCGGCCGCCTGTGCCGCCTATCTACATACCAATAACTTATATACCAATAACTGGAGATTTCTTTGGATAACAAGACTGTCGACGTCACTCGACTGATTGACGACAAACCCATTTCACGCTTTCAACTAGGCGTTTTCCTGCTGTGCGCGATGGTGGTCTTCCTCGATGGGATTGACTACCAGATCATCGGACTGGCGGCGCCGCTGCTGATTGGGGAATTGGGCATCGCGCGCAGCTCGCTCGGCCTGGTGTTTTCGGCCGGGACCCTGGGCGCCGCCATCGGCGCGCTCAGTTGCGGCCTGATCGCCGACCGCTTCGGCAGGAAGCGAGTCCTGATCGCCACCACCATGCTGTTCGGCCTGGCCACGGTGGCCACCGCGTCGGCCACCGGCCTCAGTTCGCTGGCGCTGGTGCGCTTCGTCACCGGCCTGGGGCTGGGCGGCGCCGTGCCTTGCCTGGTGGCGCTCACCTCCGAGTATGCACCCAAGGCGCGTCGCGCCACCATTGTCAGCCTGTTGTGGGCCGCCTTTCCGCTCGGTGCGACCATCGGCGGCTTCGTCAACGCCTATCTGATCCATCAACACGGATGGCGCACCCTGTTCTATGTTTGGGGCCTGGCGCCGGTGCTGGCCGGCGTGGTGCTGATTGTCTGTCTGCCGGAATCGGTGCGCTTCCTGCTCGCGCGTGGCGCCCGCCAGCAGGCGGTGGCGGCGATCGTCGCACGGATCACCGGCCAGCGCAGCGAGGGCAGCACCTTCGTCACCACCGACGAGCACCTGGCCGGCATGCCGATCAAGCACTTGTTCAAGGATGGCCGCGCGATGGGCACGCTGCCATTGTGGGCCGCGATGTTCGTGGTGCTCGGTTCGCTGATGGTGATCACCGCCTGGACCCCGACGCTGATCACCCCGCATGGCTTCACTCCGGCCGACGCCGCGATGATCATCGGCATTAACAGCATGGGCTCCTTCATCGGCACCTGCAGCGCCGGATGGCTGATCGAACGGATCGGCGTGGCGCGCTGCGTGATCCCGGCGTTCATCGGTTCCGCCATCGGCGTCATCTTTTTCGGCAATGCGGTCGCTTCCTTCGAAGGGCTGGCCATGTGCAGTTTCGCCGTCGGCATCTGTCTTGGCATCAGTTCGTCAAGCGGTATCGCGCTGTCGGTCCTGGTCTACCCGACCGCGGTGCGTTCCAGCGGCATCGGCCTGGCCATGGCGATGGGCCGTTTCGGCGCCGTGTTCGCGCCATTGGCCGTCGGCCTGATGGTGAGCCGCAACGCCTCGGTCGGCGATGTGTTCTTCGCCGTCAGCATGGCCCTGCTGCTGGCCGTCCCCTGCATCTGGCTGCTGGCCGTGTACAGCAAGCGGCGCGCGCTGCTCGCTCCGCAGGAAGCCCCCACCGTGGCGCTGGTGGCCGGACACGAGTCCGCCGTTTAAGAGTAAGAGTGCATGCGGAGCGCGAGGTGATCGTCTGCTCCGCTGCGATCAAAACTGGTCTGAAGCCGACGCCCTTGCAAAGAGGGCGTTTCTCCTGTCCATCGAGGCGCGCGGGCGAGACCCGGGCGCCGGGCCTACACTTCAATCGGATCGCATGGCATGGAAATGCTGCGCCATCGCGCTGGCCTGGGTGCGCAGCATCGATTGGTCGGAGCCGATGATGAACAGGCTCGCGCCCAAGGCTTCGTAATGCGCTACCTGGGTCAGATCGTTGAGGAATATGCCGACGGCCTTTCCGGAATCGCGCCCGGCGCGGCAAATGCGCTGCACGGCCTGTTCGACGCGGGCGTCGGCCAGGTCGAAGATGCCGGCCGACGCGGCCAGGTCGGCACGGCCGATGAACAGGCAGTCGAGCTGGCCGATGGCGGCGATTGCATCGATTTCATCCAGGGCTTCCATGTCTTCGATCTGGCACATGACAACCGTGTCGCGGTCCGCCGTGGCGGCATGTTCGCTCAGGCTGCTCGTTCCGTAGCGGCCGGCGCGTGGCGAATTCGATAATCCCCGCTTGCCGTCTTGATAGCGCGCGTTGCCGAGCACGCGCTGGACGTGATCCGCGTCCAGCGCATGGGGTGCGAGGATGCCGCACGCGCCGACGTCGAGCGCCGCGAGCACGGTCGCCGCGCGGCTGTCGGGAATGCGCACGATCGCCGGCAGCCCGGCCGCGCGTGCGGCCAGGATGCAGACATCGAGTTCGGCCGGGCCGAAAGGGGCATGTTCGGCATCGATGCAGGCGAAGTCCAGCCCGGCCATGCCGAGTATTTCGAGTGCGTGATAGGAAGGTGTCTTGACGAAGGTGCCGACAAGGCGCTGGCGCGCGCGGATGCGATCGCGCAGGGAAAGTGGCGATGGTGAAGTGCTATGCATGGTGGTCTCGAATCAGATCAGGGCGGGGTAGGTGCCGCCATCCAGGTGGATATTGGTGCCGCTGATGTAGCCGGCGTGAATGCTGCAGATAAAGGCGCAGGTGGCGCCGAATTCAGCGGGCCGGCCCAGCCGCCCGGCCGCGATGGGCGCGGCCTGGCGCGCGCGCGCCTCATCCCAACTGATGCCTTCGCGCTCCATGGCCGCCCGCGCCATGCTGGCCTGGCGGCCGCTGTCGAAGCGTTCCGGCAGCAGGTTGTTGATGGTGATATTAAATGGCGCCAACTCGAACGACAATCCCTTGACCGCCGCCGTCAAGCCGGCCCGCGCGCCCGAGGACAGGGCCAGATTCGGACGCGGGGTGGTGACCATGGCCGAGGTGATATTCACGATGCGCCCGAATCCGCGCGCGCGCATGCCGGGCGTCACGGCGCGGATCAGCGCCGCCGGCGCCACCAGGCCGGTCGCGATCGCATCGAGCCAGTCGGCGTCGCTGCAATCGTCGAAGCGGGCGGGCCGCGGCCCGCCGCTGTTGGTGATCAAAATATCGG
Organism: Pseudomonadota bacterium; assembly: GCA_040389645.1. Classification (GTDB taxonomy): domain Bacteria; phylum Pseudomonadota; class Gammaproteobacteria; order Burkholderiales; family Burkholderiaceae_D; genus Rugamonas. Next base: position 19,542 of record JAZJZT010000020.1, on the reverse strand, counting down.
GATCGGGGCAGGCCCGCAACAGCGCGGCGCGGCCGGCCGCGGTGCCGACGTCGGCGGCGACGGCGATGACACGGCCGGGCGCCGCCAGTTCCATCTCCGCCGCGCAGGTGCGCAGCCGCTCCGGATCGCGGCCGTTGATGACGACGACGACGCCCTCCGCCGCCAGCGCCTCGGCGCAGGCGCGTCCGAGTCCGCCGCTGGAGGCGCAGACGAGCGCCGATTTTCCCGCTAAGCCAAGGTCCATAGGTGCTCTCCTTCGCTCATGGTGTCAGGCGCCATTCGGCAAAGGCGCAGCCTGTGTAGACCTCGGGTATCGCGCCATAATAAAAATGCTCGAAACCGCGTGCCGCCGCCACTCCGTGGGCGACCGCCCAGAAGCGCGTTTCGGAAGCGCCGTTGCCAGCCCTGGCCACCCGCGCGTCGCTCAGAAAATCGAACAGCGGCTGCGGGTCGTGCAGCCCGAAGCGGGCCAGGCAGGCGCGGTCGAAGTCCTCGTCGATATCTCCCATGGCGGGCTCGCCGACCGAGTGGCTCAGTCCTCCGGAAGCGAGTACCGCCACCCGCAACGGGGCGGGGAAGCTGTCGATCGCCTGTTTCAGCACGGTGCCGAATTCATAGCAGCGGCGCATGCTTGGCAGGGGCGCTTCCATCGCGTTGATGATCACCGGCACGATGGCGGGCAAGGGATCGAGCCCGCTCTTCCACAAGGGTACGCAGAAGGAATGGTCCAGAGCCAACTGGTAGCACAGCGATGGCTCGAAGCTGGCGCCGTAGGCGACCGTCGCAAGATGCTGCCCAAACGCTGCGTGGCCCGCCATGGCGCGGTGCGGATAGTCGGCCAGCCAGCGTTCCGGCGGCCCGTCGTGCAGCTCGCCGCAGCCGAGCGCGATGCCGGGCATATTGCTGAGGAAGAAATTGGCCCAGTGATCGGCCCCGATCATCACGAGTACATCCGGCCGTGCCGCTGTGATGCGCCGGCCCAGTTCGGCGAAGGCTGCGCCCAGGCCGGCGCGCCGCGCCGGTGCGATGCTGTTCCAGTCGCGCACCAGCGGCGGCGCGTGGGGTGTGGCGAAGATGCCGGTCAGCTCAGCCATGGAAAGCCTCCCGGCCCATGCCGCGCAGGTGCGCCATGAACACGGCGTCGCTCATGCCAGTCAGGAAAAAATAGTAACGCAGCAGGAAAGGATTGATGCGCTTGGCGAGGAAGCCGACGTCCTCGGCCGCGATTGCGGCCAGCACCTCGGGCAGCAGCGCGTAGCGCGGCAGGATGGACTGGCGGTCGGCGCGGTAGGCCACGGCCAGCGCGGGCGTGGTTTGCAGGTCGTAGCAGAGTTTGTTGAGACGGTAGTCGATCATGGCGGACCTATCGAAGTGGTGAGAACGATGCCGGCAGCAGCAGTTTGCTTTCCTGGCTCAGGATGTCGTAGCCGGCTCCGCCTTCTTCGAGATCCTTGAGGAACGGTGGCCACATTCCGGTTTGGCGCACCTTGGCGCGAATCTCTTCGCGTTCCGCCAGCGAACGGTAGGGCCAGATATGGACGAAGGAATTGGTGGTGCCGAATTCGGCATGCCAGATCGCCGTGACGGGGCCGAACTGGAGCCGGACCGGCAGCGCGTGCTCCCAGGCCTGCATGATGCGGGGCAGCGTGCCCGCCGGGTAGGTGTAGGTACGGTATTCGAAAAAGGGACCGCAGCCCTCGCCGAAGGTGGGCGAGAAGCTGGCCGGATGCATGATCTCGGCGCGTTCGCGCAGCACGAATTCGGCGATTCTTGGCGGCCATTCGGTTTCGGTCGCGGCGGCGGCCAGCACGGCGCTGCGGTGTGCCAGGCTGTCGTAGGCCCAGACCTCGACGATCTGGTTCAGCGGACCGATTTCGCTGTGCCAGAACGCCGCCAGTTCGGAGTGACGGCGCCGGCTATGGTAAGCCAGCTCGAAGCGGCGCTCGACCTCCGGCAACGAGCGCGGTTTCAGGTCGGTGGTGCGGACTTCGTAGATCATTGCGCCTGCTCCGGTGCGTAAAATTCGGCGGCCTGGTACGCGACCAGGTGCATATAGTCGTCGCGCAGCGGCGCGAACACGTCGAGATTCAGGCCGACTTCGTCGCCCACCGGCTCGACATGGTGCAGCGTATTCGGCGGCACCCTGAGCATGCAGCCGGGTGTCATGTCGAACACCTGTTCGCCCACGTGGTAGCGGAAGCGGCCTTGCAGGCAGATGGCCAGCTGCTCGAAGCTGTGGCTGTGCGGGTTGACCGCGATGTCGGGCTCGATCCAGTTGAGCACCAGCGATACTGCGCTGCCGCGAAAGCCGCAGCGTTCGATTCCCTTGCGGACGGTTTCGCGCGGCAGGGTGTTCCAGTCGTACATCTGTGTCATGGTAAGTCCAATAAAGTGAACGCGTTATGAAATTTAAAAATGAACAGGTTCTATTATTTAACGCGTTATAATTTGGCTTGTCAAGTCTTCACCACGAAAAGGAATAAATGTTCGAATCTTCCCTCGCGGCCACGCCGCCCCCCAGCAAGCGCGAAGCCAACAAGCTTGACAAGCTCGAGCGCATCAAGCGCGCCGCGCTGTTGCTGTTTACGACGATGGGCTATGACGAAGCCACCACGCGCGCCATCGCGGCCCATGCCGAGGTCGCGCTGGGCACGGTGTTCACGTATGCCAGCAACAAGCGGGATTTGTTGTTTTTGGTGGCCAACGACATGCTCGACGACACCTGCGTGCGCGGCGAGTCGCTGTGCGACCGCCGCCGCCCATTGCAGGAAAACGTGGTCTTGTTTTGTGGCGCCCACTACGTGGCTTTCGCCGCGCAGCCCGAGCTGTCGCGGCTGGTGATGCGCGAACTGCTGTTCTACGATTCGGGCGTGCAGGCCGAGCGCGCCGTACGCAATCGCAGCCGCATCCTGCGCTGCTTCGAACACCTGATCCTCAATGCGCGCGACAAGGGGGAAGTCAAACTCGACGCGCCCGTCGACCTGATCGCAGGGGTCATTTTCGGCATCCTCCAGGCTGAAATCCGGCGCTGGCTGGCGCTCGACAAGCGCGACCTCGAAGCGGGACTGGTCCACCTGTGGTCCTGCATGTCGCTCGTCACCAATGGCATGGCGCTGAAAGGCGTGGCGCTCGAGCCGGGCAAGTCGCAACTGCAAAAAATGATCGCCGTGCTGTCGGCCGACAGCGTAAAAAAATAGAATTTGTTCAAAAATTTATTGACATATTTTTAGAACGCGATCATTCTTTTCGTGTCGAGAGCCCGCGCATGCCGCGCCGGGCCGACTCGATCCGAGGAGATTTTCATGCAACTCAATATCAACGGCAAACGGGGCGAGGCCGACACCGGCGCGCACATGCCGCCGCTGTCGCTCCACCACGCTGTCACCAGCGTCCGCATTTCACGCCGCCGCTTCCTGCTCTCCCGCGGTGAAATCGTCATTGGCGTCGCGCTCGGCATTCCCGCGCTGGCCGCGGCGGACGGCGCCGACGCGGCCACCTCGCCGCTCAAACCGAACCACTGGGTCGGCATCGGGACCGATGGCATCGTCACCATCGTCTCTCCGGCCGCGGAGATAGGGCAGGGCAGCATGACCGCCGTGCCGCTCTGCCTGGCCGAAGACCTTGACGCCGACTGGGGCAAGGTCAAAGTGGTGCAGGCCGGCGCGAACGCAGGACTGATCGGCAATCAATCGTTCGGCGGTGCCCAGGCCACCGGCGGCGCGCACACCACGGGCGCCTACTACGAGGCGCTGCGGCTGGCCGGCGCGCAGACCCGCCAGCTGCTCTTGATGGCGGCAGCCGAAAGGTGGAAGGCGCCGCTGGCCGAACTGTCGACCACGCTCGGGATCGTGGTTCACCGGCGCAGCGGCCGCAGCATGAGCTACGGCGAGATTGCCGGCTTTGCCGAGGTGCCGGCGGTATTGCCTCCGGTAAGCGTGGCCATGCTCAAGCCCTTGGACCAATGCCGCTATCTCGGCAAGGGCGTGGCCCGCCTCGACCTCGCCGCCAAGGCGACCGGCAAGGCGGTGTTCGGTATCGATGTGCGGCGCGACGGCATGCCGCGCGGCGCGGAATGGAGCAATCAACATGGCCAGGCCAGACCAGCACCACGCCCTTTCTGTCGGTGAGCTGAGACAGGAACTGGCGCTCGCCAGCCATATCCTGTTTCATCAGGGAATACTCGACGCCTTCGGGCATGTCAGCGTACGCGATCCGGCCGATCCGGCGCGTTTTTACCTGTCGCGCAACCTGGCGCCGGCCCTGGTCCGGGCCGATGACGTGCTGCGCTTCGACCTCGATGGCGAGTTGGTCGAGCAGGCAGATCAGAAGGTATTTCTTGAACGCTTCATCCACGCCGAGGTGTACCGCGCCCGGCCCGACGTCCAGGCGGTGGTGCACAGCCATTCACCGGCGGTGCTGCCGTTCGGCGTGGTCGACGGCGTGAACTTGCGTGCCGTCAGCCACATGGGCGGCTTCATCGGCGCCGGCGCGCCGCTGTTTGACATCCGCTGCTGCGCGGGCGAGCAAAGTGACATGCTGATCCGAAATAGTGAACTGGGGCGGCACCTGGCCTTGTCGCTTGGCGACGCGGCGCTGGTCCTGATGCGGGGCCACGGCATCACGATTGTCGGCGGCAGCCTGCGCCAGGCTGTGTTCCGCGCCGTCTACGCCGAGCGCAACGCCCGCATCCAGCTGGACGCGATGCGGCTGGGGCCGGTGTGCTACCTGAGCGACATGGAAGCGGCCAACGCGGCGCGGGCCAATGACGGCCAGGCCGGCCGCGCATGGGACTTCTGGGCGCTGCAGGTGGACGGCGCCATCGCGCCCGGCGCCACCGGATAAGGAATTTGAATTGTCAATCGAACGAGGAAACAGGTATGGAAACCAGATTGGATCGCATCGATACACCGCTGGTGCTGCCGGCGCACGCCGGGCTGTTTTATGGCGGCGGCTGGCACCAGCCGAAGCGGGGCGGTCATTTCGAGTCGCGCAACCCGGGCACTGGCGAGGTGCTGGGCAGGGTGGCCGATGGATCGCCCGAGGATGTCGACGCCGCCGTGCTGGCGGCGCGGCGCGGTTTTGCGACTTGGCGCGATGTCCATCCCGCTGAACGCGCCAGGATCATGCGGGAGAGTGCCGTGGTGATCCGGGCGCACGCGGCCGAACTGGCCATGCTCGACGCTGCGGACTGCGGCAATCCTGTGCGCGAAATGGGGCGCGACGCCTTGGCCGCCGCCGACAGCTTCGACCTGTTCGCCGGCCTGGTCACGGAAATGAAGGGCGCCTCGATTCCAATGGGCAAGGACGCGGTCAATTTTTCAGTGCGCGAACCATTCGGCGTGGTGGCGCGCATTGTCGCGTTCAACCATCCGTTCATGTTCGTGGCGGCCAAGGCGGCGGCGCCGCTGGCGGCCGGCAATGCCGTTATGATCAAGCCGCCCGAGCAAGCCTCCCTGTCGGCCCTGCGCTTCGCCGAACTGGTGGGGCCGCTGCTGCCCGCCGGCGTGCTGAGCGTGATGACAGGGGGGCGCACGGTCGGTGCGGCGCTCAGCGCGCACCGGGACATCGCGATGGTGACCTTGATCGGCAGCGCGGCCACCGGGCGCGCCGTCATGCGCGGGGCGTCCGAGACGCTCAAGCCGGTGCTGCTCGAACTGGGCGGCAAGAACGCCCTGATTGCGCTGGCCGACGCCGATCCGGACCAGGTGGCCGCGGCGGCGGTCGCCGGCATGAACTTCGGTTGGTGCGGCCAGTCGTGCGGTTCCACCAGCCGCGCTTTCATCCACGACGCCATCTATGATGCCGTCATCGAGCGCATTCCACGCCACGTCGCGCAATTCAAACCGGGCCTGCCGACCAGCTGGGACACGACGATGGGCGCTCTCATCAGCGCCACCCAGCACGAGAAAGTGCTGAACTATATCGAGATCGGCAAGCAGGAAGGGGCACGCTTGCTTTGCGGCGGAGCGCGTCCGGACGCACCTGAACTGGCGCACGGATTTTTCGTCGAACCCACCGTTTTTTGCGACGTCGTCCAATCCATGCGGATCGCTTCGGAAGAGATTTTCGGTCCGGTGCTGTCGGTGCTGCGCTGGAGTGACAGCGAGCGCATGCTCGACGAAGTCAATCGTACCGAGTACGGCCTGACCTGTTCGATCTGGACTGGCAATCTGCAGGCGGCGCACCGCACCGCGCAAGCTGTCCAAGCCGGCTACATCTGGGTCAACGAAGTCGGCAAGCACTTTCCCGGCGCGCCTTTTGGCGGCTTCAAACATTCGGGGATCGGGCGCGAGGAGTGCCTTGGCGAACTGCTCGCCTTCACCCAGGAAAAAAATATCCATATCAATCTGCGGCACAGGGATTGACAGGGAGCGGCAGTGCCTCGGCGTCGCTTGCGGCGGGCATCGTCACGCCTGCATCAGTGCATGACGCCGGCAACGGCGGCCATGCCACCGTCCTATAAAAATATCGAAGGCTGTTGCCCGTAAATGCGATTTTTGAAAATCAGTTCGCGAACGTACCATGAATTCCGCTGCCCGATGTCGTCGACGACATTGGGTGAGCGCAAAAAAATATAACCAAGGAGACAAACATGCATCAGATTTTACGGAAACAAATCACCATCGCGTGCGCCGCGCTGTGCTGCTGTGGTAACGCGAGTGCGACTGAAGGAGGCGGCAACGCCTATGCGCTTGGACTCGACACCAACGGCGCGGCAGTGATGCCACCTGAAGGTCTTAGTGTGTTCGGCTATTATCACCATTACGAGGCGACTCACATCAAAGACGACGCCGGTCGCGACAACGCTCGTTTCGCTCATTTCAAGCTGACCGTGAATGCCCTCGCCACCCGGGTCAGCTATGTGTGGCCGGGTGTCAAATTGATGGGCGCAAACGTCGAGTCGCGCATTGCCTTGCCCTTTGCGGTACGCTCGGAAAAGGATGCGGCTCGCGCCACCCCGGCCGGCCCGGTCGACGATAGTGGTTCGAAGACCGGGTTCGGCGAAATCCAGATTATTCCGCTGGCACTGGGCTGGCATGCACCCACCTTGCACCAGATCGCCGGCATCGACGCCTTCCTGCCGACCGGCCGCTTCGTGGCCACCGATCGTGTCAATATCGGGCGCAATTATTATCAGGTCGCGCCGTTCTACGCGTTCATGTGGACGCCGAAGGACGCCCAGCTCAGCGCCAAGATCCGCTACGGTTTCAGCGGCAACAACAAGGACAATGGTTACAGTTCGGGCGACGAATTCACGCTGGAATTGAGTGCGGGATATCAGGTCAAGCCCAGCATCCAGCTTGGCTTCAGCGGCTATTTTTATCGCCAGGCCACTGACGATACGCTCAATGGGGCGCTGGTCAACGGCACCGGCAACCGCGGTCGGGTCAATGCGCTGGGTCCCTATATCAGCTACAAGTTCGACAGTTTCACCCTGTTCACCAAGCTCCAGAAGGAATTTGACGCGCGCAACCGTCCGGAAGGAACCCGGCTGTGGGTGCAGGCCAAGATCCCGCTCTGATCGTCCGCCTCGCTACGGCGTCAAATGCGCTTCCCCTGGCGCATACCCGAACCACCGCCTGAACTCCCTGCTGAACTGGGACGCGCTGGCATATCCCACGGCAAATGCGGCCTGGGATACCAGGTAACCCTGCAAGGCAATCAACTCATGCGCTTTTTGCAGGCGCACCGTTTTCAGGTACTGCATCGGCGCATGCCCGGTCAGTACCTTGAACGCCTTGTGGAAACTCGATGTGCTCATGGCTGCTTCGCGCGCCAGGGCATCGATACTGAGCGGTTCCGCGTAGCGCTGGCGTATCCGTTCGCACGCCAGGAAAATCGGGCCGCGCCGGCCTTGCGAGGTGGCCAGCGAGCGCAGGCAGTCGCCGCCGCTGCCTTGCAGTACGCGGTAATGCAGTTCGCGCACCAGTTGCGGTCCCAGCACGGCCAGGTCTTCGTCCGACGCCAGGCAATCCAGCAGGCGCAACACCACCTCGCGCACTGGCGCTGCCAGGTCGATCACCGCCATGCCTCGCGACGGCAGCGCGGGTGGCGAAGATGGCGGGGACGCCGGCTGCTGCATCCTGGCCAGCAGGTCGAATACCAGTCCCATATCAACTTCGACCGCCAGCGCCAGCATCGGCTTCCCGTCCTGCACGATGGTGTCGCAACGGAAGGGCAGGGGAACCGAGACCACCAGGTAGCGGCCCGCCTGGTAATGGAATACTTCGCTGCCAAGAAAGCCGCGCTTCACCCCTTGCGCGATGAACACGATGGTGGGATCTTGCAGCACTGGCCTGGGCGGGCGCGAACTGTCGGCCCGCATCAGCGTCACACCTGGCAGGCGGGTACGAAGGTCGCCTTCATGCGGCGCCAGCGCCAGCAGGCGCCGGCTGATCTCCGCATCATCGCTCATCGCTGCCCTCCATGGTCAGTACAATCTTGCCGATGTGGCGCCCGGTGTCCATCAGCGCGTGCGCTTCGCCGGCGGCCGCCAGCGGGAAAGTCCGGTACACCGCGGGCTTCAGCGCGCCGGCCTGGATCAGCGGCCATACCTGCCGGCGCAATTCGTCCATCAGCGCGGCTTTTTCATCGGGCGTGCGCGAACGCAGCGTGGAGCCGATGTGGGTCAGGCGCTTGCTCAGCATGGGGAACAGGTCCAGCTCTTTCGCCGCTCCGGCGATCACGCCGATCTGCACCACGCGGCCATTCATGGCCGCCGCCGCGTAATTGCGCGCCACATAGTCGCCCGCGATGATGTCGAGGATCACGTCCACGCCGCGCCCGCCGGTGGCGCGCATGACGGCGTCGACAAAATCTTCCTCATTGTACAAGACCGCCAGGTCCGCCCCCAGTCCCATGCTGGCGGTTCTCTGTTCGGCGCTGGCCACGGTGGTGACGATAGTGGCCGCGCCGAATGCCTTGGCCAGCATCGTGGCCGTGGTGCCGATGCCTGACGCGCCGCCGTGGATCAGGATCGTGTCGCCCGCCTTGAAGCCGCCGCGCTGGAACATGTTCAGCCAGACCGTCATGAACGTTTCCAGCAGCGCGGCCGCTTCGGTGGCCGTCAGGCCGGCGGGGATCGGCACTACCGTTCGCTGGTCCGCCACACTGTATTCGGCATAGCCGCCGCCGGGAATCAGCGCCGCCACCCGCTCTCCCACCTTCACCCGCGACACTTGCGGTCCCAGCGCGACCACCACGCCCGAGACTTCCAGCCCCGGGATGTCGGACGCGCCGGGCGGTGGATCATATAAGCCCTTGCGCTGGATGACGTCCGGGCCGTTGATGCCGGCCGCAAGGTGGCGTATCAGTACTTCACCCGCGCCGGGCCGGGGGATGGGGCGCCGCGTGGCGCGCAGCACTTCCGGCCCGCCGGGGGCGGCAATTTCAATTGCCGTCATCGTCGCTTGCATGTTCCGCCCTCCTTATTGCGCCGCAGGTTCAGCGGCGGGCGCGCTGTCGAGCGCATCGGCCAGCAGGCGCGCCACGGCGCCGCCGGAGGCCGGATTCTGGCCGGTGACGATGCGCCCGTCCGCCACGGCAAACGCTTCCCAGGGCTGGCCTGCCTTGACAAAGCGCGCGCCGCGCGCCACCAGTGCATCCTCGGTAAGATAAGGAACGTACTGGTCCAGTTCTGCCTGGCGCTCTTCCTCGTTGCTGAAGCCGGTGACGGTTTTATCCTTCAGCAGCAGCGTGCCGTCCGACAGCGTCACGTTCAGCAGGCCGACGGCGCCGTGGCATACCGAGCTGACATAGCCGCCCGCCTCATAAATGTCGCGCGACAGGCGCTGGAAATGCGCATTGTCGGGGAAGTCCCACAGCACGCCATGGCCGCCGACGAAATACAGGGCCGCGTAATCGGCCGCGTTCACGTCGGCCGCGCCGAGCGTGGCGCCGAGCCGGTTCATGAAGGCGCGGTCGTGGTACCACTGCCAGTCCACCGGCTCGGCCAGCGCCAGGCTGTGCGGATCGATCGGCGTATAGCCGCCGTGGGGCGTGACGTAATCGACCTGGTAGCCGCGCCCTTGCATCACATCGACAAAATGGACCGCTTCCCCGAGCCAGATGCCGGTGGCGCGGTTCAGGTTAGGATATTTTTCAGTGGCGGTCAGGACCACCAGGATTTTCTTGGGCATGTTGCATTCCTTTCGCATGGGAGTGACGCGCCAGTGACCCACTGGCGCCGTGGCATGATTAGACGCCGTGCCGCCTGTCCCGGTAAATGCCTGAAACTGGAATAGGGTTGCCTGAAACTGTATTGTGACGCCGAGACGGGGCCGCCGCACTTCAGGCGGCCGGCGTGATGCCATGGCTGGCCAGTGTGCGGCGCAGCCATGCGTTGGCATGGTCGCCATCCGCGCCGCGGTGCCAGTACAGGTGCAGGTCGAGTGGCGGCACCGGGAATGGCAGCGGCAATTGCAGCAAGTCGTCGTCGCGCACCAGCCGCAACGGCGCGGTCAGCGCCAGGTCCGTACGGCGGGCGATCTGCGGCGCCACCAGGTAGTGCTGCACGCGCATCTGGTTCTGGCGCTGCAATCCCAGCAGGTTCAATGCCGTGTCCACGTGTCCCAGTCCCTCGCGCCGGCTCGAGACGTGGATGTGGCCCAGCGCCAGGTAGCGTTCGAGCGTCAGTTCCTGGCCGGCCAGCGGGTGGCCCTTGCGCAGCATGCAGACATAGGGTTCGCTCAGCAGTGGCGCGTGCAGCAGTTGCGCATCGCTGACCAGCGGCGCGTCGATCGCCAGGTCGAGCCGGCCCGCCGCCAGTTCCCGCCCGAATTCGCGCCGGCTGCTGAAGTAGCTCTCGATGCGGATGCCGGGCGCCTGCCGTTGCAGTTCATCGCCCAGCACTGGCAGCAGCAGCGTCTCGGCCAGGTCGTTCATGCTGACCCGGAACACCTTTTGGGCCGAGGCTGGGTCGAACACATCGCTTTCCTGCACGCTGGCGTCCAGCAGCCGCAGCGCTTCGCCGACGCGCCCGACGATGTTTTCCGCCACCGGCGTCGGCACCATGCCATGCGGCGTGCTGACAAACAGCTGGTCGTTGAACGTCTTGCGCATGCGCGCCAGCGCATTGCTGACCGCCGGCTGTGAAATGCACAGTACTTCGGCCGCGCGCGTCAGGTTCCGCTTGGCGTAAATGGTTTCAAAAATCACGAACAGATTGAGGTCGACCTGGTTCAGGCGCATGGTTGGTATCACTAAAAATTATGGTTGGTGATAATTATAATAAAGTTTAAAAATGCCGAAGGCCTGGCTACCATGGTTTCCTAGACAAGGAGACCTTGCACCATGACGAGTCCTATCAACAGCCTCGATACCGCCGCGCTGGCGGCGTATCTGGGCGCCCATATCGACGGCTTCCAGGGGCCGCTGACCGCCGAGAAATTCGCAGGCGGCCAATCCAACCCGACTTACCTGCTCAAGGCGCAAAGTGGCGCGTACGTGCTGCGCCGCCAGCCGCCCGGCACCCTGCTCAAGGGCGCCCACGCGGTGGACCGCGAATACCGGGCCCTGACGGCGTTGCGCAACACCGGCGTGCCGGTGGCGCGCACCTATCACCTGTGCGTCGACCGCGATGTCATCGGCGGCATGTTTTATTTGATGAGCTTTGAGCGGGGCCGCGTCTTCTGGGATCCGGCACTGCCCGGCTTGCCGCACCCGCAGCGCGCGCCGCTGTACCGCGAAGTGATCCGCGTGCTGGCCACCTTGCACGATGTCGACGTGGCGGCCGCCGGCCTGGGCAACTATGGCAGCGGCGCGGATTACTTTGAACGGCAAATCGCGCTGTGGACCCGCCAGTACCGCGCCGCCGAGACCGGCGTCATCGACGCGATGGAAGCGCTGATTGCCTGGCTGCCCGCCAACACGCCGGCGCCGGACGGGCAAGTCTGCATGGTGCATGGCGATTTCCGGCTCGACAACCTGATGTTCGATCCGCTCGAACCCCGGGTGGTGGCGGTGCTGGACTGGGAATTGTCGACGCTCGGCCATCCGCTGGCCGACCTGGCGTATTTCTGCATGTGCCTGCGCCTGCCCGCCGGCGGCCATATCGCCGGACTGGCCGGGCAGGACCGCGCCGCGCTGGGCATTCCATCCGAGGAAGAACTGGTGGCGGACTATTGCGCACTGCGCGGCATCGGCGCCATCGCTCACTGGCCGTTTTACCTGGCATTCAGTTATTTCCGGCTGGCCGCGATCGCCCAGGGCGTGCTGAAACGTTCGTCCGATGGCAATGCATCGAGCGCCAGGGCGGCCCAGGTGGGCAGCATGGCGGCCGACCTGGCGCGGCAGGCGCTTCATTTGATTCAAGGTTGATTACATAAGGGAGGACCATGATGGATTTTGCATACACAGAGAAAGTCGAAGGCTTGCGCACCCGCTTGCGCAATTTTATGGACCGGCACATCGTGCCGCGCATCGGCCAGTACAACGAGGAAGTGCGCGCCGGCGTGTTCCCGGTCTCGTTCATGGCGGAATTGAAAGCGCGCGCCAGGGACGAAGGCTTGTGGAACCTGTTCTTGCCGCACTTGGCGGAAGACGAGCCGGGCATGGCCCTGTCCAACCTCGAATACGCGCCGCTGGCGGAAATCATGGGGCGCGTCGGCTGGGCGTCCGAAGTGTTCAACTGTAACGCGCCGGACACCGGCAACATGGAATTGCTGCACCAGTTCGCCACGCCGGCACAGCGCGAACAGTGGCTGCTGCCGCTGCTGCGAGGCGAGATCCGTTCCGCCTTTGCGATGACGGAGCCGGACGTGGCCTCGTCCGACGCCACCAACATCACGACGCTGATCGAGCGCGACGGCGGCGACTATGTGATCAATGGCCGCAAGTGGTTCATCACCAATGCCGCCCATCCGGATTGCAGGGTGCTGATCGTCATGGGCAAGACCGACACCCTGGCCGAGCCGCACCGCCAGCAAAGCATGGTGCTGGTGCCGCGCGATACGCCCGGCATCGACATCGTGCGCAATATCACCGTGATGAACCATCACGCGCCCGAGGGCCATTGCGAAATCGTTTTCCGCAACGTGCGCGTGCCGGCCAGCAACCTGCTGGGCGAGGAGGGCGGCGGCTTCGCGCTGGCCCAGGCCCGGCTCGGGCCGGGCCGCATCCACCACTGCATGCGGTCGATCGGCGCTGCCGAACTGGCGCTGGAATTGATGACCGGACGTTCGCGCCAGCGCCACGCGTTCGGCAAGCCGCTGCACCAGCACGGCGCGGTGGGCGAGTGGATCGCCCGCTCGCGCATCGAGATCGACCAGGCCCGCCTGCTGGTGCTGAAGGCGGCCTGGATGATCGACAGGGTGGGCGCGCAGGCGGCGCGCAAGGAAATTTCCATGATCAAGGCGCTGGTGCCGTCGGTGTACACCGCCGTGTGCGACCGCGCCATGCAAACCTTTGGCGCCATGGGCCTGTCGCCCGATACGCCGCTGGCCGACATGTGGAGCTGGGGCCGCGCGCTGCGCTTCGCCGATGGCCCGGACGAAGTGCACTTGCAAGCCATCGCACGGATGGAAGTCAAGCAGCCGGCCGACGCGGCGGCCTACCTGAGCCCGCCGGCACGCCACTGATAACGACAACACGAGGAGACAACAATGAGCGCCACGCCCCTGATCGACCGCACGCCGTCCGCATATGGCTATCCCCTGCTGGTCAAGCAATTGCTGCACACGCCGCTGGCGAGTTGCCCGGAACGGGAAATCGTCTACCGCGACCGGCGGCGCTACGATTACCGCACGCTGCGCCAGCGCATCGGCCGCCTTGCCAGCGGCTTGCAATCGCTGGGCGTGGCCGCCGGCGACACGGTCGCCGTGTTCGACTGGGACAGCCACCGCTACCTGGAAAGTTATTTTGCCGTGCCGATGATGGGCGCGGTGCTGATGACGGTCAATGTGCGGCTGCCGCCCGAGCAGCTTGTCTATACGTTGAACCATAGCCGGGCCAGGGCGCTGCTGGTCAATGTGGAATTCCTGCCGCTGCTGGCATCGATACGCGACCAGCTGGAAACCGTGGAACGGATCGTCTTGCTCGACGACGAAGAGCGCGCCCCGCCGGCCGGTGGGTTCAGCGCCGAGTATGAAGCGCTGCTGGCCGCCTCCAGTCCGGAATTCGACTTTCCCGACTTCGACGAAAATGCCCGCGCCACCACGTTTTACACCAGCGGCACCACGGGCGCGCCCAAGGGCGTGTATTTCAGCCACCGCCAACTGGTGCTGTATGCGCTGGCGATGTCGGCCGCGCTGGCCGGCGCGCCGGGGCAGGGCCGCATCCACCGCGGCGACGTGTACATGCCGATGACGCCGATGTTCCACGTGCATGCCTGGGGCATCCCCTATGTCGCCACGCTGATGGGCTTGAAGCAGGTGTATCCGGGCCGTTACACGCCGGACGGCTTGCTGCAACTGGCGCAGCGCGAGCGGGTCACGTTTTCCCATTGCGTGCCGACCGTGCTGCGGATGCTGCTGTCGGACGCCACCGCCAGCCAGGCCGATTTGCGCGGCTGGAAAGTCATTATCGGCGGATCGGCCTTGCCGATGGGGCTGGCCGAGGCGGCGCTGCGGCGCGGCATCGATGTGTTCACCGGCTACGGCCTGTCGGAAACCTGCGCCGCGCTGACGCTGGCGCAGTTCCAGGCGGAGCCGGACGATGCGGCGCACGGCCTGGCACTGCGCACGCGGGCGGGCTGGCCGATCCCGCTGGTCGAGTTGCGCACGCTGGCCGGCAACGGCGGAGATACCGTGCGTGGCGGCGCCGGCGAAATCGTGGCGCGCGCGCCGTGGCTGACGCAGGGTTACTTCAGGCACCCGGAAGCGTCGGAAGCGCTGTGGGAGGGCGGCTACTTGCACACCGGAGATATCGGCGCGATCGGCGCGGACGGCTGCCTGCAACTGACCGACCGCATCAAGGACGTCATCAAGACCGGCGGCGAATGGGTGTCGTCGATCGAGCTGGAAGACCTGATTTCACGCCATCCCGCCGTGGCCGAAGTCGCCGTGATCGGGGTCAGGGACGACCGGTGGGGCGAGCGCCCGCTGCCGCTGGTCGTGCTGCGCGCGGGCGCGCACGCCGATGCGGACGCGATCCGCGCGCATGTGCACGCCTACGCGCGCAGCGGCGCGATCCCGAAGTACGCGGTGCCGGAACGGGTGCTGTTCCTGGCGGCGATCGACAAGACCGGCGTGGGGAAAATCGACAAGAAGCTGTTGCGGGAAAAGTACCAATAAAAATGGCAATCAAAATCCAATCCATCACGAGGAGACCAACATGACACATCGGGACATGATCGAAAGCATACGGCGGCACCCGGATTTTCAGCCCCTGGTGGCGCGCCGCGCGCGTTATTCATGGTCGTTGCTGGCCCTGATCCTGGCGGCGTATTCCACCCTGGCGATACTGGTGGCGTTCCGGCCAGCGCTGCTGCGCACGCCGGTCGCGGCAGGGGGAATGACCAACGTCGGCATCGTGGCCGGCGTCGCCGTCATTGCACTGGGCTGGCTGTTGACGTGGGCCTATGTGCGCCGCGCCAACGGCGAGTTCGACGCCATCAACCGCCGCATCCTCGACGAGGTGCTGCCATGAACGCCACCGCGATCGGCATGTTCCTGGTCTTTGTCGCGGTCACGCTTGGCGTCACGTGGTGGGCGGCTCGCCGCACCCGTACCGCAAGCGATTTTTTCACGGCCGGCGGCGGCATCAGCGGGATGCAAAACGGGCTGGCCGTGGCCGGCGACTACATGTCCGCCGCGACCTTGCTGGGCGTGGTCAGCCTGGTCTACGGCAAGGGTTATGACGGGCTGCTGTACGTGGCCGGTTTTTTTGTCGGCTGGCCCGTGATGCTGTTCCTGATGGCCGAGCGCCTGCGTAACCTGGGACGCTTCACCTTTGTCGACATCGTCTCGTACCGCCTCGACCCGGTCAGCACGCGCTGGATGGCGGCGCTCAGTTCCCTGATCGTGGTCTTCCTGTACCTGATCGTGCAAATGGTCGGCGCCGGCGAACTGATCCAGCTGCTGTTCGGGATCGATTACCTGTATGCCGTGATCGGCGTGGGCGCGCTGATGATGGTGTATGTCACCTGCGGCGGCATGCTGGCCACCACCTGGGTCCAGATCATCAAGGCCGTGCTGCTGCTGTTTGGCGGCACCCTGCTGCTGGTGCTGGCGCTGGCGCGCTTCGGTTTCAGCTTCGAGACGCTGGCGCGGCAGGCGGTGGCGGTGCACCGCAACGGCGCCGCGATCCTGGGACCGGGCGCGCTGCTGGCGGACCCGGTGTCGGCCTTGTCGCTGTCGCTGGCCACGGTCTTCGGCCTGGCGGGGCTGCCGCATATCCTGATGCGCTTCTTTACCGTGCCCGACGCGAAGCAGGCGCGCAAAAGCGTCTTCGTGGCCAGCACCTGCATCGGCTACATGTTCGTGGCGATGTTCGTGATCGGGCTGGCGGCCGTGACCATCGTCGGCACCGATGCGCGTTTCTTCGAAGGCGGCCAGGTCGGCGGCAAGCTGCTGGGCGGCGCCAATATGGTGGCGATGCACCTGGCGCATGCGCTGGGCGGCGACCTGTTCCTCGGCTTCCTGGCGGCGGTGGCCTTTTCCACCATCCTGGCGGTGGTGTCCGGCCTGGCGCTGGCGGGGGCGTCGGCCGTGTCGCACGACATTTACGCCAATGTCCTGTGCCGCGGCCGGGCCAGCGAGCAATCCGTGGTGCGCGTGACGAAACAGGCGACGCTGGGGATCGGCGTGGTGGCGGTGGCGCTTGGCATCCTGTTCAAGGGGCAAAACTTGGCCTTCCTGGTGGCGCTGGCGTTCAACGTGGCGGCATCGGCCAATTTCCCGCCGCTGATCCTGTCGATGTACTGGAAGGGACTCACCAGCCGCGGCGCGGTATGGGGCGGGCTGGCCGGCCTGGTGTCGTCGGTGCTGATGGTGATCCTGTCGCCGGCGGTGTGGAAGTCGGTGCTGGGCAATCCGCGCGCCATCTTCCCGTACGATCATCCGGCGCTGTTTTCCATGGCACTGGCCTTCGCCGTGATTGTCGTGGTGTCAAAACTGGACCGCAGTGCGCGGGCGGCGGGCGAACGGCAAGCGTTCGACGCCCAGTTCGTGCGCGCCCAGACCGGCTACGGCGCGGCGCAGGCGGCGCAGCATTGAAGCATCCGGCCCGCGCCTAGGGTTCAGGGGCGGACGGTATTTTGATATGGGAGATGGAACATGGAAAAATTGTGGCAATACCTGGCCGTGTTGCTGGCGGCCTGCACGTTCAGTGTGGCGGCGGGCGCCGCCGAGCAGGGGACGGCTGACGAAGCCGTGGCAATGGTGCAAAAAGCGGCGGCATTCCTGAAGAAGCACGGCAAGGAAAAGGCGTTGGCCGAGTTTAATAACCCGAAAGGCCAATTCGTCCGGAACGACCTGTATATCTTTGCCTTCCTGGCCAATGGCGAGGGTATCCAGGTCGCCAACGGCGCCAACCCCAGGCTGGCCGGCAAGAATGTGCTCGATATAAAGGATGCGGACGGCAAATACCTGACCAGGGCGATCCTCGCAGTGGGTATGGGCAAGGAAGGCAAAGGATGGCTTGATTACAAGTGGCCGAATCCCGCGACTGGCACGCTCAAGGCGAAGCGCACCTATATCGAGCGGGTGGAAGATGTGATTCTCGGTTGCGGCATTTATCGCTGAAAACCGTGGGTATCCCCGATCACATCGGGGGCACTCAAGCCCAGCAATGTCGCCGATGTCACGCAGGCGCATGCGCTGCTGCATTGCGACGAAACGATGATGAAGCCATCTTAGCCTCGCATTCTTCGGTCCCTTGCCTCCACCGGTTCGCTTCCGCTAGCCGATGCTAATTGGCACTTGGGCAGGTCACCATCCCATCACGTCTATCCAGGCGAACTGCGACATGCAGGATCCTGCATGTTGTCTCTACTCTCATTGCACGTCCTGTCGCATTTTCGGTAGCCTACACCATCCGGTGTGCCCGCAGGCGCCGTTTTCTTCTAGCATATTCGTGTCATATCTCTCCAAAAATCACCATGATATAAATACACACCTTTTAAATTTCCTGATTTTAATGTACAGGAATCACCCGGAGAGATGCCCATGATAAAAGCCCGTCCATTCGATTTTCCATACAACGGAGAATTCGATCCGCAACACACCGCCGTATTAGCTATCGACATGCAAATTGATTTCATGTCTCCGGAGGGTTATTTCGCGCGCAAAGGATACGATACCAGTGCGCTGCGGGCGATTATCGATCCAATCAAACGCGTGACCGACGCGGCGCGTTCCGCCGGCTGCCTGATTATCTGGACGCGCCAGGGTTATCGCGCCGATATCGCGGATGCCAGTCCTTATGACCGATGGCGCAACCAGCGCGCCGGCATCACGCTGCGCGCCGGCGACCCGGCCTCGCTGCTGCGCGGCAGCCCCGGCTACGACATCGTGCCGGAACTGAAACCGGCGCAAGGCGACATCGTCGTCGACAAGACCGCCAACGGCGCTTTCTGCCAGACCGACCTGGAGATGATCTTGCGCGCCCAGGGCATCACGCATCTGTTGTTTACCGGCTGCACCACGGATGTGTGCGTGCATACGACGCTGCGCGAAGCCAACGACCGCAAGTTCCAGTGCCTGCTGGTGGAAGACGCCTGCGCCAGCTGCGATGCCTATGCCCACCAGGCCGCCGTGCACATGGTGACGGTCGAGGATGGCGTATTCGGCGTCGTCGCCGACACGGATGCCGTCATTCACGGATTGCGCCGCCGCGCCGCCGCATAAACAACGCCACGCACTTGCATAACCAGGGATGCCATGAATACTCGAATTGAACAGCCGCCCGGCTATACGACGGGCCAGGCCCGGGCGGTGCTGGTGCTGATGATCTGCATCACCGCCGCGCTCGATTTCGCGCGCCAACCGATCTATTTCCTGATCGACCCGGTGCGCGCCACGTTCGGCATGGATGACGTGCAGTCGAGCATGCTGCTGGGCGGCGCGTTCGCGCTGCCGCTCACCGTGATGAGCCTGGTCGGCGGCTGGCTCAGCGACAGGGGACCGCGGCGCATGCTGGTCGTGTCGGCCATGGTGTGCTGGACGGCGGGGGCGTGCCTGTTCGCCACCGCGTCCGGATATGCCGGCCTGGTCGCCGGCCGGGTACTGGTCGGCTTCGGCGCCGGCATCCTGGTGCCGGTCGCCATGACCTGGATCGGCGACGCTTTCGTGGAGGAAAAGCGCGGCAAGGCCAACGGTTTGTTTTTTATTATCCTCAGCGTCGGCCCGGCATATAGCGGCGCCATTACCGGCACGCTGCAGAAATACGCGGAAGCGGGCGTGATCGGCGGTGGAATATTGTCTGGAATGGAACCGTGGCGGATTACCTTGTTGTTACTCGCCTTGCCATCGGTGATATTCATTCCCGCGGTTTTTCTATTAAAAGACAATAGAAAATCCGGCACCGCTCATGGTGTAAATCAGGATAAGGGGGGACCTCGAAAAACCCCGCCAGTCATGGCATGATGTTGTGGCACCAATTCTG
>JAZJZT010000019.1:0-80768 GCA_040389645.1 Pseudomonadota bacterium | reverse complement strand
CTTGGCTACGAACCAAGGGGTCGTGGGTTCGATTCCTGCCAGCCGCACCAGAATACAGGGACCAGATCGAAAGATCTGGTCCCTTTTGGTTTGTGTGCCCGATTTTCTCCGCTCTTCATTCCATTCCGGTTTTCTTTTTCTCCTTATCCTTGCCCGTCGTGTGCCATGTTTCCGATTGGCATTTGCTCCGAAATAGTCGATGATTTGTTGCAATATCGACTAGAGGACAAAGGATGACGATCATCACCTGCATCGAAGACTTGCGCGTATTGGCGAAACAGCGCGTGCCGCGCATGTTTTACGATTACGCCGACGCCGGTTCGTGGACCGAATCGACCTACCGCGCCAACAGCGACGATTTTAAAAGCATCAAATTCCGCCAGCGCGTCGCCGTCAACCTGGAAAACCGCACGCTCGCCGCCAGCATGGCGGGGCAGCCGGTGGCGATGCCGGTCGCGCTGGCGCCGACCGGGCTGACCGGCATGCAGCACGCCGACGGCGAAATTCTCGCCGCGCAGGCGGCCGAGCGCTTCGGCGTCCCGTTTACATTGTCGACGATGAGCATCTGTTCGATCGAGGACGTGGCCGCGCACACGACGCAACCGTTCTGGTTCCAGTTATATGTGATGAAGGACCGCGCCTTCATCGAGCGCCTGATCGAGCGCGCCCGGGCCGCGCGCTGTTCGGCGCTGGTATTGACGCTGGACTTGCAGGTGCTCGGCCAGCGCCATAAGGATTTGCGCAACGGCTTGTCGGCGCCGCCGAAACTGACCTTGCCGAACCTGCTGAACATGGCGACTAAACCGCGCTGGTGCCTGGGCATGCTCGGTACGCGGCGGCACGGCTTCGGCAATATCGTCGGCCACGCGACATCGGTGTCGGACATGTCGTCGTTGTCGGCCTGGACCAGCCAGCAGTTCGATCTGTCCCTGTCGTGGGCCGACGTCGAATGGGTCAAAAAGCGCTGGGGCGGCAAGCTGATCGTCAAGGGCATCATGGATGCGGAAGATGCGAAACTGGCGCGCGACAGCGGCGCCGACGCGCTGATCGTCTCCAACCACGGCGGGCGCCAGCTCGACGGCGCATCGTCGTCGATCCGCGCGCTGCCGGAAATCGTCGACGCGGTCGGAGGGCAGATCGAAGTGCAGATGGATGGCGGCATCCGCAGCGGGCAGGATGTCTTGAAAGCGCTGGCGCTCGGTGCGCGCGGCGTCTATATCGGGCGCGCCTTCCTTTACGGGCTCGGCGCGCTGGGAGGGCCGGGCGTGACGACATGCCTGGATATCATCCGCAATGAGCTCGACCTGTCGATGGCGTTTTGCGGCTTGCGGGATGTAAGGCTGGTCGACCGGAATATCCTGCTGCCGGGGAGTTTTTAATGCCAAACCAGATGCAAAGGCCGGGGTCAGACCCATGGGTCTGACCCCAGATTTTGCCTTTGGATTTTTTTATACAGGTTAGGCCACTATATTCACCGGCCGGTTCCCCACAAACGCCTCGATATTGTCGATCAACTGGTCGGCCAAAATCTGCATCGCCTGCGTGCTGGCCCAGGCCACGTGCGGCGTCAGGATGAAATTCGGCAGGCGCAAATTGACCAGCACATTGTCGTCCGGCGGCGGTTCCTTGGCCAGCACGTCGAAGCCGGCGCCGGCGATCACGCCGGTGGTCAGCGCTGTCGCCAGCGCCGCCTCGTCGACCAATCCTCCACGCGCGGTGTTGATCAACAGCGCCGAGCGCTTCATGCGCGCCAGTTCATCGGCGCCGATGATGTTGCGGCTCTGTTCATTCAAAGGCGCGTGCAGGCTCAATACGTCCGACGTTTCCAGCAACTCGTCCCACGACACGTTGCGCACATCGGCATCGTCGACCGGCGTGCGCTTGTGCACGCACACTTCCATGCCGAACGCGCGTCCGAGTTTCGCCACCGCCTGGCCCAGCGCGCCGTAGCCGAGCAGGCCTAGACGGCTGCCGGCCAAATCTCCAATCGGATAATCGAGCAGGCAGAAACGCGGCGATTGCTGCCATTTGCCCGCCTCGACATCGGCCCGGTAGGCGAGCAGGTTGCGGCGCAAGGCGAGGATCAGCGCGAACGTGTGTTCCGGCACGGCGGCATAGGCATAATTCCGGATGTTCGAGACGACGATGCCGCGCGCGCGGCACGCCTCCAGGTCGACGATATCGGTGCCGGTGGCGGCGACGGCGATCATTTTCAGCTTCGGCAACTGCGCCAGCGTGTCCGCGCGCAGCGGCACCTTGTTCGTTATGGCGATGCTGGCGTCGCGCAGGCGTGAAACGGCGTCGGCCGCGTCGGTGGCCGGATATTCGGTCCACGTATGGGGAATCAGCGGCCGGCGCACATTGGCGATGACGCTGTCGCGGTCGAGGAAAACGAGGTCGTGGCTGATCGGAGTCATGCAGCTTCCTGTAAGGTGGGCGCCTGGCTGCCCGGTAATTTCACGCGCATGCCAGGGTGGGTGGAAAACAGTTCGGCGACCCATTCGACGAACACGCGCACCTTGGCCGATAGGTGGCGGTTTTGCGGGTAGACGACGTGGATCGGGATCGGGTCGGTGCTCCAGTCGCCCAGCACCTGCACCAGGCGGCCGCTCTGGATGTGCGGCTGCACGACGAAATCGGTGCTTTGCATCACGCCCAGTCCGGCCAGCGCGGCCGCGACATAGGCGTTCGAATCGTTCAGCGCGATCAGGCCGGGCAGCGGCAGCACGATGCGTTCGCCGTCGCGGCTGAAATCCCAATCGTAGATTTTGCCGCTTTTCGAGGAAAAATAATTGATGCAGCGGTGCCGTTCCAGTTCGCGCGGGTGGCGCGGCATGCCGTAGAGGGCGATGTAGGAGGGCGCGGCGCAGGTGACGAAACCGAGCGCGCCGATGCGGCGCGCGATCAGCGCCGAATCGGCCAGCGTGCCGCCGCGCACGGCGCAGTCGACGCCTTCCTCGATCAGGTCGACCGGGCGGTCGCTGCAACCCAGTTCGAGCGTGATATCGGGATAGCGCTGGAAGAAATCGGGCAGCGACGGGATCAGGATGTCGGACGCCAGCCCGGTCGGCGCGTCGACGCGCAGCCGCCCGCTCGGACTGAGCTTGGTGCGCGACAGCGACTCTTCGGCTTCGCGCACGTCGGACAAAATGCGCAGGCAGCGTTCATAATAGGCGGCGCCGTCGGCCGTCACGCTGACCTGGCGCGTTGTGCGGTGCAGCAGCTTGACCGCGAGCGCCGTTTCCAGCGCCTGGATCAGGTTCGACACGGTCGCCTTCGGCAACTGCATATTGTCGGCCGCGCGCGTAAAGCCGCCGGCGTCGACCACTTGCACAAAGACTTCCATCGCTTGCAGTTTATTCATTTTCATCCTCATTGTTCGATAATCCGAACAATCAATTCGGCATTGCCGTATTTATCAGATTGTAGATCAAGTTTATAGTTCACGTACTGCAGCGTGGATTGCAGGCTTGTCGGGTTGAATAAGGAGTTGGTCATGGCACATCGGGATGGAATCTTTGCAACAATCGCACTCGCGCTGAGTTCAGTTGCCCTCGCCGCGATGCTGTACACCGACGCTTATTCCGTCGCCGCCGGCACCGAGGCGCAGGGTTATACTGCGTTCGCACATGACGTCATCGGCGCCGAATATGTCGCTCGCGCCGACAACATCAACGGCGCGCTGACGGCCGCCGCGCCGCAGGCGGTGCAGTGATGGCGGACCTGGACCCGGCGGCGCAACTGAAGATCCGCGACATCGAAGTGGGCGGCGCGGCCGGCCCGCTGGCAGCGCGCGTCTACACGGCGAGCGCGCCCGGATCCACCGCCGGCATCAAGCGCGACGCGCTGATCGTGTTCTTCCACGGCGGCGGTTTTGTCGAAGGCGACCTGGAAGAAGCCGACGAATTCCTGCGCGCGCTGGTCACCTGCAACCAGGAGCAGGTCGTACTCGCCACCAATTACACATTGGCCCCGGTCAGCCCGTTCCCGGCCGCGGTGGAAGATGCCCATGCCGTGCTGCTGTGGGCGAAAAAGAATAAAACAAAGCTGGGCTGGACCGGCAAACGCATGCTGGTGGCCGGCATCGAAGCCGGCGCCAACCTGGCGGCCGTCTGCTCGCTGATGGCGCGCGACCGCGGCGGCCCGGTATTGTCCGGCCAGATTTTAATTATGCCGATGCTCGACCCCGGGCTGACCAGCTGCTCGATGCGGGAAATGCCGAATTGCCCGGACAAGGCGAAGGCGGCCGACGCCTGCGCCGCCGGCTACCGCGGTTACTTGCCGAACGCGGCCGACCGCACCCACCCTTATGCATCGCCGCTGCAATCGAGCCGCCTTAAAAACCTGCCGCCAGCTCTCATCCTGTCGGCCGAAGATGATCCATTGCGTGATGAAGCCGAACAATACGGCGCCAAACTGATAGCCTGCGGCATCAAGACCACAGTTCGACGTTTGCCGCCGGCGCCTCTTTCCGATGTCGAGGCGCGCAACGAATGCGCGTGCAAAGTATTCGCGCTCAGCGAAATCGCCAGCTTTGTCGCTGGCCTGGACGGAACCGAGACGCCGCCAGCCCGATAGGGATTTCCATACCCAAGCAGTAGCAGCGTGCCGATCAGGCACGCCGTACCGATTTTTTCCCGCGTTGGCCGGAAGGGTCGTGCTCGCCTTATCACCATTAAAAATTTTCATATATAAAGGGATTGTTATGAAAAACGTTAATAAATTTACAGCTTTGGCTCGGCCTTTGGTCGCCGCCCTGGCATTGGCGGGCCTGGCCGCTGCCGGCCTGGCCGGTTGCGACGTGGCGAACAGCAAGACACAGGAAGCGCCGGCCGCCGCCGGCGGTCCTCCGATCTCGGCCGCGGCCGTGGTGGAAAAATCGGTCACGGAAACGCAGGAATTTTCCGGCCGCCTGGAAGCGGTCGAACATGTCGAGATCCGTTCGCGCGTCAGCGGTTTTATCACCGCCGTCAATTTCAAGCCGGGCAGCGAAATCAAAAAGGGTGACGTGCTGTTCGTCATCGATGCGCGCCCTTATCAGGCCGAGATGAGTCGCGCCGAAGCGGCCGCCCATTCGGCCCGCGCGAAAGCGGACCTGGCCAAGCTGGAACTGTCGCGCGCCGAAAAACTGTTGGCCGACAAGGCCATCGCCCAGCGTGAATACGATGAAAAGGCGTCCGGCCTGAAAGAGCTCGACGCCAACGCCCGCGCCGCGCAAGCCCAGTTCGAGGCGGCGAAATTGAACGTGACGTACACGCAGGTGACGTCGCCGATCAACGGCCGCGTCAGCAAGGCCGAAATCACGCTCGGCAACCTGGTCGATCCGGCCGCCGTGCTGACCTCCGTCGTCTCGGTCGACCGCATTTATGCCAGCTTCGACGGCGACGAGGAAACGTATCTGCGCGTCGGCAGCCTGTCGCACAAGGGAGAACCCGTCATCGTGAAAGTCGGCCTGGCCAACGAAACCGGCTTCCCGCACGAGGGTAAGCTGGAATTCGTCGACAACCGGCTCGACCCGCAAAGCGGCAGCGTGCGCATGCGCGCCACGTTTGCCAACACGGACAACGTGCTGGTGCCCGGCCTGTTCGCGCGCGTGCAACTGGCCGGCGCGCAGGGCGGCAAGGCGGCATTGTTGATCAACGACCGCGCCGTCGGCACCGACCAGAACCGCAAGTTCGTCTACGTCGTCGGCGCCGACAGCAAGGCCGAATATCGTCCCGTCACGCTGGGACCGCAGATCGACGGCTTGCGCGTGGTGCGCGACGGCTTGAAGGCGGGAGAAAAAATCGTCGTCAACGGCTTGCAGCGCGTGCGTCCCGGCGCGCCGGTGACGGCGCAAATCGTCGAGATGGCGTTCGATCCGCTGGCGCCCGCGCCGGCCAAGGCGGACGCCAAAAAAGACGCCAAGGTAGCCGTGCTGTCAAAAGACGGCGCCATCACGAAGGAATAATTCAATGAACTTCTCACGCTTCTTTGTCGACAAGCCGATTTTCGCGGCCGTCCTGTCGATCATCATTTTCGTGGCGGGGCTGCTGGCCATCTTCAAGCTGCCGATCTCGGAATATCCGGACGTGGTGCCGCCATCGGTGGTGGTGCGCGCGCAGTACCCGGGCGCAAATCCGAAGGTGATCGCCGAAACCGTCGCCGCTCCGCTCGAAGAGCAGATCAACGGCGTCGAGGGCATGCTGTACATGTCGTCGCAAAACACGTCCGACGGCGCGCTGGCGCTGACGGTGACGTTTAAAATCGGCACCAACGTCGAGCAGGCCGAGACGCAGGTGCAGAACCGCGTGCAGCGCGCCTTGCCGCGCTTGCCGGAAGAGGTACGCCAGATCGGCGTGACGACCGTAAAATCGTCGCCGAACCTGACGATGGTGGTGCACTTGCAATCGCCGGACGGCCGTTACGACGACCTGTACCTGCGCAATTACGCGGTATTGAACGTCAAGGACCAACTGGCGCGCCTGCCCGGCATGGGAGAAGTACAGCTGTTCGGTTCCGGCGACTATGCGATGCGCGTCTGGCTCGATCCGCAAAAGGTCGCCGCGCGCGGCCTGACGGCGGGCGACGTCGTCGCTGCCATTCGCGAGCAGAATGTGCAGGTCGCCGCCGGCGTCATCGGCGCCGGCCCGGCCAAGGATGCGGATTTCCAGCTGACCGTCAACACCCACGGCCGTTTGACCTCGGTCGAGGAATTCGGCGCGATCATCGTCAAGACCAACGGCGACGGCGCGGTGACCTTGTTGAAAGACGTGGCGCGGCTGGAGATGGGTTCGAACTCGTATGCACTGCGCTCGCTGCTGAACAACAAGTCCGCCGTCGCGATCCCGATTTTCGAGGCGCCGAACGCGAACGCGCTGCAACTGTCGGCCGACGTGCGCAGCAAGATGGCCGAACTGAGTAAAGATTTCCCGGAAGGCGTCGAATACAGCGTTGTATACGACCCGACCCAATTCGTGCGCGAATCGATCGACGCCGTGATCCACACGCTGATCGAAGCGATCGTGCTGGTGGCGCTGGTGGTGATCGTGTTCCTGCAAAGCTGGCGCGCTTCCATCATCCCGCTCTTGGCCGTGCCAGTGTCGGTGGTGGGGACCTTCGCCGTGATGATCGGCTTCGGTTTTTCGATCAACACGCTGTCGCTGTTCGGCCTGGTGCTGGCGATCGGTATCGTCGTCGACGATGCGATCGTCGTCGTCGAAAACGTCGAGCGCAATATCGCGGGCGGCCTGTCGCCGCGCGACGCCACGATCCAGGCGATGAAGGAAGTCAGCGGCCCGATCATCGCGATTGCCCTGGTGCTGTGCGCCGTGTTTGTGCCGATCGCCTTCGTGTCTGGCCTGACCGGCCAGTTCTATCGCCAGTTCGCGCTGACGATCGCGATTTCGACGGTGATCTCGGCTTTCAGTTCGCTGACCCTGGCGCCGGCCCTGTCGGCCGCGCTGCTGCGCCCGCACGACGCGCCGAAAGATGCGCTGACGCGCGGCATGGACAAGATCTTCGGCCGCTTCTTCAACTGGTTCAACCGTTTCTTCGGCCGCGCGTCGGATTCGTATGAACTGGGCGTCAAAGGCGTATTGCGCCGCAAATCGGCCGCACTCGGCGTCTACGCGCTGCTGGCGATCGCCGCCGTGTTCATGTTCAAGGCCGTGCCGTCGGGCTTCGTGCCGGCGCAGGACAAGCAGTACCTGGTCGGCTTCGCGCAACTGCCGGATGCCGCTTCGCTGGACCGCACCGATGCCGTCATCAAGAAAATGTCGGCCATCGCCCAGGACATCCCGGGCGTGAACGACTCGATCGCCTTCCCCGGCCTGTCGATCAACGGTTTTACCAACGCGCCCAATTCCGGCATCGTGTTCGTCGGCCTGAAGCCGTTCAAGGACCGCAAGGACAAGAGCCAGTCGGCCGAGGCGATCGCCGGTGAAATCAACAAGCGCATGGGCGCGGTGCAGGATGCCTTCGTCATGGTGTTCCCGCCACCGCCAGTCAATGGCCTGGGCACGATCGGCGGCTTCAAGATGATGCTGGAAGACCGGGGCAATGTCGGTTACGACGAACTGTACAAGGCCAGCCAGGCGATGCAGGCCAAGGCATGGCAGAACCCGAAGTTGCAGGGCGTGTTCTCCAGCTTCCAGATCAACGTGCCGCAACTGTTCGCCGACGTCGACCGCACCAAGGCCAAGCAGCTCGGCGTGCCGCTGGCGACGATCTATCAGACTTTGCAGATCAACCTCGGTTCGCTGTACGTCAACGATTTCAACCAGTTCGGCCGCACGTACCAGGTGCGGGTGCAGGCTGACGCGCCGTTCCGTTCGCAGGCCGAGCAGATTTCGCAGATGAAGGTGCGTAACGACAAGGGAGAAATGATCCCGCTGTCGTCGCTGATGCGCGTAAAGGATAGTTATGGTCCGGACCGCGTGCAGCGCTACAACGCCTACGTGTCGGCCGACATGAACGGCGGCCCGGCGCCGGGCGTCTCGTCCGGCACCGCGCAGGCGATCTTCGAGCAGATCGCGAGAGATACGCTGCCGAAGGGCGTGACCTATGAATGGACTGACCTGACGTACCAGGAGATTTTGTCGGGCAACACGATGGTGTTTGTCTTCCCGCTGTGCGTGCTGCTGGTGTTCCTGGTGCTGGCCGCCCAGTATGAAAGCTGGACGCTGCCGCTGGCCGTGATCCTGATCGTGCCGATGTCGATCCTGTGCGCGCTGATCGGCGTGAAAGTGACCGGTGGCGACAACAATATCTTCACGCAGATTGCGCTGTTCGTGCTGGTGGGATTGGCGTCGAAGAACGCGATCCTGATCGTCGAATTCGCCCGCGAACTGGAAGACCACGGCCGCACCGTGGTGCAGGCCGCGCTGGAATCGTGCCGCCTGCGCCTGCGTCCGATCCTGATGACGTCGATCGCCTTCATCATGGGTGTCGTGCCCCTGGTGTTCTCGAGCGGCGCCGGTTCGGAAATGCGCCACGCGATGGGCGTCGCCGTGTTCGCCGGCATGCTCGGCGTGACCTTCTTCGGCCTGTTCCTGACGCCGGTGTTCTATGTGCTGCTGCGCACGCTGGCCCAGCGCATGGGATCGAAAGCAGTTATCGCCGTACCTGTCGCCGTGCCCGCGGTGAAACTGGAAGGGAGTCATTAAGATGAAATGGAACATGATCGCAAGAGGCGTTGCGCCGCTGCTGGCAGCGCTGTTGCTGACGGCTTGCGCCGCGCCGGAATTCAAACAGCCGGCCATCGCCGTGCCGGTCGCCTTCAAGGAAGCGCAAACGGTGCAAGTCGCCGCCGACGGCACCCGCTGGAAACAGGCGCAACCGGCCGAAGCGCAGCCGCGCGGCGAATGGTGGCTGGCGTTTAATGATCCTGCGCTGAATGAGCTGGTGGCGCAGGCGACGAAGGCCAACGCCAATCTGGCCGTGGCGGCGGCGCGCGTAAAACAGGCGCGCGCCATCGCCGGCATCGCCGAGGCGGACCGTTCGCCGCAGGTCGGCGTCGGCATCGGCGCCCAGCGCGCCCGCGCTTCGGCGCAGTCGCTCGGACTGCCGGCCGGTTCGCCGGTGTCTCCGGCGACGACGTACCAGGCCAGCCTGAGCGCAAGTTATGAAGTCGACCTGTTCGGCCGCGTCTCGTCCGAAGTCGGCGCCGCTCGCAGCGATGCGCAAACGGTGGAAGCGAACTACCGCTCGGTGCTGCTGGCATTGCAGGCCGACGTCGCGCAAACCTACTTCAGGCTGCGCGCCACTGACGCCGAACTGGCGACGCTGGACCAGACCGTGCGCCTGCGGGAAGAAAACGTCAAGGTCAACCAGCGCCGCTTCGACCTGGGAGACATCGGCGAATTCGACCTGGCGCGCGCGAAAACCGAACTGGCGACGTCGCGCGCCGAAGCGATCGGGCTGCAACGCCAGCGCGTCGGCGCCGAACACGCGCTGGCGGTGCTGCTGGGGCAACCGGCCGCCAATTTCACGGCCGGCGTCAGCCCGCTGCTCGATTCTTCGTTGCTGCCGGCCATTCCCGCCGGTATGCCGTCGACCTTGCTGGAACGCCGTCCCGACATCGCCGCCGCGCAGCGCGCGATGGAAGCGTCTAACGCGCGCATCGGCGTGGCGCGGGCCGCCATGTTCCCGGCGCTGAACATCAACGCCGGTGGCGGCGGCGCGGCCGGCGCCTTTGCCGACGTCTTCAAATGGAGCAGCCGTTCGTGGGTATTGGGCGCGCTGATGTCGATGCCCTTGATCGACGGCGGACGCAATAAAAACAATGTCGCGCGCAGCGAGGCGGTGCTGGAAGAATCGGTGGCCAGCTATCGCCAGAGCGTGCTGGTCGCATTCTCCGAGGTGGAAGACAACCTGGCCGGGTTGCGCATCCTGGTCGGTCAGACCGAGCAGATCGACGACGCGCTGGTGTCGGCGCGCCGCTCGGCGGATCTGGCGCAGAAGCTCTATGCGGCCGGCCGTTCCAGCTACCTGGACCTGCTCGACGCGCAGCGCAATCTGGCCAACGTCGAACGCAGCGCCGTGCAATTGCGCGGCAGCCGCGCCGTCACCACGGTGGCGCTGATCCGCTCGCTGGGCGGCGGCTGGGATGGTGCCGGCGCGGGAGCGGACAAGGTCGCGCAAAAATAAACTTTTAGTTCAAGCATTGCCCTGGCGGCAGACCTTGTAACAGGTCTGCCATTTTTTTTTACCAAATCCACTGCAAAGGCCGGGGTCAGACCCATGGGTCTGACCCCAGGGGTTGCCGCTGATTTTTGCCGGCAATTCCGGTACCCCATGAAAAACCTTGTCAAGGGCCAAGCACCCACCCCGGCAGCGCTGCCCACGCGTGACGCCGGCCTGTCAGCGGTTTATCATGCGTGGCTCCACAACGACCATACCGACACGCCATATGAAACGCATCCTTTCCACCATTGCCCTCGCGCTGGCGCCAGCCTTCGCGCTGGCCGACCAGCATTGCGATATCTGCGACGAATGGAACGCCGCGCAGGCGCCGTTTTCCATGTACGGCAACACGTATTATGTCGGCGTGCGCGGCATCTCGGTGGTCTTGATCACGACGCCGTCCGGTCACGTCCTGATCGACGGCGCGCTGGAGCAATCGGTGCCACGCGTTGTGGCGAACATGCGCGAACTGGGTTTCCGCATCGAAGACGTGAAATACATCCTGAACTCGCACGCCCATTTCGATCACGCGGGCGGCATCGCGGAATTGCAGCGCCTGAGCGGCGCCACGGTGCTGGCGGGGCCGGCCGGCGCGAAAGCGCTCAGCGCCGGCAAGGTCGGCAGCGACGATCCGCAATTCGGCGACTCGACCGGCTACGCGCCGGTGCGCAATGCGCGGGCGGTGGCCGACGGCGAAAAAATCAAGTTGGGCGGGCTGGAAATCACGGCCCATTACACGCCGGGACACACGCCGGGCGGCGCCACCTGGACCTGGCAATCGTGCGAAGGGAAGACTTGCGCGAACATGGTGTTCGCCGACAGCCTGACGCCGGTTTCCGCCGACGATTATCGCTTCACCGCGCATCCGGCGGTGGTGGCGGACCTGGAACGCAGCATCGCCAATGTCGAAGCATTGCCGTGCGACGTGCTGGTAAGCGCGCACCCGGAATACACGCGCCTGTTCGAGCGCCAGGCGCGCCAGCGCGAAATCGGCAATGCAGCCTTCGTCGATCCGGCGGCCTGCCGCGCCCTGGCGACCAAGGCGCGCGCCGGGCTGGCGGCGCGGCTGGCGACGGAACGCGGCCAGCGCTGAGCGCAAGCCTTATTGTTTGCTGGCGCCGGTCACCTGGTCGCGCTGCTTTTTATAGGTCTGGTAATCGGTCTGGTTGTTCTTCAGGCAGGCCGAACGTTCCGGTTCCAGCAGCTTCCTGCAGCGGTCCTGCACGTTATCCTGCATCACGTCATACATGTTGGCCGTGGTGCAGCCCGACAGCAGCACGCAACTGAACGCGAGAACGGTTGAGACGATTTTAATCATGGCACTCCGGTGGGTTATATGGTTTTGATAATCTTATGCTAACGGTTGCATACTGGAATGTAAATAGCGCGTCGCATACGGAGCAGGCATTAAAAGTTCTTTACGGATTGCCGGGAGCACCAGCAAAACCAAGGGCAAAGGCCGGGGTCAGATCCGTGGGTCTGACCCCAGATTCTGCACTTGGTTTTCGGCAGCGTTCCTAATAAAAAAACCCTCGCCGAGGCGAGGGTTAAAGGCAGCGCAGAAGATTACTTGGCTGCTGCCGGCGCGGTTGCCGCAGCGACCACCGGAGCGGCTACCGGAGCGCTGGCTACTGGCGCGGGTGCTGCTGCTTTGGTGTCGTGGGCGTGCGCCTTCTCTTTGGATTTTTCAGCCTTGTGATGGGCCTTGACCTTGGCTACCTTGGCATCGGCCTTGGCGCCCGCCACTTCTTCGGTGGCGCTGGCGATGGCCTTGGTCTCTTTCGCGTCGGCTTTCGCTACTTCCTTGGTTTCCTTGGCATCGGCCTTGGCGACAGCCTTGGTTTCTTTCGCTTCGGCCTTGGCCACTTTCACTTCGGTCTTGGCCGACGGCGCGGCATGGGCGGCAGGTGCCGGGGTTTGTGCGAAAGCAGCGGTTGCGAACAGGCTGGCGATCAGGGTAGCGATAGTTTTGGTCATGATAAATTCCTCGGTAAAAAAATGAATGATTGAACGGTTTGTTTATTTGCGGTGGATCTGATTATTTGCCTGCGGCTTCAACGGCTTTCGCTTCATCGGCGTGGGCCTTGGCCTTGGTTTTGGCGGCCTTGTGGTGTGCCTTGGTTTTCTTCACGTCGGCATCGGCCTTGGCGCTCGCCACGTCGGCATTGGCGCTGGCGATGGCCTTGGTTTCCTTGGCTTCGGCCTTGGCCACTTCCTTGGTTTCTTTGGCTTCTGCCTTGGCGGTTTTCACTTCGGCTTTCGAAGGTGCGGCGGCGGGCGCTGGAGTCTGTGCGAAAGCGGCGCTAGCGAACAAACCGGCGATCAGGGTAGCGATTACTTTAGTCATGGTGTAGTCCTCTTTCTTGGTTTAAGTGAAGTGCACATTTCGCGTGTCACTGAGCAAAAAACGCGGCCCGCCATGCTCCAGTTGACGGGCATTACATACGCTTACAACTCGCTGTATCTGCTTACAAGTGGCGCTGTCTGTTAGATGGCGTACCGTCAGCACCCGTGCGGCGGGCGTACAGTGCATGCATGAGCGATACTCTTAAAACCTACAAGGCCAAGCGCAACTTCGCGCTGACGCCCGAACCTGCCGAAGGCGGCCAGGAGGGCGGTGAGAACCTGTCGTTCGTCATCCAGAAGCACTGGGCGTCGCGCCTGCACTATGATTTCCGGCTGGAACTCGACGGCGCGATGAAAAGCTGGGCGGTGCCGAAAGGGCCTAGCTACGACACGCACGACAAGCGCATGGCCGTGCATGTCGAAGACCACCCGATCTCGTACAGCAGCTTCGAGGGCACGATCCCGGAAAAACAGTATGGCGCGGGCAAGGTCATCATCTGGGACAAGGGTGTCTGGCAACCGCTGGACGATCCGCACAAGGGCTACCAGTCCGGCAACCTGAAATTCGAACTGTGCGGCCACAAGATGCATGGCCGCTGGGTGCTGGTTCGCATGAAGGGGCGCGGCGAGAAGCAGGAGCCGTGGCTGCTGATCAAGGAAAAAGATGAATACGCGCGCCCGGCCGAAGAATTCAGCGTGGTCGACGACATGCCGGACAGCGTAAAAGAACTCGGCATGCCGAAGGCGGCGAAACCAGTGCAGCACGCAAAGGGGACGGCACCTGCGGCGAAGAGTGCGGGCAGCGCGAAGGCCGTGAAAAAGGCGTCGCCCGCCGCAGCCGCTAAAGTGGAAATGCCGGAAACGCTGGAACCCGGACTGGCCACGCTGGTCGACAAGGCGCCGTCGGCGCCGCAGGACTGGCTGTTCGAACTGAAATTCGACGGCTACCGCATCCTGGCGCGCATCGACGGGACGGATATCCGCCTGCTCACGCGCAACGGCAACGACTGGACGCACAAATTGAAACCGTTGCGCGCGGCGCTGGCGAAGATGAAATTGCCGCGCGGCTGGTACGACGGCGAGATCGTCGTGCATGACGACAAGGGCCGCCCCGATTTCGGCCTGCTGCAGCAAGCCTTCGATAGCGAAAAGACGAATCGCATCGTTTACTTCCTGTTCGATGCGCCTTATCTGGACGGACGTGACGTGCGCGAAGTGCCGCTGCAGCAGCGGCGCGAACTGCTGGCGACGGTCTTGCAGGACAAGACATCGTCAATGGTGCGTTTTAGCTCCGAACTGGAAGCGCCGCCCACGGAAATGATGACGGCCGCCTGCAAGATGGGACTGGAAGGAATCATCGGCAAGCGCCGCGAATCGCCCTATGCGACGGGCCGCTCGAAAGACTGGATCAAGCTCAAATGCGGGCAGCGCCAGGAATTCGTCATCGGCGGCTATACCGATCCGCAAGGCGCGCGCAAGGGTATCGGCGCGCTGCTGCTCGGCACGCACGGCAAGGACGGCAAGCTGCACTACGCCGGCAATGTCGGCAGCGGCTTCGATGCGGAAAGCCTGGACAGCCTGAAAGCGAAACTGGACCGGCTGGCGGTCGACGCCCCCCCGTTCGCAGCGGGCCGCGCGATCGCGAAAGGTGCGCACTGGGTCAAGCCGACACTGGTGGCCGAAGTCAGTTTCGGTTCATGGACGCGCGCCGGTTCGGTGCGCCACGCGGTATTCCAGGGACTGCGCGGCGACAAACCGGCCAGCGCCATCGTGCGCGAACAGCCGGCGCATATGGAAGACATCGCGCAGGCTACGCTGGCCAAGCCAGGCAGGCAAGCCAGGCGGGGCAAGGGAGACCAACAGGATCAGCCTGCCGGGCGTGCCGCGTCGGTCCCGGAGACGGTCGAAAGTAAACTGCCCGCCGGGCTGCGCATCACCAATCCGGAGCGCGTCATTGATGCCGCCAGCGGCACCACCAAGATGGCACTGGTGCGCTATTACGCGTTGGTGGCCGACCTGATGCTCGAACATTTGAAGGAGCGCCCGGTTTCTTTGGTGCGCGCGCCGGCCGGGGTGGGCGGCGAACTGTTTTTCCAGAAGCACGCGGACCTGGACCGGCTGCCCGGCGCGAAGCACCTGGACGCCGCGCTCGACCCGGATCACCCGCCGATGCTGGCGCTGCCGAATGCGCAGGCGCTGCTGTCGGCGGCGCAGTGGAACGTGGTCGAAGTGCATACGCAGAACGCCGTCGCGCGCAGCTACGACAAGCCGAACCGCATGGTGTTCGACCTCGATCCCGGCAAGGGCGTGACGTGGCCGGCGATCCAGGAAGCGGCGCAACTGATGCACGCATTTCTCGATCAACTCGGCTTGCCGGCGTTCCTGAAAACCAGCGGCGGCAAGGGATTGCACGTGGTGGTGCCGGTCAAGCCGCACTACGACTGGGATACCGTGAAGGCGTTTTCGCAGGCGATCGTCGAACACATGGCGAACACGCTGCCGGAGCGGTTCGTCTTTAAGAGCGGAGCAAAGAACCGGGTCGGCAGGATTTATATCGATTACCTGCGCAACGGGCGCGGCGCGACCACGGTCTGCGCCTGGTCCGCGCGCACACGGCCTGGGCTCGGCATTTCCGTGCCGGTGGCGTGGGAAGAACTGGAATCGCTGAAAGGCGGCGATCACTGGCGCGTCGAGACGGTGCACAGCCGGCTCGACGCGGGCAATCAACCGTGGAGCGGGTACGCGAAAAGCGCGACCGGCATCGCGGCGGCGATGAAGCAGCTCGGCTTCGCGCCGGACTAGGACGGTGCCAGGTGCGACATTTGTTCGCCCTGACGTAACTCGGCAGTAGTGCAGGGCTATTGTCGGGAAGCGTTGGGGGTGGGAGTTCAAATGTTGCACCTGGGACCGCCTTGGGGGCGAGGGTGGCCTGCTGGCAGTCGGGCGTCGATGTGTGTTAACACCTGCGCCGTTACACGAAA
This sequence comes from Pseudomonadota bacterium, assembly GCA_040389645.1. GTDB lineage: Bacteria > Pseudomonadota > Gammaproteobacteria > Burkholderiales > Burkholderiaceae_D > Rugamonas. The sequence goes on along the minus strand of JAZJZT010000019.1, from coordinate 64,776 downwards.
TATACCGTCGGCATCAACTATGGCCGTTAGCCCTAAAATGTCATTCCCGCGCAGGCGGGAATCCCATTTGCATCCTAAATGGTATGGTTGAATATGGCGGGAATTGAGCTACTTGAATTCCCGCCAATTTGTGCGTCCCGAACGGCACAACGAAATGGGATTCCCGCCTGCGCGGGAATGACAGTCTTGCGGTCGGTGGCCTTGAATGAACGGTATCCGCTTCCAGTCGCCTGGATTCATGCGGCCTTGCGTCGCGTGGTGCCGGTCTTGGCCGTGCTGCGCGGCTTGGCTGCGGCAGTTTTCTTGGCGGCCGCTGCTTTCGTGGCCGTTCCTGTCGCCTTGCCCGTCGCGCGCTTGGCCGCCGGCTGTGTGGCGGCGCTGCGGGCCGAAGGTTTTACGCGCGCCTTGGCATCCGTACCCGTCGTGCGCGGCGCCGCCTTGCGTCCGCGCGACGGTGGCGTGTCGTCCGGATCGTCATCCTCGTCTTCGTCGACGTCGCGCGCGGCCTTGCGCATGATGGACTTGCTTTTCCCACCGAGACTTTCCTTGAGCAGCGCGACCAGGTCGATGACATTGGCCGACGCCTTTTCCTTCTTCTCCGGCGCGGCGCTGGTGATGGTCTTGGTCTGTCCGGCCCGGATCTTGCGCTTGACCAGCGCCAGCACGTCGGCCCGGTAGGTATCGTGGTACTGCTCTGGCTTCCATTCTTCCGTCATGCCGTCGACCAGCGTCAGCGCCATCTGCAATTCCTTGTCCGAAATGCCGGCCGATTTCGGTGCTTTCGGCGGCAATTTCAAATCCTCGGTGCTGCGGATTTCTTCCGCAAAGCGTAGCGTATTGAGGACGATGCCGTCGTCCACGCACACCAGCGCGCACAGGTGCTGGCGTACCCGTATCACCACCGTGGCGATGGCGATGCGCCCGGCCTTGCGCAAGGTTTCGCGCAGCAGCGCATACACCTTGTCGCCGCCGCGTCCCGGCGCCAGGTAATACGGCGTCTCGAAATACGTCAGCGGCACATCTTCCTCGCGCACGAAGGCGAGGATGTCGATGGTCTGCGTCGCTTCGACGTTGGCCTGTCTTAAATCCTCGTCGGACAGCACGACGTATTCGCCTTCCTCGTACTCGTACCCCTTGACGATGTTGTCCCAGTTGACTTCCTTGCCGGTGGCCTTGTTGTAACGCTTGAAACCGATCGGCGAAAAGTCCCTCCGGTCCAGCATCGTCAGGTCGAGGTCGTGTTCCTGCACGGCGGTGTGCAGTTCGACCGGGATGTGCACCAGGCCGAAGCTGATGGCGCCTTTCCACAATGAGCGTGCTGTCATGGCGCCATCCTCCCCGTTTATTCTCCGACGCTGCCGGTGATCGGCAGCACGATGCCCGTGATATAGCTGGAACAGGCGGGAGACGCCAGGAATACATAGGCCGGCGACAGTTCTTCCGGCTGCGCCGGGCGTCCCATGTCGGTGCTTGCTCCAAACTTGGCGATCTGGTCCGGCGCCTGGTCGGCCGGATTCAGCGGCGTCCACACGGGACCCGGCGCCACCGCGTTGACGCGGATTCCCAGTTCCAGCAGGTTCGACGCCAGCGACATGGTAAATGCGTGGACCGCACCCTTGGTGGTCGAATAATCGAGCAGGTGTTTTGAGCCCTGCAAGCCCGTCACCGAGCCGGTGTTGATGATGGACGCGCCGCGTTTTAAATGCGGCACGACCGCCTTGGCCATGTGGAAGTAACCGTAGATATTGGTTTTCATCGTCAGATCGAAACGCTCCTCCGACAGTTCGGCCAGCGAATCGGCGTGTTCCTGGAAAGCGGCGTTGTTGACCAGGATGTCGAGCCGGCCGAAGGTGCTGACGGCGCGCCCGACGGCCTGCTGGCAAAAGGCGGGGTCGCGCACGTCGCCCGGCAACAGCAGGCAGCTCTGGCCCTCGGCTTCCACGAAACGCCTGGTTTCGGCGGCATCGTCATGCTCGTCCAGGTAGATAATCGCCACGTCGGCGCCTTCGCGCGCAAACAGCACCGCCACCGCGCGGCCGATGCCGGAATCGCCGCCGGTGATGATCGCCACCATGCCGGCCAGCTTGCCGCTGCCGCAATAGTCGGGCGCGAGAAAGCGCGGCTTGAGTTCCATCTCCGCCTCGCTGCCCGGCTTTTCCAGGTGTTGTTTCGGCAGCGGCGGCGCAGGATAATCCTGCATGCCGGTCTGCGCCGCCGCCTTGCTGTCCTGGCGCGGCCCTTGCGCCTGGTCGCGCCGGTCTTGCTCTTGCTGGACGGCACGTTGCATGCTGGCCGCCGAACCTTGCGCCTTGTTTTCCGAATTCGTCATCTCGCTCTCCCGGATGCTGTGCTGATATATAGGCAAACAGTATTTCGGATCGCGCCTTGCGTTGACGGTGCGCTTCCACACATAAAAGCGACAACTCGCGCCGCCGGCGCCGAATTCGTGATTATTTGAACAAATAATATTGCTAATCGTGAACTTTATGGCAAACTGTAGAGATACGATTTTTATAATAATTCTTGGGGATCCCTCATGGCGCCTGAAATCGATGGTCACACCCAGCGGGTGGGCTTGTTCCTGAACCTGGCCGCCGAACGGCGGGGCGAGTTTCAAAATTGCTGCGGAGAAATGTTCAGCCGCCTGGTGCTGGCTGACAGCGTCGATGCCGCGCTGGCAGCGCTGGGGCGGCAGCCGGTCGACTTGCTGGTGCTGGATTTAAGTGGTTTCGACGATCACCGCGAACTGGGCGCGGCGAGCGCGCTGATCCGCGCCCGCCAAGGCGCGCCGACGCTGGTGCTCTGTCCTTATGGAAATACGTCGTGGTTGCCGGAATTGATGGCGGCCGGTCCGCTCGCCTACCGCGTCAGCCCGATCCTCGACGATGAATTGCAGCAGGCCGTCAGCCAGGCGCTCAGCACGCCGCTCGACAGCGCGGCCACCGCCCAGCAGTTATTGCTGGACAAGGAAAAGGAATTACGCGATCTGCTGGCGATCCAGCGCAACCTGCAGCGCGCCTTGATGAGTATCGACGAATTGAACCAGATGTCGGCGCAAATTTGCCTGGCGCTGTGCAGTTTCCCCGGCGTGCGCCACGCGGCGCTGTTCCACATGAAGGAACGGGGCAACCTGGAACTGGTCGCGCAGGAATCGCGCAACCACCTGGACCTGGCGCGCCTGCTGCAGCGTTCCGACCGCCTGCTGCAAGCGCCATTGAGCGACGTGTTTCCGCCATTGATGGCCGTCAGTTCGGGAGAAATGATCCTGCTCGACGCGCCGGAAAAGGCCGGCGACCCGGAACTGGCGATGCACTTGCACGACCGCGACGTGCGCATGGTGCTGGCGCTGCCGCTGCGCAGCGAGCCGGGCGGACCGGTGCAGGGCGCCGTCAGCCTGATGTTCGACCGCTACCTGCAATTCTCGCGCGAACAGTTCGCCTGTTTTTCCAGCCTGGCGCAATTCGTCAGTTTTGGCCTGGCGATGAGCGAACTAAAACACCAGAACGATGCGCTGGCCGGCCAGCTGACGCAAATCACCGTGACCGACGCGCTGACCGGCGCCGTCAACCGGCGCCACGGCGAGACCCAGTTAGATAATGAAATCCGGCGCGGGCGGCGTTACGGCGTGCCGTTGGCCGTGATCGCCTTCGACATCGACAATTTCCGCAGCGTCAACGACATCTACGGCTACCCGGTCGGCGACCAGGCACTGCGCACGCTGGCGCACGCCGTGCAGTCGCGGCTGCGCACGTCCGACACACTGGTGCGCATGCGCGGCGAGGAATTCTTGATCATCGCCACCCACACGTCCGCCATCGACGCCTTAAAACTGGCCGAAAAGCTGCGCGCGTCGATCGCCGAAACCGAGCTTCCCGGATGCGACACGGTGACCGTCAGCCTGGGCGTGGCGCAAGCCGGCCCGGAAGAGGGGGCGACCACCCTGCTTGAACGGCTCGACGCCGCGCTGCACCGCGCCAAGCGCGCCGGCCGCAATTGCGTCGAACTGGCGATGGCGTCCTGACGCCGGGCGAGCCTCCCTCGGGCTGATGTCCGCTCCCAAGCGGCGCCAGCAATTACCAAGGGGTCTACCAAGGGGTCTGACCCCCAAGCGGCGCCAGCAGTTTGCCGAAAGGGGCTGTCCCGAAGCGGCGCCAGCAATTGCCGAGGGGTCTGACCCCAAAGCGGCGCCAACAGTTAGATGGCTTCGAGCACTGTCGCGATGCCTTGCCCGCCGCCGATGCATTGGGCGGCGAGCGCGTAGCGGCCCTTGGTGCGCGCCAGTAGCGCCGCCGCTTTGCCGGTGATGCGCGCGCCGGTCGCACCGAGCGGGTGGCCGAGCGCCAGCGCGCCGCCGTCGATGTTGACGATCGCCATATCGATCCCCAGTTCGCGCACGCTGGCCAGCGCTTGCGCGGCAAACGCTTCGTTGATTTCGGCCACGTCGAGGTCGGCCGCCGTGATGCCGGCCTGCGCCAGCGCCTTGCGCGCGGCCGGCACCGGGCCGATCCCCATCACGGCCGGATCGACGCCTGCCACCCCCATGCCTGCGATGCGCGCGAATGCCTGCAAGCCGTGCCGGTGCGCGAATGCTTCGCTGGTGACCAGCACCGCGGAGGCGCCGTCGGTCAGCGGCGACGAGGTGCCGGCAGTGACGATGCCGTCGTCGCGGAAGGCCGGTTTCAGTCCGGCCAGCGCCTCGATCGACGTGCCCGGACGGATGCAGCCATCTTCGCTGACCAGTTCTCCGTCGGCCGCCGTGACCGGCACGATTTCATCTTTTAATAAGCCCAGTTCGCGCGCGGTGGCGGCCTTGCGGTGCGATTCGAATGCCATCGCTTCCTGGTCGGCGCGCGTCACGTGGTACAGGCTGGCGACATTTTCAGCGGTCTGGCCCATGCCGATATAGGTGTCGGTATTTTCCAATAAACCGGGATGGGGCGAGAAATTGAAGCCGCCCTGCGGCACCATCGTCATCGATTCCACGCCCACGCACAGGTAAGCTTCTCCCAGCCCGGCCTCGATCTGGGCGGCGGCGATGTGGCTCGCCGACATCGACGAGCCGCAAAAACGGTTGATCGTCATCCCCGGCACGCTGAACGGAAAACCGGCCAGCAATGCGACGATGCGCGCCAGGTTGTTGCCCTGCGCCGCTTCCGGGTAGGCGCAGCCGAGGATGACGTCGTCCAGCAGCGCCGGATCGAGTCCGGTGCGCTCAATCACACCTTGCACGACCTGGGCGGCGATGTCGTCGGGCCGGGTCGCGGCCAGCCGGCCTTTCCGGGCGAAGTGGAACGGGGAACGGGCATAGGCACTGATGACGGCTTTCATGATGAGCTCCTTTTTAAATGATGATCGTACTCATTGAATTATATATTACGTATATAATTTATGCTGTCAAGCGGTATTGTTTACAGACGGAGGTGTGTCATGAAGGTCAGCAGGGAGCAGGCGGCGCAGAACCGGGCGCGCGTGGTGGAGGTGGCGGCCAGGCTGTTTCGCGAGAAGGGTTTCGATGGCATCGGCGTGGCCGACCTGATGAAAAGCGCGGGGCTGACGCACGGTGGCTTTTATGGCCAGTTCGCGTCGAAGGAGGATTTGTTGGCGGAGGCGTGCGAGCTGGCCTTGCAGGACTCGGTCGAAAAATGGAAGAAGATCGCGGCCAAATCTCCCGAGCAGCCGGTGGCGGCCATCGCCAGCCGCTACCTGTCGGCGGCGCACCGCGACAATCCGGGACTCGGTTGCGCGATGACGAGCCTGGGCGCGGACGTGGCGCGCGTCGGCCCCGAGGCGCGCCAGGCGCTGAGCGCAGGCGCGCAGGCGCAGATCGCTCTGCTGGCGACCTTGGAGCCGGGCGACGATGCTCCCGCGCGGCGCCGCCAGGCGATCGCCGATTACGCGGCGATGATCGGCGGCGTGGTGCTGGCGCGCGTGATGGCCGACCCGCAGCAGTCGGAGGAAGTGCTGGCGGCGGTGGTCGCGGCATTGCAGCGGCGCTGACGCGGCGCATCGTCGTTTCCCCCTGTCGGGCGCGGCCCCGGCATGTTAGGCTGCGCATTATTTGCGATGGGGAATCGGCATGCTGCATTGGTTGAGGCATTATCGGCGCGCGCTGCTGCCGGGCGATATCGGCGCCGGCATCGTCGTGGCGATGATGATGGTGCCGCAGGGGATGGCCTACGCGCTGGTGGCGGGTTTGCCGCCGGTGGCCGGCATCTATGCCAGCATCTTGCCGCCGCTGGTGTATGCGCTGTTCGGTTCGAGCATGACGCAATCGGTCGGACCGATGGCGATCGTATCGCTGATGACGGGCGCGGTGATCGCGCCGCTGGCCGCGCCGGGTTCCGGCCTGTACGGCGTGCTGGCCGCGCAACTGGCGCTGGTGGCCGGCCTGGTGCTGCTGCTGTGCGGCGCGCTGCGGCTGGGGTTTCTTGCCAATTTCTTTTCGCGCCCGGTGATGAGCGGTTTCACGGTCGGCTCGGCGATCGTGATCGCGGCCGGGCAAATCAAGCCGCTGCTGGGCGCGGATTTTCCGCATTATCACGCGCCGAGCGCCGCGCTGGGATTGGCGTCGGTGTTGCTGCTGGTGCTGGGCAAGCACTACCTGGCCGGCCTGCTGCGGCATTGTCGCGTGCCAGCCGGCGCGGCCGATATCGCGGCGCGCCTGGCGCCGATGCTGGTGGTGCTGGCCGCCACGGCATTGATGTCGGTACCTGGCTTGCAGCAGCTGGGCGTGCGCACCACCGGCGCGGTGCCGTCCGGCCTGCCGTCGCTCAATCTCGCCATCTCCGGCGCGCACTGGGGAGCATTGCTGCAACCGGGCCTGCTGATCGGTTTCATGGTGTTTTTGATGAGCATGTCGGCGGCGCAGACGCTGGCCTTGAAGCGCAACGAAAAACTGGTGAGTAACCATGAACTGGTCGGCCTGGGCGCGGCCAATGTCGCCAGCATGCTGTCAGGCGGCTTTCCCGTCACCGGCAGCATGTCGCGCTCGGCCGTCAATTTCTCGGCCGGCGCCAACACGCCGCTGGCCAGCGTCATTTCGGCCGCGCTGCTGGCGCTGGCCTTGATGTTTCCGACCGGCTGGCTGGCGTTATTACCCTTGCCGACGCTGGCCGCGACCATCATCGTCGCCGTGCTCGGCATGCTGGAAATCGATACGCTGCGCCTGGCCTGGCGCTACGACCGCGGCGATGCGGCCGCCTGGCTCGCCACCGGCGCCGGCGTGCTGGCGCTGGGTGTCGAGGCCGGCGTCATCGTCGGCGTGCTGCTGTCGATGGGCATGTTGATCTGGCGCGCCAGCCGGCCGCACATCGCGGTGCTCGGGCGCATCGCCGGCAGTGAGCATTTCAGGAATATCGAGCGCTATCCCGGCACGACGCACCCGGAAATGGTGGTGCTGCGCGTCGACGCCAACCTGTTCTTCGGCAATGTCGACGCGGTCAACCAGCGCATCGAGGATGAATTGCGCAGCCATCCCGGCGCGCGCCACCTGGTGCTGGCGATGACGGCCGTCAGTTCGATCGATACCACGGCGCTGTTCGCGCTGTCGGAATTGAACCAGGGTTTGAAACGGCGCGGCGTGACCTTGAACCTGGCCGAGGTGAAGGGGCCGGTGCTGGACCGTTTGAAACAGAGCGATTTACTGGGCACGCTGAACGGCGGCCTGTTCCTGAGCACGGCGAACGCCTGCGATCACCTGCACCGTTTATCCACTCCCGACCCGGAGAAATAAAACCCCATGGCAGAGACGACACCCCCATACCGCCCGGCCGATTCGCCCGGCGGCGCCGAACGCCGGCAAGCCAAGCTGCTGTGCGCGGCCTACAACCGCGAAGACGATACGGAGCAGCGCGGCCGTATCCTGGAACAGTTGCTGCGCAAGCCAAATAACGCCCATTTCGAGCCGCCGTTCTTTTGCGACTATGGCTACAACATCCACGTCGGCGCGCACTGTTTTGCGAACCACAACCTGGTCATCCTCGATTGCGCGCCGGTGACGCTGGGAGACCACGTGCTGATCGGCCCGAACACGGTGATCACGGCGGCCACGCACCCGGTCGACCCGGTGGCGCGCGCGGCCGGCCAGTTCATCGCGCAGCCGGTCACGATCGGCAACCACGTCTGGATCGGCGCCAGCGTGACCATTCTCCCGGGCGTGACCATCGGCGACAATTGCACGATCGGCGCCGGCAGCGTGGTCAGCAAATCGATCCCGGCCAACAGCGTGGCGCTCGGCAATCCGTGCCGCGTGGTGCGCACGCTGTAAGGGCCGGTTCCCGGCGCTTCAGTGCGCGCCGGCCAGCGCCTGTTCCATGTAGGCGCTCGGGCTGATGCCGTTCATCTTCTTGAACGAGCGGCTGAAATTGGCGATGTCGGTATAGCCGAGCCGGTAGGCGATCTGCGATACGGCGTGCTTGCCGCTGGCCAGCAGGTCGCAGGCGCGCTCGTTGCGGATGCCCAGCGACAGTTCGCGGAAGCTGACGTTGTGCTTGGCCAGGTGCCGGTCCAGCGTGCGCGCCGACACGTTCAGGATCGAGGCCAGCTCGTCGAGCGTCGGTTGCGAATCCTCCGCTTCGCGCAGCATCATGGCCACCCATGAACTCCAGTTGCCCTGCTGGTCGATCTGGTTCATCAACAGCTTGCAGCGCGCCTCGGCCTGGTGCAGCGCGCGCATGTCCGTCATCGCCAGCGGAGAGTCCAGCTGGCGCGTGTCGAACACGATGCGCAAGCCCGGCTGCTCGTGCGCCGAAAAATGGAACCGCGCCGCGCGCAGTTCGCGGTAGCGCTGCGCGTGCGGCGGCGCCGGCGTCGACAGGTAGACGTCGTACGGCGCCCACTGGTTCTGGGTGATCGTCATCACGTGGCTATGGAAGGTCAGCGGCAACACTTCCATGTAGAATTCCAGCGTCGCCTGCTGCACGCCGGCGCTCGGCTGGTACAGCACTTCCGCATGGTTGGCGTGGCGCAGGTACTGCATCGTGAATATCGGCAGCATCAGCCGGTAGTAGCGCGACGTCATGCGCAGCGCATGGTCCAGCGTCGGGCAACTGATCAGGGCATAACCGAGGATGTCGTGCGAGTTCAGCTTGATCAGGCGCCCCATCTCGAAACCGAGGTCGCGGCGCCCGGTCAGGCGCGCCGCCTCGGTCATCAGCGTGTCGGACTGGCTGACGGTCAAGCGTGCCTGCGGATCGTTGAGCGAGCGCACCTGCGCCGCGCTGAGCACGTCGCGGCAGGGCATGCCCTGCGCTTCCAGATAGTCGAACAGCAGCGCGAAATAACGCGCCGGTATCGATTGTTCCATGGACTTCACGTCTGTCTCCGGCGTCAAGCGCATTGTTTGATTGTCTCCTTATCATATGGACTTCTGTCTGAAAATGACAGTACCTTGACTGGAAATGACAAGCGGGGCGGTCTTCCTGTGCCCAGAATGTTGTTTCGCGACGCAGGCATCCGACCTGGCGCCATCACGGAGACGACATGACGAATCAAAAGACGGGCGCCGGCCAGCGCGCCTCGCTGTGCGCGCTGGCCGCGCTGGGTGCGGTGCCGGCGGCGGCGCAGCAGGCATTGCCGTTTCCGGCGGTGCCGTCGGCCAGCGTGGCCGGGCCGACGCTGCAGCAATCGCGGCACGAATGGAGAAAACAGCCGTCGCACCTGGCGCCCGGCGCGCCGAATATCCTCATCATCATGCTCGATGATGTCGGTTTCGCCCAGTCCGACACGGTCGGCGGGCCGATCCACACGCCGACGCTGGCGCGCATCGCCGATACCGGCGTCACCTATAACGCCTTCCACACCACGGCCGTCAGTTCGGCCACGCGCGCGGCACTGCTGACCGGGCGCAACCACCATCGCGTCGCCAGCGGCCAGATCGCCGAACTGGCCAACGATTGGGACGGTTATGCGGGCGTGATCCCGAAGACGTCGGCCACGATCCCGGAAGTGTTGAAATATTATGGTTACAGCACGGCGGCCTTCGGCAAATGGCATAACACGCCGGCCAACCAGACCACGGCGATGGGGCCGTTCGACCGCTGGCCGACCGGCCACGGCTTCGAGTCCTTCTATGGCTTTATTGCCGGCGAAACTTCGCAATACGAGCCGCGCCTGTACCGCAACACCACGGCCATCGAGCCGCCGCATGACAAGGCTTATCACCTGACCGAAGACCTGGCGTCCCAGGCCGTCGGCTGGCTGCAGCAGCACCAGGCCTACTCTCCGCAGAAACCGTTCTTCATGTACTGGACGCCGGGCGCCGTGCACGGCCCGCACCACGTGTTCCGGGAATGGGCCGACAAGTACAAGGGTAAATTCGACGCCGGCTGGGATGTCTACCGCGAACGCGCTTTCGCGCAGCAAAAGAAGCTGGGCTGGATTCCGGCCGACGCCAGGCTCAACGCGCGGCCGGCCGGCTTGCCGGCCTGGGATACGCTGTCGCCGCAGGAACGGCAATACCAGGCGCGCCTGATGGAAGTGTATGCCGGCTTCCTGGAACACGCCGATACCCAGGCCGGCAAGGTGGTCGACGAGCTGGAACGGCTCGGCTTGCGCGAAAACACGCTGATCTTCTACGTGCTCTCGGACAATGGCGCCTCCAGCGAAGGCATGCAGGGTTCGATCGACGAACTGCTGGTGCAGAACGGCATCCCGAGCCAGCCGGCCGAACACATGAAGGTGCTGGACGAGCAGTTCGGCGGCCTGTCCGCGCTCGGCGGCGCCCAACTGGACAATATGTACCACGCGGCCTGGGCCCAGGCCGGCTCGACGCCGTTCCAGGGCACCAAGCTGATGGCCGGCCATTTCGGCGGCACGCGCACGCCGATGGCGATTTCGTGGCCGAAGCAGATCAAGGCCGACGGCGTGGTGCGCACCCAGTTCCACCACGTGAACGATATCGCGCCCACCATTTATGAGGCGGCCCATATCGTGCCGCCGAAAACGGTCGACGGTTTTAGTCAAGACCCGTTCGACGGCGTCAGCCTGGCCTACACTTTCGCGAATCCGAAGGCGGCGCCGCGCAAGCACACCCAGTATTTCGAATTCATGGGCGCGCGCGGCATTTATCACGACGGCTGGATCGCTTCCGTCAACGGCCCGCGCCTGCCATGGTCGCTCGACCTGTCGGGCTACCTGAACTGGGATTCGTCCAAGGATCAATGGCAGTTATATGAGCTGGAACACGATTATTCGCAAGCGGTCGACGTGGCGGCGGCGCAGCCGAAAAAACTGGCGGAGATGAAGGCGCTGTTCGAACGCGAAGCGAAAGACAACAAGGTGTATCCGGTGGGCGGCGGCGCTTTCGTCTTCCTCAATCCATCCCAGCGCCTGTCGTCCGGCCTGAGCGAATGGCATTTCAGCGGCGTCGTCACGCGCATGCCGGAACCGGTGGCGCCGAATATCAAGGCGCGCGACAACCTGGTGACGGTGGCGGCCGACGTGCCGCCGGACGCCAGCGGCGTGCTGTACGCGCTCGGCGGCGCGGGCGGCGGCATTGCACTGTATGTCGACAACGGGACGCTGGTCTACGAGTACAACGCGCTGATACTGCGCCGCACCAAGATACGCTCCGTCGAAAAACTGCCGGCCGGCCCGCTGCAGATCGAGGTCGAGACCCGGATGGCGTCGCCGAAACGGGGCGCGCCGGCGCAGATCGTGCTGCGCGTGAACGGCAGGGAAGTCGGGCAGGGCACGGTGCCGCTGACGGTGCCGCTGCTGTTCACGGCCAGCGAAACCTTCGACGTCGGCACTGACCTTGGTTCGCCGGTCTCGCTGGATTATGCGGCGAGGGCGCCGTTTTCCTTCAATGGCCGCGTGATGGCGGTCGACGTGAAATACCTGCCTTGAGCGATGCCATGAACCCACTTCCGGAATCCTCGCAGGGTTTGCACCTGATGGCCAAGCCGATCGGCCCGCTGTGCAACCTCGCTTGCGACTATTGCTTTTACCTGGAGAAGGAGCAGATGTTCCCGCCGCGCGAAAAATTCCGCATGGCCGACGACGTCCTGCGCGCCTATGTGCGGCGCTACATTGCCGCGCAGCCGTCGGCGGAAGTGGAATTCACGTGGCAGGGCGGGGAGCCGACGCTGCTCGGTCTCGATTTTTTTCGCCGCGCGCGCGCGTACCAGCGCGAACTGGCCGGCGGCAAGACCATCCGCAACAGCCTGCAAACCAACGGCACGCTGCTCGACGACGACTGGTGCCGCTTCCTCGCGGCCGAGGATTTTACCGTCGGCCTGAGCATCGACGGCCCGCGCGAAATCCACGACCTGCACCGGCCCGACAAGCAGGGCCGCTCCAGCTTCGACGAGGTGATGCGCGGCTTGCGCCTGCTGTTGCGCCACCAGGTGAAAGTCAATGTGCTGGTCACGGTCACGCGCGACAGCAGCGGCCACGGGCTGGAGATTTACCGTTTTCTGAAGCGGGAAGGAGTGCGCTTCATCCAGTTCAACCCGGTCGTCGAACGCTTGCCGGCGCCGCGCGAACAGGCGGTCCGGCTGCATTTCGCGCGCCCGCCCAGGCTCGGCGGCGCGGCCGGCGAGGCGGCGCCGGCCGCCGCATCCTCGCCGCCGCGGCCGGAACCCGGCGTCAGCGCGCAGACGGTGGAGCGCGCGGCTTACGGCGATTTTCTGATCGCCGTCTTCGACGAATGGGTGCGCAACGATGTCGGCACCGTCTACGTGATGAATTTCGAATGGGCGCTGGCATCGTGGCTGCAGTTGCCGGCCTCGGTCTGCCTGTTCTCGCGGCGCTGCGGCAAGGCCATGATCGTCGAGCACGGCGGCGACGTGTATTCGTGCGACCATTTCATGTATCCCGAATACCGGCTCGGCAATGTCATGCACGACGACCTGGCGGCGCTGGCCGCCAGCCCGGCGCAGCAAGCGTTCGGCGCGGCCAAGGAAGAGTGCTTGCCGGACTATTGCAAGAGCTGCCCCTACCTGTTCGCCTGCAACGGCGAGTGTCCGAAGAACCGTTTCATGCACGCCCCCGGCGGCGAAGCGGGCATGAATTACCTGTGCCCCAGCTATGAAAAATATTTTCGCCACATCACGCAGGCGATGAACGCGCTGGCGCAGATCGTCGCCTCCGGCTTGCCGGCGTCGGCCATCATGGACGCCTTCAAGGGGCCGCTGCTTTTGAGAACACCTGGCGGAAAATGACAAGCTGTTGGCAAAAAATGACAAGCGCCACTTGCCTAAGCGGAACAAAATAACACCTAGAGAAATCAAGATAGATTTCACAAAAAAGCAGCATACATAAAACTCCTGGAGACGCCCGCCATGCCTACCGCCGCCATTTCCGCAGTTCCTTAGCTTTTCCATTGTATTTCCGCCATTCCGGCCTTGCGGCCGAGCGTCGGCATATTTGCCGCGCGTGGCCGAACTCGTCCCGAAACATGGGGAAGTGGGGTAATGGCGCCCCGGTGCCGGACGAGTGTAAAAGTTTTTTGTATCAATCCGTAATAAGTAATCAATAAAAAATATCACACGAGGAGAAGGCGCAGCATGGAACATTTGAAGACACGGCAACCATTCACCCTGCGGGCCGTCGCCATGGCGGCGGCGCTGTGCGCGGCAGGCGTGGCCCAGGGCGGAGAAATCGAGACCGGCAACCCGGACCTGGCGATCCGTTTCGATAACACGATCAAGTATAACTACGCGAACCGGATCGAAAAGCAGAACGAGAACCTCCTGAAGTCGGTCAATTCCGACGACGGCGACCGCAACTTCGGCCGCGGCACGGTCTCGAACCGCGTCGACCTGCTCAGCGAGTTCGACGTCGTGTTCCGCAAGCAGCTCGGCCTGCGCGTCAGCGCGGCGGCCTGGATCGACCACGCCTACAGCTCCCTCGACAACGACAATGTCGCGACCTCGAATCATTTTGTCGGCGGCAAGCCGGCGCTCGGCATGTCCGATTACGCGCAGCGCTACCACAAGGGCCTGTCGGGTGAAGTGCTCGACGCCTTCGTCTTCAGCAGCTTCGAGATCGGCGACATGCCGGTCAACGTCAAGCTCGGCCAGCACACGCTGTACTGGGGAGAGAGCCTGATCTCTCCTATCCACGGCGTCAACTTCGGCCAGTCGGCGATCGACCTGATCAAGGGATATTCGGTGCCGGGTTCGGAAGCGAAGGAATTGTTCCTGCCGCGCCAGGCGATCTCGACCCAGTTCTCGCCGACCGCCGAACTGTCGTTCGCGGCGCAATATTTCTTCAACTGGAAACCGGGGCGCCTGCCCGAATCCGGTTCCTTCCTCGGCTTCTACGATTACGCCTTCCAGGGCGGAGAGTCGTTCAACCTGTCCGGCCTGGGCTTGCCGAGCGCGGTCCGCATCGACGACCGCAAGCCGTCCAGGCAGGGAGACTTCGGCGTCGCCGCGCGCTGGAGCCCGGCATGGCTGGACGGCACCGTCGGCGCCTATTATCGCCAGACCTCGGACTTGCTGCCGCAGGCTAACCTGCGCCTGGCCGGCCTGCCGGCGCCGCTGTTCGGCCAAAGCCACCCGTCGGTCGCCATCAATGCCAAGGCGGCGTCCGACGCCGTGCTCGCCGCCGGCGGCACGGCGGCTGGCGCGGCCGCCGCGGCCCAGCAGGCCGGCGCCGCCACCGCGCTGGGCGTCGGCAAGGCGACCTGCTCGGCGGCGATTCCCGGCTCGGCCGTGGTCGGCAGCAACTGCCTGTTCTACCCGGCCGCGCTGGGCGCGACCAGCCGCTATCAGCTGGAATACGCCGGCAATATCGACGTGTTCGGCCTGTCGCTGTCGAAAAGCGTCGCCGGCATCTCGGTCGGCGCCGACCTGAACTACCGCCGCAACATGACCCTGAACAGCTCGCCGGCCTTGCTGATGCCGGTCGGCACCAATCCGGCGCTGATGGCCAGCCTGAACACGCTGCTGAAAGGCGCGCTGGTGGTCAAGGCGGCGGACTTGCCGGCCGAAGGCGAAGTCAGCGGCGCACGCGGCAACACCTTCCACGGCGTGCTGAACTTCCTCGGCACGACGGCGCAAACGCCCGTGTTCGACGCGTCGAGCTGGCTGGCCGAATTGACGTGGAACCGCGTGCAGAAAGTCACGCAGGGCGCCGAGTTCTACAAGGGCCGCGACAGCTATACGGGCGTCGACAAGGTCTCCAAAAACTTCGTCGGCCTGGCGCTCAATTTCACGCCGACCTGGTTCCAGGTCATGCCGGGCGTCGACGTGTCGGCCCCGATGAGCTACTCGGTCGGCCTGTCGGGCAACTCGGCGGTGCAGTCGGGCGGCAACAAGAACGCGGGTAATTACGCGGTCGGCCTGGCCTTCGACGTCTACCAGAAATACCGCATCGATTTCAAATATGTCGACTTCTTCGGCCCGGTCGGCCTGGATGCGAGCGGCGCGATCTCGTCGAACGCCGGCGTGACGCCGCTGCTGAAAGACCGCGGCTTCCTCGCGCTGACCCTGAAAACCACATTCTGACCGATAGGATAAACACCATGATGCTCAAGAAAACACTGATGGCCGCCGCGCTGATGGCGGCAATGACGGCGACCTACGGCAGCGTGACGCCGGACGAGGCGAAACAGCTCGGCGCCACGCTGACCCTGGTCGGCGCCGAAAAGGCGGCCAGCAAGGATGGCGTGATCCCTGAATTCACCGGCGGCCTGACGGCGATCCCGGCCGGCTTCGCCAAGGGCAGCGGCATCCGTCCCGACCCGTACGCGGCCGACAAGCCGCGCCTGACCATCACCGGCAAGAACCTGGCCGGCCAGGAAGACAGGCTGACCGCCGGCACCAAGGAATTGCTGAAGCGTTTTACTACCTACCGCGTCGACGTCTATCCGACCCACCGCAGCGTGACGTTCCCGAAAACCTACCTTGATAATACGGCGAAGAACGCGACCGGCGCGAAGACGACCGACGGCGGCGTCGGCGTCGAAAACGCGCTGGGCGGCGTGCCGTTCCCGATTCCGAAGACGGGCAACGAAGTGATGTGGAACCACCTGCTGCGCTACCAGGGCCACGCCTTCTTCACCAAGTACGATTCGTGGAACATCGATTCGTCCGGCACGCCGACCCTGGCCACGACCGGCGAGATCTGGCAGGAATTCCCGCTCGGCGATCCGAAGAAAATCGACGCCGCCAGGCAGACCGATCTGTTCTTCAAGACCAAGCTGAATTACCTGGCGCCGGCGCGCCGCGCGGGCGAAGCGCTGCTGGCGCTGGACGCCGTCAACCCGGTCGCGCAGCCGCGCAAGGTGTGGCAATACCTGCCCGGCCAGCGCCGCGTGAAACTGGCGCCGGATGTCGCCTACGACACGCCGAACCCGGGTTCGGCCGGCGCCTCGACCTATGACGATTCGTGGGTCTTCAACGGCGCGCTGGACCGCTTCGATTTCAAGCTGGTCGGCAAGAAGGAAATGATCGTGCCGTACAACGCCTATAAACTGGCCTACCACAAGGTCGCCGCCGACATCACCAAGCCTAACCACATCAATCCGGACCTGGTGCGCTGGGAAACCCACCGCGTCTGGGTGGTCGAGGCGACGCTGAAACCGGGCAAGCGCCACATCTACAGCAAGCGCACCTTTTATATCGACGAGGATAGCTGGGTCGCGCTGGCGTCGGACGAATACGATGCGCGCGGCCAGTTGTACCGCGCCTCGTTCGACCACGTGACCTTCAGCTACGACGTGCAGGCGCCGCAGTCCGGCAACCACATGATCTATGACTTCGTCAGCGGCGCCTACAACATCACCGGCATGTCCGGCCATTACGTCGGCGTCAAATATATCGATCCGCTCAAGCCGTCCGAATGGTCGGCCGAAGCCTTGTCGGGCGCGGGGGTGCGCTGATCGGCAAGGTTAAGTAGAAGTGGAACGCAGCAGGCGCCGCCGTTCGCGGCGGCGCATTCAATGAGTCTCTTTTGCGCCGGCAGCCCCAATAATCCCTTTGAGGGGTGGCCGGCGTTTTTTTTTTACGACAGAATAATGACACCACATACCCTGGCAATACGCGCCTTCGTGGCGTGCGCACTGGCGCTCGGCGCCGCCGCCGCCGGCGCCGCGCCGGCGGCCGACGTGCTGAAAACACCCGCCGCGCCGAGCGCGCTGGCGCCGCGCGCGCTGATCAACGGCCTGGCGCAGGCCGGCAACCGCGTCGTCGGCGTCGGCCAGCGCGGCCACATCGTGTATTCGGACAACGGCGGCCAGAGCTGGACGCAAGCCAGGGTGCCGGTATCGTCCGACCTGACGGCCGTCCATTTCCCGTCGCCGCGCCTGGGCTGGGCGGTCGGCCACGACGGCGTGGTCCTGCATACCGAAGATGCGGGCGCCAACTGGACCTTGCAGCTGGACGGCGCTGCCGCCGCGCAGGCGATGCTGTCCCATTACACGACCGTCAAGGCCGAGGAACGCTTGCTGGCCGATGCGCGCCGCATGGTCGAACAGGGTCCCGACAAGCCGTTTCTCGACGTCTGGTTCGAGGATGACGCGCACGGTTACGTGGTCGGCGCCTTCAACCTGATTTTCCGCACCGAGGACGGCGGCCGCAGCTGGCTGCCGTGCATGGACAAGGTCGACAACCCGAAGGGTTTTCACCTGAACGCGATCCGCCCGGCCGGCGACGCCGTCTACATGGTTGGAGAGCAGGGGCTGGTGCTGCGCAAGGCGCGCGGCGCCGACCGCTTTATCGCCGTGCCGACCCCGTACCAGGGCAGTTATTTCGGCGTCGTCGGCAATGCCGGCGCCGTCATCGTCTACGGCTTGCGCGGCAACGCCTACCGCAGCACGGACCAGGGCGCGCACTGGGCCAAGGTCGATACCGGCCTGCAGACTGGCCTGACCGCCGCCACCACGGCGGGCGAACAGCGTTTCGTCATCGTCAGCCAGGCCGGCCAGGTACTGCTCAGCGCCGACAACGGCGCCAGTTTCACGGCGCTGGCCCAAGTTAAACCCGGCCCCGCCTCCGCCGTGCTGGCGGCCGGCAAGGATGCACTGCTGATCGGCGGCGCGCGCGGTTTGCGCGTGCAGCCGCTGGCCGCGCAGTAACCACCGCCAGACAAGAACAGGATCAATACAATGGATATGGGACTTAACCACGTCGACGAGATGCCGGTCGTGCGCGATTTACAGCATTTCGACAAGCAGTCCGGCAACCTGCTCGAACGCATCGTCTTCAACAACCGCCTGTGGGTGATGTTGCTGTGCACCTTGGTGACGATCGCGCTGGGTTGGATGGCGGCCACCAGGCTGACCTTGAATGCGAGCTTCGAAAAGATGATGCCGCAGAGCCAGCCGTACATCAAGAATTACCTCGACAACAAGCATGCGCTGCGCGGCCTGGGCAACGCGGTGCGCGTCGTCGTCGAAAACCCGAATGGCGACATCTTCGATCCGTCCTACCTGGAAGTGCTGAAACAGGTCAACGACGAACTGTTCCTGACGCCGGGTGTCGACCGCGCGTGGATGAAGTCGATGTGGACGCCGACGGTGCGCTGGAACGAAGTCACCGAGGAAGGTTTCCAGGGCGGCCCGGTGATGCCGGATGCCTACGACGGCACGCCGAAAAGCGTCGAACAATTAAAGATCAATATCGCCCGTTCCGGCATCGTCGGGAACCTGGTGGCGAACAATTTCAAGTCGACGATGATCTTCGTGCCGCTGCTGGACAAGGACCCGGTGAGCGGCAAGGCGATCGATTACGCGGTGCTGTCGCACGAACTGGAATCGAAGATCCGCGCGCATGAAAACGACAAGGTCAAGGTCAAGATCCACATGGTCGGTTTCGCCAAGCTGATCGGCGAACTGCTGGACGGCATGGTCAAGGTCATCATGTACTTCGGCGCCGCCGCCGCCATTGCCACGGCCATCATCTACGGTTACACGCGCTGCCTGCGCTCGACCGCGCTGGTCGTCGCCTGTTCCGTCGTGGCGGTGATCTGGCAGGTCGGCCTGGTGGCCGCGCTCGGCTTCGAGCTCGATCCGTTTTCGATCCTGGTGCCGTTCCTCGTGTTCGCGATCGGCGTCTCGCACGGCGCGCAAAAGATGAACGGCATCATGCAGGACGTCGGCCGCGGCACCCATTTGCTGGTGGCGGCGCGCTACACCTTCCGCCGCCTGTTCCTGGCCGGCTTGACGGCGCTGCTGGCCGACGCGGTCGGCTTCGCGGTCTTGATGATGATCGACATCCCGGTGATCCAGGACCTGGCGCTGACGGCGAGCATGGGCGTGGCCGTGCTGATTTTTACGAATCTGCTGCTGTTGCCGGTGCTGCTGTCGTATGTCGGCGTGTCGGCGCAGGCCGCCGCGCGCACGATCCAGGAAGACCGTTCGTCCGAAAAAGGTAAAGGATTGGGCGCCTTGTGGCAGGCGCTGGACCGTTTTACGGAACGCAAGTACGCCAGCTGGGCGGTCGGCGTGGCGCTGCTGATGGCCGTCGGCGGCTTCGTCGTCAGCCTCAATTTAAAAATCGGCGACCTCGATCCGGGTGCGCCGGAATTGCGCGCTGAATCGCGCTATAACCGGGACAACGCCTATATCACGGCCAATTATTCGCTGTCGTCCGACCAGTTCGCGGTGATGGTGAAAACCGCCAAGGAGGGGTGTTTAAAATATGACACGCTGGTCGAGGCGGACCGCCTGGCCTGGGCCTTGCAGCAGATTCCCGGCGTGCAGACCACGGTGTCCTTGACCGACGCGGTGCGGCAAGTCACGGCCGGCAGTTCGGAAGGCAGCCCGAAATGGCTGACCCTGTCGCGCAACCAGGATATCTTGAATTATGGCGCGCAACAGGCGTCGACCAACAATCCGGATTTGTTCAACAGCGATTGCTCGCTGATGCCGGTGATCGCCTACCTGTCCGACCACAAGGCCGAGACGCTGGAACGCGTGGTGCTGGCGGCCGACGCCTTCGCCAAGGCGCACAGCACGCCGGAACGCCAGTTCCTGCTGGCCGCCGGCAGCGCCGGCATCGAGGCGGCGACCAATATCGTCGTCAAGGAAGCCAACCACAAGATGCTGCTGTACGTGTATGCCGCGGTCATCGTGCTGTGTTTTATCACCTTCCGCAACTGGCGCGCCGTACTGGTGGCCGTGCTGCCGCTGGTGCTGACGTCTATCCTGTGCGAAGCCTTGATGGTGGCGCTGGGCATGGGCGTGAAAGTCGCGACATTGCCGGTGATCGCGCTCGGCGTCGGCATCGGCGTCGACTACGCCTTGTACCTGTTGTCGGTGCAACTGGCGCAGCAGCGCAACGGCCTGACGCTGGCCGACTCGTACCGCCACGCGCTGCAATTTACCGGCAAGGTGGTGGCGCTGGTCGGCATCACGCTGGCCGCCGGTGTCGTGTGCTGGGCCTGGTCGCCGATCAAGTTCCAGGCCGACATGGGCATCCTGCTGACGTTCATGTTCACGCTGAACATGGTGGGCGCCCTGGTGCTGGTGCCGGCGCTGTCGCACTTCCTGCTGAAGAAAGTGTGACAGCCATGCAAACCCTGGCCGCGCTGGACGCGACCGTGCGCGTCGAGATCGATGCGCTGCGTTGCGCCGGCATTTCCTTCAACGCGATCGCCGCCGCGCTGAACCGGCGCGGCATCAAGGGACCGCAGGGCGGACGCTGGTACGGCTCCAGCGTGCACCGCGTGCTGTTCGGCGTCCACCCGGGCGGCGCGCACCGCTGCACCGAACGCTGCCGCCAGAATGCGCGCAACTGCAGCGGCGCGGCGCCCGCCACTCACTGATTACCCATCCATCCAGGAGACACCATGCTCGGTTTCATGCAACAAGAAGAACTCGTCATTTCCTCGCTGATCGAACACGCGGTGCGCAATCACCCGCATGCCGAGATCGTTTCGCGCACGTCGGAAGGCCCGGTGCACCGCACGACCTACGGTGAGATCGCGCGCCGCGCCAAACAGGTCGCCAACGCCTTGACCCGGCTCGGCGTGCGACAGGGAGAGCGGGTCGGCACGCTGGCCTGGAACGGTTACCGCCACATGGAACTGTATTACGGCGTGTCCGGCATGGGCGCCGTGCTGCACACGATCAATCCGCGCCTGTTCGCCGAGCAGCTCGAATACATCGTCAACCACGCCGACGACCAGTACGTGTTCTTCGACATCGGCTTCGCCGGCCTGGTCGAGCAACTGGCACCGACACTGCCGAACGTCAAAGCCTTCATCGCGATGACCGACCGCGCGCACATGCCGGCTGGCGCGATCCCGAACCTGCTGTGCTACGAGGAATTGCTGGCTTGCGAGAGCGAAGCATTCACCTGGCCGAAGCTGGAAGAAAACACCGCCGCGGCGCTGTGCTACACGTCCGGCACCACCGGCAACCCGAAAGGCGTGCTGTATTCGCACCGTTCGTCGGTGTTGCACTCGTACGCCGTCTGCAGCGTCGACGGCCTGGGCCTGTCGGCCGCCGACTCGGCGCTGCTGGTGGTGCCGATGTTCCACGTGAATGCCTGGGGCATGCCGTACGCCGGCGCGATGTGCGGCGCCAAGCTCGTGATGCCCGGACCGGCGATGGATGGCAAGAGTTTATATGAATTGATGCGCGAGGAAGACGTGACGCTGGCGATGGGCGTGCCGACCATCTGGCTGATGCTGTTCCGCCACGTCGAGGCGGCCGGCCTGTCGCCGAAGGATGAACTGTGCCTGCAACGCGTCGTCATCGGCGGCTCGGCCGCGCCGCTGTCGATGATCGACACCTTCGACAGCGCGTTCGGCGCGACCGTGATGCACGCCTGGGGCATGACGGAAATGTCGCCGCTGGGCACGGTGTGCAAGCTGCTGCCCAAACATGCCGGCCTGCCGCGCGCCGAGCGCCTGAAATTGCAGGCCACGCAGGGCCGCGTCGTCTACGGTGTCGACATGAAGATCACCGACGACGAGGGCTGCGAATTGCCGCGCGACGGCAAGGCTTTCGGCCACCTGCTGGTGAAGGGGCCGTGGATCGCGGCCGGCTATTTCCGCAACGAGGGCGGTTCCATCCTGGACGCCGACGGTTATTTCGATACCGGCGACGTCGCCACCATCGACCCGGACGGCTACATGCAGATCACCGACCGCTCGAAGGATGTGATCAAGTCCGGTGGCGAATGGATTTCATCGATCGACCTGGAAAACGCGGCGGTCGGCCACGCCGCCGTGGCCGAGGCGGCCGTGATCGGCATCGCGCACCCGAAATGGCAGGAGAGACCTTTGCTCGTCGTCGTCAAAAAGGCCGGGCAGGATGTCGACCGCGACGGCATGCTGGCCTACCTGGACGACAAGGTCGCGAAATGGTGGTTGCCGGACGATGTCGCCTTCGTCGACGAATTGCCGCACACGGCCACCGGCAAGCTGCAAAAGATGAAATTGCGCGAGCTGTTCAAGGATTACCGCTTCCCGGGCTGCTGACGGAGCAAGGGCGCAGAGTGCTTGCGGACGTTCGCCGCGGGCGCCGCATGGACGATGTATCGGGAGGATATATGAAGAAATTGCACTTGTCGCTGGCCGCGCGCCTGACCAGTTTATCGATCGGCAAGCGCCTCGGCCTGGGCTTCGGCCTGGTGCTGGCGCTGCTGGTGGCGATCGTCGCGGTGGCGCTGCTGGCGATGGCCAGCATGCAGCACCGCACGGATACCATCTTGCAAGACCAGTACCGCAAGGTCGAACTGGCCACCGAAGTCAAATACAATGTCGCGCTGATCCACCAGTTGCTGCGCAGCGCCATCATTGCCGCGGAATACATGGGGGAAAAGGCGGTGGCGAACCAGATCAAGCCGGTGCGCGAAAAAAATGCGGCGCTGATGGCGCAACTGGCCAAACTGAGTGAAGGCGATGCCGCCGTCAAGGTCAAGCTGGCGGACATCGTCAAGGCGGTCGCCATCGATGAAAGCAACCAGAAGGAATTGTTCGTGCTGCTGGGCGCGAACCAGTTGACCGAGGCGCGCAGCATGCTCAACGCCACCATCCGCCTGTCGGAAAAAGAATATGTGACGGCGCTGTCGGACCTGGTCGCCTACCAGGGCGCGCGCATGGCCGAAGAGTCTCGCCTGTCGGTCGCCGCCTATCAGGGGGCGCGCATCGACACCCTGCTGCTGGGTGCGATCGCGATCGTGCTCGGCGGCGGCGCGGCCGTGTTCATCGTGCGCGGCCTGCTGCACCAGCTGGGTGGCGAGCCGGCCTATGCCGGCTGGATCACCGGCCGCATCGCCGACGGCGATCTCGCCGTGCGCATCGACACGCCGTACGGCGACGAGGACAGCCTGCTGACGTCGATTCGCGGCATGCGCGACAAGCTCGCCGCGCTGGTGGGGCAAGTGCGCGGCGGCACCGACGCGATGGCGATCACGTCGGCCGAAATCGCCAGCGGCAACCAGGACCTGTCGCAGCGCACCGAGCACCAGGCCAGCGCGCTGGAACAGACGGCGTCGTCGATGGAAGAACTGACCGGCACGGTGGCGCAAAACGCGGACAATGCGCGCCTGGCCAACCAGATGGCGCTGTCGGCGGCCGATGTCGCGACCAGGGGCGGACGGGTGGTGAACCAGGTGGTCGACACGATGGACTCGATCAGCCGCTCGTCGGGCAAGATCGCCGACATCATCGGCGTCATCGACGGCATCGCCTTTCAAACCAATATCCTTGCCCTGAACGCGGCGGTCGAGGCGGCGCGCGCCGGGGAGCAGGGCAGGGGATTCGCCGTCGTCGCTTCCGAGGTGCGCAACCTGGCGCAGCGTTCGGCCTCGGCCGCCAAGGAAATCAAGGCATTGATCAACGATTCGGTGGCTCAGGTCGACGCCGGCGGCAAGCTCGTCGCCGAGGCCGGCGCGACGATGACGGACATCGTCAGCAGCGTCGGCCGCGTGACCGGCGTCATGGCGCAGATCATGTCGGCCAGCGGCGAGCAGAGCGACGGCATCGAGCAGATCAACCGCGCCATCGCCGAAATGGACGAAGTCACGCAGCGCAACGCCGCGCTGGTCGAGCAGGCGGCGGCCGCCGCTGCGTCCATGCAGCAGCAGGCGGCCGAACTGGCCGGCGTCGTCAGCCAGTTCAAGCTGACCGGGGATAATGACGCCTTGACGATGCAAAAAAATCAAGCCTTGCCGCGCCGGTCCGGCGGCACGCTCGCCGCGCTGGCGAGATAAGCCGGCTGGCCCGGCTCCTGTCCGCCGGCGGGCGCCTGCCGCCGGATGCATGGTCTCCGCAGGACCGTGATGACGTGGCCGGCATGCACCTGTCCGGTCGCACCGGCCGGCTGCGAACGCCACAAGCTGTTGCAATTGCAACCAGGTGCGCGCCGGGAGTAGCTTTACAGTGCTTGCATGCAATATACTGGCCCAAGCGCCGCTCCGGGGCGCGGTTTTGAGGGAGGGGCCTGATGGCGCAGCCAGAGCAGCAAACGCAGCAGCGATCGGCAGCGGACCCGCGCCAGGACGGCACCTGCGCGGCCGACGCGGTGCGCGGCGATATCCTGGTGGTGGAAGACACGCCGGCGTCGCTGCAACTGCTGTCGAAATTGCTCACCGATGCAGGCTACCGCGTGCGCGAAGCGCCGAACGGAGAGCTGGCGCTGTGGAGCGCGCAGGCGCAGGCGCCGGAACTGGTGCTGCTCGATATCCGCATGCCGGGCATCGACGGTTACGAGGTGTGCAGCCGTTTGAAAAAAATGCCGGGCCTGGGCGATGTGCCGGTGATCTTCCTGTCGGCCCACAGCGATACCGACGACAAGCTGCGCGGCTTCCAGGTCGGCGGCGTCGATTTCATCGCGAAACCGTTCCAGTTCGAGGAAGTCAATGCGCGCGTGATGGCGCATTTGAAAATCCGCCGCCTGCAGCGGCAGCTGGCCGCGCACAATGACCAGTTGCAGCGCGAATCGCGCCAGCGCCTGGCCGAGATCGCGCACATGAACCGCAACGCCAGCGCCACCGTCTACTGCGCGGCGCTGGTGCACGAATTGAACCAGCCGCTGGCGGCCATCATGAGCAATGCCGAGGCGGCCGAACTGTTCCTGCGCATGACGCCGCCGGCGCTGGCCGATGTCGAGGAAATCCTCGGAGACATCCGGCGCGACGACCGCCGCGCCAGCGAACTGATACAGCGCATGCGCGAGCTGTTGAAGAAATCGGAGACGGTGCTCGAACGCATCGACCTGAACGAGGCGCTCGAACAGGTCTGCAGCCTGCTCGGCAGCGAGGCGCGCATGCGCAGCATCGCGCTGCGCACCGAGCTGGCGCCACAGGCGTTGCCGGTGGCGGCCGACCCGGTGCAGTTGCAGCAAGTCTTGATCAACCTGGTGTTGAACGGCATGGATGCGATGGCCGGCGATGCGGCGACCTGCGGCGCCGTGGCGCCCGGGGCGCGCGCGATCACGCTGTGCGCCCGCCCGGGCGGCGACGGCCGGGCCGAGGTGCTGGTCAGAGACCGCGGTTGCGGCTTTAGCGGCAACCGCGAGCGCGTGTTCGAATCGTTCTTCACCACCAAGGCGCACGGCATGGGTCTCGGCCTGTCGATCGCGGCGGCCATCGTGCACGCGCACGGCGGGAAAATCTGGGCCGACAACAATCCAGACGGCGGCGCCACGGTCGGCTTCGCGCTGCCGCTGCAAGGGAAGCAGTCATGAGGATCCACATCATCGACGACGATGCCGCGCTGCGCACGGCCTTGTCTCGCCTGCTCGGCGCCTGCGGCTATGCGGTCACCGTCTACGAATCGGGCGACGCCTTCCTGCAGGCCGAAAGCGGCAACGAGAAGGGGTGCATTCTGCTCGACGTCGACATGCCGGGCCTGAGCGGGCTGCAATTGCAGGACCGCCTGCGCGCGCGCGGCAGCCCGCTGCCGATCGTTTTTTTGACGGGGAATGGCGACATCGCGATGAGCGTGCGCGCGATCAAGGCCGGCGCCGAGGATTTTCTGCCCAAGCCGATCGGCAAGGATGCGCTGCTCGACGCGATCGGCCGCGCGATGCTGCGCTTCGAGGAAGCGGCCGCGCAAAACCAGCAGAGCGCCGCGCTGCGCAAGCGCGCCGACACCCTGACCGCGCGTGAGCGCGAAGTGTTCGCATTGGTCGTGCAGGGCATGCTCAACAAGCAGATCGCCTATGAACTGGGCAACACCGAGCGCACCGTCAAGGCGCACCGCCACAGCCTGATGGAAAAGCTGGACGCCGGTTCGCTGGCTGAACTGGTGCAGATGGCCACCCGCCTGGGCCTGTTCAACCGTCCCGCCGCCGGCCCATAGCGCGCCGCGCCGCGTACCTGTACCAAAGGACACGTTACAGGCGCGCCGAATCTCCCTACAGTCATGCCTGTCGGTGTATTGCACCCATTCGGATGACGTCATGGATACAGATAAGCTCATCGTCGCGGTCGTCGAGAACGACCCGGCCATGTTGAAGGCGCTGGGCAGGCTGCTGCGCGCGGCCGGTTATATGGCCCGGCTGTTCGCGTCGGCCGAGCTGTATCTGCAGCGCGAAGAGCGCGGCGAGATCGGCTGCCTGATCCTCGACATCGACCTGGGCGGCCTGTCCGGCATCGAATTGCAGCAATTGCTGGTCAGTTCCGGCAACGCGCCGCCTATCGTGTTCGTCACCAGCCAGATCGACAGCGGCATCGAGGCGGCGGCCCAGCGCCTCGGCTGCCTGGCCTATCTGCGCAAACCGTTCGCCTCGCAAGACTTGCTGCATGCGCTGCACCAGGCTGCGGGCCATTGACCAATAAAACAAGTTCCAGGGATAGTCACAATGAAAAATATCACGATCAAGACACGGCTGATCGCCGTGATGGCCTTCCTGTCGCTGTTGCTGGCGCTGGTCGGCGGCGGCGGCATGTATGCGTTGAGCCGCACCAACGCCGCGCTGCAGACGGTGTACGACGACCGCCTGGTGGCGATGGGCATGCTGCATTCGATCACCACCGACCTGGTCAACCAGCAGCTCGACCTGGGCAACGCGGTCGACGCCGAGAGCGCGATGCGCCAGCGCCACCTGGCCGACCTGGCCAGGCGCGGCGCCAACATCGACCGCGTCTGGACCGCCTACATGGCCACTTACCTGACGCCGGAAGAGGCGGCGCTGGCCGCGCAATTCGCCGCCAGCCGCAAGGCGATGCAGGAAAAGGCGGTGCAGCCGCTGCTGGCGCTGCTGGCCGCCGGCGACACCGAGCAAGCCAACGGCGTGCTGCATTTCACGGTCGATCCGGCCAAGGAAGGCGTCGAAAAAATACTGGAGTCACTGGTCAAATTGCAGCTCGATGTCGGCAAGCAGGAATACGAGGCGTCGCAGGCGCAATATGGTGTCTTCCGCCTGGTGTCCGGCCTGGCCATCGTGCTCGGCGTGCTGACCGGCGCGGCGATGGGCTACTGGCTGCTGGCGGCGATCCTGCAACCGCTGCGGCGCGCGATCGCGATCGCCGAAGCGGTGGCCGCGGGCGACCTGGCGCAAGCGATCGATATTGATTCGCGCGATGAAATGGGCCAGTTGGCGCGCGCGCTGAAAAAGATGAACGATGGCCTGGCCGATATCGTGGCGCGGGTGCGGCAGGGCACGGAAACCATCGCCGTGGCGTCGACCGAGATCGCCAGCGGCAACAGCGACCTGTCGGCGCGCACCGAGACGCAGGCGTCCAGCCTGGAAGAGACGGCCAGTTCGATGGAACAGTTGACCAGCGCCGTGCAAAACAATACCGAGAATGCGCGCTCGGCCGACCGCATGGCGCAGGCCGCGTCCGAGGTGGCCGCGCGCGGCGGCGCCGTGGTGGCGCAGGTGGTGGCGACGATGGGCGCGATCCACCACAGTTCGGGCAAGATCGCCGACATCATCGGCGTCATCGACGGCATCGCCTTCCAGACCAATATCCTGGCCTTGAATGCCGCCGTGGAAGCGGCGCGCGCCGGAGAGCAGGGCAGAGGTTTCGCCGTGGTCGCCTCCGAGGTGCGCAACCTGGCGCAGCGCAGCGCGGCGGCGGCGCGCGAAATCAAGGCGTTGATCGACGATTCGGTGGCGCAGGTCGGCGCCGGCAGCAAGCTGGTCGACGAGGCCGGAGAGACCATGCGCGAAGTGGTCGGCAGCGTGCGCAACGTGACTGGCATCATGGGGGAAATCCTGGCCGCCAGCGTCGAACAGAGCGCCGGCATCGAGCAGGTCAACCGGGCCGTGGCCGAGATGGACAATGTCACCCAGCAGAACGCCGCGCTGGTCGAACAGGCGGCCGCCGCCGCCGAAGCGTTACAAGACCAGGCCGCGCAACTGGAGCAGGCCGTCAGCGTGTTCCGCCTGGGTGGCGCCGCGCCAGGCCGGGAGCAAGCCGCGCACCTGCGCGCGGTCCCGGCTTCGAACCCGGCTCCGGGTCCGGCCCTGGCGTTTGCGCCGCGCGGCGACGCGCAGGCCATGCCGAGGGCGGCGCAGGCGCGCTCCGGCGCCGCGCTGCGCGACGACTGGGAAGCGTTTTGACGAAAACGCCACGCCGATAAATGGATGGACTTGCCTGTGAGTTGAAATTATCATCAGCACAGGGCGCATTACAGCAGTAAACACGGCGCCCGGCACACTTCATCGGCATCGGATATGGGTATGGCAATTTTGACAGCAACCGGCGTGGCAGCGGGGCGCGCGCGGGGCGTGCGCCTGTGGGCGGCGTGCGTGCTGGGCGCCGTGCTGGCCGGCGCCGCGCCGGGAGTGGCCGCTGCGGCCGGCGGCCCGGACAGCCAGGCCGGCGCGTCGTCCGGGCTGTCCGGGCCGCCCGCTGTGGCGGACTTGAAACACAAGCGCATCCTGTTCCTGACGCCGTACAGCTTCGGCCGGCCCGGCCTCGACGCCGTCACGCGCAACTATATCGAAGCCATGGTGCGCGGCGGCGTCAGCGCCGAAAACGTGCAGGTCGAATTCCTGAACTTGAACCGCAACCTCGATCCAGAGGTGCGCCGCCGTCACAGCGAGCTGCTGCGCCTGCAATATGAAGGCCAGCATTTCGATTTGATCGTGGCGCTGCAAGAGCCGTCGCTGCGTTACGCGCTGACCGAACTGGCCGGCCTGGCGCCCGGCGTGCCGGTGCTGTCGGACGCGGTCGCGGTGCTGGAACCGGCGCTGCTGCGCGACCACCCGGTGGCTTTCCAGCGCATGCCGCCGGACTTGAACGGCACCATGGAACAAATCCTGAAACTGATGCCGCGCACCGGCCGCGTCGTCATCACCACCGGCGTGGCCGGCGCCGACCAGGCGTTCAAGCGCGAGGCGCAAGCCGCGCTGGCGCCATGGCGCAGCCGCGTCGCGATCGAATTCACCGACGACCGCAGCTTCGCCGACACGCTGGCCTATCTGCGCACACTGGGACCGGGCACCGTCGTCGTGACCGGCGCGACCAACCGCGATGTCTCTGGCGTCGCCGTCTCGCACACCGAATACGCGCTGGACGTGGCGCGCGCCAGCAGGGTGCCGGTGTTTGCCCTGTACGACACGCTGCTGCCTGGCAGCGGCATGCTGGGCGGCTCGGTGCGCCACCTCGGGCGCGAAGCCGGCCGCCTGGCCGGCCACTCGCTCGAGATCCTGCGCGGCAGCCTGCGCCTGGAGCGGCCGGTCACCGAACTGCCGTCCGAGCCGGTGCTGATGTATGACTGGCGGCAGTTGCAGCGCTGGCAGATCGACCCCGCGCTGGTGGGGCCGCAGGCGATCTTCGTCAACCGCCCGCTGTCGCTGTGGCAGCAGTACCGCGACACGGTGCTGCTGACGGCCGGCGTGTTCCTGCTGCTGACGGCGATGCTGGGCGTGCTGCTGGTGCAGCGGCGCCGCCTCGAACGCAGCGAGCAGCGCAGCCGCGAGAGCGAGGAACGCTTCCGCGTGCTGGTCGAGCATGCGCCGGAAGCGATCATGGTGTACGACCTCGACCTGTGGCGCTTTGTCGATGTCAACCGCAAGGCCGAGCGGCTGTTCGCTTGCGCGCGCGCGCGCCTGCTGCAACTGGGGCCGCTGGAACTGTACCCGCTCGAACAGTTCGAGGGCATGACGCCGCAGCAGGCGATCCAGGACAATGGCGAGCGCGCGTTCCAGGGCCAGGACTTGCTGTTCGAGCGCATCGTGCGCGATACGCGCGGGCGCACCTTCCCGTGCGAAGTGAGCCTGACGCGCCTGCCGGCGTCCGGCCGGCGCCTGGTGCGCATCGCCTATGCCGACATCAGCGAGCGCAAGCGCGCGCAGCAGGAACTGCTGCAGCACCGCAACCACCTGGAAGAACTGGTGCAGCAGCGCACCGCCGCGCTGTCGGTGGCGCTGTCCGACGCGCAGGCCGCGAACCGCGCGAAAAGCGTCTTTCTCGCCAACATGAGCCACGAATTGCGCACGCCGCTCAATTCCGTGATCGGCTTTTCGCAGATGCTGGCCGATTCGGCCAGCATGCGCGACGATGAAAAGCGCCATCTCGCCATCATCAACCGCTCCGGCCACCACCTGCTGAACCTGATCAACGATATCCTGGAACTGTCGAAGATCGAGGCCGGGCGGGTCCAGTTGCAGGAATCTCCGCTGGAATTGACGCCGCTGCTGCACGAAGTGCTGGAAATGGTGCGCGTGCGCAGCGAGCAGGCCGGCGTGGCGCTGCTGCTCGATTGCGGCGCGCTGCCGGCGCGCGTCGGCGCGGACGGCGCCAAGCTGCGGCAAGTGTTGCTCAATTTGCTGTCGAACGCGGTCAAGTTCGTCGAGCGGGGCAGCATCACGCTGGCGCTGCACGCCCATGTCCTTGATGAAGAACGGGTCGAACTGGCGTTCGCCGTGCGCGACACCGGCATCGGCATCGCCCTGGCCGACCAGCAGCGCATCTTCGAACCCTTCGTGCAGGCCGGCGCCACCACCACCGCCGGCGGCACGGGATTGGGATTGGCGATCTCGCGCGAATTCGTGCGCCTGATGGGCGGCGAACTGCAAGTGCAGTCGCAGCCCGGCACCGGTTCGAGTTTCACGTTTACCGTCGTCGCCCGCCGGCAGCCGGCCGGCGCGCCGGCCGCCGGCGCCGGCCGCGTCAGCGGTTTGCCGCTGGCCGAGCAGGGCAAGACCATTCTCGTGGTCGACGACCAGGGCGATTGCCGCGAACTGTTGCGCAGCCTGCTCGCGCCGCTCGGCTTTTGCGTCAGCGATGCGCGCGACGGCGCCGCCGCCGCCGTCGCCATCGCCGCCGCGCAACCCGACCTGGTGCTGATGGATTGGCGCATGCCGGTCATGGATGGCCTGGAACTGACGCGCTGGGTGCGCGCCCAGCCGGGCCTGCGCCAGCCGCGCATCGTCATGCTGACCGCTTCCGCTTTCGAGGAAGAACGCCGGCAGGCGCTGGCGGCCGGCGCCGACGATTTTCTGCGCAAGCCGATCGAGCAGGACAAGCTGTATGCGATCCTGGCCCGCCAGCTCGACCTGCATTTCATCGCGCGCGAACAGCTCGCACCGGGCGCGCAACTGCCGGCGCCGGCGTTGACGCGGGCCGACCTGGCTGCGCTGGCGCCGGCCGAGCGCGCCGCGCTGATGCTGGCCGTGCGCGAACTGGATGTCAAGCGCGCGGCGCAGATCCTGGCCGGCATCGAGGCGGCGCAGCCACGGCTGGCCGAAGCCATCGGCGCCATGCTGGAGCGCCACCAGTATTTGCCGTTGTGGGAATTGCTGCAAGCGGCGCCGGCGCTGGCGGTGCAGCCATGATGCGCGGCGCGGGCTTGCGCCCGGCGTGGCGCGGCGCGATCCGGGCGCTCGCCAGGGCGAAAGGAGAAGTGTCGATCGCGCTGCTGGTGAGCCTGGCGCTGACGGCCGTCATCACGCTGGTGCTGGCCACGTTCGCGGTGTATTTTTACCAGAGCGAAAAGGCGCAGCGCTGGGAACAGTTGCGCAAGGGCCTGGCCACCAGCGCCGATGAACTGGCGGCGGCGGTCGCGCTGCCGGTCTGGAATTTCGACGAGGCGCAGATCGTCACCATCATGCGCAGCGGCTTGAGCAACCGCGGCCTGCACGCGAGCATGGTCGCGCCGGCCGGCGGCGCCCATCCTTATATCCTGGCGCGCAATGCTTCGGGCCAGCTGGTCAGCGGCCTGGTGGTGCCGGACGACCCGGAACTGCTGGTCGAAAAGCGGCAGATGCTGGTCGAGGGGCAGCAGATCGGCAGCATCACGCTGTACGCGTCGCCGGCCGAACTGCTCGACGAATTGCGCCAGCGCAGCTACGCGATCGTCGGCATGATCCTGGTGCTGGACCTGGCGCTGGTCGGCTGCCTGTACCTGCTGTTATGGCACCTGATGTTGAAACCGGTGCAGGCGATCGGGCGCTACGCGGCCGACGTCAAGGCCGGCCTGAATCCGGACGCGCCGGCGCCGCGCGCCTGGTTTTACGGCGAACTGAAACACTTGCAGGCGGCGATACGCGAAATGATCGCGCTGCTCGAAAGCCGCTACGTGGCGATGCACGCCAGCGAACAGCGCTTGCAGATCGCCACGCGCGCGGCCGGCATCGGCATCTGGGACTGGAACATCGCCAGCGGAGTGGCGGTCTGGGATGAACAGATGTACCGCCTGTACGGCACCGACCGGGACAAGGTGCCCGAACCGTTCCAGCTGTGGATCGACCAGTTGCACCCGGACGACGCCGACATCAGCCGCGCCGAGCTGCAGGGCGTGCTCGATGGCGGCGACGCCTTCGCCTACGAATTCCGCATCGTCTGGCCGGACGGTTCGATCCACCACATCCAGACCGATTCGATGCTGTTCCGCGACGCCGCCGGCAAGCCGGCACGCATGGTCGGCGTCAATTACGACATCACCGCGCACAAGACGGCGGAGCTGGAATTGCGCCGCCACCGGCACCACCTGGAAGAACTGGTGGCCGACCGCACGCAGGCGCTGTCGGTCGCGGTGGCGCAGGCGCAGGCGGCGAACCAGGCGAAGAGCGTCTTCCTTGCCAACATGAGCCACGAATTGCGCACGCCGCTCAATTCCGTGATCGGCTTTTCGCGACTGATGGCCGATTCGCAGCACATGCTGCCGGAGGAAAAACGCAATCTCGCCATCATCCACCGCTCCGGCCAGCACTTGCTTACGCTGATCAACGATATCCTCGAACTGTCGAAGATCGAGGCCGGGCGCGCGATGCTGCAGCCGGAAACGGTCGGCCTGGGCGAGATGCTGCAGGAAGTGATGGACATGATGAGCATGCGCGCCGAGCAGGGCGGCATCGCCCTTGAACTCGACAGCGCCGCGCTGCCGGCCCATGTGCGCCTGGACGGCACCAAGCTGCGGCAAGTGTTGCTGAACCTGATGTCGAACGCGGTCAAGTTCGCGCATGGCGGCCGGGTCTGCCTGCGGGTGCGCGCCGGCGCGCGCGGCGCCGACGACTGGGAACTGGCGTTCTCCGTCAGCGATACCGGTCCCGGCATCGCTCAAGTGGACCAGGAGCGCATTTTCGAACCTTTCATCCAGGCCGGCCAGGGCGGCGCCAAGGAAGGCACCGGGCTCGGACTGGCGATTTCGCGCGAATTCGTGCAACTGATGGGGGGAACGCTGACCTTGCAGTCGGTGCTGGGCGAGGGCGCGACGTTTTCCTTCGCGGTGCCGGCGCAAGCGGTCGAAGGCGCGCCGCTGGCGCCGCCGGCCGAACTCGGCGGCGCCGAGCTGGCCGCGCCGCAGCACGGCAAGCGCATCCTGGTGGTCGACGACAACGAGGATGGCTGCGCGCTGTTGTCAAGCCTGCTCACGCCGCTCGGTTTCATCGTCTCCAGCGTGCACGACGGACAGGCTGCGCTGGACGCGGTGCGCGCCGCGCCGCCGGACCTGGTGTTCATGGACTGGCACATGGCCGGCCTCGACGGGCTGGCGGCCACGCGCAGGCTGCGCGCCGATGGCGCGCTGGCGCAGCCGCGCGTGGTGATGCTGACCGCGTCGACCTTTGGCGACGAATGCAGCGCCGCGCTGGAAGCGGGCGCCGACGCCTTCATGCGCAAGCCGGTCGAGCAGGAACATTTATATGCGATGCTCGAACAGCAGCTCGGCTTGCGCTTCGTGCGCCGCCCGCGCAGCGTGCCGGCGCCGGCCGCGCCGCTGACGGTGGGCGATCTCGAACGCCTGCCGGAGAGCTTGCGCGACCTGCTGTGCGAAGCTGTGCGCGAATTGAACCTGGCGCGCGTGGCGGCGTTGCTGTCTCCGCTGCCGGCCGAACTGGGCGACGTGGTGGCGCGCATCGAACGGATGCTCGAGCAGCACCAGTACCCGCAATTGTGCGCGTTGCTGCAACAACCAGGACTTGAATTGAAGGAGCGCGCATGATACACCGCGCAACGCAAGACACCAGCGGCGAAATCCTGGTGGTGGAAGACACCCCGGCCTCCCTTAAACTGCTCAGCGAACTGCTGGGCAACGCCGGCTACCTGGTGCGCCAGGCGCCGGATGGGGAACTGGCGCTGTGGAGCGCCCACGCGCGCCCGCCGGAATTGATCTTGCTCGATATCCGCATGCCCGGCATCGACGGCTTCGAGGTGTGCCGGCGCCTGAAGGCCGACGCGCAATTGCAGGACATTCCCGTGATCTTCCTGTCGGCCCAGTACGACACCGACGACAAGGTGCGCGGCTTCCAGGCCGGCGCCGTCGATTTCATCGCCAAACCGTACCAGTCGGAAGAAGTGCTGGCGCGCACCCGCGCCCACATCCGCCTGGCGCGCACGCAGCACGCGCTGGCCGCCAGCAATGCCGAGCTGACCCGCACGCTGGCCGAACTGAATACGGCGCGCGCCGAGATCGTGCGCTCGGAGCGCCTGGCCGCGCTCGGCGCGCTGGTCGCCGGCGTCGCGCACGAATTGAATACGCCGATCGGCAACAGCGTGCTGGCAGCCAGTGCGCTCGACGACCGCACCCGCCTGTTCGTCGACAGCCTGGGGCAGGGCGTGCGGCGCTCCGAACTGGAGCACTTCGGCATGGAAACGAGCGGCGCGACGGCGCTGCTGTTGCGTAATTTGCACAAGGCGGCCGACCTGATCGAATGCTTCAAACAGGTCGCGGTCGACCAGACCAGTTCGCAGCGCCGCAGTTTCGAACTGGCCACGCTGGTCGACGGCATGGTCAAGACCTTGTTGCCGTCGCTGCGCGAGTCGGGCGTGATAGTGCGGATCGAACCCGGCCCGCGCCTGGAAATGGACAGTTTTCCCGGCGCCCTGTGCCAGATCCTGACGCAACTGACGCGCAACGCGCTGCTGCACGCGTTCGCTCCGGGCGCCGGCGGCGAAATCGTCGTCAGTTCGTCGAGCGACGGCGCGCAGGCGCTGCTGCGCTTTTGCGACAACGGCGGCGGTATCGCCGCCGACTGCCTGGCGCGCGTGTTCGATCCCTTCTATACCACCAAGATGGGAAAAGGCACCAGCGGGCTCGGGCTGCATATCGTGCATAACCTGATCGCCAATGTGCTCGGCGGCAGCATCCGCGTCAGCAGCAAGCCCGGCGCCACCTGTTTCGACATGCGCCTGCCGCTGCGCGCGCCGGCGCTGGGCAGCGCGCTGCAGGATGCGCAGGGAGCCGGCTGGCTGGGATAACAACTAGGGGAGGGCAAAGCAGCGCACTCAGGGTATGATAAGCGACAACATTTAACCTTCAAGAGTTTCAATGCATCGGGATCTGTCGGAACCAGCCAGCAAGGGCGAAGTGCTGATCGTCGAAGACACGCCGGCCTCGCTCAAACTGCTCAGCGACCTGCTGTCGGAAGCGGGTTACTACGTGCGCCAGGCGCCCAACGGCGAACTGGCCCTGTGGACCGCGCAATCGCGTCCGCCGGAACTGATCCTGCTCGACGTGCGCATGCCCGGCATCGACGGCTTCGAAGTGTGCCGCCGCCTGAAGGCTTCGCCCGAACTGAACCACGTGCCGGTGATCTTCCTGTCGGCCCAGCACGACACCGACGACAAGGTGCGCGGCTTCGCGCTGGGCGGCGTCGATTTCATCGCAAAGCCGTTCCAGGCCGAGGAAATCCTGGCCCGCACCGACGCCCAGGTGCGCCTGGGGCGTGCGCAAAAGGCGCTCGCCGCCGAGCGCGCCCACCTCGAACAGCGCGTGGCCGAGCGCACCAGCGAACTGGCGCAACTGGCCGCGTCGCTGGAACAGGAAGTCGAGCGGCGCCGCGCCAACGAGGAATTCCTGCGCCTGGCCAGCCAGGTGTTCGGCGCCACCCAGGATGCCATCGTGATCACCGACGCCAGCGGCAGGATCGTCACCACCAATCCCGCCTTCAGCAAGATTTCCGGCTACAGCAATGCCGAAATGGTGGGGCAGCACGTGGCCGTGCTGCAGACCGTGCAAAAGAGCGAGAGCGCCTATGCGCTGATGCTGCAAGGTTTGCAAAAGCACGGCCACTGGTCGGGCGAAATGCTGGCGCGCCGCAGGAATGGCGAAACCTATCCGGGCCTGCTCAGCGTGTCGAGCGTGGCCGACGCCGCCGGCATGGTGGAAAATTATGTCGTCGTGTTCATGGACATCACCGAGCGCAAGGCCGAACAGCACCTGATCGATTTCCTGTCCTACCACGATGCGCTGACCGGTTTGCCGAACCGGCAACTGGCGCGCCAGGGGTTCGAGGAAACGCTGGCGGCGGCGCGCCGCGGCGGCCAGTGCGTGGTCGTGCTGTGCCTGGACCTGGACCGTTTTAAAAGCGTCAACGATTCCTACGGCCCGCCGGTGGGCGACAAGGTGTTGCAGGCGGTGGCGCGCTTCCTGAGCGGCTGCGTGCGCGAGGGCGATATCGTCACGCGCCAGGGCGGCGACGAATTCCAGATCGTCTTGCAGGACGATGCCCAGTTCGGCGCGACGCTGGCCACGGCGCAAAAGATCCTGGCCGGCCTGCGCAGCGAACTGGTGATCGACGGCCAGGGCATGGCGCTGACCACCAGCATCGGCATCGCCGTCAGCCCGACCGACGGCGACAGCCTCGACGAATTGATACGCAACGCCGACACGGCGCTGTGCCGCGCCAAGGAAACCGGGCGCGACAACTATGCCTTTTTCACCGAGCGCATGGATGCCGACATCCGTGGCAAGCTCGGCATCCAGGCGCAATTACGCGGCGCCATCGCGCGGCGCGAATTCGAAGTGCATTATCAGCCGCAGATGTGTCTGCGCAGCGGCGCCATGCTGGGCGCCGAAGCGCTGCTGCGCTGGGATAACCCGGTGCTGGGCAAGGTGCCGCCGAACCGTTTCATTCCGCTGGCCGAGGAATACGGCTTGATCAACGCGATCGGCGAATGGGTGCTCGATACCGTTTGCGCGCAGATCCGCGTCTGGCACGATGGGGGACTGGGCGACATCAAGGTCGCCGTCAACCTGTCCGGTGGCCAGTTCGCGCACGACAGCACGGTGGCGATGGTGGAAGACACATTGCGCCGGCACGGCATCGCGCCCGCCTATCTCGGCCTGGAAATCACCGAGGGCACGGTGATGGGCGACCCGGACAAGGCGGTTGCCGCGCTCAAGCGCCTGAAGGATATCGGCATCGGCATCTCGCTGGACGACTTCGGCACCGGCTATTCGAGCCTGGCCTATTTGAAGCGTTTCCCGATCGATGTCTTGAAAATCGATAAATCGTTTGTCGACGACGTCACGACCAAGGCCAGCGACGCGGCCATCGCCCTGTCCGTGATCTCGCTGGCGCACAACCTGAACATGCGCGTCATCGCCGAAGGCGTGGAAACGCGCGAGCAGGTCGCCTTCCTGCAGTCGCACGGCTGCGACGAGATGCAGGGGTATTTTTTCAGCCGCCCGCTGCCGGTCGACGCGTACACCGCGCTGCTGCGCGAAAAGCGCCTGCTGCCATTGACGCCTTCCTGAGAGACCATCAAATGAAAAAAAACGGCGCCGCGATCGCGGGGGCGTGCCTGCTGCTGGCCGCGAGCCTGACTTGTCATGCAGCGCCCGGCGCGGCGCCGGCGCCAGTGTCGCAAAAGGCAGCGGCGGCGCAATTCAAGGTGTTATATACGCAGGAGTGGAAGTGGCGCCTGCAGCAGCGCCTGGAAGACGACGAGGATGACGACAACGGCATCCGCGACAGCCTGCCGCGCATCGATCCGGCCGCGCAGCAGGCGCGCCTGCTTTACTGGCAGCGGGTGATGCGCGCACTCGATGCGATCGCGCCGGCCAGCCTGCCGGCGTCCGAGCGCATCAATTACGCCGTGTACCGGGCGCAGATCGCCGCGCTGATCGAGCAGCAGCGTTTTCATGAATACGAAAAACCGCTCAACGCCGATTCATCGTTCTGGACCAATATGGCGAACGAGGCCCGCAAAGCGTTCCGCACCGCGGCCGACTACCGCGCCTATATCGCGCAACTGAACGACGTGCCGCGCTATTTCCGCGACCAGGTCGCGAACATGCGGGCCGGCCTGCGGCGCGGTTTCACGCCGCCGCGCGTGACGCTGGCCGGGCGGGATGGCTCGCTGACGGCCGTGACGCAGCAGGCCGACGTGGAACAGCAGGTGTTTTATCGCCCGTTCCGCCAAATGCCGGCCACGATTCCCGCCGAACAGCAGGCGCAGTTGCGCGCGGCGGCGCGCGCGGCGATCGGACAATCAGTGCTGCCGGCCTATGCCGGATTGCTGGCTTTTATGCGCGACGAATACATGCCGAACGCGACCGAGGCGCTGGCCGCCGAGAGCCTGCCGGACGGTAAAGCATATTATCAGTCGAAGATCACCGAATTCACGACCACGGCCTTGAGCGCTGAGCAGATCCACGCGATCGGCCTGGCCGAAATGGCGAAGATCCGCGCCGAGATGCACGAGACGATCCGCCAGGCCGGTTTCGACGGAGACTTGCCGGCCTTCCTGCAATTCCTGCGCAGCGACCCGCGCTTTTACGCGCGCACGGCGGAAGAATTGATGATGCGCGCGGCCTACATCGCCAAGCGCTTCGACGGTAAAGTCGCCGATTATTTCGGGTATTTGCCGCGCCGCCGTTTCGGCATCGTGCCGGTGCCGCCCGACCAGGCGCCATACTATACGTCCGGGCGCGGCGGACCTGGTGTCTACCTGGTCAACACGTACAATTTGCCGGCGCGCGCGCTGTATAGCTTGCCCGCGCTGACCTTGCACGAATCGGCGCCCGGGCATGCATTCCAGATGCCGATTGCGATGGAACAGCAGGGCCGGCCCGATTTCCGCAAGGCGTATATCTCGGCCTATGGCGAAGGCTGGGCGCTGTACGCCGAGCGGCTCGGCGCCGAGATGGGCATCTATGAAACGCCGTACGAAACCTTCGGCATGCTCAGCTACCAGGCCTGGCGCGCGGCGCGCCTGGTGGTCGACACCGGCGTGCACGCGCAGGGCTGGACGCGCGAACAGGCGCTGACTTATCTGCATGACAATACCGCGCTGTCCGACCACGAGATCGCCACCGAGGTGGACCGCTACATTTCCTGGCCGGGACAGGCGCTGTCCTACTACCTTGGCGAAATGGCAATCATCGAAGCGCGCCGCAAGGCCGAAGCCGCGCTCGGCCCAGCCTTCGACATCCGCGCCTTCCACGACACGGTGCTGAACCTGGGATCGGTGCCCTTGCCTGTATTGCAACAACGGATCGACGCCTTCATCGCCGACGGCGGCAAGAGTCCGTATCCGAAGCCGGATTGACGCGTGCGGCCGCTGCCGCAGATGTTGGTAGTTGGGCATATTTTTAACTGGTCGGCGCCGCGCCGCATTGTCGCGTTGGTATTGCCCGGGGTAAAATTGTCTTATCCATGAAAACTTACCCCATCGTAGAGCAGGACCAACTGTATCCGTTCGCGTTTGAGATCGAGCGGGCACAGTTGCGTACCGCGGCGCTGGTGCGTATCTTGAAGGATATTCCCGGCATCACCCATGTCGACCTGAAAAACCGCCGCGCGACCTCGAGCGACATCCGCATCAGTTTCCATTTCAGCCACCAGCTCTACGTGATCTGGGAACCGAAACTGTCCACCGGCCGCTACCGGATCGGCCCGGTCCACGCACACAACGGCATCGCCGATGTCGCGATGGTCGAGCAGGCGTTCAAGGATTACCGCACGCCGTTCCAGCGCGCGGTGCGCGCCAAGCTGGAAGCCTTCGGCCTGCCCTTCAAGCGCGGCAGCAAGACGTAACGCCCTTTTTTCAAAATCAGAGGCAAAATCTGGGGTCAGACCCACGGGTCTGACCCCGGCCTTTGCCTCTGATTTTCAAACGCGGCAGCAAGACGTAATTTCCCAAACCAGAAGCAGAATCTGGGGTCAGACCCCCGGGTCTGACCCCGGCCTTTGCATCTGGTTTTGATCCATGACGCACCTCAATTCTTCCAATAACGATCCAGCAGCGGCTTGACGCTGGTGCCGTGCACGACGATCGACAGCATGATCACCACCAGCGTGATATTGGCCAGTTCGTGCGCCAGCGCGGGCGGCAAGCCGTGGTTGATCGCATACATCAGGTAATACACGGAACCGATGCCGCGCACGCCGAACCAGGCGGTGATCCCGCGCACCCTCCCGCTGGTGCTGGAACCGGCCAGGCCCAGCAGCACGCTGAGCGGGCGCGCGACGATGAACAGGAACAGCGCCGTGGCCCAGGCTTGCCAGTTCCACGTATAGTCGGCCACCGCTCCGCCCAGCAGCAAGACCAGCGTCAGTTCGGACAGGCGTTCCAGGTGTTCCTTGAACACCAGCGATTCGCCGCTGACGGTGGGCGTCGATTCCGGTTCGGTGTCGGCCGCGTCGGCCGCCGCGATGGCGGCGTGGCCGAGCGGCGGTTCCGCTTGCAGCAAGCCGTGCCGGTCTTTCGGCGCGCCGGTCAGCACCAGTTCGGTCTGGCGCAGCGCCAGGCCGGCGAAGAACACGGCCAGAAAACCCCAGGCGTGCAGCCAGCAGGTGACGCCGTAGACCAGCGCGATCAGACCCAATCCCACCAGGTCGTCGAGCACTTCGTGGCGCGGGTTTTGTCCGCGCAGCGCCCAACCCAATCTCGCCAGCGCCGCGCCGCCGGCCACGCCGATCACGATCGCGCCGGCCGTGCCCCACAGGACGTCGCGCAGCACCCATTGCCAGCCGAACGCGCCGAGCTCGTGCAAGCCCAGCATGCCAAGTCCCAGCATCACCAGCGGGAACGCGCTGCCATCGTTCATGCCCGCTTCGCACGTCAGTCCGAAGCGCAATTGATCCTTGTCGCCGGCGTGGCGCACCTGCACGTCGGTGGCCAGCACCGGGTCGGTCGGCGCCAGGATCGCGCCGAGCAGGATGGCCGCGCCCGGCGGCAAGCCCAGCACCAGCCAGCCGAAGCCGGCGACCAGGGCCACCGAGATCGTCATCGATAGCCAGGCGAGCCGGATCGACGGCGCCCAGCGCCGCCAGGAGAAGGGCACCGGCATCTTGACGCCGGCCGAGAACAGCGAAATCAGCACGGCGATTTCGGCCAGCACTTCGAGCAGGTCGGACGCGCTGCCGAGGTCGACCGAGAAAATCCCGAGCGCGGCCGGGCCGAGCAGCAGGCCGACGCCGAGATAGATGATGGCGGACGTCACCGGCAGGCGCGAGATCGTCGTCGCGGCCAGGCCGCGCGCCAGCATCAGGCAACCAATCAGGATGAACCATAGGGTAGTATTCATAGGGCCACGACTTAAAGTTCAGGCAACTATACGCGAGCTCGTCCGATACGGTGGCGACATTACTCGTAAGTAAATGCTACATTTGCACCAGGACGGTGCATTGCCTTGCTTTGGTGCGGATTGCGCCGCCGGAAAGACCAGCAGCGCGCGTTCAGCTTGGCATGCAATTTGCTCTAATGGATGGGATACCGCTATCACGCCCCTTTATGCCCGATTGCACAGCAAGTGACCTCATTCCACAACACACCGCCGCATGGCAGGCGCGGCTCAAGCTCGCCTTTGCCGACGATGGCGGCACCACCCGCCTGGTCGAGCGCGCCCACAGCGGTCCGCTGCGCGTGCAAAAACCCTTGTATCCGGAAG
The DNA here is from genome assembly GCA_040389645.1 of Pseudomonadota bacterium. Classification (GTDB taxonomy): domain Bacteria; phylum Pseudomonadota; class Gammaproteobacteria; order Burkholderiales; family Burkholderiaceae_D; genus Rugamonas. The sequence goes on along the minus strand of JAZJZT010000019.1, from coordinate 22,857 downwards.
GCGGCAAGGTGTGCCACGCGATCATGCTGCATCCGCCGGGCGGCGTCGTCGGCGGCGACGAACTGGCGATCGATGCGCAACTCGGCGCGCAGGCGCACGCCTTTCTGACCACGCCCGGCGCGGCCAAGTGGTACAAGGCGAACGGGAAAATATCGCGCCAGCGCGTCACACTGGAAGCCGGTGCCGGCGCGGCGCTCGAATGGATGCCGCAGGAAAGCATTTTTTATGATCACGCCCGCGTCGAACTGGAACATAGCGTCGCGCTGGCCGCCGACGCCAGCTATATCGGTTGCGAAATCCTGTGCATGGGCCGGCGCGCCTCGGGCGAAACCTTCGCGCACGGCGGCGTCACGCAGCGCACCAGTATCCGGCGCGGCGGCAAGCTGCTCTGGTGGGAACAGGGGACCTTGAATGCGCACGCGCAGCGCAGCCCGCTCGGCCTGGATGGGCGCAGCGTCTGCGCGACCTTGATCGCCGTCGGCGCCGTGCTGCCGGCGGCCGTGCTGGCGCAATTGCGCGACGCCGTCGCGCCCGGCCTGCAATTCGGCGCGACCCAGATGAAAGGCGTGCTGGTGGTGCGCCACCTCGGCGACGACAGCGAGGCGGCGCGAGAAATCATGCTGGCGGCCTGGCGCACGCTGCGCCCGCACCTGCTGGGACGGCCCGGCTTCGAGCCGCGCAGCTGGCGTACCTGAACCGCATTACAAGGAAAAACCATGGATTTGACGCCAAGAGAAAAAGACAAGCTGCTGATCTTCACCGCCGGCCTGCTGGCCGAGCGCCGCCTGGCGCGCGGCCTGAAGCTGAATTACCCGGAAGCGGTGGCGCTGATCAGCGCGGCCATCATGGAAGGGGCGCGCGACGGCAAAAGCGTGGCCGAACTGATGTCGGCCGGCGCGAAGATCCTGACCCGCGCCGACGTCATGGAAGGGATACCGGAAATGATCCCGGACATCCAGGTCGAAGCGACTTTCCCCGACGGCAGCAAGCTCGTCACCGTGCACAACCCGATTCCCTGAGCGGGCAGGCCACTAGGCCGCCGGCTTGATTGACTTACCACCGCAACGAACCGTTTTAAGGAGCGCATCATGATTCCTGGTGAATTCATGCTCGAAGAAGGCGAGATCGACCTGAACAAGGGCCGTGAAACCGCCACCGTCGTCGTCGCCAACCGCGGCGACCGCCCGATCCAGGTCGGTTCGCATTTTCATTTTTTTGAAGTGAACCCGGCGCTGTCCTTCGAACGCTGGCAAGCTTACGGCATGCGCCTGAACATCGCGGCCGGCACCGCCGTGCGCTTCGAACCGGGCCAGCAGCGCACCGTCGAACTGGTGAAACTGGGCGGTGAGCGCCAGGTCTACGGTTTCAACGGGGCCGTCATGGGCAAACTGCAAGACACGCCACCGAAAGGCTGACATATGGCATCCATCCCGCGCAGCGCCTACGTTGAAATGTTCGGCCCGACCAAGGGCGACCGCATCCGCCTGGCCGACACCGAACTGTTCATCGAAGTCGAGCACGATTACGCAATCTACGGAGAAGAAGTGAAATTCGGCGGCGGCAAGGTGATCCGCGACGGCATGGGCCAGTCGCAATTGCCTCACGCGGCCGTCATGGATACCGTCATCACGAATGCCGTGATCCTCGACCACTGGGGCATCGTCAAGGCGGACATCGGCCTGAAAAACGGCCTGATCGCCGCCATCGGCAAGGCCGGCAACCCGGACATCCAGCCCGGCGTGACGATGGCCATCGGCGGCGCCACCGAGATCATCGCCGGCGAGGGTCTGATCGTCACCGCCGGCGGCGTCGACACCCATATTCACTTCATCTGCCCGCAGCAGATCGAGGAAGCGTTGATGAGCGGCGTGACGACGATGATCGGCGGCGGCACGGGACCCGCGGTCGGCACCGCGGCCACCACCTGCACGCCGGGGCCGTGGCATTTGCACTCGATGCTGGCGGCGGCCGACGCCTTCCCGATGAACCTGGGTTTTCTCGGCAAGGGCAACGTCAGCCTGCCGCTGCCGCTCGAAGAGCAGGTACGCGCCGGCGCGATCGGCCTGAAACTGCACGAAGACTGGGGCAGCACGCCGGCCGCGATCGACAATTGCCTGTCGGTCGCCGAGCGCCTGGACATCCAGGTCGCGCTGCACAGCGACACGCTGAACGAGGGCGGCTTCCTGGAACACACGCTGGCCGCGTTCAAGGACCGGACGATTCACACGTTTCACACCGAGGGCGCCGGCGGTGGCCATGCGCCGGACATCATCGCCGCCGTCGGGCAGGCCAATGTGCTGCCGTCGTCGACCAATCCGACCCGCCCGTTCACCGTCAACACGCTCGACGAACACCTCGACATGCTGATGGTCTGTCACCACCTCGATCCGGCCATCGCCGAGGATGTCGCGTTCGCCGAATCGCGCATCCGGCGCGAGACCATCGCGGCCGAGGACATCCTGCACGACATCGGCGCGATTTCGATGATGTCGTCCGACTCGCAGGCGATGGGCAGAGTAGGGGAAGTGATCCTGCGCACCTGGCAGACGGCGCACAAGATGAAGGTGCAACGCGGCGCGCTGGCCGAGGATTCGGCGCGCAACGACAATTTCCGCGCCAAGCGCTACATCGCCAAGTACACGATCAACCCGGCGATCACGCACGGCGTGTCGCACGTCGTCGGTTCCATCGAGGTCGGCAAGATCGCCGACATCGTATTGTGGAAACCGGCCTTTTTCGGCGTCAAGCCGTCGATGATCTTAAAAGGCGGCATGATCGCCGCCGCGCAGATGGGCGACCCGAACGCGTCGATCCCGACGCCGCAACCGGTGCATTACCGGATGATGTTCGGCGCCTTCGGCGGCGGCCTGAAAAAATCGTTCACGTTTGTCTCGCAGGCCGCCTTCGAGGCCGACATCGCCGGCCAGCTGAAATTGAACAAGCAGACCATCGCCGTGAAAAACACGCGCGGCCTGCGCAAGAGCGACATGATCCACAACGGCGCCACGCCGCACATGCAGGTCGATCCCGAAACCTATGAAGTGCGCGCGGACGGCCAGTTGCTGGTCTGTGAAGCGGCGCAGGTGCTGCCGATGGCACAGCGCTATTTCCTGTTCTAGAGGAGAGATACACGATGTTGACATTGCATACCAAGTTGCCGCATGGCGGCGCGCAGGCCGCGCCGGTCGACGGCCGCCTCGTGCTGCCCTACGAATTGCGCGAAAAATGCCGGCTGCGCGCCAAGCTCGCTAGCGGAGAGGAGGTCGCCGTGTTCACCGTGCGCGGCACCGTGCTGCGCGACGGAGATTTGTTGAGCGGAGAAGACGGCCGCGTGGTGCTGGTGGTGGCCGCGCCGGAACCGACCTATTACGTGACTTGCACCGATCCGCTTGCCCTGCTGCGCTGCGCTTTTCACCTGGGTAACCGGCATACGCAGGCGCAGGTCGGCGAAGGTTTTTTGCGCATCCGCGCCGACCCGGTATTGAAAGACATGCTGGCCGGCCTCGGCGCGCGGATCGACGAGCAGGATGCGGCGTTTGAACCGGAAGCGGGCGCCTACGGCGGCGGCCACGGCCACCACGACCACGGCCACCCGCTCGCGCCGATCCCGCTGCGCCAGAAAATCCACCGTCCCGGGGATGCCGAAAAAAACGGCGGCGCGAAGCCGACGCCAGACTTCGAAAAAATCAGCGGCGTAAAGCCGGGGTCAGTCCCTGCGGGATCGGGAGTCGCCCCACTGGGGCTACTCCCCCCGTCGGGTCTGACCCCAGATTCTGCCTCTGATTTTTCGGCCGTGGAGCGTTGATGCAGGCGGCCGCGCTGCTGCACCTGCTGCAATTCGCCAGCCCCGCGCTGCCGATCGGCGCCTACAGCTATTCGCAGGGGCTGGAAGCGGCGCTGGAAAACGGCACCGTCCACGATGCCGATACCGCGCGCGCCTGGATCGCCCGCCACCTGCGCGAAGTGGTGGCGCAATGGGAAGCGCCGGTCTGCTGGCGCCTGATGCGCGCATTTACGCAGCGCGACAGCGCCGCCGTCGCGCTGTGGAGCGAGCGTTTTATTGCCTCGCGCGACACGGCGGAATTCCGCGCCGAGACGATCCAGATGGGCTTTTCGCTGAGCCGCCTGGTGGCCGAACTGGGCATCGCCGACGCCGGTTTGCTGGCGCTGCTGCAGGCCGACGCCGAGGTGCCGCTGCCGGTGGCCTATGCCTGCGCGGTGGCCGCGCTCGGCATCCCGCACGAGGAAGCCTTGCTGGCGATGCTGTTCGCGTGGGCGGAAAACCAGGTGCTGGTGTGCGTCAAGTCGGTGCCGCTGGGGCAGGTCGCCGGCCAGCGCATGTTGCTGGCGCTGCGGCCCGAACTGGAAGCGGCCGCGCTGCATGCGCAAGCCGTGGCCGATGACGACATGGGCAACTGGGCGCCCGGCCTGTCGCTGCTGTCGATGCGGCACGAAGTGCAATACAGCCGGCTGTACCGGTCGTGACTACCTTGATCAGAACAGAAACGGAAGGAAAAACATGAGCACCACTCAATCGAACCCGCTGCGCGTGGGCATAGGCGGTCCGGTCGGTTCCGGCAAGACGGCGCTGTGCGAAATGCTGTGCAAGGGCATGCGCGACGACTACGACATGGCCGTCATCACCAATGACATTTATACGAAGGAGGACATGGAAATCCTGCTGCGCGCCGATGCCTTGCCGGCCGAGCGCCTGATGGGTGTCGAGACCGGCGGTTGCCCGCACACGGCGATCCGCGAAGATGCGTCGATCAACCTGGAAGCGATCGCCCGCATGCAGGCCGATTTCCCGGATCTCGACCTGATCCTGGTCGAATCCGGCGGAGATAATCTGGCCGCCACCTTCAGCCCGGAATTGTCGGACTTGACGATCTACGTCATCGACGTGGCCGGCGGCGAAAAAATCCCGAGAAAGGGGGGGCCGGGCATCACCCGTTCCGACCTGTTAATCATCAACAAGACGGATCTCGCTCCCCATGTCGGCGCCAACCTCGACATCATGGCGCAGGATGCGAAACGCATGCGCGGCGCGCGCCCCTTCGTGTTCACCAATCTGCGCAGCGGCGACGGCGTGACGGCGGTGATCGATTTTATCCGCGAACAGGGCTTGCTTGGCCAAGCCGCTCCCCATTCAAAATAAGGAGTTGTTAATGAAGAAGACGATGATGGCCGGTGCCTTGACCCTGCTGGGCGCTGCGGCCAGTATGCCGGCGCTGGCGCACCCGGCCGGCGCCATGGCGGCCGCCGGTTTCGAAGCCGGTTTGATTCACCCGTTCACCGGCATTGACCATTTATTGGCGATGCTGGCCGTCGGCATCTGGAGCGTGCGACAGCCGCGCGGTCATAAGCTGCCGCCGGTCTTCCTGGCCGCGATGCTGGCCGGCGCGCTCAGCGGCGTGGCCGGGCTTGCCATCCCCGGCCTGGAAACGGGCATCGCCGTCACGGTGGCGCTGATCGGCTGCCTGATCGCGCTGGCCGCGCGCCTGCCGGCGGCCGTCAGCGTATCGATGATCGCGCTGTGCGCGGCGCTGCACGGCAATGCGCATGGCCACGAATTGCCGCAGGTGGCCAGTGCTGCCGGTTTCCTGGCCGCCAGCGCGGTCCTGATGCTGGCCGGGCGCTGGTTTGGCCGCGTGGCCACTGCGGGCCTGGTGCGCCTGGCCGGGGCCGGCATCGCCGCCACCGGCGTGCTGCTGGTGGCGCTGAACTGAGGCATTGAACGGGACTAATCCGGGCGGCGCGGCGACAGCACGATCGGCGCCGCGTCTGCCGGGTGCAAGCCCTGGTGCCCCGCGAAGCCGGCGCGGATCGCCGCCATGTCCGCTTCCTGGTCGCCGCTGAGGAACACGTGGTCCCGCACGCCGACCACCTTGTTCGGGTAATCGATGTAGACCAGGCACAGCGGCACCCTGGCCGCCAGCGCCAGGTGATAAAAGCCGCTCTTCCAGTTCGGCCGGTAGCCGCGCGTGCCTTCCGGTGTAATTCCCAACCAGTACCAGTCGGCCGCGTTGATGCGCGCCGCCTGGCGCTCGATCATGCCGGTCGGGGCGCTGCGGTCGACCGGTTCGCCGCCCATCGCATGGAACCAGCGTCCCAGCAGCGGCAATTTGAACAGCGAATCCTTGGCCAGCCAGCGGAACGGTAATTTCAGCGCCCATTTGCCGACCAGGCCGATAATAAAATCCCAGTTCGACGTGTGCGGGTAAATCACCGCGATGCCGCGCGGCCCCGGCAGCGGGCGGTACAGCAGGCGCCAGCCGAACAGGTGCAAGGCGCGCAGCGCCATGCGCTGGCGCAGCGTCGGCAAGTCGGCAGGCTTCAACTGGTCATCGCTCATCGCACTCTCCTGCCTTTGCATTTAAATTATTGTTGACAGTTAATTATTTTTCTGGCTAAAAACCGCGTGCGCATTCTATCCGCGTCTACCGGACTCGGCAAGGGATGGAACGATTCCATGTCGAGCTTGTCAAACTGTTCAAGTGAATTTTTTGATAATTATTAAAGTGGCAATGAGACAACTTTTATCCCTGGCGCTGGGCGATCCGTCCGCGCTGAACCAGCTCGGCGCCGTCGTGCAGGGTTGGGAGATCTGCCGCGCCGGCGGCCTGGCCGAGGCGCAGCGCCTGCTGCGCGGCGGCGACTTCCTGGTCGGTGTGCTGTTGATCGATGTCAAGCACAGCGCCTTTGATGCAATCGACGCTTTCCTGCGCGAGCACGGCGATGTGCACTGGGTGGCCGTGTTCCACCCGCAATCGATGCAGCAAGCCGCGTGCCGCCAGCTGGTGCACCAGCATTGCTGCGATTTCCACACCTGGCCGCTGGACCGTATCCGTCTCAACCACACGCTGGGCCACGCGCATGGGCTGGCGTCGTTGCGCATCGTGGCCGGGACGCGCAGCGTGCCGCAGCCGGCCGGCGTGATGTTGCACGGCATACCCTTGATCGGCCTCAGTCCCGCCATCGCGCGCCTGCGCGAGCAGATCCGCAAGGTCGCCGCTACCAGCGCGCCGGTGCTGATCTGGGGGGAAAGCGGCAGCGGCAAGGAACTGGCGGCGCAGGCGGTGCACGCCCATTCGGCGCGCGCGGCCGGGCCGTTCGTGCCGATCAACTGCGGCGCCATCCCGGCCAGCCTGATCCAGGCCGAACTGTTCGGCCACGAGCGCGGCGCGTTCACCGGCGCGGTGCGCGAAAAGCGCGGGCTGATCGAATCGGCCGAAGGGGGCTCGCTGTTCCTCGACGAGATAGGCGATTTGCCGCTGGAATTGCAGGCGAATTTGCTGCGCTTTTTGCAAGAAAAAACCGTGCACCGCATCGGCGCCAGCCACAGTGTCGCCGTCAATGTGCGCGTGATTGCCGCGTCGCACGTGAACTTGCAGCAGGCCGTGCAGCAGGGCACCTTCCGCGAAGACCTGTATTACCGCCTGAACGTGCTGGCGCTGGACGTGCCGCCGCTGCGCGAGCGGCGCGCCGACTTGAACGCGCTGGCCGAACATTTCTTCAACGTCTACGCGGCCGAACGCGCGCCGCAACTGAAGGGCTTCAGCGACAAGGCGCTGCAGGCGATCGGCGCGCACCCGTGGCCGGGCAATGTGCGCGAATTGATCAACCGCGTGCGGCGCGCGATGGTGATGGCCGATGGCCGGCTGATCACGCCGCACGACCTGGGGCTCGACGACCCGGCGGCGCATCCCGACGGCGAGCCGCTGGACGATGCGCGCATCCGCGCCGAACGGGCCGCCATCCAGCTCAGCCTGCAGCGCGCCGGCAGCAATATCACGGTCGCCGCGCGCGACCTCGGTGTATCGCGCATGACGCTGTACCGCTTGCTGGCCAAGCACGGCATCGTACCGTCGGTGTCACATTCCTGTGACACCGGCGCCGCACCGGCGACGTCCCGCGCGCGCCATCCCAAGTGATTGAAACGGCTGGCTTTTCCTGGCCTTGTAAAACCGTCGCCGGCGGCCCGACTGTCACAGCGCTGTGACGGCTTGCCTTGCGCAAGCTCGGCCGGCGCCCGCCGGCAGGCGGATTTGTCCATATGGATCAAGGGCTTGCCCGGTTTGCCTGGCGCTGGCATCAAGTTTGCGGAGCACTCCACGCCAGCCCGCTTGCGGCCGGCGCGGGACTTTGACCAATCACTTTTACAGGGAATTGCTATGAAAAGAACTTTAATCGCGACCACCATCGCCCTGGCCTTCAGCGCCGCAGCGTTTGCCCAGACCGTGCCGGGCAATACCACGACGCAGTCCGGCGCCGGTGTGAACGCCAGCGACAACGCGACTTCAAACCAGACCAACGGCAACGATCGCAACAACGACAAGAGCAACCGTAACAACAATAACAACAGCACCGGTTCCGCGACGGCCAGCGCGACCTCGGCCGCCGCCAACAATGGCGGCACCGCCAGCGCCACCTTCACCAATGCGTTCAATACCGCCAACGCCACGGCGACCAGTTCCCTGACCGGGACCGTGAGCGGCAACACCGTGAGCAATATCGGCAACACGGCCAGCAATGCCGGTAACGCCAACGGCGGCGCGGGCGCCGGCGGCACGGGCGGCCAAGGCATCGGCGGCGCCTCGACCGGCACCGGCGGCGCGGGTGCCGCCGCGACCGGCGGTAACGGCGCTGCCGGCGGCCTTGGCGGCACGGCCACCAACACCACGTCGAGCAATGGCACCTCGACCGGCGCCACCACCACGGGCGGCGCGGGCGGCGCCGGCGGCCTGGCCTCGAATGCGACCAGCGGCGCCGGTGGCGCCGGTGGCGCGGGCGGCGCGGGCGGCGCGGGCGGCATCGGCGGTCCCGGCACGGGGGGCTTGGGCGGCGCGGGCGGCGCTGGCGGAGCCACCAACGGCGGTTATGGCGGCGCGACCGGCGCCGCGACCGGCGGCAACGGCGCAGCCGGCGGCCTGGCAACGGGTGGCAATGGCGGCACCGGCGGCAATAGCGGCAACGCCGATGGCGGCGCCGGCGGCAGCGGCGCCTCCGGTGGCCTGGGCGGCAGCGGCGCCTCCGGCGGTCTGGGTGGCGGTGGCGCCTCCGGCGGTCTGGGCGGCAGTGGCGCCTCCGGCGGTCATGGCACCAGCGGCAATCCGGCTGCGACCAATACGGCCAGCGGCAGCACGGCCGGCACCACCGGCAACGCCGCCGCCACCAGCGACGGCAGTACGCCGCCAAGCGGCGGCACCGCCACGGCCACGACCGGCAACAGTACCGCCGGCGACACGACGTCGGGCGCCAACAGTGCCGCGTCGGGCACGGCGACGGCCGGCAGCGGCGGCTCCGGTGCCGCTGGCGGTACCGGCGGCAACGGTGCGGCTGGCGGTAGCGGTGGCAACGGTGCGGCTGGCGGTAGCGGCGGCAACGGTGCGGCCACCACGGCCGGTAGCACTACCGCCGGCGCTGGCGCTGCCGGCGGCGGCGCCACCAGCGGCGCCGGCGGCGCAGGCGCATCGGCCAGCAGCACGGCCGGCGCTGGCGCGGCGGCCACCGGCGGCAACGCCGGTGCCGGTGCGGCAGGCGGCAGCGGCACCAGCACGGCCGGTGCCGGCGCGGCAGGCGCATCCGGCGGCAACGGCGGCGCCAGCGGTTCGGCCTCGAACACCGGTGGCAACGGTGCGGCGGGCGGCGCGGCAACCGGTGGCGCGACGACCACCAATTCGACCGCCGATGGCAGCGCGACGACTGGTGACGGCGGTGCCGGCGGTGCCGGTGGTGGCGGCAACAACGGTGGCGCCGGCGGTTCTGGCGGCAACAACACCGGCGGCGCCGGCACCGGTGGCAATGGCGCTGGCGGTACCGGCGGCGCCGGCGGCACCAATACCGTCAACGCGGGCACCTTCAATATGTCCAACACGATGAGCGGTACCGCGCAATCGGCGGCGGGCATCATGGTGATCAGCCAGAACAGCGGCATTTCGTCGCTGGTGCAGCAAAGCGTGAACGTGCAGGCCAACCTGTCGCTTAACAGGTAAAACCGGATGGCGGCCGCGCAGGCGATCCGGTGCGCGGCTGCCGTTTTGAACAGGGGGATGCCATGCGATCGAAGACAAAATTTTACGGGAGCCTGACGGCAACCATGCTGGCGCTGCTGGCTGGCGCCGGCGCGCATGCCGACGATGCCGCGCCGCCCGGCGCGGCGGCCCAGGTCGCTCCACCGGTGTTGCCACCGGTGCCAGCGCCCGTTTTAACATCCATTTCAGTGCTCATGTCGGCACCCGTTTTAATATCCGTTTCAACGCCCGTGGCGGACGACCAGGCGCCCGGTGGGTTCGGCATGCCGCTGCCGGCCGATGCGCTGGGGCGCCTGCGCGGCGGGACGGACACGGTGTGGAACGACATGAAGCTGAGCGGCACCGTGGCTGACAATGCGGCCACCCACGTCGTCACCGGCGCCAATCTCGTCACCGATGGCGCGTTCAACAATGCTTCGGGCTTGTCGATGGTGATCCAGAACTCGGGCGCGAACGTGCTGATCCAGAACGCGACCATCATCAACGTGCAATTCAAATGAAGACGCGTCCGTTCGCCGCGCTGCTGGCAGCCTGCTGCATGCAGGCCGGCGCCATCGATCTCGCTGCCGGCGGCGGCATGTTCCGCCTGCCGCTGGCAAGCATGCGGGATGTGCGCTTCCAGTCCACCGTGCACCAGCAATACGATTTCAGTTGCGGTTCGGCGGCCGTGGCTACGTTGTTGAGCTACCACTACGGCTATCCCGTCAGTGAGCAGCAAGTGTTCCAGGAGATGTTTGCGCGCGGCGACCAGAACCAGATACGGCGCGCCGGGTTCTCTCTGCTGGACATGAAGCGCTACCTCGATGCGCGCGGCTTCCTGGCCGACGGCTTCGAGCAGCCGCTGGCCAAGCTGCTCGAAGCGGGCTTGCCCGCCATCGTGCTGGTATCGGAAAACGGCTATCACCATTTCGTCGTCATCAAGGGCATGGCGGGCGGCCGTGTCCTGCTCGGCGATCCGGCCAGCGGCACCCATGCGCTGGCGCTGGGCGCGTTCGAGCGCATCTGGCTGAACCGGCTGTTGTTCGTCGTGCACAACCGGCCGGCGCAGGCGCGTTTCAACACGGTGGCCGACTGGCGCGCGGCGCCGCGCGCGCAACTGGGAGAAGCGATTGCGCGCGACGGCCTGGGTAACGTCACCTTGCCGATGCATAGCAACGGCGACAAATAGGAGAAAGCCATGTGGCGCAACATGATATGGGCCAGCCTGTTGTCCGTCGCCGCGGCGGCGCGCGGCATGGATGCGGCGGCGACGGCGATCGCGGACTGGCAGCCGGTTGCCAACGAGCAACTGGAGCAATGCCGTGGCGGTTTTGCGATCGGCAAGGAGTTGATGGTGTCGCTCGATGTGGAAAGATTGGTTTCGATCAATGGCAGTGTCGTCTCGGACACGCGTTTTAACTTCGATGACGTGTCAAAATTGACACCTTCACAAGCCATGCAGGCACAGGCGGCAATGGCGGCGCTGGTCATCCAGAACAATGCCGGCGATAGCCTGATCCGCAGCCAGACCACGATCAATACCACCGTCAACAGCCTGTCGCAACTCAAGGCATTCAACTTTGAAGGCAGTCTGCGCGATGCCCTGAGCGCGGCGACCGGTCCGAAATAAGGAGGCAGGATGCAGCAGCGTCATAAGCGTATCGGGGTTGTCAGTTTATTTACATTCCTGCTCGGACCGCAGGCGCTGGCACGCAGCGCCGAAGGGCCGGACGCCACGCTGGAAGCGAAGTTGCAGGCGCTCCAGCAGCAGTTGGCCGAGCAGCAGCAATTGCTGCGCGCGCTGAAGGAACAAGTGCGCGAACAGGATACGAGTTTGCGCGCCCTGGGCGGCGGCGCCGGCGCGGCCAGCCCGGCGGCGCTGGCCCGGCGGCGCGGCATGGGCGGCGCGCCCGCGGCGCCGGACGAGGGCGCCGTCGCCACGCAGGTCGGCCAGGCGCCCGAGCAAGACAAGCGCCCCCCCGCCGTGGCGCCGCTGTTCGAACAGCCCGGCGTGCTGACGCCGAAAGGAAAATATGTGCTGGAACCGTCGTTCCAGTTCGGTTATTCGTCCAGCAACCGGGTCGCGCTGGTCGGCTATACGATCATCCCGTCGCTGCTGATCGGCCTGGTCGACGTGCGCGAAGTCAAGCGCAACACTTTTACCGGCGCGCTGACCGGCCGCCTGGGCTTGACCAACCGCCTCGAACTGGAAGTGAAAGTGCCGTATGTCTACCGCTCCGACTCCACCGTCAGCCGCGAACTGTTTACGGGCACCGCCGTCGAACGGGTGTTTGAAACCAACGGCAGAGGCGTGGGCGATGCCGAACTGGGGGTGCGCTACCAGATCAACGATGGCGGCCCGGACAGCTCTTATTACATCGGCGCGCTGCGCGTCAAAAGCCGCACCGGCCGCGACCCGTTCGAAGTGGTCACCGATTGCACCACGCGCTGCGTCGGCGAAAACGCCACTGGCACCGGCTTGCCGCTGGAGTTGCCGACCGGTTCCGGCTTTTACGCGGTGCAGCCCAGCGTGACGTGGTTATATCCATCCGATCCGGCAATCCTGTTCGGCAGCGTCAGCTACCTGTACAACGTGCGCCGCCAAGGCGTCAGCCGCCGCGTGCTCAATGGCGAGATCGAGGAACTCGGCACGGTCGCGCCCGGCGCCGTATTCGGCTTCAATTTCGGCATGGGCCTGGCGCTGAACGACAAGGCATCGCTGAGCCTGGGCTATGACCACAGTTCGATCGGCCGCACCAAGCAGAATGGCGTGGCCGTGCCCGGTTCGGTGCGCACCCAGCTCGGCACCTTGCTGGTCGGATTTTCCTACCGCTTCAGCGAACAGCGCTCGATCAATATCGCCGTCGGCGCCGGGTTGACGCGCGATACGCCCGATGTCTCCCTCTCGTTCCGCATGCCGATGACTTTTTAGTGCGCCCCGGTCAGCAGGGTTTTGCGTTATTGTAGTGTCCCTGACAACACATTAACTAAGGGAAAACATGATCCTGGAAAAATTCACGGCCCCGCGCGCCATCGTGATCGCCGCCATCGCCTGCGTTGCCGGTTCCGCCGGCGCCGCCGCGCCGATGGCCAAGGTGCAAGCGCCGGGTTATTACCGGATGATGCTGGGCGATTTCGAAGTGACGGCGCTGAACGATGGCACGGTCGACCTGCCGGTCGACAAGCTGCTGCACAACAAGCCGGGCAAGAATGAGCAGGCGCTGGCCAAGTCCTTCCTGAAAGCGCCGCTGGAAACGTCGGTCAATGGTTTCCTGGTCAACACCGGCGCCAAGCTGGTGCTGATCGACACCGGCGCCGCCGGCCTGTTCGGCCCGACGCTGGGCAAGCTGGCCGCGAACCTGAAGGCGTCCGGTTACCAGCCGGAAGAAGTCGATGAAATTTATATCAGCCACATGCACCCGGACCACGTCGGTGGCCTGGCCGCCGCCGGCAAGGCCGTGTTCCCGAACGCGGTGGTACGCGCGGAAAAGCACGATGCCGACTTCTGGCTCAGCAAGGTGAACCTGGAAAAGGCGCCGGCCGCGAACAAGGGATTTTTCCAGGGCGCGATGGCGTCGCTGTCGCCGTACAGCGACGCCGGCAAGCTGGTGCCATTCGAGGGCAACACCGAGCTGGTGCCGGGCGTCAAGGCCGTGACCAGTTTTGGACATACGCCGGGCCACACGACCTATGTGATTGAAAGCAAAGGCCAGAAACTGGTATTGCTGGGCGACCTGCTGCACGTGCAGGCGGTGCAGTTCGACGACCCGTCGGTGACGATCGATTTCGATACCGATTCGAAGGCCGCCGCCGCGCAGCGCAAGGCCGCCTTCGCCGACGCCGCCAAGCAAGGTTACCTGATCGGCGCCTCGCACCTGTCCTTCCCTGGTCTGGGCCATGTGCGCGCCAACGGCAAGGCCTACCAGTTCGTGCCGGTCAATTACACGATTCCGCGCTAACCCCCCGTTATTGGACAAACGCCCAAATGTCATCCCCACCTGCGCATGGTTGACGCCGCTTCGGGGTCAGACCCTTAAGCGGCGCCAGCGGTGGGTTAGCCGTGCGTCGTCAGCAAGCCGGGTGCGGGTATTGCCCCCGGTGTTGCGGCGCAGTTACGCCAATGCCGGGTAGTCGGTATAGCCTTGCGCGGTCGGATGGTAGAACGTTTCCGGCTGCGGGGCGTTCAGCGCGGCGTCGCTTTGCAGGCGGCGCGGCAGGTCGGGGTTGGCAATAAAATCCTTGCCCCAGGCGACCGCGTCGGCGTCGCCGGCGGCCAGCACGCGCTCGGCCGTCGCCTTGTCCATCTTTTCGTTGACGATATAAATGCCGCCGAATTCCTTCTTCAGCAGCGGTCCCAGGCTGTCTTCCTTGACCGCTTCGCGCGCGCAGATGAAGGCGATGCCGCGCTTGCCGAGCTCGCGCGCGACGTAGCCGAAGGTGGCGGCCGGATCGGAATCTCCCATGTCGTGCGAATCGGAGCGCGGCGCCAGGTGCACGCCGACGCGGCCGGCGCCCCATACCTCGATGCAGGCGTCGGTCACTTCGAGCAGCAGGCGCGCACGGTTTTCGATCGGGCCGCCGTAAATGTCGGTGCGGCGGTTCGAGCTGTCTTGCAGGAACTGGTCGAGCAGGTAACCGTTCGCGCCGTGTACTTCGACGCCATCAAAACCGGCCAGTTTCGCGTTTTCCGCACCCTTGCGGTAGGCGGCGACGATGCCGGGAATTTCGTCAAGATCAAGCGCGCGCGGCACCGGGTAGTCGCGCAGCGGACGCAGCAGGCTGACGTGGCCCTTGGCCGCGATCGCGCTCGGCGCGACCGGCGCTTCTCCATTCAGGAAGCTCGGGTCCGAGATGCGGCCGACGTGCCACAGTTGCAAAAAGATCTTGCCGCCGGCCGCGTGCACGGCATCCGTGACGATCTTCCAGCCCGCCACCTGCTGCTCGGACCAGATGCCCGGCGTGTCGGCGTAACCGACACCTTGCGGCGTGACGGCGGTCGCTTCGGTCAGGATCAGGCCGGCCGAGGCGCGCTGCACATAATATTCCGCCATCAGCGCGTTCGGCACGCGTTCGCCGCCGATGGCGCGCGAGCGCGTCAGCGGTGCCATGATGATGCGGTTGTTCAGGGTGAGGTCGCCGATCTTGATGGAGTCAAACAGATTTGCCATGATGTTTTCCTGTTAAAGGTGCTACAAGCCTTGGTTCATTTGGTCGATAAAACCCTGGATGACGACTTCATTACGCTTGAAGAAATTCCACTGCCCGACACGCTGCACCGTCACCAGTCCGGCCTTTTGCAAGGTGGACAGGTGGCCGGACACGGTCGATTGCGACAGGCCGGTGCGCTGGTCGATCAGGCTCGCGCAGACGCCGAAGCTGAGCGGATGAGCCTGGTCGGCGAAGTACAGGTCCGGCTCCTTGAGCCAGGCCAGGATCTGGCGCCGCACCGGGTTGGCCAGTGCCTTGTGGATCGCGTCGACGTCGATGGAAGTAATCATATTGGGTTTTTGCGATGTTAATATCGGTCTTTTCCGATATCAGTATCGGTATAGTACGATATAAATGAAAAGCGTGCTGGCGGCCGCATAAAACGGCCGCCGCGACACAGGAAAGGGCTAGGCAATCAGGCCAGGTACAGCAAGCCCAGCGCGATGGCGGCCGGCACGGTCTGGATGAACAGGATCGATGGCTTGACGGTGACCGCGCCCCACAGCCCGGCCACGGCCACGCAGCACAGGCCGAACACGGAAAACGCGCGGGCGATGGCCGGGTCCGGATGCAGGAAGCCGAGCGCCAGCGCCGCCACCAGGAAGCCGTTATAACACCCCTGGTTCGACATGGCCGGCTGCATGATCTCGGCCTTGTCGGCCGTCAGGCCGAACACGCGGCGCCCGCGCGTGCGGAACAGCACCGTTTCGAGCAGCACGATATACACGTGTACCAGCAGCACCAGTGCGGTGGCGATTTGCGCTAACAGCAACATAATGGCTCCTTGATAAATGGAAATTCTCGCAATGATATACTGCCGCCTCGGGGACGACCCCGTTATCGCAATGGCTGGCGGGGACGACCCTGTCTATCAAGGAGAAACGATGGCGTGGCTGATTCTGTTTGTTGCAGGTTTGCTGGAAGTGGGTTGGGCGGTCGGATTGAAATACACGATGGGATTCACGAAGCTGGTGCCGTCCGTGCTGACCTTGTTGTCGATGGCCTGCAGTGTCGGCATGCTGGGGCTGGCGTTGCGTGATTTGCCTCTGGGCACGGCATACGCTGTGTGGACCGGCATCGGCACCGTCGGCACGGTGATCTTCGGCATCCTCGTGCTCGGCGAGCCAGCCGGCGTGGCGCGCATGCTGTGCGTGACGATGATCACGACCGGCATCCTCGGCCTGAAGCTGGTCTCGCCACACTAGGGAACGACCGCCTTTTCGTTGCCCCAGCGATCATAGATGCGCGCCAGCTCGCCATTGTTCTTCAATTTGATCAGCGCCTGGTGCACCAGTTGAACCGCGTTCGGATCGGCCTTCTTGCTCATCCAGAAATAGATCGGTTCTTCCTTCAGCACGGCCGGCAGGATACGCACCTTGTCCTGCAGCCGGTTTTCGCGAATGATCCAGGCCAGCGTCAATTCATTCATGTAGAGGAAGCGGCCGTGGCCGGCGATGATTTTCTTCAGGTTAGTCAGGTTGTCGCCGGTGCTTTCATCGACATCCAGCCCCAGCGCGCGCAACTGGTCGGTATAGGCGGCGCCGCGTGAGGTGCTGATCAAGGGTTTCAGGCGCACCAGGTCGTCGATCGTATCGACGACGGCCTTGTCGGTAGCCGCCGCGGCCAGGCGGTGCTTGACGATATACAGCGGCTTGCCCGCCACGGTGGCGATCTTGCGGCGCCGTTCCGTATCCAGCAGCGCGCAGGCGGCGCCCAGGCTACCCGATTCCAGTCCCTGCTCGATCACGGGTACAGAACGGTAATCATCGAGCCCGCTGAATTTCAGGCGCGGCTCGCTCTTTTCGATGGCGGCCACGATCTCCGGGCACAGGCCGTCAGGGCGGCCTTCGCGCGACATCCATTTCGGCGGAATGCTTTCCTGCGCCTGGATGCGCACAGTATAGGTCTGCGCCTGAGCCTGCCAGGCTAGGCCCATGATTGTCGCACCTGCCAGGGGCAGTAACAGCCGCATGTGCATGTTGTTCTCCTGCCAGCGATTGTATCCCTTGAGGAAACACTATGCCAGCCAACAATTGCATGCAAACCACACATTGTTTATCGGTGCCGAAAGCGTCGCGGCGGCGAAGCTTAAAAGCCGGGATTGGCCTGGGCCAGATAAAACCACTCGTGGTTCGCGTCCGCCTTGCTGTCCGGAAATAGCATGACGCTGTCATGTTCCGCCAGCACCGGCGTGCCATCGGCGCGGCGGCCGATTTCGTCGCCTTGCCGCAGACGGTCGAAGCTGGACCAGTCGCGGCTGAAGGTATCGCCTGCATGCCGCTTGTCGTGCACCTCGACCATGCTGAGCGCTTCGATTTGATTTTGCGGCACCGCTTGCGGCGACGGCGCGTCGATCAGGCCGAGGAAGGCGAGCGTGTTCATGATGGCGAGATACGCCACTTGCGGCGCTTGCGGATCGTCATGCTGGCCGCATTCCAGCGTCAGCGCGTAACCGCCGGTCGAGCGCATGTATTCGGTGGTGCCGATGCCGTAGCGCAGCACCGTTTCCAGTTGCGCATCGCCGCGCAGGCGGCGCTGCACGCCGGCGCCATAAGTCGCCAGCCAGCCGTCGACGAAGCGGCGCACGCCGAGCCGCCTCGCCAGCGCGCGTTCCTGTTCTTCGTGCCGGAACGGTTGTAATGGGCCATCGTTGTTGCGCGGCCCGACCATGACGAACGGTTCGCCCTCGGCGCCGAACGAGTGCAAGTCCAGCAATACATCGTGTTGGCTCAGCAGCGGGCAAAGCCAGTTGGCGACGCGGTCTTCGAAATCCTGCGGCGCATCGTTCGGGAACAGGTTGCGGTTCAGGTTGCGCTGGCCGGCGCGTTCTCCGCGGGCATAGGCCAGCGGATTGGCGACCGGCACGAAGGTCACGCTGCCATGGGCGATGCGCAGTGCGCCGCCGTCGAGTTCAGACATCACGCGCAGAATGCCCTGGGTGCCGCAGGTTTCATTGCCGTGCACCGCACCGAGAATGATCAGGCGCAGGCCGGTGCCCTGGCCGGTATAGTTAACGGATTTAAAATGCAGTGCGCTGGCGTCGGTCATGCTGGTCCCCGGAGATAGATTGGCCGATATTCTAGCGGGGATTGCGCGACGCTCCAGTTAAAATGCCGCATGAATCCCATACCGACAAAACGCGTGCACGGCCTGGACACGCTGCGCGCCCTGGCCATCGTGCTCGTCTTCATGAACCATTACGTGCTCTTCGTAAGCCGGGACGCGCCGTTCGGCTTTATGGGCGAAATCGGATGGGTCGGCGTCGACCTGTTTTTCGCGCTGTCCGGCTATTTGATCGGCAACCAGATCTTTGCAGCGCTGCGCAGTCCCGAAGGTTTTTCGCTGCAGCGTTTTTATGCGCGGCGCCTGTTGCGCACGCTGCCCAATTTCTATGTCGTGCTGGCGCTGTACGCCTGCTGGCCCTATTTTCGTGCCGGGTTGACGTTGCCGCCGCTATGGAAATTTGTCACTTTTACGCAGAATATCAGCCTGATGCCAGGCACCGCGTTTTCGCACGCCTGGTCGCTATGCGTCGAAGAACAGTTTTATATATTGCTGCCGGCCGCCGCGCTCTTGATCGCCGCCTGCCGCAAGTCCCTGTTGTGGGCCTGGCTCGCGGTCGGCGCCAGCTTCGCGGCCGGCATGGCGATCCGCAGCTATCTTTGGCAAACCGAAGTCGCGGACGACGGAGGCGGCTATCACTATTACACGCTGATTTATTATTCATCGCTGTGCCGTTTCGATGAACTGGTGGCCGGCGTGGCGCTGGCGCTGCTGAAGAATTACCATGGCGGTGCGTGGGTGCGCATCACCTCGAAAGGTAACTGGACACTGCTGGCCGGCCTGCTGGTGGGCGCGCTGAGCTGGTATCTATTCCTGGAAGACCATTACGGTTACAGCATGACGGTCTGGGGTTATCCCTTGCTGGCGCTGGCTTGCACGCTGCTGCTGGTCGCCGCGCTCAGCCCCGGTTCGCTGCTGCAGAAAACGCGCGTGCCCGGCGCCGCCAGCCTGGCGCTATGGTCGTATGCGGTCTACCTGACGCATAAACAATTATGCCTGCTGCTCAAGCCGGAATTGATGGAACGCGGCATCGCGTCCGCCTCCTGGAGCGGCGTCGCCATCATGGTGGCAGTCAGCCTGGCCGGCGGCTGGCTTTTATATGCCGTGGTGGAAACGCCGTTCATGAAACTGCGCGACCGCTACGTTCCCGGCAACCAGCCAAAACCGGTGGCGGCCGGCGTTTTAATATTGGAAGAAAGCGGAAAATGTCCCATGTATTCAAAGTGATGGATTCCCCGGTCGGCCAGCTGAAACTGGTCGCCAGCGGTTCAAAGCTTTCCGCAATTCTGTGGGAAAACGACAGGCCGGGAAGGGTACGCCTTGGCGCCATGGTTGAGGATAACGACAGCCCGGTGCTGCTGGAAGTGGAGCGGCAATTGAATGAATATTTTTGCGGCAAAAGAAACCGCTTCGATATCGAACTCGATTTCGCCGGTACTGAATTTCAACAAAAGGTATGGGCGGCGCTGCTGACGATTCCGTTCGGAGAAACCCGCAGCTACAGCGATATCGCGCGGCAGATTGGCAATATAAAAGCGGTGAGGGCGGTCGGCGCGGCCAATGGAAGAAATCCGATCTCCATCATCGCTCCTTGCCACCGCGTCATCGGCGCTTCCGGCGAACTGACCGGATTTGCCGGGGGACTGGATGCGAAAAAACTGCTGCTTGCGTTGGAAGGTAAATCATAGATTGGCTGGCGGCGAGGATTCATCGCAGTGTTTTTAAGGCTGCGATCAATGCGGCGCGGCCTCGGCTTTCAGCGCCAGCTTGTTGCGATACATTTCGGTGTCTCCTTCCGCCAGCATCTGCGTGATCGATTCATGCCTGGCTGGATCGAAATCGACCTGTCCGACACTGAAACAGATATCGTAGCCGCGCTGATCCTCGGTGTTGCGGGCGGCGACCGCCCAGCGCAGCCGCTCAAGCGCCGCCTCGGTTTCCAGCCGGTTTGAATTGATCAACAAGGTGACGAATTCGTCGCCGCCCAGGCGGCCGATCAAGTCGCTGTTGCGAAACACCTTGCGCAGCACTTCCGAAAAAACGGTCAGTGCCCGGTCGCCCTCGGCGTGGCCGTAAGTGTCGTTGATCGATTTAAAATGGTTCAAATCGAAAAACAGCAATGCCGCCGATTTGTCGAGCCGCCTGCAGACGTGGATCGCCTGCTGGCTCAGCATCTCGAAGCCGCGCCGGTTCGACAGTTTGGTCAGATCGTCCATGGTCGCCATCTGGACCGCGGCCAGTTCGTGCTCGACCATTGCCGCCAAGTCGCGCAGCAGGCGAAAGTCTTCCTCATCGAAATCGCGCGGCACCGTATCGATCAGGCACAGCGTACCCAGCTTGCATCCGTTCGGCACCGCCAACGGGCAGCCGGCATAAAAGCGGATATATGGTTCGCCCGTCACGAACGGGCTATTGTGAAACCGCTCGTCGAGCCGGGCATCCGGCACCACCAAGATATCGTCGCCCAGTATCGTGTGCGAGCAAAAGGACAATTCGCGCGGAACCGGCGCTGGAACGGGACCGGCGCACGATAGCGCGAACACCGTATCGGATGCGACCAGGCTGACCTTGGCGACCGGCACGTTGAACAGGCGCTTGGCCAGTCGTGTCAGGCGGTCGAAGCGTTCGCCCGGGGACGAATTGAGCAAGTTCAGCGCGTTCAGGGCATCGATGCGCGCGGCTTCGTTATCCGGTTCCTGGGCGGCCAGCATGTTTTTTCTCCACAGCGAGCGATGCATCCTGTATTGCCGGCGCCATCGGACACTTGACCACCATCTGTGGCGGCCTGTGGATGCATGGCAATGTATTAAGAAATCATACGCCACTATGGCATGACAAGACTGATATTTTCACTTGGCATTATCTGGTGGCGATGTCTAACTCGCAGTACCGGTTATCGTAAGCATTCTGACTGTTTTCGGGATCAACTTAGCCGCCGCTAAATGGGTTGAGCACCCTCATATTCGAGATGCACGAGAACGCCTCGTCCTTGTTCCGCGTGACCACCACCAGATCGTTTACCAAAGCAATCGCGGCGATCTGTTTGTCGATCGTATGCGGGTCTTTTTTCTCATTCGACAGCAGGATGCCCCACACGCGTGCCGCCTCGGTGTCGAAATGCAGGATGCGGTCACCGAAAGCAGCAAGCAATCCGTCCAGCCAAAGTTCATAGGCGTCGGCGCGATCCTTCGCCTGTTCGCTTTTTTCCCGGCGAAGCTTTGCGATGCCAGCCTGGATCTCACCGATCACCTGGGCGGGCAGGAAGATGGAGTTGCTCTGGGTGGCAGCGAAAAACTGTAGCACGCCAGGGTTGGCACGGGTGCCCTTGCGGTATTCGGAGATGACATTTGTGTCGATAAGGTACATAAATCCCCTTACCGCACATCAAACAGCGCATCGTCATCGAAGTACGGCATGTCGGCCAGCACTTCCTTGAACGAGCGTTTTTTGGGATGTGACAGCAGGTGAATGCGCAGGATCTCGCGGTGTTCGGCTTCTGCACTGCGGCCATGGGCCGCCGCCGAACGCTTCAGGGCTTCAACGACTTCTTCTTCCAGATCACGAACCAGGAGTTGGGGCATGAGGCACCTCATTAAGTGATAGCACTGATAGCAGCATAGGCGGGAGCGGCAGCAATGCAAATGCGGTGTTAGATCGATACCTGTTATTTCGATCGACGCAGACGTCAAGAACGTATCTCAATCACATCGAACGACGCCTGCATGCCGTTCAGGAATGCGAGCATCACGTGGCTGCACGCCAATACTTTGTCGTCGAGCATGCTGTCGATCGCCGCGCGAAGGCAGAGAATGGCTTCGACCATAATTTGGTGACAACATTATGGCAGCAGTGATTAATATTTTTTTTACTGTCTGTTTTTTTATCTATTTAATGGCTAGCGTAGCGTTCTATCAAGGAAGCAGTGATGCCATCTTGGCTGATCGTCCGCTTACGCCCCGAAGCCGCCGGTCGGGTCGGATTATTTTTTTGAACGACCAACCAATTCTTCGGCGATTGCAAGCAGTTCTCGGTCGCCCTCCAAACCATAATAGGGTTTGACCTTGAGATGATTTCGAGGTTGACGAGCTATTTTTTCCGGGGAATCGTCAAGGATGGTGATGCGTTCTACCGGATAACCATGACTCTGCACCCGCCGAAGGTCTTTGATATACACGTAGCCGTTGGACTGCGCATCCACACGTTGAATACAACGCTCTACTGCCCAAGAAAACTTCACATCAAAACCGGAAAAAATCTCTGCCACAACTGCATCAACATATTCCCGTGAGGACGATGACCAGACAGCAAAATCGTAGAAAGGCTATGCAGAGGAAAGAAGCTCAAAATAAAAGGGGCGCTTGTAAACGAAATACGGTTTGAATTCAAAATCCGCTGTGCGTGCGAGCTGCTCAGTGGTCGCATGCACTAGGGTTTCGTCAAGGTCTAAAATAAGGAGTTTGTTTGTCATGCTTGGCCTAGTGTGTGTCGTATTGCCAAGCTACGTACCGTAATTTCCCAGTAAGCGTCTTCCCTGCACCGTCTGTACGTAGTGAGTGGCCTCTGCCAGAGTAGT
>JAZJZT010000018.1:0-108276 GCA_040389645.1 Pseudomonadota bacterium | reverse complement strand
GTCACGTACTCGCCGTATTCGGCGTTGTTCGAGATCGAGTAGTTCATGTTGGCGATGCCGCCTTCATAGATCAGGTCGACGATCAGTTTCAGTTCGTGCAGGCACTCGAAGTACGCCATTTCCGGAGCATAGCCAGCTTCGGTCAGGGTTTCGAAACCAGCCTTGATCAGTTCCACGGCGCCGCCGCACAGGACAGCCTGTTCGCCGAACAGGTCGGTCTCGGTTTCTTCGCGGAAGTTGGTTTCGATGATGCCGGCACGGCCGCCGCCGTTGGCCGAAGCGTACGACAGGGCGATGTCACGGGCGGTGCCGGACTTGTCCTGGTACACGGCGATCAGGTGAGGCACGCCGCCACCCTGGGTGTAGGTGCCGCGCACGGTGTGGCCTGGCGCTTTTGGAGCGATCATGATCACGTCCAGGTCGGCGCGTGGCACGACTTGACCGTAGTGCACGTTGAAGCCGTGCGCGAAGGCCAGCACAGCGCCCTGCTTGGCGTTCGGTGCGACGTTTTCGTTGTAGACCTGGGCGATGTTTTCGTCCGGCAGCAGGATCATGATGATGTCGGCGGCCTTGACCGCGTCATTGACTTCCGCCACTTTCAGGCCAGCCTGTTCAACCTTGGTCCACGAAGCGCCGCCTTTGCGCAGGCCGACGGTGACGTTGACGCCGGAGTCGCTCAGGTTTTGCGCGTGGGCGTGGCCTTGCGAACCGTAACCGATGATGGCGACGTTTTTACCCTTGATCAGGGAGAGGTCGGCGTCTTTGTCGTAGAAAACTTTCATGATAATTCCTGTAATTTTGTATGTTGATTCGGTTTGTACTGGTATGTACGGTACTTACACTTTGAGGATGCGCTCGCCGCGACCTATGCCCGAGCCGCCGGTACGGACGGTTTCCAGGATGGAGGTGCGGTCGATCGCATCGATGAAGGCGTCCAGCTTGGTCTTGGCGCCCGTCAGCTCGATGGTATAAGTCTTTTCAGTGACGTCGATGATGCGGCCGCGGAAGATGTCGGCGGTGCGCTTCATTTCTTCGCGTTCCTTGCCCACGGCGCGCACCTTGATCAGCATCAGCTCGCGCTCGATGTGCTGGCCTTCGGTCAGGTCGACCACTTTCACCACTTCGATCAGGCGGTTCAAGTGCTTGGTGATCTGCTCGATGATGTCGTCCGAGCCGCTGGTGACGATCGTCATGCGCGACAGCGTCGCATCTTCGGTCGGCGCCACGGTGAGCGTTTCAATGTTGTAGCCGCGGGCCGAGAACAGGCCTACCACGCGCGACAGCGCGCCGGCTTCGTTTTCCAGCAGGACAGAAATAATATGGCGCATTACAGATCCTCCGAGCCCAGCAGCATTTCGGAGAGGCCCTTGCCCGCCTTCACCATCGGCCACACATTTTCACTCTGGTCGGTAATGAAATTCATGAAGACCAGTTTATCTTTCATCGCGAACGCATCCTTCAACGCATTTTCAACGTCGCTCGGTTTTTCGATGCGCATGCCGACGTGGCCATAGGCCTCGGCCAGCTTTTCGAAGTCCGGCAGCGAATCCATGTACGACTCGGAATAGCGCGAACCGTAGTCAATCTGTTGCCACTGGCGAACCATGCCCAGGAAGCGGTTGTTCAGCAGGATGATCTTCGGCGTCAAGTGATACTGCTTGCAGGTCGCCAATTCCTGGATGTTCATCTGGATCGAGCCTTCGCCGGTGATGCAGGCGACGGTCGCGTCAGGATTGGCCATCTGCACGCCCATGGCGTACGGCAAGCCGACGCCCATCGTGCCCAGGCCGCCGGAATTGCACCAGCGGCGCGGCTTGTCGAATTTATAGTACTGCGCCGCCCACATCTGGTGCTGGCCGACGTCGGACGTAATAAAGGCGTCGCCGCGCGTGACTTCCCACAATTTTTCGACGACGTGTTGCGGCTTGATGACCAGGTCCGAAGTCGGATACTTCAGGCAATCCTTGCCGCGCCATTCGTTGATCTGGCTCCACCAGCTCTTCAGCGCGGACGCGTTCGGCTTCTGCTCGGCCGCATCCAGCTGGGCCAGGAATTCGACCAGCACATCCTTGACGTTGCCGACGATAGGAATGTCGACTTTGACACGCTTCGAGATCGACGATGGGTCGATGTCGACGTGGATGATCTTGCGCGGATTGGTCGCGAAGTGTTTCGGGTTGCCGATCACGCGGTCGTCGAAACGCGCGCCGATGGCGATCAGGACGTCGCAATTCTGCATCGCCATGTTCGCTTCATAGGTGCCGTGCATGCCCGGCATGCCGACGAATTTCTCGTCCGACGAGCGGTAGGCGCCCAGGCCCATCAAGGTGTTCGTGACCGGGAAGCCGAGCTTGTCGACCAGCTTGTTCAGCTCGGGCGAGGCATTGGCCAGGATCACGCCGCCGCCGGTATAGATCATCGGGCGTTCGGCTTGCAGCAACAATTGGACAGCCTTGCGGATCTGGCCCGAATGGCCCTTGTCCACCGGCTTGTACGAGCGCATCTCGACTTCCTTGGGATAGGAATACGGCGCCTTGTGCATGCTGATGTCTTTGGGGATATCGACCAGCACGGGACCGGGACGGCCGGTACGGGCGATATAGAATGCTTTTTTGACGGTTTCCGCCAGGTCCTTGACATCCTTGACCAGGAAGTTGTGCTTGACGACCGGGCGCGTGATGCCGACGGTGTCGCATTCCTGGAAGGCGTCCTGGCCGATCGCATAGCTCGGCACCTGGCCGGAAATGACGACCATCGGGATCGAATCCATGTAGGCGGTCGACAGGCCGGTAACGGCATTGGTCACGCCGGGACCCGAAGTCACCAGGGCCACGCCGACTTTTTGCGAGCTGCGCGAATAGGCGTCGGCTGCGTGAATCGCGGCTTGTTCGTGGCGTACCAGGATGTGTTGGAATTTGTCTTGCTTGAAGATCGCGTCATAGATATACAGGACGGCTCCGCCTGGATAGCCAAAGACGTGCTCGACGCCTTCCTCTGCCAGACATTTGACCAGTATTTCCGCGCCGGTGATGGGTGCTGCTGCTTCGGTACTCATAATAAAACATTCCTTTCAAGGTCCATAGGAGATTGATCGGATGCTCTTCCCTGGCGAAATAGGCGTCGCGCCACAGTGCGACCAGCGTCCCTTTATCATGCGCTGACGGCGTTTCTTCCCTTAACCATAGATAAGGTGCAAAACGTCGCTCGACGCAACTCGTTCGGCTGGAGTTTCTGTAGCGGCTATGCGTACTTCTCGCGCTTGTGGCACGGGTTAGAACAAACTGCTGACAAATGAAAGCGAGAGTTACCGTTGGCGGCCTTGTGTGCCTGCCGGGTAAAACCAAGAGCTTCGTGGTGTGCAAAGCGTCCTATACGGTACTACGATGCATCACTTAGATCAAGGAAAATTATTGAAAAAATGCATAGACCGTATCCGAAAAGTGCATATCGGCCGCTTTTCGGTAGCGTTCACCGCTAAAATCATGCAGAAACACCCATATTTTGGTAGGATGCGCACTGGCCGCACGATGCGGCACCGCACCATCTGGCCCCGGTGGCCGCACTCCACTAACCAGTACCTCCCGGCAGCACGCTCCTCGACCGCATGGCAACAGACAAAGAATTATCCGACTTTCTCGAAAACGTCGAGCGGCGCGCCTATAAGCAAGCGGTGTACGCGGTGCGCAAGGATGAAAGCGCGCTCGATATCGTACAGGATGCGATGATCAAATTGGCGGAAAAATACGGCGACAAGCCGGCCGCCGAATTGCCGATGCTGTTCCAGCGCATCCTGCAAAACACCATCCTCGATTATTTCCGCAGGGAAAAGGTGCGCAATACCTGGGTCAGCCTGTTTTCCGGCATGAGTCCGAGCGGCGACGACCAGGGCGACTTTGATATACTGGAATCCTACGAGGCCGAGCAGGGAACCCAGGCGGCCGAGTCCAGCGCCGACCAGGTCGAGCGCATGCAGGTGCTCAACGCCATCGATGCCGAGGTACAAAAACTGCCGGCGCGTCAACGGGAAGCCTTCCTCATGCGTTACTGGCAAGATATGGATGTGGCCGAAACCGCCGAAGCGATGGGATGTTCCGAAGGGAGCGTGAAAACGCATTGTTCACGAGCAACGCACACTCTCGCTGAATCGCTCAAAGCCAAGGGGATTAAATTATGAATACCGAAGATCTGAATTTCGCTTACAAAGTGCGCCACGCGCTCAATGAAAAGCTGGACGATTTGCCGGCTTCGACCACGCAGCGCCTGGCCGCGGCGCGCCAGGCAGCCATGGCGCGCAAGAAGGCGCACGTGCCGGTGCGCGTCAGCGCCAGCCAACTGGCGACGAACGCCGGCGGCAGCGGTTTCTTCTCGCAACCGTTCGCGTGGATCAACCGCATGAGCGTGGCGATTCCATTACTCGTGCTGGTGGCCGGCATGATCGGCGTTTACCAGTACGAACAGCAGCAGCGCATCGCCGAGCTGGCTGAACTCGATGCCGCCGTGCTGTCGGACGAATTGCCGCTGTCGGCCTACCTGGACCATGGCTTCAACGCCTACCTTGAGAATCGCGAGCAATAAGGATGGCGCGTTACGGCGTTCCTACCTTCATGCGGGCACGGCGCGGCGCGCTGGCCGCGCTGGGCCTGGCCACCGCATCGTGGGTGGGCGCCCAGCAGCCGGCCGCGCCGCCGGCCGCCAGTGCCAGTGCCACGGCGGCGCCCTCTTCCGCCCCGGCCGCCGCCAGCAGCGTCAAAGCTGTTGCCGGTAAGCATGCGATAGCGACGCCCGCCACGCCTGAAAAACCGTTGTGGAAAGACTTGACGCCGATTCAACAGCGCGCGCTTGAACCGCTGCTGTCCGAATGGGACAAGCTGGAAGGTTTGCGCAAAAAGAAATGGCTGGAAATCGCCAGCCGGTTTTCGGCGATGAACCCGGAAGAACAGCAGCGCATGCACGAGCGCATGCGCGACTGGGTGCGGATGACGCCGGAACAGCGCCGCATGGTGCGCGAAAATTACGCGCGCACGCAGAAAATCACGCCCAGCCAGAAATCGGCCCAGTGGCAGCAATACCAGCAATTGCCTGAAGATCAAAAGAAAAAGCTGGCCGACAAGTCTCCGCCGAAAAAACAGGTAGCCAATCCGCCGACGCCGGCGCAAAGCAAGATTCCGACGGTGCAACCCGTCAAATCGCTGCGCCCGCCGCTGCCGGCGCCGGTTGCCGCCGCCGCTCCTGCCGCGTCCGGCGCCGTTGCTGGCGCCAGCGCGCCGCCGGCGGTCTCCGTCACGCCGGCCGCCGGCGCGCCGGCCGCGTCGGGCGGCGCCCCCTCCACCGCCACCCCGGCCAGCCCGGTTGCACCAACTAATGTCAAATAGTTCCCCGCCAGTCGCTTACTTCCCCCCTACTGTTCAACGCCGCCTGATCTCGATGGTTTATGAAATGCTGCTGGGGCTGGCGGTACTGTTCCTGCCGCTGCTGGTGCTGGAAGTGGCGCTGCAGGCGAGCCACACGCCACTGGCCGAGCACATGCGCCAAGCGCTGACCTTCCTGGTGCTCGGCGCCTACTTTATTCACCAATGGAACCGCGAAGGACAGACGCTGGCGATGCGCACCTGGCGCATCAAGCTCGTCATGCCCGGCCACGCCCACGTACCGTTGAAAATCGCGGCGCTGCGGTATGTATTGAGCTGGATGTGGATCTTGCCCGCCGCCATGGTCGACTATGCGCTGGGGCTGAGCAAATGGCAGGCGCTGGGCGCGATCGGCGCCGGCATCCTGGCCTGGGCCGCGACCGCCTTTCTCGACAAAGACCGGCAATTCCTGCACGACAAAGTAGCCGGCACCCGGTTGCTGCAACTGCCGAAGCCGGAAAAGAAAAAGACTTAAATCAAGTGCAGAAGCCGGGGTCAGACCCATGGGTCTGACCCCAGGTTTTGCATCTGATTTTGGTATTAAGCAGCGCCGGCAGCAGTTTAAAAATTCGGGACAAACGGGGACGCCGAGTCCACGTTTTTCAAGAAATGTTTTTCAGAAAACGTGGACTCGGCGTCCCCGTCCTTCCCCGGTTTTCTTAAAACTTCTCGTACTCAGTCAGATAGCGCCATTCGCCCACCGGCAAACTGGACATGGCGATGCGGCCGATGCGGATGCGCTTCATGGTCACCACGGTCAATCCGACCATCTTGCACATGTGTTCGATCTGTCCCGGTTTCGGCGCCTTCAGCGCAAAGCGCAGGCGCTTTTCGTTTTGCCAGCTGACCTTGATCGGCGGCAGCGCCTTGCCGTTATATGGCAGGCCGTGATTGAGCAGCGCCAGGCCGTTGTCGGCTATCGTGCCGTCCACTTCGACGATGATTTCCTGTTCCAGCCCTTCCCCCAGTTTGCGCGCGACGCGGAAATCCTGCGTGTAGACGACCAGCCCGCTGGCCATCGCTTCGAGCGGCGCGACCAGTTCCTGGTTCGTCACGTGACGCTTCAGGAAACGCGCGCCGCGCGCCGTCTCCGTCAGCGTCGATGCGCCGACGGCGGCCAGCGCCGGCACGCCCCCGCTGCCGATACCCGCGTTCTGGCCGGCCGGCTTGTTCAATAAAATCGTCACCGGCACGATTTCCAGCAGCGTCGCATCCGGCGCCAGTTCGACCTTCTGTTGCGGCGTCACGCGCGCGCCCGGCTCTTCCACCAGTTCACCATCGACACGCACGAATCCGCCCTCGATGTACAGTTCGGCCTCGCGGCGCGAACAAGGCAAGGTGTCGGCCAGGTGCTTGGCCAGGCGGATGGTGGAATCGGTATCGGTCATAAATAAGTATCGTATTTTTATTAAACTGCCGCGGCTTCGGCCTTGGCCAGTTCGCCGGCAAAGAAACGGTTGCCCATCTCTTCCAGGCCCAGCGTCTCCAGCACTTCCTGCAGGCGTTCGGTCGGACGGCGGCGCGGCAGGTTTTTATAGCTGGCGATGATCAGTTCATTTTTCATCGAGTGCTCCCAGCCGACCAGCTCCGTCACGTTGACCTGGTAGCCGTGCGCTTCCAGTTGCAGGCAGCGCAGCACGTTCGTGATCTGGCTGCCGAATTCGCGCGTGTGCAGCGGATGGCGCCAGATTTCCGTCAGCGCGCTTTTCGCCAGCGTCTTGCCCTTGTTCTTCTTCAGCACCGACGCGACTTCGGCCTGGCAGCACGGCACCAGCACCATGAACTTCGCCTTCTTCTTCAGCGCGAAAGCGATCGCGTCGTCGGTCGCCGTGTTACAGGCGTGCAGCGCGGTGACGATGTCGATCTGTTCCGGCAATTCCTTCGATTCGGTCGATTCGGCCACGGACAATGGCAGGAAAGACATGCCGGGGAAGTTGAATTTGGCGGCCAGCTCCTGCGACTTCGCGACCAGTTCGGCGCGCGTTTCGATGCCGTAGATGTGCGAGCCGTCATCCAGGTTCTTGAAGAACAGGTCGTAAAGGATGAAGCCGAGGTAGGACTTGCCGGCGCCGTGGTCGACCAGCGACACGCCCGGGTGTTCAGCCTGCACTTCCTTCAGCAGCGGTTCGATGAACTGGTACAGGTGGTAGACCTGTTTGAGTTTGCGCCGGCTGTCCTGGTTCAACTTGCCGTCGCGCGTCAGGATGTGCAATTCCTGCAGCAGCGCGACCGACTGGCCGGGCTTGATCTCTGGTGTCGCGTCGGTGGTGATGGTGGGTGCCGGCGTGCCGCTGCCGGCCGCGGCCTTATTGCGCTTCATCGATCCACGCCTGCTGGATCGCTTCCAGCACCTTTTCGCCGCCGCGCGTATGGTCGTCGTCGAAACCGTCCAGGTCCACCACCCAGTTGTGCAGGTCCGTGAAACGGATCGTCAGCGGATCGATGTCCGGGTATTTGTCGTACAGCGCTTCGGCGATGGCCGAGATGTCACTCCATTTCATCATGGCTCCTCAATGTCCGCCTTCGCTGGCGTGGTTGATCGTGTACTTCGGAATCTCGATCACCAGGTCTTCGTCGGCCACCATGGCCTGGCACGACAGGCGCGATACGGCCTCCAGGCCCCATGCCTTGTCGAGCAAGTCTTCTTCGGTTTCGCTGGCTTCGCTGAGCGAATTGAAACCTTCGCGCACCAGCACGTGGCAGGTGGTGCAGGCGCACGATTTTTCGCAGGCGTGCTCGATGCGGATGTCATTGTCCAGCATGACGTCGCACAGGGTCTTGCCGGCTGGGGCTTCGACGACGGCGCCCTCGGGGCACAGCTTCGGGTGGGGCAGGAATACGATTTGCGGCACTTGATACCTCTGTATTTGATATGACTTACACAACCTTGAAAACTTCTGTCGTCCCCGCGAAGGCGGGGACCCATGGCACCGTGGCTTAGCCTCCTCCGCACGAAGAAAACGTACGGGACACGGGAAACGCATGATGAACTGGCTGAACTAACGTGCTATGGATTCCCGCCTGCGCGGGAATGACAGTAAATTACACCACTTGGTCCAGCGTCTTGCCGGCCAGTGCGCTGCGCACGCTGCGGTCCATGCGGCGCGATGCGAATTCTTCGGTGCCGTTGGCCAGCGCTTCGACCGCCAGCTTGATCGCGCTGTGGTCGACCGTGCCGGCCGCCGACTGCGCCAGTACGTCGCGCGTCTTGTCCATCAGCGCCGCCACTTCGGCGCGCTCTTCCTCCGACAGCAGCGAACTGTCTTCGTCCAGCGCCGACTGCGTCGCCAATAAAATACGCTCGGCCTCGACCTGCTCTTCGCGCAGCGCGCGGGCGATCATGTCGACGTCGGCCGATTTGTACGAATCCTGCAGCATGCGCGCCACCTCGTCGTCCGACAGGCCGTAGGCCGGCTTGACGGTGATCGCCGCTTCCACGCCGGAGCGCAGTTCGCGCGCCGAGACGGACAACAAACCGTCGGCGTCGACCTGGTAAGTAATACGGATGCGCGCCGCGCCGGCCGCCATCGGCGGAATGCCGCGCAATTCAAAACGCGCCAGCGAACGGCAATCGGACACCAGTTCGCGCTCGCCTTGCAGCACGTGCACGGCCAGGGCGGTCTGGCCATCCTTGAACGTCGTGAATTCCTGCGCACGCGCGCACGGGATCGTCGAATTGCGCGGGATGATCTTTTCGACCAGGCCGCCCATCGTCTCGATGCCGAGCGACAGCGGGATGACGTCCAGCAGCAGCCAGTCGTCGCCCGGCGCGCGGTTGCCGGCCAACAGATTCGCCTGCACGGCCGCGCCCAGCGCGACGACCTTGTCCGGGTCGATGTTCGCGTGCGGGATCGTGTGGAAATATTCGCTGACGGCGCGCTGCACGTGCGGCATGCGCGTCGCGCCGCCGACCATGACGACGCCGTCGACATCGTCGGCATCGACTTCGGCGTCGCGCAGCGCCTTGCGGATCGCGTTCATCGTTTTCGCGACCAGGTGTTTCGTCATGTCGGCGAAGGTTTCGGCAGTCACGCGCAGGTGCACTTCCTCGCCCGAATTGAGGAAGGCGTCGACCGTCACTTCGGACTTGGTCGACAATAATTCCTTCGCTTCGCGCGCCTTCACCATCAGGATCGCCGTGTCCTCGTCGGACAGCGGCGCCAGTTTTTCCTGCTCGTGGATCCAGCAGAACAGGCGGTGGTCGAAATCGTCGCCGCCCAGCGCGGAATCGCCGCCGGTGGACAGCACTTCGAACACGCCCTTGCTCAATTTAAGAATCGAAATGTCGAAGGTGCCGCCGCCCAGGTCGTAGACGGCAAACGTCCCCTCGGAACCGTTGTCCAGGCCGTACGCGATGGCCGCGGCGGTCGGCTCGCTCAGCAGGCGCAGCACGTTCAGGCCGGCCAGTTGCGCCGCATCCTTGGTCGCCTGCCGCTGCGCGTCGTCGAAATAGGCGGGTACGGTGATGACGGCGCCGACCAGGTCGTCGCCGAGCGAATCCTCGGCACGCTGGCGCAAGGTCGCGAGGATCTGCGCCGAGATCTCGACCGGGCTTTTCACGCCGGCGACGGTTTTCAATTGCACCATGCCCGGCGCATCCTGGAAATCGTACGGCAGGTTTTCCGCGTAGGCGATGTCCTTCAGGCCGCGTCCCATGAAACGCTTGACGGAGACGATCGTGTTTTTCGGGTCGGTGGTCTGCGCGGCTTGCGCCTTGTAGCCGATGTTGGCATGGCCGTTGGACAGATAGCGCACCACGGACGGCAGCAAAGGGCGGCCTTCTTCGTCGTTGAGCACTTCGGGGATGCTGTTGCGCACCGTGGCGACCAGCGAATTGGTGGTGCCGAGATCGATGCCCACCGCCAGCCGGTGCTGGTGCGGTGCGGTCGACATGCCGGGTTCGGAAATTTGCAGTAGTGCCATCGGTGGAACCTATTCTTGTTGGATGATGCT
This sequence comes from Pseudomonadota bacterium, assembly GCA_040389645.1. GTDB lineage: Bacteria > Pseudomonadota > Gammaproteobacteria > Burkholderiales > Burkholderiaceae_D > Rugamonas. The sequence goes on along the minus strand of JAZJZT010000018.1, from coordinate 97,915 downwards.
GCGTTTTTAAGCGTCGATCGCTTCGAATGCGAAACGCACTTCTTCGCCGAATTTTTCGAGGAACATCAGCGCGCGCACGCCCTGCGCAGCGGCGTGATAATCGCCGGCGTCGATGTGGAGCTCGATCTGCGCCAGCTGTTCCTTGCGCGCGGCGCGCAATTGCCGGTCCAGCGTTTCGAGCAGGTCCAGGTCCTTGTTCGCGCGCGCCTCGCCCAGCTCTTCGCGCCACTCCATCTGCTGCATCAGAAAGGCCATCGGCATGGCCGTGTTCGATTCCGTCTGCAAATCGACGCCATTGAGTTCGCACAGGTAGCGCGCGCGCTGCTGCGGATTTTTCAGCGTCTGGTAGGCTTCGTTGGCGCGCGTGGCCCACTGCATCGCGACGCGCTTTTCGGCGTCGGTCGCGTTGACGAACCGGTCGGGATGGACGCGGCCTTGCACGTCGCGAAAGGCGCTGTCGAGCGCGCCCGCATCGACCGCGAAACGCTGCGGCAAATTGAAAAGTTCGTAGTGGTTTTGCATGGACCTGTCTGCGCGCCGCCGTCTTTCGTCAGACAAGCGTGGCGCATGCTTATGGGGATGTTAAATGCGGAAACTCTCGCCGCAGCCGCAGGCGTCTTTCTCGTTCGGGTTGTTGAACTTAAAACCTTCGTTCAAGCCTTCGCGCGCGAAATCGAGCTCGGTGCCGTCAATGTACGGCAAGCTTTTCGGATCGACGAACACTTTGACGCCGTGCGATTCGAACACGCTGTCCTCGTCGGTCACTTCGTCCACGTATTCCAGCTTGTAGGCCAGGCCCGAGCAGCCGGTGGTGCGCACGCCAAAGCGCAGGCCGAGGCCCTTGCCGCGCCGTTCGATGTAACGGTTGATGTGCTTGGCCGCTTTTTCGGTCAGTGTGATTGCCATTCAATTCTCCGCGCCGGCCGCCCCTTGCAGGAACGGGCCGGCAATAAACCATGCTTTAAGCCGCCGCGACCGGATGTTTGGTCTTGTAGTCCAGCACCGCCGCCTTGATCGCGTCTTCAGCCAGGATCGAGCAGTGGATTTTTACCGGCGGCAGCGCCAGTTCCTCGGCGATCGCGGTGTTCTTGATGGCCAGCGCCTGGTCCAGCGTCTTGCCTTTGACCCATTCGGTCACCAGCGACGACGAAGCGATCGCCGAACCGCAGCCGTAGGTCTTGAATTTCGCATCTTCGATCAGGCCGTCGGCGCCGACCTTGATCTGCAATTTCATGACGTCGCCGCAAGCCGGCGCGCCGACCATGCCGGTACCGACCGATTCGTCGCCCTTTTCAAAGGCGCCGACGTTGCGTGGATTTTCGTAGTGGTCCAACACTTTTTCCGAGTAAGCCATTTTGATGCTCCTGTATCTTTTAAAATTCGTTTGAATGGCGCGCCGCCGCGCGGATCGCCGCCCGGTGACTGGTTCTTAGTGCGCCGCCCACTGGATCGAATTGATGTCGATCCCTTCCTTGAACATATCCCACAGCGGCGACAGTTCGCGCAGCTTGCCGACTTTCGATTTCATCAGTTCGACGGCGAAATCGATATCCTTTTCGGTCGTAAAACGGCCGATCGTGAAACGGATCGAGCTGTGCGCCAGTTCGTCGCTGCGGCCCAGGGCGCGCAGCACGTACGACGGCTCCAGGCTGGCCGAGGTGCAGGCTGAACCGGACGACACGGCCAGGTCCTTGACGGCCATGATCAGCGATTCGCCTTCGACATAGTTAAAACTGACGTTCAGGTTGTGCGGCACGCGCTGGTCCATGTCGCCATTGACATACACCTCTTCGATTTCCTGCAGGCCGGCGGCCAGGCGGTCGCGCAAGGCCTTGATGCGGCCGATCTCGGCTTCCATCTCGTCCTTGGCGATGCGGAAGGCTTCGCCCATGCCGACGATCTGGTGGGTCGGCAAGGTGCCCGAGCGCAGGCCGCGCTCGTGGCCGCCGCCGTGCATCTGCGCTTCGACGCGCACGCGCGGCTTGCGGCAGACGTACAGCGCGCCGACGCCTTTCGGGCCGTAGGTTTTATGGGCCGTAAACGTCATCAGGTCGACTTTCGACTTTTGCAGGTCGATCACGACTTTACCGGTCGCCTGCGCGGCGTCGCAGTGGAAGATGATGCCTTTCGAGCGGCACAGCGTACCGATTTCGTCGATCGGCTGGATCACGCCGATCTCGTTATTGACCAGCATGACGGACACCAGGATCGTGTCGGGGCGGATCGCCGCCGTCAGCTGCTCGATCGTGATCAGGCCATTGTCTTGCGGTTCCAGGTAGGTCGCCTCGAAGCCGACGCGTTCCAGCTCGCGCACCGTGTCGAGCACCGATTTGTGCTCGGTCTTGACAGTGATGATGTGCTTGCCCTTGGTTTTATAGAACTGCGCCGCGCCCTTCAGCGCCAGGTTGTTCGATTCGGTCGCGCCGGACGTCCAGATGATTTCGCGCGGATCGGCATTGACCAGCGCGGCGACGTGGCCGCGCGCCTCTTCCACCGCCTTCTCCGCGGTCCAGCCATACATGTGGCTGCGCGAAGCGGGATTGCCGAACTGCTCGCGCAGGTAAGGAATCATCTGGTCGGCCACGCGTGGGTCGATCGGCGTCGTCGCCGAGTAATCCATATAGATAGGAAAATGCGGCGCGGTCTTGAATTCAACCGGTGCTACCTGGGCGACGTTTTTTTCAGGGGCATTCATCAATTCACTCCAATGCAATCAGCAGGGGTTCTGGTATCTGTTTTAGCCGAGTACGGCGTTGCGGTGCATGACCACGACGTTTTGCTCGGCGTTCTTTTGTCGTTGTTGATCGACCAGGTCCTGCAGCGACACGGAGTCCAGGTAGTCGACCATTTTTTCATTCAGTGTTGCCCACAGCTCGTGCGTCATGCAGCGCGTGCCGGTGGTGGCGTCGGCGCCGTGGCAGTTTTCCTTGCCGCCGCACTGGGTCGCGTCGAGCGGCTCGTCGACGGCGATGATGATGTCGGCCACCGTCACCTTGTCGGCGCGGCGCGCCAGGCTGTAACCGCCGCCCGGCCCGCGGATCGATTCGACGATCTCGTGCCGGCGCAGCTTGCCGAACAGTTGTTCCAGATAGGACAGCGAGATCGCCTGGCGCTGCGAAATGCCAGACAGCGTGACCGGGCCTTTGCCTTGGCGCAAAGCCAGATCGATCATGGCAGTCACTGCAAAACGGCCTTTTGTGGTCAGACGCATCGCAACCTCGGTTGAGTTAAAATATCGTGCTCTTCAACTGACCAAACTCCGATTAGTTGAACGATTTAGTCAAGTATACCAAACTTTGCAAGTCTGTGCCGGGCAGTGCCTCGTCCGCCGGTCCGTCGTTCATGCCTTATGCAACAGTTTCATCGGTCCGAACAGCGCGTGCATGTCCTGGTTGCCGATGAACGACAGGTTATAGGGGTGCTCGGCGGCGATCTGCGGCAGCGCCTGCACCACCGGCAGCCGGTTCAATTGCTCGGCAATCTTGCCCCATAACACCAGCGTCGGGCGCGTCGGCGCCAGCGCCTGCATCACCGTTTCGAAGAACGGCAGCCAGGCTTTCGCATCCTTGGCCGGCGCCACATTGGTCCGGAACACGAGCGACGCGTTCAATAATAAAAAACCGTTATTCGTCAGTTTTTGCTGGATCTCGGCCAGCGTCTGGACGCCCTCGCCGCTGCGCGCTTGCGCCGCGATGTCGGCCAGCGCCGCGCCGCCGGTGTTGGCAAGCGCCAGGCGGCCATCGGCCACCAGCAGCATTTTCATGAAATTGCGCAGCGAGGTCGCCTTGTTGACCGGCTTGGCCAGTCCGCCGCCTTCGTCGGCCGACCACAGGCTGCCGACCGCGCCATCCATGAAGCAGACGCCGGTGGCGCTTTCCGCGCGCGGATACGGTCCCTCGCCCACCAGCACGTAGCGGACTTTATCCAGCGGCAGCTCGAAGGCGGCGAACAGGCGCTGCTCGGTCGGCAGGTAGTTGTCCTGCGCCAGTTGCGGCAGGTAGGCTGGATCGGCGGCAGCCATCGCCTCCAGCCCGCGCACCAGGATCGGGCGCCAGGAAACATCGGCACGGTTCAATGCCTGGGAAATGGAGGTCGGGAGGGTCATGGCGGAATGGGTAAAATCGGAGAGGCAGGATTTTAACATCCGCCCCGATATACCGTTACCGCAACCATGTCATTCCCGCGCAGGCGGGAATCCCATTTTTTTGCACCGTTTGCGACTCTAAATGGGATTCCCGCCTGCGCGGGAATGACATTGCGTCCAACTACCCGCCCAACACCAGCCCCGCCGCCAGCACCAGCATGATCGTGCCGGTCAGCGCTTCGATGCACTTCCACACCAGCGGGCGCTGGAAGACATGCGACAGGCGACCGGCGCCAAAGCCCAGCATCGTAAACCACAGCACAGACGCGGTCATCGCGCCGACCGCAAAGCTGGGCCGCTGCGCCTCGGGATAATTGCCGCCGAGCGAACCGAGTAACACAAAGGTATCGAGATACACATGCGGATTGAGCAGCGACAGCGCCAGCACGCTGAGCAAGGCGCGCTTCAAAGTCAGCGGCGCGGTGTTCGCCTCCATCGTCAGCGAGTTCGAGCGCAGCAGCGCGGCCCAGCTGCGCAAGCCGTACCACAGCAGGAAAGCCGCCCCGCCCCAGCGCGCCATCCCCATCAGCAAGGGAGAGACCTGCACCAGCGTGCCCATCCCCACCACGCCGAGCCAGATCAAGACGATGTCGATCAGCACGCAAGCGGCCACCGTCAGCGCCACGTGCTGGCGCCGCACGCCGATCCTGAGCACATGCGCATTTTGCGCACCGATCGCCATGATCAGGCTCGCGCCCAGCCCCAGGCCACTGAGAAAAACTTGCGGTGTAAACAACATAACGACCTCGTCAGAAATTGGATGAAGCCATTGTCATTTGCTTGCAGCAACAAATGAAGCTGGATTAATATTTCTCACGATAGTTAAGTTTTACTGATTTGGAGATCCCATGCTGCTCGACACCCGCCAAAGCGAAGCCCTGCTCGCCATCATCGATAGCGGCAGTTTTGAACAGGCTGCGACACTGCTGCACATCTCGCCGTCGGCCGTGTCGCAGCGCGTCAGCGCGATGGAAAGCGCGATCGGCGCGCCGCTCATTATCCGCAGCCGGCCCTGCCGCCCGACCAGCGCCGGCCAGCGCCTGGTGCAATACCTGCGCCGCAGCAAGCTGCTGGAAGATGAATTCCTGTCCGACATGGAACAGGAAGATGCGCGCCCGCTGAGCCTGGCGCTGGCCGTCAACAACGATACGCTGGCGACCTGGCTGCTGCCGGGACTGGCGCCGTTCCTGATCCGCGAACAGATCATGCTCGACATCTCGCTCGACGACCAGGACCACACCTATACCTTGCTCGAACGCGGCCTGGCGCTGGCGGCCGTCTCGACCGAGCCGCAGGCGATGCGCGGCTGCGTGGTCGAGCCGCTAGGCGTGATGCGCTACCGGATGCTCGCCGCGCCGGAATTCATCCGGCGCTGGTTCCCGGACGGCCTGACGCGCGAGGCCGCGCGCAAGGCGCCGATGATGGTGTTCGACCGCAAGGACATGTTGCAGGCAAGCTTCATGCAGCGGGAATACGGTCTGCCGGCCGGCAGTTACCCGTGCCACTACATTCCGGCCAACGAAGCATTTTTGCATGCGATCCGGCTCGGCCTCGGTTACGGCATGGTGCCCGAGCAGCAGTATGGGGAATTGTCCGACAACAGTGGATTGCACGACCTGGCGCCCGGCAAATATACCGACGTCGCGCTGCACTGGCACAGCTGGCGCGTGCAGTCGCCCAAGCTCGAACGCCTCAGCGCCGAAGTGATCGCCACCGCCCACCGCGTGCTGCGGCACGACGAAACAGTCCCATAGCGAGCGCAAGCGTAGCGAATTTTTTTACACTGTGCATTATTGACATTATAGAACTTTAGATAAGCTTTTGAATCGATAGGCTAATTACAAACAGGCATAAATAGTGCTCTGGCATGCAAGCACCATCAACGAACTCATCCAGGAGAACTTGCCATGCAGATTTGCCTATCGATACGAAAGATGATCGCGCTCTGCGCCTTGCTGTCAGGCAGCTTGAGCCACGCCACCGTCCTGACGCTTCCCACAGCGAACAACATCTCGGCACATATTTATAACGGCTTCACCACCTACGCGCTGGGCGTGCTGGCGCAATGCTCGGCGGCGCTGGATCCGCACTGCCTGCCATCCGGTCCGTTCCCGGTCCAGTCCTCCCCCGGGCAGATCGCCGACCAGGCCATCATTCTCACCTCCGCCAACGGCGCAAGCAATTTCACCAGCCCGTTCGCCGTCGGCTCGCCGGTAGATAATGTTTTCCTGACGCCAACCGGCAACCAGAGCGGCACCTACGAGATGGGCGTGTTTCAAACAGAAAATGGCGGCAAGTTCACCGGAGACCTGGCCAACCGTTGGGACATCAAACTGTCGGTGCTGCAATCGTATCTGAACGGCCATGACCTGGTCTTCTTGTTCGACAATAATCAGCAGGGCAACAATAGCAGCCAGAGCATCAATATCTGGGGCCAGGCGCGCATCGTGAACGCCAGCGGCCAGGTGGTCAATGGCTTGTGCGCCGAAATCAGCACCGGCGCCGGCTGCGACCTGAGCAGCAACCCGGCGCCGGCCGCGGCGGCTTATCTTCCGATCCAGCCCAACTCGTGCGTCAACAGCAGCAACGGTGACTATTTCAATGTCGGCACGGCGCAAAATGCAGGCGACTGCCCGGGCGGCTATTTCCTCAACAACAACCTCAGCACGAGCAGGGCCGAGTTCGCCGCATTCAGCCAGGTACTCAACAACGCCGCGCTCGATCCGCTCAACGGCAACCTGTTTTTATCCGTAAATATCAAGTACACCAACAATAACGGCGGCGCCGAACAGTTGTGGATTTGCAGCGAGTGCAATGTCACAACGCCGCGCTTGCTGCGCACCGCCGTGCCGGAACCCTCGTCGCTGGCGCTACTCGCGCTCGGCATGCTGGGCTTGTGGAGCGCAAGCGCGGCTGGCCGCATGCGGCAGCGTGAAAATGACATGGCTGGCGCATCAATGGCCGGGTGCCATGTTCATTGGCGCCGCCCGGATGTGATGCGATCGACCATCGCCCGGATCGCGCTGATCTGCATCCCCTGCTTATTGGCATAATTGACGCCGCTATATCCCCACCAATCCCAACATCCGGCCGGATTGAACGGCATGTAGACCGCCTGCGGATACAGCACGACGATGTGATTCGTGTCGGCCCACGCGTTGTAGCCGGCGTTTTCGACGAAGGTTTTACCGTAATACAGCGGCGTGCCGGGCGGCCGGCTGTCCGGAATAAAATCCTGCCCCTGCTTGCAGCCGTGCAGCGCGACGTGCAGGCGGCACGCCTCTCCCGCGCCGCACGCCTTCGGCACGTACACGTAACCGGTCGTATCCATGCTGGCGATCCAGCCATAAAACAGAGACTTCGGCAGGAACGGCCGCTGATTGAACAGGATCAGGCTGCCGTCCGGCTTGCCCTTGCGCGCCGGAGACAATGGCCCATAAATCCAGCCCAGGATCTCTCCGGCGGCATCGTAGCCGCACTTGCCGATGAACGGCGATTCCGACACGGCGCAATCGGTGCCGTAGCCGACGGTCGGCATCGTGTGACCGGCATCGGGCTTGCGCTGCCAGGAAATCGATGGCTGCGGCACGCCCAGGCTGCCGTAATAATCGGCCAGTTGCCCGCCGATCAGCGCGGGCACGGTGCGATCCGCGCCGCCGCTGAACAGGTAGACGCGCTGCCGCGCCAGGTTCACCGGGTCGTCGACCAGGCCCAGTGCCGCGAAATCGCGCGTCGCCTGGATCAGCGCCGGCACATCGGCGCTGCCTGTCGAGACGCTGCACACCTGGTGCAGCGGATCGGCCGTGCACGAACATTCCGTGGTCGCCACGCTGACGCTGTTGCGGGCGCAATAGTATGGCCCGCCGGCAACGATGCCGACGCCTTGCACGATCGACGAATGCGCGACCTGGAATTGCACCGCCATGAACGCGCCGGACGACAGCCCGGACAGCGAGGTCTGCGCGATATCGATGTTCAGCGCCGGTAACGGTTGCCCCAGTTGCGCGCGGCCGGGTAATGGCAGTGCGAGTAAAACGGCGAGCACCGCAGCCCATATGAATTGCATGTTACCTCCCGTGATTTACAAATTGTTAAAGTTAAATTTATTACACCACCACATCATAGGCCACAAATATTGCAAAAAAGTCACCAATTATCACTTGTCCCAAGGTCTGCTTGCGGCCGGTCCCGATTTCCCGCACTATCTGCTGTCAAAATTGACAATCCGATACAGTTTTCTCCCCTTCCAGCACCGAGGCATATGTGGCGACTCCCGATATCTCCCGACTGAAGATCGAACGCAAGGCGCAGATACCCGGCCAGCGCGCCAAGCGGCGCAAATGGATCAAAATTGTCGTGGCACTGGCGGCATTGGCTGCGGCAGGTTTCGTGATCAGCCGCCAGGCCGGCGGCAAGGCCAGCGTGGAGACGGTCACCGTGTCGCAGGCGTATCCGTCGCAGAACGACACGCTGCTCAACGCGACCGGTTATGTCGTGGCGCAGCGCAAGGCCGCGCTGTCGTCGAAGGCGACCGGGCGCCTGGAATGGCTCGGCGTGCTGGAAGGTTCGCACGTCAAACAGGGAGAAATCGTCGCGCGCCTGGAAAACCGCGACGTGTCCGCCATGCTGGGCCAGGCGCAGGCCAGCATCAAGGTCGCGCAGGCGAACCTGGAACAGGGGCAGGCGGAACTGGCCGACGCCGAGCAGGCCTATAAACGCGCCGGCGAACTGCTGGACCAGAAATTCATCGCCGCCTCCAGTTACGACAGCGCCAAGGCGCGCTACAACAAGGCGAAGGCCGGCATCAGCGCGATGCGCGCGGCGATCGTCGCGGCGCAGGCCAACGCGCAAGTGGCGCAAGTCGCGCTCGATCAGACCGTGATCCGCGCGCCGTTCGACGGCGTCATTCTCACCAAGAGCGCCAATGTCGGCGACAACATCACGCCCTTTTCGTCGGCAGCCGACAGCAAGGGCGCGGTAGTGACGATCGCCGACATGAATACGCTGGAAGTGGAAGCCGACGTATCCGAATCTAGCCTGGCAAAAATCGGCGCCGAACAACCGGCCGAGATCCTGCTCGACGCCTTTCCCGAGTTGCGCCTGGCCGGCGTGGTGTCGCGCATGGTGCCGACCGTCGACCGCAGCAAGGCGACCCTGCTGGTCAAGGTGCGCTTCATCGAACACGATGCGCGCGTGCTGCCGGACATGAGCGCCAAGGTCGCCTTCCTGTCGAAACCCGTGGCGCCTCAGGACAAGGCCGCCGTCACCGCCGTGCAGCCCGCCGCGATCGCCACGCGTGACGGCAAGCCGGCCGTGTTCGTCGTCGACAACGACAAATTGCGCCAGGTCGCCGTCAGCAGCGGGCGCAAGGTCGGCGAACTGGTCGAAGTCAAAGGCGTCAAGCCGGGAGATAAACTGGTGCTGAATCCGGACCCGAAACTGCATGACGGCCAGTTGGTGACGGTGGTGAAAAAATGAGTATGGATAGCACTGACGATCGCGAAGGAAATGGCGAAGGCGCAGGCAGTGACAAAAATGTTGGCGCTGAATCTGTCGTTCCCGCGCAGGCGGGAACCCATACCATGTGTCCATCTCAGAGGTGCTATGGGTTCCCGCCTGCGCGGGAACGACAGAGTGTGGAGCCGCTGGTGCAGATCGAACACCTCGTCAAATCCTACCGGCGCGGCGGACAGCATGTGCCGGTGCTGACGGACATCACGCTGAACATCCACGCCGGCGACTTCACCGCATTGATGGGTCCTTCCGGCTCCGGCAAGAGCACCTTATTGAACCTGATCGCCGGCATCGACAAGCCGGACTCCGGCCTGCTGCGCGTCGACGGCCTCGATATCGCGACCATGTCGGAATCCGACCTGGCACACTGGCGCGCGGCCAACGTCGGTTTCATTTTCCAGTTTTATAACCTGATGCCGGTATTATCCGCATTCGAAAACGTCGAACTGCCGCTGTTGCTGACATCCCTGTCGCGGCGCGAACGGCGCGAGCGCGTCGAATTGACCTTGGCCATGGTCGGCCTGTCGGACCGCATGGACCACACGCCGAACGAACTGTCCGGTGGCCAGCAGCAGCGCGTGGCGATCGCGCGCGCGATCGTCACCGATCCGACCTTGATCGTGGCCGACGAGCCGACCGGAGATTTGGACCGCCAGTCGGCCAGCGACGTGCTGGCGCTGATGCAGCAGTTGAACCGGGAACTGGGCAAGACCATCATCATGGTCACGCACGATGCCCACGCCGCTGCGCAGGCGCGCACGCTGATCCACCTTGAAAAGGGAGAATTGCTCGCAGAGCCGGCCACGCCCCAGGACCGCGCGCCCCATGTACCTGTTTAAGCTGATCTCGAAAAACGCGCTGCGCCACAAGCTGCGCACGGCGCTGACCGTGCTCGGGCTGGTCGTGGCGACATTGTCCTTCGGCCTGCTGCAAACGGTGATCAACGCCTGGTACGCGGGCGCCGAAGGCGCGTCCGCCACCACGCTCGTCACGCGCAACGCGACTTCCCTGGTGTTCCCGCTGCCGCTGTCTTACCAGGCCCGCATCCGCGCGCTCGACGGCGTGTCCGGCGTCGGCTACGCCAACTGGTTCGGCGGCGTCTACAAGGACCCGAAAAATTTCTTCGCGCAGTTCGCCATCTCCGGCCAAAGCTATCTCGACATCTATCCCGACTACCTGCTGCCCGACGAACAGCGCGCCGCCTTCCTGCGCGACCGCAAGGGCGCCATCGTCGGGCGCAAGCTGGCCGACCAGTATGGTTTCAAGCTCGGCGACGTGATCCCTATCCGCGGCACGATCTATCCGGGCCAGTGGGAATTCGTCGTGCGCGGCATTTATGAGGGGCGCCTACCGACCACCAACACCGCCACCATGTTTTTCCACTGGGATTACACGAACGAGGCGCTGAAAAAAATCTACCCGCGCCGCGCCAACCAGGTCGGCGTGTATGTCGTGCAGATCGCCCGTTCCGAAAACGCGGCCGCCATCTCGACCGTCATCGATGCGCAATTCCGCAACTCCCTGGCCGAGACGCTGACCGAGACCGAGAAGGCGTTCCAGCTCGGCTTCGTCTCGATGTCGGAAGCGATCGTGGTCGCCGTGCGCGTCGTGTCCTACGTCGTCATCGTCATCATCATGGCGGTGATGGCGAACACGATGGCGATGAGCGCGCGCGAACGCCTGGGAGAATATGCGACCTTGAAGGCGCTCGGCTTCGGCCCCGGCTACCTGGCCGCGCTGATCTTCGGCGAATCGCTGCTGCTGGCCGTGGCCGGCGCGGCGCTCGGCATCGCGCTGCTGTTCCCGGCGGCGGCCTGGTTCTCGGCCGTCATGGGCACCATGTTCCCGGTGTTCGAGGTGGTGCCTGCCACGGTGCTGCAACAGGTACTTTGCGCGCTGGCGGTCGGCCTGGTGTCCGGCATCGCGCCGACGATACGCGCGGTGCGCGTGAACATCGTCGAAGGCTTGAGGAGCATCGGGTGAAACTTCCGCTGTCCTATATCGCGCGCAACCTGTGGGCGCGCCGCCTGACGACGGCGCTGACGGCCGGCGGCCTGGCGCTGGTCGTGTTCGTGTTCGCCACTGTCCTGATGCTCGACGAAGGCTTGCGCACCACGCTCGTTTCCACCGGCGAGTATGACAACGTGGTGCTGGTGCGGCGCTCGGCCGAAACGGAAGTGCAAAGCGGGATCGACCGCGCGCAAGCCAATATCGCCGCCAGCCACCGCGCCATCGGCAGCGGCGCCGACGGCCTGCCGCTATTGTCGAAGGAAACCGTGGTGCTCATTTCGCTGCTCAAGCGGGACAGCGCGAAGCCGTCGAACGTCATCATCCGCGGCGTCAGCCCGCGCGCGCTGGTGCTGCGCCCGCAGGTGCGCATCAGCAGCGGGCGCATGTTCCGCCCCGGCGCGTCCGAAATCGTCGCCGGCGCCAGCATCGCCAAACGCTTTGCCGGCGCCGGCATCGGCGAGACGATCCGCTTCGGCCAGCGCGAATGGACCATCGTCGGCCTGTTCGACGCCGGCAACAGCGGCTTCGATTCCGAAATCTGGGGCGACGCCGACCAGTTGATGCAAGCCTTCCGCCGCAACGGCTATTCGTCGGTGATCCTGCGCCTGGCCGATTCCTCGCTGTTCGAAAAATTCAAACAGGAGATCGAATCGGACCCGCGCATGACGGTCGACGCGAAACGCGAACAGGTGTTTTATGCCGACCAGTCGCGCACGCTGTCGAAATTCATCAGTTATCTCGGCATGACGCTGTCGGCCATCTTCTCGATCGGCGCGATGATCGGCGCGACGATCACGATGTACGCGTCGGTGGCGAGCCGGGTCGGAGAAATCGGCACGCTGCGCGCGCTGGGCTACCAGCGCCGCAGCATCCTGGCCGCCTTCCTGGTCGAAGCGATGCTGCTGGCGCTGGCCGGCGGCGCGCTCGGCCTGCTGTTCGCGTCGATGATGCAATGGCTGTCGTTTTCCACCACCAATTTCCAATCCTTCGCCGAACTGGCCTTCGGCTTCCGGCTGACGCTCGCCATCGTACTCAAGACGCTGGCGTTTTCACTGGTGATGGGCGCCATCGGCGGCTTCCTGCCGGCGCTGCGCGCGGCGCGCATGCCGATCGTCGATGCCTTGCGCGCGGCCTGACACGCTGCATGAAATTCTGACCGTCCGGCAAAACTGGTGTACACTTTCCCGCGAGCAAATGCTGCTCCCCCCTCCCCACCTCCATATGCCGCCATCCGCCATCCGTCCTGCCGTTTCCGGCTTCCAGCTGGCATTGCGCCTATGCCTGACGTGCTGCCTGCTGCTGTGCGCATCGGCGCGGGCCGGAGAAGAGCGCAAGGTATTGCTGCTGTATTCGCTCGGCAACGATTCCGCGTCGACCTGGCAGGCGCTGCTGCACAAGGGCTTGTACGAGGAACTGGTCAAGAAGACCTGGGGCGACACGCCCAGCATCTTCGAAGAGCGCCTCGATGGCCAGCGCATCGACGAACAGGCTGCGCTCGACAGCATGGCGCCCTACCTGCGCGCCAAGTACGCCAACATCAAGTTCGACGCCATTCTCACCGAGAATTACCTGGCCGCCGGCTTCCTGCAAACGCACCCTGAACTGTTCCGCGGCGTGCCGCGCTATTACGTCAACCACGGCCGGGGCGACTGGCACCCGGCGGACGGCAAGGCGCTCGAAGTGAAGGGAGACTTCGGCCGCGCCATCGGCGTCATTCCCCTGGTGGCGCCGGGCGTCAAACGCATCGTCGTCGTCGGCGAGCAGTCGGCGCGCGCGCAAGGCTGGATCGCCGGCGTGCGCAAGGCCGCCGAAGCCCATCAAAACAGCATCGCCTTCGAATACTGGGACAATCAAAGCTTCGCCGAACTGTACCGGCGCGCCGGCACGCTGGGACCCGACAGCGCGCTGTTCATGCTCGGCATCCGCGGCGACAGCGAGGGTGCCTCCGTCCTGCCGGCCGATGTCGCGCGCAAGCTCGCGGCCGTGTCGCCGGTGCCGGTGTTCACCCACGCGGAATCGCTGGTCGTGCCCGGCATCACCGGCGGCTACGTCGTCAGCGCCGAACGCATCGGCCGCGTCATCGCCCATATCCTGCAGGGCCAGCAGGACGACATGGCCGACGTGCAGCGCTATGTCTTCGACTACCCGTCCGCCGAACGTTTTCATTTGCGCCACCTGCCGCGCGACACGGTCTGGCTGAACCGGCCGCAGGGGGTGTGGGAACTGTACCGCTGGCAGATCCTGAGCGGCGTCGGATTGATCGTGCTGGAAAGCGTGCTGATCACGGCGCTGGTGGCGGCGCTGCGTTCGCGCCGGCGCACGCTGACCGCGCTGCACGATGAACGCAAGCACCTGGAAGACCGGGTCTTGCAGCGCACGCTGGAACTGTTGATGGCCAATACCAAGCTCGAACAACTGGCCACCACCGACCCGCTGACCGGCATCGCCAACCGCCGCAAGATGACGGAACAGATCGCGCGCGAACTGGAACGCGCGCGCCGCTTCCGCCACCCGCTGGCGCTGCTGATGGTCGACATCGACCATTTCAAGCGGATCAACGACAGTTACGGACACGAAGTGGGCGACCGCGCGATCATCGCCGTCGCCGGCACCTTGGCCGCGAGCATGCGCAGCATCGACCTGGTCGCGCGATTCGGCGGCGAGGAATTCGTGTTGCTGATGCCCGAGACCGACATCGACGTGGCCACCGGCGCGGCCGAACGGCTGCGCGAAACCATCGCGCAACTGGCCATCGAGATCGGCGACGGCCGGTGCGTGGCGCTGACCATCAGCATCGGTGTAGCCGCCGCCAACCAGCAGGACGCGCCGGACACGCCGTCGGCGCTGCTGGTGCGCGCCGACAAGGCGCTGTACCGCGCCAAGCAGGAGGGGCGTGACCGGGTGGTGATGGCACAGGCTTGATGGCTGTTTTACAATGCCAAGAGGACTCAAAGCTTTTTTATAGCCAAACCCAGTGCAAAGGCCGGGGTCAGACCCATGGGTCTGACCCCAGATTCTGCCGTTGGTTTTAATCAGCAACCGCGTATTTCATGCCCAGATTCTGCCGTTGATTTTATTCCGCGTCCGGTTGCTGCGCCGGGTGCGCGGCCTGAAACGCGGGCAGTTCGGCGCAGGTGGCGACAATACGCGTAATGTTCGGATACGCCCCCAGGTCCAGGTCGAAACGCTGCGCGTTGAACACTTGCGGCACCAGGCAACAGTCGGCCATCGTCGGCACATCTCCATGGCAGAAACGGCCTGCTTCCCCATCGCGCACCAGGTGCGCTTCGAACGTTTCCAGCCCGAGCCGCATCCAGTGCCTTACCCATTCCAGCTTGGCCTGCTCGTCCAGCTTGAGCGTATGCACCAGGTATTTTAAGACCCGCAGGTTGCTCAGCGGGTGCGTGTCGCACGCGATCGTCATCGCCAGCGCGCGCACGCGGGCGCGCCCGGCCGGGTCAAGTGGCAGCAGCGGCACGCCGCCGTGCCGCTCGTCGAGGTATTCGATGATCGCCAGCGACTGCGTGACGGTGACGTCTTCATCTTCCAGCGCCGGTATCAGCGCGCCCGGATTCACCTGGCGGAACGCATCCCCTAACTGCTCTCCGCCGCCGCGCAACAGGTGCACCGGCACCGCGTCGTACGGCAATCCCTTCAGGTTCAGCGCGATGCGCACCCGATAGGCGGCCGAACTGCGAAAGTAGGTATACAGTTTCATTGCGCACGCTCCCGGTAGTGGGCCACAGACTGGTCGATCGCGCCGAAGATGCTGGCGCCGGCCGGATCGAACATTTCGATGCGCACGCTGTCGCCGAATTTCAGGTAGGGAGTAAGCGGCGCGCCGCCTTCGATGGTTTCGTACATGCGCACTTCGGCCAGGCAGCAGTAACCGACACCGCCGTTGACGATGCTCGATCCGTGCAGGCTGCCCTGCTTGTTCGATACCGTGCCGGAACCGATGATGCTGCCGGCCGCCAGTTCGCGCGTCTTGGCCGCGTGCGCCACCAGTTGCGCGAAGCTGAACGTCATGTCTTCGCCTGCGTTCGGCTTGCCGAACGGCTGCCCGTTCAGGCCGACCGTCAACGGCAGGCGCAGCTTGCTGCCGGCCCAGTGCTCTCCCAGTTCGTCCGGCGTGACGGCGACCGGAGAAAAGGCGCTGGCCGCCTTCGAATTGAAAAAGCCAAAACCCTTGGCCAGTTCGTTCGGGATCAGGTTGCGCAGCGAGACATCGTTGACCAGCATGACCAGGCGGATCGCCTGCGCCGCGTCGGCCTCGCTCGCGCCCATGCGCACGTCGCCGGTGACGACGGCCACTTCCGCTTCCAGGTCGATGCCCCATTCCTCGCTCAGCGCGTAGACCGGATCGCGCGGGCCGATAAAGCTGTCCGAGCCGCCCTGGTACATCAGGGGATCGGTATAGAACGAGGCCGGCACCTCGGCGTTGCGCGCCTTGCGCACCAGTTCCACGTGGTTGATGTAGGCCGAACCGTCGGCCCACTGGTAGGCGCGCGGCAGCGGAGAATGGCACGCGCTTTCGTCGAACGCCTGCGCGCCGGCGGCGCGGCCTTCGTTCAATGCGGCGGACAAAACGGCCAGCTGCGGCGCGGCGCTGTCCCAGTTGTCGAGCGCCGCTTGCAGCGTCGGCGCGATGCCGGCCGCGCTGACGCAGCGGCTTAAATCTCGGCTGACGACGACCAGGGCGCCGTCGCGGCTGCCGTTTTTCAGGGTGGCGAGTTTCATGGGTTTTCCTTTGTTGACGGTAGAGTTGTCATTCCCGCGCAGGCGGGGATCCAAGTTTCGCTGCGCCGTTCGGGACGCAAAATTGGATCCCCGCCTGCGCGGGGATGACAGAAGTATGCTGATGTCTGCGTATTACAATCCAAAATCAGATATCATACAAACCGTATTTTTCACTGGATTTATCAGGTTTCCTCATGAGTCCTACCCTACGCCAGATGCGCGCCCTGGTCGCGATCGCGAAAACCGGCAGTTTTACGCTGGCGGCCGAAGTGCTGCACCTGACGCAATCGGCGCTGAGCGGCCAGATCAAGGAACTGGAACAGGTGCTCGGCCTGAAGGTCGTCGAACGCAGCACGCGTCGCACGCAATTGTCCGACATCGGAAAAGAGCTGTATCCGCTGTTCGAGCAGATGCTGCAAGACCTCGACGGCGCGATGGCGGATCTCTCCAGCCGCAAGGCTTTAAAAAAAGGACTGGTGCGCGTGGCCGCGCCGCAGATGATGGCGTGTACCCTGCTGCCGGAAGCGATCGCTGCCTACCGCCAGTTGCACGCCGACGTGCAGGTAAAACTGGTCGATTGCCCGGTCGAAAACGTATCAGGGCGCGTGTTCAGCGGAGAGGTCGATTTCGGCATCGGCCCGGAGCGCGATCCGGCCGCGGAAATTGCCGCGCAACTGTTGTTCGAAATGCCCTTCGTGCTGGTGTTCCCGGCCGGCCACCCGCTGCAACACAAGGCGCGCGTGACCTGGGCCGACGTCAACGATTACCCCTTGATCGCGCTGCAAGGCCAGTTCACCGAGCGCCTGCTGCGCGACGTCGCGCTCGATCCGTACAACGAGGTGACATTCATGACCACCGCGCTGGCAATGGTCAACGCGAAACTGGGGGTGACGGCCTGCCTGCCGTACGCCGCGCCGATGGTAAAACTGTACGGCCTGCAAATGCGCCTGCTGGAAGAACCGCAACTGGCGCGCCGCTTCTTCGTCTACACCAAGAAGGAACGCGCGCTGTCGCCGGCGGCCGACAGCTTCGCCGCTTTCCTGCACGAATTTGTCGCAACGCAAGACTGGACGCCCGGCGCGGCCGACACGCCTCGCACGAGGCCACTATAATTCAGCTTTTGCACGGGGTCAGCGCATGTCAGCCAATACCATCGCCGCCAACCAGCAGATGGACAAATTCGACGGCCAGCACAGCGTCTGGCTGTTCGGTTACGGCTCGCTGATCTACAAGGCCGACTTCCCCTACCTCGAACGCCGTCCCGCCAGCATCCGCGGCTGGACGCGCCGCTTCTGGCAAGGTTCGCACGACCACCGCGGCACGCCCGCCGCGCCGGGGCGCGTGGTCACGATCATCCCGGAACACGATGCCGTCTGCCACGGCATGGCTTACCTGATCGCCCCCGCCGTGTTCGTCCACCTGGACCACCGCGAAAAAAACGGTTACCTGCGCCTGGCCATCGACATCGCCTTCGACGATGCCGATGCCGGCGCGGCCGAAGGCGCGGTCTACATCGCGCGCGAAGACAATGCCGCCTTCCTCGGCGCGGCGACGGAACGGGAAATCGCGCACCACATCGCCCGCTCGTCCGGCCCCAGCGGCCCCAATAGCGAATACCTGACCCGCCTCGCCATCGCGCTGCGCGAACTGGGCCGGCACGACCACCACGTGTTCACCATCGAACAATACCTGGCCGAACTGCTCACCGGCGAAAACCGCCAGTCTTGACACATAGCCTAGGCACATCGCCAAGAGTCCGTCACGGCGCGCTTTTGTAAAAACCCCACACTCGATTTCACAGTTACATTTGGAGAGAATTCACAGTTTCCAGCGGTGCATAATCGCTGGGCGGGCGTTCGCGTCGAACGTGCGCAGCGTCCCACCGTCCAATCGTGTCGGCCTCTTTCTACTTCCTCAAACTGGACAAAAATGAACAATCTGAAAATCGGTGCGCGCATGGGCTTGAGCTTTGCCATCTTGCTGGCGTTGATGTGCACGCTGGCCGCCATCGGGCTGACGCGCATGAGCCAGATTGAAGATCGCCTCAATGAAGTGGTCGGCGACAACATGGTCAAGATCAAGCTGGTCAACGACATGAACCAGGCGGTCCGCACCACCGCCACGGCGATCCGCAATGTCGTGCTGTTGACTGAAGAAGCCGAGATGACGGTCGAAATCAAGCGCATCGCCAGCGAGCGCGAAAAATACGATAAAAACGCTGCCAAACTGACCGCCATCGTGCACAGCGACAGCGGCAAGGCGCTGCTGTCCAGGATCGCGGAAGCGCAGGTGCAAGCCACCGTGAGCATGGACCAGGCGATCGCGCTGGCGCGCGCCAACAAGGATAGCGAAGCGACCCACATGCTGCTCAAGGAAGTGCGCCCGTTGCAAAACAAATGGTTCGCCGCGCTCAGTGACATGGATGACTATCAAAACAAGAATACCGAGCAGGATGTCGCCCAGGCTCAAGCCGCCTACGACAGTGCGCGCGTGCTGGTACTGTCGCTGAGCGCGCTGGCGGTGGCGCTCGGCGTGGTGATCGCGTGGTGGACCACGCGTTCCATCACCGTCCCGATGCGGCAGGCGGTCAAGGTTGCGCAAACCGTCGCCAGCGGCGATTTGAGCAGCCATATCGAAGTGAAATCCACCGATGAAACCGGGCAGTTGCTGCTGGCCATGCGCAACATGGTCGGCAAGCTGACGCAGGTCATCGATGGCCAGAGAAATGTGATCGAGGCGGCCAACCGCGGCAATTTCGATGCCCGCATCGAGCTGGCCGGCCTGCAAGGCTTTCAGAAGGAGATGGGCGAAGGCTTGAATCAACTCGTAACGACGACCGGCGCCAGCATCGCCGATGTGGTGCGCGTCATGGGCGCGCTGTCGGATGGCGATTTGACCAAGACAATCGACAAACCGTACCAGGGCGCCTTCGACGAACTGAAAAAATATGCGAACAATACCGTCGGCAAGCTGACGCAGGTCATCGATGGCCAGCGGCAGGTGGTCGAGGCGGCCAACCACGGCAATTTCGACGTGCGCGTCGAGCTGGCAGGGCTGCAAGGTTTTCAGAAAACCATGGGCGAAGGCTTGAATCAACTCGTGACGACGACCGGCGCCAGCATCGCCGACGTGGTGCGCGTCATGGGCGCCCTGGCGGACGGCGACCTCGGCAAAACCATCGACAAGCCATATGAAGGCGCGTTCGCGGAATTGAAGGAATACGCGAACAACACGGTGGCGAAACTGTTGCAGGTGGTGACGGAAGTGAACCACGGCGCGCAATCGCTGGCCAGCGCCTCCGAGCAGGTCAGCGCCACGGCGCAGTCGCTGTCGCAGGCGTCGAGCGAACAGGCCGCCGGCGTCGAAGAAACCAGCGCCTCGATCGAACAGATGACGGCGTCGATTTCGCAAAACACCGACAATGCCAGGGCCACCGACGGCATGGCGGCCAAGGCGTCGCAGGAAGCGACCGAAGGCGGCGCGGCGGTGCAGGCAACGGTGGCGGCAATGAAACAGATCGCCAAGAAAATCGTCATCATCGACGACATCGCCTATCAGACCAATTTATTGGCGCTGAACGCGGCGATCGAAGCGGCGCGCGCCGGAGAACACGGCAAAGGGTTCGCCGTGGTCGCGGCCGAAGTGAGAAAGCTGGCCGAGCGCAGCCAGGTCGCCGCGCAGGAAATCGGAGAAGTCGCGACGAACAGCGTCGAACTGGCCGAACGGGCCGGCCAGTTGCTGGACCAGATGGTACCGAACATCAAGAAGACGTCGGACCTGGTGCAGGAAATCGCCTCCGCCTCGGAAGAGCAATCGTCCGGCGTGGCGCAGATCAACTCGGCCGTCATCCAGTTGAGCCAGACGACGCAACAGAATGCCGCCAGTTCGGAAGAGCTGGCCGCCACCGCCGAAGAGATGAGCGGCCAGGCCGAGCAACTGCAAAACACGATGAGCTTCTTCAAGGTCGAAGCGAACCTGCGCGCGCCCGTGACGCCGCTGGTACGCAAGCCGGCGCCGCCGAAGACACCGTCCCGCAGGCAGGAAAGCCCGGCCGGCAAGACAGTGCGGCAATTGGAACCGGACGAAGCACACTTCGCCAGGTATTGACGACGCGCGACGGCATGGCGGGCCATCCTCGCCATGTCCTTTCATGGCCGCAGGCCGGCATACCATTTTTCATGCATTTCCCCGGACCCGTTCTCCACAATGAGGACGGGCTTCACCCGCTGGATTTGCGGCAACTTCTTTTCTAGTAGTCACTGTATGAACCACATATCGCACCACCTATCAGGGAAACCGACATGTTCAACAATCTGAAAATCGCACAACGCCTCGGTCTGGGATTCGGCATCGTGGTCTTGCTGATGCTGCTCCTGTCCGTGCTCAGCGTGCAAAGGCTGGCCACGCTCAACGAAGGCACGCGCCTGATTTATGAAGACCGCTATGCGAAGGTCGTGCTGACCAATGACACGGTCAAGAACGCGATGGACAATGCCCGCCAATTGCGCAACATGCTGTTGTCCAGCACAGAAGCGGAAAGCGAGAAATTCAGGAAGGAAGTCGAAATCAACCGCCGCGAAATGAACGACGGCTTGCAGTCCATACAAAAAATGCTGTCGGTGGAAAGGGGCCGGCAAATCTTCAAGGATATCTCCGACAAGCGCGCCATACTCGACCCGAAATACGACACCTTTTATGCGCTGGTCAAGTCCGACAAGAAAATGGCGACCGAGTACCTGAAGAACGATTTCGCGGCAAGCAATACGGCATTCTGGGAATCGCTGGAAACGATGGCGAAGTTCCAGGGCGAGCTGATGGACAAGGCCGCCAAGGAAGCGAACCAGACTTATGAAACGACGCGCACCCTGATCATGGCC
Organism: Pseudomonadota bacterium; assembly: GCA_040389645.1. Lineage (GTDB taxonomy): Bacteria > Pseudomonadota > Gammaproteobacteria > Burkholderiales > Burkholderiaceae_D > Rugamonas. The sequence goes on along the minus strand of JAZJZT010000018.1, from coordinate 76,630 downwards.
CTGTCGGCCAGCGCGCTGGCGCTGGCGCTCGCCATCGCCGCCTTCATCACGCTGAGCATCACGCGTCCGCTGAAAAAGGCGGTACAAGTGGCCGATGCCTTGGCCGCTGGCGACCTGTCGGTCAAAATCGAGTCCAACAGCAAGGATGAAACCGGCCAATTGCTGCAAGCGATGCGCAACATGGTCGGCAAGCTGACGCAGGTGATCGATGGGCAAAAACAGGTGGTCGAGGCTGCCAACCGCGGCAATTTCGAAGCGCGCATCGAGCTGGCCGGCCTGCAAGGTTTTCAGAAAGAGATGGGAGAAGGCGTCAATCAACTGGTGACGACCACGGGCGCCAGCATCGCCGACGTGGTGCGCGTGATGGGTGCGCTGTCGGACGGCGATTTATCTAAAACCATCGACAAACCGTACCAGGGCGCGTTCGACGAACTGAAAAAATATGCGAACAATACCGTCGGCAAGCTGACGCAGGTCATCGATGGGCAACGCAAGGTAGTCGAAGCGGCCAACCGCGGCAACTTCGATGCCCGCATCGAGCTGGCCGGGCTGCAAGGTTTTCAGAAAGAGATGGGAGAAGGTTTGAACCAGTTGATGACGACCACGGGCGCCAGCATCGCCGACGTGGTGCGCGTGATGGGCGCGCTGTCGGAAGGCGATCTCGGTAAAACCATCGACAAGCCCTACCACGGTGCCTTCGACGAACTGAAAAAATACGCGAACAATACCGTCGGCAAGCTGACGCAAGTGATCGAAGGCCAGAAACGCGTGGTCGAAGCAGCCAACCGCGGCAACTTCGACGCCCGCATCGAGCTCGCCGGCCTGCAAGGTTTTCAGAAGGAGATGGGAGAAGGACTGAACCAGTTGATGACGACGACCGGCGCCAGCATCGCCGATGTCGTGCGTGTGATGGGCGCGCTGTCGGACGGCGATCTCACTAAAACCATCGACAAACCGTACCAGGGCGCGTTCGACGAATTGAAAAAATATGCGAACAATACCGTCGGCAAGCTGACGCAGGTGATCGACGGGCAAAAGCTGGTGGTCGAGGCGGCCAATCACGGCAATTTCGAAGTGCGCGTCGATCTGGCAGGACTGCAGGGTTTTCAGAAAACCATGGGCGAAGGCTTGAATCAACTCGTGACGACGACCGGCGCCAGCATCGCCGATGTGGTGCGCGTCATGGGCGCCCTGTCCGACGGCGACCTCGGTAAAACCATCGACAAGCCATATGAAGGCGCGTTCGGACAATTGAAGGAATACGCGAACAACACGGTGGCGAAACTGCTGCAAGTGGTCACGGAAGTCAACAACAGCGTCCAGTCGCTGGCCAGCGCTTCCGAACAGGTCAGCGCCACGGCGCAATCGCTGTCGCAGGCGTCGAGCGAACAGGCCGCCGGTGTCGAAGAAACCAGCGCCTCGATCGAGCAGATGACCGCGTCGATTTCGCAAAACACGGAAAATGCCCGCGCCACCGACGGCATGGCGGCGAAGGCTTCGCAGGAAGCGACCGAAGGCGGCACGGCCGTCGAAGCGACGGTGGCGGCGATGAAACAGATCGCCAAGAAAATCGTCATCATCGACGACATCGCCTATCAGACCAATTTATTGGCGCTGAACGCCGCGATCGAAGCGGCGCGTGCAGGTGAACACGGCAAGGGATTTGCCGTGGTCGCGGCCGAAGTTCGCAAACTGGCCGAACGCAGCCAGATCGCCGCGCAGGAAATCGGAGAAGTCGCCACCAACAGCGTCGAACTGGCCGAACGCGCCGGCCAGCTGCTGGACCAGATGGTACCGAACATCAAGAAGACCTCGGACCTGGTGCAGGAAATCGCCTCGGCTTCGGAAGAGCAATCGTCCGGCGTGGCGCAGATCAACTCGGCCGTCATCCAGTTGAGCCAGACGACGCAACAGAATGCCGCCAGTTCGGAAGAGCTGGCCGCCACCGCCGAAGAGATGAGCGGCCAGGCCGAGCAACTGCAAAACACGATGGGCTTCTTCAAGGTCGAAGCGAACCTGCGCGGGCACGTGACGCCGCTGGTGCGCAAGCCGGCGCCACCGAAAGCGTCGGTGCGCAGGACGGAAGTACAAGGCGGCAAGCCAGCAAGGCCCGCGGAACCGGATGAGGCGCATTTCGCCAGGTATTGAGCCGACATCCGCCGCGCTGACGCCAGTTTTACCGGATGTGACGCACGCCCGGCATGTTCAAATAGCTCAGCATCCGTTTCTGCCAAAATCAGATGCAAGGACCGGGGTCAGACCCATGGGTCTGACCCCGGTTTTTGCCGCTGATTTTTGCTGTTCATCCTGGTAATTCGTGCAAACCTTCTCTTTAAAACAAATCCATCTGCCCGGCCGCCGCGGCAGCCCTCGCCTTCGCCCCCAGCGGCGGCACAACCAGCGGGCGCTGGAACTGACTTACATCGAGATGGCGAAAACGGGAATTGCGCTTTTCCATGCCGTGGCGCCGTAATGCCAGTTCCGCGCGCTGACGTATCAGGTCGGCCCAGACGCCCTCGCCGTGCATGCGCTGGCCAAAGGCGCCGTCGTAATCCTTGCCGCCGCGCATGTCGCGGATGCGGTTCATCACGCGCGCGGCGCGCTCGGGAAAATGCGCCGCCAGCCATTGCTGGAACAGCGGGCTCACTTCCCACGGCAGGCGCAGCACGATGTAGTTGGCGTGCAACGCGCCGGCTTCGAAGGCCGCTTCCATCACGCGCTCCAGGTCCGGTTCCGTGATGAACGGGATCACCGGCGCGATGCTGACGCCGACCGGGATGCCCGCTTCGCTCAAGGTCCGTATCGTGCGCAGCCGGCGCGCCGGGGTCGCCGCGCGCGGTTCGAGCGTGCGCGCGATGGCGGCATCGAGTGTCGTGATCGTGATCGCGACCGATGCCTGGCGCCGCGCCGCCATCGCGGCGATGATGTCGATGTCGCGCTCGATCAACGACGACTTGGTGATCAATCCGACCGGGTGCTGGCACTCCTGCAACACTTCGAGCACGCGCCGCGTCAACTTCAAACCGCGCTCGCACGGTTGATAGGCGTCCGTGTTGACGCCGAGCGCGATCGGCTCCGGCACGTACGATGGCCGCGCCAGTTCCTGGCGCAGCAGTTCGGGCGCGTTGACCTTGGCGAAGATGCGGCTCTCGAAATCGAGTCCGGGAGACAGCCCGAGATAGCTGTGCGTGGGCCGCGCGAAACAGTAAATGCACCCATGTTCACAGCCCCGGTAGGGATTGAGCGTCACGCTGAACGGCAAGTCGGGCGAGCTGTTGCGGGTCAAGATGGTCTTCGCGTATTCATCGGTGACGTGAGTCTTCCAGACCTGCGGCTCGTCTCCCTCTTCCTGCGCCCAGCCGTCGTCGAACTGTTCGCGACCGTGCACTTCGTAGCGCCCTTGCAGGTTGCTGACGGCGCCCCGGCCTTTCTGCGCCTTCGGCGATTGCGGCGGCAGCATCGCCTGTCCTTCGATATCGTCATCCTGCATGGTCGGCTTTCGAATACTGTATAAATAACCAGTATTTTAGGATGATCCAGATGGCATATCAAGCGCCGTCACGAACCCCGGCATTTCAATGCGGCGGCGCGAAATCCGCTTTCGATTCCTGCGCATACCCGGCGATATGCTTGTTCACCAGGTCGTCGATGATGCGGGTCTTTTTGAATTCGACGATTTTCTTATCGATGTCGGGCAGGTATTTGAGCCACGGGCTTTTCTTCGAGATGGCGACATACAGCTGCCCGGTAAAAATCGGCGTGCGCAGGATTTCCACCTGGTCGCGGATGCCGTTCTTTTCGAGCACCAGCGTGCCGGCGTATTTGCTGTACGGGATGAAATCGAGCCGGTCCAGCAGCAGCTTTTTAAAATTCTGGTCGACCGACGTGACGCGCTGCACCGGGATCGATTCCTGGTTCTTGTCGAGAAAATCCTCGAATGCCTGCTCGAATTTATCGCTGATCACGGCGCCGGCGGTCTTGCCTTTTAAATCATCCCAGTGCGCAAAGGGAAACGCGTGCCCTTTTTTGACGAACACCACCGCCTCGTTCGCGATCACCGGCGTCGGCACGAATTCCATGAAGGCCATCCTTTCCTCAGTCTTGTAGACGCAGGCGATGACGTCCACTTCTCCGGTTTTCGCATTCAACAAAGCCCGTGCCCAGGGGCCGGCGAACCTGTTTTGCACCGGCAGTTTCAGTTCGGACAGGATGCGTTCGACCAGTTCGGGGCAAATTCCGGCGATTTTCTGGCCATGTTCGTACATGAAGGGAGGGAAATACGGATGGCCGCTGAGAATGAGACCGTCGGCCGCGCCGGCCTGGCCTGTCTGCAGCAACACGCATAGCGCCGCAAGTAGTCTTTTCACCCTTGGCTCCCGGTTGGCGACGCCGCGCAAATGCGGCGTGCATCCTGCGGCAAGCTTACCATTTGCATGCCGAAACGGGGAAAAATGCGGCACCGCCGCAATCTGTCAAAAATAATCGTCAAGGCATTGATTTTATTGGCTAAAATAAAACATTTTAGAGACACAAACACCCCGTCCCAGGCCCCGCCTTGGGGGCTGGAATTCCGGTAGGGCGGCGCTAGCTGGTATCATGCGCACTGTCCCAGGTGCCGTGCGCCAGGCACCACGCCGCAGCGCACCAGAACCGCTTTCACCAACACGATCGGACCGCATCCGCGCCCAGTGCCGCGGCGGCCCGTTTTTTTGACCCAACATGAGCCAAAAATGACCAATTCGACAAGCTTACCCTCGTTCGGGACCCGCATCGCTCTCGCCATCAGCGCCTTTTTCAGGACGCTGTCCGATCCCGAATACGCCGCGCGCATCCAGCGCCTCGACCAGCCGATGACGGCGCCGACCGCCGCGCCGACGCCGGCGCCAACAGCCGCTCCTACCCCGGCACCGACGCCTGCTCCTGCCGCCGCGCCGATCATCTTGCGAGAGGCGACGCCGGACGCCGCCCTGCAATTACTCAGCCTGCTGCAACGCGAAGCGCGCCTGATCGATTTTACGCAGGAAAACCTGAGCGCCTATGCCGACGCCGACATCGGCGCCGCCGCGCGCGTCGTGCATGAAGGCTGCTCGAAAGTCTTGCGCGAACATTTCACGATCGAACCGGTGCGCAACGAGGCCGAAGGCAGCCGCGTCGTGCTGGAAGACGGTTTTGACGCCGCCGCCGTGCGCCTGACCGGCAACGTGGTCGGCAAGGCGCCGTTCCGCGGCAGCCTGAGCCACCGCGGCTGGCGCGCCACCAGCGTGCGCCTGCCGAAACTGGCCGAAGCGCACGATGCGAAAGTCCTGGCCCCTGCGGAGGTGGAACTGTGAACGATACCGTGAATACCCCACGCTACGCCATCGGCATCGACCTTGGCACCACCCACAGCGCGCTGTCCTATGTCGACCTGGAAGCGAGCGATGGAGAAAACACCGAACACGGCGTGCTGCCCGTGCCGCAACTGACGGCGCCCGGCACCGTGCAGGAACTGGCGCTGCTGCCATCGTTCCTGTACCTGCCGCACCCGGACGAAATGGCGGCCGGCGAACTGGCGCTGCCGTGGCAGGATGGAGAAAACGGCCCGGTGGCCGGAGAAATGGCGCGCAACCGCGGCGCGACTACCCCGATCCGCCTGGTGTCGAGCGCGAAGAGCTGGCTGTGCCATCCCGGCGTCGACCGCCGCGCCGCGATCCTGCCGAACGATGCGCCGGCCGAAGTGGCGCGCGTGTCTCCGCTCGATGCATCGACCCATTACCTGAACCACCTGCGCCAAGCCTGGGACAGCGCGCACCCGGAAGCGCCGTTCATCGACCAGGCGGTCACGGTGACGATTCCCGCGTCCTTCGACCCGGCCGCGCGCGAACTGACGGCCGACGCGGCGAAAGCGGCCGGCTATGCGGCGCTGACCTTGCTGGAAGAACCGCAGGCCGCGCTATACAGCTGGATCCAGGGCAGCGAAGGCCGCTGGCGTAAGGAAGTCAAGCCGGGAGACGTCATCCTGGTGGTCGACGTCGGCGGCGGCACCAGCGACTTTTCGCTGATCGCGGTGCTGGAACGCGACGGCGTGCTCGAACCGCACCGCGTCGCCGTCGGAGAACACATCCTGCTCGGCGGAGACAACATGGACCTGGCGCTGGCGCACCTGCTGGCGCGCAAGCTGGCCGCCAACGGCACCCAGCTCGACGCCTGGCAATTGCGCGCGCTGACCTATGGCTGCCGCGCCGCCAAGGAAGCGCTGCTGGCCGACGCCAGCGTCGAGAGCTGGCCGATCGTCGTACCGAGCCGCGGCTCGAAACTGATCGGCGGCTCGATCCGCACCGAACTCACGCGCGAAGAAGTCACCGCCTTCATCCTCGACGGCTTCTTCCCGCAGGTCGAAGCGTCGGCCCGTCCCGCCGTGCGCACCCGCGCCGGCCTGACGCAGCTCGGCCTGCCGTATGCGCAGGATGCCGCGGTCACGCGCCACCTCGCCGCCTTCCTGGCGCGCCAGCTCGGCGCGACCAGCGAACTGGAAGGTTATGACGGCCAGCAAAACGCCGACGCCAGCTTCCTGCATCCGACCGCTGTGCTGTTCAACGGCGGCGTCTTCAAATCCGATTTACTGTCGCAGCGCATCATGGCTACGCTGAACGACTGGCTGTACCTGGAAGGCGCGCAACCGGCGCGCATGCTGGCCGGCGCCGATCTCGACCTGGCCGTCGCGCGCGGCGCGGCCTACTACAGTTATGTGCGGCGCGGCAGCGGCGTGCGCATCCGCGGCGGCACGGCGCGCTCGTATTACGTCGCCGTGGAATCGGCGATGCCGGCCATCCCCGGCATGGAACCGCCGATCCAGGCGCTGTGCGTGGCGCCGTTCGGCATGGAAGAAGGCAGCGAGATCGAATTGCCGGGCCAGGAATTCGGCCTGGTGGTCGGAGAACCGGTGCACTTCCGCTTCTTCGGCTCGTCGACGCGGCGCGCCGACCAGATTGGCGAGATGCTCGACTTCTGGGCGCCGGACGAACTGCAGGAACTCAACGAACTGCAAATGACGCTGTCGCCGGAAGGCCGCCAGCCGGGCGACGTGGTGCAAGTGAAACTGCACGCCGGCGTCACCGAGGCCGGCACGCTGGAATTGGTAGCCGTGTCGAACGATAACGACCAGCGCTGGAAAGTGGAGTTCGACGTGCGCGCAACCGCGCAAGCATAATGCGGCAATACCTCGTCAGCATCGACCTGGGCACCACCAACACGGTGCTCGCCTATGCCGAGCCGGGCTCGGAACAGGTGCACCTGTTCGACATCGAGCAACTGGTCGCGCCGGGCGAAGTGGGCGTCAATGCCCTGCTGCCGTCGTTGCGCTACCATCCGGCCGACGGAGAACTGGCGCCGGGCGAATTGCAACTGCCGTGGCGACAGGACGAGGCGGCGGCCGCCGTCACCGGCCAGCTGGCGAGAAAACTCGGCGCGCAAGTGCCGGGACGGCTGGTCTCCAGCGCGAAAAGCTGGTTATCTCACCCGCATGTAGACCGCATGGCGCCGATCCTGCCGTGGGGCGCCGAGGACGATGTCGCCAAGGTCTCTCCGGTGGCGGCCAGCGCCAGCTACCTGGCGCACCTGCGCTCTGCATGGAATACGCGTTTTCCGACTCACCCGCTGGAAAAGCAGCAGATCGTGCTGACGATTCCCGCGTCGTTCGACGAAGGCGCGCGCGCGCTGACGGTCGAAGCAGCGCGCATCGCCGGCTTGCCATCGCTGCGGCTGCTGGAAGAACCGCAGGCGGCCTTTTATGACTGGCTGTACCGCCAGCGCGCCACGCTGGCCGCCGACCTGGCGCAGACGCGCCTGGTGCTGGTGTGCGACGTCGGCGGCGGCACCACCGATTTCAGTCTGATCAAGGTCGAGCTGCGCGACGGCGAACCCTTGATCACGCGTATCGGTGTCGGCAACCACCTGATCCTCGGCGGCGACAACATGGACCTGGCGCTGGCGCGCCTGATCGAGACGCGCCTGGCCGGCGGCAACGAGCAGGCGCCGCGCCTGTCGTCGTCGCGCATGGCGCAACTGACGGAGCGCTGCCGCGCCGCCAAGGAACAATTACTCGCGGCCGACGCGCCCGAGCGCGTCACCGTCACGCTGCTCGGCACCGGCTCGAAACTGATCGGCGGCTCCCGCTCGGCCGAGCTGGCGCGCGACGAAGTCGAACGCATCGTCGTCGACGGCTTCTTCCCGCTCGGCGACGCGCACGACGAAGCGAAACGCACGCGCGGCGGCATCGTCGAATTCGGCTTGCCGTACGCCAGCGACGCCGCCATCACGCGCCATCTGTCCAGCTTCCTGCACCAGCACGCGGACGCCGCGCGCGAAGCGCTCGGCATGGCTGCCGGCAGCGATGCGCTGCCGGTGCCGGACACGCTGCTGCTGAACGGCGGCGTGTTCCGCGCCGACGCGCTGGCGCAGCGGCTGGCGGCGACGCTGGCCGCATGGCGCGGCCAGCCGCTGCGCATACTGCACAACGATAACCCGGACGTCGCCGTCGCGCGCGGCGGCGTCGCCTACGCGCTGGGCAAGCTGGGACGCGCGCCGACCATCGCCGGCGGTTCGCCCCGTTCCTACTTCCTGCTGCTCGACGACGACGCCAAGGTTGAAGAAAGAAGCGGCACGCAACGCGCCGTCTGTATCCTGCCGCGCGGCGCGGAAAGCGGCAAAGAGATCCACCTGTCGGAACGCACTTTTGCGTTGCGGCTGGGACGCCCGGTGCGCTTCCACCTGGTGTCGTCGGTGGCCGGCGCAGGCCAGCAACAGGCGCCTCAGGCCGGCGCCCTGCTGGAACTGGACCCGGCCGATTTCGTCCGGCTGCCGCCGGTCGCCACCGTGCTGCGCGACAGCGGCGACGCGGCCGCGCGCAAGGAAATCCCGGTGCAGCTGGCGACGTCGCTGAGCGAGGTCGGCACGCTGGAAGTCCATTGCGTCGCAGCCGACGGCAGCGCGCGGGCGCAGCGCTGGCAGCTGGAATTCCAGTTGCGCGACCAGGGCGCGCCGGCGCAGGCCGACGACGCGGCCGAACAGGTCGCGCTGCCGCCGCGTTTTAAAGATGCGCTGGAGAAGATCGATCGCATCTTCGGCAGCCGCGCGCAAAAGGTCGAGGCGAAGGAAGTGCGGCAACTGGGGCGCCAGCTCGAACATTTGCTCGGCAGCCGCGAGAACTGGCCCACGCCATTGCTGCGCCACTTGTTCGACGCGCTGCTGCAGCGCGCGCGCGGCCGGCGCCGCTCGCCGGAGCACGAACGGGCATGGCTGAACCTGGGCGGTTATTGCCTGCGGCCCGGCTTCGGTTATGCGCTCGACGAATGGCGCATCGAGCAGTTGTGGGCGATGTTCGAGGCCGGCGTCCAGCATCACAAGGATAGCCAAACGTGTTCAGAATGGTGGACCTTGTGGCGCCGCGTGGCCGGCGGCCTGGACGCGACGGCGCAATTGCGCCTGCTCGACGATTTCGCGTTCAACCTGCAGGCCGACGAGGAAGACCGTGGCCGCAGGCCGGTCACGCTGGTCAACGGCAGCGAGGAAGACATGCTGCGCCTGGGCGCGTCGCTGGAACGGATTCCGTCCGCTTACAAGGGAGAGATCGGCGCCTGGCTGCTGGGAGAGCTGGAAAAATCCGGCGGCGCCAAGGCCGAAGCCTTACAGGCGCGTTACCTGTGGGCGCTGGGCCGGGTCGGCGCGCGCCAGCCGCTGCACGGCAGCGCGCACGATGTCGCGCCGGTGGCGGCAGTCGAAGAATGGCTTGTCACGATTTTGGCGCTGGACTGGAAAAAGGTCGAACCGGCCGGTTTCGCCGCCGCCCACCTGGCGCGCATGACGGGCGACCGGTCGCGCGATATTAATCCCGAACTGCGCGCGCAAATCATCCAGCGCCTGGCCGCGACCAATGCGCCGCCGTCATGGAGCGCGATGGTCAGCGAAGTCGTGGTACTGGACCAGGCAATGGAAAAACGCCTGCTGGGCGAAGCGCTGCCGCCGGGGTTGAAGTTGATCAGCTAGGCATATTAGGGATCAGGGAATTGGCGGCATGGGGGCCTAAGGCACCAGGTATGGGTATAGGGTGTACCTCAAAAAACCGGCACAAGCCGGTTTTTTCTTTGGGGGAATTCCGTCGATTTGCCCGATTTTTTTAGCAAAGCCTGAGATTTAAGTAGAGCAATAGCCCGTTTTTTACGCCCCCCTGTCCTGGGCGCAGCCCTTTTCTTGTGCCGAATACAGGCGCCAAAATCGTCCAAAATCGTTCATTTCGTCGCCCAGTCAAAAACACAGACTGTCACCCTGCCAGCGGTCCTCGCAGATACCCTTGCTGCTGCGCGACAAAACCGTCGAAGGCGGCGATCAGCGGCGCGCATCGATCGGCATCGTTTTCCAGCTGGGCCAATGCGTAGGCGGTCGCTTCCAGCGTCGACAACTGGTCGGGCGCATGCGCCTTGCGGATCAGGTAATGGGATGCAGGCATGTCGCGCAGCGGCAGGCGCGGCAAGCGTTGCAGCGCCGGATTCAGGTACAGCATCTTGCGGCTCTTGCGCCAGGTACCGTCGAGCACCACCAGCCGCAAACGCTCCGGCCGCAACGCCAGCGTCGCATCGAACGGCGGAGGGGCGGCGATGCCCATCGCCTGGTCGCCCGGCGTGTCCGGATACAGCAGCAGCGACTGGCGCGGACCGGCCAGCAAGGCTTGCAACTGCTCCTCCTCAAAAACCTCCCCCACCGCCAGGCGGCTGTTCGGCAAACTCAGATGCAGCAGGCGCGCGCTGTTTTTCGCGTTCGCCACCTCCAGCGGATGCTGCAGGATCAGTACCTCGACCGCGGTGGACAAGGGCGTAATCCAGCGGCAGATGCAGGTCGATCGCGGCCGCAGGCAGGCCGCGCAGGTGGGACGTTTGACAGGTGTTGGCATGCCGCGATTGTAACGGCATGCGTGCGCTGCCGGGTGATTGACGCCGCCGGGCAGGCGCCGCGCCGGCCCGGCACGACCGCCGGCGCGCCTGGAGAACATGCACCAGGCCCCTCCCGTGCTATAAGGGGAAGGCGCCGGCCGACCGGCTGGCGCAGCCATCCTGTCATCGAGTTCCGCGCCGCCTGCTCGCCCTGGCACTTCCATCACACAAGAGAGATGCCATGAGCCCAGCACTGCAAGCGGTGAGCGATGACGCGCCACTGTCACCATGGTGGATACGCACGATTGTCATCGTCATGCTGCTCGGGTTTTCCGGGCTGGCCATGATCACCATGCTGTCGTACCGCAATGCGCCGCCGATTCCGTTGCGCGTGCTCGATGAGCGGGGCGGCACGCTGGCCACCGGCGACGATATCAGCGCCGGGCAGGCGGTGTTCCTCAAGTATGGACTGATGGCGAACGGCAGCATCTGGGGCCACGGCGCCTATCTCGGTCCCGACTTCGCCGCCGCCGCGCTGCACCGGATGGGCGAGGCCAGCGCGCAGGCGATTGCGCGCGCCCGCTACCAGCGGCCGCTGGCGGACCTGGCGGCGCCGGAACAGGCGGCCGTCTATGCGGAATCGGCGGCCCTGCTGAAGATCAACCGTTACGACGAGGTCAGCGGCGTGCTGCGCCTGACCGCGGCACAGGGTAGCGCCTTCACGGCCGAGCCGGCGCTGTGGCGCGAATATTTTCGGCAACCGGCGGGCAATGGCGGGCTGCGCGCCAACCTGGTGACGGACCCGGCCGAACTGCACCAGTTCGCCGCGTTTGTCTCGTGGGCCGCGTGGGCCTCGGTCAGCGCGCGCCCGCATCAGTCCTATTCGTACACCAACAATTTCCCCTACGATCCCTCGGTCGGCAACCTGCCCACCCCGGCCGCGCTGCTGTGGAGCGCCCTGAGCCTGATGGTGCTGCTGGCGGGAATCGCCGGCGTGCTGCTCATCTTCGGCAAATTCGATTTCCTCGGCTGGTTTACGCGCGGACAGCATGTCCACCCGCACTTGCTTCCCGGCTCGGCCAGCGCCGGCCAGAAAGCGCTCGTCAAATTTTTTGCGCTGGTCGCCCTGCTGCTGCTGGCACAAGCGCTGGTCGGCGGCGGCGTCGCGCATTTCCGCGCCGATCCGCAAAGTTTTTATGGCTTCGACCTGGCCAGCGTATTGCCCGCCAACCTGCTGCGCACCTGGCATTTGCAGATGGCTATCTTCTGGATCGCCACGTCCTACGTCGCCGCCGCGCTGTTCCTGGCCCGCTCGCTGCGCGGCGACGAGCCGCGCTGGTTCGCCCCGGCCGTGCATGCGCTGTTCGCGGCATTCGCGCTGGTCATCGGCGCCAGCCTGCTGGGCGAGTGGCTCGGCATTAACCAGATGCTGGCCGACTGGTGGTTCTGGTTCGGCAACCAGGGCTGGGAATACCTGGAACTGGGCCGGGCTTGGCAATACCTGCTGGTCGCCGGCCTGTTCGCCTGGTTCGGCCTGCTGTGGGCGCTGCTGCGGCCGCGCTGCCTGGCCGAGCCGTCGGCCGCGCCCATCGTCAGGATGTTCGTCGTGGCGGCGCTGGCCATCCCGGTCTTCTATATCCCGGCGCTGTTCTTCGGCGCCAAGACCAACTTCACCGTGGTCGATACCTGGCGCTTCTGGATCATCCACCTGTGGGTCGAGGGCTTTTTCGAATTCTTCGCCACCACGATCGTCGCGCTGACCTTTTACCAGCTTGGCCTGACCAGCCGCAATGTCGCGCTCAGGGTCATCTACCTGGACGCCATCCTGTATTTCCTCGGTGGCTTGATGGGCACCGGCCACCACTGGTATTTCATCGGCCAGACCAATGTCAACATGGCGCTGTCGGCCCTGTTCTCGGCGCTCGAAGTGGTGCCGCTGACCTTGCTGACGCTCGATGCGTGGGATTTCATCCGTACCACGCGCGGCCAGCGCGACGCGCAAGGCACGGCGCTCGCGGTCCCGCACAAGTGGACGTTCTATTTCCTGATGGCGGTCGGCTTCTGGAATTTCGTCGGTGCCGGCATCTTCGGTTTCCTGCTCAACCTCCCGATCGTCAGCTATTACGAAGTGGGCACCATGCTCACGCCCAACCACGCGCACGCGGCCCTGATGGGAGTGTTCGGCATGCTCGCCATCGCCTTGATGGTCCTGGTCTTGCGGCATACCAGCGACGACGCCACCTGGACCGGCATCGAAAAATACATCCGGGTCGCATTTTGGGGAACGAATGGCGGGCTGGCGCTGATGGTGGTCCTGAGCCTGTTTCCCGGCGGCATTTTGCAGGTATGGGATGTGCTCGAACACGGTTACTGGCATGCGCGCAGCCTCGATTACACCGGCAGCGCGCGCTCGCGCCTGATCGAGTGGCTCAGGATGCCGGGCGACGTCGTGTTCATCGTGTTCGGCGCCGTGCCGCTGGCGATCGCGGCGCTGAAGGCTTATCTTGGGGTGCGCACCGCGCGCTGACCTCACTCGGGCTGCGCGGCACTCCCCGATAGCGCGCCGGGCCGCGCGCGCACGGCGCGTACGGCTGCGCGCGGCGCCTGGATGCGCTGCATGCCCGGCGCCTGCGCCACCAGTTCCCCCAGCTTGAACACGCTGACCGATGCATGCAACTGCGCCGACTGTTCCTGCATCGCGGCGGCGGCTGCGGCCGCCTGCTCCACCAGCGCCGCATTCTGCTGCGTCACCTGGTCCATCTGCGTAATGGCGGCGTTGACCTGCTCGATGCCGATGCGCTGCTCTTCGCTGGCGTCGGCGATCTGGCTCATGATCGACGTGACGCGGTTGATGCTGGCCACGATCTCGTCCATCGTTCTCCCCGCCTTGTCGACCTGGCTCGAGCCAATTTCCACCTTGTGCACGGAATCGTCGATCAAGCCCTTGATTTCCTTCGCCGCCGCGGCCGAGCGCTGCGCCAAGGTGCGCACTTCGCCGGCCACCACGGCGAAACCGCGGCCCTGTTCCCCGGCGCGCGCCGCTTCGACCGCCGCATTCAGAGCGAGAATATTGGTCTGGAAGGCGATGCCGTCGATCACGCTGATGATGTCGACGATCTTGCGCGACGAATCGTTGATCGCGCCCATCGTCTGCACCACTTCCGACACCGCCGCGCCGCCGCGGCTGGCGATGGCCGACGCATCGATGACCATCTGGCTGGCCTGGCGCGCGTTGTCTGCATTGAGTTGCACGGTCGACGTCAACTGCTCGACCGAGGTCGCGGTGCGTTCGAGCGAACTGGCCTGCTGCTCGGTGCGTTCGGACAGGTCGAGATTGCCGGCCGCGATTTCGCTGGACGCGGCCGTCATCATGTTGCTGCCGCTGCGCACCTGGCCGACGATGTCGACCAGGTTGCTGTTCATGTGTTTGAGCGCGTGCATCAACTGCCCCGTTTCATCGCGGCTTTGCACCACGATCTCGCTGCGCAAGTCGCCCGACGACACCGACTCGGCGACCTGCACCGCCGCGCTGAGCGGCCCGGTGATCGAGCGCGTGATGTACCAGGCGAAGCCGATGCCCATCACCATGCCGACCGTGCCCAGCGCCAGCAACAGGTTGCGCCCGCTGCGATAACCTTGCTGGATCTCGACGACGGTGCTGTCGAGCGCGGTCTTTTGCGTATCGACCAGCTTTTGCAGTGCGGCCAGGTAGGCGATGCGCTTGCCTTCCATGTCCGATTCGAACAGGCGCTTGCCCAGTTCCAGGTCGCCGTCGGCCTTGGCCTTGAACACGGCCTTGCGCGCATCGACGTAGGCTTTGCGGCCGGCGAGCACATCGCCATGCTGCGCCTTGCTGAGCGGGTCTGTCAGCGTGCCGCCCAATAAATCCTGGATTTCCGTGGCGCGCCCGGACGACTGCGCCATCTGCGCCTCGATCGCTTTCTGGTCGGCCGCATCGGGCACCTTCCAGGCGGCGGTGGTGCGCGCCGCGTTGATTTCGACGATTTTCTGCCATTCGGCCACCAGGCGCTCGGTGCGCAGGCGGTCTTTCGCCAGCGCGTCGGTCATCGCGCTGGCGCTCTGCAGCCGCGCCACGCCCACCAGCGTCAGCGCGATCAATAACAGCAATACCACGGAAAAGGCGACACCCAGACGCACGCCGATCTTCAGATTTTTCATGTTGCACCTCCTCCAGGCTACTTGTTGCAGCCAAGTGTGCGCTTCTTGTCGATGTTGCGCCATTGTACTTTTGTGCAATATGTCACTCAAACTAACATCGGCGCGCACGTTTGCGCGCCTTGCGCTAAAACTTGTACGCCAGTTGCAGGTGCATGCCGCGGTCTTGCAGGTTGGCGCCGCCGCCCAGCGCGTCCGGATGGCGCAGGCGCCCGGCCCAGGCGATATCGAAATTCAGGCCGCGCCATTGCCAGCGCCCGGCCAGGCCCACGGAAGACAGCGTGACGCCCGTCTCTCCGACGTTTTGCGCGCGGCCGTAATCGATGAACGGGATCAGCGTCCACACCGGGGCGCCCCCGGCCTCCCCGGCCAGCGGGTATTCGAACTGCGCATTGACATAGGCGCCGCGGTCGCGCACCAGTTGATTTTCGCGGTAGCCGCGCACCGAACCGACGCCGCCGATGGCCAGCGCGTCGAGCGCCAGCAGGCTGTCGGCCGAATATTGCAGCGCGCCGCGCAGCACCAGTTGCGCGCCGTTGTCGAATACCTGGTGCCCGTATTGCGCCTGCCCCTGCCAGACCAGGAAACGCCGCTCCGGCACGCGCGTCTCGGGCAGGCCGTCGATCTGCCGCAGGTTGTTGCGTCCCAGGTTGACCGTCGCGCGCAAGGCCAGCACGTCGCTGGCGCTGCGCCGCGCGTAATCGATGGAAGCGCGCCACACCGTCTCGCGCGTATGACCTTCCGGTTCGCCCGGCACGAAGGAATACGGTTGCCCCAGCAGCCAGGTGCGGTTTTCGCGCCGCAGCACGCCGGCGCTGGCGGCCAGCTTGCTGCGCAGCGTTTCCCACAGCCGGTGTTCAAGGCCGATTTCGGCGCTGGCCAGGCGGCTGCGGATGTCGAGCGCGCGGGTCGCTTCCTCGATCACCGACGAACTGCCGCCGTCGAGCGCGACGTACAGGCCAGTGCCGTCCTGGCCAAGCGGCATGCGCCAGCCCAGCGTGACGCGCGCACCATGTCCTCCTTCGGGCGAACCCTGGACGCTGGCGTCGAGCGCATCGCCCTGCCCGCTCAGGTTGCGCACGGCAGCGCTGACGCCGAGCGCCTGCGCGCCGATCGCGACCGGCCGGTAATTATTGGCGAACAGGCCCAGTTGCCAGGGCCGCGCGCGTTCGACGTCGACGTCGAGCACGGCTTCTCCGGCGCGCTCGCCCGGCATCATGCGCGCGTTCAGGCGAATGAACAGCGGATCGGCCAGCAGCAGCTGGAAACGTTCGCGCAGCAGTTCGACATTGAGCACTTCGCCATCGGCGCCGCCCAGCCGGCGGCTGATGTAGCGCGGATCGAGCCGCTCGCTGCCGCGCAGGCGCACGTCGGCCAGCCGGCCTTCGACGGCCGTCATGACGACGATGCCATCGACGATTTCATCGGGCAGCAGCAGGCCGGAATTGACGTAACCCTGTTCGGTGTACAGCCGCGTCATCGCCTGGCGCAGGGTTTCCAGTTCCTCGACGCTGCTGACGCGGCCGAGATACGGGGCGGCCAGCGCGTCGAACGCGGCGGCGGGCAGCACCGTATTGCCGCGCACCTCGATGCGCGCGATGCGCACCCGCGCCGGCATGGCCGCACCGGTGGCACCGCCCGGACTGGCCACACCGGCCGGATCGGCCGGCAGCGGCGGCAGAACATAGGCATCCTGCGCGCGGGCCGGCAAGCCGGCACCGAGCGCCAGAAATAAAGACCAGGCCAGCGACGCAGGCAACCAGCGGCGCCGCGCGCGCACAGGCGCCGCCCTCACCGGCAGCCTCCCGCTTGCGCGAGGGCGATCGCCGGCGCGCCGCCGCGCATCTGCGCACCGGCCGGCGCGATGGAAGCAGCGCTGGACGGCGCTCCCAGCAGGCCGCGCGCCGACGGCGCCAGGCCGCCGCGCCCGCCCGGCGCCAGCGAACTGCCGGCGCTGGCCTGGCAGGGATCGCGTCCCAGTCCGCCGCCGTCGATGACGCGCGCATTCAGGCCGCTCAAACTGCCGGAAACGTCGAGCACCGGGCTGCTCATCGCGATCGTGCCGCTGACGCCGGTGGGCGCGGCGGCCTGGATCACGTTGTAGCCGAACACGCCGGGCACGAAGGCATGCGGCGTGGCGCCGCCGACGAACAGCGTGCTGCCGCTGGCGACCAGCGCGCCCGCGTCGATGGCGACCAGGCCGCCGCTGGCGTTGGCCGCCGCCGTGTTGGCCTGGATGAAACCGGTATTGAGCAGCAAGGCGTCGGCGCCGATGCGGATATTGCCGCCGTTGCCGCTGCTGCCGAGCACGGACGTCGTCAATTGCGTATCGTTCAGCACAAGCAGCCTGCCGCCGTCGAGCGCGACGGCGCCGCCGTTGCCCAGGTTGGCGCTGGTGCTGATGGTGCTGCCGGTCAGCGACAGGCGCCCGGCGGCGGAGACTGCGATATCGCTGGCGGCGACGTTGCCGCTGGCGGCGGCCGAGATGCGCGCCTGGTCCAGCGTAATCTGCGGCGCGGCCAGGGTGATGCGGGTCGGCTGCAGCGCGCCGGGATTGGCGACGCTGGTATTGTTTTCGATCCGGATTTGCGTGCCGCCCGACAGCGCGATCGACTCGCTGGCGACGATATCGACGCTGCCGGTCTGGCCGATCGAGCCCGGCTGGGCCGACGCGTTGATCGAACTGGCCGCGCCATCGATGACGACGCGTTGCGCACTTACGCGCACCGAGCCGGCCCGCCCCGCACCGGTGCCGGCGCTCGTACTGAGATTACTGTCCGTCATGGTCAATGCGCCGGCCACCTGCACCTCGATGCCGCCGGCGTTGCCGGCGCTGCCGGGCGGTGCGTCGCTGTGCACGCTGCCGTTCGTCATCGTCAGGCTGCCGGCGCGCAGGCGCACGATGCCGGCGTCGCCGCCCGCCAGCGTGCTGGTGAAGACGTGGCCCTCGTTGCTGAATACCATTTGCCCGGCCGCCTGCAGGTCGATGGTGCCGGCATTGCCGCCGCCGCTGTTGAGGAAGGCCACGCTGCTGATCGAGCCGTTGCGGTCGATGACGATGTCGCCGGCCTTGATGGTGATCGTGCCGGCATTGTTGGACGACGCGGTGCTCGAATCGATGAAGGTGGTCTCGTCGGCGCTGCCGGTGCCGACCACCGACAGTTTGTCCCGCACGACGATGTCGATATCGCCGGCATGGCCGGCGTTGGCCGCGAAAGCCGCGGTATTGATCGACGCCAGGCTCGACATGCTCATGCTGCCGGCCGCGATGCGCACGTTGCCGGCATTGCCGCGCGAGGTGGACGTGCTGGCGATCGCGCTGCCGTTGACCATGTCCAGCGCGCCCTGCGCCGCGATGTCGATGGCGCCGCCGTTGCCGCTGCCGGCCAGCGCGGCGGTCGACACGTGGCCGTTGTCGAGCCGTATGGAGTTCGCCGACAGCGAGATCGCTCCCGAACCGAATTCGTTATAGGTGCCCGACGCGACGCTGGCATCGTTGACGATGGCCAGCGTGCCGGCCGCGCCCAGCACGATGCTGCCGGCGCTGCCGCTGCCGTCGCTCGATCCGCTGGCGATCGTGCTGCCGCTGCCGTCGAGCGTGATGTCGTGCGCGGTCAACCGGATTTGCCCGCCGGAGCCGCCGTTCAAACCATACGAGGCGACTTTCGCCGCGCCGTTCATCGTGAAGGAAGCCGTGGCGCCGAGCGCGATATCGCCGGTGCGGCTGCCGGCGCCGAAGCCGGTGCTGAACAATAAACTGTCGCCGCCGAGCGCGATATCGCGCGCGTCGACGCGCAGCACGGTGCCGCTGGCGGCGACAACCGTCGTGTTGCCGATACTGGAAGCGCCATCCAGCGTGAAGCGGCCGGGCGTGACGATATCGATATTGCCGGCCTGCCCGGTGCCGAACGAAGCGCTGTAGACGCTGGTCGCGCCGTCCAGCGCAACCGAGCCGCCGGACAGGCGCAGCGCGCCGGCCGCGCCGGAGGCGCCGGGGCCGTCCGAATACGTGCGCACCGTGGCGCCGGACAGCAGCAGCGCGCCGCCAGCCGCCAGCGCGACGGCGCCGCCGGCGCCGCTCGACTCGGCCGCGCTGGTGACTTCGGCGCCGCCGTTGATCGCGATGTCTTGCGCGCGCAGCAGGATCGCGCCGCCGTTGCCGCTGCCCTTGGTGCCGGAATGGACGATGCCGCCGTCGGTCACGCGCAGGCTGGAGGCGGCGTTCATTTCCAGCATGCCGCCGTTGCCGCTGATATTTTCCGCCACCGTGCTGACGATGGTCGAAGCGCTGACGGTCATCGTGCCGGCGCCCAGCGTCAGCTTGCCGCCGTCGAGCCCATCGCGCGCGGCCACCGCCAGCAGACCATTGTGCGAGACGGACAGATCACCGGCCAGCGCCGGCATGGCGCCGTCCAGTTTCAAGACCAGCGCCGGCCCGCCCACCGCGGCCAGTCTCGCCTCGGCGCCGACCGCGCCCGCCAGCGCATTGTCGACGACGATATCGCCGGCCGCCACGGTCAAGGCGCGGCCGATGCGCGGCACCAGCGCCGCGCCGTCGAGAATGGCGATGGTGGCACGGCGGGTTCCCAGGAAACCGAAGGCTTCCGGCGCCGCGCTGGAAAACGTGCTGGCCTGTTTTAAATCCGCGCGCAGCGCGCCGTCCGGAAATTGCAGGTAATCGGCGGTGGCGACGTGGAAGGCACCCGGCACGTCGATCTCGGCACCGGCGCCGAAGGTGACCCCGGCCGGATTGATGAAGAAGAATGCCGGCCGCCCGCTCGCCGCCGACAGGCCCAACGTACCGCCGATATACGACGCTTCGCCGCCGGTGACGCGGCTGACGACATTGGCGATGCCGGGTGTGCGGGTGGTGAAGGTCGCGCTCTCTCCGGCGCCGATATTAAAACGCTCGAAGCTGTGGAACAGATTGTTACCCGCCAGTTTGCCGAGTGCCTCGGGAATCCGGTAATCCGGCCCGGTCAAATTGCGCGCGGCCTGACCCAGGCTGGCATCGGTGCGGATCTGGGCGCATGCCGCGCCGTGCACGGCCAGCGCGGCGCAGAACCACGTCAGGCGGATCGGATGTTTCATGCCTTGCTCCCTTCGCACCGGCGCGCCGTCACAACCAGTTGCCGATCAATGTGAATGGCGCCCAGAACGCCGGGTGGCCCAGGTCCGGGTGGTGCACCAGTTCCAGTTGCGCGCGCTGCAATGCCTTCGCCTTGCTCAGGTGCGCATGGACGATGGCGTCGTAAAAACCGGGCATCAAAATAACAGCCGCCTCGTCGGCCACCGGCCACAGGGAGCCGAGCACGCTTTTCGCCCTGGCCTTCATCGCCGCGCCGGACATGCCCAGCGGCGCGCGCTCGTTGCCCTCGGCCGTCTCGCAGGCGGACAGGGTCAGCAACTCGATCGGATGGCGTTGCAGGCGCTCGCTGCGCAACAGCGCCTGCAAGCCGTCGAGCGTCAGCATGTCGTCGTAGGCCAATACAAAACTGGTGGCGCCGCTGCCGCCGAACAGCCCGTGCGAGGCCAGGTGCAAGATGCCGTAATTGCCGGCCTGCGCGGCCTGGCTGAAACTGCCGACGGTGAAGCCGGCGTCGAGCATGCTGGTGCTCGGCACCAGCGCGCTGACGGTATTGATTTCGCTGGCCACGCCCGGCAGCGCCAGCGCCGCGCGCATCTGCTCGACGGCGTCGGCGCTGGCCGGCGCGGCGTCGATCGCCAGCATCCGGGTCGGTGACGCCTCGTCGGCGGCGGGACCCTGCGCCAGTCCGCGCAGCGTGCGGTTCAGCAGCAGGCCGCGCTCGGCGCCGCCGCGTCCCAGCGCCGCGGCGGCGCTGCGGCCCTGCCGCGTGCCCATGAACTTGTCGACCACCGGGCCGAATCTGGACGCGCCGGCCACCAGCGCGCGGTAGGACTGGGACGGCGGCGCCGTGGTGTTCGTCATCGACATGCCGGTGACGGTGACGACGGCCAGGCGCTCGATGGCAAAGCCGGCGCCATCGTGCAGCGCGCCGAACGGCAGCAAGCGCAGCACGCCGTCGGGCACGACCACCAGCGTATCGATCTTCTGTGCCGCCAATACTGCTTCGACGGGACGCAGCAGCCAGTCATACAATTGCTTCGCGCGCGGCAGATATCCGGCGCGGCCGTTGCGCAAGTCGGCCGCGTAACCGGCCGCCGCGCTGCGCAACTGGGAAGGTGCGCCGCCGCTGCGCAGGTGGATCAATTGCGTCGCCGTTTCCAGCAACAGGTCGACGCGGTCGGAGAATACCAGCGGGTACAGCACCGCGGTGCCGGCCGGGATCACGGTGGCGCTGCCGCCCTTGACCGCGTCGACCGTGCAGCGGTCGCCCAGGTAATCCTGCAATTCGGCCTGCCGCGTCAGTTCGACGGCGTCGCGCGCGCGCCGCAGGTAGGCCTGCTGCGCATCGGCCGGCGCCGCGGCGGCGGCGTCGAGCAGCAGTTCGGCCAGGCCGAGATAGACCGGCTCGAACCAGCTGCGATAGGAAGAACTGCCATCGTCGAATTCGATCGGGATGTCGAGCCGCAGCGCATCGATCTGGTCCGCCGCGCGCTGGTAAGCGGCCAGCGCCAGGCCCGGTTCCCCCTGCGCCCGGTACAGCCGGCCCAATCTCGCTTCGAGCGGGATCGCCAGGTCTCCGGCGCCGCCCGGCGGCAGGCGGCGCAGCAGCGCCAGCGCGCGCCGCGTCATCATCAACGCGTCCGGCCCGCGCTGGCCGCTTTCATACAGTTGCGCCAGCGCGTCCAGCGTTTCCGCTTGCAGGCGCGCGGCCGCGTCGCCCGGTTCGGCCGCCGCCAGCGCCATCGCCTGGCTCAGCGCCTGATGCGCCAGCGCCATGCCGGACGTCCCCAGCTTGCGGGCCTGGTGACCGAGATTCAAATACAGTTCGGCGCGTTCGCGCCCAGGCGCGGCGCTGCGCGCGATGCGCGCGTTCAGCTCTTCGAGCGCGGGCAGCGGCGCGCCGTCCGGCACGCGCAGCAGGGCGTTCAAACCGGCGCGGATGGAGATGGCGCTGTCGGCGCCGGCCAGCGCGCCGGCTTCGCGATAGTATCCGGCGGCGACGGCGGCCTGGCCGCGCTGGAGCGCGAGATTGCCCAGCGCCAGCGCCTGCACCGCGCGCGCCGTCCCCTGCGCGGCATCGTAGGCCAATCGCAGCGGCGCTTCGGCCTGCTCGAAACGGCGCGCCTGCAACAGCGTTGCGCCCAGTTCGGCGGCGGCGATTTCCCGCTGCGGCGCATCGGCCGCCAGCGTTTCGGCCTGTCGCAAGGCGTCGATCGCCAGCGTCAGGTTGCCGGCCTGGCGCTGCTGCGCGGCGCGCGCGATCAAAGCCGAAAACGGATCGGTGTCAGCCATCGCGCAGGTGGTCCCGCACAGCACGAACGCAAGCGCGGCGACCCCGCGCGCAATGACAGACCTGAACATAAATTTACCCATACGATGGCCGGAGCGGCGTACCGTAGTGTCGCAGCAGGCGAAGTCGCGCGTCAACCGTTTCCGCTCGGCGCGGACAATGGGGGAGGCTTTTTGAGCGGTCGACGAAAACCGACGACTTCCGACGAAAATGAACGATTTCCGACGATTTCTGCTTTGCCCGCGGACTCTCAGTGCTTGGGCACGAACAGGAAATCTCCCGAGTCGCCGCCGGCGAAGCGGATCGCGCCGTACTCGGGCCGCTGCTCGAATTTCTGCCGCAGCGCGACGTTGACGACACGCGCGGAAATCTCGCGATACAGACGCATGCCTTCGAGGACGTCCTGGTTCTGCGTCAGGATGTCGATGAAAATCGAAGCAAACACCGAATACTTGCCGCCGCCGCCATCCATCACCGGCTTCAGGCCGCCGCTGGTCAGCGCCGTGCGCGAGCGCGCCGCGGCGATCTGTTTTAACCAATCCAGTCTCGCTTCGTCGGTCAGGCCCGTCTGCAACTGGCCGACCGACGAACGGGTCAGCGCGCCCGAATAACATGAATCGGCCACCACCAGGATATGCTTGGCCGCCATGGCATTCAACATTTCCGTCAGACTGGAACTGGAAATCCAGTTGGCGTTGCTGGTCGGTTCCGCGTCGATCGGCAGCCAGTTGGCGAGACCGTTGACGCGATCGAGTTCGCCATGGCCGGCATAATAAATCAGCAGATTGTCCTTTTCCGTCAGCTTGGCGCGCATATTGTTCATCTCGGTGAGAATCTGGTAGCGCGTGGCATTGAGTAACAGCGTGACCTTGAAGCCATAGTTATCTCGCAGGACAGGCACCAGGTCCGTCACGTCCGCTTCCGGCGTTTCCAATGCTTGCAGCTTCGTATATCTCTGATTGCCGATGACGAGCGCATAGTAGTTACCCGTGTTAAAACTCGGCAGTTTTGGCGGCGCGACGGCCGTCGGCGCGGCACTGAGGGCATCCTGTTCAAGAAAGAACTGAAGCTGTGAAACCTTGCCCTGCCGGTCCACCGCCAGCATCGCCACCCTGGTCTTGCCGGTGCCCAGTTCGACGACCGTCTTGAACATCCCATTGTTATCGACCGACTGCGAGACATCGTTCGCGGTCAGCGACATCAGGCCGGCCGGCGCGCTCACGCGCCCGACGATTTCCCGCGTGCGCACGCCGGCGCGGACCTTGACCGTGATCGTGTCGCGCGTGATGACGACCTGCGGATCGATGATCTGGATCGAAGGCGGCGCGACGACAGCGGCGACCGCCGGGCGCGGCTCCGGCGCCGTTTCGAGCCTGGCCACCCTGGCCTTGTAGTTGCCGACTTCGCCCTCCAGGCGCGCGATGTCCACCTTGTGCCGCGCCAGTTCGGTTTCGCTCGCCTTGAGCAGCGTTTCGAGGCGCCTCGTTTCAGCCGTGTTGCCGGCGGCGGCGGCCTGCTGCTTCTGCGCCAGCAGGCGCTCGATTTCCTGAGCCGACCTTTTCCGGTTTTCGTCCAATAAACGGCGGGCTTCGTCCAACTCTTGCCGCGTGCCGTCGAACCTGGCGACCTTGGCCTTGTAGTTGCCGACCTCGCCCTCCAGGCGTTCGATATTGTCCCGCTGCCGCGCCAGTTCGGTTTCGCGCGTTTTAAGCAGCGTTTCGAGCCGGCGCGTTTCCTCGGCATTGCCGGCGGCAGCGGCCTGCTGCTTCTGCATCAGCAGGCGCTCGATTTCCCGGCTCGATTTCAGCCGGTTTTCATCGAGCAGCCGGCGAGACTTGTCCAGTTCCTGCCTGGTCCGCTCCAGTTCCTTGCGCAGCGCATCGATCTCTTCCCGCGTCACCTGCGTGGCATCCCCTTCGAGACTGATGCTTCCCTCGATGCCGGCCGCCTTGCGGTAGAGCTTGATCGCCGCCACCGGGTCCCTGGCAACGCCAAGTCCCCGCTCGTACAGAAAGCCCAGGTTGGTGAGGGCGCGTCCGTATCCCTGGTCCGCCGCCATTTGATACCACTTCGCGGCGCTCGCATAGTCCGGTGCCGTACCGAATCCCTTTTCATAAATCTCGCCGACGTTGGTGCGCGCCACCTGGTCGCCCGCCTCGGCCTGCGGCAGCCATACCTTGAGCGCGGTGGCGAGACTGGCCCGGTCGTAGGCGACATACTCGCCGCCGCGAATGGCGCAGTCCGAGGCGGTGGTCTTGGTCGCGCGCCGCGGCGCCAGGTAATTGATGCCGGTCCCGAGCTGACGGACCTGCGCAGGGAGTGCGCAATCGACGATCAAGAGCGCGTCGCCATCCCGGCCGGGTTCGGCCGCGGTCCCCTCAACCACGACAATAAGAGCGGCCGCGCAGCCTAGAATGCGGACCGCCGCGGGCACACCCGGCCACCATGCGCGCAGGACGCGCAAACCGGCCAGCGAACGGATTGTGCTCATATGCATCCCCTTCAGGCCGACGGCCATTGCGCACTCATCCTGTGACTTTAGCCTCAATAAAGCCCGGCTTGCAATGTTTAAGTACCTGTGCGGGGTCCGGATATCCGTTCCGGATGCTGTTGTTGGAAAATTACCAACGATCAAGGATCAACGGAGCCTGAAGCTCGTTCTTACATTGACATGAGGTAAAAAATACTAAAAGATAATATCAATATTACAAGGAGGTTATATTGATGGATGCCAATAAAAAGACAGGCGTACGCTTACAGCGGCGCGGTACGTTCGCGGCTTCCTGGGTCGCCTGCACAGTGATGGCGAGCCATGCGACGATCGTCTCGGCGCAGCTGCTACAACCGGGATCGCTGCCGGGCAATTTCAACGAATTGCAACGACCGGTTGCCGACGGCATCCTTCAAGTCTGCGTCAATCTTGTCTTTGGCCTTGGCGTCAGCCCGGCCGCGAGCGGCACACCTGCCCAACGATTGGCCAATTCATGCAGCACGATGGTCAGTACCGCAACTGCCGGAGCGGCTTTCCCGGGCGCCGCGGCGTTTGACCTCAAGCTCAATAGCAGTCAAGTCGCCACCGCCATCCAGGCGCTCGCGCCGGTGCAGGCCAACGCGCAAAAACAGATCGGCACCGAGGCGGTCAAGATGAACGCCATCGGCGCGCGGCTGCTCAACCTGCGTGGCGGCGCACGGGGTCATGTGCTTGGCATGAACGGCCAGAGCATCCAGACGGCGGGCAGCTCGACCTTGTCGAACCTCAACGGCGCCACCGGCGGCGGGGCAGCCGCCGACGACGTGTTGGGCGGAAAGTGGGGCAGCTTCGTCAACGTCGCCTACAACTGGGGCACCATCGACAAGACGACATTGCAGGACGCGTATAAGCAGGACAGCTACAACATCCTGGCCGGCGCCGACTACCGGGCCAGCGATGCGTTCGTGATCGGCGGCGCCATCAGCTATAGCGACACTTCCGCGAAATACGAGCAAGGACTCGGCAGCGTCAAGGCCAAGACCACCGGTGCGATCGGCTATGCCACCTATTATCGCGACGACTGGTATGTCGATAGCCTGCTCTCCTACGGCTACGTCGATTACGATTCGAGGCGCAACATCAATATCGCGTCGAACAACGCGGCGCTGGCGGGCATCTTCACGGCGGCCACGTCCAGCCCGAAAGGCAACCAGTGGTCGGCATCGATCGGCACCGGCAAGGATATCCGCTCGGGAACGTTCACCATCACGCCGACCGCGCGCCTGAACTACATCCATGTCCGCAACAAGGCGTTCTCGGAGAACGAGCCGGTCGCCGGCCTCGGGCTCGCCGTCGGCGGGCGCACCATCGAGTCGCTGCAATCGGCGCTCGGGGCGAGATTCGGTACCACCGTCAATACCTCGACTGCCGTGCTGCTGCCCTATTTCAGCGCCCAGTGGATGCACGAATTCAAGGACGACAGCCCGTCGCTCACCTCCAGGTACGTCAACGACCCGAACGGCATCGGCTTTTCCATCGCGACGGCCAACCCCACCAGCAACTACGGCATCCTGGCCGTCGGCACCAGCGTGACGCTGCCGAACAACCTGTCGGGGTTTGCGCAATTCAGCACGGCGGTCGGACTCAAGGACGAGAACAGCTACGCCGTCTCGGCAGGTTTGCGCATGCAGTTCTGAGCCATGGACAGCCTGCGGCGGGCCAGCGCGCGCCTGATCGCGCTGGCCGCCGTGGCCGCGCTGGCGGCGTGCGGCACGCCGACCGAACGTTTCGAACGGCGCGCCTCGACGCTGGGTTTTACGTCGATTCTGCTGCATGGAGATGGCTTCGATCACCGCAGCTACGCCGCACAGTCGGAACAGGCCGATGGCACGCTGCATGTCTATATCGAACACGACGGCACGCCCTGGGTCCGTTTCGACAGTGTCGCCGAAGACCCGACGCCGCGCACGGCCTACGCCCTGGAACTGATGGCGAAGGATTCCGGCCCGCGCCTCCTGCTTGGCCGGCCATGCTACTTCCAGGCACAAACGAAGCCGCCGTGCAATGCGCTGACATGGACCCACGAGCGCTATTCGCCGCAGGTGGTCGCGAGCATGGTGGCGGCACTGCGCCGCTACCTGTCCGCGCATCCGTTTCGGCATGTCGTCCTGGTCGGCTACAGCGGGGGCGGCACCCTCGCGTGGCTGATGGCGGCGCGGGTGCCCGAGACCACCGGGCTCGTGACGATCGCCGCCAATCTCGACACCGACGACTGGACACGCATCCACGGCTACAGTGCGTTGGCCGGGTCGCTCAACCCGGCAACGGCGCCTTCACTGGCACTAAGCGTTGCCGAGCGCCACTACGTTGGCGCACGCGACGCCAACGTTCCCCCGTCGGTCGTGCGCTCATTCGCGCGTCGCCATCCCCGGGCCAGCGTGATCGAGATCGCCGGATTCGATCACGTTTGCTGCTGGATCGAGCACTGGCCCCAACTGCTTGCCGGTCCGGGCAGCGCGCTGACGGATGATCGTTCCGGTGGGTCGGCAAGCGCCCCTGCCGTGCCGTCGCTGCGCTAGACGCGATCAACATCAATGCCGCAAAGTGGGTTAGCGAACAGTCGCGGGCCGCATCGCGCCTTATCATGAAGATTGTTATTTATACAAGGAGGTCCTATGAAAAACCCCTTCATGAGTGCATTTCTGAGCGCGGCAAACAGGGTGGCCGGTTCGGCCAGGGCGCAGACGACGGCGGCGGTGAAGCGCGAGGCGGCAAAAAATACCCGGCAAATGACGTCGGCCTGGGTCAATGCCTGGCTACCGCCCGCCGCGCCGACCAAGAGAAAGCGCACGCGCAGCAGGTAAGCGCTACCTGAAAAAACCGTCCGCGACGGTAATAGCGGACGGTAATGGCATTAAATTAAGGCCGTAGACCGTAGAATTGTCATTCCCGCGCAGGCGGGAATCCCATTTTATGTTTCGACGGCGCAGCGAAATGGGGTTCCCGCCTTCGCGGGAACGACATATTTGGCGCTAACTTAACTTAGGGGCATTCCTCCCCGACGGGGAAGGCATAGCACCGATGGCGCCTTCCCGATACAACAACTAGCCGCGCTTGCGCGCCTTCTCGGCACCCTGCTGCCCCGCTTCCAGCTCCGCATACAGCGCGACGAATTCCTGCGACAGTTTATGACGCGCGTCGAGGTGGATCATCGGCAGGCGCTGGTCGTGCGATTCGCGGATCTTGATCGAACTGGACAGCTTGCTGTTCAGGACAGGCAAGCCTTCGGCCAGCAATTCGTCGACCATGCGTTGCGGCAGGTTGGCACGCGGCTGGAACTGGTTGACGATGATGCCTTCGATTTCCAGGGCCGGATTGTGGTCGGCCTTGATCTCTCCGACATTGTTCATCAGTGTGTACAGCGCCTGGCGCGAAAAATCGTCGCAGTCGAACGGGATCAGACACGTGTCGGCCGCGATCAGCGCCGATTGCGTGAAGAAATTGTAGGCCGGCGGCGTGTCGATGAAGATTTCGTCGAAGTCCTTCGCCAGTTCATTCAAGGCATCGCGCAATTTATAGATCTTGTGGCGCGATTCAAGCTTCGATTGCAATTCTCCGATGGTCGCGTGCGACGGCATCAGCGACAGGTTTTCGAACGCCGTCTCGTGCACGTAGCCGCGCGCCGACAGCGCGAACACCATGAAATTGAGCGTCTGCTCGAAATAGCCGGCGACGGTCGGCGTGATGTCCTTGGCCGCCTCGCCCAGCAGGTAACGGCTCGAATTGCATTGCGGGTCGATGTCGATCAATAAGGTCTTTTTCCCCTGGTGCGCCGCGATCGCGGCCAGATTCACTGCAATGGTCGATTTTCCGACCCCGCCCTTCTGGTTGAAAATCACTCGTTTCATGCTGCCGCTCCATTGAATTCACTATAGGGAAGCGCCGATTTTAGCAGAGTGGCAATTCGAAACGATAGCCGACACCGTACACGGATTGCAGGCATTCGGCCGCCGCCGGGCGCGCCGCCAGCTTGCGCCGGATATTCTTGATATGGGAGTCGACCGTGCGGTCGTTGATATCGCGCTGGTCTTCGTGCGCCACGTCGAGCAGTTGCTGGCGAGAATAAACCCGGTCCGGGTGCTCGATCAGTTCGGCCAGCAGGCGGAATTCGACCGGCGTCAGCGTCAGCGCGGAACCGGCCAGCAGGATGCGCATGCAGTTGCGGTCAACCGCGAACAGCGGCACGGCCGCGCCCTGCACCACGTTGCCGGACGCGCGGCGCAACTGGGCGCGCACGCGCGCCACCACTTCGCGCGGGCTGAAGGGTTTGCAGACGTAATCGTCGGCGCCCGCTTCCAGCCCGAGCAGGCGGTCGACTTCGTCGGCGCGCGCCGTCAGCATGATGATCGGCAGTTGCGAAAAGGTGCGCACCGCCTTGCACACTTCCAGGCCGCTCATGCGCGGCAACATCAGGTCCAGCACCATCAAGTCCGGCGCGGTGTCGTGCACGCAGGCCAGCGCGGCGCGGCCGTCGCTGATGCGGGTGCAGCGGTAGCCGCTCGCTTCGAAATAATCGGCCAGCAGCGCGGCGATTTTTACGTCATCTTCGACAATTAATATGTGGGCAATTTTATCCATATGTCTCTTAAAAACTACAAGGGGGACAGCGGCAGGCGAATCCGGATGCGCACGCCGCCGAGCGCGGAAGGCAGCGCGGCGACTTCGCCGCCGTGCGCTTCGACCATGACCTTGCAGATCGACAGTCCCAGTCCGCTGCCGCCGCGTTCGCGCGTGCGCGCGCGGTCGACCCGGTACAGGCGTTCGAACAGGCGCGCGTACGACCCGGCCGGCACGCCCGGCGCGCTGTCGTCGATCGTCAGTTCGGCATGGCCGCTGCGCGCGCTGAGCGAGGCGACGATGCGCCCGCCCGGCTCCGTATAGCGCACGCTGTTTTCCAGCAGATTCACAAATACCTGCCGCAGGCGCCCGGCGTCGCCCTGCACCGCCAGCGCCGGCGCCGGTAACTCCCAGTCCAGCGCCAGGCCGGCGCCGGCCGCGCGCGACTGGTAGCGTTCCAGCACCGGCAACAATAACGGTTGCAATTCCAGCTCCTGCAATTCGCAGTGCAAATCTCCGGCGTCGGCCAGCGCCAGCTGGTGCAGATCGTCGACCAGTTTATTCAGGCGCAACACTTCGGCGTGCAGCGATTCGAGCGCGCTCGGATCGGCCTGGCGGATGCCGTCCAGCAGCGCTTCCAGTTCTCCGCGGATGATCGTCAGCGGCGTGCGCAATTCGTGCGAAACGTCGGCCAGCATTTGCCGGCGCTGCTGTTCGTTGCGCTCCAGGTCTTGCGCCATCGCGTTCACGTGCAGCGCCAGTTCGCCCAGTTCGTCGCGGCTGAGCACGGGCGCGCGCGCCTCGAATTCGCCGTGCGCCAGGCGCGCCGTCACGCGGTGCAGCGCGGCCACGGGACGCAGCAGGTGACGCGCCAGCCAGACCGCGAGTAACACCGCCACGCTGAGCAAGCCGCCGGCCAGCCACAGGATGTCGCGCAACTGCTTGCGCAGGAAGCCGCTGGCGCCGCCGTTGCCGCCGCCGGCCTGGCGCAGCGGCAGCAGCGAGACCTGGCCGACGGCGCGGCCATCGACCATGATCGTGCGCACGATGCCGGGCGGCGGATCGGGCGGGCCGATTAACGAGATGCCCTGCGCATCGCTGACCGTCAGGCGCGGCAGGAATCCCATCGGGTCGCGCTGGCGCGGCGGCGGCGCTTCCGGCGGCTGGTCCACGCGCGGCCGCGGCAGACCGTCGCGCAACTGGCTGTCCAGCAGCGCGCGTTCGGCCCGCGCCGGCGAACGATCGTCGAGAAGCTGGCGCTCTTCGACGGAGGTATCGTCGCGTGGCAGGCTGTTGTCGAGGCGCACATCGTCGCGTGGCGGACGACCGTCAAGGGGTGGACGTCCGTCGGGACGCGCATCGTCGCGTGGCGGGCGACCGTCGAGAGGCGGACGCCCGTCGAGAGGCGCATCCTCGCGTGGCGGGCGGCCATCGCGTGGTGGCCGATCGTCGCGCGGCGGTGGCGCGCCATATCCGCGCGGCGCCTGCATGTCGTCGGGCCGCGGGCGGCCGTCGCGCGGCGGAGGCGCGTCATCGCGCGGCGGCGGACCATACCCGCGCGGGCGCGGCGGGCGCGGACGCGGCGGCGGGCGGTCGTCGGCGTCCGGCTGCAGGTTCGGCTGCATCTGCTCGGCGATGTCCTTCAGCGCGCGCGGCCGGTGCCGCAGCCATTCGAAATCGCCTTCCTGCCGGTAGCGCGCCGCCAGCAATTCCGTCAACTGCTCGACGTCCTGCGCTTCCATTTCATTGAGGTAGGCGATGAAACCGCGCTGCAGATTGGCGCTGGTGACCCAGGCCATCGTGCCGATGCACAGGATGACGATGGCCAGCACGGCCAGCGCGATCTTGCGGGCGATCGTCAGCCGTAGCAGTTTGTCGAATCGGTCCATCCACCATTCCATCCGTGATGCGGCGCCATTGCCTGCACATCTGCATGCTACCCGCCGATTATGGAGTAATTATGCATGCAACAACAATTTCCAGCCTCCATTTTTCCTCCACATTCCCGGATCAATCTGTTGCTTATCAGAACAAAAAGGAGTGCCACCATGCCGCATACGCCACGCCATCCGATCCGTCTTGCCCTGCTGGCCCTGCCGGCCGCGCTGCTCGCCGCCTGCGGCGGCGGCACCGACCAGGCACAAAGCAGCGCGCCGCCGGTGCAACTGGCCGCCACCGTCGTCTCCAGCGAACCGGCGCAGCCGGTGCAGTCCTTGCAATCGGTGCCGGCCGTCTCGCTCGACGCGCTGCCTCCGACCGTGCTGGCCGCGCCGGCGCCGCAGACGAATGCGGACGGCGCCGCATTGACCGTCAGCGCGGATGGCGGCATCGATACCTCGAATCCCTTCTTCAAGCCGCTCGGCAACGGCCGCAGTTGCGCCAGCTGCCACAGCGAAGGCGCCGGCTGGAGCGTCACGCCCTCGCTGCTGCAACAACGTTTCGCGCAAAGCAGTGGAACGGACCCGATCTTCCGCCTGGTCGACGGCGCCACGTCGCCGCTGGCGGCGTCCG
Organism: Pseudomonadota bacterium; assembly: GCA_040389645.1. Lineage (GTDB taxonomy): Bacteria > Pseudomonadota > Gammaproteobacteria > Burkholderiales > Burkholderiaceae_D > Rugamonas. The sequence goes on along the minus strand of JAZJZT010000018.1, from coordinate 44,573 downwards.
CCACGATCGACCAGAAACGCCTGGCCTACAGCATGCTGCTGACCAAGGGGCTGATCCGCGTCGGCATCGCGCTGCCGGCCAACGCCGAATTCACGCTGGCCAGCGTCGACGACCCTTACGGCTACGCCAGCGCGAAGGAATTATCTCTGTTCCGCCGCCCGCTGCCGTCGGCCAACCTGAAATTCCTCAGCACCGTGATGTGGGACGGGCGCGAAATGCAGACCGGCGCCAACGCCGCCAACTGCCTGCTCGCGGTGCAACCGGCACTGTGCTACGCCAGCGTCGACAGCAGCCTGCTGAGCCAGGCCAGCGACGCCGTGCGCGGCCACGCCGAAGCGGCGCAGGCACTGAGCGCGGCCGACCAGCGCGCCATCGTCAATTTCGAAAGCGCCCTGTTTACGGCGCAGCAGACCAGCAGCGCGGCCGGCAGCCTGACCGACGCCGGCGCGCTGGGCGGCGCGCTGGCGCTGTCGAACACCGCCTTCTATTTCGGCATCAACGACCTGGTCGCCGGCGACTACCGCACGCAAGCGCCCTTCAACCGCAACGTGATGACGATGTTCGCCGCCTGGCGCAACCTGGACGCGCCGGCACCACAGGCGGCCCAGGCCATCCCGCCGGCGCAGAACGCTCCGCCGCCACCGCCGCCACCACCTGCGGGCGGACGCGGCGCACCGCCACCGCCGCCACCGCCTGGGCAACCGGCACAGCCAGTGCAGCCGGTGCAGCCGGTTCAGCCAGTGCCGCCGGCGCAACCAAGCGCGATCAACCTGGCGCGTGCCTCGATCGCGCGCGGCGAAGCCCTGTTCAACAACCGTCCGATCAACATCACGCGCGTCGCCGGTTTCAATGCGCCGCAACGCGGCAGCTGCGCCAGCTGCCACAGCACGCCGAACGCCGGCAGCCACTCGGTGCCGCTGTTACTCGACATCGGCATAGCCGACGCGCGCCTGCGCACGCCGGACCTGCCGCTTTACACCTTGCGTAACACGGCGACAGGAGAAACGATCGAGACCACCGATCCGGGGCAGGCACTGGTCACCGGCCGCTGGCGCGATGTCGGCAAGATGAAGGTGCCGACCTTGCGCGGTCTGAGCGCCCGCGCGCCCTACTTCCACAACGGCGCGCAATCGGACCTGGCCGGCGTGGTGCGTTTCTATGACCGCCGCTTCCAGATCGGGTTGACGCAACAGGAAATGGCTGATTTGACGGCGTTTTTGAAGGCGCTTTAGGAAAAACCTTTACGTGCGGCGGTGCTCGATAACCGCCGATACGGGATGATCGGTATGGGTCCCCGCCTTCGCGGGGATGACATTTTTAGCGCGCCAGGTAATTTTTTTGTCCAAACCAAGTGCAAAGGCCGGGGTCAGACCCATGGGTCTGACCCCGGATTTTGCCGCTGGTTTTTGCTGGCAATCCCGGTAATCCGTTAAGAACCCAATTTAGCGCAGCGCATAATCCACGCGGCACAGCGATCCGGCCGAACCTGCCCTGTCATCCTTGCTGTGCAACCTGGCGCTGACGATGAACAGGCGCTCGGCAGCCACTTGACCGGTCGTCGTCAGCCAATCCTTGGCTGCCTGGCTGCGGCGCCGGCCGAGGGCGATCAAATCGTCGTTGCCGATGCTGACGTTGGCAAGCATCAGCTTTTCCATCTCGTCGACCGTCAAACTTTTCGGCAGACCGAGCGCATTGCGCGGCTTGGCGTAAGGCTCGTCCTGGAACGCGCGCGCCAGCAGCGCCGGGTATTCTTCCGCTTTAATCTTGACACCGCCATCCGGCAAGTCATCGCCGCCGGTTTGCAGATCGCGTGCTTTCAGCGCACGCACCTTGCGTTCAAGCGCAACCCGTTTCAGCGCTTCGGTATCGCTGGCGGGATCGACGCGGCCGGTAATATCGAGCTTCAGGCCGGGCCGTTCCGTCAGCGCCTTCGCCAGCGACGCCAGTTTCGCTTCCCCGGCCGAGGGAATCGCCGCGTGGCCGGCATCGAACTCCATCGTCGACATGGTTTCGCCACCGCCGAACAGGGAACCGAGCAGGGCAAACGGCGCCGTCACCGTCTTGCTGATCGCATTGCCGATGATGCCGAGGATGACGCCGCCGAACGAGAATTGCGGATCGTCGAGCAGGCCGCCGACCGGCACGCGCAGGTCGATCACGCCATTGCGGTCGCTCAGCAAAGCGACCGCCAGCCGCACCGGCAATTTCGTCGCCTGCGGATTGCTGCTTTCCTCGCCAAAGGTCAACTGGTCCAGCATCAGGTGGTTTTCCGCCGTCAGCCTGCGCTGGTCCAGCAGATAGGCCACTTCGAACGACAGCTTGCCCTTCTCGATGCCGTAACCGACATATTTATCGGCATATGCCGACAGCGCAGCCAGTTCCATGCCGCGCACGTCGGCCTTCACATCCAAAAACAGGTCGCGCTTGAGCGGGTTGACGCGCCCGGCGATCGACAGCGGCGCGCCGTTGACGGCGCCGCGCAAGGCCACGCTTGCATTCGCGCCGGCATCGGACGACAGGCCGCTGATCGTGCCGCCCAGTTCTTTCAGACTGGCCGTGTAATTGGGCTTGATGAAATTGTCGGTGAAGCGCACGCGCCCGCCCGACAGGGTCACCGTGCCGATGCGGATCGGCGGCAGCGCTTCGGCGGCGGACGGCGCGGCTTTTGGTGAAGCGACCGAACTCGGTGGCGCAGCCGAAGACGGTGCGGCCGCAAGCGAAGTGACGGCCAATGACGGTGTGGTCGAAAACGGCACAGCCCCAGACGACGTAGCGGCCAACGACGGTGTAGCCGAAGAAGGTATGGCCGCGGGCAACGCCGTGGTCAACGACGGTGTGACCGAAGACGGTGCGGTCGTCGGCGGCGCGGCGGCCAATGACGGTGCGCTCGAAGACGGCGCGACCGCAGGCGACGCTGCGGCCAACGATACGGCGGCTGGCGGAGCGGAATTTATCGCCATTTCCTTGTCCGCCTTGACGGCGCTGCGCGCGCGAGCATTTGCTTCCGTCAGGCTGCGGTCTTCATTGGCCGCGTTACGCTGGATATCCTGCACGTTGATGCGGCCGTTCGGATCGATGATGACGCGCGCAAAAAAGTCCGCCAGCGCGACCGTCTCAATGCTCATCGCAAACGGTTGCAGGCGCACGTCCATTGCGCCGAACGACAGCGATTTCCAGCTCAGGAAATCGTTGGCGCTGGTTTTATCGACGGTCGCCAGGTTGTTTACGCTGGCGTCGCCCTTGTAGCCGCCGGCCAGCACGCCATCGCTGCCGGTGCTCAATTGCAGCCGGCCCTTGGCGGAGATGGCCGCCTGCGTCAGGCGCAGGTTGACGTATTCGGTGGCGTATGGCTGCAGCGGCAGCATGCCGATATTCGTCAATTCCAGCGCCAGGTCGGTATCGAACGGCGCCAGTCCCAGCGTGCCGCTGGCGGCCAGTTGCCCGGTCCTGTTGATCGTCGCCTTCAAGTCCACCTTGCTGCGCGCCGCGGGCGCGGTCGACATGTCCTGCACGGCCAGCGCGAATGGCGCGAACGTCACGCTGACCGGTTCGGCGCGGCTGCGGTCCTCCAGTTGCACGGACCAGTCCTGCAACGCGATGCGCGCCACGCTGACCAGGTAAGGCTGGCCGGCCGGCGCGGCGGATGCCGCTTGCGCCGCTGCCGGCAACGGCGCTTGCACCGATGATTGTGACGCCGATGCCGATGCCGACGCCACCTCCTTGATCGCAAGCGGAACAGCAGACGGTGCAGAAAGCGAAGCGGCAACCGGGGCCGCGAGCGGGGCAACAAGCGGGGCGGCTTGCGCGCCCTGGTGCAGCACGATATTCGCGCTGGACGAAGCGATGTCGCCGATGGTCACGGTCTTCTTGCCAGTATCGGCGGCCAGGTCGCGCACCGACAGGTCGAATTTTTCCACAACCGCGCGCTGGGCCGGATCGGCATAACGCAGCGCCGCGTTGCGGATATCGAGTTCCTTCAGCGTCCAATGCTGCGCGGCGGATGGTGCAGCGGTGACAGCGGACGATGCGGTGTTGGCGGAGGATGGCACAGCGCTGGCGACGGCGGGCGCGGCTGGCTTTGCGCCTGGTTTGACGGCAACCGGCGCGGCACGCTCCGGCGCCATCAACTGGTCAAGATTGAGCACGCCATTGCGGTCGCGGCTCACATCGGCCTGCAACCCTTCCAGCCCCAGGCGCGCGATATCGAAGCGACCCGCGAACACATCGAGGCTGCCGAGCTGCGCATCCAGCGTCGCCAGTTTCAGCACCGGCTTGCCGTCGGCCTGCGTGACTTCCAGCCCTTTCAGGCTGGCGCTCCCTCCCAACACCAGCGCCGCATTTTGCCCTTTCGGCTGGCGAAGGCTGGCCGTCAGTTTCGCGCTCAGGCGCGCGCCGGGCAATTTGAAATTCGGTTGAAACGGTAAGTAATCCAGGTAGCGCGGCAGGTCGACATCGTCGAGGTCCAGTTCCAGCGCCAGTTCCTTGCGGTCGGCGAAAGGACGCGCCTTGCCCTTGATGAGCAGCGGTGCACCATCGACCCTGGCGCTCAATAACGGTTCGACGAACACTTGCACGTCCGCCGGCATGGTCGACATGAAGGGCACGCCAAGTTTGAGATCCGCCACCAGATGCGTGCTGCGCGCCGGCTGGTCGTCGAACGCGATGCGCCCGCCGGAAATCTGCACGTTGTTCAGCGAATAGCGCGCCGGTTCCGGCGATGGCGGCTGGCGCGCGACCAGGTCGAGGATATCGTCGATGTTGTAGCGGTTGGCGTCGGAGCGCACCAGGTGCAGATACGGCTGATCTAGGCGCAACTGCTGCACGACGGGTGCCAGGCGCCACAGCGATTCGCCGGCCAGGTCGAGCGCCAGCACATTAAAACTGGCGAACACGGCGCCGCCGCGCGGCTCCATCAATTTCAGGCCGCGCACCGTCAGCGCCAGCGTAAATGGATTGAATTGCACCGTGTCGATGCTGAGATGGCGATGCAGCTGGTCGGAAGACAGTTGCACCGCCTGGCGCTTGACGATGGCCGGCAAGGCCAGGAAGCCGATGCCGGCATACAGCGCCAGCAGCGCGGCGCCGGCGGCCGACAGGCGGCGCAGCATGGTGGTTTTTTTCATAAAACAGGAATCTCGGAGGAAGTGCCAAATACCGGACCAGCGCGCCGCCTCCTGCTCCCCCAATACAAAAGGGCCACGTCTCGCGACGCGGCCCTTTTGTATTTGCCCCCCGGCCTGGCTTGCACCGGGGTTCTGCGGATGAACAGCCTGCTACGCTTTTGGCCAGCGAAGCCCGCATTTTAACGCATCAGATTGCCCAGCCGCCTGCATAGAACACGGCCAGCGAGATGGCGATTGCCACGGTGCCGAAGTTCAGCTTGCGGAATTCGCCGGAAATGATACGGCCGATGACCAGGGTGCAGAAGCCCAGCATGATACCGGTGACGATGTTGCAAGTCAGCAGGATGAACACGGCGCAGACCAGGCCAGCCAGTGCATCGAGCTTGTCGTCCATGTTCATGTGAGCCACGCTACCGAGCATCAGCAGGCCGACATACATCAGCGCAGGAGCCGTTGCATACGAAGGCACCAGGCCAGCCAGTGGCGAGAAGAAGATCAGGACCAGGAACAGCACGCCGACGACAGCGGCGGTCAGACCGGTTTTTGCGCCAGCGGCGGTACCGACCGACGATTCGATGTAGGCAGCGGCAGGAGCACCACCCACCAGGCTCGAGAAGATCGAGCTCAGCGAGTCAGCGGTCAGCGCACGGCCGCCGTTGTGGATATACCCCTTTTCGTCGACCTGACCAGCCTGGCCGGCAACGGCGCGGATGGTGCCGGTGGCGTCGAACACGGCGGTCATCACCAGGGCCAGCACGCTAGGCAGCACCGTCATGCTCAGGGCACCTTGAATGTCCATCGAACCGATCAAGGAAGCCTTGCCAGGTGCGCTCAGCGCAGGCCAGGCGAACACGCCGGTGAACTTGACGGCTGGATCGAATGCCAGGCCGACGGCCGACAGGGCGATCACCACCAGCAGGATGCCGCCAGGGACGCGGCGCTGTTCCAGGCCGAAGATCGCGGCCAGGCCCAGCATGCTCATCACCACTGGGAACGACGTGATATGGCCGAGCGCAACCGGCAAGCCAGGCGCGGCGTTCTTGACGACCAGGCCGACTTCGCTCGAAGCGATCATCAGCAGGAACAGGCCGATACCGACACCGGTGCCATGCGCCACGCCGGCTGGCAGGTTTTGCAGGATCCACGAACGGACGCCGGTCACCGAGATCGCGGTGAAGACCAGGCCCATCAGGAATACCGCGCCCAGCGCCACGGAGGGCGTCAAGCCTTTACCGAGCACCAGGCCGAAGGCCGTGAACGCGGTCAGAGAGATGGCGCAACCGACTGCAATCGGCAGACGCGCCCATACACCCATCAGCAGCGAACCGAAAGCTGCGGTCAAACATACTGCAACAAACACTGCGCTGACATCGAAACCGGCTTGACCCAACATGCCCGGCACAACGAAGACGGAATAAACCATCGCCAGGAAAGTGGTGATACCGGCGACGACTTCGCGGCGTGTCGTACTACCTCGTGCGGTAATTTGAAAGTACTTGTCGATCTTACTTTCGGTCGAGGAGGTAGGTTTTTCCAGGTCCGCGACGGGCTGGAGTTTTGGTTGGATCATGAACTGCTCCTTGTATCTTTGTCCGCTGCAGCGGCCTTGCGGGCCGCCATCAGAGTGTCTCGTGTTATGTTTTGAGTCATCAGTAACCAACATGCAATCCCTTGCTGGCGACTGCGCCGGACGGAACAAGCCCCCGCCGACAACACAGCTTATGGCATTGATAGTGACCCCTTCACCGGAATTAACAAATAGCTGTCATATGAAATCGCATATCTTCCTTGTCGACGCCATGCCCCGTCACCATATGCGACGCCGTTCCAGACGCTGACGACACCGCGCTTGCGCCTTGAAAACCAGGCTGCAAGCCTGTGCCCGCCGTCATTACAGGGTAAAAAATGTATGCTGCGGAACGGTTTCGAATTGTCTAGAAAGAACCACCTGAAATTGGCATAACAACAAAGACTGTTGCAGATAATGCACAGGTTTGGTTGACAGGGATTGTGGTGCCCGGCGCAGAAATGTGACACGGGACTTGCCAAGACTGAATCCCCGGGAACAAAGCCGGGATTTTCATTGCGCGCCGCGCAAACGCTGCCCAGAAAAACAAGGCTGCTGACATTGCTGTGGTATATTTTTGGCATAAAAATAACATTGCCTGATAGAACAAGTATCGGGTATGCCTGTGCGAGCCGGGATGCCGACCCAGTCAGGTATGGCATCCGGAATTTCCCCCATCAAAGCCGGAGATCCGATGTCACGCAAAACTCACGAAGAATACATATTGGCGAAGCACCCGCAACTGGAGGCGCTCTCCGGGTTTTACCGCACTATTGGCACCAGCAATCCCGTGCTGTGCGCCGAGGCGGATCTGCGTGGCGAACCGGCCACGCTTGCAACCCAGCTCTTTGTCCACGGACTGCGCGGGCTTGTCACCCCATCGACCGAAAGCCGGTGGGCCGATGATGTGCAATCCGAAGATATCGCCGATGAACAATTACGCGCCCGCGCTGCTGAATGCGTACAGTATCTGCTGGCGGAAGGCATCGACCTGGCAAGGGTCACGCCATTGATCCAGGCGATTCAGACTTTGACCATCGGACATGTCGCCGGGCTGCTCGACGAGGGGCCGGAAATTTCATGCCTGCCGATGCCGGAAGGCAGGCAGACGCACTGGCAACTCTTTGAAGTCAATGACGACGAATTACCGGGTGCCGCCATCACTGGGCTTCACGAAAACCTTTGAAGACTACGCTCCGGCCGCGCATTGTCGACCGGGATACCCGCTAACGCCCTGGCGGGTCCCTCGCCACATTATTCGGAAATTGTTACAAAGCATGTATTTTGAGTGAAATTATTCATTTACCATGCACGCATGGAAAATTTCAAAAAAATAATTATTTTGATCAGCGCAGCCATGTCGCTCGCGGGATGCGGCGGCAACACGGCGCCAGCCATGGCAAGCATCGGCGGCACCGTGTCCGGTTCATATGCCGACACCACGATCCTGCTGGTCAATAACGGCACGGATATCATCCGCGTCAACGGTGACGGCAACTTCACCTTCGATAAAAAAATTCAGGCAGGTGCGGCTTATAACGTCACCCTGTTCAACAACGCCTCCCCGACCGGCCTGGGATGCACGGTCATGAATGGTACGGGCAAGGTCAATCCGGATGCGGACAAGGTGAGTAATATCGCCGTCAGTTGCCATGTCGAGGCCGCAGGGTTCCTGTACTACAACGTCGGCGTCACCGTGTCCGGGCTGGCGCCGGGAGGAGTACTTACCCTGCAGAACAATGGCACCGATACGCTGACCGCCAATGCCAATGGCCTGTTTATTTTTTCGCAACGCTACGCGATCGAGCTGGCGCCCGCGGGAGGACAGTACAGCGTCACGCTGTCCGCCAACCCGACGGGACAGACTTGCACGCTGACCGATGCCAGCGGCGACGTCAGCCAGCCGCCCTACCTGAACTTTGCGAACGTGAACGTCAATTGCCGTTGAGGCGAGGCGACCCAGCATCGATTGCGGCGGTGGCAAACCAGGAGTTGCCATAGCCACTATCAAGCCAGCCTTCGCCGCACTATTTACGTCCATTGCAAAAATAATATCCTCAGCCTGTCCATGGATTGATGATGTCCAGACCGAGATCCGCATAGTCGCGCACATTGCGCGTCACCAAGCTCAGGCCGTAATGCGCGGCGGTCGCTCCGATCAAACTGTCAATGGCCGGCACCGGGCGCCCCGCTGCCGCCACCATGCGTCCCCAGCGATCCGCTACCTGCACGTCGACCGGGAGAATGCGGCCGGTGAAAAAAGCGGGCAATTCTGTTTCCAGCCAATCCAGCAGGGCCGCGCGGCGACCTGCGTCGGCCACGCCGCCCACGCCTTTGCGCAACTCGCCGAACGTCAATACGCTCAGATACAGAGTGGACGCCGGCCGGCGAGCCATCCAATCGACAACGCCAGCGTCGGGAATTTTCCGGCGCAACTCGGAAAGAACATTTGTGTCGAGCAAGTAGCTCAAAACGCCACCTCGCGCGTGCTGCTCCGGTCGCGCTCGAACTCAATCTCGTCGAGTCCGTGCAAAGGCGAATTACGGATGAATTCCACGAGAGATTGCTGGCTGCCTGACAATCTCTCGAACGCAGTCCGCGACAGGACTACCGCAACTGATTTTCCATGCAGCGTGATGTCTTGCGGCCCCTCACTCTCGGCGCGTTTCACCAGCTCGGACAAACGTGCTTTCGCCTCTTGCATTTGCCATGTTTGCATGACGCCCTCCATTAATTCTGACCAGACAGGTCCGACTCTATCAGACGACGCGAGTCGCGCCAAGCGCACGTGTAAGCAGACGTCGCCAACAAGGCGCAGCATCCTGACGTGCAATCTTAATAATTGCAATATAGAATCCCAAGCTTCGATAGTGGACCAAATGGAAACGGGATGAAGATCAATTTTGCCTGCGCGCTGCGCACGCTGGCGCTGCCCTTGGCGGCAACGCTGATGCTGCAGGCCAGTGCCCGGGACTTGCCCGCGGCATCCGCGCAGCAACGCACCGAGGCATATTTTCAGTCGATACGCGCGCAGCCGCCCATGCTGTGGGCCTTCCTGAAAGAGATGCCGAAAGGCGGAGACTTGCACAGCCATTTGTCGGGCGCGGTCTATGCCGAATCGATGATCGCGTGGGCGGCCGAGGATGGCCTGTGCATCGACCAGAAGACGATGACGGTCTTGAAGCCGCCGTGCAATGAGACCGCCGGGCAGCTCGCCGCGAAAACCGCGCTGACCGATCCCCTGCTCTACCGCCACATGATCGACGCCTGGTCGATGCGCAACCTGGCTACGTCCGGCCTTAACGGCCACGACCAGTTCTTCGACAGCTTCGGCAAATTCCGCCTCGCCAACCAGACGCGCGATGGCGAGATGCTGGCCGAAGTGGCCGGGCGCGCCCACGACGGCAATGTCGCCTACCTGGAACTGATGCTGACGCCGGGCAGCGGCGCAGCCGTTTCCAGAGCCGCCGCCGCGGCGGGCTGGAACGACGATTTCGCCACGACGCGTGCGGCCCTGCTCGACAACGGCCTGCCGGACGCGGTCAAGGCCGGCAGCGCGGCGCTGCAGCAATCGATCGCCAGGCAGCGCGAAATTTTAAAATGCGGCACGGCGCAGGCCGACGGCGGCTGCGGCGTGTCCATGCGCTTCCTGTACCAGGTGGCGCGCGGCCTGCCCAAGGAAATCGTGTTCGCGCAAATGGTCGCCGGGTTCGAACTGGCGCAGAGCGACCCGAACGCCGTCGGGCTGAACCTGGTGATGCCGGAAGATGCGCTGGTGCCGATGCGCGACTTCGCGCTGCACATGCGCATGCTCGACTACCTGCGCGGCGTCTACCCCAAGGGCAAGGTGACCTTGCACGCCGGCGAACTGGCGCCCGGCCTGGTGCCGCCGGAAGGCTTGCGCTTTCACATCCGCGATTCGATCGATATCGGCCATGCGCGCCGCATCGGCCACGGCGTGGCGGTGATGCAGGAAAACGATGCGGTCGGCCTGCTGCGCCAGATGGCGCGCGACAAGGTGCTGGTTGAAATCTGCCTGTCGAGCAATACCGGCATCCTGGGCGTGAGCGGCGCGAATCACCCGCTGTCGACGTATCTGAAATACGGCGTGCCGGTCGCGCTGGCCACGGACGACGAAGGCGTGGCGCGCTCGGAAATGACCAGGGAATACGTCAAGGCGGTGGAAGAACACAAGGTCGACTATCGCCAGTTGAAAGCGATGGCGCGCAACAGCCTGCACTATGCTTTCGTCGAAGGAGAATCGCTGTGGCAGGACATCGAGCGGCAGCGTATCGTGCCGGCCTGCGCCGGCGCAGTCGCGGGCAAACCCAACGTCCGTTGCCAGGCCTACCTGGAGCAGAACCCCAAGGCGCGCCTGCAATGGGAAATGGAATCCGCGTTCGTCAAATTCGAGAGCAAATTCCAGGGTGTGAAATAAAAGGTTATTCACGTATCGAGGAACGCCACCGAAAACCAGAGGCAAAATCTGGGGTCAGACCCATGGGTCTGACCCCGGCCTTTGCACTTGGTTTTGGCAAAAAAACTAGTCTTTGCCAAACCATCTAGACATAGCCTGAGCTGCCTCCAGATAGTCAGGATCAGCCTCACCGACCCAGGCGACGAAGCCATCAGGGCGCACCAGCACAGCGCTCAAACCCAGCCTGTCTTTGACGTCACTTGCGACGTACGTGACACTGTCCTTCCAGCGGCTTGCGATCTCCTGAAGCGGCATGCCGGAGTCAAAGTCCAGCAGCACGCCTTTCCCGTTCCTCAGATAATCGCCGAGCCTCGTCCCGTCGGCCAGTTCGAAGTCGGGAGCGCTGCGGCCGACCAGATCGTGGCCGCCTCCAAGATCATAACGAAGGGACACCCCCCAGACGCGTTCGGCGAAATAAGTCGCACCGTCGCGCGTGTCGATGAGGTCACGGATAATCGCTTCCAGCGCGCGCGAGCTGCGGCTTGGCCGCATCAGCGCGACCTGGGCGCGCGACCAGTCAAGGATCTGCGCCCCGACCGGATGCCGTTCGGAGAAGTAACTGTCGAGCAGACCGTCCGACGCATCGCCACGGATAGTCGCCGCAAGCTTCCATCCAAGATTCATCGCGTCGCCCAGCCCGAGGTTCAATCCCTGGCCGCCCAACGGGGAGTGAATGTGCGCGGCATCGCCCGCGAGCAGCACCCTGCCTTTACGATAGGCCGTCGCATGAAAGGCGCGGTCCGTCCAGGTGGTGGCAAGTTCAAGTCCCGTCACGGTGACATCGGTGCCGGAAACATGCCGCAACACCGCCTGCACGTGTTCGACCGTAATCGGCCAGGTCCGGTGATAAGCGCCGCCGTCGAAATCGACCATCGCGATGGTCCCGGGCTTCTGGTAAGTGTACATGCCCGTCGGCGTGTAGTGACGGCCCGGAACGAGCTTGTCCGGGTCGGCCATCTCGACTTGCACGGAATAGCCGGTGAACTCGGGTTCGGTGCCGGCAAACTCAAAGCCACCAGCCTTGCGCACGGTGCTGCGGCCGCCATCGCATCCAACCAGCCAGTGTCCGCGAAAGCTTGATCTGCCCGCGCGAATGGTCACAACATCGTCCGACTGCTCGAAGCCTTCGACGCCGACGCCGCGCCTGATGTCGACGCCCATCGCAGTTGCGCGAGCGGCCAGGACGGATTCGATATGCTGCATGCTGGTGGCCAGGGTGCCAGGCGTCGGCCCCGGCAGGCGATACGGCCACTTCGACGTGTCGATATGATCCTGGAAGAACTGGATGCCGGCGAAATGGCCGCCCGGGCGGCGCGCCTGCTGCATCCAGTGCGCAGCAGCCGAAACGCTGCCGTCGCCCGGTCGATCTTTCGATGCCGTCATCTCATCGAGCAAGCCGCGACGATAGAAGGCTTCGATCGTCGGCACGGAAAGTCCGCGCATGCCGAACGGCAGTCCCTTCAACGGAGAAGACTGGTCCTCGGCCTGCTCCAGCACCAACACCGACAGGTCGGCGAGACGCAACTCACAGGCGAGAAACAGGCCGACCGGGCCGGCACCGGCAATCACGACATCGTGGATAAACGCATCGGGCATGCACTACTCCTCAGATCCAGTCACAACCCGTCATCTTAACTGGATGTGGCCGCCGCCTTGGCCCGCGCCACGTGCAATTTTTTGTAGCTGTCGATCAGGCGCTGGTGCCGGTCGAGCCCTTCCAGTTTCATGCTGGTTGGCGTCAAGCCGAAGAAACGCACGCTGCCATCCACCGAGCCCAGCACCGCGTCCATGCGGGGATTGCCAAACATGCGGCGGAAATTGACGACGTAATCGTCCAGTTCCAGGTCGTCGTCCAGCTGCACTTCCAGCACCACATTCAAGGCTTGATAAAACAATCTGCGCTCGACCGTGTTGTCGTTGTATTGCAGGAAAGCGCCCACCAGCTCGTGCGCCTCTTCAAATTGCTGCAAGGCGAGGTGAATCAGCAGTTTCAATTCCAGAACCGTCAGCTGACCCCATTCCGTATTCTCGTCGAATTCGATGCCGATCAAGGTGGCGATGTCGCCGTAATCGTCCAGCTCATTGTTTTCCAGACGATCCAGCAGCGCTTCCAGGCTGGCGTCGTCCAGGCGGTGCAAATTCAAAATATCGGCGCGGAACAACAGCGATTTGTTGGTGTTATCCCAGATCAGATCGTCCACCGGATACACTTCCGAATAACCCGGCACGAGAATCCGGCAGGCCGTGGCGCCCAACTGATCATATGTCGCCACGTACACTTCCTTGCCCATTTCTTCGAGAATGCCGAACAGGGTCGCGGCTTCCTCGGCATTGGAGTTTTCGCCGTGGCCGGAAAAATCCCATTCAACAAAATCGTAATCGGCTTTGGCGCTGAAAAAGCGCCACGATACGATTCCGCTGGAATCAATAAAATGTTCGACGAAGTTGTTTGGCTCGGTCACGGCTTCACTGGCAAAGGTAGGCTGAGGCAAATCGTTCAGCCCCTCAAAACTGCGGCCTTGCAGCAATTCCGTCAGACTGCGTTCCAGCGCGACCTCGAAACTCGGGTGCGCGCCGAACGAGGCAAACACGCCGCCTGTGCGCGGGTTCATCAGGGTGACGCACATCACGGGATACACTCCGCCCAGCGACGCATCCTTCACCAGCACCGGGAAGCCCTGCTCTTCCAGGCCCTGGATGCCGGCCAGGATGCCGGGGTATTTCGCCAGCACTTCCTGCGGCACATCCGGCAAGGCGATTTCGCCTTCCAGGATTTCGCGTTTCACTGCCCGTTCGAAAATCTCCGACAGGCATTGCACCTGCGCTTCGACCAGCGTATTCCCGGCACTCATGCCATTGCTGACGTAGAGGTTTTCGACCAGGTTGGATGGGAAATACACCGTCTCGCCATCCGACTGGCGCACATACGGCAGCGAACAGATACCGCGCTGCGCATTGCCGGAATTGGTGTCGACCAGGTGCGAGGCACGCAACTCGCCATCGGCATCGTAAATTTGCAGGCAGTACTCGTCGAGAATTTCAGCCGGCAGCGCATCTTTACGGCCAGGCTTGAACCAGCGCTCGTTCGGGTAGTGGACAAATTCCGCGTCGGCGATGTCTTCGCCCCAGAACGCGCCGGCATAGAAATGGTTGTTATTGAGCCGCTCGATATACTCGCCCAAGGCCGACGCCAGCGCGCTTTCCTTGGTCGAGCCCTTGCCGTTGGTAAAACACATCGGCGAGTGCGCATCGCGGATATGCAGCGACCACACATTGGGAACGATATTGCGCCACGAAGCGATTTCGATCTTGATGCCCAGGTTCGCCAACACGCCCGACATATTGGCGATGGTCTGTTCCAGCGGCAGGTCCTTGCCGGCAATATAGGTGCTCGCTTCGGAATCCGGGTTCATCACCAACAATGCCTGGGCATCGGCATCCAGATTCGCGACCTCTTCGATGACAAATTCCGGGCCGGCCTGCACCACTTTTTTTACCGTACAACGCTCGATGGAACGCAGAATGCCCTGGCGGTCCTTGGCGGAGATATCCTCCGGCAACTCGACCTGGATCTTGAAAATCTGCTGGTAACGGTTTTCCGGATCGACGATATTATTTTGCGACAGGCGGATATTTTCGGTAGGGATATTGCGGGTGACGCAATACAGCTTGACGAAATATGCCGCGCACAGGGCCGACGAGGCGAGAAAATAATCGAACGGGCCAGGCGCCGAACCATCGCCCTTGTAGCGGATAGGCTGGTCGGCCACCACCGTGAAATCATCGAACTTGGCTTCAAGACGAAGCTTATCGAGAAAGTTGACTTTAATTTCCATGGAAGAATTCCCTATTTTCCCGATAAACCGACCCTGAAACGCAAAAGCCCAACCGGTGAAGGTTGGGCTCTACGCTTCTTGCTTTGTTCTGGCTCCCCGACCTGGACTCGAACCAGGGACCTGCGGATTAACAGTCCGTCGCTCTACCAACTGAGCTATCAGGGAAAAGAGGCCGTATTATAGTCAGCCTTTTTCAGCTTGTCCAGCCCCTCACCGAAAAAAATGGCATCGACACTATACTGTTAAGTTAGTGCCAAAGTTGTCATTCCCGCGCAGGCGGGAATCCCATCTTTTTGCGCCGTTTGCGACTCTAAAATGGGATTCCCGCTTTCGCGGGAATGACAATGCTACGGTCTGTGGCCTTAACTTAACGGCATCAGGCACCGACACCGCCTGCGGGCCGCTTCCCATGCCGTGGCAGCGAACCTCAGGACCGGTTCGCGGCGAGGCGAAAACCGATGTGCGACATCGGGTTGGCGGGGTCGTTGCCGCGCCGCGCGCTCGGGCGCGCGCTCTGGCAGTACGATTCGTCGCACAGGAAGGAACCGCCCCGTATCACGCGCTTCGGCGCGCCGGCCGGCACGCCGGCGTCGTCCGGATCGTAACTGTCGGCCGGACCGGACGGGTTGATGACGCTGCCCTGACTGGCCACGCGCTTGAACTGGTCGGCGCGATACCAGTCGGCCGTCCATTGCCATACATTGCCGGTGATGTCATACAGGCCGTAGGCGTTCGGCGCGAAGGTGCGCACCGGCGTGGTGCCGACCCTGGCGCGGTATTGCGCTTCGACCACCGGGAACTTGCCGGGCGCGGCGAAGGTGTTGGCCATCGGCTTCCGTTGCGGCTCGCGCTCGCCGCCCCAGGCGTAATCGGCCTGGTTCAAACCGCCGCGCGCGGCGAATTCCCATTCCGCCTCGCTCGGCAGGCGCTTGCCGATCCAGCGCGCATACGCTTGCGCATCGCGGTACGACACGTGCACCACCGGGTGATCCTCCTTACCGTCGATGCTGCTGCCCGGTCCCTGCGGATGGCGCCAGTCGGCGCCCGGCACCAGGCGCCACCAGCGCGACCAGTCGTCCAGCGGCACCATGGCCTGCGTGCCGGCGAACACCATGCTGACCGGCGCCAGTTGCGACGGGTCCGGCAGCACCGCGTCCGGCGCCATTTGCGCGCGCAGTTCGGCCAGGCCGGGCGGGCGTTCGGCCGTGGTGACGTAAGCAGTGGCGCGCACGAAGGCGGCGAATTGCGCGTTGGTGACGTCGGTTTCATCCATCCAGAATCCGTCGACGCGCGCCATGAAGGTCGGGCTTTCGTTGGGACGCGCCAGCTTGCTGTCGCTGCCCATGCGGAATTCTCCGCCCGGTATCCAGACCATGCCGGCGTGCGCGTCGGCGCGCATGACGCGCACGCCGGCATAACCGGCCGCGGCGCTGACGGCGGCCAGCACGGCGAGCATGCCCAAGGTTCGTCGCTTGATCATCATGGATTGAATTTTTTGCTTTTTTGATTACTTCAGGTGTTCGATATGCAGCCGGTTTTCCTCTTGCTGCCGGCAATTCTGGCGCGCCATTATAAGCCAACACCATCGGTGATACTTCAGAGGCGGTGGCGGGTGCGGCGCCCGCCTTACCGCCGCATTGACAGCTTATTTCTCCGGCCGCCCCATATCCCCCTGCGCGTAATCGCACACGCCTTGCGGGAAAATTTTGTTCAGCCATTCCTTTTGCGGCGCCGTGAACTGCACGCCGGCCGCATAGGTCCCGTCGGCCAGCGCGGTGGCCACCGGTTTCAGCGCGCACTTGAATACATCGCCCTTGATGCTGTCGCCGGCCACCATGCGCGGGCTGCTGAAAATCGGGAAGGCCCGGGTGCAGGCACCCGGCGCGTTGCGGTCCAAAATACCGTCCCAGACGGACGGCCCGGCGGCGATGACGACATTGGCGGCGTCGATGCAGCGGTCCGTAAATTCGGCCGGCGCGGCGGCGCGGTCCAGGTAGCGGTCGACGACCGACAATGCCTCGATCACGCGTCCGCCCAATTCCGCATCCGAGCGCGTAAACCAGATCACCTGGTTTTTCGCATCGGCGCCGTTGGCAGCCTGCAGGCGCGCCCGCACCGAGAACGATTGACGCGCATTGTGCATGTTCAGCTCCGGCTCCAGGTACGGCCGCAGGTCGATCATCGGAATGCCCAGTCTCTGGCCCGTAAACAACTGGCCGGAAGTGTAGGCATTGCGCATCGCCGATACATCGCCGGCGCGACGCGGCGCCGGCGTGCCGGCCGGTTCGCGGCAAGTCGCGCTGCGCTTGATGTTTTGCGCATCGAAGGGATCGCCGGCCATATCCCACTGCACGAAATCGGCCTGCTCCTTCCATCCGCCGACGCAGGCATTGATGCGCAAGAATTCGTCGGCGCCGATCTGCCCGCGCGCCAGCGCGCCCAGGCCGTATTGCACGCCGACGTTATCGAGCGGGATCGGCGCATACCCCCGGCTGTCGGTGCCGTAAATGTCCGCCAGGTCGTTCCAGTGCGTCCATTTGACCTTGTCGAACACGTTGGCGGGATAACCGTACAACTTGGCGGCGAGGTCGAAGCGGGCATCCTTGTAGACGGGATTGAGCACGGTCGGTATCGCCATTCGCCAGGCGTTGATGCATTCCGTCGTTCCGGCGTTGCCGAACGTGGCGTTGCGCGCCGTGTCGCTCGCATTCATCCCCTCGATCAAGGACTGCCGGCTCCACGTGGCCCACGGCGAGGCGGGATCGCGAGCGACGTCGTCCTTGAAATACTGGCCCAATAACGGGCAGTCGGAAATCGGGATGGTCTGCGTGACCATGTCCGGGTAGGACTGGATCGGCACGCCGCCATCGAGCAGGCCGGGACGGTTTTGCGCGAACAGGTATTGCTGCACCGCGCCGCCCGAACCGCCGACGCCGATCGTGTACCGGGGCTGGCCGTAGGCTTCGACGAAATGCTGCTTCGTCATCCAGGCCGTCTGCTCCGCCAGGCGCATGTTGTAGTGAACCCCGGTTTCATTGCCGGAGGAACTGACGACGGCATAACCCTGTTCAAGGATGCGCGGCATCAGTTGGCGCTCCGAGTTGCTCAAGCCACCGTCCTTGAACCACAGCGGCGTGCCCTGGTGATGGCCGATGCCGACACCGCCGCGCAGCCAGTAGACCAGTTTTTTATTCCAGGCCGAGGTATCCGGCTTGTCCTGCGCGCCGGGCGTTTCGGGAAACGGCGCCAGCATGGCGATGGTGTAGACGAAGCGGTTGATCGTGCCCACTTCGACGCGCACGACAAAGGGAACGGTCTTGCCGTTGAACGGCGTCGTTTTTAAATCCGCCGGCGGCGCCGCGAAGCCGGTGGCGGCATCGAAAGGTTTGAAGCGGCTGCCCGTGTAATAAAAATATTCGACACGGGTCGCGATGCCGCAGTTCTTGCTGTAGCCGACGACTTGCCCGCTGTTCGCATCGATGACCGGGTGGCCGATGCCCTGCTGGTTGTCGACCAAGGGTTGACCGAGACCGACTTCCTGCGTGCGGCAGATGAACGGTTGCTGCGGCCCGGAATCGGCGCCGGCCACCGGTTCCGCCACAGTGCCGATCGGCGCGACGCTGCCGCATCCGGCCAGGCCGATTGCGGCGGCCGCGCATGCAATTAGGGGGCTCCAGGGCTTCATCGGATTTGTCTCCTGATCATGTTGTCTTTATGGCCAAGTGTAACGTGAAAAACCAGGCCGCTGCGCGATGCAGCACGGGCAAATCCGCGCCGGCCGCGGTGAAATCATTGACTAGAACAATATTCTAGAATAATGTTCTAGTTATGACGACAGCAAAACACCAAAGCGAAGCGCCGGACCGCAAGTCCACCATCCTGGCGGCGGCGCTGGCCGTCTTTGCCGACAAGGGCATCGAAGCGGCCACCATCGACGACATCCGCCAGCGCAGCCTGGCGTCGGTGGGCAGCATCTATCACCATTTCGGCACCAAAGAGGGAATTGCCGCGGCGCTGTTCGCGCAGGGGCTGGACGAATACTGGGCGCAATTGCTCGACGCGGCCGGCAGCGCGCGCAACGCCGAACGCGCCGTGCACGCGATGATCGATACTCACCTGCGCTGGATCGTGACAAAGCCGGAACTGGCGCGTTTTCTGTTCTCTCGCCGGCAGGCTGTCGGCGCCGAACACGAGCAGGCGATCCGCCAGCGCACCGGCACGCACTTCAAGACCCTGCTCGACATCCTGAAGCCCTGGTTCAGGCAGGGCATCCTGCGCCGCCTGCCCGCCGAACTGTATGCCCCGCTGCTGCTCGGTCCCGCGCAAGAACTGGCGCGACACTGGCTAAGCGGGCGCATCGCGCTCGACCCACGCGCCGCCATCGATGAACTGAGCGGCGCCGCCTGGCGCAGCCTGGCGGTGGACCCGGAGCGCACCGGCACTGTTTCTTCCGAATCCGACCAGGAGTTGTCATGACACGCACGTCCCTCACCTTGCAGGCGCACGACGGCCATGCCTTGAGCGCCTATTGCCACGAACCGGCGCGGCCGGCGCGCGCCAATGTCGTGATTGCGCCGGCGATGGCCGTGCCGCAAATTTTTTATGCCGATTTTTCCGCCTTCCTGGCGCGCCTGGGCTACCGGGTCTGGACCTTCGATTATCGCGGCATGGGAGAGTCGAAATACGACGCGATGAGCGCCTGCAAGGCCGACATCACGGACTGGGTCGCGCGCGACTTCGACGCCGTGGTGCAGCATGCGGGCCAGTCGTCCGAGCACTTGCCGCTGTTCGTGCTCGGCCACAGCCTGGGCGGGCAGACCACCCCCTTGCTGCCTTCGGTGCGGCGCGTGGCGGGACTGGTCAACATCGCCGTCGGCAGCGGCGCCACGCGCCATAATCAACCGCGCGTGCGGCGCTCGGCACCGCTGCTGTGGTACGTGCTGGCGCCGCTGCTGTGCCGGATGTTCGGCTATTTTCCCGGCAAGCGGGTCGGCATCGTCGGCGACATCCCGCGCCGCGCGATGCTGCAATGGCGCCGCTGGTGTTTGACGCCGGATTATCTGCTGTCGGGCGAACCGGGCGCGCGCGCGGCGTATGCCAGCGCCAGCTATCCGGTGCTCGGCCTGACGTTCAGCGACGACGAACTGCTGCTCGAAGCGGGGTCGCGCATGCTGCATGACGCTTATACCGGGGCGGATGTCGATTACCGGGTACTCAGCCCGCAGCAATTCCAGTTGCGCCGGATTGGACACTTCGGCTTTTTCAAATCCAACCAGGAAACCGTGCTGTGGCCGCTGGTTGGAGAATGGCTGGAGCAGCGATGTGCGGTTGCGTGACGCCGATGCCATTTATTTAGTTAGCTCTGTCATTCCCGCGAAGGCGGGAATCCCATTTTGCGTCCCGAACGGCGCAGCGAAATGGGATTCCCGCCTTCGCGGGAATGACAACGCTACGGTCTGTGGCCTTAAATTGACGGCAACGCGACGCAAAAAGGGCCCGTGATTGCTCACGAGCCCTCGGCACATTCCAGCCAAATACGGCCGGCTGCGTAGAAACTGACGCCGCCTTACATCCCCAACGACCTCAACAACTCATCATTGTCTTCCTCTGCCGGCGCGGGTGCTGTGGATTCCCCGCCCTTGTTCGCATTTTCCATATCCATCAAGGTATCGGGATCGGTTTCCTCGTGCGGGTCGAAGTCGTACAGGCGCACGAACTCGGTGCGGTCGATCGCCAGTTCCAGATAAAAGATATTGTTTTTATCGGTGAAGAAGGAAACCCGGCGCATTTCAGGCCGGTCCAGCGGCGTGTCGACGTTGAGCATCACCTGCTTGGTCAGCACCAGCATCTTCGGCTGATTCTGCGTGATGTTGGTTTGCAGTTCGCGCCGGATCTTGCCGGTGAAATCGCCGACGATCTGGTTCATCAATTCGCCGAGAATATTACATACCTCGTCCGACGTGTGCGAGCTGGCCAGTTCGGACTTCGGCATCCCCATGTGCAGCATGTAGCGCTCATAGATCTCCATTGCCGTTTCCTTGGCAAAGTTCAGCACCACCAGTCCCGAAAAACCGCCATCGAACAGCACGAAGCAGCCGACGTCCGGCTTCAGGCCGACTTTTGTGATCCGCTGCACCATCGCCGAATAATTCACCTTGCTTTGCGTCGCAATGCCCAGCACGCGCGTCACCGAATTGCACAAACTTGTCAGCAGATCTTCCGTCCCGTACACAATACCCTTGTCATCCCTGTCTTCCGTGGTCATGCCTTATCCCCTGTATATTTTTCAAACACTTATTTCATCCCCAGCGGGAAAGCGTCGCTTGCTCGTTCGCGTACCCTACAGAATACTGAAGCGCTCCCCTCTAGTCCACCTGATTTGCCCATTCGGCGGGAAATGTAGCTTTCCATGGAGAAAATGGCAAATATTTTTAAAGCTTCCGTGGACATCAGCCCGTGATTGACGCCGGCATGGACCGCGCGGATACTCTTCATGTGCTGAAATGCAAGGTTTTGTTAATGTCATGTCGCCTGGCAACAACCTGTTCAGCCATCGCGGCGCGCTGCGCCTGTCGCGGGCAAATACGCGCCACCTGAAACCACGTACATTGGAATCAAGTCCATGAAAAATGGGGTAACGGAACATTTAATCGCAGCGATTTCAGACAGCCATGCAGCAACAGCGGGCACGCCACTGCCCGTGTCGACCAGGGCTGCCATGGAAGCGCTGCTCGACATGGACCTGCGGCAAGTGCGCATACATATCCACCCGGCGCTGGCCCGCGCCGGCGCGCGCGCGTTTGCCTACGGCGACAGCCTGTATTTTGCGCCCGGCCAGTACCAGGCTCACAGCCGCGAAGGCTGGCGCGTCCTCGGCCACGAACTGGCCCACGTCCGCCAGCAGCGCGACGGCTTGCTGGGAGCAATTCCGCCCGGCATGCATGTCGTCCACGATGCCGTGCTGGAAGCGCACGCGGACTGCTACGGCGCGCTGGCCGCGCACATGTTCGACACCGGCATCGTTCCCCCGCTGGAAAACCGCAAGCGCGCCGGCGGCCAGGCCACGCCCGCCATCCAGTGCCTGATGGCGTTCCCCGCCTTCAAGGAAGCGTCTTCGGCCACCGGGTTTCGCACCAGCCTCGCCGCCGTCGATACGGCGTTGCAAGAGTTTCACGAACTCGATAAGCCACCCAAGGCCATCAACAAGGATTACGTGGCGCTGCTCGCCAAGTTGCGCACGCTGGCGACCGAGTGCGAGAAATTCCGCAAGGCGCAACCGACCAGCACCCGCCTGCGCGGCGTCGAGCAACTGGTGCGCCAGATCGGCCTCGAAGAAGTCGTATTGTCCTCGCTGGCCAGGTACAAGCTGGCGGCCGATGAAATCGGCCAGTGGGAAGCACTGGAAGAAACCCAGACCCGCTACCTGAAGATCGCCGATCGCGCCGAATTCACGCGGAAAAATTTTTCCATCGAACTCGATGAATTGATGCTGACACAAGGCAACTTGCTGAACGCGGCCAAGATGTCTTCGCACGTGATCATGGGCGACATCAAGATGCTCAAGGCCGTGGCCCACAAGGAGGACGCGCCGGACATCATCCGCGCCGTTGTGCGTGAAATCACCGCGGCCTCGAATACCCAGCAACTGGACATGGCGGTATTCTCGCCCGGCCTGAAATACAACACCAAGCGCGGAATCTTGCCAAAGTATACGCTCAACCACAAGCTGGACCAGTCGCTGGGCGTGCGTTTCCGGCTCGGCTCCCTGGCGCACGAATTGACCCACCTGTCCAATTGCGAAACGTTCGGCAATTCCGTCATGATGCTGTCGATCGAACCCTCCGCGAGCGACGCCGAGATCTGCAACCTGGCGCGACAACGCAAGGCCAACCTGCTGAACCTGCAAGCGACGCTGGCCACGATACCGGCAACGGAAATCTCGGCGCGGCTCAATGAGGAAATGCACAGTAAACTCGGATATCCGATCTCCGGCAAGCTTTTATCCTACCTGGGGAGTTTCAAAAGGCAGCTGGACGCGACCGAGGATGGCAAGGCATACCGATTGCGCCTGGAAGCCCTGTGCCGGGGCGGCAAGCTCGATTGCGAATTGATCGAATTCGACAGCGTGATCAACCAGATCATGTTGTGGTGTTATTTCTACAAGATCAGTCCGGATAACGCCTTCTACCGCCAGATCCAGACCGTGGCCCAAGTCGCCTACAACTACCGGGCCGAGCACCGCCTGGTGCGGCGTCGCGTCGTCAGCCCGGTCGGCCCATCGGGCGCGCTGCGCACGCAAGGGCGGCGCATGAGTTTCTAGGGAAAGCCGGACTAGGTGCCATAGGGTCAGTTCCGGCATTTGCTTGTCCGGTTGCCGGAACTGACCCCGATACATGAATGCGCTAGAATACCCGCTGTTTTTAACGACGCGGGACGCTTGCTTCTGCCGTCGCTGTTTGCCCTCAAAGTAAAACCGATGACCGAAGAAAAAAATGGCGCTCGCCGCCCTATTGCTGCCGGCGCGCTCTGGCCCCGTCGGCATGGCGGCCTGGTGGCTGGCTTGCTCGCGATGGCGCTCAACGCTGGCGTTGTCCTGGCGCAAGTGCAGCAACAGCCGAAGGCGCAGCAATTGGCGGCCAAGGCGGAGCTGCCGCATCCGCCCGCAGCAATCAAATTCGATACCGTGACGGTGCAGCGCGGTGATGTACAGCAAACGGTCGAGGCCACAGGCAAATTGCAATTTCATCGATTCTCGGACGTGAACGTGCAAGTGGCCGGCCAGATCAAAGAAGTCCTGTCGACCGTCGGAGATACGGTGCAGGAAGGCAAGATGGTGATCGAAATATCCCCCGCGGTCCAGGCCAACCAGATCGAAAACAATCGCGCTCAAATGGCGCGCCTGCAGGCCGAACTGGCAGACCAGCAGGCGCAGACGGACTTTGCCGAGTTGCAGTTCAAGCGCCAGACCCAGCTCAAGGCACAAAATGCCACCCGCGAAGAAAGCTTCGAATCGAGCCGCATGACTCTGTCTTCAGCCCGCGCCCGGGTGGACTCCATCAACGCGCAGATTCACCAGCTTGAGGCGACGCTGAAATTCGACGAGGAGAGCCGCCAGCACACACAGATCCTGGCGCCGATTTCCGGAACCGTCGTGCTTGTGAATGCGCGCCCCGGACAAACGGTGAGCACCGGGCAAACGGCCTTGCCCTTGATGCGCATTGCCAATCTTTCGCAAATGACGGTGCAAGCGCGCGTGGCGGAAGCCGATGTGACGAGCCTGCGGCGTGGCATGACGGCCAATTTCAAGACGCCCGGTTATCCTGGCCGCACCTGGTCGGGCAAGCTGCGGCAAGTCCTTCCCGTGCCGGCCGAAGGCACGGGCGAACAGACTTTTTATAACGTCCTGTTCGAGGTCAATAATCCCGAACAGGAGCTGATGAGCGGCATGACGACCCAGGTGCAGTTTATCGTCGCGCAAGCCAAGGATGCGGTGCTGTTGCCGGCCAATTTGCTGGGCAAGCGCGATGCGGCGGGATTGTACGAGGTCAACGTGGTCAACGGCAACCGGCAGATCGTTGCGCGCAAGCTGAAAATCGGCGTGCGCAATCAGCAGCAGATACAAGTGCTGTCCGGCCTGGAAGCCGGCGAACAATTGCTGGTCGGCCCCGGGCCGGCCGCCGCGCTTCCATTAAAACCCGCCGCACCGGTTGTCAATGCCACCAGCGCCGTCAATGCAGCGGGCATTCCGGCGTTGCCAGCCAGACCGGCAGCTCCGGCCGCCAGTGGCGGCACGCCGGTTGCGAACGCGACCGGCAGCGTCGATCCCGCCGGAACGCCATGAAACGCCGCTTACCCTTCTCCGCCGCTATGCCGCGAGCGTCCACGCTGGCACTGTGCCTGGCCGGCGCGCTGCTGGCAGGCTGCGCGCACACGATTCCCGTGGCGGAACCTCCGCCGGCACTCGAATTGCCGGCCGGCTGGTCGCAGGCCGGGAAAACGGGTACCCAGGAATGGCCCGATACCCACTGGTGGCAACGCTTTGGCAGCGCCGAGCTAAGCCAGTTGGTGGACGAGGGGCAAAAAAGCAATCTGGGACTGGCCGTCGCGTTGTCGCGTGTGCGCCAGGCGGAGGCTCAGGCACGGATTGCGGGGAGCACCCTGTTGCCGTCCGTCGATGCGTCCGCAGGCGCCAGCCGGGATCTGCCGCTCGGAAACAGTCACAACGCCAATGTTTCATCCAGCGGACAATTGCAGGTGTCTTACGAAATCGACTTCTGGGGCAAGAACAAGGCGAATGTCGCCGCTGCCGAGGCATCGCTGAAAGCCAATTTCTATGACCGTCAAACCGTCGCCCTGACGGTGACGAGCGGCATCGTGTCGACCTATCTGCAAGTGCTGTCCCTGCACGACCGCCTCGACGTTGCGCACGAAAACGTGAGGAATGCCGAGCGTGTGCTGTCGCTGGTCCAGGCGCAAAGCAGTGTCGGCGCCGCCACGTCGGTCGACCTGGCGCGCCAGCGTTCCGCTGTAGCCAGCCAACGTGCCGCGATCCCCGATTTACTGCAACAGGAACGCGAAGCGCAATCGGCATTGGCCATCTTGCTCGGCCGCTCGCCGCAAAGCTTCCGGATCGGCAATAGCGGACTCGATACCATCCGCTTGCCCGAAGTGACGCCGGGCCTGCCGTCCGAACTGCTGTCGCGGCGGCCCGACATTCGCCGTTCGGAAGCGATCCTGGCGGCCGCCAGCGCCAACGTGGACGCGGCGCGCGCGGCACTGTTTCCCAGCATTCGCCTGACCGGATCGACGGGCACGCAAAGCAGCGCCTTGCTGTCGCTGCTCAATGCCCAGAATGTGTTCGCCAATATCGGCGCCTCGCTGGTGGCGCCGATTTTCGATGGCGGACGTCTGCGGACCGAACGTGACCTGGCCATCGAACAAAAACAGGAACTGGTGCAGGCATATCGCTCGACCGTGCTCGCGGCGCTGGCGGAAGTCGACACCGTGCTGGGCCAGATCAAGAGTCTCGATGAGCAGCGTCAGTTAAAAAATGTCGAACTGGAACAGACGCGTCTAGCCTTCAATTTATCGGAGATCCGCTACAAGGCAGGGGCGGAAGACTTGATGACCGTGCTCGATACCCAGCGCAGCCTGTCGGACGTGCAAAGTGAGCTGGGAAGACTGAAACTGAAGCGCCTGCAGGCTACCGTGTCCCTGTATAAAGCCCTGGGCGGCGGCTGGCAGGCCGGCTGAGCGGAGATTTACGTTGGCCTTCGCCCTTGGGGAGACACTGGGGCCAGTTCCTAATGCCGTTAAGTTAGCGCCAAATCTGTCATTCCCGCGCAGGCGGGAATCCCATTTTAGAGTCGCAAACGGCGCAAAAAGATGGGATTCCCGCTTTCGCGGGAATGACAAATTTGGCGCTAACTTAAAAATGACTACGCTGGCATACGCAGCTACGCAGGGGGTCAGTTCCGGCATTTGTTTATCCGATTGCCGGAACTGCCCCCATCCCCCCATCCCCGCATCCCGCCCGGGACAGCGGCTCAATCCTCAGCGGAGCAGGCGGTGTCCTGCATGACTTGCTGTGTCACTTGTTGCAACAAGTCTTTCAGTTCCGCCACGATGGAGAGGGCGTCCGCCACCTCGCTGGCCGCCTCGCCCTGCGCAAGTTGCTCCAGGTCCTGGCACAGATCGCCCATGCGGAATGCGCCGACACTGCGCGCCGCCGATTTGATACGGTGGCCCAGTTCGCGCACCTGCTGCACCTCGCCACGCGCCAGCGCAGCCTCCATGTCGCGCACCCCCTCCTGCGAACTGAGCAGGAATTTGAAGGCGAATTTGCGCACTTTCGGCAGGTCGTGGCCGAGCAGCGTGGCCAGCACCGACAAGTCGATCACGGCCGAGTCACCGCCGAAGGTGGACTTGAAGGCTGGCCCCGGAAGATGCGGCGGCCGCAACGCTCCCGGCGGCACGCGCTGAGGCAGCCAATTGGCGACGGTCTGGTACATCAGCGCCGGCTGGACAGGCTTCGAAATGAAATCGTTCATGCCTGCATCGATGCAGCGTATCCGGGCTTCGGTGGTCGCGGTGGCCGTCATCGCCAACACCGGTATATGGGTCAGTTGCGGGTCGGCGCGGATGTGGCGGGTCGCTTCCAGCCCATCCATCAGCGGCATTTGCAAGTCCATCAAAACGCAGTCGAAATCGGACTTGCGCAGCAATTCCAGCGCGTCGGCGCCGTTGTTGGCGAGGCAGACAGTGGCGCCAACCTCTTCCAGCATTTCCTGCGCAATTTGCTGGTTGAAGACATTGTCCTCGACCAGCAGAATGCGGGCCGCCTTCAGCGCCGTCATCATGGCCGACGTGCGGGCGCTGGCCAGCAGCTCGCCGGCAGCGTCGCTGATCTGATTGATGAGCGTGGGTATGGTCTTGTACGATACGCCGAGTTGGGCCGTGAACCAGAACGTGCTGCCGACCCCGGGCTGACTGTGGACGCCGACATCGCCGCCCATCAGCTGGGCCAGCTCCTTGCAGATCGCCAGGCCAAGACCGGTGCCGCCGTATTCCCGCGTGGTCGACGTGTCGGCTTGCTGGAACGAGACAAATAATTTGGCCATTTCCGCTTCGGACAGGCCGATGCCCTGGTCGCTCACTTCGAAACGCACCAGGCAATCGTTGGCGTCGCCGACCACCTTGCGCACACGAATTTCTACTCTTCCTTGCTCGCTGAACTTGATGGCGTTGTTGGCGTAGTTGATCAGCACCTGTCCCAGCCGCAGCGGATCGCCCACCAGCACGGGCGGCAAGGCGGGATCGAGGTCGAACACCAGTTCCAGGTTGCGGGTGGCCGCCTTCGGCGCCACCACCGTTGTCAGCGTTTGCACCACCTGGTCGAGTGAAAAGTCGATGTGCTGGATATCCATCTTGCCGGCCTCGATCTTGGAAATGTCGAGAATGTCGTCGATGATGCCCAGCACGTGCTCGCCGGCGAAGCGGATTTTTTCCAGGTAGTCGCGCTGGCGCGGATCAAGATCGGTCTTCAAGGCCAGATAGGCCATGCCGATGACGCAGTTCAGCGGCGTGCGGATTTCGTGACTCATATTGGACAGGAACTGGCCCTTGGCCATGCTCGCCGCCTCGGCCAGTTGCTTGGCCTGTTGCAGTTCCTTGTTCTTGGCCTCGAGCTGTTCCTCGTAGTGCCGCTCAGAGGTCACATCGTGATAAATGGTGACGAAACCACTGACCGCACCGTCGATACCATAGATGGGGCGACCAATGATATTGAGCCTTATGCCGTCCACCCTGGTTCGCGTGAAATTGTGGGGCTCGAACTTCAAGCAAAGGTCCACCCGGGTGGCGACCAGTTCGTCGATGCCCCCCGGCCCATAGTCCCCGCGCGACGCGATGAAACGGAACACTTCGGCCATGGTGACGCCAGGATGCATCACCTCAACCGGAAACCCCTGCAACTGACAAAAAGCCGGATTCCAGAACTTGATGGTCAAGTCGCAATCGACGATAGTCACCCCGACCGGCATATATTCCAGCGCAGCCGCCAGCCTGGGGAAATTCAACCGAATGAACTCTTCACTTTGAACTGTTGATTCCATAAGTCGATTATCCAGCAGCGCCATACAAGATTGCTTCCCGAATTCCAGGGCCATGTGCCCGGGCCGCACTGTCAGGCCCGACATCTCGATGCATGATAAATCATTACGACATCCGCTGTGACCCAGGCTTGCCAGCGGCCCAATAAACTGGCCCTGAAACGCAAAAGCCCAACCTGTGAAGGCTGGGCTCTACGCTTGCTGCTTTGTTCTGGCTCCCCGACCTGGACTCGAACCAGGGACCTGCGGATTAACAGTCCGTCGCTCTACCAACTGAGCTATCAGGGAATTGAGGCCGCAATTATATACGCCAAGATCCGAATTGACCAGAGCCAATTGCGGATTTCAACGACGCCGGCGCAAGGCGGCGCCAAAACCGCCCCTGCGCAAGCTCCCTCTTCCGCCTGAAAACACGCCTTGACCTGTGGCGGCGCCCGTCGCCACGCGCCGTCGCGTCCCCGTTTCGACGCCCAAAAAACCTGTTTCGTCGCATCCACGTGGTGGCCGTCCCGGTCGGCCGCTAGCCTGACGCTATCGTTCAACCACCGGAGTCCCAACATGAAACAGACCATCCTCGCCCTGCTGCTGGGCAGCGCCTGCCTGCTGGCCAATGCCGCACCGCGCGAAGTGGCGCCGGCCGGATTCGTCCAGGCGCGCCAGCAGTTCTACGCCGCCCTGACCGGAGACCAGGGCGCGCGCGACGACGCCATCGCAGCATTCCAGGCGCTGTCGGCGCGCCATCCCGGCCATCCGCTGCTGGCCGTCTACGAAGGCGCCGGCACGGCGCTCAAGGGGAGAGATGCACTGATGCCGTGGAATAAAATGAAATACGCGGAAAACGGCGCCGACGCCGTCGAAAAGGCGCTGGCGCAATTGACGCCGGCGCATGACGAGGCGCTGTTCAACGGCACGCCGGAAAGCATCGAGACGAGACTGGTCGCCGTCACCACGCTACTCTCTCTGCCGGATTTCATGAACCGGCGCGCCAGCGGCAGGCGCGCGCTGAATGCGGCGCTGGCGTCGAACGTGTTCCCGAACGCGGCGCCGGCGGTGCGCGCCCACCTGTTCGCCGCGGCCGCGCGCGTGGCGGCGGCAGAAAAGCGTAGCAAGGAGGAAGCGGATTACCTGCGCAAGGTGGTCGCCCTGGCGCCGCAAGCGCAGGAAGGGGTTTATGCCGCCTCCCGCCTGAAGGAGCTGGGCCTGTGAACCGCGCCGCCGAACCCTTGATGTCGCTGCGCGCCGTCAGCAAATCTTTTACTTTGGGCGGCAATACGATCCGCGCATTGAAAAACGTGGACCTCGCCGTCGTGCGCGGAGAGATCGCCGCCATCACCGGCCCGTCCGGCAGCGGCAAGAGCACCTTGTTGAACCTGTGCGGCCTGCTCGATTGCGCCGACAGCGGAGAGCTGCTGTATGACGGCCAGCCGCTGCTGGCCGCCGACGAGGTGCGCCGCACCGCGCTGCGCCGCCTGAGCATCGGCTTCGTGTTCCAGAGTTTTAACCTGGTGCCGGTGATGAACGCTTACGACAATGTCGACTTTCCCCTTTATCTGCTGGGCGTGGCGCCGGCCGAACGCGCGCGCCGCGTGCGCGAGGCGCTGGCGCGCGTCGGCCTGCAAGGTTTTGACAAGCACCGGCCCGACCAGCTGTCCGGCGGCCAGCGCCAGCGCGTGGCGATCGCGCGCGCTGTCGTCAAGCAGCCGCAACTCGTCATCGCCGACGAACCCACGGCCAACCTGGACGCGGCCACCGCGACGCAGATCGTCGACCTGATGAAAACCCTGGCGCACGAACACGGCACCACGTTCCTGGTCGCGACCCACGACGAACGCATGATCGTCCATTGCGACCGCGCGCTGGCGCTGGACGACGGCGTGCTGCGCGAAGGAGCACGCCATGTCCATTAAATTTCCATGGCTATCGATGGCGTTGAAGAATGCGCTGCGCAACCGGCGCCGTTCGCTGGTGACCTTGGCCATCACCGCCACCGGCACGGCGGCCGCGCTGCTCGGCGGCGGCTTCGCGTTGTACACCTACGAATCGCTGGCGCAGGCCAGCGCGCGCGATACCGGCCACCTGGTCGTGGCCGCGCCGGGCTTTTTCGACGGCGTCGAGAACATGCCACTGGAGCACGGCTTGCAGCAATCGCAGGCGCTGACGCAGACGCTGCTGGCGCGCCCGGAAGTCAAACGCGTGCTGCCGCGACTGCAGTTTTCCGGCCTTATCAGCAATGGCGATAAAAGCGAAATTTTTCTCGGCACCGGCGTCGACGCGACGCAGGAATTCGTCGTCAAGGGTCCGTTCATGAAACGGGAGGCGGGAGAACTGCTGGACAACCAGACGCCCGGCAAGGGTCCGGGCCTGGTGCTCGGCAAGGGCCTGGCGAAGATCCTCGGCGCGCAGCCGGGCAGCTCGCTGACGCTGATGTCGACCACGACCAGCGGCAGCCTGAATGCGATGGATGTCGTCGTCACCGGCGTGG
Source organism: Pseudomonadota bacterium (assembly GCA_040389645.1). GTDB lineage: Bacteria > Pseudomonadota > Gammaproteobacteria > Burkholderiales > Burkholderiaceae_D > Rugamonas. The sequence continues at coordinate 13,478 of JAZJZT010000018.1, read as the reverse complement.
TCAGCACCGGCATCGCCGACATCGACAAGCGCCTGGCGATGGTCGATCTCTCCACCGCGCAGGCGCTGCTGTTGACGGACAAGGTCAGCAGCCTGAGTCTGTATTTGTCCGACATCGATGCGAGCGACGGCACCGCCGCCGCGCTGTCCATTACCCACGGTGGCGCGCTGGAAGTGCGCACCTGGCTGCAACAGGCCGTGTTTTACCAGAGCGTGAAAAGCCTGTACGACCGCATCTTCGGTTTCATCGGCGCGATCGTGCTGGTGATCGTGCTGTTCTCGGTGACCAACACGCTGGCGATGGCGGTGATGGAGCGCACGCGAGAGATTGGCACGCTGCGCGCGATGGGCGCCACGCCCGGCGAAGTGATGCGGGTGTTCACTCTGGAAGGGCTGGCGCTGGGCAGCGGAGGCGCCGCCGCCGGCATGCTGCTGGCCGGCGTCATCGCACTGTTACTGCTGTTGTCGGGATTGCAGATGCCGCCGCCGCCGGGCCGCACGGATGGCTATCCGCTGGCGGTATCGGTGTCGGTTTCGATGTACCTGGGCGCGGCGCTGCTGGTCGCCCTGATGTCCGGCGTCGCATCGTGGTTCGTCAGCCGCAACGCGGCGCGTCAATCTGTCGTGGAGGCTCTCGCTCATGTTTAAACAATTGATCATCGCCGCGCTGCTGACAGTGGCCGGCCAGGCCGGCGCGGCCGACATCGAAACGATGCTAAAAAAGGCCGACGCCTTCCGCCTGCCCGATGCGTCGTCGCAGGTCGACACCCTGGTGCAAACCTTCAAGGACGGCAAGCCGGACAAGGAAAAGCGCTACCAGGTGTTGCTGAAACCGGGCGGCAAATCGCTGGTGCTGTTCCGCTCTCCCGGCGAGGCTGGACAGAAGGTGCTGATGCTGGGCGACGACTTCTGGCTGTTGATGCCGTCGAGCGCGCGCCCGATCCGCATCACGCCGCTGCAAAAACTGCTGGGCGACGCTTCCACCGGAGACATCGCGACCATGACCTGGGCCGGGGACTATACCGGCGCCGTGGCGCGCGAACTGGATGTGGACGGCGTGCCCTGCCTGGAGCTTGAATTGAGCGCGCTGCGCAAGTCGCTCAGTTACCAGCGCGTGCTGCTGCAGGTGGCGAAACACGATTACCGCCCGGTGCATGCGGACCTGTTCGCGGCGTCGGGACGCAAGGTCAAGCAGGCATATTTCAGCACCGAGACGCTGGACGGACGCATGACGGTGACGCGCATGAAACTGGTCGATGAAATCCAGACCAGCCGCGCAACGCTGGTCACGACGCTGGCCAGCAAGCCGCGCCAGTTCGGCGACGAGTTATTCAATCCGATGTACCTGAGCCGCAACGATGTGGCGCCATGAAGCCGGTATTCCTTTCCGCGCTGGCCGCCGGATTGCTGACGGCCGCCAGCGCGGCGTCGGCCGAAGACAGCATCGCCACCCTCCTGCGCGCGCAGCTTGAAACGCGCGACGCGGTGTGGGGCGGCGGCACGCGCTCTTACGAGCAGGCGGAATGGCGCTGGCAAGCCGGCCTGCCGCTGCAAAACGCGCTGCGCGGCGTGTTCACGGCGCGCCATGCCAGCGATGAGAACAGCCGATTGCACGTGAATGAACTGTCGCTGGAACGCCCGCTCGGTGCGGGCTTCCTGAGCGCGGGCAAAAAGGTCGTCAGTTGGGATGTCGGTTACGCCTTCCGCCCGCTCGACGTGGTGCAGCAGGAAGACCGCCGCGCATTGAACCCGGCCACGCTGGAAGGCGTGCCGATGCTGGAGTGGGAAATGTTCGACGCCAGTCGCGCCGTCACCGTGGTGCTGTCCAATCCCGGGCGCGGGCGCGCGGACCAGCCGCGCGGCGACGGATCGCTCGCACTGCGCCTGTACCGCCAGCAGGGCACGCGCGACGAATACGCCGTGTTGCGGCTATCGGAAAGGAATGGCATCGAAGGTGGCGTCTCGTTTTCGCACGTGGTCAACGAGGGATTGGAGGTGCACGGTTCCGTGCTGTTCCAGCAGCGGCACGAACAGTGGATGGCGCCGCGCGCGCTTGCCCCCTACTGGCGTCGTTTTGACGGCGGCGGCAAGGCGCTGGCCGGGATCAACTGGACTGGCGAGAGCAAATTCTCGGTGCTCGGAGAAGCGTGGCTGGACCGCACCGCGCCGGACTCGCAACAAGGCAATGTGCTGCTGCGCGCGGCGCAAAACATGGATGAACTGGATGTGTCGGCGGACGTGCTGTGGCAACCGCAAAACGGCAGCCGCATCGCCAGCGTGGGGGTGTCGTGGAAACCGGGACCGTGGTTGGTCAGCCTGAGCTGGCGGCATTATGGGGGCAGCGCAGGGACGGTGTTACACAGCACGGGTATCGCTACCTTGCAGTATGCGTACTAACGTTGTCATTCCCGCGCAGGCGGGAATCCCATTTCGCGTCCCGAACGGCGCAAAAAAATGGGATTCCCGCCTGCGCGGGAATGACATGTCGGCGCTTCGGGCATGGGAAGATATTCTGGCCTGCTTGCTTACATCTGCCGGAACAGGTGGGCATATAACGGGCTGACGCGCAAACGTTCAGTGCGCGCTTTCAAGTTCAGCGACAGCTTGCCGGCATCGTCGCGCACGGAACTCACAACGCATGCCGAGTTGACGATGGTGCCGCGGTGGATTTGCCAGAACAGCCGGTCGTCCAGTTGCGGCAATAACTCTTTTAAACTCATGCGTATCAGCGCCTCGCCTTCGGCGGTGACGACATTGACATATTTGTCGAGCGCTTCGAAATAGACGACGTCGGCCACCGGTATCATCCTCACCTGGTTACCGACCGCTGCGCGTATCATCGTCAGGCGCTCGGCCGGTGCCGCCGGCGCGGCGACCAGCGCGCGCATCTGGCCCAATAAATCTTCCAGGCCGCCGGCCGGCGCTTTCACCGCCAGGCGCTGCTTCAGGCGCTCGATCGTTTTAATCAGGCGCGCATCGTTGACCGGTTTCAGGACGTAATCGGCCGCCGCGTGCTCGAACGCGTCGAGCGCGAATTCGTCATAGGCGGTGACGAACACGATCTGTGGAAACGGCTGCGCCCCGCTCCACTGTTCGGCCAGTTCCTCGGCCGCTTCCAGGCCGCTCTTTCCCGGCATCTTGATGTCCAAAAACAGTACGTCCGGCCGCAGCGCGAGCGTTTTTTCAATGGCGTCGACGCCGTTCGGGCAGATCGCGGCGATGTGCACTTCCGGCCACAGGCGCCCCAGCGCGTGGGCCAGCATGGCGGCGAGAATCGGTTCGTCTTCGGCGATCAGGGCTTGGATGGTCGTCATGGTCATCAGGTCGGGAAAGTGAGGCGGGCGATGGCGCCGGCCGGCGTTGCGGGTTCGAGTGTGAGCGCGGCGCGCTCGCCGTACAGGGCGCGCAAGCGTTCACGCGTGTTGGACAGGCCGACGTTGGTGCCCTTCTTGCCGGGTCCCGCATCCAGGCCGCGCCCGTCGTCCTGCACCGTCAAGGTCAGCACGCCGTCATGCACCTGCGCGCCGACGCGCAGGTGGCCGCCTTCGATCTTCGGTTCCAGGCCGTGCGCGATGGCGTTTTCGACCAAGGGTTGCAACAGCATCGGCGGCATCGCCAGTTCCCGCAGCGCGTCCGGCAAGTCCAGCGTGAAAGCGAGGCGCTGGCCCATGCGGATCTGCATCAGGCCGAGATACGCTTCCATCAGCGCGAATTCCTGCGCCAGCGTGGTGCGCTCGGCGCGCGACGAGGTCAAGGTGGCGCGCAGGTACTGGATCAATTGGTCCAGCATCTGCTGCGCGCGCGGCGGGTCGATCGCGATCAAGCCTTGCAGGTTCGCCAGCGTGTTAAACAGCATGTGCGGTTCGATCTGCGCCTGCAGCGATTGCAGTTGCGCCTGCAGCGCCTGGCGCGCCACGGTTTCGGTGCGCGCGCGCTGCTGCGCCAGTTCGGCTTCGGCGCGCAGGATGCGGTCGCGGTTGGTGAAGAACACGATCGCGCCGCCGGTGGCGAGCATTGTAAACACCAGCATGCTGGTGGTGCGGTTCGATCCCATGCTGGCCAGATCGCCCAGATCGAAACCGAGCAGCACACCGGCCAGGCGCGCGCCGGCCACTTGCGCAGTCGGCACGGCGACCGCCACGATGAGCAGGAACCACGACCATCTCGGGCGGCACAGTTCTCCCCACAGCAGCAGCCGAGTGCCGTCGATGAGCAGGAAGGCGATGCTGCCGATGCACATCGAGATGACCAGGTTTTGCAGGAAGTGGTCGCCGATGCCGATCAGGTAAGTGATGACCAGCGCGCAGACGACATTGAACGCCATCGCATAGACACCGTCGCGCAGCAGGTGGCGGAATGGAAAACCGGGCTTGCGGACGGCGGTGACGGAGGCGGACATGGCGGCGCTGGCGGTGGACGATGGGGTATTGTCCTGTGCTATTGCGCGGATGGCAACCTGCTTGCGATGAAAGCGGTTTTTGATGGCGCGAAACAGGTTGCAGAAGGAGCGAAACAAGTTGGAGTTGTGTCCCTGCTCGCAGAGCCTGACCTGCCATAAACGCCAAGTTAAGCCACAGACCGTAGAACTGTCGTTCCCGCGAAGGCGGGAACCCCATTTTGCTGCGCCGTTCGGGACGTGAAATGGGATTCCCGCCTGCGCGGGAATGACAAGGGTCTTGATTAGAGCAGTTGAACCTCAAGCCCCGAAGCGCCGTACGCTGACCTGGCTGGCCGGCTGGGGCTTGAACAACTTCGACTGTTTCGGCTCGATGGACCGGGTTTCGGCGCCGCAGCGGTCGTCGTCGAGCATGCGCACCAGTACGGCCAGTACCACTTTTTCATCCGGCGTCGTCGTGTGCAGCGCCAGGTCGCGCGCGATGTCACGCAGGCGCCATTGGATCTCTTCGCTGGCCACTTCCTTTTCGAACAGCAGGCTGCCGTCCGTGCCGGCGCCGAAGCCGGGTTGCGGGCGCAGGTAGACATCGAGCCCGGTGCTGATGAAGGCACGCTGGATATTTTTGACGCGCGCCATCGTGATGGTCAACAGCTCGCGCGTCTTGTGCGACTTGGCGGCCGGCCCGTCGAGCAGGACTTTCCCGGTTTCCAGGATCGACGAGATGCGCCAGAACAGCCGTTCAACGCTTTCACCGGCCTGGGCGCGGCCGCCCTGTTCATGGTCGTCGGCATGCGACAGGCGCAGCGCGCCCGAGATCGCCGACAATAAATCGTGCGCGTGTTCGCCGGGGATGATCTTCAGCGCCAGCTCGGCGCGTTCGAGCGGATGGTCTTTCAGCAGCAAACCGGCGATCATCTCGGCCACCGCCACCGCCTGGCCCGGCGCGCTGATCTGGCTGCCGGCGATCTGGCGCGGATAACCGGTGCCATCAAAACGTTCGTGGTGTTCGGCCACGGCGCGCCCGACCGCGGCCGGGTAGCTTTCCAGTTCATCGATCAGCATCTGCCCGATGCGCGGATGGACCACGACGTGCGACCATTCGTGCGGCAGCAGGCGCTTGCCGCGCGCCAGGAAGCTGGGGTCGATGTACAACTCGCCGATGTCGTGCAGCAGACCGGCCAGGCCGGCCACCTTTTGTTCGTTTTCACCCAGGCGCAGCTTTTTCGCCATGCAGATCGACAGCAGGCTGACCAGCACCGCGTGTTCCAGCGCCTGCGCGCCGGCACGGTCGGAGATGGTCAGCATCATGCTCATCGCATGGCCGAATTCGAGTCCGGACAGGATGGACAGCGGCGATGGGCCGCCGGTGCTGGTGGCGCGCACGATGCCGGCGACCGGGGCGCTGGTGTCGATGATGCGCGCGGCCATGCGCACGACGGCGCTCCCATCGACGGCGCCGGCGGTGCCGATCGAGGTTTCGAACGGGCGCCGCAATTTATGGACGATCAGCTTTTCCTGCAGCGCGCGCGTGACCCTGGCGCCCTTGGCCACCAGCTTCATGCCGCGCACGTCGAGGATGTCGACGATGACTTCGAACGACATGCGCTCGGCAACGTCCATTACCTTGTCCAGGTAATACTGGTTGACGGTGTGGGCGTTCGGGGCGGACATGCTGGCTTCCTTCCATAAATTGGCTTCTGGCCGGGGACTGACTACCCGAATGATAGTTGAATAATTTCCACATGGAAATATAAATTTCCATATAGTAATTATCGTTGGAACGCACTAGCCATCGGGCAGCCGCCGGCATCAGCGCCCGTCCCGCCCGCCACCATGTCTGACAACGCTCGCCGAAATCCGGCCTAAGCTAAAACAGGCGCGCTCGCACTGAATCCAGGCCGGCCCTTGCCGCGTATATCGCGACAGGGGCGGCGCAGCGGTTGACAGGCGCCGCGCCGGGCGCAGGTGCAAGCCCTGCAATGTCACAAGGAGAGAGCAAAATGTCCACACCAACTGAAATAGTGCAACAAGCCTATGCCGCATTTGGCCGCGGCGACATCCCCGGCATCCTGGAATTCGTCGCGCGCGACGTCGACTGGGAACTCGTCGGCCCACCCTCGCTGGCCTACGCCGGGCGGCGCCACAACCGCGAGGAAGTGGAAGCATTCTTCCACGCCATTCCCCAGGCGGACGAGATCCGCGTATTCGAGCCGCGCGAATTTATCGAAGCAGGCCAGCATGTCACCGTGCTGGGCTGGGAAGAATCGACCGCACTCGACACCGGGAAGGATTTTGCGTCCGAGTGGGTACACGTGTTTACGGTCACGGACGGCAAAGTGACACGCTGGCGCGGCTTCCTCAACACAGCGGCGCGCTATAACATCTGAAGCGGATACACATCCGCAACGCGCTTGCGAAAAAGCCCTGCGATTGCTCGCAGGGCTTTCTGTATTTCGGCTGTACCGCGCGCCTTCCGCCAGAGCGGCGAAAAAGCAGTTAAGTACGCGCGGGTATAGCCAGCCCCTTCACCACCGCCGGGCGCGCCACAAACGCGTCCAGCACGCGCAGCACGTTTTGGAATTTACCGATGTCGACCAGTTCGCCCGCGGCGTAAAAGCCGATCAGGTTGCGCACCCACGGGAAGATGGCGATATCGGCCACCGTGTACTGCTCGCCCATGACCCATGCGCGGCCTTCCAGGCGCTGATTTAATACAGCCAGCAGGCGCGCCGCTTCCGCCACGTAGCGGTCGCGCGGACGCTTGTCCTCGTATTCCCTGCCGGCGAACTTGTGGAAGAAGCCGACCTGGCCGAACATCGGCCCGATGCCTCCCATCTGAAACATCAGCCACTGGATGGTTTCATAGCGGCCGGCCGCATCCTGCGGAAGAAACTGCCCGGTCTTCTCGGCCAGGTAGAGCAGGATGGCGCCCGATTCGAACAAGGCCAGCGGCTTGCCGTCCGGCCCGTTGGGGTCGAGGATGGCGGGGATCTTGTTGTTCGGATTGAGAGAAAGGAACTCGGGCGACATCTGGTCGTCGCGCTCGAAACTGACCAGGTGGGGTTCGTACGGCAGCCCGATTTCTTCCAGCATGATGGACACCTTGACGCCGTTCGGCGTCGGCAGCGAATACAGTTGCAGGCGCTCGGGGAATTGCGCGGGCCATTTGCTGGTGATCGGGAAGGAGGAAATGTCGGCCATGGGATGATTGTCCGTGTCGTTGAAAAAGGTTCAACGATTATCGTCGAATCGCGCCGGGTTTGCTGGCGGCAGGCACGCGACGCGCATCTGCCGCCGACCAATCACAGCGGCAGTACCCTTTCGACATTGACACGCGCCAGCGCAAACGCCTGGCGCAAGACAATCAGATCGCCGATGTGATTCGATAGCAGCAGGATCAACTGGGCGTTCAGCATCTTGCTTTGTTCCTCGTCCAGGCCCTGGTGCGAATCGGTCAGCATGTCGTAAAAGTCATCGTAATCGTCTAGATTCTGGCTCAGATTCAGTGGCGTGTTCATCTCGGCTCCTCAAGCGGTCAATAAACGGCCGGTGACCAGGGCATATACCGTGCGAATGAAAAGCACGGCGACAGAAACCGTCAGCAAGACCAGCAGCAGCGCGGCAATCAATCCCAAACCTTTGCCGCCGACGGCGCTGGAATACATCAATGCGGAATTGGACAGCGCCGCCATCGGAAAACCGATCGCCCACCACGCCGACGAAAACGGCGCCGGTTTCACAGCCAGGCGATAGCAGATGATCACGAACAGGAACAGCGCGAAATAAAACAGCAGCGCCGCGAACATGTCGACTTTCTGCACCAGGTTGACGTACGCGATAAAGCCGACGGAAAACGGCGCGACCAATATCATCTTGGAGGGCCGCATGGCTTCCGCCAGCGGAGATTGATGCACCAGCCGCGAGAAAATCAGGACGAAGAAAACGAGAGCGCTGACAGCGCCAATGGCCGCCGCAAGCAGGTTCACTTCGTGCGTCCATTCGGCAGTAAGGGCGCCGCCCGTCACCACGATATCGAGACTACCGACGCCGGCGATCAGCCAGGCAGGAACCACGCTCGCGGGCGCGGCGTTTCCATTCAAAAGCCGGGAAATCATGACGACGCTCAGCGCCAGCGTGACAGCCGCGCCGATGCTCCAGACAATCAACTGGGCGGCAGCGCTGTAGCCGCCGATAACGCTTGAGAGCAGGAGAATACTGATGCCGACGGTGCCGAAAAAGCTGCCGAGGACTGGATGCGAAAACTCCTGTTTCACCAGTTCCGGATATCTGAAAAGCTTCCCCAGGTAGGACAGCGCCAGCACGGCAAACAGCAATAATGCGATGACGCCGATGGCATTCGAGACGGCGATATCCGCGCCATATTCCCTGCTCGCCACGCGCCACGCCAGCGCGAGACCAGCGACGCTCATGACGGAGCCGAACAGGCCGATTGGCAAATATCGGACGGACGGCAATGCCGGCGCCGGAATGATTGGGCTCGATTGGGCAGATTCCATGATGACTCCATTGGGTTCGTCGAAACAGGTTCAAGTCGGATGCAGGTGAGGTCCACGCGCAGTTCGTACTTGCATGCTGGGCATTGTGCCCGAGCGACAGTGACCTGAGAGCGGGTCTCCCCCCGCTTGTCCCAAAAGGAGTGGGCATTGTCCCAAAAGCGGCCAAGGAGCCTGATACCGTTCAGTTGGCGCCAAAATTGTCATTCCCGCGCAGGCGGGAATCCCATCTTTTTGCGCCGTTTGCGACTCTAAAATGGGATTCCCGCCTGCGCGGGAATGACAGATCTATGGCCTGTGGCTTAAATTAATGGCATTAGCCAAGAAGCCTGAAGCCTCTCAGGACGCGCGGGCGGATTTGACCGGCACATCGTCCGCACGAAAGCGCTCCCTGTACAGCTTGGGCGTTGTGCTCAATTGCCGCGAAAAACTCATCCTCATCTGTGTCGCGTTATTGAACCCGCATCTGAACGCCACCGTCTTCAACGGCACATCCGTTTCCTCCAGCAGCTTGCGAGCAAAATCGATGCGGACCTGGTCGACAAAAACAGAGGGAGTGACGTGCGCATGCTTTGCAAAGGCACGAGAAAAGGTGCGCCGGCTTACCCCGACCGCGTCCGCAATGTCTTCGATGGTCAAGGCATCGCTGATGTGATCGCTCACATACCTCAAAACCCTGGCAACAAGAGAATCTTCATCCGGGCCGACGGCAAGATAAGGACTGTATTGCGACTGCCCACCATCCCGGCGAATATAGACAATAAGGCGCTTCGCCACCTTCATCGCCAGCTCATGCCCCCAATCCTCGGCCACCAGCGCCAGGCACAGATCGATTCCCGCCGTGACGCCGCCACAAGTAAACAGGTTCCCGTCGCGCACGAATATCTTGTCGGGCCGCACGTTTGAACCAGGGAATTGCGTGGCAAGCCGCTCCGCGTGATCCCAATGCGTCGTGATTTCCCTGCCAGCGAGAAGCCCGGCGTGTCCCAGTAAAAACACACCGTTGCAGACAGCGCCAAACCGGCCGGCGCTTTGCGCCTGTTCGGTCAGCCAGGCAAGAAAGGCCGGCTCCGGCCGGTATTCCGGGAACCTGGGACCACCGGCAACAAGCAGCAATTCGCTCTCCGATTGAAAATTCGGGTAGTCGCAATGGACCTTGAATTCCATCCCGCTGGAGCACATGACGCTGTCCGGACGGCCGCCAACGAGCGTGATTTCATAATGGTCCGCCTTCGGCAGCAACAGATTCGCCTCCGCGAAAACGTCCATCGGGCCTGCCACGTCAAGCGCTTGCACGCCATCCAGTACCACCAAAGTCAGCTTCATCGCCCCTCTCCTCTTTTCCTGAATTCATGTCGATTGCCGGAACGATCTTTCAGCCATGGCAATCCCCGCTGTGCAGACACCTTCCGCACGCTGCAAATGGACGGCAAACCGTGCGCGCCGGCAAAGCCATCCAAGCAAGCGCGCCCAGCGTCAACGGCAGGAGCGCAGAAACTGCTGAAGGGCCTGCTCTTGCAGACGCGGGATCGAGCCGTCGTCACGCATCTTTTTGAGTTCGGCCTCCGGCCTCCAGGCGCACAGCCAGCGCCGCGTGACGCCGATGCAAATAGGCTTGGTAATACTGCACCTCCAGCGCAGGCTTGATGACGTGGATATTGTCCAGCCCCATGCGTTTGGCCAGGCACAGGCTGGACTCCAGGTCGACCGCCACGCCCGTGCGTCCCGTGGCCCGCCTCCTGAGCACCATTTCACTGTCGGGCGCCGCCTCCGTGCGGAAACTCTCCAGACGCGCCAGCGCAAGATGGATGCCCAGCACATAGCCCACCCTGTAGGGCCGCAAGCTGTCGTAATCCAGGAACGACATGCCCTCCCAAATGCGGCACGGATAAACCTCGGGCGTAAGTAGCCGCACCTATACCTGCACGGGTTCATCGGGGTTGACAAATTCTCGGTCCGGATAGGTGTGGATTCCGCTGCTTTGGTAATTCTCAGGGAGCAAGTGCTGAGGGCGGTAACCAGTTTGCACCGCTCCATGCGACGGCAGCAAAAGAAACACGCCTTCAAAGTCGATCCGATTGTTCATGCTTGCGCGGCCGAACGTTTCAAGATAACCGGCGCGCTCCAGCGCGTCCGGGTTGATTGCTTGGTTGGGCTGTTGGCGCTTCCTTTTCTACGCGCACTGCGGCCTTACGCTGTTTTAGAGTTGCGTCCGCCTCGTCAGCGGTTGGCAAAGTACGCTCCTCGCGGATGGTGTGCCACCCTCCGCAGTTTGGATCAGGGCAGCCGCAGACGGTGGCCGTAACCGCAAAATTGGTTCCGTTACGCTTTTGAATAGCGTTGGTGCGTTCTTCGCTCTTGATCATATCAACGATGGCACCACGCATCATGAATTTCCCGACCATCACATTTTCCCTAAGCGGCCCAACGTTTGGCTGAGCGGATGGCCCCCAGCGACTTTAAAAATGAACTGCGCCGCATCCAGCCAGTCCGCTCGAGCATAGGGTTAGAAATCTCAGTTGCATTGGTAGATGCTGATTCTTCCATCGCCCAACTTGTCACGTGGTACGTGCCACCCAGTTAAGCCGAATGGAGTCTTGACGAGAAATGCCATCTCGAAGAACTCGGACTTGCCGGGCACCAAACCAAGTACCGTTACCTTGGTTCCCGGCACGACGGTCGCTACGACCGTTCGACTGGTGGGGGACTCATAGAGCTGGGTTGCGCTTTCGACATCGGTCTCAGCGCCGACATATACAAGTCCTTGTGTTACTTCCGCCAACCCTTTTCCCTTTTGCACGATCTTTCGTGTATACCTTGGTCCACAAAGCGAAAGGTGTTTCTGATTCAAGTACGCCGTTCCATTCCCGGAGAAGTACCACTCTGCATCTTGTGGGTCGAAGACCGGGTATTTTCCGAGGACAATGCCAGAATGAGAGTCAACAAGTTCAAAGTAAGAGGGGAAATGTACTGTATCGCGAATTACGTCAATATGGACACGAAGGTCCGACGAAAAGGTAATCGTGCCTAAACGTGTCTTTTCGAAATACTCGGGACTATAGTCGCCCTGTGGTATTGGTTTTCCGCTCCATTTGAGAAATTGCGATAAATTTTCCACGTGGATGTGCGGTGCGACCAAGGCCTTTTCCGTGAACAGGTTGGCTGGCGCATCGGTACCGATAGGGGGTTGAGCGGAACTGATCCCAGACCAGAGCGACAGAATCAGGGCAATCTGAAAAATGGAGTGTTTCATTGGTGGAGAAATTTCTAACGTGCGAAATAACCGGATGCTGAAGCGCGAAGCGCGGAAGCAGTTCGTTTGATTGAAAAGTTAGAATTCATTTCTTCGTTTTTGCCCAAGCCCACCAGGCAATCCAACCGAGAATGGCGCCACCAGCAGCGGCGCCAAAGAATGAACCAATGACCTGTGCGCTAGCCGGTTCGTTCAGATTGATGAAATCATTGATCCGGACTGCGAGTGCTACGCAGGCACCGCCAACAAGAAATTTCCGGCGCGATTGAACGGCAACATCGATTGCCATAGAGAATGACTTTCTAACGTGCACGATAACCGGCTGCCGAAACGCGCAGCGTGTAGGCAGTCCGATTGATCGAGAGGTTAGGCTGATTTTGCTTCATATTTTTCCCATTCACCACCAACATCAGTGCGAGAAGCGCCCCAACCAGGTGGCAACGACGCGATACAGAGAAGCGTCCGGTCGATCTGAACTGCCTCTTCCATCGCAACAACGCGAATATCGGAACTGTCCGAAGTTGTTCCGCAAGTGAAGGCCCAGCTATCGTCGTTTGAATAATGAACCACGCGAAGGACCGGAAGGCCGTCCTCGATGACCTGGCGCGTAGTTAGCGCAGCCACGTTCGGGGCCTGATCGAACGGCCAAGTCGAATCTTGAGCGGGTTTGTTCAGAAGAGATCGGAGGCGAGCGAACATGAAAGCCTAACGTTCAAAGTAACTGGCTGCCAGAACGCGCAGCGTGGAGGCAGTCCAGTTGACTGCAGGGTTAGCGAAAACCACCATTATCAAACCCCATTGCAATAAAAAGCTTCTCTCGATTGGCAATAGAAAATACCGCGACTGCAACTGCCACTGGAAAAATAACAGCGAAAGCATACTCTTGTGGCAGTTCGATAAAGTATCGAAGAACTCCGGCCAAGATGAAGCCCCAGAACACAGCAGCGGTGAAAGTTACGCATGCGAATGCGACCCATTTTCGCACTGTATCAGTTAGATCCTCAGTTCTATACTTCATAAGTTTGCTAACGTGCGTGCTCACCGGCGCCGCCCGGCGTCCGGTGGAGCAAAAGGTTAGCCCATAGATTCTGGGCAGAATTTAAGACATTCATTCGTACGCCTCGAGAATCGTCGGGCATCCTGCGCGAATGACTAGACAGTTAAAGCGAACATGCCAGTCAGGATCAAATTCTTTGTGCGGATGAATTTGCAGTCCACCGGTAACGATGTCAATCGTCAACGGAAGAAGATCCTCGGTCGGCTTAGAACCTATCCCAGTAGGCCCGTCGCGCGCCAAGCAATAATGCCGCAAGCCA
>JAZJZT010000017.1:0-9535 GCA_040389645.1 Pseudomonadota bacterium | reverse complement strand
GCCACCTGTCAATTTATTTATCCCGGACGGTAGTGCGCGCAGGCGGGAATCCCATTTTTCTGCACTGTTCGAGACGCTATTCTGGATACTAAATGGGATTCCCGCTTTCGCGGGAATGACAATTTGGCACTACCTTAATGGCACTATGGTCTGTCCCCGGTTTTGGCCTGGTGTCAGGCGCTTTCGCGCGCCATCACGGTGAAGCCGAGGTCGATGTGGGGGTGAACCGGGCGGTTGCCGCGGATGACGGAGCGCAGCAGCGTGGCGGCTTCGTAACCGACGCGGTAGCGCGGCGTGCCGATGGTGGTGACGGACGGATTCATCCAGGCCGACGCCGGCAAGTCGTTGAAGCCGCAAATCGCCAGTTGGTTCGGCACGCTGATGCCGCGCCGCTGGCACTGGTAGATCGCGCCGTGCGCCAGGTCGTCGTTGCAGCAAAAGATGGCGTCGCAGTCGGGAGCGATCGCCAGCATCCTGCCCAGCAGTTCGGCGCCGAGCGCGATGGTGGACGGATCGGTAACCATCAGTTCCAGGCGCGCATCGGCCAGCCCCGCTTCCTGCATCGCCTTCCGGTAACCCTCGGCGCGCTTGATGGTGCGCTCGTCCAGTTGCGCGCCCATGAAGCCAATGCGTTTATAGCCCTTGTCGATCAGGTAGCGCGCCATCGTGTAGCCGGCCTGCACCTGCGAAAAGCCGACCGACAGTTGTTCCGGATTTTCCGACAAATCCATCATCGACACCACCGGCACGCGCGACGTGTCGAGCATCTTTTGCACACCCTTGCTGTGCGACAGGCCGGACAGCAGGATGCCGTCCGGGTTCGATTGCATGTAGACGTTCAGTAACTTTTCTTCCTCGGCATCGGAGTAGCGCGTATTGCCGATCAGGATCTGATAGTCATAGGCATCGAGCGCATCCTGTATCCCCGCCAGCACGGCTGTAAACACGGCGTTCGACAGCGACGGCACCAGCACGACGATCACGTTCGATTGCGCCGAGGCCAGCGCGCGCGCGGCGCGGTTGGGCACGTAGCCGAGGTCGATGACGGCCTGTTCGACCCGCGTGCGCAGCAGCGGCGAAACCAGTTCCGGCTGGCTGATCGCGCGCGACGCCGTCATCGTCGCCACGCCCGCATGTTCGGCCACCGCCGCCAAGGTTACCCGGCCGCTGGCGCGGCTCTTGCCATTCGATATTTTTGTCATTCTTTGCTTGTTTTGGTAGCGATATCATTGATCCTGCCCGCATTATGGCATGTCTTAGCGGGTGCAATTGGCCAGTGCCGCCTGGTTGCGTTTGGCTTGCTGCGCGCGCTCGGCATCGCTCATGATGACGCGCTGTCCACTCTTGTCATAGGTCGTCATGCGGATGCCGTCGTCGAGCGCGCGCTGGTTGTTGCGCACGCTTTCGCAATTGCTCGCCTGTTCCGCTTTTTTGGCTGCTTCCTGAGTCGCCTTCTGTTCGCTGGCCTGGGCTTCGGCGCGGCGCTTGGTGTAGTCGGCATTGCGTTCGGCCACGCTGGCCGGCAATTTTGGCTTGGGCTGTTGCGCGGCATCGGGCGCCGCCACCTCTCCATCGGCCGCGGCGGCAGGCGGGGCGGCGTTCGTCGCCGGCGCGCCGCCTGGCTGGCGCGGTTGTTTCAGGATACGGTTCTGCGGCACCGATGGCGGCGGCGGCTGGTCCGACAACTGCTTTAATCCCTTGTCGTCGAGCCAGATGTACTGCGCCCGCGCGGCAGGCGCGCCGGCCAGCAAAGCGCCGGCCAGCAACAGCGGCATGGCGCGGGCCATTCGATGGTGTTTCATGGTGTATATCCCTTATTCCTGCGCCAGATTTCGCCATGATTTACGGGGGCTGTCAACCTATGAGCGGTATTTGTCGACTTGCGGCGACGAAACGGTGCAACTACTGTATAATCCACTTTTGCGCCGATAGGAAATGTACTATGCGTCTACTTCAAAAAGCACTCACCTTCGATGATGTGCTCCTCGTCCCTGCGTATTCGAATGTTCTGCCCGCCGATACGTCTCTCAAAACTCGCCTGACCCGGAATATTTCACTGAATATCCCCTTGCTGTCGGCTGCGATGGACACCGTCACCGAAGCCCGCCTGGCGATCGCCATGGCACAGGAAGGCGGCATCGGCATCATCCACAAGAATTTGAATCCGAAAGACCAGGCCCGCGAAGTAGCGCGCGTCAAGCGTTTCGAAGCCGGCGTCTTGCGCGACCCGATCACGATTCCGCCAGACATGAAGATCCGTGACGTCATCGCACTGACCGAACAGTATGGCATTTCCGGCTTCCCTGTCGTCGAAGGCAAGGAAGTGGTGGGCATCATCACCAACCGCGACTTGCGTTTTGAACAGGAACTCGACGCCGAAGCGCGCGCCAAGATGACGCCGCGCGAAAAACTCGTCTACGTCAAGGAGGGGGACGGCGCCGATACGGCCGAAGCCAAGAAATTGATGAACAAGCACCGCCTCGAGCGCGTGCTGGTGGTCAACGATGCATTCGAATTGCGCGGCCTGATCACCGTCAAGGATATCCAGAAGTCGACCGAACACCCGAACGCTTCGAAAGACCAGCACGGCAAGCTGCTGGTGGGCGCGGCAGTCGGCGTCGGCGCCAAGGATGAAGAACGGATCGAACTGTTGGTCGCGGCTGGCGTCGACGTGCTCGTCGTCGACACCGCGCACGGCCACTCGCAAGGCATCCTCGACCGCGTCAAGTGGATCAAGACCAAGTTCCCGCACGTGGACGTGATCGGCGGTAACATCGCCACGGCGGCCGCAGCGAAAGCGCTGGTCGAATACGGCGCCGACGCCGTCAAGGTCGGCATCGGCCCGGGCTCGATCTGCACCACGCGTATCGTCGCCGGCGTCGGTGTGCCGCAAATCACCGCCATCTCCAATGTCGCCGAAGCGCTCGAAGGCACCGGCGTGCCGTGCATCGCCGACGGCGGCATTCGCTTCTCGGGCGACATCTCGAAGGCACTGGCGGCGGGCGCATCGACCGTCATGATGGGTTCGATGTTCGCCGGCACCGAGGAAGCGCCGGGCGAAGTGATCCTGTACCAGGGCCGCAGCTATAAATCGTACCGCGGCATGGGTTCGCTGGGCGCGATGTCGGACGGCTCGGCCGACCGTTATTTCCAGGATGCGACGATGAAGGCCGACAAGTTCGTGCCGGAAGGCATCGAAGGCCGCGTCGCCTACAAGGGCAGCGTGCTGGCGATCCTGTTCCAGCTCGTCGGCGGCGTGCGCCAGTCGATGGGTTACTGCGGTTGCGCCACGATCGACGAACTGCGCGAAAAGGCGGAATTCGTCGAAATCACGTCGGCCGGCATGCGCGAATCGCATGTGCACGACGTGCAGATCACCAAGGAAGCGCCGAACTACCGTTCGGGCGAATAACGCTCCCGTACGCCGGCGGCTGCGCCACGCCCGCCGGCGTTTTTAACTCCTCTCTCGCCTCTCATCCATGCACTCTAAAATCCTCATTCTCGATTTCGGTTCCCAGGTAACCCAGCTGATCGCCCGCCGCGTGCGCGACGCCGGCGTGTTTTCCGAAGTTTATCCCTACGACGTCAGCGACGAATTCGTGCGCAACTACGGCGCGGCCGGCGTGATCCTGTCGGGCAGCCACAATTCGACGCTGGACGGCGATTCGCCGCGCGCGCCGCAAGCCGTGTTCGAACTGGGTGTGCCGGTGCTGGGCATCTGCTACGGCATGCAGACGATGGCCGCGCAACTGGGCGGTAAAGTCGAGAATGGCCTGGTGCGCGAATTCGGCTACGCCGAGGTGCGCGCGCGCAATCACACCAAACTGCTGAACGGCATCAACGACTTCGTCACCGACGCCGGCCACGGCATGCTGAAAGTGTGGATGAGCCACGGCGACAAGGTACTCGACATGCCGCCCGGCTTCAAGCTGATGGGAGATACGCCGAGCTGCCCGATCGCCGCGATGGCCGATGAAGAGCGCAATTTTTATGCCGTGCAATTCCACCCGGAAGTCACGCACACCGAGCAGGGCAAGGCGATTCTTGGCCGTTTCGTCCACGAAATCTGCGGCTGCAAGTCGGACTGGAACATGCCGGATTACATTTCCGAAGCGGTCGAGAAAATCCGCGCGCAAGTCGGCACCGACGATGTCATCCTCGGCCTGTCCGGCGGCGTCGATTCGTCCGTCGCGGCCGCGCTGATCCACCGCGCGATCGGAGACCAGCTGACCTGCGTGTTCGTCGACCACGGCCTGCTGCGCCTGGACGAAGGCAAGATGGTGATGGACATGTTCGCCAAGAACCTCGGCGTCAAGGTGTTAAGGATCGATGCCGAAGACCAGTTCATGGGCCACCTGGCCGGCGTGTCCGACCCGGAAGCCAAGCGCAAGATCATCGGCCGCGAATTCGTCGAAGTGTTCCAGGCCGAATCGGCCAAATTGGTCAATGCCAAGTGGCTGGCGCAGGGCACGATCTATCCGGACGTGATCGAGTCGGCGGGCAAGGGTAAAAAAGGGCAGACCATCAAGAGCCACCACAACGTCGGCGGCCTGCCGGAGACGATGAAGCTGAAACTGCTCGAACCGCTGCGCGAACTGTTCAAGGACGAAGTGCGCAAGCTCGGCGTCGCGCTCGGCCTGCCGTACGATATGGTGTACCGCCATCCATTCCCGGGTCCAGGCCTTGGCGTGCGCATCCTCGGTGAAGTCAAAAAAGATTTCGCCGACCTGCTGCGCCGCGCCGATGCGATTTTTATCGAAGAATTGCGCAACACGCCGTACGAATTCATCGCCGGCCAGGCCGTCAATGTCGAAGACATGCCGAAGAACTGGTATGAAGCGACCAGCCAGGCGTTCGCCGTGTTCCTGCCCGTAAAATCGGTCGGCGTGATGGGCGACGGCCGCACCTACGAATACGTGGTGGCGCTACGCGCCGTGCAGACGCAAGACTTCATGACGGCGCACTGGGCGCACCTGCCGCACAGCCTGTTGGGCAAGGTATCGAACCGGATCATCAATGAAGTGCGCGGCATCAACCGCGTCGTTTATGACATCAGCGGCAAGCCGCCTGCGACGATCGAGTGGGAATGATTTCTGATCTGGCAGCGTAACGCAGCCATCGGCAATTGACCACGCTAAGCCCCTGATTTCAGGGGTTTTTTTTCGTTTACGTCTGGCAGAGTTTGGCAACCTGAAGCAAGGCCAAGCACGTTTTATTGATGGTGCTTTAGATGGTATCGATTAGTCGTGGCAAGATTTTCTGTATGAACCGCATCATCGCAAAGTGGCCAGAATGATGGTATCTGAATCGATTAAGTGTTTGATTTTTATGAAAAAAATGGTTCTTAAGTGATGCCTTCCAATGATGGTACCAAATTCCTGGATTGTCGTCTAAGAGAGGTACTCAGGTGTTTTGTAAGTATTTGATTTTTAATGGAAAAATTTGGTTTTGATGGTATCTTTTTTGACGGATAAAGCGGGGTGAATTGCCATGCTCACCGATACAAAATTAAGGAACCTGAAGCCGCGCGACAAGACTTACAAGCTACCGGATCGCGATGGCTTGTATGTCGCTGTGCTGCCTTCCGGAAACATTTCTTATCGTTACAACTATCGTATCAATGGGCGTCAAGAAACGATTGTGCTCGGACGCTATGGTGTTGGCGGGATGTCTTTGCAGGAGGCCAGGGGGAAGCTGGATGAGGCAAAGAAAGCGCTCGCTGGAGGTCAATCGCCGGCAAAGCAGAAGGCGCGAACGCGGCGCAAGCAGAACGAAGCGGAATCGTTCGGCCAATGGGCGGAGCGATGGCTGCTGAAGCATAAGATGGCTGAATCGACGCGTGATATGCGGCGCGCAATATACGAGCGTGATTTAAAAGGACCATTTGGCAAGTTGATGCTGCCGGAGATTACTCATGATGAATTACGTGCTTTATGCGACAAAATTGTCGATCGAGGCGCTCCGGCAGTGGCGGTGCATGCGCGCGAAATTGTGATGATGGTGTTCCGGTACGCTGACCAGCGTGGCCACAGACACGAGAATCCCGCCGACTTGGTGCAGCCCAGTTCGATCGCCGTATTCCAGCCCAGGGATCGTGCCTTGGGTACGGACGAAATCGCTTTGTTTTATAAGTATCTGGAGCACGTTCATTGCGCAGCAACGCTGCGGCTAGCGGTCAAGCTTCTGCTGCTGACGCTGGTGCGCAAATCTGAACTCGCAAATGCGACGTGGGATGAGATCAACTTTTCGAATGGAGTATGGACGATACCGGCGGCACGTATGAAACGCCGCAACCCGCACAATGTATATCTGTCGCGGCAGGCGCTTGACATGCTGATAGCGTTAAGAACTTGCGCTGGTGGGTCGCGTTATTTATTGCCGTCCCGGTATGATCCGGATCTGCCAATATCGAATGCAACGCTGAACGGGATTTTGGTGTCGACTACTGCTGCGGCCCGTAAGGATGGCAAGCAGTTGGCCGACTTCTCGCCGCATGATTTGCGCCGTACTGGATCGACGCTGTTGCACGAGGCTGGGTATAACACCGACTGGATCGAGAAATGCCTGGCCCATGAGCAGCGTGGCGTCCGCGCAGTCTACAACAAGGCCGAATATGCCGATCAGCGGCGCAGCATGCTGCAGGATTGGGCAGATATGATCGACCGCTGGACTACTACGGTTTCTTGAGGCCTGGCGCCGGCTGCTGGACCGCTGCCGCATGCTGCTCCGCGATCCATGCATCCACCTCGGTCAGATCCCACGCGACCAAACGCGATGTGATGGATGCGTTTTCCGCGCCAACCTGGACACCCATTCCACACCAAACTGGACATTGATTCCACGGCAAACTGGACACCCATTCCAGCGCAAACTGGACACTGATTCCGCTCCAAACTGGACAGTTTGAAGCGGCCTGAAAGGGCCAACGGCAAGGGGATAACTATGGCACCCTCCAGAGATTTTTCCGGAGGGTTGCTTGACCAATAAAAGGTTATCCATGCGCAAAATCCATGAAGTCCTGCGGCTGCATTTCGAGCACGGCCGTTCCAAGCGGGAAATCGCCCGCATCATCAACGTGTCGCCGACCACCGTGTCCGACTACGTGGCCCGCGCCAAGCTGGCCGGCCTGTCACATCCGTTGCCGCAAGAAACCGACGATGCGGCCCTGGAGCGGCTGCTGTTCCCACCCAGCGAGCCGTCGTCGGTGCGGCGCCCGGAACCGGCTTGGCCGGCGGTACATAACGAGCTGCGGCGCAAGGGCGTCACGCTCGAACTGTTGTGGCAGGAGTACAAGGCCGAACAAGCAGACGGCTATCAGTACAGCGCGTTCTGCGAGCACTATCGCCGCTGGCGCCAGCAGCTGACACTGTCGATGCGCCAAACCCACACGCCCGGCGAGCGGCTGTTCATCGACTACGCCGGCCAGACCGGCAGCGTCACCGACGGCGCCACCGGTGAAATCCGCGAGGCCCAAATCTTCGTCGCCGTGCTGGGGGCGTCCAACTACACCTACCTGGAAGCCACCTGGAGCCAACAGTTGCCGGACTGGATAGGCAGTCACGTGCGCGCGCTGGAGTTCTTCGGCGGCTGCACCGAGTTGTGGGTGCCCGACAACCTGCGCAGCGGCATATCGAAGGCTTCACGCTACGAGCCGGACGTCAACCCGACCTACCACGACCTGGCCGAGCACTATGGCGTGGCCGTGCTGCCGGCGCGCGCCCGACGCCCCAAGGACAAGGCTAAAGTGGAGAACGGCGTGTTGGTGGTGACGCGCTGGGTGCTGGCGCGGCTGCGGCACCAGCGCTTCTTCAGCCTAAACGAGCTCAACCGCGCGCTGCGTATCCTGCTGGTCGACTTGAACCAGCGGCCCTTCAAGAAGCTGCCAGGGAGCCGCGCCAGCGCCTTCGCCGAGACGGACCAACCTGCTTTGCGCGCATTGCCGGAACGCCGCTACGAGTACGCCGAATGGACGGTGGCACGGGTCGGCGTCGATTACCACGTCGATGTCGACGGCCACTACTACTCGGTGCCGTGCCAGCACGCGCGCGCCCAAACCGACGTGCGCGTGACGCGCGCGACGGTCGAAATCTTCCTGCGCGGCCAGCGCATCGCCAGCCACGCCCTGTGCGCCTTCAAGGGGCGCCACACGACGATAGCGGCGCACATGCCGGCGGCGCACCGCGAAGTGGCCGGCTGGAACGCGGAAACGCTAACGGCGCGGGCCACCGCTGTGGGACCGCGCTGCGCGGTGCTGGTCGAACGGCTGTTGGGTCAGCGGCGCCACCCCCAGCAAGCCTACCGCAGTTGCCTGGGCGTGCTGTCGCTGGGGCAGAAATACGGCGTCGCGCGTCTGGAGGCGGCCTGCGTGCGGGCTCTGAAGCACAGCGCCGTGAACTACAAGAGCGTGCAGGCCATCCTCAAGAATGGCCTCGACCTGCAACCGCAAGGCGCGCAACGCACGCTCGACCTGCCCGAGCACGAGAACCTGCGCGGCGCCGCCTACTATCAATCGAGCCGGCTGCATTGATGCCTGCATAAACAACATAAACGATTTATAAAATATATGCGGCGGGCCGCCATTCAACGGCCCGCCGCGTCACAAAAGGATGACCCATGTTGCATCACCCAACCCATGACAAACTGACCCGCCTGAAACTGTTCGGGATGGCGCGCGCCTTCGCCGAGCAGTCCACGTTAAACCTGGACCATCTGGACTTCGAAGAACGGCTCGGCCTGCTGGTGGACCACGAGGCGACCGAACGTGACGGCAAGGCACTGGCCCTGCGCCTGCAGCGCGCCAAGCTCAAGCCCAACACAGCTGCTGAGGACACCGACTACCGTCACGCGCGTGGACTCGACAAGGCGATGTTCCAAAGACTGCTGGCCGGCCAATGGCTGTCCGACAAGCAGAACATCCTGCTCACTGGTCCCACCGGCGTAGGCAAGACCTGGCTGGCGTGCGCGCTGGCACATCAGGCCTGCCGGCAGGGATACAGCGCCTACTACGTCCGCCTGCCGCGCTTGCTCGATGAGCTGGGCATCGGCCGTGCCGACGGCCGCTATGGCAAGCTGCTCAAACAGCTGGCCCGGATAGACACGCTCGTGATTGACGACTGGGGACTGGCTGTGCTCGACGACACCCACCGACGCGACCTGCTGGAGGTGCTCGACGACCGCCATGGGGCTCGCTCAACCATCGTGACCAGCCAGCTTCCCATTGAGCACTGGCACGCCGCCATCGGCAATGCCACTCTGGCCGATGCCATCCTGGACCGGCTGGTCCACAACGCCCACCAGCTTAATTTGAAAGGAGATTCGCTGCGAAAAAAAAGGGCCAGTTTGACAAGCTCGACCCATCAGGAGTAAAACGACAACCTCGACCCCGCGCCGTCACGCCCCAAGTGTCCAGTTTGGCCTGGAACAGGTGTCCAGTTTGCGCTGGAACGAGTGTCCAGTTTGCGGCGGAACAGGTGTCCAGTTTCGTAAGCGTCTTCCCTGCACCGTCTGTACGTAGTGAGTGGCCTCTGCCAGAGTA
>JAZJZT010000016.1:0-185086 GCA_040389645.1 Pseudomonadota bacterium | reverse complement strand
CCCGTTCAGGCCATGGGTATGCCAGAACCAGCCCGCCGAACGGCAGGCCGGCAGCATCTGCTCCAGCAACTCGGGCTGGGCCAGCAGGTCCAGCCCCAGCGCGGCGCCGCAGGCACCATAGTTGCTGCGGCCCGTGATCTGTATCAGACCCCTGCCCTTGTAGCGCCGGCCGTCGCCGGGCATGGTGTTGCCCAGGTCGGCCCGCCCTTCGTAAGCGTCGCCGCTGGCCAGCTCGCACACATAGCGCAGCTGGCCCGACTCGTGGCCGATCTGCGCCAGGAAGGCCGCCTGGCGCAGCGGCGTGCCGATGTCGAATTCCACCATCGCGGCATTGATGCCGTCGATATACACGCCGGCCCGCGCGCCGGCCAGCGGCAGGATGCGGCGCAATTGTTCGAGTGTCATGGCAGCCTCCTGGTGGCGGCGGGGATACGACGTACTGATCGCCCCGAAAAATGGAACGATAATTAATATTAAAGCAACTTTTATGAGGGTGCC
Source organism: Pseudomonadota bacterium (assembly GCA_040389645.1). Taxonomy (GTDB): domain Bacteria; phylum Pseudomonadota; class Gammaproteobacteria; order Burkholderiales; family Burkholderiaceae_D; genus Rugamonas. The sequence continues at coordinate 184,588 of JAZJZT010000016.1, read as the reverse complement.
TACGACGGGCGCAAACCGGGAGCGGATCGATGGTCGGCAAGGAGGGGGAAACGGCGCGGGAAAAGAAAAAGGGGTCAGATTTTGCAATCTGACCCCGATATTCTGGTGCGGCTGGCAGGAATCGAACCCACGACCCCTTGGTTCGTAGCCAAGTACTCTATCCAGCTGAGCTACAGCCGCGAAAACAACATTATATCAGGCCGTTTTAAAAACTCCAACCTGTCATAATTTACTACTTACTGCAAGCATCATCACGACAATGATGCACACTACGGTAAAACTGGTGCGGCTGGCAGGAATCGAACCCACGACCCCTTGGTTCGTAGCCAAGTACTCTATCCAGCTGAGCTACAGCCGCTTAAGCATCATTTTAACACACATATTTAATTTTGAGAAATCTGATTTTTTACAATCATTATTTGGTTACGCGTTAAAACTGCAAAACCAAATTTTTTCAAACGGTAAAAATATGTGTCTTTTGCTTCTCTCGGAAGGTTTCTCCCTCGAAAGGAGCAAGATTATAGGGAGATCCGGCCGGCTTGTCCAGTGGGAATTTAAAACGGGCATCCCATTCACCGGATGGATCGCCGTCATCACCAATGACAATTGGCCGGGCGCGGCGCGATGCGGCATGATGGCACCTGTCTCCTCTATTCTCCTAGAACGAAAATAGATTCAGCCCGCTCCCGTAGCGGGCTTTTTTTTGCCTGGCGCTTTTTTTATAGTGTACGATCATCCCATCTTGGCGTTTTTACAAAGCGGGTGCGACAAGGATGACTGAATCAGCAAGCCACAGCCTGCATACATTGCCCGCGTCCAGCTGGCCGCATTGCTTGCGGCTGAGCGTCGACATCATGCTGAACTGCCCGCTGCCGATGACGCTGGCCTGGGGGCCCGAACAAGCCGTGTTCTATAACGCCGCCTATGCCGCGCTGAGCGGCGCCAACCCTGAATCCGTCCCCGGCGGCAAAGTGCCGTCGCTGCGTCCGCCCGTCTGGGGCTGGAACGCCGCGGCCATCGGGGCGGCCTGGGACGGCAACCCGCTGAATTGCACTGCCCAGCCGCTGCAATTCTGGCGCGACGGCGCGCCGGTGCAACTGGTGCTGGACTTGCATTACACGCCGCTGCGCGACGAACACGGCGTCGTGCGCGGCGTGCTGTGCTGCATGCAGCCGGCCGCCACGGCCGCCGCGCCCTCCTCCGCCGGCCCGCTGCATATCCTGGTGGTGGAAGACAATCCCGACGCGCAATACCTGGTCTGCGAAATGCTGCGCGCCCTCGGCTACACGGTGGCCGCGGCCGACAGCGGAGAACAGGCGCTCGAACTGCTGGATGGCGCCCGTTTCGACGTGCTGTTCAGCGACGTCAGCCTGCCCGGCATGTCCGGCGTCGACCTGGCCCGGCTGGCGCTGCGCCGCCAGGCGCGGCTGGCCGTGGTGTTCGCCTCCGGCTATGGCGCAGCGCTGACCGGCCAGCTCGACTTCTCCTCCATTTCGCTGCAAAAACCCTACGATATCGAGCAATTGCAGCAGACGCTGGCCGATATCGCCGCGCGCCTGGCGACGGGCACGCCTTAAAACCTTATGGTGCGGCCATTTCCTGCCCCGGGGCGCTACAATGCAAAAACGGTCCGGTACATCCGCCGTACCCAGCCGGATGCGACTTATATGATTCTCCCAACTGAACCGATCGGCAGCATCCCCACCCGCGCGAAGCGCTGTGCGTCAAGGTCCGCGTCGCCGGCGCGCGCGCTGCCGGGGAGACGCTAAGTGAACAACCGCGACAACGACATGCTGGTGGCGCGCCAGCGCGCCGAACAGGAAATCCTGGCGGCGAAGGATGCGCTGCGGCGCGCCAACGAGCGCATGAAGACGGTGTTGGATAGCATCACCGACGGCGTCATCATGCTCGAACGCGACTGGAGCATCGCGTATATCAATGTGCAAGCGCAGGAGATGCTGCGCCCGCGCGGCGGCCAGCAGGCCGACCTGGCCGGCCGCTCGCTGTGGAGCGCCTTTCCCGAACTGCGCGGCAGCGAACTCGAAACGCAGTACCGCCACGCGCTCGAAACGCAGCAGACGGCCGGCTTCGACCTGTATTACGCGCCGCGCAAGCGCTGGCTCGAAGTGCGCGCCTATCCGTCCAGCGAGGGTCTGACTTGCCACCTGCGCGACATCACCCGGCGCAAGGACGACGAGCGCGCGCTGCGCGACAGCGCGAGCCGCTTGCAAGTGGCGCTGGCGGCGGGCAAGCTGGGCGACTGGCTGTGGGATGCGGGCAGCAACCACGTGACGCTGGGGCGGCGCGCGGCCGAACTGTTCGAATTGCCGGCGTCGACCACGGTCGACTGGAAAACCCTGCGCGCGCGCCTGCTCGCGGAAGACCGCCCGGCCGCGCACGCGGCGCTGGCGCAAGCGTTCGAGCAGCGCAGCGATGTCAGCATCGAATGCCGCATCGTGCGCCCGAACGGCGAAAGGCGCTGGCTGTCGGTGGTGGGTCACGGCAATTACGGCGACGACGGCGCATTGCTCGGCATGACCGGCATGGTGCAGGATATCTCCGGGCGCAAGGCGGCCGAGGATGCGCTGCGGCGCAGCCAGGAAGAATTGCGCGCGATGGCCAATTCGATCCCGCAACTGGCGTGGATCGCGCAGGCCAACGGCGCGATGGCGTGGTACAACGAGCGCTGGTATGAATACACCGGCCTGCCCGCCGGCGCCAGCGGCAATGGTTGGGACGCGGTGTACGACCCGGAATGCCTGCCGGCGATCGAGCAGCGCTGGCAGGAATCGATGTGCAGCGGCGAACCGTTCGAGATGGAATTCCCGATCCGCGGCGCCGACGGTCAATATCGCTGGTTTTTGACGCGCGCCAACCCGGTGCGCGACAGCACCGGCCAGGTGGTGCGCTGGTTCGGCACCAGCACCGACGTCGACCAGGTCAAACGGGTGCAGGAAGCGCTGCGCGACGAGACCAACATCCTCGAATTACTAAACAGCACCGGCAACGCGCTGGCGTCCACGCGCGACCTGCGCCCGCTGCTGCAGGAAGTCACCGACGCCGCCACCCGCATCAGCGGCGCGCGCTTCGGCGCCTTCTTCTATCACAGCACCAACACGGACGGCGCGGCGCTGACCTTGTATACCTTGTCCGGCCTGCCGCCGGAAGCCTTTTCGCAATTTCCCCACCCGCGCGCGACCGCGCTGTTCGGCCCGAGCATGCGCGGCGAAGGCACGCTGCGCAGCGACGATTTACTGAAAGACCCGCGCTACGGCCGCAACCTGCCTTATAACGGCGTGCCGCAGGGCCACCCGTCGGTGCGCAGCTACCTGGCCGTGCCGGTCGTGTCGCGCTCGGGCGACGTGATCGGCAGCCTGTTCTTCGGCCACCCGGAACCGGCCATGTTCAACGAGCGCACCGAGCGCATCGTCGGCGGCATCGCGGCGCAGGCCGCCGTGGCGATCGACAATGCGCGCCTGTACGAGGCCGCGCAGCAGGCCGCCGAGGAACGCAAGGTATTGCTCGACAGCGAACGCAGCGCGCGCGCCGAGGCCGAGCGCACCAGCCAGATGAAGGATGAATTCCTGGCCACGCTGTCGCATGAATTGCGCACTCCGCTGACCGCGATCCTGGGCTGGGCGCAGGTGCTGCGGCGCGGCAGCCGCGACGAAGCCGACTTGCACCGCGGCCTGCAAACCATCGAACGCAACGCGCGCGCGCAGGCGCAACTGATCGAAGACTTGCTCGACATGAGCCGCATCACGTCCGGCAAGGTATTGCTCGACATGCAGATCGTTTCTCCGCTGACGGTGATCGACGCCGCCATCGAAACCGTGCGCCCGGCGGCCGACGCCAAGAATATCGCGATCGAGCGCGATTTCGACGCGATCGGCGTGGTCGCGGCCGATCCCAGCCGGCTGCAGCAGGTGATCTGGAACCTGCTGACGAACGCGATCAAGTTTACGCCGCGCGACGGCGCCGTGCGCGTGGCCGTGACCGAATCGGCCGACCAGATCACGCTGACCGTCACCGATACCGGCATCGGCATCCGACCCGAATTCCTGGCCCACGTGTTCGAGCGCTTCCGGCAAGCCGATTCGACGACGACGCGCCGGCACGGCGGGCTTGGCCTGGGCCTGTCGATCGTCAAGCACCTGGTTGAACAACATGGCGGCACCGTCGGCGTGCACAGCGGCGGCGAAGGGCACGGCGCCAGTTTCACCGTCAATCTGCCGCTGGCGTCCGGCCAGGCCGGCGCGGCGCGCCAGGCGCGCCCGTACGCGCCGCTGCCGCCGACCGCCACACCCGAGCTGGCGCTGCGCGACCTGCGCGGCTTGCGCGTGCTGGTGGTCGACGACGAGGCCGACGCGCGCGAACTGATCAAGCGACTGCTGAGCGACTGCCACGCCAACGTGCTGACCGCGGCCAACGCGGCCGAGGCGCTGGCGCTGGTGGCCAGCGAACGGCCGGACTTGCTGGTGAGCGATATCGGCATGCCCGACGTCGACGGCTTCGAATTGCTGGGCAAGGTGCGCGCGCTCGGCGCCGCGCACGGCGGCCTGTTGCCGGCCATCGCGCTGACCGCGTTCGCCCGCTCGGAAGACCGGCTGCGCGCGCTCGAATGCGGCTTTCGCGACCACGTGTCGAAACCGGTCGAACCGGCCGAGCTGATCAAGGCGGTGGCACTGGCCGCACACAAGTAAAATATCCCCATGCAGAAACATTAGTTTCCGTATAGAATCAATTTACTCCTACTTTCAGACGCGGCAATGTCCTACAAGCAACCCGACAGTCCTTTGCTACACTTGAATTCAGTACGAAACTGCCGTTAACTGTAGGAAGCACCCGCCATCACGTGCGCCGCACCATGGCAGGGCACGCTACACTTTATTATTTACTTTCTGCCATCCCCTGCCGGGACGTGGATTATTGCTTTGACGAGACTATTATGCCCAGCCCAGACGAGATTTTGAATGCCAGGATCCTGGTGGTGGATGATTGCGCCGACAATATCGACCTGATGCTCGAAATCCTGCGCGACGCCGGCTATACGAACGTCACGGCCACGATGCTGCCGGAACAGGTGTGCGCGCTGCACCGGCAACATTGCTACGACCTGATCCTGCTGGACTTGCAGATGCCGGGATTGAACGGCTTCCAGGTCATGAAGGGGCTGAAGGAAATCGAGCAGGACGGTTACCTGCCGGTGCTGGCGCTGACGGCGCAGCCGAGTTTCAAGATCGCCGCGCTGGAAGCGGGCGCGCGCGACTTCATCAGCAAGCCCTTCGACCTGCTCGAAGTGCACAAGCGCATCCACAACATGCTCGAAGTGCGCCTGCTGTACAAGGAATTGGCGCAATACAGCCGCCAGCAGCAGGAGCTGGCGCTGCACGATCCGCTGACGGGCTTGCCGAACCGGCGCCTGCTGGAAGACCGCATCGCCACCACCTTGCAGCACGCCGCGCGCCACCAGCAAAAGGCGGCCGTGATGTACCTCGACCTGGATGGTTTTAAAAGCATCAACGATACCCATGGCCATGCGTGCGGCGATGAAATCCTGAAACAGGTGGCCAGCCGCCTGGTCGGCTCGTCGCGCAAGGATGACACGGTGGCGCGCGTCGGCGGCGATGAATTCGTCATCGTGCTGGGCGATATCGGCAGCCTGGCCGACGCCCAGGAACCGGCGTCTAAACTGATCGAGGTCGTGTCCGAAGCTTACCAGGTCGGCAATCTGACCTTGAAACTGTCGACCAGCATCGGCATCGCGCTGTATCCGGACAATGCCGACAATGTCGACACCTTGATCCAGATGGCCGACCATGCCTTGTACGACGCCAAGCGCGGCGGCAAGAACCGCCATTGCGCAGCCCAGTGCGGCCTGGCCGCTCCCGTCACGCACGCCGAACACGGCGTCAGCGTGCTGGGAACACCCGTCACCAGCACGGTGTGACTGGCGCGCCACGCCGGCGCCACTGGTTCAAACAGTACGGACGAAAAAAAGCCGTCCGGTTTCCCGCACGGCAAAACCCACCACAGCAACTTTTAATGGGTGGCCGCTTCCCGGGCCGCGCCTTCCTCGGTCGACGCTTCGACCTTGCCGGCATGCTGGTGATCGCCATGCGCATCGACCTTGTCGGGCGCGACTTCGATGCGGGTGATGCCGGAATCGACCGAAATCGGGTCGCTGGCCGGGAAGGTCATTTCGACGGCATCGTCGAGCAGGCATTCCTTGGCCACTTCGGCCGGCTTCGGCTGCTCATGGTCGGCCAGCACGGCGATCGCCTGCGCCCATTTGACGTAATCGAGTTCGGCCAGGTCGCGCACCGTCGTCACCTTGAACGCCTTGAACAGCGCCAGCGCATCCTTTTCGCTGACGCCCTTCAAGGCGCTGACCGGCGCGGCGGCCAATTCCCGGAAACATTTGCCGACATAGGCCTGGTCTACCACGGTATCGATATTCATGATGCATCCTTTCATGGGTTGGGCATTGCTACGATTCCACTATGGCATGCCCTGGCCGGCGTGTATGTGCGGAGTCGAACACAGAAGCGCCGTTCCGCAGAAGGCCGCGCTTTTGACTTTCACTTATCGGGTTGTTATGATCAGTCAATAGTTTGTCCGGTCCCGATTCCCCCAATAACAGCGCGGATGTCTCAACAGCCGCGGAGACCACGTGCCTAAAGTCGACAAGCCTAAAATCCTGGTCGTGAACGACGATGCCAACAGTCTGTTCGCCCTCACCAGCCTGCTTGCGCAATGGGCTGAGCAGGAATCCTATGAAGTGATCGCCGCCCGCTCCGGCGAGGAGGGACTGCGCCAAGTGCTGATGCACGATTTCGCCGTCATCTTGCTCGACGTCAACATGCCCGGCATGGATGGTTTCGAGACGGCCGAAGCGATCCACCAGCGCGCGCGCTCGGCCGACATCCCGATCATTTTCATCACCGCCTTCGTGGCCGATGAACTCGACCGGCTGAAGGCGTACCAGAAGGGCGCCGTCGACTTCCTGTTTACGCCGGTGATCCCGCAAGTGCTGTACGCCAAGGTCTCGGTATTCGTCGCGCTGGCGATGAAAAACGAGGAATTGAAGACGCAGGCGCGCCAGTTGAGCCAGCGCACCACGGAATTGACGGCGACAAATAAACGGCTGACGCGCGAGATCGAAGAGCGCAAGGTGGCCGAACGGCAAAACCACGCGAAGGATGAATTCCTGGCCATGCTCGGCCACGAATTGCGCAACCCGCTCAGCGCCATCAGCAGCGCCGCTTCGCTGATCGGCTTGCCGGGCGTGTCGGCCGAAGGCGTCGGCAGGGCGAAAAAGATCATCCAGCGCCAGAGCCGCCACCTGGGCCGCATCGTCGACGACCTGCTCGACCTGAGCCGCGCCATGTCGGGCAAGATCCTGCTGAACCGGGCGCCGCTCGACATGGGCGCGCTGGTGCGCACCTGCATCGACACTTACCGCACCACCGGGCGCACCGCCGATTACGAAGTGTCGCTGGAAGTCGAGGCCGGATGGGTCGACGGCGACACCACGCGGCTCGAACAGATCGTCAGCAACCTGCTCGACAATGCATTCAAATACACGCCGGCCGGCGGCAACATCGATATCGCGGTCGATATCGAAGACCAGGAAATCGTGCTGACGGTCGAAGACAACGGCGTCGGCATCGCGCCCGACCTGCTGCCGCACGTCTTCGACGTATTCGTGCAAGGCACCAGCACGCTGGACCGCGCGCAGGGAGGACTGGGCATCGGCCTGTCCCTGGTGCGGCGCCTGGCCGAACTGCACGGCGGCAGCGTCAGTGCGCACAGCGCCGGCCCTGGCGCCGGCAGCATGTTTACCATCCGCTTGCCGCGCATCGAGCGGCACACAGAAACGAGGTCACATCCCATGGATAACATTGAACGCAGCAAGCCGACCGTATTGCTCATCGAAGACAACGACGATGGCCGCGAAATGATGTCGATGATGCTCAGTTGCTATGGCTACGAAGTGCGCCACGCGGCCGACGGCCTGCAAGGACTGGAAGTGGCGGCCAGCTTCCTGCCCGACCTGGCGCTGGTGGACATCGGCCTGCCCGGCATCGACGGCTACGAAGTGGCGCGCCGGCTGCGCGCCGACACCAGCACGCGCGCGATGAAACTGATCGCGCTGACCGGTTACGGCCTGGCCGAAGACCAGCGCCGCGTGCTCGAAGCGGGCTTCGACATGCACCTGGTGAAACCGGTCGACATCGATCACCTGATGCAGGCGATCGGCAACTGCGCGCCGGCCGCCGTCAAGCAATAGTGCTGAATTGAAGCCGGTGGCGCAGGGCCGGGTCCCGGCCTGCCAACAGCCAGCCGATGGCCGGCCTGGGCGCCATTACTGCGCCGCGCGCGACGCCATTGCGCAGTGCGCCATTTATTGCAATCATCAGGTATGATCGCCGCATAAGAAAAGATCGGTCGTTCCACCCCTATTCCGCCTGAGACCCTTATGACCGCACCGGCACACAAAGAGCAATACGACGCGCTGCGCGCAGCCGACCTGAGCGAACTGCTCGGCCACGTGAATACCTGCTGGGACAATGAACGGCGCTCGCTGTCGCGCCAGTTGCATGACAGCATGGGGTCGTCGCTGACGGCGCTGACCATGCACCTGGGCTTGCTGACACAGAAGATGCCGGCCGACCCGGCATTGCAGGATCGTGCCGCGCAGATGAAGAAGCTGCTGCACACCATCATCGAAACCAACCGCCAAATGCAGCACCGGCTGTGGAACGACAAGCTGGAATTTCTCGGCGTGCGCGTGGCGCTGTCCGAGCTGGTGACGCAATTCGGCGAACAGCACGCGCTGACGGCGCGCTGCAGCCTGCCGGACGACGAGCCGCACTGCCCGCGCAGCCATAACGTGGTCTTGCTGCGCGCGCTGGAAGAAGGCTTGCGCAATATCGCCGCACACGCGCGCGCCAGCGAAGTGGACGTCATCGTCGATGACAACGACGATGAAATCATGCTGACGGTGAAGGATAACGGTATCGGCCTGGACCACATGGACGGCGACCAGTCCGGCAAGCACGGCTTGCGCATCGTGCGCGAACGGGCCGCCTACCTGGGCGGGACGCTGACGCTGGATGCCGGCGCGGCGGGCGGCGCGCGCCTGACGATGGTGTTGCCCAAGCCGCCGGCGACGAGCGGGCACTAGGCAGTCGGCGCGGCAACCGACGATTTCCGACGATTTCCGACGATTTCCGACGATTTCCGACGATTTTATTCCAGGCAACAGGGAAAATCGTCGGAAATCGTCCGTTTTCGTTCAAAATCGTCGGGAATCGTTCATTTTCGTCGGCCCGCCGAAAAGACCTTACCCTGTCAATGCAGCTTGACCAGCGGCGTGCTGCGCTTGATCAGGAAGCGCGCCAGCGCCAGCACGCTGCTGCGCACCGTCCCCAGCACCGCCTGGTGGTGCATCAGGTGCAAGCTCGTGTACATCAGACGCGCGACAAAACCGTCGACGAACCAGTTCAAGCCCTTCAGCGAACCCATCAGGCTGCCGACCGACGAGGTCTGGCCGAACGATACCAGCGAACCGTAGTCGCGGTAGACATACGGCTTGCCCTGCGGCGGCTTGCCGGCATCCTGCAGCAGGAAATTGCGCAGCAGGTAATCGGCCTGCTGGTGCGCGGCTTGTGCGCGCGGCGGCACCGCCTTGCCGTCCGCGCCCACGCACAGCGCGCAATCGCCCAGCGCATAGATATTATTAAAACCCTTGACCGCCAATTGCGGATCGACTTCCAGCTGGCCGCCTCTCGACGTCGGCAAACCCAGCGTCGCCAGCAGCGGCGGCGCCTTGATGCCCGCCGCCCAGACGACGATGTCGGCCGCATAGGTGCGCCCGCCATCGACGGTGACTTTTTGCGCATCGATCGCGGTCACCTTGGTATCGGTCGCCACCGTGATGGCGCGCTCGCGCAGCAATTTCAAGGCCGCCGCCGAGACCCGTTCCGGCAGCGGCGCCAGGATGCGCGGCGCCCCTTCCAGCAGAGCAATGCGCACATCTTTCAGCGGTTCCAGGTGGCCGAAGCCGTAGGCGGCATAGACGCCGCTGGCCTCGCGCAATTCCGCCGCCAGTTCGACGCCGGTGGCGCCGCCGCCGATGATGACGATATCCACGCCGGCGCCGTCCGCTTTCGCGCCCTTGCGCAATTCGGCGCGAGTCAGCAGCTTGAGCAGCGTCAACCGGAAACGCTCGGCATCCTCGGTCGCGTTCAGCGAGATCGTGTGTTCCTGCGCGCCGGGCACGCCGAAATAATTGGACGTGCTGCCGACGGCCAGCACCAGCGAATCGAAGCCGATCGACCGTTCGGGCAATACTTCCTCGTTCGTTTCGCTGGTGATGGCGGCCACGGTGATGTTGCGGCCGGCTGCGTCGAGCGCCGTCAGCGCGCCGTACACATAAGTAAATCCATTGTCATGGGCCAGCATCTGGTAAGACAGGCCTTCCTGGTGGATATCGAGCGTGCCGGCCGCCACTTCGTGCAGCGACGGTTTCCAGATGTGGTACAGCCGGCTGTCGACCAGCATCACTTTGCTCGGCCCCAGCTTGCGACCCAGCTTGCAAGCCAGTTCCAGGCCGCCGGCCCCTCCTCCTACGATCACGATCTTGCTATGCATGCCTCTCCCTGCTATTGATGTTGTGGCAAGGATCAATCCTTGTTGTGACCCTTGCCGTGGTGATTGTCGCGGTTGTCGTGCCGCTCGTGATTGTCATGCCGGTCGCCATGGCCGCGATGGTCGTCGCGGTAGTTGTCATGATGCTGGTCGCGGCCGTGGCCGTGGCCACGCCCTTCGCGATAGCCGTGGTCGGCGCGGTAGCGCGGCGCGTAATCATTGACATACCAGTCGTCGCGCACGAAAAACACTTGGCGCCCGCAAGCCTGGTAGGCGCGGCAATGTTTTGCCCAGTGTTTCGCATGGCCTGGCGGCACGCGCAAATACAGCGGCTGCTCGACCACGCGCACCTGGCGCTGGATGATCACCGGTTGCGCATAGATCACCGGCGGCGGAGCCATGTTGCCGATATCGATGCGGCCGTAAAAGCCGGGCTGGCCGATATTGATCGACACGCCCTGCGCGCTAGCGGCCGTGGCCAGCGCCAGCAGGCTGGCAGCCATCAGTATTTTTTTCATGTTGATCTTCTTTACAAGTTGCGCAGTGACGAAGCCGCTGCAGATATTATCTTATGGCAATATCCAGCAAACGGTCTGTTCGCTTGCGTACATAAATTACCACAACTTGGCCAGCGGAAATACCATGCCGCTGAATAGCGACCAATCCTGTGCCGCATGGTTCAAGCCCTTGGCCAGGCCGACATCGATGGTCAAGCGCGGATGCGGGCTGTACGCCGCCGCCAGCAGCAACTGGGTGGCGCCGGGCGCGCCGCGGTGATGGGAGCCGGACAGTTCGGCGGTGGCGCCCCACTGTTCATTGAGCGGCATCGAAAACGAGGCCGACAGGCCGGTCTGGTTGCGCCCGGCGCCAGGATCGGCCACGCCGAAGCGCGTCAGGTTCAGGTTGGCGTCCATGTGCACGCTGCCGAAATCGTGACTATAGATGCCGTTGACGCTGTAGTCGGCCTTGCCGCTGCCGATGCCATCCTTCGCGGTCGGCAGCTTGGCGCCCAATTCCACGCCGAGCGCGCTGCCCTGCTCCAGCGCCCATGCGCGTTTGACTGTCAGCACGGTGTCGCCGACGCCATGCAGGCGGGTGCCGGCGTCCGGCGCCGATACCCAGGCTTCGCCGCCCAGCAACACACCCCATTGTTCATTGAACGCCAGTTTCAACAGATACGGCAGGCTGCCGCGACGCGCGCCGTCGGCCTGCGCGGCCAGGCCGCCGACTTCCATTTCCAGCTGCCCGGGCGCCGGCAATTGCGCCGGGCTCGATACCGATGGCCGGTACGGCGTCACCGGCGGAGCATCGTCGGCGTGGCATGGCAGCGCCGCCAAGGCCGGCAGCAAGTACGCGATGGCAAGTGCAGTTTTTTTCATGCGATCTCCTTCCCAGTTCGGAAGCGCCCAGCGTAGCACGAGCACACTTGCAGGCAAGAAAATTTATATGCTATGCTAATGGTTAGATATCTAACCATTAGCAGACGAATATGTTACCGACGATCGATGAACGTTTTTCGCGCGCGCTGCACAACACGGCGCGCTCGTGGCGCGTGGCGCTGGACCGGCGCCTGAAGGACCTGGGCATGGGCCAGGCCAGCTGGCTGGCGATCGCCGCCGTGGCCAAGGAGCAGCCGCTGTCGCAAACGGAACTGGCGCGCCTGCTGGGCGTGGAAGACCCGACGATGGTGACGATGATCGACCGCCTGGTGAAGGCGGGCTACCTGCAGCGCACGCCGTCCGATAAGGACCGCCGCGTCAAGCTGGTTTCGCTGACGCCGGCAGGCCAGGACATTTTTGCGCGTGTCAAAAAGGAAGCCGAAGCCTACCGGCACGAACTGCTCGAACAGATCGACCCGGCCACGCTGGGCCTGGTCACGGAATTCCTGGAAACGCTGCAAAGCGCGATCGAGTCGAAGCTGTGAGCGATGCCGCCATGCCCGGCGCAGGCCTGAACCGGCCGATGATCACCGTGTCGATCATGCTCGCCACCGTGATCCAGGCGCTCGACGGCACCATCGCCAACGTCGCGCTGCCGCACATGCAGGGCAGCCTGTCGGCTTCGCAAGACCAGATCACCTGGGTGCTGACATCGTTCATCGTCGCTTCGGCGATCGCCACGCCGCTGACCGGCTGGCTGTGCGACCGCTTCGGCCAGAAGCGCATCTTTCTCGTCTCGGTGGCCGGCTTCACGCTCGCTTCCGTCATGTGCGGGCTGGCGACGTCGCTCGGCCAGATCGTCGCCGCGCGCCTGCTGCAAGGGGTGCTCGGCGCGGCGCTGGTGCCGCTGTCGCAGTCCGTGCTGCTCGACATCAACCCGCGCGAAAAACACGGTTCGGCGATGGCCGTCTGGGGCATGGGCGTGATGCTCGGGCCGATCTTCGGCCCGACGCTGGGTGGCTGGCTGACCGACAGTTATAACTGGAGATGGGTGTTTTTTATTAACGTCCCGATCGGCGGCCTGGCCTTTTATGGCATTTTTAAATATATCCCCGATACGCCGCCGCTGCGCCGCATGCGCTTCGACGCGTTCGGCTTCGCCACGCTCAGCCTCGCCATCGGCGCCTTGCAGATGCTGCTCGACCGCGGCGAACAGAATGACTGGTTCGGTTCGACCGAGACATGGATCGAAGCGATCGTGCTGGCGCTGAGTTTTTCATATTTTGCCGCACACACGGCGCTGACGCCGCCCGGCCAGTCCTTCTTCAATTACCGGCTGCTGAAAAATTCGAATTACGTGACGGGATTGCTGTTCATTTTCATCGTCGGCCTGGTGTTGTTCGCCACGCGCGCGCTGACGCCGTCGCTGCTGCAAGGCTTGATGAATTATTCGGCCTCCGTGGCCGGCCTGGTGACGGCGCCCGGCGGCTTGGGCACGATGCTGTCGATGCTGGTGGTGGGCCGCCTGGTCGGGCGTTTCGACCTGCGCCTGCTGCTCGGCACGGGACTTGCGATTACCGCGTTTTCGCTGTGGCAGATGAGCCAGTACACGCTGGTGCTGTCGCAGGGCGACATCGTCTGGCCCGGCCTGATCCAGGGCGTGGGACTGGGACTGGTGTTCGTGCCGCTCAGCGCGGCGACCTTCGCGACCCTGTCTCCGGAGATGCGCGCCGAGGGCACGGCGATCTACAGCCTGGTGCGCAATATCGGCAGCAGCGTCGGCATCGCGCTGGTGCAGACCCTATTGGTGCGCAATACGCAGACCGTGCATTCGGCGCTGGCCGAAAAGGTGAGAGTAGTCGACGCAGCGCCCGACGCGCTGGCGCTGCTGAACATGGAGATCACGCGCCAGGCGTCGATGATCGCCTATGTCGACGATTACTGGATGATGACGATCCTGACAGTGGCCGTGATCCCGCTGCTGCTGTTGATACGCCCTCCGGCGAAAGGCGCCGCGCCGGCCATCGACCACGCGGCCATGGAATAAACAAGATGAAGACACTGATGCGATTACATATTACCCGCGCCTGCCTCGGCGCCCTGGCGCTGGGCCTGGCCGGCTGCGCCCACGTCCCTCCCGATGTCGCGCCGCTGGCGCAGCGCGACATCGGCACGAGCGCCCTTCCCGCCGACATCCGGCTCGCGCGCGAAGGCTGGCCTGAAGCGCAGTGGTGGAAAAACTACCGCGACCCGCAACTGGATCAATTGATCGGCGGCGCGCTGGCCGCCAGCCCGACGCTGGAAGTGGCCGCCGCCCGGATCGGCACGGCGCAGTCGGCGCTGTCGCGCACACGCGCCGACGCCGGCATCGAGATCGGCGCCGGCGCCGGCGCCAACCGCCAGAGATACTCGGCCAACGGCCTGCTGCCGGCGCCGATCGGCGGCGCATACTATAACGAGGAAACCCTGCGCGTGGAAGCGCGCTACAACTTCGACTGGTGGGGCCGCAACAAGGCGCAGATCGCCGCGGCCGCCGGCGAAACGAATGCGCGCCGCGCCGAATATGCGCAGGCCGAACAGCACCTGGCCGCCGCCATCGCCCACAGTTATTTCACGCTGCAAGGCGGCTGGGCGCGCCGCGCCGCGCTGCTAGAGCTGATCGCAACGCAGCAGGCGCTGGTGCAGGACAAAATCAAACGCGCCGCGAACGGTCTGAATAGCGGCGATGCGCAGCGCCTGGCCGCGCTCGACCTGGCCGACCTGAAACGGCAACTGGCGCGGCTCGACGGAGATAACCTGCGCGAACGCGAAGCGCTGCGCGCGCTGACCGTAAGCATCAGCGGCGACGCGCTGGCCGGCCTGGCGCCGCGTCCCCTGCCGGGCGGGCCACACGCGCTGCCGGCGCGGCTCGGCATCGAACTGCTGGCGCGCCGCCCGGACTTGCAGGCCGCGCGCTGGAGAGTGGAAGCGTCCATCAGCCGCATCGACGCCGCCCGCGCCGCCTTCTATCCCGATTTTAATTTGAGCGCGGCGGCCGGACTCGATTCGATTTCACTGGGCCGCCTGCTGCAGGCCGGCAGCCGCACGCTGTTCATCGGCCCGACCTTATCTCTGCCGCTGTTCGACAGCGCACGCCTCGATGCGCAAATCGACGCCACCCGCAGCGCGCGCAATGTGCAGGTGGCCGAATACAACCAGGCCGTACTGCAAGCCGTGGCCGACGTCGCGCAGGATGGCGCCACGCTGCAGGCGATGGAAAACCAGTTGGCCGAACAGGAGAAGGCGACCGCCTCCGCCCAGTCCCTGCTGCGCTCGGCCCAGGCGCGGATGGAACGCGGCCTGGCCGAACGCGGCGCCGTGCTGGGCGCGCGGCTGGCGCTGCTGCGGCAGCAGGACACGGTGCTGCAATTGCGGCAAATGCAGGTGCAAGCCGAAGTCGCACTGATTCACTCGCTGGGCGGCGGTTACCGCGCCGAAGCGCCCTTACTGACCTCCCACCAAGACCGACCATGAGCACAGCAACCACACCCCCGGCCAACGGCAAGCGCACCCGCGTGCTGATCGGCATCACCCTCGCCTTCGTCGTCGCCGGCGCGGCCTATGCCGTTTATTATCACAACGTGCTGTCGCACTACCAGGAAACGGACAACGCCTACGTCGGCGGCAACCTGGTCAGCCTGTCGTCGCAGGTGACCGGCAATGTCGAGGAAATCGGCGCTGATGAAACGCAGCTGGTGCAGGCCGGCGCGCAAATCATCAAGCTCGATCCGTCCGACGCCGACCTCGCTCTGCAACAGGCGCAAGCCAGGCTGGGCACGGCCGTGCGCCAGCAGCGCCAGCGCTACGCCGACGTCGGCCAGTTCGACGCCGCGCTCGCGCAGCGCCAGCTGGCGCTGAAAAACGCGCAGGACGACCTGGCGCGCCGGCTACCGCTGGCGGCCGACCACACGGTGTCGGGCGAAGACATCGCCCATGCGCGCCAGGCGGTCGACAATGCGAAGGCCGCGATCGAAGTCGCGCGCAAACAGGCCGAGGCGGCGCAAGCCGGCGTGGCCGGCGTGACATTGGCCGAGCACCCTGCCGTGCAGGCCGCGCGCGCCGACTACGTGCAGGCGTGGCTGACCACGCGGCGCAACGCGATCCTGGCGCCGGTGACCGGCTATATCGCCAAGCGAAGCGTGCAGGTGGGCGCGCGCGTGGTGCCGGGCACGCCGCTGCTGTCGATCGTGCCGCTCGACCAATTGTGGGTCGACGCCAACTTCAAGGAATCGGAATTGCGCGCAATCCGCGTCGGCCAGCCGGCCACAGTGGAAGCGGATTTATATGGCAGCAAGGTGGTCTACCACGGCAAGGTGCTCGGGCTGTCGGCCGGCACCGGCAGCGCGTTTTCGATTTTGCCGGCGCAAAACGCCAGCGGCAACTGGATCAAGGTGGTGCAGCGCGTACCGGTGCGCATCGCGCTCGATACGAAGGAACTGGCCGCGCACCCGCTGCGCATCGGCCTGTCGACGACGGTGGCGGTCGACATCACCAAGACCGACGGGCCGATGCTCGGCGCGCCGATGCCGCAAGCGCCGGTCTACAGCACGCGCGCGCTGACGCAGCCCTTGCAGCAAGCCGGCGTCGCCGCCGACGGCATCATCGCGCGCAACCTGGTGCGCTGATAGCTATATCCTCCGCAGGTACCGCTTCAAGAGCAACCGCCAAAGCGGTGCTAATTAATACCAAAATCAGATGCAGACCCTGGGGTCAGACCCATGGGTCTGACCCCGGCATTTGCCGTTGATTTAAAATTATCAAACATCAAGGTGCGTCAAGCCTGGCTCAGACTCGCCTCAAGCTGGCGCAGTGCCGCCTGCGACTGGGCGATGACCTTGTCGGCAATGCGCTGGCGCATGCCTTGCACGCGCCCGGCCGCTTCCGCTTCCAGCAGCACGGGCGTCAGCAATTGCGTGGCGGATTCCTGGAACCCTTGCGCCACCTGGTCGAGCTGCCTGGTGAAGGCCGTTTCCGCCACCTTCAAATGCTTGCGCAATTCATCTTCGAAGGCGCGCCGCTTGTCGCGGATTTCCGAACGTTTTCTCTTGCCGCCGTCGGTAAACCATTTGAAGACGCCGGCCAGCAATACCGCGCCGCCGACGATAGGCGCGACCGGCGCGATCACCGGCATCACCATCGCCACGCCGAACAGGTATGCGGCCGTGCCGGTGCCGGCCGCCGCCACGGCGCCGCCCATCAAGGTGACATTGGCCGCCGTGTCGACCGTGTTGACCAGCCGCGTGCCAATCCGCAACCGCGGCATCAGGCGCGCCAGCGCGGCGTGGTGCTGGCGCTCGAACACGCTCGTCTGCGACAGCCGGATGTCGGACTGGAACAACCTTAATTCGTGGTTCAACAAATCCAGCGCCTGTTCCTTGCGCCGTACGATGCGGTCCAGGCGGCGCTCCATTTCCTGCCCGAACTGGTTGCGCCCGATGCTGTTCCAGACATCCTCGTCCTTCCACTGGTCGGTGTTCAGGCGGTCGGTGATGGCCAGTTCGATCGCGTTGCCGGCGTCGTGCACGGCATCGTCGATGTCTTGCCAGACCATGCTGCGCTCGTAATCGATGCGTGCGTTCACCAGCGCCAGCCGCTGCTGCACCTGGTGCTGCAATTCCTGCGCGGCGCTCAGCAGGCTGGCCGCGCCCGCCTCGCACGCGAGCAGCGTACCGGCCTTGTCCTGGTAGGCGCCGATGCCGCGGTCGATGGTGGCGGTGGCTTGCCGCACCAGTTCGTGCAATTGTTGCTGGTCCAGCTTGCCGCTCTGGAAATGGCGCGCGCCTTCGAGCAATTCGACGTGGCCGGTGCTGCGGCCGAAATCGGCCACGGCGTCGGCCAGCGTGCGGCCCTTGACCAGTTTACGGGCTTGGTCGCCCAGGTTGCCCAGCAGCTTGCGCTCGCCGTCGCCCGGCAGGCTGGCCAGCTCGTCGTCGCGCAGGCGGATGCCAAGCGCCTTGGCCAGCCGCTGCGCCAGCGCGCGTGATTTACTACCTTGCAACATGAGCAGCGGGCGCACCAGGTTGAAAGCGGCCATGCGCGCCGGCTGGTCGACCCCGAGCGCGCTGCGCGCCAGCGCATTCAAGGCCCAGTCGATGCCGACGCCGGACTCGATCGCATTCAGGACCAGCGCCGTAAACACGGCCGAGGCCTTGCCGTCGCCGGCGATATCGGTGACGGCCGCGAACTGGCCCAGCGTGACGGCGCCGTCGGCCGCCGCGATGGCACCGACGGTACGCGCCAGCGCCGAGCCGAAGCTCTGGTCGGACGACAGGTGCTGGTCCAGCGTGCGTACCGGCAGCGCGTGCTGGGGCAAGGTTGCGGCGGGATTGTCGATCGTGCTGTTCACAAATACTCCGCTAGCGATATATGGTTGAGAACATTCTAGTCGAAGCGCGCGCAAGCGGAAGTGCGCCAGCGTACAGAGTTTGACGTCGAGCCGAACGGGCCGCAGCGCGTGGCCGGCCTGCGCCAGCAAAGCCGATGCCGCCCTCTACAAGGGCTCGGTCGCCAGGAACAGCGTTTCCTTGATCTCTTCCATGACGACATAGCTTTTCGATTGCGCCGCGCCCGGCAGTTGCAACAGCATGTCGCCCAGCAGTTTGCGGTATTCGGCCATCTCGTGGATGCGCGCCTTGATCAGGTAATCGAAATCGCCCGACACCAGGTGACACTCCTGCACTTCCGGGATGCGCAGCACTTCGCGGCGGAATTGCTCGAAGGCGGAGGCCGATTTCTGGTTCAGCGTGATCTCGACGAACACGAGTAATTTGGCGCCCAGCGCCGGCGGATGGATGCGTGCGTGGTAGCCGGTGATGACGCCGTCGCGCTCCATGCGCTTGACGCGCTCGATCGCCGGCGTGATCGACAGACCGACCTGCTCGCTCAAATCCTTCATCGAGATGCGCCCGTCTTCCTGCAGGATGCGCAAGATCTTGCGGTCCAGCTTATCTAAAGTACGTACCGATTCCTTTTGCGTTCTCATGATTTTTTACTGAATTTTCCTATTTATATGGTAACAAACACTAGTTGAATGAACATACCATAGTGTTATATCTGGTTCAAAGCTAATTATAAAAAGGAAACAATATGCGTATCGTCATTCTCGGTAGCGGCGTCATCGGTGTCACCAGTGCGTATTACCTGGCGCTGGCCGGTCATGACGTGACGGTGCTCGACCGCCAGCCCGGTCCCGCGCTGGAAACCAGTTTCGCCAACGCCGGCCAGATCTCGCCCGGTTACGCGTCGCCGTGGGCCGCTCCGGGAATTCCATTGAAGGCAATGAAATGGATGTTACAGCGCCACGCGCCGCTGTCGATCACGCCGGACGGCACCTTGTTCCAGTTGCAGTGGATGTGGCAGATGCTGCGCAACTGCAATGCCGAGCGCTATGCGCTGAACAAGGAACGCATGGTGCGCCTGGCCGAATACAGCCGCGACTGCTTCAAGGTCTTGCGCGCTGCCACCGGTATCGAATACGAAGGCCGCCAGCAGGGTACAACCCAGTTGTTCCGCAGCCAGCAACAGCTCGACGGCGCGGCCAAGGATATCCAGGTATTGAAAGAAACCGGCGTGCCGTTCGAACTGCTGACGCGCGAACAACTGGTGCGCGCCGAACCGGGCCTGGCCCGTTCGCAGGATAAACTGGTTGGAGGATTGCGCCTGCCGAACGACGAGACCGGCGATTGCCAATTGTTTACCACGCGCCTGACGGAGATGGCGCGGCAACTGGGCGTGAAATTCCGCTACAACGTCAGCATCAGCGCGCTCACCACCAGCGGCGACGAGATCAAGGGCGTGCTGACCGATACCGGCCTGGTCGAAGCCGACGGCTATGTCGTCGCGCTCGGCGCGCATTCGACCACGCTGCTGCAAGGCCTGGTCAAGATCCCGGTCTATCCGATGAAGGGATATTCGATCACCGTGCCGATCGTCGACGCCGATGCAGCGCCGACATCGACCATCCTGGACGAAACCTATAAAATCGCCGTGACCCGTTTCGACGACCGCATCCGCGTCGGCGGCATGGCGGAGATCGCCGGTTTCGACCAGCGCCTGAACCCGCGCCGCCGCGCCACGCTGGAAATGGTCGTCAACGACCTGTTCCCAGGCGCCGGCGACACGGCGCAGGCCAGCTTCTGGACCGGCCTGCGGCCGATGACGCCGGACGGCACGCCGGTGGTCGGACGCACCGGCATGCGCAACCTGTTCGTCAACACCGGGCACGGCACGCTAGGCTGGACCATGTCCTGCGGTTCGGCGCAACTGCTGGCCGACATCATCTCCGCCAAGCGCCCGGCGATCCGCCACGACGACCTGTCGGTGGCGCGCTACAGCGACGCGCGCGCGCCGCGCCAGCCGCAGTTGGTCAACGCCTGAGAGGGTAAGCGGCATACACACAACAACCAACGGCAAATGCCGGGGTCAGACCCATGGGACTCGGCGTCCCCGTCTGACCCCAGGTTTTGCATCTGATTTTGGCATTTCAAGCGCCTGGCGATCCGCCACGGCGACCTGCCAGGCGCGGCAATAACACGATCGCAATCTATGCGTTGTGATTGCGCGCAGCCCTGCGTATAATTTTCGAATGAATAAACTGGAAGCATACGGCCATATCGCCGCCCTGGCGATACGCGGCGACCTGGTGTTCCCCACCAGTGTCAACGCGGCACTACGTGTCCAACTGGCGCTGGGCGACCCCGACTGCCCGATCGACGAAGCGATCCGCCTGGTACTGGCGGAACCGCAACTGGCGGCGCGCACCGTCGCACTGGGCAACTCAGCCATGTTCAACCGCAACGACGGCCCGGCGATCACCAATGTGCGCTCGGCCATCATGCGCATCGGCTACCACAACCTGTTCGCGCTGGCCGCGGCGATGGTGGTGCGCCAGTTCGGCAGCAAGATCACCGACCCGGAATTGCGCGTCAAGGCCGAGCAACTGTGGGACCACACGGTGCACGTGGCCACGCTGGCGCGCATCATCGCGCGCGAAGTGACCGGCGTGAACCCGGACACGGCGCTGTTTACAGCCATCGTGCACGAGGTCGGCAGTTTTTATCTGCTGTCGCGCGCCGACGAATTCCCTGGCCTGCTGGAAGACGATCCGGACAACTGGCAACCGGCCAGCGAAGAAATCATCACGCGCGAAGTACTCAAGAAACTGAATATTCCGGAAGAAGTCAGCGCCGCGATCCAGGGCTTGCGCGACGGCTTCCTGCAAGTACCGCCCGACACCTTGCTCGACACGCTGATGCTGGCGAATCACCTGTCTCCGGTGCTGTCGCCATTGCAGCCGACGCCGCGCGACCTGCCGACTCATTCCGAATCGGTGATCGACCTGTTCATCGACGAAGACATGCTGGAACGGATGCTGGCCGAATCCGAAGCCGACGCCAAGGCGATGAGCGCAGCCTTATTGGTATAAAACGTTGGCGTAGCCGGATCGAAAGGGTTTGATCGCGCCGTCCGGCGCGAACACGGCCCGGTCGACCGCGCCGATATCGGCCCCGTAGACGTGGATGCTGACCGAGACCCGGTCGTCATAAGCATTGAACACCTGGTGGATATCGCCGACCGATGGCGAAACCGCCGCCACCATGCCAGGCTCCAGCCGTTTGACGGGACCGTCCGCCAGCAGCGCGCCATCGGCGGCGCGGCGGTAATCCTGCACCGATTCCCCGCCGCGCAGCATGCCGACCATGCCCCAGACCGTGTGGTTGTGGATCGGCGTCGCCTGCCCCGGCCCCCAAACAAAACTGACGACGGAATAACGCGCCGCCGGGTCAAGATACAGCAGGTACTGGCGGTAGTACTGTGCATCCGGCTGCGCGTATTCCGGTGCCAGCCAGTTATCTTGCGCCAGCAAGGCGCGCAGCAACTCCGCGCCATCGGCGAGAATGCGCGCCTCGTCCGCGCCCTGCCCGAGCAGCGCATCGAATGCCGCCACGAAGTCGCGCAGGCGCGCAGGCAATGCCGGCTGTATCCCTTCGTCATCATCGCTCTCCTTAACCGAGGTGCAAGGCGATCGGCCGCGTGCCGGGCGCCGCGCCGCGCGGACCGGGCAGCAAGTCCTGCAAGGTCACGCCGTCCAGCACGTTCAGGTAAGCCTCGGTCGCCTCTCCCAGCTTGGTCTTCAGGAAGCAGGCGCCGTTGAACAGGCAGGTATTGTGCTCGCCGTCGAAACACTCGGCCATATAAAAATCGTTTTCGCTGGCGCGCACCACGGCGCCGATATTGATGTCGGCCGGCTCGCGCTTCAGGCGAAGGCCGCCATTTCGCCCGCGCACCGTCTCGGCCAGCCCGGCCATGCCAAGTTGATGGATCACCTTGGTCAGGTGGTTTTTCGAAATCTTGTGCAGGTCGGCGATATCCTGGATCGTCACCAGCCGGTCCCGGTGCATGGCCAAATACATCAGCGAACGCAAGGTGTAGTCGGTAAAGGAAGTCAGTCGCATGCCATACCCATAAACATGTATTTCATATATTGCTATGTACCCGAGGCTAATGTAGCATCCAATATATAGCTTCCCCGGCGCCCGCGCCAACAAAACGCACAGAAAGCGCCCCATGCCGCAGCAGCCATTGAACACCGAATCGATCACCGCCCTGGTGCACGCCTTTTATGACGAGGTGCGCGCCGACCCAGAACTGAGTCCCGTCTTCAGCGCCGCCATCGGCGACGACTGGACGCCGCACCTGGCGCGCATGGTCGATTTCTGGAGCACGGTGATGCTGGGCCAGCGCGAATTCCAGGGCAATGTATTCGGCAAGCACATGCAATTAAGCGGCGTCGAACCGCAGCATTTCCGGCGCTGGCTGGCGCTGTTCGAAAGCAGCGCCGGACGCATGTTCGCGCCCGACGTGGCAGAGGAATTCCTCACCGTCGCGCGCCGCATCGCCGCCAGCCTGCAATATGGATTTTTCGGGAAAGTCGTGGTCGCGCACTAAGGTTTTTCCGCCAACGCTTCCCTGCGCCGCATCGCCATGTACTTGCGCAAATCCTCGAAAGTGATCTTGCCAAGATGCGCCGTATCGATCTCGTCGAAATGCTCGACCACGTAACCCAGGCCGGCCTTGTTCGCCTCCTCCAGCGTCAGGCTGCCGCTGCCATCCAGGTCGGCCTGGTCGAAGCGATGCTTCAGCTTGACCAGCGCCTGCAGATATAAATCCTCGCCGGACGCCGGCGGCTCGGCGGACGGCAGGCGCTGGGCCGGCGGCACGTAGGGATCGGCATGCGTGGACGGCGGCTCGGCCGCGACGGCATTCGCGGCCAGCGCGGCCAGCACACCCAAGCCGCAAGCCAGGGCCAGATCGTTCAACAGTTTCATCATTTCCCCGCCGTCACGCTGCCGTAAAAACTGACCAGGTCCGCCTTCTGCGCGCGCCGCGCAGCATCGTCCAGGTAGATCATGTGGCCGCTGCTGTAATTCCTGAGCTGGATATTCGGATTGCTGCCCAGCCGCGCCATATCGCGCTCGGTCTGGTAAAACGGCGTCGCCAGGTCATAGTACCCGCTTTGCACCAGCACTTTCAATGACGGATTCTGCGTGATCGCGGCGGCCAGGTCCGGGATCGTATCGGGCAAATCCTTGCCGTCGTGGCGGAAAATCCAGCGATCGGTGGCGCCATTAAAATTGATGTAATTCGAGCGCGCGCTGTATTTCAGTTGTCCGTCCAGGTAAGTGCGCATCGTCTCAATAAATGCCGCATTCACCACCGTCAGTGAAGGATCGCCATCGACCGCCAACGGACCGCCGGCCGCGCCGGACACGCGCGTATCGTAGCGCCCGATCAACTGGCCCGGCAGCAGCTTGCCCTGGTAAGTGTTGGGGTTATAGTTAATATTCTGCTGCCAGACCAGCGCCGGCAAGCCGGTATCGTTGACCAGTTGCGTCACCACGTCCGGCGACGGCGGCGTTTTGGCCGGCGACAGGTAGGCAGCCACCGCCGCGCGGTAACTGGTGGCGCTGAAATTGCGCACCTGCTGCAAATATGAGCCGAGATCGGCCTGCGCCGGATTGGCCAGCTTGTAATAGGCGGCGGTGGCCGCGTAAGTCGGAATATACCCTTCGCAACTGACGGCGCCCGGATCGAGCACGCCGCAGTTCGCGTTGTAATCCATGATGGCCGACTGCAGCACGATGCCGCCCAGCTTTACGCCGGCCGTTTCCAGCAGATTCGCCAGCACCGCCGTGCGCGTGGTGCCGTACGATTCGCCGAACAAGACCTTGGGCGAAGCCTGCCGGCCGTTCACGCCGACATATCTCTGCACGAAATCGCGGAAGGACGCGGCATCGCTGTCGACGCCCCAGAAATCCTGATTGACGCTGGGCGCGATCGCCTGCGAATAACCGGTGCCGACAGCGTCCACGAACACGAGATCGGAAGTATCGAGCAGGCTTTCCTGGTTGTCGACGAATTGCGTCGGCGAGACAATCACGTTCGACGGCACGGTGGAGACGATGCGCTTCGGCCCGAACGCGCCCAGGTGCAGCCACATCGATGCCGAACCGGGGCCGCCGTTGTAAAAGAAAGTCACCGGGCGCCTGGATGCCTCCTGCTTGTCAGCCGTGTAGGCGACATAAAAGAACGATGCCGCCGGCTTGCCGGTGCGGGCATCGGTGACGGTCAAGTGGCCGCTGGTCGCGGTGTAATCGATGCGCGTGCCGGCCAGCGTCAGTTGCGCCTTGACGGTGGCCGCGCGTTCCTCGGCCGAAGGCAACGCGGCGGTCGCGGCGCCTGAGTATGCGACCGTATCGGCGAAGGAAGCATCGGCAGGCGCGACCGGGGGAGTCACCGGCGGCGTGACGGGCAGCGTCGCCGTGCCGCCTCCTCCACCGCCACCGCCGCAAGCGGCCAGCAGCAAGGCCGCGCAACTGGCCGCGGCCAGTTGGGACAGGCGCCATTTTTCTGTTTTTATACGTAGAGCCACGTTGATTCTCCTGGGAGTCCGGTGACGCAATGCCTGTTGGCGATTATGCCCTATCCGGCGGCAACATCCGCAAATCAACAAGCCGCCCCCGGCATACGCGCGCGGTTCAGACGTGACCGATTGGCGGAAAACCGACACCCTGTCGAGCCTGACGTTGCGGCCGAGGAACTCCAGGGCGTAGACTGTCATCGCGCGGCACGCATGCGCATGCGTGCGTATCCGCTTTACGTCGATCGAGGACCCAAAAAAATGATAAAAACTCTGCCCGGATTTCCCGCCCTGCTCTTGTTGAGCGCACTGATTTCCGGCTGCCAGACCATGACACCGGACGAGTGCAAGTACGCCAACTGGAAGGACATCGGCTTGCGCGACGGCCTGGCCGGGCAACCGATCTCCCAGTTGGGCGATCGCGTCAACGATTGCACGAAGGCCGGCGCGCAGGTCGACACGGCCCAATACCAGGCCGGCCGGGAACAGGGATTGCACAGCTATTGCCGACTGGAGAATGCCGCGCCGCTGGGCCTGAGCGGCAAGTCGTATGCCGGCGTCTGCCCCGCGCGGATCGACGTCGAGTTCCGCTACCGGCACCAGGCAGGACACGCCGTCTATGAATTGCGCAACAAGGTCAGCGATCTCGACAGCCGCAGCGACCGCCTGCAACGCCGCTTGCGCGACACCGACAAGGACGAAGAAAAGCAATTGAAAGGTATCGACAAGGACGACGAGCGCAAGCGCATCCGCAAGGATTTCGACGAGCGCCGCCGCAACCTGCGCAACGAGCTGGCCGACATCGACCGCACCACGCGCCGCACGCGCGACGACTTGCGCGCCGCCGAATATTCGCTCAACAACTTGCGCTGAGAAGCGGAGAAGCGGGGTCAGTTCCGGCAATTGCAAGGGGAAGCAGAGGAAACGTGTATCGGCACCGGTAAAGGACAGACCGACCGATCAACACGCAACTATTTATGGCTCGAATCTACGTATGGCGCGACTAACGCTTCTAGATGAAACTCCGAAATGCTCACCAATTTGCGCCATTGTATATGCGGTCGAATGATAGGCCTCCGCCATTGCTTCCTCAGGATCGGAATAGCGCGCCCGGTACTCTTCGAGTGAAAACGTAAGCGCGCGTCTCTGTTCTTTTGATACATTCGTCAGCAAGTCGACATTTGAATTTTTTTGAAATTTTTCAACAAACTCACCATCACCCAGTAACATTTGATGGCTTGTATTCTTCAGCGGGTTATCCAGGCCAATGCCTGCCAGCACAAATCTGCAGTACGCCTGGATTGCTTCTTCTTTAAGGCTACCAAACTGACTGAGCAACCAATCCGTCTCCAGCCATTCCGGTGCAGGCTCCTGCCCTAGCAAAATTCGATGACTACTCCATGGCAAATCATCCAAGGACAAAACCATCCGGGCACGCAAAGGATTCAATACAACGTAACGCGTCAACACCAGCAGATGACTTTCTTTTTGCACCAAAATGGCTTTGTAACGTCCCTGAAAAAGATGCCCGACAAGGCCATGCCGACGGTTGAAATGTTGCGTATATAGGCCATTCAACTGACGCATGCCTTGCGATAAATTTCCATCCACTGTTTCGACCAGCAGGTGATAGTGATTGGACATCTGGCAAAATGCATGGACAACAAAATTGAAGCGCTTGCAGATCAGCGCCAGGATGCCAAGCCAAGCGAGGCGATCCTTGTCGTCAAGGTAGATGGGTTCCCTATGATCGCCACGAGACGTGACATGATAGAGAGCACCGGCAAACTCTATTCGGAGAGGGCGTGTCATCCTTCAACATTAGCTTGGAAAATATCATCGGGGATGATTTGGCACATGCACTCGATCCGCCTGGATTGATCAGCCCAGGCGGATTGCCATTCATTTCGCCATTTTCCAGGGATAAAACCAGCTTTTGCCTGCCCGCGCAGCACTTGTTTAAGCAATTGCCGGAACTGATAATCATCTAGCCAGCCCCCTCCGGCACAAGCCGGGGGTACAGTAAGCATTCAATGTCAAGTTGAACTTATGTACAAGGAGGCTGGCATGAACAAGTATAGCGGTATCGATCTGCACGCGAACAATTGCGTGGTGGTCGTCAGTGACGAGGAAGACCATATCTGTTGCGAGAGGCGCTTACCCAACGATTTGGCGAAGATCCTTGCGCTGCTGGAACCGTTTCGCGGTGACCTGGTCGCCGTCGCGGTGGAATCGACCTTCAACTGGTATTGGCTGGTTGACGGCTTGCGTGCTGCCGGGTTCGAGGTGAAGTTGATCAACACGGCAGCCATCGTCCAATACGAAGGGTTGAAATACAGTGGAGATGAACACGACGCGCGCCATCTGGCGCATCTGCTGCGTCTGAAGCTACTGCGCTTCGGTTATGCGTTTGAGCCGGAATGGCGTGCGGTGCGCGATCTGGCTCGCAAACGGTTGCAACTGGTACGTACCAGGACGACGCATATTTTGGCGCTGCAGACAATCTTCGCGCGCCAGACCGGCGGGCATCTGAGCGGGGATACGGCCAAAAAGCTGGGGCTCGACGATATTGCGCGCCTGGGATGGTCAGACGATGTCACGATGGCCGCCCAGTTGAACGTGCTGGCGATCCAGGCCATGGAGCGCGGTGTCGCCATGGTCGAGCATCGACTGCATGAACGCGTCAAACTGACGAGCGAGTACGCGGTGCTCAAGACCGTGCCGGGCATAGGGGAAATCCTGTCGACTGTCATCATGCTTGAGACCGGGCCGATAGATCGCTTCACGTCGGCTGGCAATTACGCTTCGTACGCGCGGTGTGTGGGCAGCGGGCGCTTTTCAAATGGCAAGAAAAAGGGGGAAGGCAATCGCAAAAACGGCAACACCTACCTGGCCTGGGCCTTCGTCGAGGCGGCGCATTTTGCGGCGCGCTACAACGAGGCCGCCAAGCGATTCTATGAACGCAAACGGGCTCGCAGTAACACCACCCTGGCGACCAAGGCGTTGGCGCACAAGCTGGCGCGGGCCTGTTACCACATGCTCAAGGGACAAGTCGTATTTGATGAAAAACGCTGCTTTGCATGACGATCATGGCGGCACCTGCGAACCAGCATTGGGGTTGGGCAAAAGCCCGAGGAACTGATTGGGCGCAGGGTGCCGCTTCCGTGCACGACAAGCTATCGCCCGGTGCGTGAGCCAGCAAGGGGTGGAACCCGAGGGGTAACCACAGAAACTGTTAACAATTGGGACACGTAACGGAACCAACGTTTTTCTGGGGCGGCCAATGCCGCCAGGGCGAACGGCATTGTCTTTGCCAGTTCGCTTGATCCAAATGGGTGACTGGTGCGATTGCTTCGCAACCATATACTGAGAAAGCGGGCGCGATTGGATGTGGTGGACGGGTAGCTGAGAATTGCGCCTCGATGGGATCGAGGCGCCGGGTTAGTATTTTCGACTTGACACGAGCTGGCTAATGGGTGACCCCACAGCTACTTGTAGGCGCCGCAAATGATGACGACGTCGCCGACCTTTTCCACGTAGGTGGTTTTCTGCTCGAGCACCTTGCTAACGGGGTTGGGCCATTTGTAGTCGACCCAGCCGCTGCCTTTCGCGTTGCCGATTTCCAGGAACTTTCTGACGAAGTAGACGCCGTCGATGTCCTTCAGGTCGATCATCGCCTTGCCGACCACCTTGGAATTGCCGCCGTGAGCCAAGGTCACGCCGTTCGCGTCCAGCACGGCGACATACAGGTCGCGGTCCTTGAAGCGGCCGGCCGGGTTATTGAATTCGGCGTAGGCCTTGTCCTTGCCCTGCTCTTTCAGGTACGCCGCGGCGCGCTTGACCATCGCGACCGCTTCGTCCGCGCTGCCGACATTGGCCCCGGCGGCGAAACCGCTGACACTCAACGCCATCAGCCCGGTGATCAGCATTCTTCGAAATTGCTTCATGTTGTTTCCTCTTTTGGTGATGGGGCGGGCACGCCGCGCATGCCTGCCCACGGGGAAATCCGGTACCGCGCGAGTATTAGAAATTGTGGTGGATGCCGACCGACGAGTAACGGACCGTCTGGCTGCGCGCAGGCGCCGATGCCAGCGCCTGCTTCTTGTTCGAAATATCGGCGTACAGATAAGTGCGGATCGAGAGGTTGTGCTCGTAACCGAGCGATACCTGCCTGGTGGTGGCGGTATTGTCCGGCGTCTTGCGGCCATAGCCGGCCAGCAGCTTGCCCGCGCCGACGAGGTAGTTGGCGCCGATCAGCCAGGACGAGGTATCGGGACTGGCCGGAACCGTCGCGCCCTGGTCCTGCTTCTGCCAGGACGCCATCAGTTTTAAAGCCGGGATGGGTTTGACGGCCGCGGCGACCGACCACAATTTGGTGTCCACGGCGTTACGCTCATGCGCCAGCATGGCGGAGAACATGCCGGCCGTATAAGTGCTCGACAGCGAATATGGATAAACGCGCGCTTCCGCGCCGCCGGGCGCCGTGGCTTCCTTGGTGGCATAGGACAGGTTCACCTGCAGGCCACTCATGACCGGGCTGTTGTAGAACACGGCGTTCGAGATGCGGTTGCGGGAATTGCCTGCCGGGCTCAATGGGTCCGACGTGTAGCCGGCGATGGCCAGGTCGGTCTGAAAACCCGCCGCCGTCGGCTGGCCGGACCACGGTTCGAACGCGGCGGACGATTCCTGGAACGGCGTCAATCCGCGTCCCAGCCGGACCGTGCCGAAATCGCCCTGCAAACCGACCCGGCTTTGCCCCTGGAACAGCGGACGCGTCACGCTTTCGATTGTGCCGGTGTCCGGCTCATAGCGAATCTCCAGCTGGAACAAGGCTTTCAGGCCATTGCCCAGATCCTCCGTCCCCCGGAAACCCAGCTTGTTGTTGTCCCGCTTGTTGACCTGTGTCGTCAAGCCAGTCTGTTTCGACACGCCGGCGTCGATGGTGCCGTACACCGTCACTGAAGATTGCGCCTGCACGCCTGCAACCATCCCCATCAAGACCACTGTCCCCACTACTTTTTTCATTGTTTTATCCCTGTTCATATCGATAACCGTTCCTGCCGTCTTGGCAGTGAGGCAATAATAAGATTCACAATTTTAAATGTATACGAATTTTTTGTATCAACATTTAATTATGTATCATTTATGCCATGGTGCCGATGGCACGGATACTCGCCTCGTCGGTGCCGGGCGACCTGCCGGCCGCGTGCCGACAACACAACGATTCCAGCGATAACACCAACAACGGCAAGGCTGGAACGGCGCGGCGGTGGACTTTTACATGTGGCGACAGCGCGCCCGGCAAGGCCCTGCCGCCAGCGATACGGGCTACCTAAGGCGTATTTTTTAGATACATATTTTTAATATGACTCATTTTTTTCGTTTACCTTTAAATATGTGTAACGTATTATGAAAAAGCAACGCATCCGAACGTTGCGGTAACAAGCTGCATCAACTTGCGCTTCCAAAAAAAGACACGTGGCGCGGGCCGGGACGGATTTGCATCGCAACGGCCAGCGCCACCCATTGCCAGGGGAAGCAATTTCAAATCCAGTTCTTTGCAAGAGACTCAGGAGACAAAATGTATCTACAAAAATCAATGACAGGCAGCCGTTTCGGCAGCGCGCGCAAGCTCTCCCATCTGCTGCCGATCGGGGCGGCAGTCGCCGTGGCCTGCGTCGTGGCGGGTTGTGGCGGCAGTGACGATCCGGTCACACCAGCGCCACCGGCTGCCAGCGCGCCAACCCCGCAACAGCTTGCGGCAAGCTGCACCAGCCTGAAAGGGACAAAGGTCGGCGACGTCACCGTGACAGCCACCAAGCGCACCGAAGCGGTCAACGACAATCCCGCGTTCTGCCAGGTCCTGGGTACCCGCGCGCCTTACCTGGACATCGAAGTCGACGTGCCCGATAACTGGTCCGGCAGGCTGTGGCAACAAGGTGGCGGAGGATTCGATGGGCGTATCCCGTCCGCCGTCGCCACCGATGCCGCGACCGGGGCAACGACGCTGGACATTTCATTGAAAACCGGGCGCTCGGTGTATGCCGCTTCCAACGGCGGCAACCGGGCAAACGTACCGGCCGAAGCCGGCCCGCTGGTCTGGACCAACGGCACGCAAGAAGGCGTCGCCTCCGCGCAAGACTATGCCTATGCGGCGCTGAACACGACGCGCGAATTCGCCAAGGCGGTCACGAAGACGTTTTATGGAAAGCTGCCCGATCGCGTGTATTTCTCCGGCTGTTCGAACGGCGGGCGCAACGCGTATATTGCCGCCGAGCGCTGGCCGCAAGAATATGACGGCATCGTGGCCGGATGCGAAACCATGGATATGGCATCGCAAACGGCTGCATGGATGAATATGGGTTCCAGGGTCGGCACGCCTGCCGGGCTGTCGGTTCCCCAATGGGGCGCGGTCTCCGCGGCGGGCGTGGCGGCGTGCGATGCCCTGGACGGCGTCAAGGATGGCGTCATCGCCAACAACGCCGCCTGCAAATTCGACGTTGCGGTTTTGCAGTGCGGTCAACCGACAGCCAGCGCGGATGCGGCGATCTGCCTGACGGCGGACCAGGTGCAGACGGTACGCTCTTTGACTTCCGATATCAAACTGGCGAACGGCACCAGCATTTACGCGGGCTATACCTGGTCGAGCACTTTGCAATCCGTCCCTTCGTTCGGCACGCTGGGCGGTGGCTTTGCGCTGCTGGCCACTGGCGATCCGGCCTGGTTCACGCAACCAGCGAAGCAGCAATCTTTCAATCTTGAGCGCGACTTCCCGATTTTCCGGTTCGGCTTGCGCCAGGCCGGAGCGGACCATGACAAGAACAAGGTGGCAGCATATGTCGCCTCGGGCAAAAAGCTGATCTCGTGGCATGCCGGATCGGACAACCTGTTGTCCCTCAATGACCACGTCCGGAATTATTCGACGATGACCGGCATCGCCAAGACCCTGGGCACGGCGGACCCGTCGACCGGGACACGGTTCTTCGTCGTCCCTGGTGCGACGCACGGTCAAGGGGCCGCGCTGACTGAAGTGAACTGGTTCGACGCCATCACCAACTGGGTCGAGAAAAATACGGCACCGGCGCAATTGACTTACAACCAGCGCGCCACGCCGACAGGCGCCGCGCGCACCTTGCCAGTCTGCCAGCACCCGCAATACCCGAGATATAACGGGACGGGCGATGTCAACAGCGCGGGAAGCTATACCTGTACGGCTCCTTAGCACGCTGGCCGTAAATCTGTCATTCCCGCGCAAGCGGGAATCCCATTTCCGCTGCGCCGTTCAGAACGCAAAATGGGGTTCCCGCCTTCGCGGGAACGACAGGGATACACGCCGCAGGCAAGCCGGTATCAGTGCAGCTTGACCGGCGGATTGAGTCGCTTGCGCAGCCAGTCCGCCAGGGCCACCGATGCGCCGCGCACGAAGCCGTGCAGCGCCATCAAGTGTTTTTGATACATCATGCCGTACAACAGGTTCGCCATCGCGCCGCTAACACCGTACTGGCGCCCGGTCGATGTCCCCAGCAGCACGCCGACGGCGGCGACCGGTCCGAGCGACACCAGCGAGCCGTAGTCGCGGTAGCGGAATTCCGGCAGCGGCTTGCCTTCGCGGCGGCTCAATGCCGCCGCCAGGAACATGGCCTGCTGGTGCGCCACCTGTGCGCGCGGCGGCACCGCGCCCTTGACCGGGCAGACATACGCGGCGCAGTCGCCGATCGCATACACGTTCGGGTCGCCCACCGATTGCAGCGACGGCGTGACCGTGATCTGCTTCATCCGGTTCAACGGCAAGTCCAGCGTGGTGCAGATGGCCGGACCTTCGACGCCGGCCGCCCATACCGTCAGGCTGGCCGGGCGCACTTCGCCGTCGCCGACATGCACGCTGTCCGCCGTCACGCGGTTCACCACGGTATTCGTGCTGACGCCGATGCCGCGCTGCTTCAGGTAAGCCTCGGCGCGCTGCGACTGTTCGGCCGGCAGGTGCGGCAGCAGCATCGCGCCGCGTTCCAGGATCGTGATGCGGACATCGCGCTCCGGGTCCAGCGTATGCACCTTGTACTTGGCCAGCGCACGCGCGCTATAACCCAGTTCGGCCGCCAGTTCGACGCCGGTGGCGCCGCCGCCGACGATGAGGACGTCCACCTTGGCATCCGGGCCGCGGGTGCTGGCCTGCACGCAAGCATGAACGAAGTGACGATTAAAACTTTTCGCCTCGCGCACGCTGTCGAGCGTGTAGACATGGTCGGCCGCGCCGGGCACGCCGTAAAAATTGGTGACCGCGCCCAGCGCCAGCACCAGTGTCGTGTAGCCGACCTTGCGCAGCGGCGGTGCGTCGCCCATGTCGGCGGCCACGCATGGCGCCAGTTCGATGGTGCGCAGTTCGCGGTCGACCGAGCGCATTTCCGCATGAATGAAACTGAAGCCGTGTTCGGCGGCCTGCGCCGAATACGCCAGCTGGAACACTTGCGGATCGCGCTTGCCCGATGCCACCGTGTGCAGCAACGGTTTCCAGAAGTGGGTCGGCGAGCGATCCACCAGGATGACTTGTGCGCGACCGCTACGGCCCATGGTTTTACCCAGACGGGTTGCCAGTTCGAGGCCGCCTGCGCCTCCTCCTACGATAACGATGGTTTGCATGATGTCCCTCCTTCTGACTGTTAATATAGAGGTATGCAAAAGAAAAGAAAAATTACTTCTTTCGATTAATTGATAAGGATTATCTTATGTATCACGCCAGTTTCCGCCAGCTGCAAGCCTTGGTCCTGGTGGGCCGCCATGAAAGCGTTTCACGTGCTGCGCAGGAATTGCACGTGACGCAACCGGCGATCTCGGCGCAGCTGCGCGCGCTCGAAGAACTGACCGGCACGCCGCTGACGCGCAAGGTCGGGCGCAACATCCAGCTGACGGCGGCCGGCGAAGTGATGCTGCAGTTTTCCGAGCGCATCCTGCAACTGTGGGAACAGGCCGGCGACGAACTCGGAGAACTGCAAGGCGTCAGCAGCGGCACGCTGCGCATCGGCGCCGTCACGACGGCCGAGCACTTGCTGCCGTCGATGCTGGTCAAGTTCACCACCGAGCGCCCGAACGTGCGCATGAAACTGCAGGTGGGAAATCGCAGCGAGATCGTCAACATGCTCGCGCGCAAGGAGATCGATCTCGCCATCATGGGCACGCCGCCGCGCGAATTCCGGACCAATTCCGCCCGCTTCGCGCGCCACCCGATGGCCTTCGTCGCCAGCCCGAAGCACGCGCTGATGAAGAAAAAGCGCGTCTCGCTGGACGAGGTCACCGGCGCGAATCTACTGGTGCGCGAGCGCGGCTCGGGCACGCGCACGGCGCTGGAAAGGCTGTTCAAGGATAACGGGCAGACGCTGCACTTCGGCTCCGAAGTGTCGAGCAACGAGGCGATCAAGAGCATGGTGACGGCCGGTCTCGGCGTCGGCTTCCTGTCGGTGCACGCGTGCGCGCTCGAATTCGAGGCCGGCCTGATCGACATGCTGCCGATGAAGGAAAGCCCGATCGAGGCGGACTGGCACGTGATGCACCTGGCCGACCAGAACATCCCGAAGATCGCCGCCGCCTTCCAGGATTTCATGGTCAACTGCGGCCAGGACCTGGTGGGCGCCGAACTCGAATCGTTCTACCGCAAGAATTCAGGTAAACGCCAGCGCAGCGCAGCCAAGTAAAGGCGCGCGAGCCGAGGCACGGATGCGGCGCTGACCGAAGCATCGGCGGCACCGGCACCGGCGGCGTCAGGCTTAAGGCCACAGGCCATAGAGCTGTCATTCCCGCGGAAGCGGGAATCCCATTTTTCTGTGCCGTTCAAGACGCTATTCGGACCACAAATGGGATTCCCGCTTCCGCGGGAATGACAATTTGACGCGCTAACTTAACGGTATCAACATTACGCCTGAACCGGCGCAGCAACGTGCGCCGCCTCGAATCCGATCGCGCAATTGCGCCCGCTGGTCTTGGCTTCGTACAGCGCGCGGTCGGCGCGTTTCAGCAAGGCGTCCAGGCCGCCGTCATCTTCCTGCTGCGCCGCCGCGCCGACGGAAATGGTGACCGGATGATTATTCTGCGGACCGACCCTTAACTGCGCCACCCGCTGCAACAGGCGCTGCGCGGTTGCATGCGCGGCATCCTGCCCGGTATTGGGCAGCAGGATGCAGAACTCTTCGCCACCGTAGCGCGCCACGATATCTCCGCCGCGCAAGGTGTCGCGCAGCGTATGGCCGACGCGCTGCAAGGCGTCGTCGCCGGCATCGTGGCCGAAGGTGTCGTTGATCTGTTTGAAGTGATCGATATCGATCATCAGCAGCCATAAGCCCTGCTTGTTGCGGGCGCCGGCCGACAGCGCGCTGCCAGCCAGTTCGTTAAAACGGCGCCGGTTGCGCAAGCCGGTCAGCACATCGGTGTTGGCGGCGCGCTCGAGTTTATTGAGCAGTTGATCGACATGCAGCGACAGCAGTCCCAGCATCATCGCCAGCGTGCAGGCCGCCGTCACGATATACGTGATGGCCGGCGCGTTCGATTCGGCGAAGTTGCCGCTGTTGGGCACCCACACGCTCATCGTGCCGCGCGCCAGCATGAACAGCGCCATCACCAGCAGCGACCATTGCAGCAGCGCGGCGGCGTGCGGCGACATGCTGGCGCGGTGCCGCCGCAACAGCACGATGATCATGCCGCACACCAGCACCCGCATATAGCCGGTGATCATAGGCCAGATGCCGGGCCGGAAATCGACCAGGATAAAATACATGTGCAGCGAGAACGACAGCAGCGGCAGCAGCGGCAGCAGCCATATTGTGCGCCACGGCCGGCAGCCGAGCAGGCGGCACAGGCCGATATAGGTGTAGACGTAGATCAGCATCAGCAAGGTGATGCCGACCGCCACCACCACCCAGTCCGGCAGCGTGCCGCGCCGCGCGCTCAATTCGCTGCCCACGGCGCCCAGGGCAAAGCCGATCGACCAGTCAAGCAGGCAGCGGTCGCGTTCGCGCAGCCACTGGATCAGGAAAGCAATCGCGATCACCAGCAGATTGACTGCCGTGACATAGGCGATCGAACGCACTTCAAACCACATGGCACCCTACCTTTCCGTTGAGTTCGGAGCAGCTCCAAACTCAGCAGAAGTATAGTACCGAAGCCCCCCGTCCAGTCCAGGAAAATTATCGGTTCGACAGCGGCGGCGCGGCGGCAGCGCGGTATTTCGGTCCGCAGGCCGGCGCGACTGTGGCGCTGGCGCGACTACCGTGCAGGCTTAAAACGCGCCGACGTAATTCTCCGCCAGCGCGGTGGACATCGCGCGCGAATTGACGACGCAGTCAAGCTCCGCGCGCTGCACCTGGCGCTCGAACGGCGTGGCGTCGGCAAACGTGTGCAGCATGCTGGTCATCCACCACGAAAAATACTCGGCGCGCCAGATGCGCTTCAATGCATCCGCAGTATAGGTCTGCAGGCGTTCCTCCTTGCCCTGCTTGTAGAACTGGTCCAGTCCCTGCGACAGCAGGCGTACATCCGAGATCGCCAGGTTCATGCCCTTGGCGCCGGTCGGCGGCACGATGTGGGCGGCGTCGCCGGCCAGGAACAGGCGGCCGGACTGCATCGGCGTCGACACAAAACTGCGCATGCCGATGATATTTTTTTGGAAGATTTTACCTTCCTTCAGCTTCCAGCCATCGTCGTTTTCCAG
Organism: Pseudomonadota bacterium; assembly: GCA_040389645.1. Lineage (GTDB taxonomy): Bacteria > Pseudomonadota > Gammaproteobacteria > Burkholderiales > Burkholderiaceae_D > Rugamonas. Next base: position 147,900 of record JAZJZT010000016.1, on the reverse strand, counting down.
GCGGCCGTGCAGCTCGGACCAGATGCGGTCGTCCGACCAGTTGTCGACATGATCGGTTGGATCGCACTGGAAGTACAGGCGCTGCACGGTCGGCGAACGGGTGCTCACCAGCGCGAAGCCGCGCTCGTGCCGCGCGTAGATCAATTCCTCGGACGATGGCGCCGATTCGACCAGGATGCCGAACCAGCCGAACGGGTAGATGCGCTGGCAATCCTCGCGCACGCCTTCCGGTATCGTCGGGCGCGACACGCCGTGGAAACCGTCGCAGCCGATGACGAAGTCGGCGTCGATGCGCTGCATCTCGCCCGCGTGGCGGAAGCCGACCGACGGGTGCGTCGTATCGGTATCCTTCAAGGTGACATCGCTCACTTCGAACAGCAGTTGCCCCTGCGCCGCCAGGCGCGCGGCGACCAGGTCCTTGATCACTTCGTGCTGCGGATAGACGGTGATCGCCTTGCCGGTCAGTTCCGTCAGATCGATGCGGTGGCGGCGCCCGCCGAAGGCCAGTTCAAAACCGTGGTGCAGCGCGCCTTCGCGGCGCATACGCTCACCGACGCCGGCGTCGCTGAGGATATCCATGCTGCCCTGCTCCAGCACGCCGGCGCGGATGGTGGCCTCGATATCGGCGCGGGTGCGCGATTCGAGCACGATCGATTCGATGCCCTGCAAGTGCAGCAGGTGGGACAACAGCAGGCCGGCCGGGCCAGCGCCGATGATAGCGACTTGGGTACGCATGATGGGGTCTCCGATGTGGTTTCGTATGGCTTCATCGTAGTCCCGTCGGGGCATAAATAAAATGGATGAAAACCGAAAAAACTTGTACTATTTTTACACCGCACTTTTACGAACCCTTTTCAAACCATGCCCGCACCTCTTACATCCGCCGTGCACGACATCCCCCAGTTCGCGCTGTACGGCGAGCAGACACAGGGAGAAAACGCCGAATCGGTGCACATCGAGCTGATCGAAACGCGCAGCCGCCAGCACGACTGGCATATCGGCAGCCACACCCACCGCGGCCTGTTTCAGGTACTTTTTTTATTCGGCGGCCAGGTGCGCGCCACCGTCAGCGACGCCGTCTGGGAATGCGAAGGCCCGACCGTGATCACGATCCACCCGTCGGTCGTGCACGGCTTCGATTTTTCCGAGGAAGCGCAAGGATATGTGCTGACGGTCGACCAGAACGTCGTGTTCGCGGCGGCGGAAAACCACGGCGACCTGTTTTCGCCGCTGTTCGTGCAACCGCTGGCGATCGACCTCGGTTCCGCGCCGGAGATGCGCGAGCGTATCGAGTCTCTGCTGAAAAACCTGATCGTCGAAGCGGCCTGGCCGCATTACGGGCATACCCTGATGCTGGAATGGCTGGCGCGCAGCGCCCTGCTGCTGCTGGTGCGGGTGCACGCCGAGCACCGCTTCGCCGACCAGTCCGGGCGCAGCGATTTCGAATTATTCAGCCGTTTTCGCGCCGAAGTCGAACTGCACTACAAAGAGCAATGGCAGGTCGGCCAGTACGCCGAAGCCCTGCGCGTGACGCCGACGCGGCTGAACCGGCTGTGCGTCAAGCTGTCCGGCAAATCCGCGTTCGACATCACGCAGGACAGGCTGATGCTCGAAGCATGCCGCAAACTGACGTATGCGCCATCGAACATCGCCAGCATCGGCTACGAACTCGGCTTCCAGGACCCGGCATATTTCAGCCGCCTGTTCAAGAAGCACATGGGCGTCACACCCAAGCAGTTCCGCCAGCAACCAGAAACCGGGGACAGACCACGTTTTTCCGCCTAGCGAAATAAGGCATCCACGCAGCGAAATAACGTGGTCTGTCCCCGGTTTTATCAACGACGAAAATCAGATGCAAAGGCCGGGGTCAGACCCATGGGTCTGACCCCAGATTTTGCATCTGATTTGATCCCTAAAGCAGCGCGCTCAGTTCCACCTGGATCTTGATCAGCGCCGGCAGGCAGCGCTCGACCATCTGCTCGACCGGCATGCGCCCCGCGTGCACGCTGATGTTCATCGCCGCGACGACATCGCCGCGAAAATTGCGCAAGGGGACGGCGATCGTGCGCAAACCCAGTTCCAGTTCCTGGTCCACCAGCACATACCCTTGCGCGCGGGCGCGGGCGATTTCCAGCGCCAGCCTCTCCTTGTTGACGATGGTGTGCTCGGTGATCTGCTCCGGCTGCGTGCGCGCCAAAAACTGTTCGACCTGGTCTTGCGGCAGGCTGGCCAGCAGCATGCGCCCGTTCGCCGTGCAGTAGGCCGGCACCCGCGTGCCCGGCTGCAGCGTGGCCGATACCAGTTGCCCGGCGCTGACCGCCGCCACGCAGACCAGCTGGTCGTGATCGAGCACGCCGGCCGATGCCGCCTCGCCCAGCGAATAGGCGAGCCGGTACAACAGCGGCTGCACGATGCGCGGCAGGCGCGCGGAATGCAGGTACGATTGGCCCAGCCTCAGCACCATCGGCGTCAGCGAAAACAGCTTGTTTTCGTGCCGCATGTAGCCGAGGTGCGTCAACGTGATCAGGTAGCGCCGCGCCGCGGCGCGCGTCAGGCCGGTGCGCTCGGCCACTTCGGCGATCGTCAGGCGAGAACGCTCCTGGTCGAACGCCTCGATCACCTGCAAGCCTTTTTCCAGGCCTGCGATCAGGTCGCGCTTGGCGGGTGGGTCGGTTTCCATAGTATTCAGTAGAAAAATGACGATTTGGGCGATTATCGCACTTATTGGGCGAATAGCGAATATCGGATGCATCAGCCATCTTGTGGGCGGCGCCTGCTTTTCATACCATCATCTCCACCACATCGCGTCACACGCACAGGAGAACTGCCTTGAAATTCGATGCCATCGAACCCGGTGTCTATCCGGAACTGATCTACCCTCCCTATAAATCGACACTGAAACGCGGGCCGACGCAACCGCTGCTGCGCCTGGAAGCGCCGGTGCCGGTGCAACAGAACATCGTGCCGTCGCCGCGCATCCTGCTGCCGAACGACATGGACCTGACCGCGCATGGCCAGGGCGAACCGCTCGGCGAAAAAATCGTCGTCACCGGCCGCGTACTCGACGAGGACGGCAAGCCGGTGCGCAATTCCCTGCTCGAAGTATGGCAATGCAATTCGGCCGGCCGCTACTGGCACAAGCGCGACCAGCATCCCGCGCCGCTCGACCCGAATTTCTACGGCTGGGGCAAGATGCTGACCGACGACGATGGCCGCTACCGCTTCGTCACGATCAAGCCCGGTCCCTACCCGTGGGGCAATCACGACAAGGCATGGCGCCCGGCCCACATCCACTTTTCGATGTTCGGCAACGTCTATGCGCAGCGCCTGGTCACGCAGATGTACTTCCCGAACGACCCGCTGTTCGACTACGACCCGATCTTCCAGAGCATCCCGGACCTGGCCGCGCGCCAGCGCCTGATTTCGCGCTTCAGCCTGGAACACACGGTCGGCGACCAGATGCTCGGCTACGAATTCGACATCGTGCTGCGCGGCCGCGACGCCACGCCCATGGGCATCTAAACGGAGAAAACAACATGAGCAATATCACGACTTCGCAAACCATCGGCCCGTTCTCGCACGAAGCCTGGCAATGGGCGGCCGACGCCAGCGCCACGCTGGAAACGAGCGCGCCGACCGTCACCATCAGCGGCGTCATCTACGACGGCGACGGTGTGCTGATCAACGATGCCCAGATCGAGGCATGGCTGCCCGATGCCGCCGAAGCCGAAGCGGCGCAGGCGATTCCCGGATTCCGCCGCGTGCCGAGCGATGAAAACGGCCGCTTCAGCCTGCGCGTCTCGCTGGCCAAGCCGCCGGTTGACGGCGAGCCGGTGATGTACGTGACGGTATTCGCGCGCGGCCTGGTCAAGCACCAGTTCACCGCCGTGTTCCTGGAAGACGACATCGGGCTGGCGCAATCGGCGATACTGAACCAGGTGCCGCAGGCGCGCCGCGCCACGCTACTGGCGCGCAAGATCGATGCCGGTACGTACAGCTGGGATATCTGGATGCAGACCGATAAAGAGACGGTGTTTTTCGATTACGTTTGACGATACCAAAATCAGAGGCAAAGTCTGGGGTCAGACCCATGGGTCTGACCCCGGCTTCTGCCTTTGATTTTGATTTTATAAAAACCCAGGAGCCACAGTGAGTGTATCCATCTTCGACAGTTTCCTGACCACCCCCGACATGATCGCCGTCTTCGACGACGCCGCGATCGTGCAGGCGATGTTCCGCTTCGAGCAGGCGCTGTCCACCGCGCAGGCCGAGGAAGGCTTGCTGCCGCAGGCGGCGGCGCGCGCCATCGCCGGCGTCTGCAACGCGCAACTGTACGACATCCCCGCCATCATCACGGCCGGCCGCCGCGCCGGCAGCCTGGCTATCCCCCTGGTCAAAGAACTGACCCGCACCGTGGCCCTGTACGACGCCGAATCGGCCACCCACGTACACTGGGGCAGCACCAGCCAGGACGTGATCGACACCGCGATGGTGCTGGCCACCCGCGACGCGCTGCAATTGCTGGACGACGGCTTGCACGACCTGACGGGCCACCTGCTGCAACTGGCCGAGCGCCACATGGCCACACCTGTACTGGCGCGCACGCTGATGCAGCCGGCGCAGGTGACCAGCTTCGGCTTCAAGCTGACCGGCTGGCTGGCGCCGCTGGTGCGTGCGCGCACCCAGCTGCGCGCCTGCGCCACCCGTGCGCTGCAACTGCAACTGGGCGGCGCGGTCGGCACGCTGGCCGTCATGGGAGAACACGGCCCGGCCGTCGCCGCGCGCATGGCCGACGCCCTCGGTTTAAAAGTCGCCGACGCCGCCTGGCACACGCAGCGCGACGAGTGGGTGCGGCTCGGTATGGAAGTAGCCGTGCTGACCGGCAGCCTGGGCAAGCTGGCGACCGACTTGAGCCTGATGGCGCAAGGAGAGATCGCCGAACTGGCGGAACCGTCCGGCCAGGGCCGCGGCGGTTCGTCGGCGATGCCACACAAGCGCAATCCGGTGTCGGCCATGATCGCGCTGGCGGCATCGACGCGCACGCCGCAGCACGCGGCGGCGCTGCTGGCGAGCATGGGCCAGCAGCACGAGCGCGGCCTGGGCAACTGGCAGGCGGAATTGGCCGAATGGCCGACATTGTTCCTCAGCGCGCACGGCGCCTTGCAGGCGTTGAACGACGCCTTCGCCGGCCTGCAGGTCGACAGCGCGCGCATGCTGCGCAATATCGATTCGCTGCACGGCCTGGTGTTCGCCGAGGCGGCATCGATCTACCTGGCCGGCGTCATCGGCCGGCCGAAGGCGCACAGCCTGCTGGAACAGATGACGCAGCAAGCCGTGGCCGAACAGCGCAACCTGGCCGAGGTCTTGGCCGACGCGGTCAAGGCCGATCCGCAACTGCGCGAAAAACTCGACCTGGAACGCCTGAATACCCTGTTCGATCCGGTCGCCGCCAGCGCACCCGCGCAGCAACTGGCGCAGCGCCAGCTGCAAGGTTTGAAACGCGACGTGTCCCACCTGGACGCCACCCACCCTTTCACGGATAAATGACACCATGAGCTACGATCCCCTCGACCACGACCTGGCGCGCGGCCTGCACAACCGCCGCGGCATCCTCGGCGACGCCTGGGTCGACCGGTCCCTGGCCAACGCCAACACGTTCAATGCCGAATTCCAGAACCTGATCACGCGCTTCGCGTGGAACGAGATTTGGGGCCGTCCTGGCCTGGAACAGAAAACCCGGCGCGCCATCGTGCTATCGATTACCGTCGCGCTGGGACGCTGGGAAGAATTCGACCTGCACGTGCGCGCCGCGCTGCTCGGCGACGAGGCGAACCGCCTGACGCCGGACGAATTGAAGGAAGTGCTGATCCAGTCGGCGATCTACGCCGGCGTCCCAGCCGCCAACACCGGTTTTACGCACGCGATGGCGATCCTGCGCGAAGTCGGCCCGCAGATCGGCTACGCGCTGGAACCGCTGGCGCCGGACAGCGTCTGTCATCCCGGTGTCGGCCACGAAGGCCGCACCGCCAGCACGCCCGCGCTGCATTACAGCGTGCGCGCGCCGCGCAACGGCAAGGCGCCGCGCCACACGGTGGTGCTGAGCCACGCGCTCGGCTGCGACCTGACGATGTGGGACGGTTTAGCTAACCTGCTGGCCGCCGACTGCCGCGTTGTCACGTACGACCATCGCGGCCATGGCAGTTCCGACGCGACGCCGGAGCTATACAGCATGGCCGACCTGGCCGACGACGCCGCGCGCCTGCTGCGCGAACTGGACACCGGACCGGTGGTATGGGTCGGCCTGTCGATGGGCGGCATGGTCGGACAGGAACTGGCGCTGCGCCACCCATCGCTGGTGCGCGCGCTGGTGCTGGCCAACACCACGTCCGCCTATCCGGAAGTGGCGCGCGCCGTCTGGCAGCAGCGCATCGCCACCGTCGGCGAACAGGGTATCGAAGCGATCGCCGACGCGGTGATGGGACGCTATTTCCACGACGCCTTCCGCGCCGAACACGCTCCCATCGTGGCCCGTTTCCGCCAGCGTCTCACCAGCACCGACGTGCCGGGCTATATCGGCTGCTGCAACGCAGTCGGCAAGATGGATACGACGGCAAGGCTGGGCGCCATCGCCGCTCCGACGCTGGTGATCGCCGGGGAACTGGACCAGGGCACGCCGGTCGAAATGGCGCAGACGCTGGTGGCCGGCATTCCGGGCGCGCAATTGGCGGTGCTGAAGCAGGCATCGCATTTGAGCGCCATCGAACAGCCGCGGGCGTTTGCGGAAGCGGTTGCGGGGTTTGTTGCTGCGTTGTGATAGCGGACCGTCAAGCACACTAAAATCAACGGCAAATGCCGGGGTCAGACCCATGGGTCTGACCCCAGGTTTTGCCGCTGATTTTTGCTGGCAATCCCGTAACGTTAAACGCTGCACAGAGTTCAAGCAGCAACCGCCACCCGCATCCCGGTCCGGCACGACTGCTGCACCGCCAGCGCCGCCGCCAGTGCGCGCAAGCCATCTTCGCCAGTCGCCGCCGGCCGCCCTTCTCCCCGCACGGCAGCCTGGAAAGCGCCGACCGAGCGCACATACAAATTTTCATGCGCCACCGGCACGTCCGCCACGCCATCCGCATTGGTCAACTGGATCGTGCCGACCGGGCGCTGCGTCATCACATCCCGAGCAAAAATCGTCCCCTCGGTGCCGATGATTTCCAGTCCCGCCAGAGAATAGCGCGCATTGAACGCATCGTGCACCTGCGCCAGCACGCCGTTGTCGAACTGGATCGTCGCCATCAAGCCATCTTCCAGTCCCGCCACCGCCATGTCTCCGCTCGACGCACAGGCGATCACGTGCTGGGGCTCCGCGTCGAGCACGAAACGCAGCGTGTCGGCGTCGTGCACGAACATGTCGAGCGTGACGCCGCCGGCCTGCGGCGAATCGAGACGCCAGCCGCGCAGGTGCTGCGGCAGGAAATTGGCGTGCAATACGCGGCAATACAAGGGCTTGCCGATCGCGCCTTCGCGCAGCATGTCGCGCATCTTGCGGTGCGTGGCCGCATTGCGCAGATGGTGATTGATGCCCAACACCACGCCAGCCTGTTCGCAGGCGGCCAGCATCGCTCTCGCATCGTCCAGGTTCAGCGCCAGCGGCTTTTCGCACAAGACGTGCTTGCCGGCGCGCGCCGCCGCCACCGTCTGCGCCATGTGCACTTCATTGGTGGTGCTGATGTAGACCGCATCCACGCCCGGATGCGCCAGCGCCGCATCGAGTTCCGTAAAACTGGCGCCGATGCCGAATTCCTGTGCGAACTGCGCGCCGCGCTGCGCATCGCGGCTGACCACCGCGACGATTTCCGCATTGTCCTGCGCCCGGATCGCGCCGATCATCCATTCGCGCGCCACGGTACTGGCCCCGACCAGGGCCCAGCCGATTTTTTTCATGTGATCTCCTTAAAAAGTATGGCGCAAGCCCAGGTTATAAGCCTGGTTGCCGCTGCCGGGTTCAGTCGCATTGCCGCTCGTGTAAAACGCCGTGTTGCGGTTGTCGATATGGCCGAAGGCCGCGTACAGCGAGGTGCGCTTCGACATCGCATAGGTATAACCCAGCGCCAGTTGGGTCGCATCGCCGTTGGCCAGTCTCCTGTCGTCGCGGTGCACGTACGACGCCATCACGCTGTGCGGGCCAAACGGCAGCGTGGCGCCCAGCATCGCATCGTGACTGTCGACGCCGACGACGCCGGCCGCGCGGCTCTTGCTGACGGCGTAGGCCGCGTGCACCTTGACGGAGCCGATTGCGTAGACCACGCCCAACACCGTGTTTTTCGCATTGCCGCCCGCCAGTGCGGCATTCAAGGTATTGGTATCCTGGTGCGCCAGGCGCAGGAACACAGGACCACTCGCGTAATTCAGCGCACCGCCGGCATGCCGTTTGGCCGAAGCGCTGCCCGCCACTTCACCGAAACCGTAAGCCGCTTCGGCCGAAAATCCGCCGACCGCGCGTGAACTGTATAACGCCATATTATCGACCCGGCTCACGTAACCGGCCACCAGCACATTGCTGATGCGTCCCGCGAAGCCGAGATAGAACGGATCGATCGCGCCCAGTGTCGCATCGATCACCGTGCATTGGCGCCCCAGTCGTATCGTACCCGGCTTGCCGGCCAGTCCTACGAAAGCCTGGCGGCCGAACAGCAAGCCGCCCTGCCCCGACGCGCCGGTATCGGCCAGGATGCCGCCTTCCAGCACGAACAGCGCGCTCATGCCGCCGCCCAGGTCTTCGACACCCTTGAAGCCGATGCGTGAACCGTTGGCGATGCCGCTGGTCAGCTTGACCACGCCGCCGGCAAGGCCGCCATGTTCGGCCACCAGGCCCAGGTCGGCCACGCCGTACAGCGTGACATTGGTTTGCGCCGCGGCGCCGCTTGCGGCCAGGGCCAGGATGATGCCGTGTAGTGCTTTTTGCATTGCTGTCTCCATTTTCTTCTCAACCAAATGCAAAGGCCGGGGTCAGACCCCTGGGTCTGACCCCAGTATTTGCCTCTGGTTTTGTCGTTTTTAGTTTTATCAGATCAGGTTCGCCGGCCGTTCGCCGCGCAGGCCGGCGACCAGGTTGTCGACCGCCGTCTGCGCCATCGCATATCTCGTTTCGTGCGTGGCCGAACCGATATGGGGCAGCGCGACGACGTTGGGCATGCGCAGCAGTTCGGAGTCCGGCGCCAGCGGTTCGCGTTCGAATACGTCGAGACCGGCGCCGTGGATGCGTCCTTCTCGCAGCGCTTCGATCAGCGCCGCTTCGTCGACGATGCGCCCGCGCGAGCCGTTGATGAATATGGCGCCGGGCCGCATCTGCGCGAATTCGCGCGCGCCCATCAGCTTTTCGGTCTGCGGCGTCAGCGGCAGCACGACGCAGACGAAATCAGATTCGGACAGCAGCTTTTCCAATGCAACCTGCCGCGCGCCGAATGCTTCATCGGCCTCTGGAACCGGTTCCGCATTGACATAAAAAACTTTCATGCCGAAGCCGAGTGCGGCGCGGCGCGCGACGGCGCGGCCGATCCTTCCCATGCCGAGCAGGCCGATGGTCTTGCCGTGCACGTTGACGCCGTACTGCGCTTCTCCGACGCTGTGTGTCCATTTGCCGGCCTTGACGTATTCGGCCAGTTCCACCACGCGCCGCGCGCTGGACAGGATCAGCGAGAAGATCGTGTCGGCCGTGGTCTCGGTCAGCACGTCCGGCGTATTAGCCAGCATGATGCCGCGCCGTTCAAGATAAGCCAGATCGAACTGGTCGACGCCGACCGAAATGGTGGAAATGATCTGCAAGCGCTCTGCCCCGTCCAGCATCGCGCCATCGATTTTGACGCTGGCGCCCAGCAGGCCGTGCGCGGCCCGCACGGCGGCTTCGAAGGCGGGCCGGTTGCCGGCGTCGATCTTTTCAAAATACGTCACTTCGAATTCGGCCCGCAACGCTTCGAGCAGGGGCGCCGGCAGTTTTTTGTAGACGACGATCTGTTTTTTCATGTTGGTCTCCTGTTGGTTGACTCAGGCCGCCAGCGCGGCGTCGAGTTGGGCGCGGGTCGGCAAGCCTTCCATGTCGCCCACCGCCTGGATGGCGAAGGCGCCGACGCGGTTGCCGCGCTGTACCGCCTGCGCCAGCGGCAAGCCTTCCAGCAAGGCGCTGATGACGCCGGCGGCAAAGCCGTCGCCGGCGCCGACGGTGTCGACCACGTTCGCGACCGGCGCGGCATCCACCGTGCCGCTGTCGCCGTCGGCGGTTTTAAAATAGGCGCCGGCCGGGCCTAACTTGACGATCACCGCGTCCACGCCTCGCTCAAGATAAAAGGCGGCGATGTCTTCCGGCCGGTCATGCCCGGTCAGGATTTTTCCTTCGCCCAGGCCGGGCAGCACCCAGTTGGCCTTGACGGCGAGCCGGTTGATCTGTTCCACCATCACGCGTTCGGACGGCCACAGGGTCGGGCGCAGATTCGGATCGAACGATACCGTCCTGCCGTTGGCGCGCATGAAGTCGATCGCGTGGTTCGCAAAGGCCAGCGTACTGTCGGACAGCGCCGCCGCCACGCCGGTCGCGTGCAGGTGGCGCGCCGACAAAAAATAGGTGTCGTCAAAATCGTCCAGCGACAGGTGGCTGGCGGCCGAACCCTTGCGAAAATATTCGACCAGCGGATCTTCTCCGTTGACGGCGCGCGATTTCAACTGGAAGCCGGTCGGATAGCGCGCGTCGGAGATCACGCGGCTGCAATCGATGTTCTCTTGCGCGACGCGGGCGCGCACGAAGCGGCCGAAGGAATCGGTGCCGACCCGGCTGACCCAGCCGACCCGCAATCCGAGCCGCGCCAGCCCGGTCGCGACATTGGTTTCGGCGCCGGCCAGGCGGCGCGTGAAGTGGTGCAAGGCGGCCAGGTCGCCCGCTTCGTCGGCGACGAACATCGCCATCGCCTCTCCATAGGTGATGATGTCCAGTGCAGTGTTCATGCTCTTGTCCTTGATGTTCATGCCGCCGCCAGCATGTCAACGTAGCGCCGCGTCAGCGCCACCAGGTCGCCGCCGGCCAGCGGGAATTCGATGGCGCGCTGCACGCCTTGCGCGAAATGGGAAAACAGCGCGCGCCATACCGGATCATTGTCGGATACGGGCACCGCCGTCAGCCTTCCACCTTCGCGGCTGACCGCCTTGCAGTGCACATAGCGTACGTGTGGCGCCAGCAATGCCGCCGCCGCTTCCGGATCGACGCCGGCCCAGTGCCAGTTGCCGATGTCGAATGTCATGCCGACCTGCGCGCCGGCGCGGTTGACCGCCGGCAGGAAGCGCGCCATGCCGTCGATCGCGCCGCCGTGCGCGGTCTGGTCGTTTTCCACCAGCAGCGGCACCGGCGCCGCCGCCAGGTAAGCTACCAGCGGTGCCAGGTCGACGTATTCTGGAAAGTGGCCGAGCGACACCTTCAGGTAGCGCGCGCCCAGTTGCGCCGCTTCGGCCATCGCCTCGCGCAGCGCATCGTATTGTGGCTGGCCGTCTTCTCCCCACAATTCGACCGGCGCCGAATACACCGAGTACAGGCCGCGATCGGCGATGGCCTGCCCCATGCGCGCCAGGTCCGGCGTGTCCGACGTAAACAGTTCACGGCGGATCTCGATGCCGTCCGCACCGGCATCGGCGACGATATCGATAAAATACGTCTGTCCCAGCTGGCGCACAGCGCCGACGCCGTAGGCGGAAGTTGCCACCAGCACCGCGCTCATTTCAGCGCTCCGGCGCCGACGAACTGGCGCGCTTCGGCCGTTTGCGGCTGGCTGAAGAAGGCTTCGGAAGGACCGCTTTCCCACACCTTCCCCTGGTGCATGAACACGGTGATGTGCGCCATGCGGCGCGCGAATTCCATCTCGTGCGTCACCAGCAGCATCGTCATGCCCTGCTGCGCCAGTTCTTCCATCACCTTCAGCACTTCGTGCGTCAGTTCCGGGTCCAGCGCCGACGTCACTTCGTCGAACAGCATCACTTGCGGCTCCATCGCCAGCGAACGGGCGATCGCCACGCGCTGCTGCTGGCCGCCGGACAGCTGCTCCGGATAGGCGTCGCGCTTGTGATCGAGCCCCACCTGTTTCAATACGCGCAGCGCCGTGGCTTTACCCTGCGCGTCCGGCACCTTCTTGACGATGCGCGGCGCGAGCATCACGTTTTCTTCGACGGTCAGATGCGGGAACAGGTTATAGCTCTGGAAAACCATGCCGACATCCTTGCGCAGGTCGAGCAGTTTTTCCTGCTTGGCCGTCAGCGCGTGGCCGGCCACCTGGATGCTGCCTTCGTCGATGGTTTCCAGGCCGTTGATACAGCGCAGCATCGTGCTCTTGCCGGACCCGCTGCGGCCGATGACGGCGACCACCTGCCCCGGTTCGACCGCCAGCGACACGCCGTTCAGCACCTGGTTGTCGCCGAAGCGCTTGGTGATATTGGAGATTTCAACGATGGGCATGGAATTTCCTTTCCAGTGAATGGCTGTAGCGCGACAGCGGATAGCACAGCGCAAAATAGAGGATGGCGACGGCCGGGAAGACGATCATCGGCTGGAAGGTCGCATTGCTGATCAACTGGCCGGCGCGCGTCAGTTCGACCACGCCGATGATCGACGTGACGGACGTGTTTTTGACGATCTGCACCATGAAGCCGACCGTCGGCGGCAGGGAATGGCGCAGCGCCTGCGGCAGCACGACGTAGCGCAACTGCTGGTAGCGGTTCATCGCCAGCGCGCCGGACGCTTCCCACTGCTGTTTCGCCACGGCTTCGATGCAGCCGCGCCAGATCTCGCCCAGGTAGGCGCTGCAATACACCGTCATCGCCACCGCGGCGGCCAGCATCGGATCGAGTTTCAGGCCGAAGATACCGAGTCCGTAATAGGAGAGAAACAGCACGATCAACACCGGCGTGCCTTGAACGAGCTGGATGTAGGCCACGCTCAGGTAGCGCAGCGCCGGCGTACGCGCCGTGCGCAGCAGCGCGACAATAAAACCGGCGATGCCGCCGGTGACGAACACGATCAGGGACAATACGACCGTCCAGCGCCCCGCTTCGAACAGGAACTGCAAGTGTTCCCATGAGACTTCATTGATCATGTCAGGCTCCCGATCCGGCCAGCGGCAGCGCGCGCTGGCGTTTGAATGCAGCCAGGCCGATGCGGCGCCGGCGCTTGAAGGCGAACAGGCCGATCACCCAGAAGCTGAAGCGGAACAGCAGCGCCAGCAGGATGTACAGCACCATCACCACGATATAAATCTCGAAACTGCGGTAGGTTTCGGCGTCGAGCAAGTGCGCGGCGGCGGTCAGTTCTTCGGCCGAAATCGCCGACACGACGCTGGACGCGAGCATCATCAGCGTGAACTGGCTGGCCAGCGCCGGATAGACTTTTTCCAGCGCCGGCACCAGCACGACATGGCGCATCACCTGCCAGCGGCTCATGCCCAGCGCCTGCGCCGCCTCCAACTGCGAGCGGTGCACGGAAACGATCCCTGCCCGTACAATCTCCGCGGCATACGCGCCGAGGTTGACCGTCATCGCCAGCAGCGCCGCTTCATTGGCTTCCAGGCGCAGGCCGAGCGCCGGCATGCCGAAGAAGATGAGCAGCAACTGCACCAGGAACGGCGTGCTGCGGATCACTTCCACATAAGTCCTGGCGCAGGTGCGCGCCAGCGTCGATCCGTTACGCAGGATCACCGCGATAAAAATGCCGAGCGCCAGGCCGAGCGCCATCGACAGCGCACTGAGTTCGATCGTCAGCAGCGCGCCTTGCAGCAGCTTGTCGATCCCCTGCAGTACCAGGCCAAATTGAAATTCGTAAGGCATGTCCAACTCCCTTATTTGCAAGCGTTTTACGTGGATGCGCGATGGCGAACATCGCGCCTGGTTCCATGCCCGCGCTTACATCGCCGGCAGCGGCGGCAACGCATTGCCGGTCCACTTGCGCGCGATCGCATCGAGTTCCCCGTTCTGCTTGACGTAATAAATGAAGTTATTCAGCCACTGGTGCAGCTCGAACTGGTCCTTGCGCAGCGCCATCGAATTCGGTTGCAGCGCGAAGCCGAATTTCAGTTCGATCTTGCCGGCACCGCGCGTCTTGACGATGTCGGCGGCGCTGATGTTCGGCAGCGCGACGGCATCGACCTGGCCGCTCAGCAGCGCCTGCGCGGTGGTGGCATCGTCTTCGAAGCGGACGATATTCGTGCCGGCCACGGCCAGCCGGGTCAGCGCCGTGTCTTGCGTGGTGCCGCGCGGGACGCCGACTTTTTTCTTGCCGAGATCGGCCATCGTTTTGAGCTTGCTGCCGGTCGGGCCGATGATCGACAGTTCGAAGGCGTTATACGGATTGCTGAACATGACGACCTTGGCGCGTTCCGGCGTCGGCGCCATCGTCGCAACGAGGAAGTCGACCTTGCCCGATTCCAGCGCGGGGATGCGCGCCGGCGACGTCAAAGGCACCACGTCCACCTTCAGGCCGATGTATTTGCCGATCAGGTTGGCGACATCGACGTCGTAACCGACCGGCACGCCTTTCGCATCGACGCTGCCGAACGGCGGCGCGCCGCTGACCACGCCGATGGTGACTTTACCCTTCTTGATCAGGTCCGCGATGTTTTGCGCGGCCGCTTCAGCCGACACGGCCAGCGCGCAGGCCGCCGCCAGTGCGACCGGGATCAGCTTGCGCCGGATAATGCTTTTTAAGTTTGCGTTCATGTTTGTCTCCATCATTTGCACTTCACACGCCGGTTCCATTTTTATGGAACCGGTTCCAAAATATGGTAAAAAAATGTGCCTGAGCACCTATCAAATTCAGGCCACAGGCCTGTCATTCCCGCGCAGGCGGGAATCCCATTTCGCCGCGCCGTCCGGGACACAACATGGGGTTCCCGCCTTCGCGGGAACGACAGATTTAGCGCCGACTTAATAAATTACGACACCTCTCAAACCACCAACCCCGTCGACCCTCGCACAATCAACTTCCCCTTCAACAGCACTTCGCGCGGCGCGAACTGTTCGCCCTGCAGGCGCGCGAGCAGGCATTTCATTGCCGTGTAACCGATATCGTAGGTCTGCTGCTCGATCGTGCTGACACCCGGCCCGACCAGCGGCGACCAGTCCAGCTCATCGAAACCGAGCAGGCCAAGCTGGTCCGGCATGCTGACCTGCAAACGCTGCAGCAGCAAGGCGATGCGCAATGTCACGACGCCGTTCGCGGCCAGCAGCGCCGTGCGGCGCTCGCCGCGGCGGGCGATGAATTGCGTGACTTTCGCGTCGAACGCGGCGCTGTCGTCCGGATCGGCTTCGATCACTTCACCATGGCATGCGGGGTACTCGGAAAGTGTCGCCTTAAAACCTTCCGCCCGACCTTGTCGCGAACTGACTCCCGCCAGCGGCGCCGTCACCAGCGCGATATCGGTGAAGCCGCGTTCGACCAGGTGGCGCGTGGCCAGCCGCGCCGATTGCAGGTTGTCCAGGCCCACCAGGTCGAAATCGAATCCTTCCAGGCGGCGGTCGATCAAGACCACCGGCAGGCCGCTGTGCTGCAACTCCCGCAGCGATTCCTGGTTGCGTCCCTGCATGTGCAGGATGATGCCTTCGACGCTGTACGAGCGCAGCACGGCCAGCGACTGTTTTTCGCGCTGTTCATCGTTGCCGGTGTTGCACAGCATCAGCGTATAACCGTTCTGCTGGCAGGCCGCCTCGGCCCCTTTCAGCACTGCGATCGAATACGGGTTGACGACGTCGGCCACCACCATGCCGATCAGCCGGGTGCGGCCGCGTTTCAGGCCGCGCGCCATCTGGTTCGGCTGGTAGCCGAGGCGCTTGATCGTGCTTTCGACCTGGTGCCGGATGGTGTCGGACAGCGCATCGAGTTCGCCGCCGAGAAAGCGCGACACGCTGGTTTTCGACACGCCAGCCTCGCGCGCCACCTGGGCGATCGTCACCGGCCGCTCGTTGTCGCCGACCGCCGTTTTCCTGCTGTTCGCTTGCACCACCGTCACTCCCTTTTATACCGCATCGAATTCTTGGAACCGGTTTCAAAGATAGCAGTTCGTTTTTGATATGGCAAGAATTTTTTTATCCAAATCAAGGGCAAGATCTGGGGTCAGACCCATGGGTCTGACCCCGGCCCTTGCAGTTGATTTTCTCATAATTTCTCACATATTGATATTTAATATCATATATTGACATTTTAAATCGGCCGCACTACGATGCAGTCATTCGCACCCATTCCGGGTCGTGGCTTATTTGGAGGAAGACGTTGTGAGCAAACCAGACAAGATCCGGGTCGCCATCATTGGCTCGGGCAATATCGGCACCGACTTGATGATCAAGATCCTGCGTCATGGCAAAAACGTGGAAATGGGCGCGATGGTCGGCATCGACGCGGCGTCGGACGGGCTGGCGCGCGCGGCGCGCCTGGGTGTGCCGATCACCGCCGGCGGCATCGACGGCCTGCTCGCCCTGCCCGGCTTCGACGATATCCGCATCGTGTTCGACGCCACGTCGGCCGGCGCGCACCACCACCACAACGCGCTGCTGCAAGCGCGCGGCGTGCGCGTGATCGACCTGACGCCGGCCGCGATCGGCCCGTACGTCATCCCGGCCATCAATATCGACCAGCACCTGGACGCGCCCAACATCAACATGGTCACCTGCGGCGGGCAGGCGACGATCCCGATGGTGGCGGCGATTTCCCGCGTGACCAAGGTTCATTACGCCGAGATCGTCGCATCGATTTCCAGCAAATCCGCCGGTCCCGGCACGCGCGCCAACATCGACGAATTCACCGAGACGACCTCGCGCGCGATCGAAGTGCTCGGCGGCGCCACGCGCGGCAAGGCGATCATCGTGCTCAATCCGGCCGAACCGCCATTGATCATGCGCGACACCGTGTTCACGCTGTCCGAGCCGGCCGCGCGCAACGCGATCGAAGACAGCATCCTCGGCATGGAAGCGGCCGTGCGCAGTTACGTGCCGGGCTACCGCCTGAAACAGAAGGTGCAGTTCGACCTGTTCGAGGGAGAGAACGCGCTCAACATCCCCGGCATCGGCAAGACCGCCGGCCTGAAAACCTCGGTCTACCTAGAAGTCGAAGGCGCGGCCCACTACCTGCCGGCCTATGCCGGCAACCTCGACATCATGACTTCCGCCGCGCTGGCTTGCGCCGAGCGGATCGCCGCGAACGAACTGGCCGCGCTGGCCGCGTAAGGAAAACCGACATGACCCAATCCAAACTGTATATCTCGGACGTCACGCTGCGCGACGGCATGCACGCGATCCGCCACCAGTACACGCTGCCGCAGGTACGCAGCATCGCCAAGGCGCTCGACGAGGCCCGCGTCGATTCGATCGAAGTGGCGCACGGCGACGGCCTGTGCGGCTCCAGTTTTAATTATGGCTTCGGCGCCCACACGGACCTGGAGTGGATCGCCGCCGTGGCCGAAACGGTGAAACATGCGAAGGTGGCGACCTTGCTGTTGCCCGGCATCGGCACCCTGCACGACTTGCGCGCCGCCTACGACGCCGGCGCGCGCGTGGTGCGCGTGGCGACCCACTGCACCGAGGCCGACGTCTCGCGCCAGCACATCGCGGCGGCGCGGGAACTCGGCATGGACACCGTCGGCTTCCTGATGATGAGCCACATGGTCACGCCGCAGCAACTGGCGCAGCAGGCGAAATTGATGGAATCGTACGGCGCCACCTGCGTGTATGTCGTCGATTCCGGCGGCGCGCTGACGATGGACGGCGTGCGCGACCGCTTCCGCGCTTTCAAGGATGTGCTGAAACCGGAAACGGAACTGGGCATCCACGCGCACCACAACCTGAGCCTGGGCGTGGCCAATTCGATCGCCGCCGTCGAGGAAGGGTGTCACCGGATCGACGCCAGCCTGGCCGGCATGGGCGCCGGCGCCGGCAACGCGCCGCTTGAAGTGTTCATCGCCGCCGCCGAGCGCCTGGGCTGGAACCATGGCTGCGACATCTACGGCCTGATGGATGCGGCCGACGATATCGTGCGCCCGCTGCAGGACCGCCTGGTGCGGGTCGACCGCGAAACGCTGGCGCTGGGTTATGCCGGCGTGTATTCGAGCTTCCTGCGCCACGCTGAAAGCGCGTCCGACAAATACGGCATCAAGACGGTCGACATCCTGGTCGAACTGGGCAAGCGCCGCATGGTCGGCGGCCAGGAAGACATGATCGTCGACGTCGCGCTGGACTTGCTGAAGGCGCGCGCGGCTTGAGGTCATATCACGTTCCGGATGGCGCAAAAAAGAGGTCGTCACGAATTACCTGGATTGCCAGCCAAAATCAGCGGCAAAATCTGGGGTCAGACCCACGGGTCTGACCCCGGCCCTTGCATCTGGTTTGGAAAAAAATGGGATTCCCGCCTGAGCAGCGATCCGGAACGACAGCGCTGCCGCCCGCAGCTTTAACCTGGCGGCATTGCCACCGCCGGTTTTCTGTCAAAATACGCGTCTCATCTTCCACAGCACCGACGACGCAATGCCGAAAGCCGATCCCGCCGCGCCCCAGCGCGTACTCGCCAGCCAGACCCTGTTCCGCGGCCTCGACGTCATCGACGCCGTGGCCAGCGGCAGTACGACGCTGCCAGCCATCAGCGAAAAGACCGGCATCACGCTGAGCACCACGCACCGACTGGCGTCGGCGCTGGTGCAGCAGCGTTACCTGAAGTTCGAGGCGCGCAAGGGTTACAGCCTGGGCACCAAGCTGATCGAACTGGGTTTCCTGGCGCACCGCCAGCTCGACCTGCCGAAACACGCGCGCGCCTTCCTCGAAAAACTGGCCGCCGATACGCGCGACACGGTGCACCTGGCCGCGCTGGACAACCAGGAAGTGATTTATCTGGACAAGATGGCAGGCCAGCGCGCGGTGGAAATCAGTTCGCGCATCGGCGGGCGCAAGCTGGTGTGCTCGACCGGCGTCGGCAAGGCGCTGATGCTGGACCAGGGCGAGGCGGCGTGGCGCGCCCAGTACGCGCACGACGCGGCGCTGGGCGGCTGCGGCCAGTCGGAAGAGGAATGGCTGGCGCTGATGCGCAGTTATGCGGCCAAGGGATATACGTTCGACCTGGGAGAAGATGCGCCATTGATCCGCTGCGTGGCGGCGCCGATCCGCGATGCCAGCGGGCGCATCGTGGCCGCCATCAGCGTCTCCGGCGCGCTCGACTACATGGATGAAGCGCGCCTGGCCGATTTGGTGCCGGTGGTGCGCAGTGTCGCCGACGCGATCAGCGAACAGCTCGGCGCGCGCAACTGACGCGCGCCGGGCGATGGCACTAATCTGTCGTTCCCGCGAAGGGGAAAGGCATGCCTTTCCCCCATAGCACCTGTCCGTTTTTCTATAAATTTTGCAGGGCAGGAGGCGAATTATGGGGGAAAAGCATGCTTTTCCCCTTCGCGGGAACGACAAATTTGACGCTAACTTAAGGGCATTAGCCTCAGACCCAGGTCGCGCGCCTTTTTAAAACTCTTCCCAGCCATCGTCGCCGGACTGGCTGACGGTCTTGGCCGGGCGGGCCGCCTTTGCCGGTTGCGCGGCCGCCAGCTGTTGCGTGGCCTTGCCCCTGGCCGGCGCGACGCTGCGCACCGGGACCGGGCGCGAGACCGGGCGCGGCGCCGGCGCGCTGGCGCTGACGCCATTGAGCTTGAAGACGCTGACGGTGCTGGCCAGCCGGTCGGCCTGGCCGCGCATCGCTTCCGACGCGGCCGTGGCCTGCTCGACCAGCGCCGCGTTCTGCTGGGTGACGGCATCCATCTGCGTGATTGCCTCGTTGACCTGCTCGATGCCGGTGCGCTGCTCGGTGCTGGCGTTGGCAATATCGCCGATGATGTCGCTGACGCGGCGCACGCTGGCCACCACTTCATCCATCGTGGCACCGGCCTGGCTCACCAGCTTCGTGCCCAGTTCGACCTTGTCCACCGAATTGCTGATCAGTTCCTTGATTTCCTTGGCCGCGCCGGCCGAGCGCTGCGCCAGGTTGCGCACCTCGGAAGCGACGACGGCGAAGCCGCGTCCCTGCTCGCCGGCGCGCGCCGCCTCCACCGCCGCGTTCAGGGCGAGAATATTGGTCTGGAAGGCGATGCCATCGATGACGGAAATGATGTCGACGATCTTGCGCGAAGACTCGTTGATGGCGTGCATCGTCGACACCACCTCGGCCACGGCGGCGCCGCCCTTGACGGCGACGTCCGACGCGGCCGAGGCCAGCGTGTTGGCCGCGCCGGCGTTGTCGGCCGTCTGCGTCACGGTCGACGTCAATTCCTCCATCGACGACGCGGTTTCTTCCAGCGAACTGGCTTGCTGCTCGGTGCGCGAAGACAGGTCCTGGTTGCCGGACATGATCTCGGCCGACGCGGTGGCGATCGAGTCCGTCCCGCTGCGCACTTCGCCGACGATGCGCGACAGCGATGCATTCATCGCCTTCAGCGCGGCCATCAATTCTCCAATTTCATCGCGCGAATCCACCACCACGTTCGCGGTCAAATCACCGTTGGCCACCTGCTGCGCCAGGTCCACGGCGCGGCGCAGCGGCCGCGTGATATTGCGCGCCAGCCAGCCGGCGATGATCGCGGCCAGCACGATCGACAACGCGCCGCCGGCCAGCTGGGTTGTCGCGGCCAGGCTTTGCGCGGACGCCGCATCCTTCGAGCGCTGCGCCAGCAAGGTCTGTTCGTTTTTCGCGATCTCGCCGATGATGCCGCGCATGACCTCCATGCCCGCCCTGGCTTTCCCCTCCTGTACCAGGCTGATCAACGGCCCCATGTTGTCGTCGGCGGTGTTGCGGCGCAGTGCGATCACCGGATCGATGCCCTGCGCCAGCCAGTTGGCCTGCGCCTGCGCCAGCGCGTTCAAGCGGTCCTGCTGCTGCGCATTGTCGGCCGTCAGCGCCTTCGCCTTTTGCAGGTGCGCGGCAAAATTCGTCTTGCCGGCATCGTAGGCTTCGAGCGACGCGGGCTTGCCGGTCAAGGCGAAGCCGCGTTCGCCGGTCTCGGTGTTGAGCAGGCTTTCCATGATGCCGTCGACTTCGGCCAGCACCTGGTAGGTGTGCACGTTCAACTCGTTGGAATGGTTCAGGTTGGAGAAATTGGTATAGGCCAGGGTGACCAGTGCAACCAGCAGTACGATGATGCCGGCGAAACCGCCGTACAGGCGTGTGCTGATATTCAGATCCGAGAGTCTCATCCTTAAATCCTTTCAGGGAACAGTGAAGGCGATGATTGAGAATACATCGTCTGCCACGGATTGCGTACCCGCGTTCCATGAAATGTCAAAAAAAAATGCCGGCCGGCTTCGCGCATGCAAGCCGGCCGGCCTTGTTTCGACAGCGTTGCTCGGCAGCGCGCAACGCAGAAATGGACAGTGCTTACACGCCCGGGTCGCGCACCTTGTCGACCTTGTCGAATTCGACGTTGAACATGGCGCCGTTGACCTGCTCGGCCTTGCGGATATACACGGTCTGCACGATATCGCGCGTGGCCGCGTCGATCGCGACCGGGCCGCGCACGCTCGTCCAGGACATACCCTTCATCGCCGCCACCAGCTTCTCGCCGTTGCTGTCGCCGCCGGTCTGTTTCAGCGCCTGGTACAGCAGGTGCATGCCGTCGTACGCGCCGACCGAATGGAAGTTCGGACGCATGCCCTTGTTCGCCTTGCTGAACGCATCGACATACGCCTTGTTCTCGGCCGACGGATGGGCCGCCGAATAATGGTGGCTGCTGACCACGCCGCCGGCGGCCGCGCCGATGCTCGGCAACAGGTCGTCGTCGAGCACGTCGCCGGTGCAGATCAGGCGGATGCCGGCCGCGGCCAGGCCGCGCTCCGTAAACTGTTTTAAGACGGCCGCGCCCTCACCCGACGGCACGAACACGAACAGCGCATCGGGCTTCGCATCTTTTACGCGCGCAAGGAAAGGCGCGTAGTCCGGGTTGCGCAGCGGCGCACGCAGCGAATCGACGACCTTGCCGCCGTTTTCGCTGAAACCCTTGATGAACACTTTTTCGGCATCGAGTCCGGGACCATAATCGCTGACGAAAGTGACCACGCTTTTGATCTTGTTTTTCGCCGCCCATTCCGCCATCGGCGCCGTCACCTGCGCCAACGTAAAACCGGTGCGCACGATGAAGGGAGAGCGCTGCGGAATGACGGAAGTCGCGGCCGCCATCACGATCATCGGCACCTTGGCCTGGGTCGCGACCGGCGCGGCGGCGAAGGCCAGCGGCGTCAGGCCGAAGCCGGCCAGCACGTGCACCTTGTCGCGCGACACCAGCTCCTGCGCCAGGCGCTTGGTGACGTCGGGAGAAAGGCCGCCATCGTCCTTCAGGATGATCTCGACCTGGCGCCCGGCCACGGTGGCGCCGTTCTGCTGCAGGTACAGTTTGACGGCCGCCTCGATCTGGCGCCCGGTCGAAGCGAACGGTCCGGACATCGGCACGATCAGGCCGACCTTCAATGGCTCGGCGGCACCGGCAGCGGCAGGCAGCACGCCCGCCGACAACGCAGCCGCGCCCAGCACGATGTGACGGCGATGGATGTTGATTTGATTGGTCATGCTTGTCTCCTTTTGATTATGGTTTGTGGTGAACAAAACCAGGTGCGAATACTGGGGCAACTGTCAAGGCCAGAGAAAGTAAAGCTGTCATTCCCGCGAAGGCGGGAATCCCATTTCACCTCCCGAACGGTACAGAAAAATGGGATTCCCGCCTTCGCGGGAATGACAGGGTTGGCGCTAACTTGACAACATCAAGACATCCCCTCTTGCATCTGATGTGGCAATATCAACGCTACAAATCCAGCACCAGCATGCCCCGGGCGCGCGAACAGCATGGGGTGAACTGGTCGTTGGCAGCGCGCTCTTCGTCGGTCAGATACAAATCGCGATGCTCGGGCACACCTTCCAGCACCCGTGTCAAACACGTGCCGCAAACACCCTGTTCGCACGATACGGGAATGTCGACGCCCTCGGCCACCAGCACCTCGACCACCGTGCGTCCGGCCGGGATCGCGATCACCCTGCCGCTCGACGCGAGTTTTACGTCGAACGCACAGTCTCCGGCGGTATCGACCGGCGCCGCCGCGAAATATTCCAGGTGCACTTGCGACGACGGCCAGCCCCTCTCCTTCGCGGTATTGACTACGTGATCGATAAAGCCGCCCGGGCCGCACACGTAGATGTGCGTGTCCGCATCCGGCGCGGCCAGCAGCCATGCCAGGTCGAGCTTCTGTTCTGCGGCGCCGCTGTCGTAATGAAAGTGAACCTGGCCGGCAAACGCGGATTGCGCGATGCGTTCGCGGAAGGCGGTGCGTTCCGGCGCGCGCGCGCAGTAATGCATTTCGAACGCCTGCCCCTGCGCCGCCAGCGCTTCGGCCATCGCGAGAATCGGTGTGACGCCGATGCCGCCGGCCAGCAGCAGGCTGCGTTTTGCCGGCACCAGCGGAAAATGGTTTTTCGGTTCGCTGATCTGCAATTCCGTGCCGACCTCGATCTGCTCGTGCATCGCCTGCGAACCGCCGCGCGAGGCGGCGTCGCGCAGCACGCCGATCTGGTAGCGGTGCCGCTCGTGCGGCGGATTGCACAGAGAATATTGGCGCACCAGGCCGTCGCGCAGGTGCACGTCGATATGCGCGCCGGCGCTAAAAGGCGGCAGCGGCTGGCCGTCAGTGCGCACCAGTTCAAAGCTGCAGATGTCGTCCGCTTCGCGCTCCTTGCGCACGACTTTCACGTTCAATGCGCTCATGCCGTCTGCTCCTTCGCCTGTTGCGGCGCCTGCTCCCTGTCCATCCACTTGTCCAGGACGCGGCGCGACTGCACGCCGCCGGCGTCGATGTTCAGCATCAGCAGCTTGCGTTCCGGGTGACGCAGGATGTTCTGCTGCTGCAGTTCCAGCATGTCGCGGTCTTCGCCGAAGATCTTGCCCTGCCCTTCGCGGATGACGGCCGTCAGTTCGGCATCTTCCGGTTTGAAATTGCGCGCCATGCCCCAGAAGTACCAGTGCGAGGTTTCCGTTTCCGGCGTAATAAAATCGACGACGATGCTCGACGCCTTGAACTCGGCCGGCGCGTCGTAACCTCCCTTGCCCGCGTGCGCGACGCCGACCTCGATCATCACGTGACTCGGCGGAGAAAAGCGGCAGATCTGCCAGCGGTCCACCGGCACGTCGTCGGCCAGGCCGTTGCCGCGCAGGGCCGCGCGCCAGAACGGCGGCGCCATGATGTTTTCCATGTAGCGGCTGGTGACGACCTGCTCACCTTCCGTCCTGGTGTTGACTGGCGCTTCATCGATTTCCTTCTGGCCGATGCTCGACGCGTGCACATAGGTTTCATGCGTCAGGTCCATCAGGTTGTCGATCATCAGCCGGTATTCGCAGTTGATGTGATACAGGCCGCCGCCATACGCCCATTCCGGATTGTCGGCCCATTCCAGGTGGTGGATCTGCGCCGGGTCGGCCAGTTCCTTCTCTCCGGTCCAGACCCAGATGAAGCCGTAGCGCTCTTCGACCGGGTAGCTGCGGATGCACGGGAAACCGCGCACGCGCTGGCCCGGCATGCTGATCACCTTGCCGTCGCAGCCCATTTCCAGGCCGTGATAGCCGCACACCAGTTGGCCGTCGCGCACGAAGCCGAGCGACAGCGGCGCGCCGCGGTGCGGGCAGAAATCCTCGACCGCCGCCACCTTGCCGCCAGCGCCGCGATAAAACACGATCTTCTCGCCACAGATCTGGCGCCCCAGCGGCTTGTCCGCGATTTCATCCGGCGTACACGCCACGTACCAGGTATTTTTTGGGAACATCTTGTCTCCTCGTTGCAATTAATTTAATATTCAGTGCACTGAACGTTGAGAAAATTATATACACTTGCGCGGCGAAGTAAACTAGGATTTGCACTTTCGATCGTGCAGCGCACAAAATTGGACCCCGACTTATGCCAGACCCAGAAAGCCAGTTGCTCGACCTGTATGAACACCCGGGCCACCTGTTGCGGCGCGCGCAGCAGATTTCGGTGTCGATTTTTTACGATGAACTGGGCAGCGAATTGACGCCGGTGCAGTACGCGCTGCTGCGCAGCCTGTCCGAGCACCCGGGCATCGACCAGGTATCGCTGTCCGGCCTGGCCGCGATCGACACCTCCACCGGCGCCACCGTCTGCGCGCGGCTCGAAGAAAAGGGATTACTGGAGAGGAAAGTGATACCGCACAACCGGCGCCAGCGCGCCCTGTCGATCACGCCGGCCGGTGAACAGTTGCTGACCCAGTTGATCCCCGGCGCCCAGCGCCTGCGCAAGCGCCTGCTCGAACCGCTGAGCGCCAGCGAACAGCAGCAATTCATGGAACTGCTGACCAAGCTGGTGAAAGCGAATAACGAGCAAAGCCGCGCGCCACTCGCCAAGCCAGCCTAGGGTCGGGGGTCAGTTCCGGCATTTGCAGGGTCAGGGGTCAGTTCCGGCGGGGTCAGGGGTCAGTTCCGGCATTTGCACAATTACCACCGGGGTCAGGGGTCAGTTCCGGCATTTGCACAATTACCACGAAAGATGTCTAATTGCCGGAACTGACCCCGCACTTGTAATTGCCGGAACTGACCCCGCACTTGCTTCTGACTTCTGCGCGAAAGATGTCCGATTGCCGGAACTGACCCCGCGCTTCGCGCTTCACTTAAAAAAATCCTGAAAGAAGTGGAATAAGCCTCATGAGAAGAGTCCTGCGTTTTATCGGTTTTTGCCTTTTGGGCCTGGTCGCCGTCGCTGCGGCATGTGCCGCGCTGCTCGGCTATTTTGTCTACACGCCGGACCCCGAACCGCCATCGCTGTCCGGCACGCTGGCCAAGGGCAGCATCGAGGTCGGCGGACTGAAACGCACTTACCTGAGCTACGTGCCGCGCGCGCTGGCGCAAGGCGCGCCATTGATCGTCGTGATGCACGGCTCCGGCGAAAACGCGGCGCAAATCCGCACCGGGACCGGCTATGGTTTCGAGCGCCTGGCCGACCAACATGGCTTTGCAGTCGTCTATCCCGATTCCTACACTTTCGACTGGAACGATTGCAGCGTAGCTGGCGATTACAAGGTGAACGGGGTCAATGTCGATGATGTCGGATTCATCGGCGCACTGGTCGACAAGCTTATCAAAGAAACCGGCGCCGACCGCGGCCGCGTGTTCGCGACCGGCGTGTCGGCCGGCGGCTTCATGTCGATGCGCCTGGCGCTGGAGTCTCCTGCCCGCTTCCGCGCGGTGGCGGCGGTGTCGGCCAACGTGCCGGCTCCGGAGAATTTCAAGTGCAAGCCGGCCGGACCAGGCACTTCCGTCATGATCATGAACGGGACCAAGGACCCGCTGGTGCCGTTCGCCGGCGGAGAGGTCAATTTGCTCGGCCTGTTCTACAAGGGCGGCGACGTCCGCTCGTCGCGGGCGTCGGGCCAGTATTTTGCGGACCTCAACAAGATTGCCGGCACGCCCGCCACGCAGCAGGCCACGCTTGCCGGTGACGCCGGCGTCGAACATGTCGTGTGGCGCAACGACGCGAAGACGGAGGTGGAACTGGTGGCGATTCACGGCGGCGGACATGGCATTCCGCAGCCTTACTGGCGCCGCCCGAGACTGTTGGGGCCTTCCCCGATGACGCCGGACGGCCCGGCGATGATCTGGGATTTCTTTCAGCGGCAGCGGCCATAAGACGGACGCCGTTTCAGACGCTGAAGCTGGAGATGTCGACCGGCGTGATCTCGTGCAGCTTGCAGTGATCGAGGTAGCGCTGCATGACGCTTTTCCAGTTTTCGACCGCCAGCACTTTGCCGTCATCGTCGATCAGGTTCCAGTCGCCCTGCACGATATTGAGCGTGACGACATCGTCCTTGCCCACGCCGATCGGCGTATGCTGGGTGCCGGCCGTTTCGAACACGAAGCTGCCCGGCACCGCCGTCCAGTCGTGCTCCTTGTATTTCCATTCGCCCGAAATGGTATAAACCTGCACGGTGCCGGAATGATGATGGCGCGGCAGCTCGACATCGGCCGGCGCCTTCAGGATCGTGGTCCATTCGCCGCGGATCGGATCGACCTTGATCGCCTTGACGAACACCTTGTCCGAATACGGCAGGAAAGGCACCCAGGGCAGCGCCGCGACGTCGATCAGGGCGGTATCGATTTTCTCAAAAAACATCATGCCGGTTCTCCAGTGAGGGTTGCTGTTATGTGCTTGCGATGAATTCGCGTGGTGCTAGTATGCGCGAGCGGGCATCAAAATATTTGTGATTTCCCCGCAATGCATTTGTGATTTCCCCGCAGTTTCGGAGCCGCCATGCCCTTGTATGAACCGACCCTACCCGCCCGCTATACCTGGCCGCTGCTGCAATCGCTGCGCGGCGAACAGCCGGCCTGGCTCGACGACGCGCTGGCGGCGAGCGGCATCGACGAAGCCTTGCTGGGCGAGCCCGACGCCACGCTGAAGCTGGCGCAATTCGACATCCTGTGGGAAGAGATGAGCCGGCGCACCGGCCGCAGCGACCTCGGTTTCCAGCTGGGACAGCGTATCCGGCTCGACATGCACGGGCCGCTCAGCCAGGCCATGGCGCGCTGCGCCACCGTCGATGAAATGCTGCGCCTGTCGAGCCGTTATTCTCGCCTGATCACCCCCAGCTTTACGATGCAATACCGGCGCCATCCCGAGCATGGCGAACTGGTATGGCGTCCCGCGGCCGGCATGTCGGCCGCCGCGCTGCGGGCCTTTGAGGAAATCCACGTGGTGTCGCTGTTCATGCAGTTGCGGCAGATGCTCGGCGACCGGCTGGCCGCCTACGACAGCTATCTGTCGATGCCACCGCCGCCGCACCTTGCGCTATACAAGGACTTGCGTCCGCTGCGCGCGCATTTCGGATCGGGCACGCCGTTGCCGGAAGTGCGCACGGTGCTCGACAGCCGCCTGCTCGACCTGCCCTTGATCGTTGCCGACGGCGCGCCGTGCGGCAATCGCGAACTCGATCGCCTGCAGGGACGCTTCGGCAAGGCGCAGGCCTGGAGCGCCTGGGTGCGGCTGATGCTGCGCGAAGCCGAGCATTGCCAGCCGACGCTGGCGCAACTGGCCGAATTGCTGAACATGAGCAGCCATACGCTGGCGCGCAAGCTGGCCGCCGAAGGCTGCGACTACCGCTTGCTGTCGGGTGAAATCCGGCACCAGCGCGCCTGCGCGCTGCTGACCGAAGGCCAGGGCGGCATCGCCGATATCGCCTGGCGCCTGGGCTACACCGACATGGCCAATTTCAGCCATGCGTTTCGCAAGCGCAGCGGCATGACGCCCAGCGCTTACCGCCGCGAATGCCGGGCCGCGGACAAGCCGCACCCGGTCTAACCGCCGAACAGTTCCGCCACCACCGCGCGCAGCCAGGCATTGGCGCCATCCTTGGCGAACTTGCGGTGCCAGTGCTGCTTCAGGTCGAAACGCGGGATTTCCAGCGGCGGTTCGACCAGCTTGATGGCGGCGAACTGCGCAAAACTTTCGCCCACCGCGCGCGGCACGGTCGCCATCAAGTCGCTCGACGCGATCAGGAAGGGAATCGACATGAAGTGCGGCGTCGACAGCACGACGCGCCGCTCGATGCGCTTGCGCACCAGAAATTGCTCGAACAATTCCTGGCTTCTCCCCTCGGCCTTGATCACCGCGTGACCCATCTTCAAAAACTGTTCCATGGTCAGTTTTTTCGCGCGATAAGGATTCGTCGCGCTCATCAGGCAGACGAAGGTGTGCGAGAACAGCCGCTGCTGGAAAAAATTCCGGTTTTTTAAATCCGGAAAATAACCGACCGCCAGGTCGACGTCGCCCTGTTCCAGCGCCAGCGCCAGTTCCGGCGGCGACAGCGACACGGAACTGATCGACGCGCCGGGCGCATCGCGCCGCAAGCGGTCCAGCAACCTTGGCAGGAAAGTCATCTCTCCGATGTCGGTCAGCGCCAGCGTAAATTTGCGGTTCGTGCTGGCGGGATCGAATTCCTCGCTGGCCAGCACGTCCGCCTGCAGGCGCTGCAGGATGTCGCGCGTCGGGCTGACCAGGGACAGCGCGCGCGGCGTCGGTTCCATGCGCTGCGCGGTGCGCACGAACAGCGGGTCGCCCAGCGACTTGCGCAACTTGTTCAGCGCCACGCTGACGGCCGGCTGGCTCATGCCCAGCTTGCGCGCCGCCCCGCTGACGCTGCGCTCCTCGTAAATCGCCAGCGCCACCGGCAGCAGGTTCAGGTCGAATCCGTTCATGTTTTTCCCCGTTTTATTCTCTATTTGAAAATCGCATAAACATTATGCCAATCATTCTATTTTCAAATAATTTGATATCCGTATGATCGTTCAAAACAGAGCTTCATACAACCACCGACGGAGACATACCATGCACCGCTTTACCCTTGCGCTGTCAGGCGCCTTGCTGTCCCTTGCGCTGACCGGCGCGCGCGCCGAGGCGCCCATTGTCCGCATTGGCGTCATCACCTCGCTCAGCGGCGTGGCCGCGCAAAGCGGAGAGCAGATGAAGGCCGGCATCGACACCTGGCTGCGCATGCACGGCGACAGCATCGCCGGCAAGAAGCTCGAAGTGATCTACAAGGACGACACCGGCCCGCAGGCCGACGTCGCCAAGCGCCTGGCGACGGAGTTGATCAGCCGCGACAAGGCCGACATCCTGGCCGGCTTCGTGTTCACGCCGAACGCGATGGCGGCGGCCAGCATCGCCGACCGCGCCAAGAAGCCGATGGTGATCATGAACGCGGCCGCGTCGTCGATCACCGGCCGCTCGCCGTACGTGACGCGCACCTCCTACACCATCGCGCAATCCGTCAAACCGCTGGCGCAGTGGGCATATAAAACCGGCTCGCGGCGCGTGTTTTCCATCGTCGCCGATTACGCGCCGGGACAGGATGCGCACACCTGGTTCAGCAGCACCTTTACGGAACTGGGCGGCACCATCGTCGAATCGGTCAAGGTGCCCTTGTCCACCGTCGATT
Organism: Pseudomonadota bacterium; assembly: GCA_040389645.1. Taxonomy (GTDB): domain Bacteria; phylum Pseudomonadota; class Gammaproteobacteria; order Burkholderiales; family Burkholderiaceae_D; genus Rugamonas. Next base: position 117,890 of record JAZJZT010000016.1, on the reverse strand, counting down.
TCAGCGCCTACCTGCAACGCATCAAGGATGTAAAACCGGATGCGATCCACGTGTTCCTGCCGAACGGCCAGCCGATGGTGTCGTTCATGAAGGGCTACAGCGAAAAGGGGCTGGACAAGGCCGGCATCCGCTTCCTCGGCGGAGAGGGCTGGGCCGACGAAGACGTATTGGGCGCGGCCGGTCCCGCGATGAGCGGCATCTACACGGCCGGCTTTTATTCGTTTTCGCACCCCGGCGCGGACAACGCCGCTTTCATGGACGCCTTCTCAAAAACCGTCGGCGGCCGCTTCAAGCCGAATTTCCAGGCCGCTTCCGCCTACGACGGCATGGCGCTGATCGCCGCCACGCTGCTCAAGACCAAGGGTAACGCCGAAGGGGCAGCCTTCATGGCCGCGCTCAAGGGATACAGCGCGGCCAGCCCGCGCGGCACCGTCGCCATCGACGACAAGACCAACGACATCGTGCAGACCATTTATATACGCCGCATCGACAAGCTCGCCGGCGGCAAGTACGGCGCCACCGAAATCGACCATTACGACGCCGTGCGCGATCCGGCCAAATAATCCATCCACCAAGGAGACCATCATGTTCCCATTGAATCAATGGTATGTCGCAGGCTTCGCCTGGGAATTGCAGGACAAACCGCTGGCGCGCACGCTGCTGAACCGCCCGATCGTCATGTTCCGCACCGACAGCGGAGAAGTCGCGGCGCTGGAAGACCGCTGCTGCCACCGCAGCGTGCCGCTGTCCTGCGGCTCGCTCGACGGCGGCGGCATCCGCTGCGGTTATCACGGCCTGCTGTACGCGCCCAGCGGCCAGTGCATCGAGATTCCCGGCCAGGTCAAAATCCCCGGCAAGGCCAGGGTCGGCGCCTATACCGCCGCGCTGCGCAATGAAGTGATCTGGATCTGGTTCGGCGACGAGGAGCACAGTGTTCCGCTCTCTCCTCCGCCGGAAGTGGCCGCGCACGACAATCCGCGCTACCGCTACAAGGGCGGCGCCTTCCACTACCAGGCGCCATATCAACTGATCCACGATAACCTGCTCGATTTAAGTCATGTCGGTTACGTGCACGGCAAGACCATCGGCGGCAACGCCAAGGTGCACATGGAAGCGCCGACCACCGTCACTGGCGACGCCGAAAAAGTGCGCGTGGTGCGCTGGATGAAAGCGTCGCAGCCGCCCGCCACCTATTCCGCCGCCTGGCCGTTCAAGGGCGCGATCGACCGCTGGCAAGAGATCGATTTCAACGTCACCCACCTGAACATTTTTACGGGCGCCGTCGACGCGGGCACCGATGCGCTGGACGATCCGCAGCGCGGCGGCTTCCACATGCGCGGCTTCCACGGCATCACGCCGGAAACCGAAACGACATCGCACTACTTCTGGACCATGGCCAGCTCCGCCCACCCGGACCAGCCGGACAACGCCGAACTGGTGTACCGGCAGACCGAGCTGACGTTCGAGGAAGACCGCGTGATCATCGAGGCGCAATACCGCAACATGCGCCAGTTCGGCCCAAGTGCGATGATCGACATCCACGTCGACGCCGGCGCCAACCGCGCGCGCCGCATCATCGCCGCGCAGATTGCCGGGCAGGCGCAGGGCCATGAGAGGTCGGCCGGAACACCAGCGCCAACGCCAACGCCAGCACCGTCACCGGCGGCAAATGCCGGTGCGGCGGCGATGGCCTCCCATGCGGGGTGAAGCGATGGACGCCGTCATCTCATCCATCCATGACCGCAACGGCATTCGCGTGCTGGAACTGCGCGCCGCCGATGGTTCGCCACTGCCGCAGTACCAGGCCGGTGCACACCTCGATGTAAGCCTCGGCAATGGCCTGGTGCGGCAATACTCGCTGTGCTGCAAACAACCGTCCGGCGCCAGCTACCGCATCGCCGTCAAGCGCGAACCGCAATCGCGCGGCGGTTCCGAATGGTTGCACAGCCAGGCCCGCGTCGGCGACACGCTGCGCATCGGCGCGCCGCGCAATGCCTTCGCGTTGGCGCCGGACGCGCCAATTCACCTGCTGTTCGCCGGCGGTATCGGCATCACGCCGATCCTGTCGATGGCGTATGAACTGCTGCGGCGCGGCCAGCCGTTCCGCCTCGCCTACTTTGTGCGCGATGAAGGGAATATCGCCTTTGCCGGAGAAATGGCGGCGATGCCACTGGCGGCGCATACCGACATTCACGCCGGACTGTCACCGCAGGAAAACGCCGCGCACATCGCCGTCCTGCTGGCCGAAGCACCGGCCGGCGCGCAAGTCTATGTTTGCGGCCCCGGCCCCTTCATGGATGCGGTGGTGACGCAGGCGAGTACCCTGCTTGGCGCGGCGGCGGTGCACAAGGAATCGTTCGGCGCGCCAGCCGGCGGCATCTCCGGCGCGGGCGCGGACGAAGCGCCGTTCGTGCTGCGCCTGGCGCGCTCCGGACGCGATATCGCCGTACCGGCCGGACGCAGCGCCCTCGCCTGCCTGCAGGACGCCGGCATCGACATCGACTGTTCGTGCGAAGTCGGCGTCTGCGGCACCTGCCGCACCACGGTACTGGACGGCGTGCCGGATCACCAGGACACGGTGCTGAGCGAGCAGGAACGGCAAGCCAACGACTGCTTCCTGCCCTGCGTTTCGCGCGCACGCACAGCGGTGCTGCAAATCGATCTTTAACTCATTAAAACATACTAAACCAAGTGCAAAGGCCGGGGTCAGACCCATGGGTCTGACCCCAGATTTTGCCTCTGATTTTCGGTTTTACCAATACTTAAACAGGAACCCCACCATGTCAGAAAATCGCGGCGTCATCTACACCGGCCCCGGCAAGGTCGAAGTGCAATCCATCCCATTCCCCAAGCTGCAAAGCCCGAACGGCAAGCGCATCGAGCACGGGGTCATATTAAAAGTCGTCTCGACCAACATCTGCGGCTCCGACCAGCACATGGTGCGCGGCCGCACCACCGCGCCCAGCGGCCTGGTACTCGGTCACGAGATCACCGGCGAAGTGCTGGAACTCGGCCGCGATGTCGAAACGCTGAAGAAAGGCGACCTGGTGTCGGTGCCCTTCAACGTCGCCTGCGGCCGCTGCCGCACCTGCAAGGAACAGGACACCGGCGTGTGCCTGAGCGTGAACCCGTCGCGCGCCGGCGGCGCCTACGGTTACGTCGACATGGGCGGCTGGATCGGCGGCCAGGCCGAATACGTGATGGTGCCATATGCCGATTTTAATTTGCTGAAATTCCCCGATCGCGACCGCGCGATGGAAAAAATCACGGATTTGACCTGCCTGTCCGATATCCTGCCGACCGGCTACCACGGCGCGGTGACTGCCGGCGTCGGCCCGGGCGCCACCGTGTATATCGCAGGCGCCGGCCCGGTCGGCATGGCGGCGGCGGCTTCCGCGCGCTTGCTGGGCGCGGCCGTGACCATCGTCGGCGACGTCAATCCTGTTCGCCTGGCGCACGCGCGCAGCGTCGGTTTCGAAACGGTGGACCTGTCGCAGGACGCCACGCTCGGCGAACAGATCGCCGCCATCCTCGGCACGCCCGAAGTCGATTGCGCGGTCGATTGCGTCGGCTTCGAAGCGCGCGGCCACGGCCATGACGGCGCGCAGGTCGAAGCCCCGGCCACGGTCCTCAATTCGCTGATGGAGATCACGCGCGCGGCCGGCAAGATCGGGATACCTGGCCTGTACGTGACGGACGATCCGGGCGCGGTGGACGCGGCGGCGAAGCGCGGCAGCCTGTCGATCCGGCTCGGACTGGGCTGGGCCAAGTCGCACAGTTTTCATACAGGGCAGACACCGGTCATGAAATACAACCGCGCGCTGATGCAGGCGATCCTGTGGGACCGCCTGCATATCGCCGACATCGTCGGCGTGCAAGTGATCTCGCTCGACGAAGCGCCCGGCGGTTACGACGCCTTCGATTCCGGCGTGCCGAAAAAATTCGTCATCGACCCGCACCGCATGCTGGGACGGCGCGCATGAACCTCACCTGGAAACCATCCATGCACATTTTATTCAAGACGATATTGAGCGGCGCCGCGCTGCTCGGCCTTGCCGGTCCCGCCAATGCCGTGGACAAGGCCACGGCGGAAGACGCCGTCGCGCTGGTCAAGAAGGCGATCGCCTACCAGAAGGAAAACGGCACCGAAAAGATGCTGGCCGAAGTGAGTAATCCGAAAGGACTGTTCGTGCGCAAGGATACCTATGTCGTGGTGCACGACCTCGACGTGAAGGTATTGGCGCATGGCGTCAACCCCAGGCTGATCGGCGTGAATTCGCTGGAAATGAAGGATGTCGAAGGCAAGCCTTTCGGCAAGCTGTTCGGGCAGGTGGCGAAAGGGAGCGGGCCGGCCTGGATCGATTACAAATTCCCCAATCCGGCCAGCAAGGCGATCGAGGCCAAATCGGCGTATGTCGAAAAATCCGGCGACATGATCTTCAGCGCGGGGGTCTACAAATAGAACATTGGCGTCAGTTCCCAATGCCGTTAAGTTAAGCCACAAACCGTAGAACTGTCGTTCCCGCGAAGGCGGGAACCCATAGCACCTGTCCGCTATTCTATAAATTTCGCAGGGAACATTGGGGAACATTGGGGTCAGTTCCGGCATTCGGACATTTCTCGTGGTGGTTTGTCCAAATGCCGGAACTGACCCCGCCTTTCCTGACCCCGCCTTTCCCAAATGCCGGAACTGACCCCGCCTTTCTCGCTGACCCCGCCTTTCCTCGTTTTAGAGTCGCAAACGGCGCAAAAAGATGGGATTCCCGCCTGCGCGGGAATGACAACTCTGCGGTCGGTGGCTTAACTTAAATGTCCGAATGCCGGAACTGACCCCGCCTTTCCCGGAACTGACCCCGCCTTTCAGAGATCCAATTCCCATGTCTCGTTGACCATATCCTTGCCAAAGGCGTGCACGGGTTCTTCCGCCATCAGCGCATAGCCCTTACTTTGGTAGATGTGGCGGGCTTCCTTTTGCTGGTCCGTGGTCCATAGGCGCATCTTGCGGTAGCCGGCGGCGCGGGCGAAACGGTGGCATTCGTCCACCAGGCGCGCACCCAGTCCGTGGCCGCGCGCCTCTTCCTCCACCAGCAGCAGGCGCAGCTTGGCGACGCCTTCGTCGCCACTGCGTGCCACCGCGATCGAGCCTACCGGTTTGCCGGCCATCTCGGCGATCCAGCAATGCTCCCAAGCCGGATCGAAGTTGCGTTCGAAGTCCTGGCAGATCTGGCCGACCAGCGTTTCAAAACTGCTGTCCCATCCCTGTTGTTTCTCATAAAACTGGCCGTGGCGGCGGGTAATCCACTCCATGTCGCCGGGACGGTGCGCGCGCAGGACGAAAGGTTGGGCATATTTCATCCCGTCCTGCTGGTCGAGCAGCTCGCGGATCGTGCCCATGGCGTCGAGCAGGCGCAGTTGGCCAGACTCGTCGAGGTGCGACAGCATTTCTCCAATCTCTTCACGCGAACGGCGGTCCAGCGGTTCGTAGACAGCGCGACCGTGCTCCGTCATGCGCAACAGCTTGACGCGGCCGTCGGTGGCCGACGGCACCCGCGTCACCAGTTCCGCGCTTTCGAATTTGCTGACGATGCGGCTCAGGTAACCGCTGTCCAGTCCAAGTTCGCGCGACAGTATGGCCGGTTGCCGGTCTCCATGGTGCGCCAGCTCGTACAGCACGCGCATCTCGGTCAGCGTGAATTCGCTGTGCAACAGCCCTTCTCGCAACACGCCGATATGTCGCGTGAAAAAGCGGTTGAACGAGCGAACCGTCGCAACGCGGTCGCTGGAAAAATGGGCTGCCATGAAAACTCCGGAAGTGTGATCATGGTGATTTTGCATTCGATTGCTGACTGAGTCAACAATCTTTGAGCAATGCCAGGAGATTGGCGTGTCAGCCTGCCAATGCCGCGCGCAGCGCCTTCTTGTCGATCTTGCCGACGCTGGTGCGATCGAGCGATGCGACGAAACGGACCTGGTCAGGCACCGCATAACGCGACACCTGCCCCTGTTCCGCGTAGCGTTGCACGTGGTCGCGGATCTGCTGCGCGGTGGCCTCGGCTCCGCTGCGCAGCACGATCAGGGCCAGGGGACGCTCGCCCCATTTATCGTCCGGCACGCCGATCACGGCTGCCTCGTTGACGGCCGGGTGCTGGGAAATAATGCTCTCCAGTGCCAGCGACGACACCCATTCGCCGCCGGTCTTGATCACATCCTTGATGCGGTCGGTCACCTGTAGCAGGCCGTTGCCGTCTATCGCGCCCAAATCTCCCGTGTGCAGATAGCCGCCCTCCCACAGCGCATCGGACGCTTCCGGGTTGCCCAGGTAGCCCTGCGTCAGCCATGGCGTGCGCACGACGATTTCTCCGCTGGCGCGGCCGTCGCGCGCCACGTCGCGCATCGCGCCGTCGACCGCGCGCAGCTCGACCAGCGGCACCGGGTAGCCCGCCTTGATGCGCAGGTCGGCCTGGGCGCCGGCACCTTGCGGCGCGTCGGGGCGCAGTTGCGCCAGCGTCAGGATCGGGCAGGTTTCGGACATGCCGTAGCCGGTAAACACGTCCATGCCGCGCGCCATCGCGGAGAGCGCCAGCCCTTTGGGCAGCGCCGCGCCGCCGACGATCATCTTCAGGCCGGACAGGTCGACATCGCGCGCGGCCGGGCTGGCAAGCAGCATGTGCAGGATGGTCGGCACGCAGTGCGTAAAGGTCACGCCTTCGTCGGCGATCAGGCGCAGCAAGGCGTCCGGCTGGTAGCGGCCCGGATAGACCTGTTTTAGACCCAGCATGGTGGCGACATAGGGCATGCCCCACGCGTGCACGTGGAACATGGGCGTGATCGGCATGTAGACGTCGCCCCGGTGCACGCGCCCCTGCCCGGCCGCCGTGCCCAGCGCGCCCGCCATGGCCAGCGTGTGCAGCACCAGTTGCCGGTGGCTGAAGTACACGCCCTTGGGCAATCCCGTGGTGCCGGTCGTATAAAAGGTGGTGGCGCGCGTGTTTTCGTCGAAGTCCGGGAAGGCGTAATCGCTGCCGGCCGCCGCCAGCAATGCTTCGTATTCTCCCGCGAAGGCGATCGGCGTCGCGGGCGTGGCAGTGTCGTCGTCGCGTATCAGCACGAACTGCCTGACGCTGGCCAGTTCGGCATGGATGGTTTCCAGCACCGGCAGGAAGTCCGCGTGGACCAGCACGATGTCGGCGCCGGCGTGGTTCAGCGTGTAGGCGATCTGCTCGGGCGCCAGGCGGATGTTGACCGTCTGTAGCACGGCGCCCATCATCGGCACGGCAAAAAAAGTTTCAAGGTAGCGGTGGCTGTCCCAGTCCATCACGGCGACGGTGCTGCCGGGCGCGATGTCCAGCGCGGCCAAGGCGTTGGCCAGGCGGCCGATGCGCGCGATCAGGTCGGCGTAACTGTTGCGCTGCCGGCCGCGATAGACGATCTGCTGCCCGGCGGCGGTGGCCGCCGGCGTGTGCAACAGCTGCTTGATCAGCAGAGGATAGGCGTAGGCCGAGGGGCTCGGCACGGGGATGGGATGCGGCATGGTTTGCTTTCTGACGTGTGAGGAAAAATTGGCGTGGCGCCGCTTATTGCTTGTAGTAGCCGGAGGCGATGACGACGTCGCCGCTCTTGAGCAGGTAAGTCGCCTTGTCCTCGATCTTTTTCGAGACCGGATCGACCCACTTGTAATCGACCCAGCCGGTGCCGGCCGTCCTGGCCCTGGACAGGATCTCTTGCACAAAATATTTCTGGTCGGCGTCGCGCACCTGCGTCGCGTCGATGCCGACCAGGCGCGCGTTGGCGCCGTGCGCGAGCACCTTGCCGTTCATGTCGTACACGCTCAGGTACAGGTCGCGGTCGATGAACTGGCCCTTCTGCTTGCTCGCTTCGGCCAGCAGCCTGTCCTTGCCGTTGGCCTTCATGTAGGCCGCGGCGCGCTGCACCAGCGCCGTGGCCTCCTGCGCCGAACCGCGCTCGCCCGCGTGCCCGACGGCCTGCCCGGCCATCAACACCAGGCCCGTGACTACACTTTTAAATACCGCATTCATGATGTCTCCCAATTGTTATCAACGACGATTCGATCCGGGTTTAGGCGGCACGGCGCGCCAGCCATTCGCCGACAATGCCGCGCCGGAACAGCAGCACGCAGACGATGAAGATCAATCCGGTCACCATGCCGACCGATTCGCCCAGGCCGGCGAACCATTCCAGCCCGGTCAGCGACGCGAGAAAACTGCCGAGATCCCCCAGCTTGTGTTCCAGCGCGATGATCAGCACGGCGCCCACCACCGGGCCGGCCAGCGTACCCATGCCGCCGACAAGCGTCATCAGGATCACCAGGCCGGACATGCTCCAGTGCACATCGGTCAGCGTTTCGGCGCCCAGCGCCAGCGTCTTGCAGGCGCCGGCCAGCCCGGCCAGCGCGGCCGACAGCACGAAGGCCAGCAGCTTGTAGCGATCGACCTCGTAGCCGAGCGAAATGGCGCGCGGCTCGTTTTCCTTGATCGCGCGCAGCACCTGCCCGAACGGCGAGTGCACGATGCGCATCACCAGCGCATAGGCGCCGGCGGCGATCGCCAGCACCACGTAATACATCGTCACATCGTTGCCCAGGTCGAGGATGCCGAACAGCGTGCCGCGCGGCACGCCCTGCATGCCATCCTCGCCGCCCGTGTACGGCAGGCGCAGGCAGATGAAGTACACGAGCTGCGCCAGCGCCAGCGTGATCATCGAAAAATAGATGCCCTGGCGACGTATCGCCAGCGCGCCGACGACCAGCCCGATGCCGGCGCCGGCGGCCACGCCCAGCGCGAGACTGGGCAGCACGGGCCAGCCCAGCGTGCGCAGCGCGTAACCGGCCGTGTAGCCGGCGCCGCCGAGAAAGGCGGCGTGGCCGAAGGACAGCAGTCCCGTAAAACCGATCAGCAGGTTGAACGAGCAGGCGAACAGTGCGAAGCACAGCAAGCTCATCAACAGTACCGGGTAGCCGACGAAGGGCGCGGCCAATGCGGCGGCGCACGCCAGGCCACAGGCGAGTTTATTGTTCATGCGAAGTTCCTGGAGTCGGTTTATGGTTGCTGGCCAAACAGGCCGGCGGGACGCAGCAGCAGCACGACGATCATCACGACGAAGACGACGGTGGCCGAGCCTTCCGGATAGAACACGCGCGTGACTCCTTCGACCACGCCCAGTCCCAGCCCGGTGACGATGGAACCGAGTATCGAGCCCATGCCGCCGATGACGACCACCGCGAACACGACGATGATCAGGTTGGAACCCATCAGCGGCGAGACCTGGATGATCGGCGCGGCCAGCACGCCGGCCAGGCCGGCCAGGGCGACGCCGAAACCATAGGTCAAGGTCACCATCAGCGGCACGTTGACGCCGAACGCTTCGACCATCTTCGGGTTTTCCGTGCCGGCGCGCAGGTAGGCGCCCAGCCGCGTCTTTTCGATGACGAACCAGGTGCCGAGACAGACGGCCAGCGAGACCAGCACCACCCAGGCCCGGTAGTTCGGCAAGACCATGAACCCGAGGTCGCTGGCGCCGGCCAGCAGATCCGGCACCGCGTACGGCTGGCCGGACACGCCGAAGCAGGAACGCAGCAAGCCTTCCAGCAGCAAGGTGAAGCCGAAGGTCAGCAGCAGGCCGTACAGATGGTCGAGCCGGTACAGGCGGCGCAGCATCGTCTTTTCCAGCACGATGCCCAGCACGCCCACCGCCAGCGGCGCGGCCAGCAGCATGGCCCAGTACGACAGGCCGAGATAACGCTGGCCCATCCAGGCCAGGAAGGCGCCCAGCATGTACAGCGCGCCGTGCGAAAAATTGATCACGTTGAGCAGGCCGAAGATGACGGCCAGGCCCAGCGACAGCAGGGCGTAGAACGAGCCGTTGACGAGGCCGAGCAGCAATTGGCTCATCATCGCCTGCATGGGGATGCCGAGGATTTCCATGGTCAACCCTGCCTCACTTCCACAGCGCGCACTTGGTTTCGGCCTTGGTCATGTAGGCCGATGCGCCGGGGATGACGGCGGCGACCTTGTAGTAATCCCACGGGTATTTCGATTCGGCCGGCTTTTTCACTTCCATCAGGTACATGTCATGCACCATGCGCCCGTCGGGACGGATCTCGCCATTGGCCGTGAACATGTCGTTGATCCTGTTCGCCTTCATGTAGGCCATCACCTTGTCGCTGTCGTCCGTGCCGGTCGCCTTGACGGCTTTCAGGTACGTCAGGGCGGCCGAATAATCGCCAGCCTGCGCCATCGATGCCTCCTTTTTCATTTTGTCGAAATAGCGCTTCGACCAGGCGCGCGAGGCCGGCGAGATGTCCCAGTACCAGGCGTCGGTCAGGTACATGCCCTGGGTGACGTTCAGGCCGAGCGCGTGGATATCGTTGATCGTCATCAGCAGGCCGGCCAGCTTCATGCCCTTGGTCACGCCGAATTCGTTGGCCGCCTTGATCGCGTTGACGGTATCGCCGCCGGCGTTGGCCAGGCCCAGCACCTGCGCCTTCGATGCCTGCGCCTGCAACAGGAAGGACGAAAAATCGGACGCGGCCAGCGGGTGGCGCACGCTGCCCGCCACCTTGCCGCCGCCAGCCTTGACGATGTCGCTCGTGTCCTTCTCGAGCGAGGCGCCGAACGCGTAATCGGCGGTGAGGAAGTACCAGGACCTGGCGCCCTGCTTCATCAGCGCGGCGCCGGTGCCGCGCGCCAGCGCGACGGTGTCATACGCGTAATGTACGGTGTAGGCGGAACACTCCTCGTTGGTCAGCCGGGCCGTGCCGGCGCCGACCGACATGAACACTTTTTTCTTTTCCGCCGCCACCTTGGCCATGGCCAGGCTGGCGCCGGAATTGACGCCGCCCAGCAGCATGTCCACGCCCTGCTGGTCGAACCACTCGCGCGCCTTGCCGGCGGCGATGTCGGCCTTGTTCTGGTGATCGGCCACCAGCAGTTCGACCTTCTTGCCGTCGATGGCGCCGCCGATGTCGGCAATGGCCAGCTTGATCGCCTCCACGCCGCCGGCGCCGTCCATGTCCGCGTAGGTGCCGGACATGTCGGTGATGAAGCCGATCCTGATCTTGTCGCCTGAAATCTGGGCCGCTGCGCCCGTATGCGCGCCCAGCGCGCAGGCGGCGCCCAGCGCCACTACCATCAGTTTGCGTTTCATATGTGCTCCGTTATAAGAATAGTTTTGGTGTTGAATCGGGTACGCGCGGCGTCAGACGCCCAGCAGTTCGGACAGCGATGGCATGCGCTGCGCCAGTTCGGACGAGGCGAAGGTGTCGACGATCTGGCCATGCTCCATCACATAAAACCGGTCCGCCAGCGGCGCGGCGAAACGAAAATTCTGTTCGACCATGACGATGGTGTAGCCCTGCGCCTTGAGCATGCGTATCATGCGCGCCAGCGCCTGCACGATGACGGGCGCCAGCCCTTCCGAAATTTCATCGAGCAGCAGCAGGCGCGCGCCGGTGCGCAGAATGCGCGCCACGGCCAGCATCTGCTGCTCACCGCCGGACAGCCGCGTGCCCTGGCTGTGCCTGCGCTCTTCCAGGTTCGGGAACATCGCATAGATTTCGGCGATCGACATGCCCTTCTGACCGGTCGCCAGTTGCGGCGGCAGCATCAAATTTTCCTCGGTCGACAGCGAAGAGAAGATGGCGCGTTCTTCCGGGCAGTAACCGACGCCGAGGTGGGCGACGCGGTGCGCCGGCAGTTCCAGCGCCTGCCGGCCGTGCACCATGATCGAGCCCGTGTGGCCCATGATGGCGCGCAGCATCGTCGTGCGGCCGGCACCGTTGCGGCCCAGCAGCGCCACTACTTCGCCTTCACCCACCGTCAGGCTGACGTCGTGCAGGATGTGCGATTCGCCATACCAGGCGTGCAGGTTCGTGATTTCCAGTGCCGCTTGCATTACGCGGCCTCCAGTTCGGCGGCATCGCTGCCCATGTAGGCTTGCATCACCTGCGCATTGGCGGACACCTCGGCATACGTGCCCTCGGCCAGCAGCGCGCCGCGCTGCAGCACCGAGATGCGGTCGCAAATGCCGGACACCACGCTCATATTGTGTTCGACCATGAGCACCGTGCGGCCGGCGCTGACTTTTTTGATCAACTCCGCGACCAGGTGCACATCCTCGTGGCCCATGCCCTGGGTCGGCTCGTCGAGCAGCATCAGTTCCGGGTCCATCGCCAAGGTGGTCGCGATTTCCAGCGCGCGCTTGCGGCCGTAGGGCAGATCGACGGTCAGCGCGTCGGCGAATTTTTCCAGTCCCACCTGCTCCAGCAATGCCATGGCGCGCCCGTCCAGCGTGCGCAGCGAACGGTCGCTGCGCCAGAACATGAAGCTGGTGCCCAGGCTGCGCTGCAGGCCGATGCGCACATTGGCCAGCACCGTCAAATGCGGAAACACGGCCGAGATCTGGAAGGAACGGATCACGCCCTCGCGCGCGATCTGCGCCGGGCGCAGGCCGGTGATATCGCGCCCGTTGAACAGGATGCAGCCCTCGCTGGGCGTCAAAAACTTGGTGAGCAAATTGAAGCAGGTGGTCTTGCCCGCGCCGTTGGGGCCGATCAGCGCGTGGATGTGTCCGCGCCGCACCCGCAGATCGACGTGATCGACCGCCGTGAAGCCGGCGAATTGCTTCGTCAAGCCTGTTGTTTCCAAAACGATGTCGTGCATCGCGTCCCCTGTCATGGTTTGTCTTGTCGCTGTACCGCGGCTTCTGGTTGAAAGTTTTTACCCGATTTCAGCTTCTTTGGCATTTAATTCATTCATCGGTGAATAAACTATAGCGATTGCCTGGCGGCTAGGCAAGCACAATTTTTAGAATGCAAGAATCGCGGGAGGCGTGGCAGCTGCGGAAGCGCAGGGATGAACATAGTGAAAATGTGTTGTTTTCTTACAAAAATATGCAAATATTTCGCAAGAACAGCGCAAAAAGGCAAAAAACCCCCTGGGCTCATTCTGTAAACCACGGCGATTCACGCACTACTCCGGTGCGCGATCGGCTGCCTGACCGCGTTTTTTGCTTGCTGTCATTTTTTTTCGGCGCTATAGTTTTATTCACCGACAAATGAAATAATAAACAGACAACAAGTCATCTCATCGTCGGCGCCAAAAACAATCAGGAGACATCCACATGCACAGCCGCACCGTTTTCCAGCACGCGCCATCCGGCGCGCCTATCCGCCCCCGACAGCAAGGAGCGCCGCTCGCGGCGCGCAGCGGCGATTGAGCACGGCCATGCGCCACTGACGGCCCGCGCCGTCCGTGGCCGCCGGCCCGTCCTTCCCATCCACCAGCGTCACCAGCGCCATGCCGGCCAGACAGGCAGGCGCGGTCACGCCGGCGGACTGCATCACCCACCGTGTCATCTCCAACCCGTAGAAAAGGAAGCACCATGCAAAAGAAGATCATCGCCACGGCCGTCGCACTGGCCGCCGCAGCGCCACTGGCCGCCCAGGCAGTCGATTTCGCCGTCGGCAGCAGCACCAACCTGAGCATCAACGGCCTGTTCGCCGTCGGCCTGAAAAATGGCGAAGTGAGCAACACCACGCGCGCCGTCAAGAACGAGATACGCATCGACGACAACACGTCGCGCCTCATCTTCTCGGGCAACACCGACCTCGGTCAGGGCATCAAGGCGATCTTCCGCGTCGAAAGCCGCTTCACCACCGACACCCGGCCGAGCACGCCGCTGATCCCCGGCTCGGCCAGCAACGTGGCCAGCGCCACCGGCTGGGCCGACGGCGATACCTATGCCGGCATCGCCGGCAGCTTCGGCAGCATTTATTTCGGCAAATCGACGCTGTATTACGCGGACACGCTGTCGATGCCTTACCTCGGCATCAAGGGCGCCGGCGAAGGCTATCGCGCCTGGGACGGCAACGGCCTGGCCACCTTCAACCTGCTGAGCGAAGTGGGTACCAAGGGCGGCAACTTCACGACCTTCGGCATCACCCGCTCGCAAAACGTGCTGCGCTGGGACAGCGCGCCGGTCAACGGCTTTGACGGCAGCGTCGCCTACACTAAAAATGCGGCCGGCGACGAAAACCACTTCGGTTGCGCCGGTTGCGCGGTCGATTACGCGTCCGGCGGCACCTGGTATGGGCGCCTGCGCTACAACGGCGGTCCGCTGACGGCCTCGCTCAGCGCCTTCAACACCAAGGTGCAGGGCGCGGCCGTGGCGGCGCCGTATGTCGGCCCGCTGGACAAGACCGGCGTGCGCGCCGGCGTCGGCTACACCTTCGACACCGGCCTGAAACTGGGCCTGGTGTACGACAACACCAAGGTCAAGAACGGCATTCCCGGCGTGGCGCAGGATGCCAAACGCGGCGTGATCGAACTGCCGGCCAGCTACAGCTGGGGGCCGCACGCCGCCTACGTCACCTACACGCGCGCCGGCAACACGTCGAACCTGGACGCCAGCGGCGCCAGGCAGTTCAACCTGGGCTACGACTACATGCTGGGCAAGAACACCTTCGCCGGCGTGATGTTCACCCGCTTCAAGAACGACAGCAACGGCGGCTACGCGCCCTTCCTCACCGGCAGCGCGCTGGGCGCGACCTCTCCGCGCCCGGGCGAAGGGTTCCGCCAACTCTCGTTCGACGTGAATTACTGGTTCTAAACCAAGGCGCGCCGCGCGCGCCCGCGCGCGGCGTGCGTAGCGCTATTGCAGCCCGCCGAGGAAGACGTCGATGGCGGCGCGCGCCTGCGGCTCGTCCAGTGTCGGCGCATGGCCGACGCGCGGCACTTCAACCGTCGCCAGGCCCGGCATCCGCTCGCGCATCTGCAGCATCGTGCGGCGCGAGAACAGGTCGGACAGTTCGCCGCGCACGGACAGCAGAGATACGCCGGCAAGCCTCTCGAACAGGGGCCACAGCACTGGAGCCGCCGAACCATTGGCCACGCCCTGCGCGATGGCCGGATCGTAGTCCGTGCTCGGCACGCCGTCGTCGATCCGGTAGGTATTCGCCGTCATCGCGAGCCAGTCGGCCTGCGTGAAATCGGGGAAGGCGCAACCGTTGATCTCGGCCGTACGCGTCACCGCCTGCTCCCAGGTATGCAGCGGCGCCAGCTTGCCGACATAGGAAGCGATGCGCGCCAGTCCGGCCGGGTCGATTTCCGGACCGATGTCGTTCAACACGGCGCCGGCGATGCGCTCCCGGTCCTGCGCAGCCATCATCATCGCCATCAGCCCGCCCAGCGACGTGCCGACCAGCGCCACGCGCCGGATGCCGAGCGAGTCGAGCAGGCGCCACATGTCCTGCACGTAGCGTTCCGGCCGGTACTGCTCTGGTTTGGGATCGCGCGCCGAATGGCCGCGGCCGCGCTGGTCCGGGCAGATCACACGATAGCGCCTGGCCAGATGCGCCGCCAACTGCGTAAAATCCTTGCTGTTGCGGGTCAAGCCATGCAGGCACAGCACCACCGGCGCCTGCGGATCGGGGTGCCGATAATCGCGCGCGTACAGTTTCAGGCCATCGTCGCTCGTGTAAAATGCGTCAACAAAATGCATGCCATTCTCCTCTCGTTATCACACATGAAATCAAGCCCATCCTCCATCACCGAACCGAGCACCGCCGCCAGCGAGCGGCCGCGTTCGGCCGGCGTCGGCCGCCCGCGCAAGAGCGCCGAGCATGCCGACACGGCCGTGCGCATCCTCGACGCGGCCGAACTGCTGTTTTCATTGCACGGCTTCCACGGCGTGACCGTGCGCGCCGTGGCCGCCCAGGCGCAAGTGGACGCGGCGCTGGCCCACTATTATTTCAACACCAAGCAAGGCTTGTTCGATGCCGTGTTTTCGCGGCGCGCCGACCTGATCAACACCGAACGGATGGAGGCGATGAACCAGTACGAACAGGAGCACGGCGACCGGATGACGGTCAAAGGCGTGGTCACCGCCTTCCTGATGCCGCTGCTGGACCGCGAACGGCACAGCGACCGGGGCTGGAAGAATTACTTTGCGCTGGGCGCACTGGTCAACAATTCGCGCGACTGGGGCACGGTGACGATGACGCGTCATTTCGACCCGGTCGTGCTGCGCCTGATCGACCTGCTGCAACGCATCCTGCCCGGCGCCCGGCGCGCCGACCTGTTCTGGAGCTATCACTTCCTGACCGGCTCGCTGACGCTGACGCTGTCCGACACCGGCCGCCTGGACCACCTGTCGGACGGCCTGTGCCGCTCCTCCGACATCGCCGCCATCGCGCCGCGCCTGATCGATTACTGCGCCGCCGGCTTCGAAGCGGTGTGCCTGGGTAAATAAGCCCCCCTGCCGCCCCCTATCCTTTCCGCCCCGGGCCGCTCTTCGCAGCGGCCTTGCATCGCCCGCCCCAATTAATTCATCCACCGATGAATTAACTATAACAATATCGGCGCGGCACGGCAAACAATTTCGACAACAGGACACGGCGATCCGACGCCGTCGCACCTGAGATAGCCGGCGCCGTTGGGCATTGGGGTCAGTTCCGGCAATTGGCCAAACTACCACGAGAAATTTCTGAATGCCGGAACTGACCCTGCGCCTCCGCTGCAAATGCCGGAACTGACCCCGAGCCCGCTGCAAATGCCGGAACTGACCCCGAGCCCCTGATTTTCAGGCCGGTGTTCGTCAAGATAGTTTGATCACATAAGCAATGGG
Organism: Pseudomonadota bacterium; assembly: GCA_040389645.1. Lineage (GTDB taxonomy): Bacteria > Pseudomonadota > Gammaproteobacteria > Burkholderiales > Burkholderiaceae_D > Rugamonas. The sequence goes on along the minus strand of JAZJZT010000016.1, from coordinate 101,249 downwards.
ATTCCCGCTTTCGCGGGAATGACAGCTCTACGGTCTGTGGCCTTAACTTAACGGCATTACCGTCGATCCCCAGATTTTGTATCTGGTTTGGCCCAAAAAAAACAGGAGCCAGGCCCAATGGACCTGGCTCCTGTTTTTTCAGCAGGTATATCGCTACGCGACGGCCACCAGCTTGTCCAGCTTGTCGCCATCGGCCAGCAAACTGGCGCTGTCGGAGTCGTGCACGATGCGGCCGCGGTCGAGCACGATGGCGCGCTTGGTCAGCGACAGGGCAAGGCGCGCGTGCTGTTCGACGACGATCACGGACATGCCTTCTTCGCTGACCAGCTTGCGGATCACGCGCATCAATTCCTGCACGATGATCGGCGCCAGCCCTTCCATCGGTTCGTCCAGCAGCAGGATGCGCGGGTTCGTCATCAGGGCGCGCGCAATGGCTACCATCTGCTGTTCGCCGCCGGATAACTGGTTGCCCATGTTGCTGCGCCGTTCCAGCAGCCTCGGGAAAATCTCGTAGATTTTCTTGAGGTTCCAGACACCAGGCCGTGCGACGACCGTCAAATGTTCTTCGACCGTCAGCGACGGGAACATGTGGCGTTCCTGCGGCACCCAGCCCAGGCCGGAGCGCGAGCGTTGATAAGTAGGCACGCGCGCGATGTCGGCGCCGGCCCAGCGGATATTCCCCTTGTGCAGGCGCGTCAAGCCCATCATCGTCACCAGCAAACTGGTCTTGCCGACGCCGTTGCGGCCCAGCAGCGCCAGGCTGTCTCCTTCGTTCATCGCGAACGATACATCTTCCAGCACGATCGACTCGCCGTAACCGGCGGTGACCTTGTCGAGCGCAAGCAGCTCAGTCATGTTCGGCCTCCCCCAGGTACACTTCTTTTACGCGCGGGTCCGCCGCGATTTCCGCCGGCGTGCCCTCGGTCAGGACCTTGCCGCCCACCAGCACCGTGATGCGGTCGGCGAAGCGGAACACCAGTCCCATGTCGTGCTCGATGAAGACGACGGTGACGTCGCGTGGCAATTGCGCCAGCACTTCGAACAGTTCCTTGCTCTCGCCGGACGGGATGCCGGCGGCCGGTTCGTCCAATAATAAAATTTTCGGCTTGGTCGCCAGCGCCAGCGCGATTTCGACCAGGCGCTGCTTACCATAGGCCATGCTGCGCGTGACGCTGTTCGCTTCCGCGCTCAGTTTTAATGTAGCGAGCAATGCCATCGCCTCGTCGATGACGTCGGCGTGGTTGGCGACCGTCTTGTACCAGACCGATTGCAGGCCGCGCCGCTCGCAGATCGCCAGCGCGACCGATTCGAGCACCGTCATGCCGGCGAACAGGGTGTTGATCTGGAAGGTGCGCGTCATGCCCAGTTTGACGCGGGTGTGCTGCGGCAGGTTCGTGATGTCCTGTCCACCCAGGTAGACCTTGCCGCCGCTGGGCAGAAAGCCGCCCGTCAGCAGGTTGATAAACGTGGTCTTGCCGGCGCCGTTCGGACCGATCAGCGCATGGCGCGCGCCGGGCGCGAAGGTCAGGGATACGTCGCTGTTGGCCTTGAAGCTGCCCCAGTGCTTGGACAGTCCTTCGGTGCGCAGCGTGGTGTCGCTCGTCGTGCTCATGCCTGCTCCTTCGCCGATGGTTTGATGCGCTGCCATACCTTTTCCAGTCCGCCCAGCACGCCGCCGCGCGCGAACAGCACGATCAGCACCAGCAGCAGGCCGATATAAAACTGCCAGTAGGCGGGATTCAGGCCGGAGATGTAATCCTGCGCCAGCATGAAGACGGCGGCTCCGATCAGCGCGCCGTACAGGCGGCCGGTGCCGCCCAGTACCAGCATGATCAGCAGTTCGGCCGAACGGGGGAAGCCCAGCATGTCGAGGCCGACGAACTGCGTGGTCTGCGCCAGCAAGGCGCCGGCGACACCTGCCACCGCCGCGCTGACGGTGAAGATCGCGCTCAGGCGGCGGTTGACGTCGACGCCGATGGCCGGCATGCGGCGCCCGCCTTCGCGGATGCCGATCAAACTCATGCCGAACGGAGAGTTGACCAGCCGGCGCAGCACGACGAACAGGATAAATAACACCGCCAGGCTGTAAAAGTATGCGGTGTTGCCGTTCAGGTCGAACTCGAACACGCCGAACAGTTTACCGACCATCATGCCGGACAAGCCGTCGACGCCGCCGGTGATGAAGGCGGCCTTGTTCGCGGCTTCGAACAGCATCAGGCCGATGCCGAGCGTGACCATCAGGCGCGTCAGGTCCTGGCCGCGCACGACCAGAAAACTGGTGACGAAGCCGAACAGGCCGGCGACGATGGCGCCGGCCAGCAGGCCGCTGAACGGTTCGCTCCAGCCGTGCACCGACAGCAGGCCGGCCGTGTAGGCGCCAAGTCCGAAGAAGGCGGCGTGGCCGAGCGAGACGATGCCGGCATAGCCGAGGATCAGGTCGAGCGACAATGCGAACAGGCCGACGATCATGATCTGGCTGATCAGGACGAGGTAGCCGGAGAAGGCGAAATATGCGGCCACCGGCAGCAGCCAGAAGGCGATTTCGAGCGGCTTCCAGCGGTCGTTCGGCAGGCGCAGCGTGCTGGCGACGGGCTTCGGTGTGCTTGCCGGGTCGGCCGGCGCCGCCGTGGTGGCGGAACTGAAGGCGTTCATGCTTTTCTCCTCAACAGGCCGGCGGGGAACAGGATCAGCAACACCACCATCAAGCCGTAGATGACGAAGGCGCCGATTTGCGGCACATAGTATTTGCCGGCCACATCGAACACGCCGAGGATCAGCGCGGCGACCAGCGGTCCCTTGATCGTGCCGGCACCGCCGACGGCAACCACCAGCAGGAAATAAACCATGTACTTGATCGGGAAAGTGGGGTCGAGTCCCAGCACGTCGATCCCGAGGCCGCCACCGAGGCCGGCCAGGCCGGAGCCGAGCGCGAAGGTCAGGCTGAACACGCGGCTGACGTTGATGCCCAGGCCGACGGCGGCGACCTGGTTGTCGACCGAGGCGCGAATCTGCGCGCCGAAGCGGGTACGCTCGATCAGCAGGCCGAGTGCGATGGTGACGACGACGACGACGCCGATCAGGAACAGGCGGTAGGCGCCCACTTCCAGTCCGAGCAGCGACACTTGTCCGCGCAGCCAGTCCGGCAGATTCACCGGTTGCTGCGTCGGGCCGAACAGCCAGGTCGCGCCGGCCACCGCCATGAAGGTCAGGCCGATCGAGAACAGCACCTGGTCCAGGTGGCTGGCTTTATAGAGACGCCGGTACAGCAGGCGCTCCAGTATCAGGCCGGCGACGGCGGCGGCCAGGAAGGCCAGCGGCAGCGATGCGAGGAACGGCAGGCCGAGGCGCGTCAGCACGGTGACGCAGACATAACCGCCCAGCATGGCGAAGGCGCCGTGGGCCAGATTAACGAAGTTCATCAGGCCCATCGTCACCGACAGGCCGACGCTGATGAGGAACAGCAGACTGCCATAGGCAATGCCGTCGAAGAGGACGCCTACCAGGTTGCCTAGCATGGTGGGAGCCTCCTTGTGATTTTATGTGTTGTCATTTTTTGTCTCCTGCTTGTTTTTATCATTTTAAAATCAGAGGCAAGTGCCGGGGTCAGACCCCTGGGTCTGACCCCAGATTTTGCCTCTGATTTTTTTTAAACCCGCTCAATCACGATCGCAATCCCCTGCCCCACGCCGATGCACATCGTGCACAGGGCATAGCGGCCGCCCGTGCGGTGCAACTGGTACATCGCGGTCGTCACCAGGCGCGCGCCGCTCATGCCGAGCGGGTGGCCGAGGGCGATGGCGCCGCCGTTCGGGTTGACGCGCGGGTCGTTGTCCTGCAAGCCCAGTTCGCGCAACACCGCCAATCCCTGCGATGCGAACGCTTCATTCAGTTCGATCACATCCATCTGGTCCAGCGTCATGCCCAGCTGGCGCAACAGTTTTTGCGTCGCAGGCGCCGGGCCGATGCCCATCACGCGCGGCGCCACGCCGGCGGTCGCCATGCCGACGATGCGCGCGCGCGGCGTCAGGCCGTGCTGTTTCGCCGCTTCGGCACTGGCGATCAGCAAGGCGCAGGCGCCATCGTTGACGCCGGACGCGTTACCGGCCGTGACGCTGCCGTCGCCCCGTACCACGCCCTTCAGTTTCGCCAGCGTCTCGATGCTGGTTTCACGTGGATGTTCATCTTGCGCGAAGCTGATTGGATCGCCTTTTTTCTGCGGCAGCAGCACCGGCACGATTTCTTCATTAAACAGGCCGTCGCGCTGCGCGCGCGCCGTCTTGGCCTGGCTGGCCAGAGCAAATTGGTCCTGGTCGGCGCGGCTGATGTTGAAGTCATCCGCCACATTCTCCGCCGTTTCCGGCATCGCGTCGACACCGTACAGTTCCTTCATGACCTTGTTCGGGAAACGCCAGCCGATCGTCGTGTCGTAGATCGCAGCGCTACGAGAGAAGGCAGCATCCGCCTTGCCCATGACGAAAGGCGCGCGCGTCATCGATTCGACGCCGCCAGCGATCATCAGCGAAGCGTCGCCGGACTGGATCGCGCGCGCAGCCGTGCCGACGGCGTCCATGCCGGAACCGCACAGGCGATTAATCGTGGAACCCGGTACTTCGAGCGGCAAGCCGGCCAGCAAGGACGACATGCGCGCGACGTTGCGGTTGTCTTCGCCGGCCTGGTTGGCGCAACCGTAGATCACGTCATCGACCAGCTTCCAGTCCACGCCCGGATTGCGGCGCATCAGTTCGCGCAGCGGAACAGCACCCAGATCATCGGCCCGCATGTCCTTCAAGGCGCCGCCGTAACGGCCGATTGGCGTGCGGATCGCATCACAGATAAAAGCGTCATTCATTCGTAAACCTCTTTTGTTTAGTCAGTTAAATAGTGAGTGGCAGAAGCACCGCCTCGGTCACTGCCTGCAGCTGTTCGAACGTCAAACCTTCGGCCATTTCGCGCACGGCCAGGCCGGCCGGCGTCACATCCAGCACGGCGAGGTCCGTATAGATGCGGTTGACGCAGCCGACACCGGTCAGCGGGTAAGTGCACTGCTTGACGATCTTGCTCTCGCCAGTCTTGGTCTGGTGGTCCATCATGACGAAGACCTGCTTGGCGCCGATAGCCAGGTCCATCGCGCCGCCGACGGCGGGAATCGCGTCCGGCGCGCCGGTGTGCCAGTTGGCCAAATCACCGCTGGCCGAAACCTGGAAGGCGCCGAGCACGCAGACGTCGAGGTGGCCGCCGCGCATCATCGCGAACGCATCGGCGTGGTGGAAGTAGGAGCCGCCGGTCAGCAAGGTCACCGGCTGCTTGCCAGCGTTGATCAAGTCCTCGTCTTCTTCGCCTGGCGCGGGCGCCGGTCCCATGCCGAGCAGGCCGTTTTCGCTGTGCAGGAACACTTCGCGGTCGGCCGGCAGGTAGTTGGCGACCTTGGTCGGCAAGCCGATGCCGAGGTTGACGTAGGCGCCTTCAGGAATGTCTTGCGCTACGAGGGCGGCGATCTGGTCGCGGGTATAGCGGTTCATTATGCGGCCTCCTTGACCACGCGTTGTACAAAGATGCCGGGGGTGACGATCGCTTCCGGATCGAGTTCGCCCAGCGCCACCACCTGCTGCACCTGCGCGATCGTGGTCTTGGCGGCCATCGCCATGATCGGGCCGAAGTTGCGCGCCGTCTTGCGGTACACCAGGTTGCCCCAGCGGTCGCCGCGCAGCGCCTTGATCAGCGCGAAATCGGCGTGGATCGGCGATTCGAGCACGTAGTGGCGGCCATCGATCAGGCGGGTTTCCTTGCCTTCGGCCAGCAGGGTTCCATAACCGGTCGGCGAGAAGAAGCCGCCGATGCCGGCGCCGGCGGCGCGGATGCGCTCGGCCAGGTTGCCCTGCGGCGTCAGTTCCAGCTCGATTTCGCCGGCGCGGTACAGGGCGTCGAAGACCTGGGAGTCGGCCTGGCGCGGGAACGAGCAGACGATCTTGCGCACCCGTTTCGCCTTCAGCAGCGCGGCCAGGCCGGTTTCGCCGTTGCCGGCGTTGTTGTTAACGATGGTGAGTTCGCGCGCGCCTTGCGCGATCAGGGCATCGATCAGGGCCGACGGCATGCCGGCGTTGCCGAAGCCGCCGATCATGACGGTGGCGCCGTCATGGATGTCCGCCACGGCCCGCTCCAGTGATTCAAAAGTTTTGTCGATCATTTTTATCGTCTCGGTGATGCGCGCGGCAGTTGCCGGGCGGCTTGGAGTTCGTTAATATGTTCGATAATCGAACTAATGATTGATTACCGCACACCGAAGTGTATCGACATGAAAGCTCAAAGGTCAAGAAAAAAAGATCTATCGGGTCCTCCTCGTGCATTAAAATCACGCCATGCCAAAGACTATTGACACCAAGACCACACCCGCCGACGTCGCGGAAGAGCGCGAACTGACGATCGCCGAAGAAATCGATGCGCTGACCGACCCCAGTTTCATGACGTCGCTGGCGCGCGGCCTGGCCGTGGTGCGCGCGTTCAGCGATTCGCGCCGCCCGCAGACGATCGCGCAGATCAGCCAGAAGACGGGGATTCCGCGCGCGGCCGTGCGGCGCTGCCTGCATACCTTGAAGCAGCTCGGCTACGTCGACGCGGAATTGAACAATTTTTCGCTGCGCCCGAAAGTGCTGACGCTGGGGTATTCGTACCTGTCGTCGACGCCGCTGACGGTGTCGGCCCAGCCTTATCTGAACAACATCAGCCGGGCGCTGAACGAATCAAGCTCGCTGGCCGTGCTCGACGATGGCGAAGTGCTATATGTGGCGCGCGCGGCGACGTCGCGCGTGATGTCGGTGGCGCTCAATACCGGCAGCCGCCTGCCCGCCTATTGCACGTCGCTGGGGCGCGTGATGCTGGCGCACATGGCGCCAGAGCAGCTCGACGCTTATTTCGCGAAAACGAAATTGCGCGCGATGACGGAGCGCACCGTGGTGTCGCAAAAGCGCCTGCGCGAGATCTTAGTTGGCGTGCGCCAGGCGGGATATGCCGTCAACGACGAGGAACTGGAACTGGGCTTGCGTTCGATCGCCGTGCCGGTGCGCGGTGCGTCCGGTAATGTGCTGGCGGCGCTGAACGTCGGCGCGCAGGCGGCAAGGGTCAGCGTGGAGCAGCTGGAAAAAGAGTTTTTACCGGTGCTGTTGCGCGGCGCGCAGGAATTGGCGGTGCTGTTGCCTTAATGTCATTCCGGATCGCCGGGCCGCCGCGAAAGCGGGAATCCCGGTTCGCCATATCATTACCCCTCCAGAATCGGTTTCCCAATCGAATCACGTGTGCCAAAGCAATCATGTTAATATTAAAACATGATGCTAAAAATGAAACTAAAATCGCAGTTGCCAAGCCGTCACGGCTTGGCCGCCTTGGCGTTCGCCAACGCGATTCCGGATGACATTCCAACGTACTGATTAAAAACCCGTGCCCAGGCTTGGCGGCTTCCGTTCGCCTGCGCCCACCGCGACAGGACCACTATGAGCGAAGCGCCGCAAACCCTGCAACAGATGATTCGCGGCCGACAACACGACCGCATCCTGCGCCTGTCGTTCCCGCAAGGCGACGGTCCATCTGCCCAGTTGCTGGTGAACCGCCTGGACGCGTTCGAAGCCCTGTCGCGCCCTTTCGAATTCACGGTCGAACTGCTGTCGAACGACCCGAACCTGGAACTGAAGGCATTGCAGGGCAAGCAGCTGTGCGTGGAACTGGTGCGCCGCGACGGCACGTTGCGCTATTTTTGCGGCCACGTCTTCAGTTTCAGTTTAAAAACCGTGGACGGCAATGTCTCGTATTACGAAGCGAAATTGGGCCCCTGGTACAAATACCTGGAGATGCGCAAGGATAACTACCTGTTCCATTACACGACCTTGTACCAGCAGACCTCCAGCATCTTCGGAGACTACGGTGGCCTGGCCGACTGGGAATGGCGCGTGCGCAGCGGCGACGAAGTCATGACCGACAGTTGCCAGTACGGCGAAAGCGACAGCAATTACCTGGAACGGAAATGGGTCGCCGCCGGCATCGTCTACTGGTTCGAACACGGCCCCGGCGGCCACAGGATGGTGCTGTCGGACGACACCACCAGCGTGCCGCCAATCGACGGCAATATCGAAATCCCGTTCCAGCGCCATGCCGGCGCGTTCGAGGAAGACGGCATCGGCGAATGGTCGCCGTCGCGCCAGGTCACGGAAGGCAGCGTCGCGCTGGCGTCCTACGATTTCAAGTCGGCGCGCCCGGCCGTCACGACACTGCCGACTTTGAACAAGCAAGGCGCCGTGCCCGATATCGAATCCTACGAATACACCGGCGCGCTGGGTTTTAAAAATGGCGACGCCGGCCGCTCGCTGGCGCAACTGCGCATGGAAGAAATGGAAGCGGCGGGTAAACAGTTCACAGGTGCCGGCAACAACCGCCAGGCGATGCCGGGGCGCTGGTTTCGCCTGAGCGGTCACTTCGATACCAGCGGCAGCGGCGCCGACAAGCAGGCGCGCGAATTTTTGATCACCGAAGTGCGCCACAGCGTCAGCAACAATTACCACGTCAGCGCGACGGCGCCGTCGCGCTATGAAAACACGCTGACGTGCATCCGCAAGATCATCCCGTGGCGCGCCGGGCGCGATCACAACAGCGTCGAAACGAAAATTCACGGCATCCAGACCGCGACCGTCGTCGGCCCGAAGGGTGAGGAAATCCACACCGACAAATATGGCCGCGTGCGAGTGCAATTCCACTGGGACCGCGCCGGCGGCAACGACGAAAAAAGCTCGGCGTGGATAAGGGTCGCCACGCCGTGGGCCGGTTCGAATTTCGGCATGACGTCAATCCCCCGGATAGGCACGGAAGTTTTAATTCAGTTTATCGACGGTTCGCCGGACCGGCCGATTATTACAGGCATGGTGCCGAACGCGAATACGATGCCGCCGTGGACGCTGCCCGACAATAAAACCCAGAGCGGCGTGCTGACGCGCTCGACGCCGGGCGGTCGCTACGACAACGCGAACGCGCTGCGCTTCGAAGACAAGAAAGGCGCAGAGCAATTGTGGCTGCACGCCGAAAAAGACCAGCTCACGGAAGTCGAGCACGATGAAGACAAGTGGGTCGGCAACGACCGGCGCAAAACCGTCGACCGCGACGAGACCAATCATATCAAGCGCGATCGCACGGAAACCGTGGATCGTGATGAAACGATCACGGTGCACGGTAAACGCACCGAAATCGTGGACGGCAATGAAGATATTACCATCCACAGTAACCGTACCGAACTGGTGAATCTGGATGAAAAAATAACCGTCAATCAAAACCGGTCCGAGCGAGTGGACCTGAATGAAACAATCAGCGTCGGCAAGAGCCGAAAGCGGGATGTCGCCGACAACGAAACGATCGACATCGGCAAGAACAGGAATAAATCCGTCGGAAAGAACGAGTCGGATAGCATCGGCAACAATTGGTCGATCAAAGTCGGCAAGATAAAAACCGAAACCATCGGCATGGCCCACATCGAAAACATAGGCTTGGCGCGGATGACCAACATCGGCATGGCTTACTCGCTGATTGTGGGCATGATCCGTAACACGGCGATCGGCATGGTCGATCGCCTGACGGTGGGTAAATCGCGCACGGTATCCATTGGAGAAACCCAGGACGTCACGATCGGCCAGACTGAAACGCGCAAGATCGGCCAGACCCACATCACGACAGTGGGTGAACATCTGGAACTGGCTTGCGGCAACGCCAAGATCGTCCTTCGCAGCGACGGCAGCATTTTCCTTCAAGGTACCAATATCGAGATCCAGGGCAGCGCTCATATCAATGCCGACAGCGGACTGGTGCAAATTAATTGCGGTGCTGCGAAAGCGCCTCCACCGCCACCAGAGACTGAGTCCAAAGAGGAAACCACGCAAGCGTCAGGGGCTGGAGCGGCAAGCACCGACTTGAGCGGGCTGCTCGGCGGTGGAAATATTTTCAGTACGCTGGGCAAGCTCACCGGCATGGCAAGCACATTGGGAATCGGCGGCAAAGGCGTTGCGGCAGCCAGCAAACTAATGGGGGTGATGGATAGCTCAGGCAGCCAGCCAATCCAGCAATCTTCAAGGACTGCGTCGCAAGATGCCGGTCCCGATAAAATTTAAGCGAGAGGAATCAAACCATGGGACAGCCAGCAGCCAGGCAGACGGACGACGTCGCGCACAAGAAGGCCGCAGGACCAATTGTCGAAGGCAGCACCGACGTTTTGATCGGCAAACTACCGGCTGCGCGCAAGGGCGACAAGGTACAGCACAATCAAAGCGTCGAAACCATCGTGGAAGGCGAGTCTTCCGTGCTATTCAACGGCAAGCCCGCAGCACGACTGGGTGACAAGGTAAGTTGCAGCGGCATAGTTGTCGGCTGCTGTGCAACAGTGCACATCGGCCGCGACAAGGACGAAGCATGCCTGATCGCGGCGGCCGAGCAAGGCGCGATGGTGGTCGTCCCCGGCCAATCATGAGGTAACGATGCTGACCGAAACAAACAGAGACGTGCTTACCCGGCTTATCGGACAAAAAGCTTTGGTACTCTATGCGCTATATGATGCGGCGCAAGACAATACGCTACTAGCCGACTTGCAGCGAACAGACATTACGCATGATTGCCTCTTCGCTGGCTACAAGGCAATCACCTTGCGTAACGTCGCACCTTACCTAGTGTCTTGCGCCGATTTTCACGGAAATGCGCAAGACTTCCTGGAAACCATCTGGCAGCGCGGTGTTTCGATGCTGGTAGAGGCTGCTGCACCTGCCGAGCAAGTCAGGCTCCAGTTGAAGAAAAACGCGTATGTTAAAAACAGCGATGGCATCCAATGCTATTTTCGCTATTACGACGCGCGCGCGTTCAGCCGTTTTATGCGAGCGGCCACCAATGCCCAGCTATGCCATCTATTCGGCAACGCCATCTGCACCATCTACTGGCACGATACGACAACGGACGCGATTGCAAGCCTCAGTCGCAAAACGCCGGGCCTGATTGGCCGTCTTTTCGATCCCGGCAACGCCCATTTCGATATACAGACACTTTCCTAATAATCGCCAGCATACCGAACCACCATGATCGAATTCACTAAGGAACAGGAAAGCCAAATCCTGAGGCGCGATTGCCGCATCTGGACCGAACTGGTCGCTCGCAGTTGGTACGAAAGCGACAATCCGCTCGCAGCCGGCTATCCCGCCCGTGAGCTGACGCAACACCTGCGGGCCGTGTATTTTGCGTGCCATGACGCGGGCATCGACAACCTCGAATATACAAGCCAACTCGGATTCAGCGTACTGCGTGCCAACACCATGGCATGCGATCCAAGCGATGTCGAGGCCATCGTTGCATTTTTTCTGCGTCACGCCCAAAGCGACAATGTCGATTATGCGCAAAACTGGATCGACCTCTATCTGGAAGGTCACTGAGTCATGGCTGAAAAAAAACAAGCACCCTACAGCGGCCCTGCCCTTATTGAAGCCAACCTGCCTGATTATGACAAGTCCGAGCTCATCACCGAACGCGACTTGGTTGCCAAGGTCCAGCAATGCAAGGATGCGGCCAAAATAGCACAGGGAGCCGTCGCTAAACTGCAAGATGTCAAGAAAGGACTCGACAAAAAGAGTCCAGATTTCAAGAAAGAATCGAAAGAAATCGATGCAAAAGTAAAAGGACTGCAAGGCGTCGCGAAGAAAAAATGCAAGCTGCAGCATCTCGGCTGCGTACCATCCGATAATTCCACGCGTGTCCCCATGCCCAAGTCGATCACAGACGATATCAATAAACAGAATGGCACCAATGTCGATTTTGCTCAACTTTCAGCATGGGAAGGTGGCGCATTTACAAAAGGCTACATTCCTTGGTGGCCATATCTGAACAAGGAAGGTTCGCCCAAGATTGTCATGATGCCAGATTCTTCGGGAAAGAATGGCCCCAGGATAAAAGGAGAACTCGGTGGTGAGCCAAAAAATAAATCAGGGCCCACTGTCGGTGTTGGAGTTGACTTGGGGCAATATGGGGAAAATGGATTTTTTAAAATACTTAACAATAGTAATACAGGTGACAGCAAAATGCCTCCAGTAGAACTTGATGCACTGAAAGAAAAAATAAAACCTTACTTTAATAAAAAAGGAGGAGAAGCTTGCAAATATCTTCGCGACCACCCTTTGGAATTAAGTGAAAAAGAAATTAATTTTTTGAATAAAGCTGCTCATGAAGAAGTATTGGGAATAGCAAGAAAAAAATATGAAACATATGCAAATAAAAAAGATAATCAATCAATAATCATCGCACCAAAAAAATTTAATGAATTAACCAAAGAACAACAAACAGCATTACTTTCCAATGCGTACCAATATGGAAGCCCTAAACTAGAAATCATAAAGGCTATCGCTACAGGTGACAAAGCATTGATTCCAGAAACCAGAGAAAAATTGTATCTTAAAAATAGCATGTTCAACTCAAAATAAATAATGAAAGATATTCAATGAATTTTCGCACAATCATTACCTCCAGTTTTTTAATTTGTTTTTTTTCGCACGTACCTGATGCGAGTTCAGCCACAAAAAGAAAAAAATTTGAAAATCCGGCATTACAATTTGTAGGTACTTGGCGCGTCGATAGCTATGATTTTCGAGAATTTGAAGCAGCTCCCGATGATCTGGAAAATCAACTTAAAAGCAATGCAGAGGCGTTTCCGATTGGACAACGAATAAAATTTGCATGGACTGGCTCTGCAGGAATGCCTGGCAATATAGATCCTGTCACCATGAAATTTAGCGGCCCAGCAGGCGAAACGCTGAGAATGACATTACTACCACCGTTTGAAAAAAAACTGTGTGACAGAAGTCATTGGGACTATTTATGTGACACTCCAAAAAAAGACCACTCGGACGAATTGATGATTACCGAAATAGAGAAATGGGAAACTCACTTAGTGGAAAGAAGAAAAACCTGGGCAGATATCAAGCCGATTGAATACACTTTTGTACATCTTGGAAAATCATACAACTTTAATGTATGGGTAGCAAAAAATGGCGATATAGTCATTCCACTCGTTATTACAGGAAAAATCAAAGGTGGTGGAGAAGCCACCAATATGGGTATCCGATTGAAACGTATCAAAGATTAATCAACCAGCAAGATCTCAATCATGATTTGTGCATTTCAAAGGTATTGAGCGTCATCGCTACGAGGGTGTAGTAGCCGATCAGACCGACGGTTTCCACCAGGGTTTGCTCCCCCAGCAGCGCCAGCGCTCGCCCGTACAGATCGTCTTTGACGCGATGGGTCGTCAACAACTGCCGCGTGAGTTCCTGCAAGAGCGCCAGTCGCTCTCCCTCCAGCATCGCGGTCCGCTTTGCATGGATGGCGGCTGCGGCGGCCATCGGCAGGCCAGCGGCAATCGCAATCGGTTCATGAATCTGACGCTCGCCGATACAATCGAAATGCGCGGCGACGAGCAGGATGAGCAACTCCGATTCCAGCAGGCTCAGGGACGTATTAAAACGGCAAAACTCGCCCAGTTTCTGCGCCAGTCCGGCGAACACGGGGCTGAACAGCCATGCCAGAAAGGGACCGTCCATATTGCCCCGGCTGGCAAGGATGGCGTCATGAATTTCCCGTTGCCGCGGGTCCAGCTGCTGCGGCTGCGGCAACTGAAGCCGGCATTCCATGGATGAATTGGTCATCAAATCGCTTCCGTATTATGAATAAAATTATCCGGCACATCCGGTCCCCACAGATACAGCGCGTCTTCCGGAGGAAAGTCGGCGGCGGGCCAAATCTGCCCGGCCGGGACAAAATCGATGTCCGCGGAATATTCGCAAAAGGATCCCCAGGGATCTTGCACGTAGTGAAAATAATTTGAACCCAGCACATGGCGCCCGGTTCCCCAGCCCTTGTTGAATCCGGCCCGCGCCATTTGCGCCGCCCCCTGCCCCACGAGGTCGACGTTGTCGACATCCCAGGCGCAATGATGCCAGCCGCGTTTGCTGCTCCTGGCAAACGCAAGAAGATGATGGTCGCTGCCGTGAGGCGCATGGGTGAAGGCAATCACGTCCAGCGATTTGTCGGACAGCCGCAGGCCGAGTGCGCGGCTGTAAAAATCGACGGCGCGCAATACATCCGGCGAGAACATCAGGACGTGGGAGAGCCGGCGCGGCCGGACCTGCTGCGTCGATGAACGGGTCCGCGCTCCCCGTTCACCGGCGCCGCTTCCCGGATGGAGATACGGCGCCTTCGATTGCGGCGTCGTTTTTGGCCCGGCTTTTACCTGGATCAGGTTGCCGTCCGGATCGTAAAACCAGAATCCGGAATCTTCCGTGCCGGGATGAGCGGACGCGAATTGCGCGCCGGCCGCCTGCGCCTGGCGCCACAGGCGTTGCAGATCGGTTTCATAACAATTAAAACTCAGGTATGCGAGGGATTTGTGGCTTCCCCGCAGGATGCGCGCCCAGCGATGACCGTCGGCGGCGCAAAGACGGAGTTCGTCATCCTGGCCGCCGATAAGTTCGACATCCAGGCCGAAGGCATCGAAAAAACACTGCGCGTCCTGTATCGATGGAACATTGAGTGCAAAATGATCGATCGAGTGCACGCCCGCGCGTGCCTCTTCTGCTACGAAAACGGCCATGCCAGTCTCCTGTTTCCATGCGCCGGCGCCTGGCCGGCGGTCACCAGAGTTGCAGCCTGTCAGGCCACGACCTCATCGATAATGTTGTTGCTCAGGATACCGATGCCCTCGACGCTCACGTCGCAGACATCACCGGCTTTCATCAACAGTTTCGGGGTGCGTGCCCAGCCGACGCCCGATGGCGTGCCAGTCACGATCACGTCGCCCGGCTCAAGCGTGATGGCTTCGCTGATGATGCTGATCAGGCTGGCGACGTCGAAAATCAACTCGTCGGTACTGGCGGATTGCACCACTTCGCCGTTCAGGCGCGTTTCGAGACGCAGCCCGCTTGCGCCGGGCGGCAGTTCATCCGGCGTCACCAGGTCCGGGCCGAACGCGCCGGTGCCATCGAAGTTCTTGCCCACGGTCCATTGCGGCGATTTGAACTGGTATTCCCGTACCGAACCGTCATTGAACAGCGCATAACCTGCCACGCACGCCAGTGCATCTTCTTTGCGGATGTAACGCCCGCCCTTGCCGAGCACGGCCGCAATCTCTCCTTCGAAATCCAGCGAATCCGATGCGCGCGGACGCACCATCGCTTGCCCGTGCGCGATCAGGCTGGTGTGCGTGCGAAAGAAAATCGTCGGGTAGGATGGCTGTTCAAAATTGCTTTCCTTGGTGTGGTCAGCGTAGTTCAGGCCGATGCAAATGATCTTGGGCGGGCGCGCAAGCGGTGGCAAAAACGTGATGCTGGCCGGATCGACGATCTCCGTTCCAGCGTGATCCTTTCCATAGGTTGTCAGATCGACGCCGCGGGCAATCAGCGATTCCAGGGAATCCTCGCCAATCACGCGAATCCCGTCGGGATCGCGCACGCCAAGCACAGGTTTTCCATTTTTTACAAATGATACGTAACGCATGATTTTCTCCAGTTGAATGAAATTAAAAACAAGACTGCAGCGCCGTCAGCGCGCCAGGGACAGGGACAGGGGATAGTCCCAAAGGCAGGCGGCGAAAGAACGGCAGATCTCGTCGTTCGCGCGCCGCGCCGAGGCGGACGCCGCGAAGAAACCGAAAAACGGGTGGAACATATCGTCAAAACAATGCAGGCGAACCGGGACGCCGGCCGCCTGCAACCGTTCGGCGTAGGCGCGCCCTTCCCCGCACAGCAAGTCATGTCCGGCGACGGCGATGACCGCCGGCGGCAAGCCGGAAAAATCGGCGGCGTGCATCGGCGATGGGGGAAACGCATCGAGCGGCGCGCCGTTCGTGCCCATGTACAGGCGCACGATGTCCCGCAAGTCCGAAGGCGACAGCATCGGCGCATCGTGATTGCTCGCTTCCAGGACAGTCGTGTCGCGCGCCATATCGGTACCTGGCACGATCAGCAACTGGGCGCTGATGCCCCATCCCCTATCGCGCGCGATGAGGGCGGCCGACGCGGCAAGATTTCCGCCGGCGCTCTCCCCCGCCACCGCAATGCGCGCGGGGTCGCCGCCCAGCATCGAGACCTTGCGAACGGCCCATGCAGTCGCCGTCATCGCATCATCATGGGCTGCCGGGAACGGGTTTTCGGGCGCCAGGCGGTAATCGACCGAAACGACCACGGCATCGATATCGCGACAGAGCTTGCATGCCATGTCGTCCATCAATTCGGCACTGCCGAGGACAAAGCCGCCGCCGTGAAAAAACACGATCGTGGGCCGCTGCCGCCTTGCTCCCACGGGACGATAGATACGCACCGGCACACTGGCGCCATCGGCTTCGGCGAGGCGGTTCTCGATGGAAGCGACGACGGGCAAAGGCGACCGTTCGCGCGCGGCCAGGATGGCCCGGCGCATGCGCTCGCGCGCCTGGGCCGGCGTGCCGGAAAAGGGAGCCGGAGTCTGGCTGGCGCGCAGGGTCGCGACAATGGCGGCGAGTTCAGGGTCGAGTGGACCAATCATTGAGCCATCCTTCATTGCAGCCCCAGTACGTATTGTTGCGACTGGAGCGCGCGTTTCCTTAATGCGTCCAGATCGACGTGCACCATGCTGCCGTGCCTTTTGACTGCCTGCCCGGCGACGAAGACGGTATCGACATTGCCGGCATGGGCAGCGAGGACGACCGCGCCGATGGGGTCGGAAACCGGGGTCAGATTGAGGTCGTCGCCGCGGATCAGGACAATATCGGCCTGCTTGCCCGGAGTGAGCGAGCCGACCTTGTGCAACAGGCCGGTCGCCCGCGCACCTTCAATCGTCGCGAATTCCAGTACGTCGCGCAGCGTCAGCGTCGCCGGGGCATTTTTCACGCGCGAATGCTGGCCGCCCATCCACGAGCGGTAGTAGGAAAACGCATGGCGCATCTGCGTAAACATGTCGCCGGCGCACTTGGTTTCGGTATCGCCGCTCAGGCTCGGCCTGATGCCGGCCTTGAGCAAGCGGTCGAACGGGA
The DNA here is from genome assembly GCA_040389645.1 of Pseudomonadota bacterium. Taxonomy (GTDB): domain Bacteria; phylum Pseudomonadota; class Gammaproteobacteria; order Burkholderiales; family Burkholderiaceae_D; genus Rugamonas. The sequence goes on along the minus strand of JAZJZT010000016.1, from coordinate 84,190 downwards.
TATCGCCGATGCCCTGGGCATTCATTTCGCAATGGACGCCGAGCGACGCGCCGACACCGGCATCGGCCATCATGGCGATTTCATCCTCGGCACTGAAGCAGCAGTGGACGAACGTCAGGTCGTCGTCCAATATCCCGGCGTCGTGCATCTGCGCGATTGCGCGGACAGCGCCGTTTCGCGCATAGGCGCCCATATGGATGGTCGAACGGATATCGAGTTCGCGCGCGAGGCGCAGGTCATCGAGCCAGACTTCGCGCCGCGCCATCTCGGGCCCGCGCGCGGCCATGGCAAGGGTCAGCAGCTGGTCGCTGGAAGAAAAATACTGCTTTCGCAATCTCCGGATATCCTGCGGATGCCCGCGCTGGCTGTCGAACATCCACGACGCGCCATCGACCAGCGGCCAGCCGTGCGCGAACACGCCACGGATGCCGGCGTCGCACAAGCCGAGAATGGCGGCGTCGGCGTGCTCCGGGCTGTTCTGCACGTGCGACCAGTCGAGCATCGTCGTGATACCGCTGTCCAGCGCGGACACGGCTCCCAGCAGGGTCCCGGCATAGACATCTTCGGCACGGTATGCCGCGCCTTTAGCGCCAAGCATTTCGGCAAAATAGATTTGCGGGTCGATATCGGCGTAGCGATGCCGCACGCAGGTCTGCCAGGTGTGACGATGCGTATCGACAAAGCCCGGCAGTACGATCATGTTGCGGGCATCGACAGCTTCGGCCTGCGGCGCGTCGATATGCGGCGCCACCGCGACAATGCACTCGCCTTCGATGAGGATGTCACCGCCGCGCAGGTCGCCGATGGCCGGGTCCATGCTCAGGATCGAGCCGCCTTTCAGTAAAATCGGTCTTGGGTCCATGGCATCAACGCTTCAGCCATTTTGCCAGTTCCGCCTGTGCTTCACTGGCGACAAGCGGCTCCGCACTGGCCCAGGCAACGTAGGCATCCGGCCTCACCAGCAAGGCTTTGACGCCGTTCATCGCCGCCGGCACCCGCGCCGCGCGCGCCTGGATCACATTGACGGGCAAGTCGCGCACGTCGACCTGGCCGGCCTGGCTGCCGACACCGTCCAGATCGAGCAACAGGAAACGACGGTCCCTGAGCAGCTCGGCGACGCTCACCGAGCGCCCGTCCAGCAAGACCAGGTCGAAGTCCGGCACGCGCTGCCCGGCCAGAGGATGGGCGCCGGCCGGGCCCGGATATGGCGCTTCGAGACCGCACAGTTCCAGCACCAGCTTGCGCTGCACGTCCGGCAGCGGAATCATGTGCTGAGCGAGGCGGCGTTTAAGGGACAGCGCTTCCGGTTCAAAATTAAACTGGAGCACGCATTGCGCTTTGACGCTTTCCAGCAGCGCATGCATGACAGGCAGGCGTTCAGCGTCGTAGGTGTCGAGCGTCGCCTCGTCGGCCAGGCCCTTGACGACATGCGCCAGTTTCCAGCCAAGATTAAATGCATCCTGCAGGCAGAAATTCATGCCGACACCGCTTGCCGGGTAGTGTATGCGCGCCGATTCGCCGACCAGGAACACGCGCCCCTTGCGCAAGGATGGCACCGAACGCATCTGGTCGTCGAAACGCGATGCCCAGCGGTAGCTCTGGATACCGTAGTCGGTGCCGTGCACATCGCGGATGCACTGCAAGGCTTCGTCCAGCGTCACGGGTTCATCTTTCGGCGCATGGCGACGATCGCGGTGAACGATATTAAAGCGTGTAATGCCGTCGCCGAACGCGTAAGCACGCACCCACCCCATCTCGTTATCGACATTGATGCGCCCTCCCGGCCATGGCGCCGCCAGTTCCGCGTCGATCACGATGCCGCGAAAGGTCCCGGCACGACCGTCAAAGGCGATGCCGGCTTGCGAGCGGACGGTGCTACGGCCACCGTCGGCGCCGATCAGGTAGCTGGCGCGCAGCCTGGAAACAGATCCGGTCGTATCGACGACATCGACCTCGACGCCGTCGGCATCCTGCCGCAATCCCTGCACTTCGGCGCCGCGGCGCACTTCGGCCCCGCTTTCGATCGCCCAGTCCCAGAGAATTTCCTCGCTCATGTTCTGGGGCAGCCCCAGCGTGAAGCCGAAGCGGGATTCCAGATATTTCCACTCGATCGGGTGGAATCCGGCCCAGATGTGAGAGGGACGAAATGGATAATCGGAAATTTCACGCGCTTTCTCGATGAAGCGCGCCGCGATGCCGCGGGCGTCGAACAGTTCGAGCACACGCGGCAAGATCGTCCCGGCGCGCGATTGGACTCCTTCGGTGCGCCGCTCCAGCACCAGCGTCCTGACTCCCGCACCAGCCAGTTCGGCCGCCATGGTCAGGCCCGATGGACCGCCGCCGGCGATGATGACATCCCATTGCATAGATTGCTCCTTTGATATTTGTACAGCCAGGCCTGAAAAAATGATCGGCGCACCTGGCCGGTGAAAGACGTCGCGCGATTGCGCTTAAAAGCGGTGAGTCATCCCGATCTCAAGCGCCAGTTGTCGCGGTGACGACGCAGGGGGTTGATTGCGCATTACCGCCAGTTGGCCGCTGCCGGCGTTCTGCAGCACGCCGAGTGCGTAAAGACTGGTTCGCCTTGAAAGCTCGTAATCGACGTGGGCATGAAGCTGGTTCCATCGGTAGGTGGCCAGCGTCGTATATGAATACCCGCCGCCGACGCGGGTCCCGGCCGCGACATACGTATAGGCGCCAACGTCGATCGTCCTCGCCGTCGCCTGTTGCGTCGCGGCTGACAGCTGCGTGTGGGTATAGTTCGCCATCCAGCGCCAGCCGTCGGCCGTATAAGCCAGCCCCGCCGCGCTGGTCTCCTGATTCTGCAAGACCGTCGCCGCAGGCGCCGCGGCAAAGTCGATGCCATACAGTTTGCTGACGCCCAGCCTGGCAAAGGGGGCATAGCGCACGCCGTGCACCGATTCCCATACCAGCATCGCTTCAAGCGGGCCACTGCCGTAACTAAACTCGGCTCCGATGACACGCCCGGTATTGGTCGTCGAGTCGTTCTCGCCGACGCCGTACATGGCACCGAACTGGAAGGAAGCATATTTCGGCGATTTGTATTTGATCGTATTGTTCAGCGAATTGCCGACGGTGCGGTCGAGATTGCCGGGATGGGTTGCGAGCAGCGACGTATAGCGTTCGGACGTATAGGGCACCAGATCGGCGAGCAGGTCGTACATCGATCCCAGCGTCACGGTGCCGGCGCGGGCCGAACTCAATCCCACATAACTTTCCAGCGGGGCGTTCAGCCCGGTGTCGAGAAACACGTAATTACTGATACGGAAAAGCGCCGCCGCCTCGCCACCCAGGTCTTCCCTGCCTGTCACCGCAATAAAAGGCGCGGCGTGGGTGCCGTTCATTTGGTACAGCTTGCCGGTGGCGGTGTGATTGCCATAATTGACTCCCATGCCGATCAGGCCGGAAAACGTCACGCTGGACTCAGCCTGGGCATCGCAAAACAACAGGGCGGAGACGGCAATCAATAAAAATCTTTTTGTATTGTTCATGGTTTTTCCGTGGAGCGAATCGGTTTTAAATGTTCAGGAAACGTTGACTTGCGCGTCAGCCAGGGCGACTTTTCTTTCCTGCCTGGAGAAATACCGGTAGAGCGCACATGCCGCCAGCACCGCCACCGTTCCTGCTCCGGCGAATACCAGTGCCATCGCACTGGACAAGGGGTAGCGGCTGTCGTTGAACAGGTGCTGGCTGGCCAGGGCAATCGCCGTCGGCGACAGGCCTTGCCCGATCAGGCCGTTGAGGAACAAGACGATCGCCATGACGATGCCGACCAGCGAGGCCGGGGCTATTTTTGAAACGATGGTCGAGGTGATGGCCATGAAGGTCCAGGAGAACAGCAGCACCATCGCATCGGTTATCCACAGCGCGGTCAGCGACTCGGCGCGGCACAGCAGAATCGTCAACGTCGTGACAGCAAGACTCACCAGGACACTGAGCAATGCAATGCGCGGCAGGCTGCCACCCCGGTCCATCGCCATGCCGGCCAGCCACAGTCCGACCGGCCCCATCGTCAGCAGCAGGCAACCCTGCATCAGGCCGATTTGCTGGATACCCAGGCCAAAGCGTCGCCCTATCATGGCCGGCGTCCATGCCGCCAGGCCAAATACGATGACGGCGTTGGCGACCGCATACAAAAACAGGGGCAGAAAAATCGCCTTGTTGGCAGCGAGGTAGCGGCCGATATCGCCTACGCCGCGCCTGGCGATGGCAGCCTGGTCCTCCTGCCGGCCGGGCTCCCGGCTCAGGAAAATCACGATGCTGACAGGGATGCCGATCAGGCCAATGAAGAACAGCGTGGCCTGCCATGGATAGACAGTGCCGATCACCGGCAGCGAGCGGATGCCGGCCGCTTCGATCGCGCTGAGCAAGGGGCCGCCGAGCACCAGGGACAGTCCGGTCCCGATCATCAGCGCCATCGTGTAGGTCGACAATGCGCGCGCCCTTCTCTTTTCCTCGACGCCGTCATTGATCAATGAATACGACGCGGGCGGGATCAGCGCCTCGGCGCCTCCGACAATGACCCGCGCCACCACCAGCATGAAAAATACCGACGCCGTCGCATTCGCCGCGACGGCAATCGACCAGACCAGTACTCCGATAAAAATGATGAAGCGCCGGTCGAAGCGGTCCGCCAGCCAGCCGGCCGGCAGACTGACGGCGATATTGGCCACGGCAAAGGCGGCGCCGATCAGAAAACTGATCTCGACATCGCTGACGCCGAAATCGCGCCGGATCGGGCCGACCATCAATACCAGGATGTTCTTGTCGAGTTGGGCGAGCATGCTGACCAGTGTCAGACAGGCGACCAGGCCCCATTGCGCCAGGCGGGAGGGAGGTTGCCGGCGTTGAGCCGGCGCAGTTGAAAGCAGCATCATGGTCTCCGTAATTTTTATCGGGGTTTGCCCTGTGCCAGGGCTCGTTGTTGCGTCAATTATTGGATTTCCCGTGACATTTACCAAATTTATTGTTTAAATCTTTAAAATTTATTTGGTAAATATCCATCCCATGCGTTTCAATAAACTCGACCTCAATCAACTGGTGGTGCTCGATGCACTGTTTTCCACGCGCAGCGTCGGGCTGGCCGCCAAGCAGCTGTTCCTGAGCCAGCCGGCGACCAGCTGCGCGCTGGGCCGCCTGCGCGAATATTTCAAGGATGAGTTGCTGGTGCCGGCAGGAAAGACCTACGTGTTGACGCCATTGGCGACCGAGTTGCTTAAACCGGTCAGGGAAGTGCTGCTGCAGATTCAGACGATCACGGAGACCAGCCCGAGTTTCGATCCGACGACATCAACCAGGCGCTTCACCATCGAGTCGTCCGATTACGTCATCAGCATCTTTCTGTCGAAAGTGGTGCAGCAGGCGGAAAAACTGGCGCCGCTGATGGAGTTTGACTTGCGCGTCATCAGCCCTCAATCTCAAGAGCATCTTGACGAAGGCAATGTCGACCTGTTGATCGCGCCGGAATTTTCGGTACACGGCCATCCGTCCGAGCCGCTGTTCGAGGACACGTTCTCTTGCATCATGTGCATCGATCATCCGATCAAGGACGCGACAATCTCCCTCGACCAATATTTCGAATTGAGCCATGTCGGAGTCGAATGGGGTGGAGGCCAGCGGGTGACCTTTGATGCACGCATCATTTCAATCGGAAAGCGCTCACGTCGCCAGGACGTGATCGCTCCCAGCTTCATGCTGGTGCCTGAGCTGGTGATCAATTCATTGCGGATCGCCACGTTGCCGACGCGGCTCGCCCAGCAGATAGCCCGGCGCTTTCCAATTCGCGTGCTGCCCTGCCCCTTGGATTTGCCCACGTTTGTGGAACAGGTCCAATGGCACAAGCATCGGGAAACCGATCCCGCTGTCGTATGGCTGCGCACGCTCATGCGCGAAACAACGCGCAGCTTGCCGGCGATTAAAACGTAATACCTTGAGCATGCCGTGGCCTTGTTTGCTCGGACCTCATTTCATCGCTTCGTCAATCCCCTTGCGCAAATCGGCACGCGTAAAAGGTTTGGCCAGCGTGGCCTTGACTCCCAGCAGCGCGGCCGATTCGAGATTGAAGGCTGGCGTGATCGCGCGCCGCCCGCCGGACATTGCGATGACCGGCGTATCGTTGCCCTGCTCCAGCAAGGCCATGATGGTTTCCACGCCATCCTTGTTCGGCATCAGGATATCGGTGATGATCAGGCCCGGCTTGATCCGTTCGAGCAACTGCAAGGCTTCCTCGCCGTCGCCCGCGGCCGCCACTTGGTGTCCATCCTGCTGCAGCATCTGGACCAGCATCTGGCGGAATTGCGCGTCGTCTTCGATCACCAGTATGTGCGCCATGTCGGTTTCTCCTGTGAATGCGTGCTGGCGGCCAGCAACGGCAGGTAAATATTGAAACGGCTACCGGCACCGGTTTTACTGCGAACTTGAATTTCGCCGCGCAACTGGCGGACGATGTCACGCACCACCGACAGGCCCAGGCCGCGGCCCGCTTCCCGGGTGGTATAGAAGGGATCGAAGATGCTTTCCTGCACTTCGGGCGCCATGCCGCAGCCGTTGTCGGCGACCGTCAAACAGCAACGCCCGGGCGCCTCCGTTGCCAGCAGCGCGATGTCGAGGCGGCCGTGGCCGTTCATGGCGTCGGCGGCATTGAGGCACAGGTTCATGACGATCTGCTCGATCTGGCCGGGACCGGTCAGCATCGCGGCGTCTTCGAGTTCGCTGTGAAACGATAGCGCGATGCCCGGCGCCAGGCTGGCGCGCAACATGTCCACAGTGTCGGCAATGAGGCCGGCGGCATCGACGACGACCGGTTCGACCGCTTGCCGGTGCGCGCAGGCCAGCAGGCGCGCGGTCAGGTCGCGCGCACGCAGGCTGGCGCGGACGATCTGGTCCAGGTGCTGGCGTGCCGGCGCCCCGGCCGGCATGCCGTCGCCGGCCAGTTCGGCATGGCCGTTGATCACGCCGAGCAGCGTGTTGACATCGTGCGCGATGCCGGCGGCCAGCGTGGCGAGCGCTGCCAGTTCGGCCGAGGCGGCCGGCGCGGTTTCCGGATGATCCACGGACGCGGCCAGTTGCGGCAAGTGCCGGGTTTCCATGACGCGCTCCCTGTCGGCCGCAGCCTCTAAAACAATTCGATCTTCGCGCCACCGGCGCCGTCCTCGCAGGCACTGCGCTCGGAATGGACGTGCCGGGTTTCTTCGTTCAGATAGTCGTCCAGGATCACGGTCAGGCCGGCCGGCAACTGGCGCAAGCCGGCGACGGGGGCGTCGGCCGCCAGCGCGCGCTCGAAGGCGGTGTTGCGCTCGCGCATGGCGCGCTGGATGCGCTCGATGCATTGGCGCACCACGTCCTGGTACTGGATCTGCCCCAGCACTTCGGAGATATCGTCCACCAGGTCGGCATTGTGCTTGGCGACGACGGCGAAGCGGGTTTTATAGTATTGGCTGATGTCTTCGAAATTTTCCTGCAACTTGCGGATCGCGTCCGCCGCGTGCGTGACCTGGCCCAAACGTTGCGAGGAGTCGGCCAATCCCTCCTTCATGCCGCTCTCGACGGTACGGCGCGCGCGCGCCAGGCCCTCGTGTATCCTGGCCGCGGCGGCGCCCGAATTGGACGCCAGCACGCGCATTTCTTCGGCCACGACGCGGAACGTCACGCCGGCGCTGCCGGCGCGGCTCGCTTCGATCGCCGCGTTCAGCGCCAGCAGGTGGGATTGCATGCTGACTCCCTGCACCAGTTGCGCCAATTCCCCGAGCGCGGCGATTTCATCGATGACGAGGCGGGTCTGCTGCACGTCGCGTTCGATCGAGGCCGGCAGGTGCGCAATGAAACTGCCGATCTCTTGCAGGTAGGCGACGCTGGCGACAATCTCTTGTCCCAGTTGCCCCGTCTGCAGGCTGGAGCTGTCGAGGTAATTGGCCACGGCGCGCGCGCTATCGTACAAGTGCCGCACCTGCCCCATGATGGCCAGCGCCGAACTTTCCGTATCGCCCACGACTTCATCGAGCTTGCGGTCGAGCTCCTGGTCCAGCCGCAGGTGCTTGCCCAGTATCGCGTCGGCCGGCACGTCCGGTTCCGCTTCGGCTTGCGGCCCCGGCTCGTAGCGCAGCGCGTGGAACAGCGCCAGGTGGCTGCCCAGCAGCATCAACAAGGCCAGCAGCAGCACGCTGTCGCCGCTGCGCCCCAGCCAGCCGTCGCTGCCCTGCCAGATGCCGGCCGGCAGCAGGCGCGCGCTGCCGATCAGGCAGACCGGCACGGCCGTGAAGCGCCAGCATGGATGCAGCGCGGCGCAGTGGGCGGCAACCGCGCGCCAGTAGTGCCGCGCCACCGCCAGCCAGGGGGCCACTTGCGGGAACACCATCGCTATGCTCCCGGCAAGACTTGCTTGATGATCTTGTTCAAGTCGCTGCCGCTGACGGGTTTGACCAGCCAGCCGGTCGCCCCCAGCTTTTTCGCCTCGTCGCGCTTGCCCTGCTGGCTTTCCGTGGTCAGCGCCAGGATCGGCGTGAAGCGGAAGCCGCTCAGGCTGCGCGCCTTGCCGATGAATTCGATACCGCCCATGTTCGGCATGTTGATGTCGGTGATGATCAGGTCCGGCTTGGCGCCGCTGCGCAGCTTGTCGAGCGCGATCACGCCGTCGCTGGCGGAGACGACCTCGAAGCCGGCGATCTCCAGGCTGTTCCTCAGGCTCATCAGCATAGTGCTCGAATCGTCCACGATCATGATTGTCTTTGCCATCGTCGGTTCCTCTTTGGATAGATGCATGCGACGCATGCGAAATTTATTCTTGCCGGGATGTCAGCGCGGCCTGCAGCCAGAGCGCCAGTTCTTCATCCTGCGGCCAGGCGGCCACCGCCACCCGCGCGGCCATCAGCACTTGCAGGTTGGCCGCGTGCAGGTGGCGGCAAGTCGTGAAATCGACCTGCCCACTCGGGCAATCCTGCACCCACTGCAATAGCGTTTCCGCTTCCTCGACACTGGCCACGTCGTCGAAACGGGCCAGGTCCTTGCCGTACGCGATCGCCATCAGAGCAACTCCTTCGGATTGAGGATCATCAAGACCGAACCGTCGCCCAGCAGCGCGGTGCCGGCGTAGCCGGGCAGCTTGCCCATGATGCCGGTCATCGGTTTCAGGATGATGTCGAGCACTTCCCTGAAATCGTCGACGACGATGCCGACGTGCGCGCCGCGCACGCGCAACACCAGCACCGCCAGTTCATCGTTGTCGTTGCTGCGCTGCGGCGCGTCCAGCGCCAGCAAGTCGTTCAGACGGCGCAACGGCACGATGCGCTCCCGAAGCACCACCGCCTGCTGGTCCTTGATGCCGCGCAGCGCGCTGCGCCGCACGCGGACGGTTTCGACCACGCTATCCATCGGCACGCCGAAGGTCTGGCCGTCGGTGCCGATCACGATCACGCTGCTGACGGCCATCGACAGCGGCAGCGACAGGCGCAGCGTGGTGCCGCGCCCGACAGTGCTGTCGAGCCGCACGCTGCCGTGCACCTTTTCCACCGCCGTGCGCACCACGTCCATGCCGACGCCGCGCCCGGACAGGTCGGACACCACGTCGACGCTGGAAAAACCGGCCTTGAACACCAGGTCCAGCGCGTCGCGGTCGCTCATGTCGCGCGCGGCCTGCGCATCGATCAAGCCTTTTTCGCAGGCCTTGCGCCGGATCAGTTGCGGATCGATGCCGCGCCCGTCGTCGCTGATTTCGATCACCACCCGGTCCGCTTCCTGGCTGGCGCGAATCAAGAGCCGGCCCGCGGCAGGCTTGCCGGCGGCCAGCCGCTGCGGCGCCGTTTCGAGCCCGTGGTCCAGGCTGTTGCGCACGATGTGGATCAGGGGATCGGCCAACGCCTCGATGATGTTCTTGTCCGCTTCCGTATCTTCTCCTTCGAGCACCAGCGTGACGTTCTTGTCGAGCTTGCGCGACAGGTCGCGCACCAGGCGCGGAAAACGCTGGAATACGAACGACACCGGCATCATGCGCACCTGCATGATGGCGTCCTGCATCTCTTCGGCGATGCGGTTGATGACGCCGTATTGCCCCTTGATGTCGCGCGCCAGTTCGGGCATGCCGAACACGCTTTCGGCGCGCGCGGCCAGGTAGGGCATGCCGTTCTTGGCCACCACCATTTCGCCGATCAGGCTCATCAGGCGGTCGATCTTGTCCTGGTCCACCTTCAGCGTGCGCCCGCCGCCGGCCGTATCTTCGACACGGCGCCCGAACTTCGGTTCGCCGTCCGCGCCGGCCGGCACGGACGCCGACTCCGTCATGCCCGCCATGCCGGCGGCCGGCGCTGCTTTCCCTTCCAGCGCGGGCAGCCATGCCAGCAAGGCGGCGGAGTCTCCGCCGGCCTGCGCCTGCGCGCTGGCAGCGTCCAGGCCGGGTAAAAGTTCGCGCCGTCCCTGGCTCAGCAGGCAGGCGCGCAAGGTCGTTACCGCCGCGGCCTGCCGCCCTTGTTGCCAGGCGGCGCCGTCGGCCAGCGCCAGGATGTCGCGCTGGATCGCGATGACGCTGGCGCACAGCGCACTGGCCGCATCGCCGGCGGCAGCCTCGCCGGAGGCCAGAGACGAAGGCGCGGACAAGGGCATGATCGAGACCTGTTCCGGCACATAACGGAAATGTGCTTCCAGTTCGGCGCGCGGCGCGGTGCTGAGTATCTGAAAACTGAGCGCGCAGCGGTAGGTGTCGAATTCGGACAGGGGGTTATCCGTCTCGCCCGGCGTGACCCGCCGCCACAACTGGTCCGGCACTTGCCGCGCCTGGAAGAACGGGTCTTCTCCCTTGAAAAAACATTCGGGTTCGGGCCGGTAATCGATCCACCACAGCGTGCCGTCGGCCGGCGCCTGCGCATGCCACGCCAGGCGCTGCTCCAGCGGCCAATCCGGTAACGCGGACCAGCCCGGCGAGCTGGCCGCGACTGGCGCCGCGCCTGCCGGCGCGGTGTTGCCGGCTTCCGGCATCCAGGCGCGCAGCGCGGCGGCCAGCGCCAGCGCGGTGCCGGCGTGAGTGGGCGCGCCGGCGTCACCGCTTTCGATCCCGTCCAGCAGCAGCGTGACGAAATCGAGCGCGTCGAACAGGCAATCGGCCATGTCCTTGCCATAGGCCAGTTGGCCGGCGCGCACCGCGCCCATCAAGTCTTCCGCCGCGTGCAGCACGCGCGCCATTTCCGGATAGTCGAACAGGCCGCAATTGCCTTTCAGCGTGTGCACCAGCCGGAACATTTCCCCCAACAGATCGGCGTTCCCGGGCGTATTTTCGAGTTGCAGCAGCAATTCCCCTATCCGCTGCAGGAAGTCGCGCGCCTCGGCCAGGAACTGGCGCAGCAATTCGCTCATCGCGCCGCCTCGCCCAGCATCAGGCGCACGTGCAGCAGCAAGGCGTCGGGCCGGGTCGGTTTTACGATGTACAGGTTGGCGCCGGCCTGGTACGCCTTGAGGCGGTCATGGGCTTGCGCCTCGGTCGAGATCATGATGGCCGGCGCCTGCGCGCCCGGCTGGCTGCGCAATTGGCGCAGGAATCCGTAACCGTCGAGCACTGGCATGTTGATGTCGACCAGGTACAGGTCGTAGTGCTGCTGCAGCGCCTTTTCCAGCGCCTCGACGCCGTTGACGGCTTCATCGACCATGTAATCGGCCGCTTCCAGGATGCCGCGGTGGTACAGGCGCACCGTGGCCGCGTCGTCGACGATCAATATCCGTTTCATTTGCCCTCCTGGGGTTTCTGGTACACGATCGCCTCCGGGAACTTGCGGATCAGGTAGAGGGATGAAATGCGGCTCATCGATTCGGAGTGGCCCAGGCAAATGAAACCGCCCGGCCGCAGCGCGTCATAAAAAGTTTCGGCCGCCTGCTTGCGCGACACGTCGTCGTAATAGATCAGCAGATTGCGGCAAAAGATCACGTCGATATTGCGGTAGGGCCGCACTTCGGCCGATTCCATCAAGTTCACGCGCGTAAATTCGACGGCGTCGCGCAAGCTGTCGTCGATCTGGTAGCCGTACCTGGTATTTTTAAAATATTTTTGCAGGTAGGCGGGCGGCACGTGCTGGACGGACCGCGCCGAATACAGGCCGGCGCGCGCCTGTTCCAGGATCTTGGTATCGATATCCGATGAAATGATTTCGATGTCGAAGTCGCGGATGCCGGCCCAGCGTTCGAGCAGGCACATCGCGATCGAATACGGTTCTTCTCCGGACGAACTGGGAATGACCCAGATGCGCAGCGGTCCGGCCTCGCGCTTGCGCGCGCACAGTTCGGGCAGGATCGAATTGACCAGGCAAGTGAACTGGTATTCTTCGCGGAAAAAATAGGTTTCGTTGATCGTCATCGCATTCACCAGCGCCTGCAATTCCTGGCCGGACGCCTGGAAGCGCATCATCGTGAAATAGCTGCGGAAATCGGCGCTGCCGCTGGCCTCGATCCGTTCGAGCAGGCGCTTGTCGACGAAATACCGCTTCGAGTCTTCGAACTGGATGCCCGTCTTCCGGTAAAAATATTCGCGGAATTTCTGGAAATCGTCGTCGCTGATGGCGTGCTGTCCCATCGCTCACCTACCCTTGCTCGATCCGTTTGAGCGCCAGGTCGGCGGCAAACTGGATATACGGTTCACCGTCGAAGCGCCGTTTCAAGCGCAACAATGCTTCGCGCGCCGCGCTTGACCCCAGTTCGCCCAATAAATCCACGGCGGTGGCGCAGACATTGACCTGTTCATCGCGCTCGATCACGGCGATCAGCCAATCTTCGACGCCGGCGTGGCGCAGGGATTCCAGGATGTTGACGGCGAGGATGCGCACATCGGGATCGGCGTCGGCCAACAAACCATCCATGATCGGCGCCATCGCCAGCGGCAAGGCTTTCATGGCGCCGATCGCTTCATTGCGCAATTGCGCATCGTCGCTGCGCAGGCAATCGACCAGGCCGGCCACGGCATCGGCGTCGCCCAGCCTGGTCAGACTGGTCAAGATCACTTCGCGCACCGACACCTGCTCTTCCTGCCGCAGGCGCCGCACCAGCGCCGCGCTCGCTTGCGGATGATCGAGCAGGTCGCGCGCCGCCCAGCGCCGCGCGGCCGGATCGCCCTGATGCAAGGCGTCGACCAGGCCGGCGTAATCGCGCTGCTGGCCGCGCGCTTCCTCGGTGCCGGCGGGGCCGGCGCTTGGTTTGATCAGGCTCATTCGTCTCTCCTTAGCAGCCCATCCAGCTATTGATCTGCTGGGCGATTTTCTCCGCGTGCAAGGTCACCGAAGCGCCGCCGCGGCTGATCAGTTCGGCCGGCATGCCGAACACCACGGCCGATTCTTCCGATTCGGCGATCGTGCGCCCGCCGCGCTGCCGGATCTCGGTGAAGGCGGCGGCGCCGTCGTAGCCCATGCCGGTCAACATCACGGCCAGCACCTGGCTCGTCTCGACATGTTCGAGCACCGAGCGGCCCAGCAATTCGACCGACGGATGCCACAGGTGGGCCGCGTGTTCCGGTTTCGCCAGCACGCTGAGCCGGCCGGCGCGGCGCGCTACCACCATGTCGGCGCCGCCCTTGCCGATATAGATCGTGCCCGGTTCGAGCGCCATCGGCCGGTTCACTTCGACCACTTCGAGCTGGCATAACTGGTTCATCCGCTCGGCAAAGGCGAGCGTAAAACTGGCCGGCATGTGCTGCGCCACCAGCACCGGCCACGGGAAACCGGCCGGCAACTTGGGCAGGATCGCTTCCAGCGTGCGCGGCCCGCCGGTCGACACGCCGATCAGCACGACGCCGGGCGCCGATGCGAAACGCGGAACAAGCACCTTGCCGGCGGCGGGCGGCGCCACGGGACGGGAGATCGCACCGGGCAATCTCGGCTTCAGGCGCACCTGGGCCGCGCCGCGCACCTTGGCCAGCAGCGGCGCGCGGATTTCATCGATCGACAGCGAGATCGTGCCGCCCGGTTTCGGCACGAAATCGAGCGCGCCCAGGTTCAATGCCTCGAACGTGGCCAGCGCGCCCCGCTCCGTCAGCGACGACAGCATCACCACCGGCACCGGGCGTTCCAGCATCAGCCGCGACAAGGCCGTCAAGCCATCCATTTCCGGCATATTGATGTCGAGCGTGACGACATCCGGACAGAAGCTGAGGTTTTCCTCGAGCGCCTCGCGGCCGTTTCTCGCGCAGCGCACCTCGAAATCGCCCTCGGCTTCGAACAGGTTCGCCAGCTGGCGCCGCATCAGGGCCGAATCGTCCACGATCAGCAGGCGTATCATCGGCGACCCTACGCTGCCAGCCGCGCCAGCGCGGCGCGTTCCTGCGACGCGATCAGGTACGGCGGCTCGATCAGTTGCACCATCCGCTTGTGCGCTTCCAGATTCGCCATGCGCGCCAGCAGCAGCGCCTGTTCGCCCGACAGGTGCGGCGCCGGCTCGATCGCGCCCTTGTGGATTTTCAGAACTTCCGCCACCAGGTCGACGATGAAACCGGTGCGCGTGCCGTCGATCAGGAACACCATGATGCGCTGGCGGTCGCTGCGCTCGACCGCTTCCAGGCCCAGGCGGCGCCGCAAATCCATCACCGGCAACACCGCGCCGCGCAGGTTGATCACCCCTTCCACGCACGGCGGCGCCTTCGGCACGTGGGTCAGCTGCTCGGGCACGCGCACGATTTCTTGCACGCTCTCGATCGGCACGCCGAATTCCTCTTTACCCAGGCGGAACACGACGATCTGCTCTTCATCCTCGGCGGCCCGCTCGTCGCGCAAGCTGTCGTCGTCGCGGCTGTCCTGCACGCCCAGCACGGCGCCGGCCTGCACCGCGTCGCGCATGGCGGCATGGCGGAACATATTGGCGGCCGAAATGATCGCCACCAGGCGCCGGCCGCCGTCGAGGCGGCAAATGTCGGTGATCTCGGACAGCGCGCCATCCTTGGCCAGCAGGGCCGGCATCGCATCGACCTCGCTGCGCGCCACGCGCAGCACTTCATTGACGCTGTCCATGACGACACCGACCGAGGCACTGCCGAGGGCGACCACGACAATGCGGCTGTGCTCGTCGGCGGCGCGGCTCGGCAAGCCGAACATGTGACGCAGCGATACCAGCGGCAACAAGCGGTTGCGCAAGGTCATCACGCCCAGCACGTGAGCGGCGGCGTGCGGTACGTGCACGATCAGTTCCGGCACCTGCACGATTTCCTGCACATCGTCGATCGTGATCGCGTATTCCTGGCCGGCCACCTCGAAGCTCACCAGTTGCAATTCGTCGCTGGCCAGTTCATCGTGTTCCTCGTCGCCGACGCCGGCGCCGCGCGCCGCTTCCTGTTCTCCGGCCAGCGCGGCGACCTGCGCGAATTCGCTGGCGATCAGCTTGGCGAAGTCGAGCACCATGATCATCGCGTGGCCGCCGACATCCTTCAGCAGGCCGGAAATGAGCTCGGTGTTGACGGTGGCGCTGATGCCGTCGGTCGCCTCGATCTGGCGCGGATCGACCGCGACCACGCTGGCGACGCGGTCGACCACGAAGCCGAGCGGCTGGCCCTGGTCGATGACGATGGCGCGCGTGGCGTCGTCATACACCCGCTCCTCGAAGCCGAACACGCGCCGCAGGCTAATGATGGGCAACACCTTGCCGCGCAAATTGGCGAGGCCGTCGAGCGTGGCCGGCGCCATCGGCACCCGCACCACGTCGGGCACGCGGATGATTTCCTGCACCGGCGCCATATCGACGGCAAACACTTCGCTGCCGGCGATGAAGGTGACGAATTGCCGGATCGGCGATTCGTCTTCGCCGCCCGCCAGGTCGTTCGCGCCGGCCGCATCGGACTGTTGTGATTCGTCGTTCATCGCCATCCCCGGTTCACGCGCTTTGCAATTCATCGGCCAGCGAAGCGATCTCTTCGACCGCCGCCGACAATTCCTCGACGCCCTGCGCCTGCTGCCTGGCGGCGGTGGCGCCCTCGGTGGCGGCCTTGTCGGCCTCCTGCGCGGCGGCCGAGATCTGGTCGATGCCGATCTTGACTTGCGCCACGGCGGCGGAGATCTCGTTGGCCGCGCCCAGGATTTCGCGCGTGCCCGCTTCGACCGAATCGATCTCGGCCTCGATCTGCACCAGGCTCTGCGTGATGATCCTCGCCTTGTCGGCTTCCTGCGAAGCGCTGGCCATGATCTCGTCGAGATCTCTCCCGACGATGCCGATCTGGTCTTGCACCGCTTTCACCAGGTCCTTGATGCGGTCGGCGTTTTCGGCCGAATCGTGGGCCAGGTTGCGGATGTCGGTGGCGACGACGACAAAACCCTTGCCGAATTCCCCGGCGCGCGCCGCCTCGATCGAACCGTTCACGGCCAGCATATTGGTCTGGATCGACACGGTCGTGATGGCGTCGACGATCTTGTCGATGCGGCGCGAGACCAGTTCCAGTTGCTTGATCTGTTTCAGGCTGCCGCGCGACGCGTCGACGGAAGCGGCGATGCCCTTGATCAGGCTATCGATACTGTTCTTGTTCGCGCCCAGCAGCGCCTTCATCGACAGCACCTTGTCGCCGCCGCTGGTGGCGCGCTGCTGCGCCACTTCGACACCCTTTTCGATTTGCGAAATGGCGGCCGCGGCCTCCTCGGTGCCGGCCGACTGCACTTGCGAACCCTTGCGGATCTGTTCGATCGCCGTCATGATCTGCGTGCCCGAGCGGTTGATTTCCTGCACCGCCGACGACAGCACCTCGGCCGCCGACGCGACCTCTTCAGCACTTTTCGCGACATCGGTCGAATTTTTCAAGTCTTCCGCCAGTTCCGACAGGCTTTGCGCCGACTGTTCGCACTCGGCCAGCGCCTGGCTCTGCTCGGCCACGGTCTTGGCCGATTCCTCTGCGGCGGCGGACTGCTCCTCGGCCGCCGCCGCGATGTCTTCCGACCCTTTCAATGCCTGCTTCGCGGCCACCGTCGACTGTTGCGCGCCGGTCGCGATTTCGCGCACGCCGCGCACGATCTCGACCGCGTCGCTGCGGATCTGCTCAAGCTGCACGGTGACCTTCTTGCCGCTCTCGACCTCGCTCAAGATGTTGGCGGCCGAACCGCTGATGCCCTCGGCGATGACCTTGACTTCCTGCTGGATCTGGCCGACCAGGTCCTGGATCTGCTTGGCGCTTTTTTCCGAGGTTTCAGCCAAGGTCCGCACTTCGTCGGCCACCACGGCAAAGCCCTTGCCGTGCTTGCCCGCGCGTGCCGCCTCGATCGCCGCGTTCAGCGCCAGCAAATTGGTCTGATCGGCGATCCGCGCCACCGCCTTGACGATGTCTCCGATATTGGCGGCCTGCTTTTCCAGTTCCGCCACCATCGTCACCGACGCGCCCTGGCGCTCGGCGGCCACGCTGACGTTGGCCACCAGCGTCGTCACGTCGGTGCTGGTCTTGCCCACCATGGCTTGCGTGTTTTCCATCTTGGCCTGGCTGATGTCGGCGTTCTGCAATTGGCGCGCGATCGCCGCCTCGACCTGCTTGAACGCGGCCAGCGATTCCTGCGCCGCGCCGGACGCTTCCTCGGCCCCGGCCGCGATCTGGTCCGACGAACGTTTTAATTCTTCGGCCGCCGACGCGGCTTCGTTGATGCCGGCCGACAGTTCGGCCGTGGCCGCCGCGATGCGCTCGGCGGCCTGCTGCTGCTTGGCCAGCGTGCGCGCCTTCTTGCGCAAGACTTCGGCCTCGCGGTTCGAGGCCAGGTGCGGCTTGGCGCCGTCACTGATCACGGTCAGGTTCGGATTAGAGGATTTCTTGACTAGCGCCATCATGTACTCCTTCAAATGGGATCGGGGGCCGCCGGCCGGGATGGCGGGATCAGGCACAACTCCAGCGGGGAGCGGCGTCGCCGAATCGGTGAGCACGCTCAGGCGCAGCACGGGCTGGCGTGCGCTGCCGGGAGCCCTTCCGGGCCGCCATCGGCAGTGAACTGTGACTCAGTGTAAAGAGCGGGATGGGCAGGAGATATCAGAGTTTTTCTTAGGCGGCTTAGGAAAAATCGCCAGGCAGGGGGGAGACAAGCAAGGTATGCGACTGAGATTCTTCGCGCTGGCGGCGGCGCAGCGGGGCCGCGTCGGCCGGTGCGCGGGCGGAACCGTTCGCCGCGCCGGCCGGCAAGCCGTGCTGCGCGGCGAAGGCGACCAGCCCGGCGCGGTCGCGGATCGACAGGCGTTCCATGATCTGGCCCCGGTGCGCGGCCACGGTCTTGTCGCTCAGGGTCAGTTGAAAAGCGATCTGCTTGGTGCTTTTACCCTCGGCAATCAGCCCGAGGATCTGGATCTGGCGCGCGGTAAGAAGCTGCAATTCGAGCTGCGCCTCCTGCTTGGGACGCACGAACCAGCGCACCATTTTCATCGCCACCGCCGAACTGAGATAGCTTTCGTTGCGCCGCAACGCCGCCAGCGCCAGTTCGAGTTCGACCGGCGCCGCATCCTTGAGCAGGTAGCCGCCGGCGCCCAGGCCGAGCGCCTCGGCCACGATTTCCTCGGCCGCGTGCATGCTCAGGATCAGCACCGCCACGCCCGGCGCGCGCTGCTTGAGCAGTTGCAGCAGGTCGAGTCCGTTTTCGGTGCCCATGCTGATATCGATCAGCGCCACGTCCGGCACCGCTTCGTCCAGGCACTCCAAGGCCTCGGCGATATTGGACGCTTCCGCCGTCACCGCGCAGTGCGGCATGCGGTCGATCAGCGCCTTGATCCCGGCACGCATCAGCGCGTGGTCATCCACCAGCAAGACAGTCAATAGTTCCATTTGTTCCATTTGTTCCATCATAAAGAGGCGCTTCCATATGGATATGGGATTTTTGCTTAGATCACCCAAGTAATTGTCTGATGGCGACTAAGACTTCGCGTGTCCGGACCGTGGCGATAGAGCGGCGTTTCCCGGGCAGGCTCAGGCGCCAGGGCACGGCCGCGCCAGCGGCAGCGTCGCGACGATACACGTGCCCTGTCCTGCCGATGATTCGATGGAAAATTTCCCGCCCAACAATTCCACGCGTTCGCGCATGCCCGACAGCCCGCTGCTCAAATGGTCGGGCCGGGCCTTGCCTTCCGCCGCCTGCTTGAAACCGCCGCCATTGTCGCGCACCGTGATGTCGAGCCGCCCGCCGGCGCTGCCGTCGATGCGCACCTCGACCCGGGTCGCACTGGCATGGTGCGCGATATTGGCAATGCTCTCCTGCACAATGCGGTAGGCGGTGATTTCCAGCGCCGCGCCAAGGCCGCGTGCCACGCCGGCGCAGGCAAAGCTGCTGCGGATGGCCGTCTCGCCGAATTGATGCTGCAGCAATTGGCGCACGGCGCCTTCCAGGCCGAGATAATCGAGCGCCGCCGGCCGCAGCGAACCCGACATCGTCCGCACGCAGGCCAGCAGCGCGGTCACGTCGTCGTCCAGCAATTGCCACACGTCGTTGGAGCGCTGCCCGGTGAGGAACATGCGGACATTGTGCACATTGATGTTCATGACGCTTGCATGACATAGTCGGAAATAATAAGGTCGACCGACGCGTCGATAGCGGAACAGAAGGAACTTGCCGTTTTAACCCGCTGCATCTGAAAAGACAAGCCGGCATTGTGCAACAACTCGTCAATCAAGTCGGCATCGAAGTCCGAATCTTCGACCAGCAAGAGGCGAAGCGGGACGGCTTGTTCCATTTCACGAGCGGGCGTCATTCTTACCTTTTATATGGGAATCCGGCTGAATCAGGGGAAGAAAGAGCGGCGTCATCCTGCATCATGCCGGTTTATATTGGCTACTCTCATGGCATGGCCGTCAGAGCGCAAGCATGCGCGGAAAATATTACAGGCCGGCCGTGAGGAGGTGATTACCAATTCCGATTGATGTGAATAGACATGTTTGACATTATTTCAAAATATCAGACATATGCTGGAAAATCAATTGCAATTTATGCGTCATCCGCCCCGGCGCATTTTCGAAAATATTTTTTGCGTGCAATGGATATGTCGTTCAGACACCTGTCATATATTTTATATTTATTCGATCCGGATATTTGTCATGGACAGGCTTAATGATTGCAATCGCTACAAACAGTCGGCAGAGTTTTTAATTTATTTTCAATGTATGATTTTTATTAATTAATTGATAATTTTATTAAAAATGAACGAATAATGCGCAATTGATTGCGTCCTTTTAGATACCGCTCTCCCATGCCGCTCGGGTGAAGTGGGTGCTGGGCGCCGGGCGCGCATGTTATCATTGCACTCATGAAACCCTTCCGGTCACCGCGCGTCCTTGTGGCGCTTGTTACGCTGTTCAGCTTGCTGTTTGCGCAGCTTGCCGTCGCCGCGTACGTGTGCCCGGATTTGAATACGACAAAGATGGCTGCCCGCATGGTCCATGAAAACATGCCCGGTTGCCAGGGCATGGATGACACCGCGCAGCCCGGCCTGTGCCATGCCCATTGCGCCGCCGGCCAGCAATCGCTCGACCTCCCCGCGACGCCGCATGTGGCACCCTTTATTGCGGGCGAGCTGAGCGTCATCCTGCCGCGTATCGAAGATGGCGTGCCCGCGCTGCCCTGCGCAGCCGGTTCATTGCTGCTGGCGCGCAGCACGGCGCCGCCGCTCGCCATCCGCCACTGCTGTTTCCGCATTTAATCCTCCTCCCGATCGCCTGATCCGCCATCGCCGCGCTTTTATGCGCGCGGTTGACGTTGTTTATCGCTTTCTGGAGTTCTCATGCCATCCCTGTATTCTTTTGGCCAAATCAACTGCAAAGGCCGGGGTCAGACCCATGGGTCTGACCCCAGATTCTGCCGTTGGTTTTGGCTTGCAATTACGCTAATCCGTAAAAAACCATGTGTTTTACCTAGGCTAGGGCTTGCGCTCGCCCTGACCTGTTCTTCGCTACACGCCGCCGAACTCTCACTGACACTGGCCGAATCCCAGCGCCTGGCGCTGCAACGTTCACGTCTGCCGGCGAGCCACGATTTCGCTGCTGATGCCGCGCGCCACATGGCCATCGCCGCCGCGCAACTGCCGGACCCCGTGCTGAAGGCCGGCATCGACAACTTGCCCGTCAGCGGCGCCGACCGCTTCAGCCCGGGCGACGATTTCATGACGATGCGCCGCATCGGCATCGCGCAAGAGTTGACAAGCCAGCATAAGCGCAGCCTGCGCGCCGCCGTGTTCGAGAGAGAAGCCGAGCTGTCCGGCGCCGCGCGCAATGCCGCCGCCAGGGAAATCGCGCGCGATGCCGCGCTGGCCTGGATCGACGCTTACCATGCAGGACGCATGGCTACCCTCGCCGCCGAACAGGTGACACAGGCCCGCAATGAATCCGAGGCCGCCGGCAGCGCCTACCGCGCAGGTCGCGCCAGCCAGGCTGACCTCTTCACCGCGCGCAGCGCGCTGGCCATGGCCGAGGACCGCGCCAGCGAGTCCGGCCGCCGCCTGCGCAATGCGCAGTCGATGCTGGCGCGCTGGACCGGCATCGCGGCCGGGCCGGAGATGACACTGGCGGAACCGCCGCCGACCGACAGCATCAGGCTCGATCCCGCCGCATTGAGCTCGCAACTGGAACACCATCCGCAAGTGGCCTTGCTGGCGCGGCAGGAAGATATCGCCAGGGCTGAAACCAGGCTGGCCGAAGCGAACACCGAATCCGACTGGAGCGTCGAACTGGCGTTCCAGCAGCGCGGGCGCGCCTGGTCGAACATGGTGTCGGTGGGCATCTCCGTGCCGCTGCAATGGGACCGGCCGCGCCGCCAGGACCGGGAAGTGGCGGCCAAGCTTGCGCTGGCCGGGCAGGCGCAGGCCAGGCGGGAAGAGGCGCTGCGCGCACACGAAGCGGAAACGCGCGGCCTGATCGCCGAATGGGAAAACAACCGCGAACGCCATGCGCGCTTTGTGCGCGAGCTGCTGCCGCTGGCGCACGAACGCATAGCAGCGGCACTGGCGGCCTACCGGGGCGGCAAGGCCACATTGAATGAACTGCTGGCGGCGAGGCGCAATGAACTCGACGTGCGCCTGCAGGCGCTGCAACTGGAAATGGATATCGCGCGCCTGTGGGCGCAACTGGATTTTCTGGCGCCGGACGAGCATGCGGCAACGATCCTGAACAAGGAGGCAAAATGAAACACAGGATCTACATGATCGCCGCGATCGCGCTGGCCGCCGCCCTGGCCGACGGCTACGGCTTGTACAGCATAGGGCTGCAGCACGGCATGCAGGCGGCGACTGTCGCAAGCGCCGCGCCGGGCGGCGCATCCCAGACAAACGGCGCAGCGCCGCCCGGTCCCGGCACCGACAAAAAACCCCTGTACTGGTATGACCCGATGTACCCGACGCAAAAATTCGACAAACCCGGCAAGTCCCCTTTCATGGACATGGAACTGGTACCCGTGTATGACAAAAACGCCGGTGAAAACAGCGGCGATGCAAGCGGCGTCGCGATCAACTCCCGCATGCAGCAGAACCTGGGCATGCGCACGGCCGAAGCGACGATCGGCAATCTTGCTTCCGACCTGAGCGCGGTGGGTAGCGTCGCCTATAACGAGCGGGATGTCGCGCTGGTGCAGGCGCGCGCCAACGCCTACGTCGAGCGGCTGTACGTGCGCGCGCCGCTGGACCCGGTCAAAAAGGGACAGGCGCTGCTCGACCTGTATGTGCCGGACTGGATCGCCGCGCAGGAGGAATTCCTGTCCGCGAAACGCATGCAGGGCGCAGGCATGGTGGACGTGATCGACGCCGCGCGGCAGCGCATGCGCCTGGCCGGCATGGCGGACGAACAGGTCCGCCTGGTCGAGACGAGCGGCAAGGTGCATCCACGCCTCACGATCACGGCACCGGCCGGCGGCGTCGTGACCGAACTGGCGGCGCGCGCCGGCATGACGGTGGCGCCGGGCGCGACTCTTTTCCGCATCAATGGCGTGGACCCGGCATGGGTCGTCGCGGAGATACCGGAAAGCGCCGCCGCGCGCGTGCGTCCAGGCGCCGGCGTCGAGGTGCGCGCGCAAGCCCTGCCCGGCAGCACCTTCAAGGGTAAAGTCGGCGCGCTGCTGCCGGAAGTGAACGCCGCCACGCGCACCATCAAGGCGCGCATCGAACTGCCCAATCCTTCCGGCCAACTGGTGCCTGGCATGTTCGTCACCGTGAATTTTGCAGAGGCGGCGGGCAAGGCCGCGCTGCTGGTGCCGTCGGAAGCGCTGATCCGCACCGGCACGCGCAGCGTCGTGATGCTGGCGCGCGAAGACGGCAGCTTCCTGCCGGTGGAAGTGGAAACCGGAACGGAAGCCGGCGGCCGGACCGAAATCCGCAATGGACTGCAAGCCGGCCAGAAAGTAGTGGTATCGGGCCAGTTCCTGATCGACTCCGAAGCGAGCATCCGCGGCACGGCGGCGCGCGCGGGCGATGCGCCGGCGGCGCTGGACAAGGCGGGTAAGCCGGACAACGCAGGCCCGGCGGCCGGAGCGGGCAAATGATCGCGCGCCTGATACGCTGGTCGATCGTCAACCGTGTGTTCGTGCTGCTGGCGACGCTGGCGCTGGCCGGCTGGGGTGCCTGGTCGCTGGCGCGCACACCGCTCGATGCGCTGCCGGATTTGTCCGATGTTCAGGTGATCGTGCGCACCAGCTATCCGGGCCAGGCGCCGCAGATCGTCGAAAACCAGGTGACGTACCCGCTGACGACGACGATGCTGTCGGTGCCCGGCGCGAAGACCGTGCGCGGATACTCATTCTTCGGCGACTCCTTCGTCTACATCCTGTTCGAAGATGGCACCGATCCGTACTGGGCGCGTTCGCGGGTGCTCGAATACCTGAACCAGGTCCAATCCCGCCTGCCGGCGCAAGCCAAAAGCGCGCTCGGCCCGGACGCCACGGGTGTCGGCTGGATTTACGAATACGCGCTGGTGGACCGCAGCGGAAAACTGGACCTGTCGCAGTTGCGCGCGCTACAGGACTGGTTCCTGAAGTATGAATTGAAAACGGTGCCGAACGTGGCCGAAGTGGCCAGCATCGGCGGTATGGTGCGCCAGTACCAGGTGGTGCTCGACCCGGACAGGATGCGCGCCTACGGCATCGCGCACAATAAAATCGTCGAAGCGATCCAGCGCGCCAACCAGGAGACCGGCGGCGCGCTGCTGGAATTGGGAGAGGCCGAATACATGGTGCGCGCCTCCGGCTACCTGCAATCGCCGGACGATTTCAGGAAAATCCCGCTGGCGGCCAGCGATGCCGGCGTTCCCGTGCGCCTGGGCGACGTGGCGCGCATCGAACTGGGGCCAGAAATGCGGCGCGGGATCGCCGAACTCAATGGAGAGGGAGAAGTGGCCGGCGGCGTGATCGTCATGCGCTCCGGTAAAAACGCATTGGACACCATCGCCGCCGTCAAGGCCAGGCTGGCGCAACTGGCACCGAGTTTGCCGCCGGGCTTGCAGATCGTGCCGGTGTACGACCGCTCGCAGTTGATCAGGCGCGCCGTCGACAACCTGGCGCACAAGCTGGCCGAGGAATTCGCCGTCGTCGCGCTGGTGTGCGCGCTGTTTTTATTTCACCTGCGCTCGGCGCTGGTGGCGATCGCTTCGCTGCCGCTGGGGATCCTGGCCGCCTACATCGTCATGCACTACCAGGGCGTGAACGCCAACATCATGTCGCTGGGCGGCATCGCGATCGCGATCGGCGCGATGGTCGACGCGGCCGTCGTCATGATCGAAAACGCGCACAAGCATATCGAAGCCTGGCACCACCGCCACCCGGACAGCGAACTGGCGGGCGACGAGCACTGGCGCGTCATCGGCGACGCCGCCGCCGAAGTCGGCCCGGCGCTGTTCTTTTCCCTGTTGATCATCGTGCTGTCCTTCATTCCCGTGTTCACGCTGGAAGCGCAGGAAGGACGGCTGTTCGCGCCGCTGGCCTATACCAAGACTTACGCGATGGGCGCCGCCGCCGCGCTGGCGGTGACGCTGGTGCCGGTGCTGATGGGTTACCTGGTACGCGGACGCATCCCGGCCGAGCGCGACAACCCTTTGAACCGCTGGCTGATCGCACTGTACCGCCCCCTGCTCGACATCGTGCTGCGCCATCCGAAGGCGACGCTGGCGGCAGCGGCTGTCATCGCGACATTGACGCTGTGGCCGGCCACGCGGCTCGGCAGCGAATTCATGCCGCCGCTCGACGAGGGGGACTTGCTGTACATGCCGTCGGCGTTGCCCGGCATCGGCGCCGGCAAGGCGGCGCAATTGCTGCAGCAGACCGACCGCCTGATCAAGACCGTGCCCGAGGTGCTCAGCGTGTTCGGCAAGGCCGGCCGGGCCGAATCCGCGACCGATCCGGCGCCGCTGGAGATGTTCGAGACGACGATCCAGTTCAAGCCGCGCGAACAGTGGCGCAGCGGCATGACGCCTGAATCGCTGGTACGGGAACTGGACCGCGTGGTGCAGGTGCCTGGCCTGTCGAACCTGTGGGTGCCGCCGATCCGCAACCGTATCGACATGCTCGCCACCGGCATCAAGAGCCCGGTCGGAATAAAAGTCGCCGGCGCCAGCCTGCGGGAGATCGACCGCATCACGGGCGAGATCGAACGCGCCGTCAAGGGCGTGCCGGGCGTGTCGTCGGCGCTGGCGGAGCGGATCAACGGCGGGCGCTACATCGATATCAATGTCGACCGCGACGCCGCCGCGCGCTACGGCATGAACATCGCCGATGTCCACAGCGTGGTGTCGGCCGCGATCGGCGGAGACAATATCGGAGAGACGGTCGAAGGCTTGCAGCGTTTTCCGATCAACGTGCGCTACCCGCGCGAAGTGCGCGACTCGGTGGATAAACTGCGCGACCTGCCGGTGCTGACCGCGCGCGGCGCCAGCATCCGCCTGGCCGACATCGCCGCGATCCGCATCGGCGACGGCCCGCCGATGCTGAAAAGCGAAAACGCGCGGCTGGCCGGCTGGGTGTATGTCGATATCCGCGAGCGGGATTTGAATTCGGCGGTGCAGGCGATGCGGCAGGCAGTGGCCAGCCAGGTGACGCTGCCTGCCGGTTATTCGGTATCCTGGTCGGGCCAGTTCGAATACCTGGAACGGGCGCGCGAGCGCCTGGCGATCGTGGTGCCGGCGACGCTGCTGATTATCTTCGTGCTGCTGTATTTTACATTCGGGCGGCTCGATGAAGCGGCGCTGATCATGGCGACTTTACCCTTTGCGCTGGCCGGCGGCATCTGGCTGTTATGGCTGCTCGGGCACAGGCTGTCGGTCGCAGGGGGGGTCGGATTTATCGCGCTGGCCGGCGTGTCGGCGGAATTCGGCGTGATCATGCTGATGTATCTGAAAAACGCGTGGGAAGCGCGGCTCGCGGCCGGCCAGGACAGCGCGGAGGACCTGCTCGACGCGCTGCGCGAAGGCGCGGTATTGCGCGTGCGGCCCAAGGCGATGACGGTGGCTGTGATCGTGGCTGGCCTGGTGCCGATCATGACCGGAGCTGGCACCGGTTCGGAAGTAATGCAAAGGATCGCCGCACCGATGGTGGGCGGCATGATCACGGCGCCTTTATTGTCGATGTTCGTGGTGCCGGCGGTGTATTTGCTGATGCGACGCGGGAAGCCGAAGCCTGGTGTAATTAGCTAAAGCGTGAAGATGTCATCCCCGCGAAGGCGGGGATGACAGGAATCAGCGGCGCTGGTCAGGGATCAGCGGTGCTGGCCGATCAGAAGCTGTGGCGCAAACCGGCCATCACGCCGTTTTGCGTCTTGCCTGCACCGACGGTGCCGCCTGCGTCGAGCGCCACGGCGGAAACGCCGCTATTTTTCATGCGTCCGATCGAGGCGTAAGTCGCGGTGCGCTTGGAGAAGTAATACGTCGCGCGCGCCACCACCATCGTCACGTCGTCGTTGCTACGCTTCGTGTCGCGGCGGGCCACCTGGCCGTCGAGCGTCACCGCCGGAGAGACAGGATAGCTGACACCCAGGTTGTACAGGTCGGAATCGGTCACGCCGGTGACGGCCTCGGTCTTGCGGTCGAGCACACCGCCGGCGAGCTTGACGTCGCCCAGCATGACGAAGGCGCTCAAGGTCACGCGCTTGTCGCTGTTATTGCTGCTGGTCAGACCACCGGCCGCGCCGACGTTCCCGTACAGGATGTCGTAGGACGAGTACACACCGAAACGCTTGTTGTCATAGGCGAGCATGCCCGTCACCTGGCGGCAAGCCTTGGAATTGCCAGCCACTTCACCAGCGCAACCGGTGGCGGCCGGGCCGCCGGCGGCGGATGCGTCGCGGCCGAAGCTGTAGGTCGCGCCGGCCGTGATGTCGCCGAAATTACCCAGGTAACCGATCGCATTGTCGCTGCGCGCATTCGGCAGGTAGCCGTCGATGCTGCCGATCGCAAACAGGTTCGGACCCAGGATGTCGGTCTTCAGGCTGGCCAGGAAAGTCATGTTGACCTGGCGACCCAGCGTCAGCGTGCCGAACGCGCCTTTCAAGCCCACCGAAGCCTGGCGGCCGAACAGGCGGTTGCCCTGCCCGATGGTGCCAGTGTCGAGCGCAAAACCGTTTTCCAGGTTGAACACCGCCTGCAAGCCGTTGCCCAGGTCTTCGGTACCGCGGAAGCCGATGCGCGACGGGAAAGAACCGGTCAGCGACGGCATCTTCGTGATCGAATCGCCTGCCGCATTGATATTGGTGGTGTGCACCAGGCCGCTGTCGACCAGGCCGTAGATGACCACCGAACTTTGTGCCATGGCTGCGGATGCGGCCAGACCGCCCATCAGCGCGACTGCGCTGCGGATCGTTTTATTCATTATTTGACTCCTCCGATATATTGACTGTGCGATTATCGAACAATAGGTTGTTAATCGAACAGTGATTGGATACTATTGTTGTTACGGAGCGTTGTCAAGAAATCTGCAGGCGCAGGTTTGCGGTTTTGTCATCAGCGCGCAACAGCTGAGATTCCGTGCCCGGAAAAGGGCTTCATACTAACAGGAGACTGAAATGACGATAAAAAAAATCGCGATGCTAGCCGCACTGGCCACTATCAACTATGTCGCCACACCACTGGCGTACGCCGAGGATACGATCAAGATCGGCGTGATCGCGGCGTTTTCGGGACCGTTCGCCGATTATGGCAAGCAGATGGAAGGCGGCATCAAGGCGTACATGGCGCAACACGGCGCCAGCGTGGCGGGTAAAAAGATCGAAATCATCATGAAAGACACGACCGGCCCGTCGCCGGAAATCGCCAAGCGCCTGGCGCAGGAACTGGTGGTGCGCGACAAGGTCGACTTCCTGGCCGGCTTCGGCCTGACGCCGGAAGCGCTGGCCGTGGCGCCGATCGCCGAGCAGGCGAAAAAACCGATGATCATCATGAACGCGGCGACCTCGGTGATCACCACCAAGTCGAACTACATCGCGCGCTTCTCGATGACGCTGCCGCAGATCTCGGCGCCGATGGCGACGTGGGCGGTCAAGAACAACATCAAAAAAGTGGTGACGCTGGTGGCCGACTACGGCCCCGGCATCGACGCCGAAACCGCGTTCAAGACCACCTTGACCAAGGGCGGCGGCACGGTGACCGAATCGATCCGCGTCCCGCTGCGCAATCCCGAATTCGCACCGTACATCCAGCGCATCAAGGACGCCAAGCCGGACGCGGTGTTCATCTTCGTGCCGGCCGGAGAGCAAAGCATCGCCTTCATGAAGGGTTACCGCGAGCGCGGCCTGGCCGAAGCGGGCATCAAGGTCATCGCCACCGGCGATCTGACGGACGACCACGTGCTGCCGGCGATGGGCGACGCGACCCTGGGCGTGATCACCACCTTCCATTATTCGGCCGCGCACAAATCTCCGGAAAACGACGCCTTCCTGAAAAACTTCGCCAGCGCCAATCCGGGCGGCGGCCGTCCCAACTTCATGGCAGTCGCCGCCTACGACGGCATGGCGGCAATTTATGAAGTGTCGCGCAAGCTCAATGGCAAGATCGACGGCGACCAGGCGATGGCGGTCCTGAAAGGCATGAAGTTGAACAGCCCGCGCGGCCCGATCATGATCGACCCGCAAACCCGCGACGTCATCCAGACCGTGTATGTGCGCAAGGTTGAGAAGGTCGGCGGCGAAGCTTATAACGTCGAATTCGACAAGTTCACGGATCAGAAGGATCCGGGCAAGTAAGCGCATAGGTGTCGTCCTCGCGAAAGCGGGGACCCCATTTTGCATGCGGGCCGATTCATGGTGAGCTGGCCTGCATATAAATGGGATTCCCGCCTGCGCGGGAATGACAGTTTGCTTGTCGTTCCAGATCGCCGGACCGCCGCGCTGCGATCAACTGCCATCCCCAATCGTCGTCCCCCCATCGACCACCAGGTTTTGCCCCGTCACGAACTGCCCGGCCTCGGACGCCAGGAACAGCGCGACTCCTGCAATCTCGCGCGCCGTGCCGAACCGGCGCAGCGGCGTCAGGGCGATGCGCTTCGCCGCGCGCTCGGCATCGCCCGCAATCGGCCGCGCGAATTCGGTATCGATCACGCCGGGCGAAATGGCGTTGACGCGGATATTGTCCGGTCCCCACTCCACCGCCAGGTTGCGCGCCAGTTGCGCATTGGCCGCCTTCGACAGGCCATACAATCCGATCGCCTTGTTGCCGCGCACGCCGGCGATGCTCGACATGATGATCACGACTCCATCGCGCCGTGCCGCCATCTGCGGTATCACCATATTGCACAGGCGCAGATTGCTGCGCAGGTTCACCTCCATCGTCAGCATGTAGTCGGCATCGCTGGCCGTCACTAGCGGCCCGGCGTGCGGCGCCACGCCGGCATTGCAGACCAGGATATCGATGCGCCCGGCCCGCTCCAGCGTCGCATCGGCCAGCGCCTGCAACTGCGCCGCGTCGACCACGTCGCAAGGCAGCGCCCACGCCTGCGCGCCGCCCGCCCGCAATTCCTGCGCGACCTGCCCGCAACCGTGAATATCAATGTCGCTGACCAGGACCGACGCGCCGGCCGCCGCCATCTCCCGCGCAATCGCCCGGCCGATGCCGCGCGAGGCGCCCGTCACCAGCGCGACTTTGCCGGCCAGCGAAAACATCGCCGTCATGCCAGGTTGCCGCCAAGGGTGCGCGCCACCCAGTCGGCGATGTAGTTGCCGGCGTTGGCGCTGTTGTCAAAACTGCTGTGCTGGATGCCACCTTCGCGCGGCGTAAAAATCTTCAGTTCGCGCGCCGGGCTGTTGACCAGCTGTTCATAGGTCTGATGCGCATATTTCAAGGCGATCTGCTTGTCGGCTTCGCCGTGCGTGACGAGGAAAGGCACCCTGATGCGGTCAAGCACGCCGTTCAAATGCACCTTCCCGGCGATGCGCATGAATTCTTCCTGGTCTTGCGCGCCCCATACCCAGCGCACGTGTTCCCAGTAATGCGGCACCGGATTCTGCCCTTCCCGCGCCAAGCGCTGTTGCTGCACTTCGCGCCAGTCGTGGTTGGCGCCCCACACCACGCCGCAAGCGAAGCGCGGCTCGAACGCGACCGCGCGCGGGCAATAATATCCACCCAGCGACACGCCTTCCATGCCGATGCGAGTTGCATCGACGTCGTCGCGCGTTTCCAGGTAATCGACGATCTTGCTGGCCCACTGCTCGGTGTTGTAGACGGCGGTCATATTGTGCAGGCGCAGCGCCTCTCCGGTGCCCGGCTGGTCGACGATCAGTGAAGAGATGCCCCGCTTCGCAAGCATCTGCGGCAGGCCGATGCGGTATTTCATTTCCTTGGTGCTGTCCAGGCCATTGACCTGCACCAGCAGTGGCGCGCGCCCGCTCACGCCTTCGGCCCGCACGAACAGTGCCGACAGATGCTTGTCTCCGTACGGGATGTCGATGCGTTCGCAATTCTCGCGCGAGTATTGCAGGCCGCGCTTGAAGGTGGAGAGGAATTTGTCATACAGGGCCGCGCGCGTCGGCGCGCCGTGCGCCTGCATCCGTTCGGCCGTGATGAAATACGTCGCGGCGCGATTGAGCTTGTCGCCGGCCGACAGCGACTGGCCGGCGGCGAGATCCTCGGCCGCCAGTTCGCACAGCTTGTCGCCCATGCGCACCCACGATTCCATGAATTTGACGGTGCCGTCATCGTCGCCCTGGCGCGCCACGTCCAGCAGCGGCGCGCACATTTCTTCGATTTCTCCGATGCGCGCGCCCATTTCGATGGCCAGGTCGACCGAGAGATTCCATACGTAGTTGGTGGGGAAGTAGCGAAACATTGTGCTGTCCTTTCAGGTTGATGAAGCATGCTAACCACGCGCGGCGCGCCTGTGAAATCGTTTATGCCGATTGCTGGGATTGGAAAAATCCATGCGGGCGGTGCCCATTCCGAAAAATATAATGGGTCAGACACCCAGTGTTCATAAGGCTTCCGCCTGTTCTCAACCAAAAGGAAATCCAGATGTCTCCAGTTAAAAAAGTGCTCGTGATCGGCGGCGGCATCGCCGGCATGTGTTCGGCCATCCTGCTGCGCAAGTCGGGCCGTGAAGTCGACCTGGTCGAAATCGATCCCGAATGGCGCGTCTACGGCGCCGGCATCACCATCAGCGGCCCGACCTTGCGCGCCTTCGGCAAGGTCGGCGTGCTGCAAGAGATCATGGACCAGGGCTGGTGCGCCGACGGCTGCAAGATCGCGCTGCCTAACGGCCATGTCGTGGCCGAGCTGCCGACGCCGCGCGTCGCCGGTCCCGATGTGCCGGGCGGCGGCGCGATCCTGCGCCCGGTGCTGGCGCGCATCCTGTCCAAGGCCACGCTGGCGAGCGGCGCCAATGTGCGCCTGGGCGTGACGTTCACGTCGATCCGGCAGGATGCGCGGCAGGCGCACGTGGCCTTCAGCGACGGCAGCGAAAGCAGCTACGACCTGGTGATCGGCGCCGACGGCGTACATTCGAAAACGCGGCAGGCGGTGATGCCGGAGGCGGCGGCGCCGGTCTACACCGGCCAGGGTTGCTGGCGCGCGCTGGTGCCGCGCGCACCGGGCATCGACAACGCCCACATCATTCTCGGCAAGACCGTCAAGGCTGGCGTCAACCCGGTGTCGCAAGATCAGATGTACCTGTTCTGCCTGGAGACGAATGAGCAGAATGCCTTTCTCGATCCGGCCACCTGGCAGGCGCGCCTGACCGCGCTGCTGGAGGGCTTCACCGGCGTGGTCGGAGAGATCCGGGACAATCTCGGACCGGACTCGCAGATCATCTACCGGCCGCTGGAAAAATTGCTGGTGCCGGGGCCGTGGCATCGCGGCCGCGTGGTATTGATCGGCGACGCGGTGCACGCCACCACGCCGCACCTCGCATCCGGCGCGGGCATTTCGGTGGAAGACGCGGTGGTGTTGGCCGAGGAACTGGACCGCCCGGGGACGCTGCAGGAAGTGCTGGAAGTGTTTTCGGCGCGCCGTCATGCGCGCTGCAAGCTGGTGGTGGAAAGTTCGGTGCGGCTGGGAGAGCTGGAAAGCGCCGGGACGCCGGAAGCGAAGGAAGAACACGGCCTGCTGATGCGCGATACGATGCGCAAGTTGCTGGAGCCGATTTAACTTTGTCATTCCCGCGAAGGCGGGAATCCCATCATTGCATGAATTCTCTCCAATTCATATTGAACTGGCCAGCGTGTTAAATGGGATCCCCGCCTTCGCGGGGATGACAGTGGTCCGCTTCCGCCCACAGTGGGAGCATAGCCAGCAGTGGCAGCACAGCCAACGTGCAACACGGCCAACAATGGCAGCACCGCCGCCGCTAATGCCACTCTTCCTGCGACACTACTCTCTCAACACCACCCACCCCTCCATCACCTCGACCCACACCGCCTGCAAGGCCTGCCCCAGGCATGCTCCCAGCACGCACACTCCGCTATCGGGATCGAACAGGGCATTGTGCGCGTGGCAGACGATATGTCCGCCATCGCGCGTGAGGAACTGGTGGCGCCGGTATTCCAGCGGGCGCAGTTGGTGGGGACAGAGGTTGCGGTAAGCGCGCAATATGGCGCCGCGCTTCAGTACAAATACCGTGTCCTCGCCGGCGCCGCGCGGATCGAAACCGCGCGCGGCGCCATCGGCGAGTTCATCGAAACGGCATAGCCGCATCAGTGCGGCGCGCCGCCCGGTGCCCATTTTTCGCGCCGGGTGAACAGGAACAGTTGCGAATTGTCCGCGCCCATCGGCGATTCGCGCGCCACCCAGTTGTCGTCGTGCAGATCCATGTCGGCGTCGTATTCGACCTTGCAACCGAGCGGGCTGTTGAAATACCAGAACCAGTTGGAGCCGAACAGGTGGCGGCCCGGTCCCCAGAAGGTTTTATATCCCTTCTCTTCGAAGCGCGCGCCGGCTTGCAGCACATCGGTGCCGCTGGCCACGTGAAAGGTAAAATGGTCGATGCCCTTCATGAACGGCGGCGTCTGGATCAGGAACAGCGTGTGGTGGTCTTGCGTGCCGGCCGGGCGCAGGAAGGGGCCGACACCGGTAAAACGGTCGGTGGCGCGGAAGCCCAGACGGTCGACATAAAAGCGCTCGGCCTTTTCCGCGTCCGGCACGAAATACACGACGTGCGACAGGGTGAGGGGTACGACCTGCGCCTGCGGATTGACCGCGACGTGGTTCACGCTTCTCTGCTGCGGCGCGCCCGGCGTGTTCGCCAGCGCCGGCGGCGCGCTGATGGCGCGGCGGCGCGTGAGCTGGAAGCCGATCGCGAAACCCATGTCGTCTACCGTGTGCAAGGCGCCGTCGCCGCTGCGACTCACTTCGCGGTCGCGCGAGAGTTCAGCCAGAATCGCGTCCAGCGCGGCCTGGTCGGCGACGCCGTACACGGTTTCGCGCAACTGGGTCGCGGTCGGCATGGCCGGCGGCAGGTTCGCCTCGTCCTTGTGGCAGATCACGATGCCCGTGCCATCCTGCGCCTCGAAGCGGCGGCCGTGTTCATCGGTCGGCACTTCGGCCAGGCCATAGTCGCGCAGGTAGGTGCAGCAGGCTTCGACGTCATCCACGCCGAACAGCAGGTAATCCGGTCCGATAATATTCATCATTTCTCCAAAAAATAAAAACAGTCAGCGATTCACGATATCAGCGGCGACTGCGGGTGACCACTTGATTGTTCCGAGGGCAGGCATCGCCGATGCAGATACATGCCTGAAAATCAGAGGCAAAATCTGGGGTCAGACCCAGAGGGTCTGACCCCGGCCTTTGCACTTGATTTCGCTTAGACAAAAAAAAACCGCCGCCAGCACCATGTCGGCGCCGGCGGCGGCAAAAGACGCTCTGTGTTACGCCCGCTGCAGGATGCGGCGCGCCAGCGCGTGGTGCTTGCGCACCATCTCGAAGGCGTCGGCGCGCGAGTACAGGCTTCCTTCCCACTCGCTGGACATATAACCCTGGTATCCCCCTTCGACAAACAACGGCAGCAGCTGGCCGTAGGGAATCGATGTTTCATTGCCGTCGGCATCGAAGTCGTAGAACTTGCCGTGGATGTGGATCACCTGCGGCATGATCTGCTTCCACGCGTCGATATCCTGCGAACTGAGGATCGCGAACATCACCGACAGCGCGCTGACGATGGTGGCGTCGGCTTTGAACGGCGCCACGCGGCGCGCGAATTCCTCTCGCTTCCAGTTGGCGTCGCGCTTGCAATGCCAGACTTCCAGCGCCAGTTGCAGCAGGTGTTCCGGGATGCCCTGGCTGCGCAAATTCTCCAGGTAGCTGGCCGGCAGCGTCAGTGCGGAGGCGCCGAAGTCGGGAATGAAGCCGAGACTGGGTGAATTCACCTTGTCGAACATTTCGCGGAACGCCATCACCGGCGGCGATTCGACGGTCAGCGGCGCGTGGATTTCCGGCCCCATCTTCAAACCCAGCTTCTCGGCCAGCGGCACCAGGCGGCGCACCGCTTCCGGCTGCAGCATGAATTGCAGGCGCACGACAGGAAAGCCGAGTTTTGCCGCCGCTTCCAGTTGCGGAATGTGATAGGCGACCGCTTCGTCCACACTCATCATCTGGCCGCGCCGGATCGCCGCGTCGGCATTCACAGCCAGGCACGAAGGTTCGAGCTGGTGGATTGCCATCAGTTCGCGAAAGCGCTCGGCAAACGCATCACTGACGGCGGGAAAGCCGCGGATGCTCTGGAAGCCGACGATTTCCAGGCCCGGCCCCAACCCCAGTTCTGCCACGCGCGCGATCAGATCCTCGAAGGACCAGGCACGCGAATGGTATTCGTTGGTGAAGCTGAACAAGGTGGTGCCCAGTTTCAGGCCGCCGGCCGCTGCCGGTGCATTATTGGTAGTCATTTGGCGTCCTGTTCAGGATGGCTGGTGGGCCAGGTTTTTGGCGCTGCGGGTGGTCCATAACAGGCCCGGGATGTAGGGCGGATAATGGTTCAGCACCAGTTCCACGTCGTGCTGCGCGGCCGGGTCGGCGTCGGGCGCATCGAAGTGCAGATAGGCCGAATCGAGCACGAACCACCATTCGTTGGTCAGGTCGGCCAGCGCGCTCATCGGAATCAGCTTGCCGTTGACTTCGATGCGCACCGCTTCCGCACCGTACTCGCGCCCATCGACGCGCAGCAGGCCCAGTTCCACCACCGACAGCGGCAGCGAGCGATACCACGGCAGGCGCACTTCGAGCCGCATCTGGCCAGCCTGGATGCGGGTGCCGCTGTCGGTCAGCAGCCAGTCGCTGAAATTGTTCTTCATGTCGATCTCCTTGTTCCTTGTGTAGTCGGGCCGTCAAGCCTTGAAACGAACCCATTGCCCGCCCTGCCGCGACGAAGCCACGACGGCTTCGACGAAGGCAATGCCGGCGATGCCGTCCGCGATGTCGGGGAAATGCGCGGCCGTATCCGCCGCCGCGCCGCCCGGGCGCGCCGCGCGTATCGCCTGCGCGATGTCGCTGTAGATCGTGGCGAATCCTTCCAGGTAGCCTTCCGGGTGGCCGGCCGGGATGCGCGACGCACGCATCGCGGCCGCGCCCAGCAGCGGCGAACCGCGCGACAGGATCTGGCGCGCCTGGCCGTACGGCGTCCATTGCAACTGGTTCGGATGTTCCTGCTGCCATTCCAGGCCACCCTTCGCGCCATAGATACGCAGGCGCAGATTGTTTTCGCAGCCGGCCGCCACCTGGCTGGCCCACAGCATGCCGCGCGCGCCGCCGGCATAACGCAGCATCACGTGCGCGTTGTCGTCGAGCTGGCGGCCCGGCACGAACGATTGCAGTTCCGCGCACAGTTGTTCCACTTGCAGGCCGCTGACGAAGCCGGCCAGGTTGTGGGCGTGCGTGCCGATATCGCTGATGCAGCCGCCGATGCCGGAACGGGCAGGATCTGTACGCCAGCCGGCCTGCTGGTTGCCTTCGCTTTCGAGCGCTTCCGTCAGCCAGTCCTGCGCATATTCGACCTGCACCACGCGGATATCTCCGAGCAGCCCCTGCGCCACCATTTCTCGCGCCTGGCGCACCATCGGGTAGCCGGTGTAATTGTGCGTGACGGCGAAGATGCGGCCGTGCTCCAGCGCCAGCGCCTGTAATTCGCGCGCTTCCTCGCTGGTGTTGGTCACCGGCTTGTCGCAGATGACGTGGATGCCCGCCTTCAGAAAGGCCCGGGCCACCGGCGCGTGCATGTGGTTGGGAGTGACAATCGCCACCGCCTCGATGCCGTCCGCGCGTGCCGATTCGCTGCGCGCCATCAGTTCGAAATCGGAATAGATGCGCTCATCTTCCAGCCCGAGCATGCGCCCGGAACGCACGGCCTTGTCGCGCGTGGCGGACAATGCGCCGGCCACCAGTTCATAGTGGCCGTCGAGCCGCGCCGCGATGCGGTGCACAGCGCCGATGAAGGCGCCCTCGCCGCCGCCCACCATGCCCAGCCGCACCGGTTGCGGTGCGCGCGGCGCCGCCAATGTCTCTTTATCGTTGCTCATGCCTTGCACTCCTGTAGTCCCAGCATCCGTTCGATCTGCGCCTGGTCGCAACGGCCGCCGGCGAAATCGTCGAAAGCCTTGTCGGTCACGCGGATGATGTGGTCGCGGATGAAGGGCGCACCCTCGGCCGCGCCCTGCTCCGGGTGCTTCAGGCAGCATTCCCATTCCAGCACGGCCCAGCCGCTGTAGTTGTATTGCGCCAGCTTGGAGAAGATCGCCTTGAAGTCGATCTGGCCGTCGCCCGGAGAACGGAAACGCCCGGCGCGGTTGAGCCACGGCTGGTAGCCCGAATACACGCCCTGCCGCCCGCTGGGACGAAATTCCGCATCCTTGACGTGCACCGCCTTGATGCGTTCATGGTAGATGTCGATGAATTCCAGGTAGTCCAGTTGCTGCAGCAGGAAGTGGGACGGATCGTAGGTGATCGCCAGGCGCGGGTGGTTGCCGACCCGCTCCAGCAGCATTTCGAAGGTGATGCCGTCAAACAGGTCTTCGCCCGGGTGAATTTCAAAACACAGGTCGCAGCCGGCGTCATCGTAGGCATCGAGGATGGGCCGCCAGCGTTTCGCCAGTTCGTCGAATGCGCCTTCCACCAGGCCGGCCGGGCGTTGCGGCCACGGATACAGGAAAGGCCAGGCCAGCGAACCGGGAAAACTGACCATCGCGTCCAGCCCCAGGTTGCGCGACGCCTTCGCGCCCAGCAGCAACTGCTCGACGGCCCATTGCTGGCGCGCCTGCGGCTTGCCGCGCAATTCGGCCGGACAGAATGCGTCGAACGCTTCGTTGTAGGCCGGGTGCACCGCCACCAGCTGTCCCTGCAAATGCGTGCTCAGTTCCGTGATCCGCACGCCGTTGGCTTGCGCGATGCCGGCGATTTCGTCGCAATAATCCTTCGATGCGGCGGCCAGTTTCAGATCGAACAGGCGCGCATCGTTGGATGGCAGTTGCACGCCCTGGTAACCGAGCGAACCGGCCCAGCGCGTGATCGCGTTCCAGTCGTTGAAGGGCGCCGCATCGCCGGCGAACTGCGCCAGGAAGATGCCTGGTCCCTTGATATTGGTGGACATGTTTACTCCTGCCGCTTGATTGTAAAAGTGCTGCGCATGTTCAGATCAATCCCGCTTTCAATTGAGCCACGGCGTAATCCACCGCGCGCACCGTCAGCGCCATGTACGTCAGCGAAGGATTGACGGCGCCGGCCGACGCCATCGCCGCGCCGTCGGTGACGAACAGGTTCGGAATGCCGTGCACCTGGTTGCGCCCGTTGAGCACCGATTCGGCCGGGTTGTGGCCCATGCGTGCGCCGCCCATTTCGTGGATAGACGCGCCCGGCGTGGTGCCCTGGCGGAAGCCGT
This sequence comes from Pseudomonadota bacterium, assembly GCA_040389645.1. Taxonomy (GTDB): domain Bacteria; phylum Pseudomonadota; class Gammaproteobacteria; order Burkholderiales; family Burkholderiaceae_D; genus Rugamonas. Next base: position 45,977 of record JAZJZT010000016.1, on the reverse strand, counting down.
TGATGTTGGTCGCGCCTATCCCCTTGAGCATCATTTCCGCCTGCGCGGTGGCGTCAGCCGCCATGCGGCGCTCGTTCTCGCCGTAGGCCACGTCGAAGCGCAATTGCGGCAGGCCGAAGCCGCCCGGATTTTTCGTGTCCAGCGTGACGCGGTTGTGGTGCTGCGGCAGCGCTTCGCCGAAGGCGCCGAAATACGCCATCCATTTGCCGGGACGGGCCAGCTGGTGTTTCAGTTCGGCGCCGAAATCGTCGCCCTGCACCGCCTGGCTGGCCCAGTCCTCGCGCATCGCGCCGCCCTGGTACACATAGCCGCGCGTAAAATCGGCGTCGGCGTCGCGCCCGTTCAGGTTGCGGAAGCGCGGCATGTAGATGCCGTTGGCGCGCCGGCCCTGGATATTGCGGTCTTCAAAACCGTGGATCTCGCCGACCGCGCCGGCGCCGTGCTGGTCGACGATGTAGCGGCCCAGCATGTCGCTGTGATTACCCAGGCCGTTCGGGAACGCGGCGCTGCGCGACTGCAGCAGGATCTGCACGCTGCCGAAGGTCGAGGCGCAGACAAAAATGACTTTCGCGTTGAACGTCAGGCGCTCCCTGCTTTCGGCATCGATCACGCGCACGCCGGTCGCCTTGCCGCTGATCGGATGGACGTCGATCGCTTCGACCACGCTGTTGGTGCGCACCGTCAGGTTGCCGGTCTTTTGCGCGGCCGGCAGCGTCGAGCTGAGCGAGCTGAAATAGGCGCCGAACGAGCAGCCGCGGTTGCAGATATTGCGGTACTGGCACGGGCCGCGGCCCTGGTGCGCGACCGTCAGGTTGGCCACGCGGCCGATCGTCACGCGCCGCTCCGACCATTTGGCTTCGACGCTCTTTTTGACGTATTTTTCGACCGCGTTCATTTCCATCGGCGGCAGGAATTCGCCGTCCGGGAAGTGGGATAAACCTTCGGCCTGGCCGCTGACGCCGATGAATTTTTCGACGTACGAATACCACGGCGCCACGTCGGCATAGCGGATCGGCCAGTCGTTGCCGTGGCCGTCGGCCTTGTTGGCGGCGAAATCGATGTCGCTCCAGCGGTAGCACTGGCGTCCCCACAGCAGCGAACGGCCGCCCAGCGCATCGGCGCGGTGCCAGCGATAGGGTTTGTCCTGTTGATACGGGTTCTGTTTGTCGTCGATCCAGTAATGGCGGTTGGCCCAGCTGAACGCGCCACGCTCGACCTGGCGCTGGATCGGATACTCCCGGCTGTCCAGTTCACGGTCCGGCAAGGTCTGGTGCGGCGCCTTCCACGGCGGCGTGAATTCGTGGATGTAATCCTTCTGGTGCTCGATCGGTTTGCCGCGCTCCAGCACCAGCACCTTCAAGCCCTTCTCCGTCAATTCCTTGGCGGCCCAGCCGCCGGTGATGCCGGAGCCGATGACGATCGCGTCGAATTGCGTGTTCGTGTTCTTGCTCATGAAGTCTTCCTTAAAGAACCATCTGGTAGGACCAGGTTTTTATATCGACGTCGCCCTTGAAGCTGCCCGGCACCGGGATGTAGCGCAATTCCTGCGTGCTGCCCGCTTCCGACGTGAAGTAGCCGAACACCACGAGGTCGCGCAGGCGGGTGAAGAACGGCGCCTCCGGGTGCGTGATGCGGTCCGTCAGCGAAAAGGCGCGGCCCTTGAACGGGCTGGCCGCGCGCAGCGCTTGCAGCATCTCGCTGCGCTGCGCCGTGGTGCAGGCGGCGAAGGTGGCCTTGTGCTGCTGCAGCGCGACGGCGTCCAGCGCGGCCAGGCCGGTGGTGAAGGCAGCCGCTTCGGCGGCGTTCATCCATTGCACATACAGGCCGTCGATGAAGGCGGGCACGCCGGCTTCCACGGCGCCGGGGGTGTCGGTGGGTGGCATGATGACGGCGGCGGCGGCGCCCAGGGTTGCCAGTTGGGCAGCGTCGAGGCTTTTGCGGCCGGGAGCGAGCAGGCTGCCGGCCGCTTGCAGCGCCTGCGCCGTGGCCGCGTTCGACCAGCCGCCGACCGCCATGGCGCCGGCCAGCAGGCGGCCGAGGACTTCGCGCCGGGAGATGGTGGTAGCGGCGTCACTCTTGCGACGGATAGGCACCATGTCGTTCCGCATCGGCGGACCGCCGCGCAGGCGGGAACCCATACTGAGCGTCCTAGCCAGCGTGCTATGGGTTCCCGCCTCCGCGGGAACGACAGGGCGCGCGTCCAGTGGTTTTCGGATAGTCATCTCTTTCCTTTCGTTGTCTAATGAACCGCCATCGCGGCGCCGGACTGTTTGTGCAGGGGCGGCAGGCGCAGGCTGGCCAGCAGCCCTGCCGCCAGCATCGCCAGCAGCCCGGGTAAAACCGTCAAACAGGCGCGCGCCTGGGCGGGCGCCGCGCCGGAACTGCCGGCCAGCGCTTCGAGCGCGGTAAAAAATCCAAGCCCGGCGCCGGCCACGCCCAGCGCGCCGGCCACCTGCTGCACCGCGCTGACCAGCCCCGAGGCGGAGCCGGCGTCGCGCAGCGGCACGTCCTGCAAGGCCAGCGCGGACAATGGCGGCCCGCTCAAACCCAGTCCCAGCCCCAGGCCGAACTGCGCCAGCAGCAGCCATGCTTGCAATGCCGGCGCATCCTGCAACGCCGTGCCGGCCAGCAGCAGGCTCGCGCCTGTGACCAGCGCCCCGAGCGAAATCATCCGCGTGCCGAGATACGGCAGCAGGCGCTGCGACAGCAAGGCGATGCTGAGCATGGCGCCCAGCGCCACCGGCAGGCACAGCATCGATACCTTCAATGCCGAATACTTCCATCCGGATTGCAGCGTCATGGTCAGCATGAACAGGTAGCCGGGAATCACGCCGTTCAGGCACAGGCTGCACAACAGGCCAAGGCGCAGGCTGGGCAACTTGAACAGCGCAGGTTCGACCAGCGCCGAGTTATCGCGCCGGCTGCGCCAGCCCATGTAGCGCCAACCGAGCCACAGCAGCGGGCCAGCGCAAGCCATCAACACCAGGCACCAGCGCGGCCAATGCAGTTCCGGCCCTTCGATCAGCGGCAGGATCATGCTGCCGGTGCAAAGCACCGACAACAGCGTGCCGCCCCAGTCCAGCCGCACCGTTTCGGCGCCGCGCCCTTGCGGCAGCAGCAGAGTGCCGGCGACGACGCTGGCCACGCCGACCGGCAGGTTGATCAAAAATACCAGGCGCCAGCCCAGATTGAACCAGTCGGCTTCGATCAGCAGGCCGCCGATGATCGGTCCCAGCGCGGCCGACACGCCGCCCAGGATGCCGAACAGCGCCATCACCTTCATGCGCTGCGCCGGCGGATACAGCACCTGCATCAGCGCCATGATCTGCGGCACCATCAATGCCGCGCAGCCGCCCTGCAGCACGCGCGCGCCGACCAGCACCGGCGCCGTCCAGGCCAGCCCGCACAGCAGCGATGCCATGGTAAAACCGGCGACGCCGCCGAGGAACAGCCGGCGGTAGCCATACACATCCCCCAGCCGCCCACCGGACACCAGCAGCACCGCGAAGGCCAGCGTGTAGCCGGCCAGCGACCACTGGATCGCCGCATTGCTGGCTTGCAGGCCGTGCTGGATCGCCGGCACGGCGACGTTGACGATGGTCGCGTCCAGCAAGTCCATCACGAAGGCCAGCGCGGCCACGATGAAGACCCACTTGCGGCGCCGCGCGCTGAAACCGGCGGCGGCGCGCAGCGCCGAGCCTTCGGCGCCGGACAGGGACGTTGCGTGCGCACTCACCGGATCAGGCGCCCAGTTCCAGCGTCTTTTTGCAGGTCGTCACCGGCGCCCACGGCAGGTAGGAAATGCGCAACTGCTCCGCCACTTCCAGTTCGTGCGCGCCAGGCGCCAGGCCGCCCTCGGCCAGCACCAGCAATTCCGCCACTTCTCCGAATTCCCAGCGCTCGGCGGTCTGCGTTTCCATCTCGTCGAGCGACCAGCGCTGGCCGCGCACGCCGAAGCGGATCGCGCCGCGCTCATATTTATGCTGGTCGACCGTGACCGCGATGTCTTCGACGATGGACAGCGGCTGGCTGCGGTAGTACGGCAGGCGGATGCCGACCTTGAAGCCGATGGTCTTGCCGTCTTCGACGACGTTGGCGAAACCCTGTTCGCAGATGATGTGTTTGTCGTACATGGTTATCCTTTGATTTGCTTATTCGCCCAGCAGGCGCTTGAACATCGCGTGCTGGCGCCGTACCTGCTCCACGCCGTCCACTTCGAAGGCATCCTCGATGTGGCGCTGGCCCTCGTATTCGCTGGACAGGTAGCCGCTGTAGCCGCCCTCGATCAGCACCGGGATGATTTCCTCGTACGGGATCGACGGTTCCAGGCCGCTGTCGTCGATCTCGTAAAACTTGGCGTGGATATGAAAAATGTGCGGCATGAATTCGAGCATGCGGCGCGGATTGCTCCAGATGTTGTGGCGCGTGGTCTCGGCCATCGCCAGGTCGGCGCCGTTCGCGCCCATCTTGCGGATATCCTGCAGCAGGTAATCGGTCAGCACGCGGTGCTCGTGCGCTTCCAGGATGAACTCCACCACCTTCGGTTGCGCGCCCATGCGCAGGAAGCGCTCGCGGAACACGCGCGGATAACGCTTGGTGTACATGCCCATGTCCGGCAGGTAGCCGACGTGCTTCGAGCCGGTCGCCATGATCAGGTCCGTGTAGCGCAGCACCCATGGATGGTCGAAGTGGAATGGAGAGTGCACTTCCAGGCCCATGCGCACATCCATCTCTTCCGCGTAGGGCACGCAGGCCACCACCACTTCCGGCGGCGTGTTGACGATCACGCGCATGATGCGGCAACCGAGGCGGTTGGCGTGCTTGATGTCGCGCTTGACGGAAGCGACCATCTCGTCGAAGGTGAGCTTGCGGTGCTTGTGCAGTTTCGTATCGAGGAACATGTCGTGGCACACCGGCGTGGTTCCATACTTTTCCATCCATCCGAACCACTGTTGTACCGTTTCCTCGCTCAGGTCGGGGAAATTGGTGAACGACTGTTCGCTGACCACTTCGATGCCGTTGGCGCCGATGGCGCTGGCGGCGGCGATGCAGTCTTCCAGCGACATCTTGCGCAGGAAGGTTTCGTACTGGTAGCTATACAGGCTGACGCCGCGTTTGATCTGGTGAGAACTCATGGTGCTCCTTGGTGTTGTAAGAGTTGGCGGATGGCGCTTACGCCACCAGCCCGATTTTCTTTGGACCTTGCAGTTGCCTGCGCAGCAGCGCGGCGACGGCGCAGGCGGCAGCCAGACCGGCGAAGGCAGTGAAGGCGCCATGCAGGCCGCCGGTCATGGCGATCACCGCCGCCACCACTGCCGGCGAGACGAATTGCGCGGCGAAGAAGGCGCTGGCCCACATGCCCATGCCGCGTCCGCGGTGCTCGAAGCCGAGCTGGTTCTGGGCCCAGGCGATCAGGCCCGGCACGGCGATGCCGGAACCGATCTGCTGCACGAAGGCGAAGGCCATCGCCTGTTCCGGCGTGGTCGACATGCCGATGCCGCCCAGTCCCGCCGCGTAGCACAGCATCACCAGCACCAGCTGGTTCGGCGAACCGATGCGGCCGGACAGCTTGAACAGGATGGAACCGAGCGGTACGCCCAGGCTGGGCACGGCGCTGATCAAGCCGATCGAACGCGGATTGCTGACGCCCATTTCCTTCAGCAGCAGCGAAAAATGAATCGGTTGCACGAAGTAGACGGTCGAGATCAGCAGCGTGACGCCGCACACGGCCAGCATCGTCGCCAGCGGGAACGGTCCGCCGTCGGGCACGCCGGATTTGGCGGCCTGCGGCGTTTCCGCCGCCGAGCGCGGCGCCGGTTCGTACAGGAAGAAATACGCGCCGACGAATACCGGGAAGGCGATCGCATACACGGCGAACGGCCATTGCCAGCCGATCGCGGCCAGGTAGCCGGCCGCGCCGAGCAGCACGGAACCGAGCACCGAACCGGCCAGGCCCTGGATCATCAGCCAGCGGCGGCGCGTTTCACCATCGTAGTAATCGGCCAGCAGCGTGTTGGCGACCGTCAGGATGCCCGCTTCGGCGATGCCGATCAGTATTCTCCCCGCCACCACGGCCCAGAAATGGTCGATGATGAAGGGGACGATGCCGCCGGCACCGTACAGGAACATCGCGCCCAGCATCAGGTTGCGGCGGCCGAAATAATCGGTGATCACGCCGGCCACCGGCGCCAGCAGGGCGATGCAGGCGCTGGGCACCGTCAGCAGCAACGGCACCATCAGGCGGGCATAGGGCACGTCCTTGAAATGCGCGATCAGGGTGGGTAGCGTCGGCGCCAGCGCGATGATCGCCATCACCGGCAGGAAGCCGGCGAACACCAGCACCCATCCCTGCCGCCAGTCCGCGCGGCGTAATTCCATTCCCGATTGTCGATGCATGTGAAGCTCCCGATAAAGTAAATGACTGCGCCGGCCGGCGCGCCCGGTTGGCGGCGCGCCGGCCCGTGCGCTTTAAAACGTGGTCCCGGCGCGCACGCCGAAGGTGCGCGGCGCGCCGGCGTGGAAACCGCCCGGCAGCACGCTTTCCAGCGTCACCGTGTCTTCCAGGTTGCGGGCGTAGGCTTGCACGTAATAACGGTCCTGCGCCGCGTTGTAGGTCAGGCTCAGGTCCGACTTGTGGTATGACGGCTGGCGGTAGCGCACGGCCGCCGCCGTGTCGCTCAGGTAGTAGGCGCCGTTCAGGCGGGTGCCCGCGTGCGCCACCAGCGACGCGCCGCTGTCGAAATTGAAGGTATGGCCGTAACCGAGGCTGAGCGTGTAGTTCGGCGCGCGGTCCAGGCTCTGGCCGGACCAGTCGTCGGTCTGCGTCGGCCGATAGGTCTTGAACTGGGCGCTGCTGCCGGACAGGCCGAAGTTCAGGCGATCGTCGCCGGTCGGCATCCACGTGCCTTCCAGTTCCACGCCGCTGACCCTGGCATTGGATGCGTTGGTCGTCTTCGAGCCGCACTGCGCGGCCGGGCCGCTGCCGGCGCAGACGATGGACGTCAGCTGCATGTCCTTGTAATCGTAATTGAACACGCCGGCGCTCAGGCGCAGCGTATTGCCGAGGAAGCGGCCCTTGATGCCGGCTTCGGCCGACGTCAAACTTTCCGGCTTGTAGACGGTGCCGTCGCTGTCGTTGAAGCCGCCCGCCTTGTAGCCGGTCGACAGGCTGGCGTACAGCATCACGGCGCGGCTCCAGTCGTAATCGACGCCGAGCCGGTAATTCGATTTCGACGACGAGACCGAGGCCGAGTAACCGGGGCCGGTGACGCTCCCGGCCAGCGGATCGTGGCCGGATTTCACGTCGCGCGTGGTGCGCAGGCCGAGCGTGGCGCGGATGCCTTCTCCGATTTTATAACTGACCTGGCCGAAGGCCGCCTTCGAGCCGTTGTGCACATTCGAGTCGAACGGCACCTGGATCAGCGGGCCGGGCGTCTGCGTATTGTAGGTGGTGTCGCGGCTGATGTCCTCGTTGTAGTGATACAGGCCGGCCACCCATTTCAGCGCCACGTCGCCGACCGAATTGAAACGCAGTTCGTGCGACTTTTGCAGCGCTTCGCCGGCGATAAAACTGTACAAGGGGAAGCCGAAGTATGTGCCGTTGTCGCTCTGGTCGATCGTCGATTTCAGGTGCACGAACTGGTACGTCAGGTCGGCCGCGCCGAGGCTGGTCTTGAATTCCGAGCGTAGCGCATTGGCCACGTTGTCGCGGTGATTGGCCGCGTTGAGGAATTTCACGCCGGCCGTCAGTTGCGCATCGGTGCCCTTGTCGACATACACCGGGTTGGCCAGATTGTTGCCGTTGGCGATAGGCGTGCCGCTGAAGAAATTGGTCAAGGGGACGGTGATCGTGCCGTTGCCGCCGATCTTGCTGTGTTCGGCCGTCAGCAGCAGCGTCGTCTCCTTGCTGAAGCTGAACAGCGCATGCAGGCGCGCGGCGCGGTCGTCCTGGTCTTCCAGCGGCACCGTGTTCGGGCCGGGATTGTAGTATGTGTCGCGGCGGTTGACGGTGCCGGCGAAACGCAGCGCCAGCAGTTCGTTGACGGGCACGTTGAGCATGCCTTCGGCGCGGCGCGTGCCGAAATTGCCGATGTCGACATCGGCCTTGCCCTGGAAGGTCTTGCCCGGCTTGTTCGTGATCAGGTTGATTGCGCCGGCGGTGGCGTTGCGTCCGTACAACGTGCCTTGCGGGCCGCGCAGGATTTCGATCCGCTCCAGGTCAAGGAAGCTGCCGATCTGCGCTTCGGGCCGGCCGACATAGCCGCCGTCGACATTGAAGGCGGTCGATGGATCGCCCTTTTCCGTCATGTCCAGGCTGGCCACGCCGCGGATGGCGATCTGCAGCTTGCCGCTTTCCGAGCTGACCTGCACGTTCGGCGCCATCTCCGTCAGCGCGGTGGCATTGGTCGCGCCGTTCTGGCGCAGCGTCTCGGCTTCGATGACGGACAGCGCGAGCGGGGTTTTCGAGGCCGGCTGGGCGATCTTCTGGGCCGTCACCACCACTTCCTGGATCGGGCCTTCCTGCAGCGGCGCCTGCTGGGCATGGGCGGCGCCGGCAAACAGCGTGGCCAGCAGCGCGGCCAACGGGGACAAGGCAAGCGGACGGACGGCGGTGCAACTGGCATTCGGTCGATGATTCATCGAGGTGTCTCCAAGGTTGTTCTGAGTTCTGCGTCTGACTAGCGCCAGCTATGCTGCGGCGTCTTGGGCAAGGAAATGTAAGCGCTTTCCCGATGTACGCAAGAGTAGAGGTAAACCCGGTTTTACGCAACAGAAACAGGCATCGAGAATCGCGATGCCTGGTATCGGCAGGAAAACAAAATTTTCCTATACAATCGGCCCACTATGAAAACTTCCTCTTCCATCATGGCCGTCGCCGAGCTGGCCGGCGTGTCGATCGCCACCGTCTCGCGCGTGCTCAATAACAGCAAGCCGGTCAACGACAAGACGCGCGAACGGGTCGAAGCGGCCATCGCCCACCTGCGCTTCCGCCCCAACGCGGCCGGGCGCAGCCTGGCGGCCGCGCAAAGCCGGATTTTATTGGTGCTGGTGCCGGACTTCGCCAATCCTTATTATGCGCAGATCGTGCAGGGGGTCGAAGCGGTGGCGCGCCAGAACAATTACCGCATCGTGCTGGCCGACGCCCTCGATCTGACCGACGGCCAGCGCTCGCCGCTGGAAACGCTGTACGACCGGCTGGCCGACGGCGTCGTCAACCTGACCCATATCGACGACCAGCCGGAATTGATGGAAGAAGTGCGGCAATTGCCATGGATCGCCTGCTCCGAATTCTCTGCCGAATCGGGCATCACCCATGTCAGCATCGACCACAAGCAGGCCGCGATCGACGCCGTGCAATACCTGCTGAACCAGGGTCACAGGCGCATCGCCCTGATCACGGCCGATGAAAAATACCTGTGGTCGCGCCGCCGCCGCGAGGGATACGCGGAAGCGCTGGCGCGCGCCGGCATCGCCGTCGACCCGGACTTGATCCAGGTCGCGCGCGGCACCGACTACGCGTATGGCGGAGAGGCGGCCGGCGGCCTGCTGGCGCTGCGCGAGCAGCCGACGGCGGTGTTCGCCGTCTCCGACACGCTGGCCATCGGCGCCATCAAGGCATTCCGCCGCGCCGGCCGCCAGGTGCCGCACGATATCGCCGTAGTCGGCTTCGACAATATCCCGCTGTCGGAAGTGTTCGAGCCCGGCATCACCACCATCGCCCAGCCGATGCGGGAACTGGGAGAAACGGCCGCGCGCCTGCTGCTCGAACGCCTGGCCGGCGGCACGCCCCGCTCCGTCACGCTTGCGCACAGGCTGATCGTGCGCGAATCGGCTTGAGATAAAGTGCTTCCATAATGGGGGCACTTTGACACCAGCCATGCTAGGATGAAGTATATTGCAAGGAGTATCCCATGGTGAATGCGACGGAAGAACGAGGCCGGATAACGGCCAGAGTGTCTCATCTCATAGCAGAGAAGTTACAAGAGGCGGCAGATTTGAGCGGGGCGACGCTGAATCAATTCCTGGTGCAGGCGGCCCTGGAAAAAGCGGAAAGAATCATCGAGCATGAACGGGCAATACGCTTCTCCGCCGAGGATGCCGCCATGTTCATTGACATGCTGGACAATCCGCGTCCGCCGAATCCGGCACTGACCAAGGCATTCAAGCGTTACAAGGATAAGTTAAACAATGGCACTATCCGTAATCGCACTGGAAGCACGCCATGACGTGATCGGGTTTGAATGTGGCACGCCGGCGCTGACCGCTTGGCTGCAGCAAACCGCGAGACAGTATGGCTTCACGCCCCTCCCCTCCAATCCCCTCACATTATTCATGCCGATTGCGGATATTCCCAAATAGCTGTGGCGAATCGACATCTCGTCAGCAGCCGTCGACGTGCATCTTCTCGGAACCCGCCATCGAGCGCAGCAGGTCGCGGAACCAGATGTGGGATGGGTCCTTGTCGAAGAATTTATGCCACTGCATCGTCATCACCATCTGCGGGATGTCGAGCGGCGCCGGCAGCAGGCGCAGCGGGTAATACCTGGCGAACATGCGCGCCAGGCGGCGGTGCATCGTCGCGATGCGGTTGGTGCCGATCACCATCTGCGGCAGCGTATTGAAATCGCTGGTGGTGATGTCGACGCGGCGCGTATGGCCCGTGCTTTTCAAGAACCATTCCTCGAAACTGGGCTGCTGGCGGCTGCTGCCGAACGTGGTCGACACGTGCGACAGCGCCATGTACTGTTCCAGCGCCAGGCTGTCGCCGACCAGCGTGTTGCCGCTCCAGACGACGCAACTGTAACTGTCCTCGAACAGCACTTCGCTCGGATGGTCCGGCGCCACGTATTTGGTCGGCATGATCAACAAGTCGACTTCGCCGCGATCGAGCTGTTCCAGGTAAGCGTCGTCGAGCGCGACGATTTCCATCGTCACGTTCGGCGCGTGCCAGCTCAAGTGCTGGGCCACGTCGGCCAGCAAGACCGAGGTCGGGTAGTTCGACGCGATGACGCGGAAATGGCGGCTCGACTGTTCGGGCACGAAGGCCGGTTTTGTCTCGATGGTCGACTGGATTTGCATCAGCACGTTGCGCACCGGGTCGCACAGGCTTTGCGCCAGCGGCGTCAAGATCATGTTGCGCCCGACCTGCACCAGCACTTCGTCCTCGAAATATTCGCGCAGGCGCGACAGCACGCCGCTGGTGGCCGACTGGCTCAGGTTCAGGCGGCGCGCCGCGCGCGTGATGCTGCGCTCCACCAGCAGCGCATCGAGCGCCACCAGCAAGTTCAGGTCGAGGCGTTTGAAACGCATGGTCTCCTCCGTTTTTTTAGATCGTTCTTGGTCTGGAAGGCAGGGTACGCCCGGCCGATCATATCAGTGAAATCGATTATCGAGATACGAGCCATCCACAAAACCGATACATCCATAAAAACCGGCTCGCTTCAAAACGCCAGCCCGGACGGCAGGATTAATGCCCATACATAACGACATGCTTCCAGGAAAACTGCTAATCTGGCGCATCCATTCACTCCCTACCCGATCCGTGACACCATGATCCCAGCGCCAGCCGCACGAACCCCGCACCACAAGTTCCTGACCGCGCCAGGCGAACTCGGATACCTGATCGAACAGCACGACTGGACAGGCACGCCGCTCGGCCCCATCGGGCAATGGCCGCAAAGCCTGAAAACGGCGGTCAGCCTGATGCTCAGCTCGCGCCAGCCGATGTGGATCGGCTGGGGACCGGAAGCGACCTTCCTCTATAACGACGCCTATATCAATGTGCTCAGCCACGCCAAGCACCCGTCGGCGCTGGGGCGGCCCGCGGCGCAGGTCTGGTCCGAGATCTGGGATATCTGCGGCCCGCTGGCGGCCCTCGTGTTCGAACGGGGCGACGCCACCGTGGCGGACGATGTGCGCCTGTTCATGAACCGCGGTCACTTTCTGGAGGAAACGTATTATTCGTTTTCATACAGTCCGATCCGCGACGAATCGGGCAACGTGGCCGGCCTGTTCTGCCCGAACCTGGAAGTCACCGCCAAGCACCTGAGCGCGCGGCGCCTGCGCACGCTGTCCGAACTGGCCAGCAAGGCGCTGGTGGAAAAGACGGTCGACGCGGCCTGCGCCAGCGCGATCAGCAAGATCGCCGAAAATCCCGACGACATCCCGTTCGCCCTGCTCTACCTGGCTGGCGCCGATGGCCAGCCGGCGCGCTTGGCGCAGGCGGCGCACCTGGCGCCGCACGCCGGCGACATCGAGTCCCACTTCCCGCTTGCCGCCGTCCTGGCCGGCGCCGAGGCGAGACAAGTCGAACTGGCCGATTTGCCATTCCTGCCGGTGGGCCTGGCCAACCAGCGCATCACGCAGGCGCTGGTGTTGCCGATGCTGGCATCGCCGTCGCAAACGGCGATCGGCGCGCTGGTACTCGGCGTCAGCCCGGCGCGCAAGCTCGACGAAGATTACCGCAATTTCTTCGGCCTGCTGGCCACGCACGTCGGCAACGCGATCCAGAACGCCAGGACCGCCGAGGACGAGCGCCAGCACATCGAGGCGCTGGCCGAACTGGACCGCGCCAAGACCAGTTTCTTCAGCAATGTCAGCCATGAATTCCGCACGCCGCTGACCCTGATGCTGGGGCCGATGGAAGAAGCGCTGGCCGACCCCGCCGCGCCGCTGGCGCCGGTGCAGCGCGAACGGCTGCACCTGGTGCAGCGCAACGCGCTGCGCCTGCAAAAACTGGTCAACACGCTGCTCGAATTTTCGCGCGTGCAGGCCGGGCGCACGCAGGCGGCGTTCGCGCCGACCGACTGCGCCGCGCTGACGGCGGATCTGGCCAGCAGCTTCCGCTCCACCATCGAGAGTGCCGGCATGCGCCTGGTGATCGATTGTCCTCCGCTGCCGGCGCCGGTCTACCTGGACCCGTCGATGTGGGAAACGATTTTGCTCAATTTGCTGTCGAACGCCTTCAAGTTCACCTTCAGCGGCGAGATCCGGGTGCAGTTGCGCATGCGCGATAGCCACGTCGATCTGCGCGTGTCGGACACCGGCACCGGCATTCCCGCGGCGCATTTGCCGCGCCTGTTCGAACGTTTTTACAGGGTGACGGGCAGCAGTTCGCGCACGCACGAGGGTTCCGGCATCGGCCTGGCGCTGGTGCACGACCTGGTGCAACTGCACGGCGGCACCATCGATGTCCACAGCAGCGCCGGCCAAGGCAGCACCTTTCACATCGCCCTGCCCGTCGGGCACGCGCACCTCAATCCGAAACAGGTGCACCGGCACGCGCCGGCGCCGAACAGCGCGCTGGCGGCCAGGGCCTATGTCGCCGAAGCCGAAGGGTGGAGCGCCATGCCGGCCGACGCCGACGCCGGCGTCGAAGCCGAACGCCCGGCGCCGGGCGAGCGCGAACGCATCGTGGTCGCCGACGATAACGCCGACATGCGCGAATACCTGCGCCGCATCCTGGCCGCGCGATGGGACGTGGAACTGGTCAACAATGGAGAAGAAGCGCTGCGGGCGGCGCTGCGCCAGCCGCCGGACCTGATCCTGTCGGACGTCATGATGCCGCGCCTGGACGGCTTCGGCCTGCTGGCGGCGCTGCGCCAGGACCCGGCCACGACACGCATTCCGCTGGTGCTGCTGTCGGCGCGCGCCGGGGAGGAAGCGCGGGTCGAAGGCTTGCAGGCCGGCGCCGACGATTACCTGTCAAAACCGTTTTCGGGACGAGAACTGGTGGCGCGCATCGAATCGCTGCTGCTGCGCCAGCGCATCCGTCGCATCGAAAACCTCGCGGCGCGCCGCCTGCAATCGATTTTCTCGCAGGCGCCGGTGGCCATCGCGATCACGCAAGGGCCGGTGCACGTGTTCGAACAGGCCAATGCGCTCTACCAGGAACTGGTCGGACAGCGCGAGCTGATCGGCCTGCCGATACGCAGCGCCTTGCCGGAAATCGAAGGACAGCAGATTTTCGAATTGCTCGACAGGGTGTATGCGACAGGCCAACCCTACGTCGGGCGCTCGGTGCCGGTGCAGATCATGCGCGGCAACCCGGTCCGGCTGACGGAGTGTTATTTCGATTTCGTCTACCAGCCGCTGTTCGCCGAACACGGCGCGCCGCAGGGGCTGGCCGTGGTCGTGTTCGAAGTGACCGAACTGGTCAACGCCAAGCGCGCGGCCGAAGCGGGCAGCCGCGCCAAGGATGAATTCCTGGCGATGCTGGGCCATGAATTGCGCAATCCGCTGGCCCCGATCGTCACCGCGCTGCAACTGATGCAGTTGCGCGGCGTGACGGAAGCGGAAAAAGAACGCGCCGTCATCGAGCGCCAGGCCAGGCATTTGATCGCGCTGGTCGACGACCTGCTCGACGTGGCGCGCGTGGCGCAGGGCAAGGTGCAGTTGCGCAAGCAGCCGATAGAAATCGCCGAAGTCGTGAGCCGCGCGATCGAAACGGCCAGCCCCATCATCGAACAGAAACGCCACCGGCTCACGATCGACGTCGCCGCCGCCGGCCTGTGCGTGGTGGCCGACACGGCGCGCCTGGCGCAGGTGATCGCGAACCTGGTGAGCAACGCGGCCAAGTACACCGAGCCGGGCGGCCACCTGCGCGTCGCGGCGTGGCGCGAACTGGAGCAGGTCGTGCTGTCGGTGCAGGACGACGGCATCGGCATCGCGCAGCAGATGCTGCCGATGATCTTCGACATGTTCGTCCAGGAACGGCAGGCGCTGAGCCGCTCGCAGGGCGGACTCGGACTGGGGCTGGCGATCGTCAAGAGCATGATGGCGCTGCACGACGGCAGCGTGACGGCCAGCAGCGACGGCATCGGCCAGGGCAGCACTTTTACGATCCGCCTGCCCGCCGCCGCGGACGTCGTCGGCCAGCCGGCGCCGCCGGTATCCCTGGGAACGGCGACACTGGAAGCGCTGCCGCCGGCGCTGTCGATCCTGATCGTCGACGACAACGAGGACGCTGCGCGCATGCTCGGCGAATTGCTGTCCGCGCGCGGGCACCGCGTCGAGCTGGCGCTGGACGGCCCGGCCGCGCTGCGCCTGACGGAAACCTTCATGCCAGACATCGCCCTGCTCGACATCGGCCTGCCCGGCATGGACGGTTATGAACTGGCCTCGCTGCTGCGCCAGCGCGCCGGTCCCCGGGAACTGCGCCTGCTGGCCGTCACCGGCTACGGCCAGCAATCGGACCGCAAGCGCATCATCGAGCACGGCTTCGACCAGCACCTGGTCAAGCCGGTCGACCTGGAGCGGCTCGACGAGATCCTGAATTCGGTGGGGCGCTAGCGGGCGCCCGCGTTCAGTCCAGCGTGACGACGTTGCCTTGCCGCGGATCGATGCGGCCCAGGCACGTCGCTTCGATCAGGGCCTGGGCCGCGGCGAAGCCGGCGTGTTCGCGCACCTGCATCCATGGTTGCGACGGTGCGCCCACGCGCGCGATGAAGGCTAGCTGGGCTTCGTTGAATTTCTGGTTCACTACGGCCGGTCCCCAGTCGGCATTGCGCTTGCGGATTTGCACCGGCGCGAAATACAGCAAGGGCGCAGGCCCCGGCAAGGCCGTGTCGCGCAAAAAATGCTGGGCTTGCGCGGAGCCGGCATAGCAGTCGTAGGTCAGCGCCGCGCCGAAATGGTGGTGCACGCGCGCGCGCAAGGCTTCGTCGCCGGAAAAGTCGACATACAGCGTTGGCACCTCCGGGTCCAGCGTTTCGAGCGCATCGTAGGGGACGGTCTGCCCGTAGCAGCCCAGTTCTTGCACGAACGCCCGGTTCGACGCGGACGTCAGCGCCACCAATTCGATGTCCGGCTGGCGGTCCAGGCAGAACGCGGTGCCATAACCCGTCTTGCTCGATGCGCTGGAGAGCAGCAGGCGGCGGGCGCCGAAGAAGCGATTGTCCTGTAAAAAATCGGCCAGCATGAAGGATGTGATGAACAGGGGCCGCAAGATGATTTGATAGTTTTCGTCGGCGGCGCGGTAGGCCGGATCGGCGCTGGCGCGGGTATACTGGTTGTACGCCGAGACGAGGGTCTTGCGGTGCGCGCTGGCGTCGTAGAAGCCCCGCTCGGTCACCCGTTCGGGCCGCATCACCAGGTGGCTGGCGATCGGCCAGTAGCCGTAGAAGCGCTCGCCCACTTCGACACCGGCGACGCCAGATGCGAGCACGTCGGCGAAGCCCCAGACGGGCATGTGTCCCCAGCCGTCTTCGCCGGTGGGGAAAAAGTCCCAGTACTGCATGGCGTCGCCGAAGGCGGCGTAGGTGATGTTGTTGGTGGTGACGGCAACGCGGCCTATCTTCAGCAGCACTTCGCCGTCTTGCAGCGGCGCCAATGGGACAGTCTCGATACGGCTGCGGTGCAAGGCGGTTTTATCGGTCAACAAACGGGTCAGCATGGTCATGAATCAATTCCTTGAAAGGGCTGCGGTGGGTGTGTTGAAACTATATGCCGCATCGATGCGGCGCGGGTTCGGAAACCCGCGGCCATGCTGAAGCCCCCTATTATTTCCAGCGCCAAGCCCTTGAAACGGCCGTTGCAGGCGCGCGCCAAGTTCACCGTGCAGGCGATTTTCGATGCGTTTGTTCGGATTTGGCGGCGCGATGGGTGGGAGCGCCTGACGACGCGCGCGGTGGCGCTGGAAACGGGTATCGCGGTGGGCACGCTGTACGATTATTTTCCGAATAAATCCGCCCTGCTGTCGGGCTATGTGCGCCATTGCATCGAGCAGCTGCTGCGGGAGATAGCGGCGCAGGCGGTGGCGCCGCCCGGGCTCGAATGGCGCGTCCGCATCGCCGTGCTGACCCGGCTCGTTTGCGGCGTCGACGCACCCGAACTGCCGTGGTTCGATGCGCAGATGCTGGCGCTGGAAGCGCAGATCGCCGAACCGAAACACCACCGCCGCGTCCACGAAGAATTGACGCAAGCCTGGCACTGCGTCTTCGCGGCCTGCACGGACCTGGCTGCGCCGCCGCCGGCCGCGCTGGCCGAAGCGCTGCACCTGTCCGTCTGGGGCGCGCGCCGCTATGGCTTGCTGATCGCGCTCGATGCGGAGCAGATGCGGCAATGGGCTGGACAAGCGGAACGCATCTGCATCGCCGCCATCGCCGCCAGCCAGCCCGCGCCGGCCGCTTGAGCGCACGGCTTCCCTAGCCCACAGATTTTGCGCACCGCATCCCTGCATGCGAGGTGCCGCTATCGGCGGCGGCACCCTGGCGGGCGGCAGGACGGTAACGGCTGCAATAATTTGCATGGCACAGGAAAGAGCCGCCCCGCTGTACCTTTCGTTGCAATGGGGTCAGCGCATGTTGCGGACCCTGCGGATCAAGCACCGTACGTTCCTTCAATCCGGCATATGCCGCAGGGTCGTACCAGTCCGCGACCCACTCCCAGACATTGCCCGCCATGTCGTACAAGCCATAAGGATTTGCCTTGTATTGCCTGACCGGCGCGGTGAAAACGTAACCGTCCATGCCGCTGTTCCGGGTCGGGAAGACACCCTGCCAGATATTGGCGTACCAGCTTGCGCGCGCCGCAGCGTCATTGGGTTGTTCACTCCCCCAGACATAGGACAGGCCATCCGTTCCGCCGCGCGCGGCGCGCTCCCACTCGGCTTCGCTCGGCAGGCGTTTGCCGGCCCAGCGGCAAAATGCATCGGCATCTTCCCAGGCCAGATGCACGACGGGATGTTGCATGCGACTCTTGATGTGACTGCCAGGCCCTTCGGGTGCGCGCCAGTTTGCGCCGGGAGTCCAATGCCACCACCGCGATACATCGTTGAGGTCGACCGGACCGGATGGAGGAATAAAGACAAGGGAACCCGGTTGCAGCATTTTCTTCGATGGGGGCGCCGCGCCTTGCGGCAACTGCCGTATGAGGTCCTGCAATCGCACCGGGCGCTCGGCGACTGTCTGGTACGCTGTCGCCCTGACGAAGCGGTCAAACTGTGCATTGCTCACTTCGGTCTCGTCGATCAGGTAAGCATGGCGCAATACGACCTTGTGCGCCGGTCGCTCTTCCGGCCATGCCGCTTCGTCGTCGCTCCCCATCACGAATTGTCCGGCGGGAATCAGGCGCATGCCTTCCGGCACCGATGGCGCAGACGCGGCCAGCGCGTCAGCCACCATGACGGACAGCGATACGAGTAGCGCTGCGGCCAAGGCACCACGGCGCTTCGCTTTTTTAGCAGGCCCGGCCGGGCGCTTCATCGAGCCTGCCTGCTCCAGGTCGGCGGACATCATGCGTCGGCCGCCGGTACGCGCGACGTCAAGCAAGGCGCGCGGCGCCAACTCATGCGCAGCAGGAAGAAAACAGCAGTCAGCAGCGCGATCAACCCGGCCGCGCCCGCCGCCAGAACGCCGCCGAGCTGGCGCGCCAGAATGGGCCAGTTATTGATTAGGAGCTGATGCATCGCATTGAAACCCGGCGCTGGGCGGATGACGCCATTTTGCGCGACATATTTTTCCATCTCGTCTTGCATGTCGCGCAATACCTGCGGCTGACTGGCCGACAAGTCTCTCGCTTCCGTCGGATCGTCGCTCAGCCTGATGAGCTTGGTTTGATCATCGCCATAGGGCGGGCCGCTGCGCATCAGCTTGTAGTCGCCCTTGTAAATCGCCTCCGCGCCGGTGCCTTCAAAACCGATCGCTTCGCCCGGCAGGTGAAAGCCCGGACTTTTGCCTTCGAGGTGCGGCAACATGCTGACGCCACTCGGACGATACAGTTGCTGTCCATCGAGCTGCGCACCAGGCAGCGCGATGCCGGCGATATCGAGCATGGTGGGCAGGAAGTCCGTGGCATAGGCAAAAGCATGATTGATGACACCAGGCTTGAGCCGCTGCGGATAACTGAGAATAAACGGTACGCGCATGCCGCCCTCGCCCGCGGTGCCCTTGAACATCGCAAACGGTGTATTCGACACTTCGGCCCAATCCTGGCCGTAATGGGCATAGCTGCCCTTTTGCCCCAAAGTTTCGGGGTCGAGGCTGAAGCGGACTTTGTACCAAAGGCGGAACGGCAGGTTCAAGCGGTTCAGTTCATACGGATCGGCGCCGTTATCGGACATGACGACGAATGCCGTGTTTTCCAGCTTCCCCACCTGTTTGAGGTACTCGCGCAGACGTCCGATATGCTGGTCCGCGTTGTCCAGCATGCCGGCGAAGACGGCCATTTTTTGCGCATATTCACGCCGTTCGCTGTCGCTCAAGCTGTTCCATTGCCTGGAATTGAGCGACTTGGGCAATGCCAGGCCAGCCGGCATCAGCCCCATCCGGACCTGCCGTTGGTAACGCTCGGCACGAATTTTTTCCCAGCCGGCGCCATAGCGCTGACTGTACTTGTCGATGTCGGCATTGGGCGCCTGCAAAGGCGAATGGACTGCTTGCAGCGAGAGCATGGCGAAGAAAGGTTTGTTGCTGTTCTTGTCATCGCCGACATACTGGATCAGCCTGTCGACATAGTGTCGCGTGGAGAAAAAGTCGGCCGGCAGCCTGGCCCGACGGCCATCTTCCCAACGTACCGCTTCCCGGTTCAGCGGTGCGTAGACCTTGCCATCTTCGAAGTTATCGGCACCGGTTTGTTCGAGGGAGATATAACGATCCCAGCCCTTGGCCCCGGGAGAACGCTCCAGCCCGTCGCCGAGGTCCCATTTTCCGGCGTAATACGTCGCATAGCCGCCAGCTTGCAGCAGGCGTCCCAGGCTATACGCCTTGTCGCTCAGGTGGCCTTCATAGCCGGGCTTGCCGCGCTGGTTGTCGGCCAGTACGACCTTGAGCGAGCCGGCACCGGCACGGTGATTATCGATGCCGCTCATCAGCATCGCGCGGGAAGCCTCGCAGCTCGACGCCGTATGAAAATTGGTCAGACGCACGCCTGACCGGGCGATGCTGTCGAGATTGGGCGTCGCGATCTCGCCGCCATAGGCGCCGAAATCGCTGAAGCCCGCGTCGTCGATCAGGATGAAGACGATATTGGGCCGCTGCGCCGGCGTGGCGGCCGGCGACGCCATGGCGCAGGTGCACATCCAGGCGCCTGCCAGTGCGCCGAAGAGATGAAGGCGCCGCGATGAGATCGGGCTTGCCGCGAATGAGATTGAGGTCATGTCCAGCTCCGGGTGGTGCGATGCGGTCGGCAACGCAATGATAGTTTTGCAGCGAGTTTCTGCGTCCACTACAATTGTGTCAATCGCATAATTAGTCACGATTCATTGTGTTTTGTGCATAACGCGGAAAGAACAGGAACAGGAGCGGATGGTGGATATCAAGCGCTTGAATCATTTCCTCGCCTTGGCGGAGGAAGGCCGTTTTTTATTGGCCGCAAAACGTGTGCACCTGAGCCAGGCGGCATTCAGCCGCAGCATTCAAACCCTGGAATCGCAGCTGGGTCTACGCCTGTTCGATCGGGGTGCGGAAGGGGCGCGCCTGACGCCGGCCGGCGAGGTCGTGCTGGAACGCGCCCGCCCACTGCTGTTCGCGTCGCGCTGCCTGCAACGCGACATCGAGCTGATCAAATCCGGTGACGTCGGTGCAATCTCGGTCGGCGCGGCGCCCATCCCGGCGTATGCCATCGTGCCAGAAATGCTGAGCCGGCTAAGGGAACAGAGCCCGCAACTGATGGTGCGGGTACGCATGGGAAACCTGCCCACCCTGCTCGGGCAACTGGACACCCAGGAAATCGACTTTTGCCTGGGTGATCCACGCCTGGTGCTGCCGGCCGATCCGCGTTACGCCATGGCCTCGCTAGGCCAGCATACCGGCGGCCTGTACTGCCGTAGCGGTCACCCCTTGGCGCGCAGGAAAAGCATCGATGCCGGGGTCCTGAAAAAATATGGCGTCGCGATGATTTCGATCACGCCCGCGATACGCGCCGGGATCGCCAAAAACTTCGGCTTCGATGCGGTCGGCAGTTTTCCGCAAGTCGTCGAGTGCGATGATGTCCATACGCTGGTTCGCCTGCTCTCGACGTCGGACGTATTGGGCGTCTTGCCGCATACGATCAATTTTCAGTCAGGCCAGAAGCTGCGCAGGCTGCATTTCGCCGGCGCGATCGACGCGCATGCGGACGTCCACGCAATCTGGCTGGCGGGACGCACGCTGGCACCATCCGCGGCGCGCGCCGTAAAGCTGGCGCAGGAGGTCAGCGAGGCTCTGCTCGCCGTCAGCCGTCGAGCCGGTCGATGAAGCAGCGTGTCACCAGCGGCGGATTGGCGCCGATGTGATAGGCGAACTTGCGGTCGCGTAGCGCGACGTCGGTGCGGGTGACGCGGTCGAAACGGCGCAGGTGTTCGGTCCACGATTCGTCGACGATGCGCTCGATGTAGCGCGCCGGGTCGGCCGCGTCGCGCAGCAGTTCCCATTCCAGCGCGCCCTGGCTCAGGCGGGTGCGCCGGCTGTCGCGCATCAGCATACGAAATTCCTCGGCGCGGGCCGGGTCGATGCGGTATTCGATCGTGCTCTGCACCTGTCCGGCCGGCGCGTCGGAAACGATCACTGGCGCCTTGAAGGCGTCCGACGGCGTCAAGTCTTCCTCGGCGCTGCGGTCCGGCGCCAGCCATTGCGCGGCCAGCATCGCGACAATGCCGCACGCGGCGGCGGCCAGCAGGCTGGCCGGCACGCCGGCCACCGTCGCGACCTGCCCCCACAGCGCGGCGCCCAGCGCGCTGGCGCCCATCATCGTCATCTGGAACATCGACATGCCGCGCGCCCGCACCCAGTTCGGCAGCGCCAGTTGCACGGATACCGTCAGCAGGTTGGCGGCCGTGATCCACGCCATCCCGGCCAGGAACATGGCCGGCGCGCTGAGCCAGGCTTCGCTGCTGCCGGCGATGGCCGCCGTCGCCAGCGATTGCACGATGGTGCCGCCGGCCAGCAAGACGTCGCGCGCGGCGGCGCGTCGCAGCCGCGGCAGCAACAAGGCGCCGACGATGGCGCCGCCGCCCATGCAGGCCAGCAGCAAGGTAAAGGCGCCGGCGCCGCTGCCGTGCAATGTGCGCGCCACCAAGGGCAGCAAGGCCAGCAAGGCGATCGAGTGAAAATAGAACACGGCCGTGCGCAACAAGGTCGCTTTCAGGCGCGCCGACTGGCGCACGTACTGCACGCCGACGCGCATCGCGCTGAACAGCCGCTCGCGCCCCAGCGGACTCGGTACGTGTTTTTTACGCCAGCGCATGATGACGATGCCCGACGCCACAGACAATATGGCGTTCAGCACGAAGACATAGACGCTGCCGGCGCCGGCGATCAGCGCGCCGGCGATCAAGGGGCCGGCGATACGCGAGGCATTCATCGCCACGCCGTTCAATGCCAGCGCGGCCGGCAACTGCACCCTGGGCACCAGTTCCGGCACGATCGCGGCGAACACGGGAAAACGCATCGCCAACCCGATGCCGTTGGCGAAGGTCAGCGCCAGCAGCATGCCGGGCGTGATGGCGTTCAGCAGCACGGCCGCGCACAGCAGCAGCGCGACGCCGGCGACCCAGAACTGGGTGACGAGAAAATAGCGGCGCCGGTCGAGGATGTCGGCCAGCGCCCCGCTCGGCAAGCCGAACAGGAATACCGGTAAAGTCGAGGCGCTTTGCACCAGCGCCACCAGCAAGGGCGACGCGGACAGGCTGGTCATCATCCACGCCGCTGCGACGTCGTTCATCCACATGCAGATATTGGCGGTCAGCCAAATCCCCCACAACATCCGGTACACCGGGTTATGCAGCGGCGCCAGCGCCGACAGCGACGGGTCCACCGCGGCGACGCCAGCCGGCACTGGCGCTTCGGGACGCTCTGAAAATGGCATGACAGCTTTATCCTGGTTGTCTGACAACCGAAAAGTATAGCAGTTACAAGTGATTGCGCAATCCGTGGTAGTACTGAGATCGCGCCGGCGGCGGCGGCGCGCAACGTCACTCAGGGCAGCGGCGTCAATAAGGGCCGGCCGGCGAAATGGGCCAACAGGTTGTCCAGCGTCAGCTGCCCCATCGCCTGCCGGGTCTCTTCCGTCAGGCTGCCGATATGCGGCGTCAGCACCACATTGTCCAGCGCGCGCAGCGCGGCCGGCACGTCCGGCTCGTGCTCGAACACATCCAGCGCGGCCGAGCCGAGCACGCCGTCCTGCAACGCCGTCACCAGCGCTTCTTCGTCGACCAGCGCGCCGCGCGCGATATTGACCAGCGTTCCCGTCGGCCCGAGCGCCGCCATCACGCCGGCGTCGACCGCGTGCCGGGTGGCGGCATTGGCCGGCGCGCACAACACCAGGTAATCGCTCTGACTGGCCAGCGCGAGCAGGGAGTCGGCGCGCGGTGCGGCCACGCCGGGCACAGGGCGCGGCTGGTAATAGCGGATCTCCATCCCCAGCGCCGCCAGGCGCGCGCCGATCGCCTGGCCGATGCGGCCGAAGCCGAACAGGCCGGCGACCTTGCCGCGCACGCTGCGCGCCGGCGCCAGCGGTTTGCGCGTGGCCCAGTCGCCGTTGCGCACGTGGCGGTCCATCGACGGCAGGCGGCGCGCGGACGCCAGCACCAGCAACACCGCCAGGTCGGCCACGTCGTTGGTCAGTACACCCGGCGTATTCGTCGCGGCGATACCGCGCCTGCGCAATGCGTCGAGATCGACCTTGTCGACGCCGACGCTGTTGATGCCGACGATTTCCAGTTTTGGAAGGCGGCCGATCAAGTCCGCGTCCAGCCCGGTCGGCCCCACCGTCCACACCGCGCGCACCGAGCCGGCGACGCCCTCGATAAAGGCCGCCTGCCCGGCCCGCGGCACTTGCCACAGGTGGTGACAAGTGAAGTGCCGCTCCAGCTGTTCCATCACGACGGCCGACGGGCTGGCCGCGAATACCAGGATTTCAGGTTTCATTATTTATCCATTCAGGTTGCCGGGTTCTTTGGGCGTTCATAGCGATTATCAGCTTTTTTCCAAACCAGAGTGCAAAGACAGGGGCTGCCAAGTTAAGGCCACAGGCCATAAAACTGTCGTTCCCGCGAAGGCGGGAACCCCATTTAAAATCCCAAACGGTGCAAAAAAATGGGATTCCCGCCTTCGCGGGAATGACAGATCTGGCGCGAACTTAACAGCCTTATCGTCTACCCCAGATTTTGCCGCTGCTTTTGGCTCGCACTCCCGGTAATCCGTGAAGAACCAAAAAAAGGCCCGCCTGGGCGGCGGGCCGAATGGAGACCGAGGAGTCACGCGGTAAAACGGGATGATGCGAATTCTGGATCAGGTCACCGGCGCCGGGTTGAACAGCGTCAGCGCGTTGTGCAGCTTCCAGTGCTCGGCCCAGGTCTTGCGGCCGCTGGCGACGTCGAGCATCAACATGAACAGTTCCATGCCCACTTCCGCGATCGTCGCTTCCCCGGTGGCGATGCTGCCGGCGTTGACGTCCATCAGGTCGTGCCAGCGGCGCGCCAGGTCGTCGCGCGTGGCGACCTTGATGACCGGCACAGCGGCCAGGCCATACGGCGTGCCGCGCCCGGTGGTGAACACGTGCATGTTCATGCCGGCGGCCAGTTGCAGCGTGCCGCAGATAAAATCGCTGGCCGGCGTGGCGGCGTAAATCAGCCCCTTTTGCTTGACCTTGTCGCCCGGCGACAGCACGCCGGAAATGGCGCTGCTGCCGGATTTCACGATCGAGCCCATCGCCTTTTCGACGATGTTCGACAAGCCCCCCTTCTTGTTGCCGGGCGTCGTGTTGGCGCTGCGGTCGACGCCGCCGCGTTGCAGGTATTCGTCATACCACGCCATCTCGGCGATCATGCGCTGCGCCACGTCTTCATTGGCGGCGCGCGATGTCAGCTGGTCGATGCCGTCGCGCACTTCCGTCGTTTCCGAGAACATCACGGTGGCGCCGGCGCGCACCAATAAATCGGTCGCGTAACCGACGGCCGGATTGGCCGTGACGCCGGAAAACGCGTCGCTGCCGCCGCACTGCACGCCGACGACGAGATCGGCCGCGCTGCAGGTTTCGCGCTTGCGCAGGTTCAGGGCAGCCAGGCGCAGGCGGGCCATGTCGATGATCGACTGCACCATCGATTCGAAGCCGACGTGGACATCGTCCTGCAAGGTGACGATGTACGGGCCGTTCTGGATCGGGATCGATCCTTCCGGCAGCAGGCGCGCCGGTTGCAGCTTTTCGCAACCGAGGCTGACGACCATCGCCTGGCCGCCGAAGTTCGGATTCAGGCTGATGTTGCGCAGGGTCCGGATCGGTATGTCCGCGTTCGGCGCATCGATCGCCACACCGCAACCGTAGGTGTGTTCGAGGCCGACGACATCGTCGACATTCGGATAATCGGCCAGCATCTCGCTTTTGATGCGCTTGACCGCGTGTTCGACCACGCCGGCCACGCACTGCACGGTCGTCGTGATGGCGAGGATGTTGCGGGTGCCGACCGAACCGTCGGCATTGCGGTAACCCTCGAACGTGTAACCTTCGAGCGGCTCCATGGCCGGCGCCTTGCGGGTGCAGATCGGCAGGTCCGTCAACTCGCGCGCCGGCGGCATGCGCACCAGGGATTCATCGATCCAGGTGCCCTGCGCGATGTCGCGCACGGCATAACCGATGACGACATCGTAGCGGCGGATCGGCTCTCCCTCGGCCAGGTCGACCAATGCGATCTTGTGGCCTTGCGGTACGCGGGTCTGGAGCACGAATTCGCCAGGGAATTCGGTGCCGGCCTGCAGGCCGCCGTCGTTGACGACGATGGCGACATTGTCGTTGGCATGCATGCGGATATACAGCGGCTTGCCGGCCTGGGGAACGTGGATGGGAATGGTCGTCATGATAATCAATCCTTAGTTGCTGGCCGAACGCGCGGCCGGTACCTGTGGTTCGCTGCCCGGCGCGCCGGCCGGTTTCCTGAATTCGAAACGCTTGATCTCTCCCACCACCAGCAGGTAGCACAGGATCGCCACCGCCGCGTTGGCGCCGACGAAGACCAGGGCGCCAGCGAAGGAGCCGGTCGCTTCCAGAATGAAGCCGATCGCGATCGGCGTCGTGATGCCGGCCGTGTTGCCGAAGGTGTTGAACAGGCCGCCGCTGAGGCCACCGGCTTCCTTCGGCGACGTGTCGGACACGACCGCCCAGCCCAGCGCACCGACGCCCTTGCCGAAGAAGGCCAGCGACATGATGGCGACGACTAACCAGTCGGCCGTCACGTAGTTACAGAAGATCATGCTCATGGCCAGCAGCATGCCGCCGACGATCGGCGTCTTGCGCGCCACCGACACGGAATAGCCGGCCTTGATCATGCGGTCCGACAGGAAGCCGCCGGCGACGCCGCCGAGGAAACCGGCGATCGCCGGCAGCGCGGCGATGAAGCCGGCTTTAAGAATCGTCATGTGGCGCTCCTGCACCAGGTAGACCGGGAACCAGGTCAGGAAGAAATAGGTCAGCGTGGTGATGCAGTACTGGCCGATGTACACGCCCAGCAGCATGCGGTTGCCCAGCAACTGCTTGATGCTGCCCCAGGTGTCGACCTTGGCCGCCTGCGTGGTGCGGGCGCCGGATTCCAGGTCGACCAGGCCGCCGCCCGCTTCGATATACGCCAGTTCGGCGGCATTGATGCGCGGGTGATCTTTCGGGCCGTAAATGGTCTTGCGCCAGACGAAGGCCATCACGATGCCGAGCCCGCCCATCACATAAAACACGCTCTGCCAGCCGAAGCTGTGCACCAGCCAGCCCATCAGCGGGGCGAACAGCACGGTGGCGAAATACTGGGCGGAGTTAAAAATGGCGGCGGCCTTGCCGCGTTCAGCGGTGGGGAACCAGGCCGACGTGATGCGGCTGTTGCCGGGGAACGAAGGCGCTTCGGCCGCGCCGACCAGCAGGCGCAGGCCGAACAGCACCGCCACCGCGCTGGCGCCGGTGAAGAAGCCGACCCAGCCCATCATGACCGTAAACACCGACCACAGGAAGATGCTGAAGAAGTAGGTGATCTTGGAGCCGAAGCGGTCCAGCAGCCAACCGCCCGGCAACTGTGCCAGCACGTACGACCAGGCGAAGGCGGAAAACACGAAGCCCATCTGCACGGCGTTCAGGCCGAGCAGTTTTTTCAGTTCCGGACCGGCGATCGAGATCGTCGCGCGGTCGGCGTAATTGATGGTGGTGACGATGAACAGGATCGCCAGGATGCTCCAGCGCACGCGGCTGGCCTTGGCATCCGGTTGGTTGACTTGTTGCGGTTTCATGCTATCTCCTAGGGTAATACAGATCTGCAGTTCGCACCTCGACGTTTTACCCCGCAGGGGCGTCGTCCGTGTCTTGTTATTGAAGGCTTCAAACTGCGCCGATTGGGTGGATTGCCATCGCTTTGTCATCAGTCATCAGACAACCGATGTCGTAGTATAATCAGCACATCTGGAAATAGCAACCACCGTCGATCAAATTAAAATCCGCTGTCGATCAGCCTTCCAACACATACATTCAGGCAGACCTTCATGAACACATCACTTCCCCCCTCGGCGACACCGAAGAAACACCGCAACCTGGCGCAGGGCGTTGTCGCCTATCTGTCCGACAGCATCCGCGACGGCCTGGTCAGCCCCGGCGACCGGCTGCCGACGGAATCGGAAATCATGCGCACCCAGGGCGTCAGCCGCACCGTGGTGCGCGAAGCGATCTCGCACTTGCAGGCGGCCGGGCTGGTCGAGACGCGGCACGGCATCGGCACCTTCGTGCTGGAGCCGCCGGTGCAGAGCCGCATGGGCCTTGATCCCGCCACCGTGGTGACGATGCGCGACGTGCTGGCGATCCTGGAATTGCGCATCAGCCTGGAGACGGAAGCGGTCGGCCTGGCCGCCAGCCGGCGCACCGACGCCCAGCTCAAGCAGCTGCGCACGGCGCTCGACAATTTCGAGCAGTGTGTCAAAAATGGGACAGAGACCGTCGGCGCCGACCTGCAATTCCACCTGCTGATCGCGCAGGCGTCGGCCAACCGGTATTTTTACGACATATTGAGCCACCTGGGCAGCAACATCATCCCCCGCTCGCGGCTGAACTCGGCCAAGCTGGCGCAGGACGACCCCGCCATCTACATGGAGCGGGTCACGCGCGAGCATGAAGACATCTTCAATGCGATCGCGCGCCAGGATGCCGAATCGGCGCGCGCCGCGATGCGCACCCACCTCAGCAACAGCCGGGAGCGGCTGCGCAGGGTGCAGGAACAGTTTGATGGTGGGGCTGAATAGGCAGCGCTAGTCTTCCTCCTAAAAGCGGCGCGTTGACGCTTTCGTTTTTGATACAAAAATCAGATGCAAAGGCCGGGGTCAGACCCATGGGTCTGACCCCAGATTTTGCCTCTGATTTTTGCTGCCCCCCCGGTAGTTCAAGAAAAACCTTTCCCTATCTCTCCACATTTCTTGCACAGTGCTTGCGAACTGGTCATTCATGTTGTACGATGACTGATAACTAGTGATGCAACGCAGCGGTATCGGCATCGCTCCCACCCCCAACCCTTTATATATCGGTGCCCATCATGTTTACGCCACAAGACCTGAAACAAATCCTCTCCTCCGGCCTGCTGTCCTTCCCGATCACCGACTTCGATGCGCAGGGTGACTTCGTCGCGCAAACCTACGCCGACCGCCTGGAATGGCTGGCCCCGTACGGCGCCAGCGCGCTGTTCGTCGCCGGCGGCACCGGCGAATTCTTTTCGCTGACGCCGGAAGACTACACGCAAGTCGTCAAGGTCGCCGTCGAAACCTGCCGCGGCAAGGTGCCGATCCTGGCCGGCGCCGGCGGCCCAACCCGCACCGCGATCGCCTACGCGCAGGAAGCCGAACGCCTCGGCGCGCACGGCATCCTCTTGATGCCGCACTATTTGACCGAAGCGAGCCAGGACGGCCTCGTCGCACACATCGAACAAGTCTGCAAATCGGTAAAATTCGGCGTGGTCGTCTACAACCGCAACGTCTGCCGCCTGGACGCCGCCTCGCTGATGATCCTGGCCGAGCGCTGCCCTAACCTGATCGGCTTCAAGGACGGCGTCGGCGAAATCGAATCGATGGTCACGATCCGCCGCAAGCTCGGCGACCGCTTCACTTACCTCGGCGGCCTGCCGACCGCCGAAGTGTACGCGGCAGCCTACAAGGCGCTCGGCGTGCCCGTGTATTCGTCGGCCGTGTTCAACTTCATCCCGAAGACCGCGATCGAATTCTATGAAGCGATCCGCACCGACGACCACGCCACCACCAACCGCCTGATCGACGACTTCTTCCTGCCCTACCTCGACATCCGCAACCGCAAAGCCGGTTACGCCGTCAGCATCGTCAAAGCCGGCGCCACGCTGGTCGGCCACAGCGCCGGCCCGGTGCGCGCGCCGCTGACGGATCTGACCGGCCAGGAATGCGAACAACTCGATGCGCTGATCAAGTCCCTCGGCCCGCAATAAGCTTACCGGCGTCGATACACAAGGGGAGTGACGCCCCCTCAACCATAAGAAAGAGACAATGCAGAAAAAACATATCGCGGTGGCCATGCTGGCCGCCTGTGGCGGCTCGGCTTCGGCCCAGACCAGTGTCACCATCTACGGCATCGCCGATGCCGCGCTGGTGCGCGAGAGCGGCGGCGCGGCCGGCGGCGTCAACAAGATCACCAGCGGCGCGGCATCAGCTTCCCGCCTCGGCTTCCGGGGCAGCGAAGATTTGGGCGGCGGCCTGTCCGCCATCTTCACGCTGGAAACCGGCTACAAGATCGATACCGGCGACATCGACGCGGCCGGTACCATCTTCAATCGCCAAGCCATCGTCGGCCTGAAAAGCGGCGCCGGCACGCTGACGCTGGGCCGCCAGTACACCCCGTACCATACGACGCTGGCCAATGTGGCCGATCCGTTCGGCACCGGTTATGCGGGCACCTCCAAAAACCTGTTCCCCGATTCCGGCACCAATGTCCGCACCAGCAATACCGTGATGTACAGCGCGACGCTGCCGCAAGGGTTTTCCGGTGAAGTCGCGTACAGCGCGGGCGAACAGGCCGGCAGTTCCACCGCAGGCCGCCAGGTCGGCGCCGCCGCCGGCTACAGCGCGGGCAAGCTGAATGTGCGCCTGGCCTACAACAACAAGAATTCCGACGTGGCCGCGGCGCCCGGCGTGACTGCGGTCGACCGCTCGGCCGGCATCAATGTGCTGATCGCGGCGAATTACGATTTCGGCGTGGCGAAGGCATATGCCGCCTACGGCAAGGATCACGGTTTTAACGCGGCACCGCTGGGCAATGCGACCAATCCGTACCGCCGCGCGGTGGCGCCGGCCGGTTCGCTCGATGGCGACGAAATCCTGCTCGGCCTGAGCGCACCGCTCGGCAAAGGCAGCCTGATGGCGTCGGTGATGCGCAAGAACGACAAGACGGCACTGAACCAGGATGCGCGCGCCTGGGGCGTGGCTTATCTGTATCCGCTGTCGAAACGCACTGGCCTGTATGGCGCTTACGGCAGGATTCACAACAAGAATGGCGCCGGTTACACGGTGGCAAACAATTCGGAATCAGGCAGCGGCAATACGGGCTTGAACCTGGGGGCGCGGCACAGTTTTTAGTGCGCCTGGGCAGGAAATCATCGTCGCCGGCGGAGCCGGCGAAAAAAAGGCACTCTGAGGGTAATGCCGTTAAGTTCAGGCCACAGACCGTAGATCTGTCGTCCCCGCGCAGGCGGGAACCCATACCATGTATGCGCCCCCCATAGCACGTTTCCAGCCTTATATAAACGGCGCTGGACAGGAAGCGAAGTATGGGTTCCCGCCTTCGCGGGAACGACAAATTTGGCGCTAACTTAACGGCATTAACCCTGAGAGGGGGCCTTTTTTTCGCTTTTTCTCGGATATTACCCAGAGGGAATTCCGCGCAAAACGCGTTTTTTCGCGGAATTCAAAAATTGCCTGGTTGAACAAGTAGCTTATATTTAAGCCCCCTATCCCCCCTTCGGCACGGCGATTTGCTGCAATAATCAGCAGGAAGCACGGGATTTTATTGCCCAGCGCCACCCGAACGCTGAAATTCATTCCAAACTGGCCGGCACAAGATGGCGTAAAACCATCTCATGCCCGGCACCATTGAACGGCCAACCTTACTCAGGCAAGGCCGCACCAATCTCATAATTCGCCATGATTTCCAGCGCGCGCACCAGCGCCGAATGGTCCCATGCCTTGCCGCCATGCGCGGCGCAGGTGTTGAACAGTTCCTGCGCGGTGGCGGTGTTCGGCAGGCTGACGCCGATCTGGCGCGCGCTGCTCAGGGCCAGGTTCAAATCCTTCTGGTGCAGTTCGATGCGGAAGCCGGGATCGAAGGTGCGGTTGATCATCCGTTCGCCATGCACTTCGAGGATGCGCGAAGCGGCAAAACCGCCCATCAGCGCCTGGCGCACCTTGGCCGCGTCGGCGCCCATGCGCGAAGCGAACAGCAAGGCTTCGCCGACCGCCTCGATATTGAGCGCGACGATGATCTGGTTCGCCACCTTGGTGGTCTGGCCATCGCCGTTGCCGCCGACCAGCGTGATATTTTTCCCCATCAGTTCGAACAGCGGCTTGACGGTGTCGAACGCTTCCTGCGGGCCACCGACCATGATGGTCAAGGAAGCCGCCTTGGCGCCGACTTCGCCGCCGGACACGGGAGCGTCCAGGTAATTGCAGCCCAGCTCATTGATGCGGGCGGCGAATTTCTTGGTTTCGATCGGCGAGATCGAACTCATGTCGACCACGATCTTGCCGGCCGTCAGGCCCTGCGCGACACCGTTGTCGTCGAACAGCACGGCCGCCACGTCCGGCGTGTCCG
The DNA here is from genome assembly GCA_040389645.1 of Pseudomonadota bacterium. GTDB lineage: Bacteria > Pseudomonadota > Gammaproteobacteria > Burkholderiales > Burkholderiaceae_D > Rugamonas. Next base: position 14,225 of record JAZJZT010000016.1, on the reverse strand, counting down.
GCACCATGACGATGACGATATCCGCGTTCTGCGCCACTTCCTTGCCGGAAGCGCAGGCGACGGCGCCCTGCTCCGCCAGCCCGGCCGGCAGCGTCCTGCGTTCGTAGACGAACAGCTGGTGGCCGCCCTTGAGGATGTTTGCCGCCATGGGCGCGCCCATGATACCGAGACCGATAAAGCCGACTTTGCTCATATTATTTCTCCTAGGGTGGAAACCGCGCTCAGGCGGTCTTGAATTTGGCGGCCAGCGCTTCCGCGCCGCGCGCCAGGATGCCGATATCGCTGCCGACAGCCGTGTAAATGCATCCTACTTCAATATAGCGCCGCGCCAGCGCTTCGTCACCGGTCAATACGCCGGCGGCCTTGCCGCAGGCGACGATGCGGCGGATCGCGTCTTCGATCGCGGCGACGACTTCGGGGTGCTTCAGGTCGCCGAGATGGCCCATCGCGGCCGACAGGTCGCCCGGACCGATAAAAATGCCGTCGACGCCGTCGACGGCGGCGATTTCCTCGATATTGGCCAGCGCCAGCGGCGTTTCTACCTGCACCAGCACGCACAATTCATTTTCGCAGGTAGAAGCGTAATCCTTGACGCGGCCGTAATCGGAAGCGCGCGCCGCGGCCGAATAGCCGCGCACACCCAGCGGCGGATAGCGCGTGGCCGCAACGGCGTTGCGCGCTTCCTCGGCGTTCTGCACGAAGGGAATCAACAGCGTCTGCACGCCGACATCGAGGTAGCGCTTGATGACGACGGTGTCGTTCCAGGGCGGGCGCACGATCGGGTGTGCGGATCCCTGCGCGATCGCCTGCAACTGGGAATGCACCATCGGCAATTCGTTGGGCGAGTGTTCGGTGTCGAGCAGCAGCCAGTCGAAGCCGGCGTTGGCCAGCACTTCGACGGTGACGTTGTTGGACAGCCCGGACCACAGCCCGATCTGCAGTTTGCCGCTGTTGATGGCGCGCTTGAAATGGTTGATGCGGATGCTCATGGTCCAGACTCCTTGGGGTTGAATGGGTCAGCTTGCAAAATGTTAGTGGCGAATTCTGTCGTTCCGCATCGGCGGACCGCCGCGCAGGCGGGAATTCAGGCATTGCCCGGTTTCCGCCAGGTTCCGCTGCGCCGTCCGGGACGTAAATGGGATTCCCGCCTTCGCGGCGGTCCGCCGATGCGGAATGACAGGGCTACGGTCTGCGGCCTTAACTTTGTGGCATCAGCGCCAGTGCCGGGGTACTCTCGTGACGCATGCGCGCCGGTGCTGGCGGTGTATCGGCCAGGCGGAACACACTGACTGTCGCGGCCAGGCTGGCGGCTTGCGCCTGCAATGCCTGCGCCGCCGCTGCCGCCTGTTCGACCAGCCCCGCGTTCTGCTGCGTGACTTCGTCCATCTGGGCGATCGCCTGGTTGACTTGCGCGATACCCTCGCTCTGCGCGTGGCTGGCGGTGGCGATCTGGCCGACAATCGCGGCCGCGCGGCGCACGCCGTGCACGACTTCCTCCATCGTGGCGCCGGCCTGGTCGACCAGTTTGCCGCCGGTCTGCACGGCGCCGACCGAGGCATCGATCAGGCTCTTGACTTCGCGCGCGGCGGCGGCGCTGCGTTGCGCCAGGTTGCGCACCTCGGAGGCGACGACGGCGAAACCCCTGCCCTGCTCTCCGGCGCGGGCCGCCTCAACTGCTGCATTCAAGGCGAGAATATTGGTCTGGAAGGCGATGCCGTCGATGACGCCGATGATGTCGACGATGCGGCCCGATGTCGTGCCGATGGTGCGCATGGTCTTGACCACTTCGTCCATGACGACGCCACCTTTCAAAGCTGTGTCGGAAGCGGCGCCGACCAGGCGCTGCGCGGCCATCGCATCGGCCGCGTTCTGGCGCACGGTGCCGGTCAGTTCGGCCATCGCGGCGGAAGTCTGTTGCAGCGCGCTGGCCTGGGTCTCGGTCCGGGCCGACAGGTCCAGGTTGCCGGCGGCGATCTGCTGCGCGCCGGCGCCAATCAGATCCGAACCGGCGCGTACCTGCGACACGGTATGCGTCAAGCCTTGCTGCATGCGCCCCAGCGCCGCGTACAGGCGGCCGATCTCGTTGTCGGCGCCGGCCGCCGCGGCTAGCGTCAGGTCGCCGCGCGACACCCGGTCCAGCAAGCGGGCCGCCTGGTCCAGCGGCGTCGTGACCTGCCGTTTCAGCATCCGGTGCACCAGCACCACGCCGGCCAGCGCCAGCGCCAGGCCGGCAGCGACGACGTACTGGATCAGCCGGTATTCCCGTTCGCGCTGCGCCATCAGGTCGTTGCCGAGGGTCGTCGTCAGTTGCTGGAATTTTTCGAGCAGCGATGAAAAGGCGCGGCCATCCATCGTGATGTCTTTTTCATTGAGGCGGGTATAGGCAGCGGTGTCTCCGCTGCGCAGCGCCGCCATCGCCCGTTCCAGCGAGGCCGACAGGCGCAGGCCGGCGTCGACCAGCGCCGCATCCAGTTGCGCATCCTGGCCCGCGAAGGGCGGAGAACGGCGGAACTGTTCCAGCTGTTTCAAGGTGCGCTGGTGACTGGCCAGCGCGCTGTCCAGCGCCGAATCGCGCGTGACCAGATCGTTGCGGTCGACCAGCACGCCGTAGGCGCGCGACAGGGCCGAGCGGGTGCGCGCGGTATCCTTGTAGGCGTCGTTGATGCCGGTGGTGCGCGCCGCAAGGCCGTGCACCAGCAGCGTGCTGTCGTTGGCGTGCCCCAGCGCAACGAGGCCGCAGGCGGCGCCGGCCACCAGCATCAGGGAAAACAGGCACAGGGCGCCCATCAGGCTGGCCCGTACGGTAAGCTTGTTCACATCGTCTCCTGGAGGTACTGGGTGCGCGCCCCACTTTTGCAGCGGGGTCGGCGCGGCTTTTACACGTTTATTAGCGTACGAAGCTTGGACGCTTGTTGTCGAACTTCCAGCCTGGGAAGAAATACTGCATCGCGACCGCATCGTCGCGCGCGCCCAGGCCCTTGCTGCGATACAGCTGGTGCGCCTTTTCCAATGCATCCAGATCCAGTTCGACGCCGAGACCCGGCGCGGTCGGCACATCGATCTTGCCGCCGGCGATCTGCAACGGCGCTTTCGTCAGGCGCTGGCCGTCCTGCCAGATCCAGTGCGTGTCGATCGCGGTGATGCGGCCCGGCGCGGCGGCGGCCACGTGGGTGAACATCGCCAGAGAGATGTCAAAATGGTTGTTCGAATGCGAACCCCAGGTCAGGCCCCAGTCATTGCACATCTGCGCCACGCGCACCGAACCCTGCATGGTCCAGAAGTGCGGGTCGGCCAGCGGGATGTCGACCGATTGCAGCTGGATCGCGTGGCCCATCTCTCGCCAGTCGGTGGCGATCATGTTGGTGGCGGTCGGCAGGCCGGTGGCGCGGCGGAATTCGGCCATCACTTCGCGACCCGAATATCCGTTTTCGGCACCGCACGGGTCTTCCGCGTATGCCAGCACGTGGTGCTGGTCGCGGCACAGGCGGATCGCGTCTTTCAATAACCAGCCGCCGTTCGGGTCGAGCGTGATGCGCGCCTGCGGAAAACGTTCGGCCAGCGCGGTGACGGCTTCGATCTCTTCTTCTCCGCGCAGCACGCCGCCCTTCAATTTGAAATCGTTGAAACCGTAGCGCGCATACGCCGCTTCGGCCAGGCGCACCACCGCTTCCGGCGTCATCGCCTTTTCATGGCGCAGGCGCTGCCAGGCATCGGCCGCATCCGGTTCGCTGTCGTATTCGAGGTCGGTGGCGGCGCGGTCGCCGACATAGAACAGGTAGCCGAGCACTTCGACCTGGTCGCGCTGCTGGCCGTCGCCCAGCAAGGCGCAGGCCGGCACATTGAGGAATTTGCCGAGCAGGTCGAGCAACGCCGCTTCGAGCGCCGTCACGGCGTGGATCGCGATGCGCAAATCGAAGGTCTGGTTGCCGCGGCCGCCGGCGTCGCGCCCGGCGAAGGCGCTGCGCACCTGGTTCAGGATGCCGTGGTAATTGCCGATCGACTGACCGACCAGCAGCTGGCGCGCATCTTCCAGCGTCTGGCGGATCGCCTCTCCACCGGGCACTTCGCCGACGCCGGTATTGCCGGAGCTGTCGGTCAGGATCACGATGTTGCGGGTGAAGTATGGACCGTGCGCGCCGCTCAGGTTGAGCAGCATGCTGTCGCGCCCGGCGACCGGGACGACGCGTACGGCGGTGATCACTGGCGCGCCCTGGGCTGCGTTGGTGGTGGTGGAAGTCATGATTACCCTTTCAATACTCGGTGAAGGAGGCAGCCAGCAAGTGCGGCGCCAGTTAGTCATCAGTCGTCATACAACTTAAGACAAGTATAGTCACGCAAATCACGGAATGCAACCGGTGTCTCGGTAAAATCAGCGTTTATTTGAAAATTAAGTTGTACGACAACATTGCGAAAAATTGTGTTTTCAGTGCTTTTTCAGTTCCAGGCGGCGGAACGGTCCGGCCAGCGCGCCGTAGGCCAGCATCGCGATCGCGCCGTGCAGGCCGACAAACCATAGCGCGTAATGGAACGAGCCGGTGCCGGCCAGGACATAGCCGATCACGATCGGCGTGACGATGCCGGCGATATTGCCGAGGCAATTGAACACGCCGCCGGTCAGCCCCGTCATCTCGCGCGGCGCGGTATCGGCCACCACGGCCCAGCCGACCGCGCCCAGTCCCTTGCCGAAGAAGGCCAGCGACATGATGGCGATCACCGCCGAATTGGTATCGACGTAATTGGCCGCGACCACGCTGGTCGACAGCGCCATGCCGAGCATGAACGGGGTCTTGCGCGCGACCGAGGCCGAGATGCCCTTGCGGATCATGTAGTCGGACAGCGCGCCACCGAGCACGCCGCCCGTGAAGCCGCAAATTGCCGGCAGCGCGGCGACCAGGCCGACGTTGATGATCGACATGCCGCGTCCCTTGATCAGGTAGATCGGGAACCAGGTGATGAAAAAATACGTCAGCGCGGTGACGCAGTACTGGCCCGTATAAATCCCCCACATCATGCGGCTGGTGAACAGCTGGCGCACCTCGGCCGCCTTGAGTTTCGGCTTGACCGTCCTGACGCTGGCATCGAGCCCGGTCAGCGCGCCGCCCTCCTCAATAAAACGCAGTTCGGAGGCCGACATGCGCGGATGCGAACGCGGCTCTCCCATCGCGAACAGCCAGACCACCGCCAGCAGCAGCCCCAGTCCGCCCATGACGAAAAACACGTAATGCCAGCCGAAAGCGTGCGTCATCCACGCCATGAAAGGCGCGAACAGGACGACGGCAAGATATTGCGCGGAATTGAACAGCGCAGTGGCCAGCCCGCGCTCGGCGGTCGGGAACCAAGTCGCCACCACCCTCGCATTGCCGGGAAAGGCGGGCGATTCGACCAGCCCGAGCATGAAGCGCATCAGGAACAGCGCGATGGCGGCGGCCGCCGCCGTGTTGAAGATGCCGACGCCGCCCTGCATCAATGTAAACAGCGACCATAGCACCAGGCTGGCGCCATAGACCCGCTTCGCGCCGAAGCGGTCGAGCAGCCAGCCGCCCGGCACCTGGCCGATCACGTAGGCCCACGCGAACGCGGAAAACACCAGGCCAAGCGAGGCCGGATCGAGCCCGATGTCATGCGCGACGGCTGTACCGACGATGGATAAAGTAGCGCGGTCCGCATAATTGAGGACGGTGGCGATAAAAATCAGCGCCAGGATCGCGTAGCGGAAACGCCCCGGCGACGCCGCGCCGGCGAAGGCATCCGGGGCGGCCGGCGCGTCGACCGGCACTGCCTGTTGAAGTTTGCTCATGTGTCTCTTCCATGAAAGGATTGATCGGCAACGGCCCGCTGCCTGTTATATGGTCCGGCTGCGCCCCGCCATCACGCGGTGACGCTGTTCGGCGGAACCAGGCCGGCGAAGCAGGCTGCCAGGTTGGCGAGCACGATATTTCCCATCGCGGCGCGGGTTTCCTCGGTGGCGCTGGCGCGGTGCGGCTGCAGCACCACGTTTTCCATCTGCCACAGCGCCTCGGGCACGCGCGGCTCATCGACAAACACATCGAGTCCGGCGCCGGCGATGCGTTTTTCGCGCAGCGCCTGTACCAGGTCCTGCTCGTTGACCAGCTTGCCGCGCGCGACATTGACCAGGATGCCGTCCGGCCCGAGCGCATCGAGCACGCCGGCATCGACGATGCCCTCGGCGTCATCGGCCGACGCGGCCAGCAGCAGCACGTCGCTGTCGCGCGCCAGTTGCGCCAGGTCCGGCACGAAGGCATACGGCAGATCGTCGAAGCGGCGGATATCGAAATAACTGACCGGGCAATCGAAGGCGGCGGCGCGCCGGGCGATCGCTTTTCCCACCCGTCCCAGGCCGACGATGCCGACCCGCTTGCCGCTGACCGCGCGCGCCAGCGGCAAGGCCTGTGTCCCCCACTGGCCGTCGCGCACATAGCGGTCGCCGGTGCACAGGCCGCGCAGCGTGGCGATCATCAGCCCGAGCGCCAGGTCGGCCACATCCGCGGTCAGCACGTCCGGCGTGGTCGTCACGTGGATCGCGCGGCTCCTGGCATAGGCGAGATCGACCGCGTCGGTGCCGATGCCGTTGATGGCGACGATGTCCAGTACCGGCAACTGGTCGATCAGCGCATTGCTGATGCCGGCCGCGCCGCCGGTGACGACGCCGCGGATCGCCGCGCCATATTCGCGCAGGAAGCCGGCCCGGTCGCTGTGCCGGTAAAGGTGGTGCACGGTGTAGCGCTCGCTCAATTGCTGGTCCAGCGCCGGCAATACGGCTTGAGTCAACAGGATCTCTGGTTTCATTCGGTGCCTTTCAGGAACAATAAAAGCCTGCGGGGCTTGCAGGAATGAAAAGAGTATAGGCAGCGGATCGATAATGATCTAAGCTGTAATACCTATCGATCAATACAAAATATGGAATGATTCTCGACTTTAATCACGTGCGCTGTTTCGTCACCGTGGCCGAGGAATTGCATTTCGGGCGCGCCGCCGCGCGCCTGTTCATGACGCAGCCACCGCTGAGCCGCAACATCCAGCTGCTCGAACACGCGCTCGGCGTCACGCTGCTCGAACGCACCAGCCGCAGCGTGCGCCTGACGGCCGCCGGCCAGGTCTTTCTCGGCGACGCGATCCGCATCCTCAGTTTTACCGAACAAGCCGCCGCATCGGCACGCCGCGTCGGCCGCGGCGAAGCGGGACGCGTGACGATCGGCTTCACCGCCGTCTCCGGCTATGAACTGATCCCGTCACTGATCGCGGCCGCGCGCGCGGCCTTGCCGGAAATCGCCGTGGTATTGAAGGAAATGGTGTCGGTGGCGCAGATCGAGGCCTTGAAGGCGAACACGATCGACCTCGGATTCGTACGCCCGCTGGCCAGCCAGCGCGCACTCGAACACCAGTTGGTGGCGCGCGAAGCGCTGGTGCTGGCGCTGCCGGCCAGGCATCCATTGGCTGCGCGCGAACGGATCGGGATCGCCGACCTGCACTGCCAGCCATTCATCATGTATTCGCAGGACGAAGGAAAATATTTTCACGATCTGATCACCGGCCTGTTCGGCGTATCCGGCGTGGCACCGGAATACGTACAGCACGTGAGCCAGACGCACACGGTGCTGGCGCTGGTGCGCGCCGGGCTTGGCGTCGGCATCGTGCCGGCGTCGGTACGCCAGTTCTGCGCGCCGGACGTCGTCTTCAAAAACATGTGGCGCGACGACGCCTGCGCCGAGATGTACATGGCGTGGGGACCGCAGCGCAGCAATCCCGCGCTGGAGACTTTCAGAGAATTCGCGCTCGCGCATTTCGCCGCGCAGCGCGGCTGAGAGCATTGGGGTCAGTTCCGGCATTTACGCGAGATTGGCAGCATTGGGAAGCATTGAGCAATGCCGCAACTGCCCCGAGCTGTATCAACTTGGTAAATGCCGGAACTGACCCCAATTTTCTATTGAATTTAACAAGAGGTGCTAGTCTGAATGAACGCTTGGAAAAGGAGATCGCCGTGCAAATCCGCCCTCTGCTGCTCAGCCTTGCGCTACTGGCTGCTAGCGCGCTAGCTTGCGCGGAAAACACCCCGAAAGAGGAAATCACCTGGCTGGCCGCCGATATTGCCCCCAGCATGATTCAGCAAGGGCCGCTGGCCGGCACCGGCTTTCTCGACCTGGCCATGGCGGACTTGCGCGCCCTGCTGCCCAATTACAAACATACGGTGTTATGGGGCAACGGCAAGCGGCAAGAACAGGAAATGCAAGCCGGGCGCAACGCCTGCACCGTGGCCCTGCTGCGCAACCCACGCCGGGAAGCCTTCATCCTCTACAGCCGCCCGTATTTTCGCATTCTGCCGATCGGCATCATCACCCTCAAAAGCGCAGTGGGAAAGTTTGACGCGTACCGTGCCGACAATGGGCTGGTTTCTTTAGCAAAAGCCCGTAATAGCCCACTCCAACTTGGCATAGCCTATGGCCGGGTCTACGGTGGTAGCATCGATAAACTATTGGAAGCCCAGCTTTCCGCCCAAAAAAACCTGCTGATCCGCAGCGGCACCGACATCAGCGACGGCCTGTACAACATGCTACAAAACGGCCGCATCGACTACCAATTAGGGTATCCGGTAGAAGAAGCTTATCTATTCCAAAGCCACCCCAAGCAAAAACCCACAGCATTCCTACCGATAGAAGAAGCAGGCACCTTGCACAATATGTACTTCGCTTGCGCACGCACAGCGTGGGGAGAACAGCTGGTAGCAGAAATGAACCGTCATTTCGAATCGAAAAAATTGCAGCAGAAATTTCAGAAAAACTACGAGAAATGGCTAAGCCCGGATTCGTTAAAAATCTACCGGGCTTGGCTGAAGCAGGCACCACCCATTGAGGAGCTTAATGGGCATTAGGGTCAGTTCCGGCATTTGTGGGCATTAGGGTCAGTTCCGGCATTTGCGCGAGATGGGAGCATTGGGAAGCATTGAGAAATGCCGTAACTGCCCCGAGCTGTATCAACTTGGTAAATGCCGGAACTGACCCTAAGCTGGTAAATGCCGGAACTGACCCCAAGCTGTAGTAAATGCCGGAACTGACCCCAAGCTGGACCCCAAGCTGCTTACCCTAGCCGCGCGATGCGCAGCAGATTGGTGCTGCCGGAGGCGCCGAACGGCATGCCGGCGGTGATGACGATGGTTTGTCCCGGCTGCGCATAGCCTTCCCGGATCGCGGTTTCGCAGGCGAATTCCGTCATCTCGGACACCGCTTCGACGTCGTGCGTCAGCACGGCGTGCACACCCCACACCAGCGCCAACCGGCGCGCGGTGTTCAGTTTCGGCGTCATGCCGATGATCGGCGCGCGCGGACGCTCGCGCGCCATCCTCAGCGCCGACTGGCCGGAACTGGTGTAGGCGACCGTCGCGGCGACGTCGAGCAGGTCGGCCACGGTGCGCATGGCCAGCCCGATCGCGTCGGGGATTTCGGCGCGGGCCGGGCTCTGGGTCGCCTTGATCGTCTCTCCATAAAACGGGTCGGCCTCGGTCTGCGCGATGATACTGTTCATGATCGTCACCGCTTCGACCGGATATTTGCCGGACGCCGATTCGGCCGACAGCATCACGGCGTCGGCGCCATCGTAGACGGCGGTGGCGACGTCGGACGCTTCGGCGCGGGTCGGCACTGGCGCGGCCACCATCGATTCGAGCATCTGGGTGGCGACGATGACCGGCTTGCCGAGCCGGCGGCACAGGCGCACGATGCGCTTCTGGATCGCCGGCACGTGCTCGGCCGGCATTTCGACACCGAGGTCGCCGCGCGCCACCATCACCGCGTCGGACACGTCGATGATCGCTTCGAGCCGGTCGATCGCGGCCGGCTTTTCCAGCTTGGCGACGATGCCGGCGCGGCCCTTGACGATCTCCCGCACTTCGAGCACGTCTTCCGGGCGCTGCACGAACGATAGCGCGATCCAGTCGATGCCCAGCGTCAGCCCATACTCAAGGTCGCGCCGGTCCTTGTCCGTCATCGCCGACATCGGCAGCACGACGCCGGGCACGTTGACACCCTTGCGGTCGGACAGCACGCCGCCATTGATGACGATGGTGTCGGCGAAATCCGGCCCGAAGCGTTCGACCTGCAACTGGATGCGGCCATCGTCGAGCAGCAATCGCGTGCCGGTTTCGAGCGCGCGGAAGATTTCCGGGTGCGGCAGCGAGACGCGCTCCACGTCGCCCGGCTGTTCGCGGTTCAGATCGAGGCGGAAGGCGGCGCCCTGCTCCAGCACGACGGAGCCTTCGCGGAAGGTGCCGACCCGCAGCTTCGGTCCTTGCAGGTCGAGCAGCACGCCGACCGGGCGCCCGAGTTTCAGTTCCAGCGCGCGGATGATGTCGAGGCGGCGCTTGTGGTCTTCGTGGCTGCCGTGGCTGAAGTTCAGGCGGAACACGTCGGCGCCGGCGCGGAACATCGCTTCGATGACGGTGCTGTCCGAACTGGCCGGGCCGACCGTGGCGACAATTTTGGCATGGCGGTTACGATGCATGGCGATACTCCCCAACCGGACGCACACCCTTGTCGGCGTGGCTGTCGGAACCCGGGCCGTACAGCGCCTGCATGTCTTCCGCATCGATTTCGCCATTCAGCACGGCGGTGGCGCGCGGCATGTCCAGTCCACCGACCCAGCGCGCGATGGCCATCGTGCCGACCGCGTTGCCGATGGTGTTGGTGATGGCGCGCGCTTCGGACATGAAGCGGTCCACTCCGAGCAGCAGCACCATGCCTTCGACCGGGATCTTGCCCATCGAGGCCAGGGTCGCGGCCAGCGTGATGAAGCCGGAACCGGTGACGCCGGCCGACCCTTTCGAGGTCAGCATCAATACGCCGAGCACGATCAGTTGATCCATCAGCGTCAGGTGGGTGTTGGTGGCCTGGGCGATGAAGATGGCCGCCATCGTGTAATAGATGCACTGCCCGTCCGGGTTGAACGTCAGTCCCGACGGCACGACCAGGCCGACCACCGGTTTCGAGCAGCCGACGTTTTCCAGCTTGCGGATCAGTTGCGGCACGACCGATTCCGAGGAACTGGTGCCGAGCACCGTGAAAATCTCTTCGCGGATGTACTTCAGGAATTTCCACAGGCTGAAGCCGGATATGCGCGCCACGGCGCCGAGCACGATGAATACGAACAGGAAGCAGGTCACGTACATGGTGCCCATCAGCTTGGCCAGCGAGGCGATCGAAGCAAAACCGTATTTGCCGACGGTGAAGGCGATCGCGCCGAACGCAGCGATTGGTGCCACCCGCATCACCAGGCCGACGATATAAAACATCGCCTGCGAGAAGGCATCGAGGAAGCTGACCACCGGCTTGGCGCGGTTGCCCATGTGGGCCAGCGCGACGCCGAACATGATCGAAAACAGGATGATCTGCAGGATCTCGTTCCTGGCGAAGGCGTCGACCACGCTGCCCGGGATCATGTTCAGCACGAAGTCCATGAAGGAACTGGGCTTGACCGCCGCGGTATAGGTCGCGATACCCTTGGTGTCGAGCGTCTTGGCGTCGATGTTCATGCCGATGCCTGGTCCCACCAGGTTCACTACCAGCAGGCCCAGGCCCAGAGCGAAGGTCGACATGACCTCGAAATAAATCAGGGCGCGTCCGCCGACACGCCCGAGGTCTTTCATGCTTTCCATTTTCGCGATGCCGAGTACGACGGTGGCGAAGATGACAGGTGCGAACACCATTTTAATAAGTTTGATAAAGGCGTCGCCGAGTGGTTTCAGCTTGGTCCCCAGTTCCGGGTCCAGCACGCCGAGCACGATGCCGGCTGCCACTGCGATGAGAACCTGCACATACAGGGTCCCGAAAAACTTCTTGGTCTTAGACATGGTCTGGTCTCCGATAGGCGTTATGGCGCGCTGCGCCAAATCAAAATGGCAACTCTTGTCGGTTGCTGATGGAAACCGCGGCCATCCCGGCCACGGTTTCCGGCCTGCGGTGAAATTTATTTGGCCGATGCGCGGATGCAGTCGCAGACGGCCCGGGTCACGTCGGCCGTGGTGGCCTTGCCGCCCAGGTCCGGCGTGTGCACCTTGTCGGCGGTGACGGCTTCGACCGCCTGCATCAGCCGTTTCGCGGCGGCTTCCTCGCCCAGGTGTTCGAGCATCATGGCCGCAGTCCAGAAGGTGGCGACCGGGTTGGCGATGCCCTTGCCGGTGATGTCGAAGGCGGAACCGTGGATCGGCTCGAACATCGACGGGAACTGGCGTTCCGGATTCAGGTTCGCCGTCGGGCCGATGCCCAGACTGCCGGACAGCGCGGCCGCCAGGTCGGACAGGATGTCGGCGTGCAGGTTGGTCGCGACGACGACGTCGAGCGTCTTCGGTTTCAGCACCATGCGGGTGGTGACGGCATCGACCAGTTCGCGGTCGGTTTTGACGTCAGGATAGTCGGCCGCCACTTCATAAAAAATCTCGTCCCACATCACCATGCCGAAGCGCTGCGCGTTCGACTTGGTCACCAGCGTCAAGTGTTTGGCGGGACGCTTGCGCGCCAGTTCGAAAGCGAAGCGGTGGATGCGTTCGACGCCGACGCGGGTGAATACGGCCGTTTCGGTGCCGACTTCGATCGGCAGGCCGCGGTGCACGCGACCGCCGTTGCCCGCATATTCTCCTTCCGAGTTTTCACGCACGATGACCCAGTCGATGTCTTCGCCGCCCTTCAAGGGGCTGGTCACGCCGGGCAGCACGCGCGCAGGGCGAACGTTGGCGTACTGGTCGAAACCTTGCGCGATCGGCAGGCGCAAGCCCCACAGCGAAACGTGATCCGGCACTTGCAGGCTGCCGACGGCGCCGAAGAAGATCGCATCGAAAGTTTTTAATTTTTCCAGGCCGCCTTCCGGGATGTAATGGCCGTGCTCCAGGTAGTAATCGGAACTCCACGGGAAGTTCTCGATGTCGAACTTGAAGCCGCCGTCGTGGGCCGCCAGCGCTTCGAGCACTTCGAGGCCGGCTGCGATGACTTCAGGACCGATACCGTCGGCTGGGATGGCTGCAATTTTATGGACGCGCATGTTTATCTCCTTGGGGGTGAATGAGTCCGGGGACTCCGTTGTCTGGTCAACGCCCTGTTGTGGGCTACTGAGGAGCTCAGTGTATCGCCGCACAAAACCCGTGGAATGAGTGTAAAGTTACTCTACTTGTTCCCTGGAGTTAAAAATGATCCAACCGTCCGACCTGTCGTTTTTCGTCCAGATCGTCAAGGAAGGCAGCCTGTCCGGCGCGGCGCGCGAACTGGGCGTGACGCCGGCCTCGGTCAGCAAGCGGCTGACCAGGCTGGAAGAAGAACTCGGGGTATTGCTGCTGAACCGGACCACGCGGCGCCTGAGCGTGACCGACGAGGGCGAGCTGTATTATGCGAACGCCTTGCGCATCCTGGGCGAGCTGGAAGAGCTGGAACGCCTGCTGTCGCATGACCGCGCAGCGCCCAAGGGCTTGTTGCGGGTGAACGCGCCGCTCGGATTCGGGCGCACCTATATCACGCCGATCGTGTCGAATTTCGTCAGAAAATATCCGGAGATCGAAGTGCAGTTGCAATTGAGCGACCACCCACTGAGCCTGGTGGACGAGGCGTTCGACATCGGCATCCGCTTCGGCGACGTGCCGGACGCGCGCGTGATCGCGACGATGATCGCGCCGAACCGGCGCCTGGTCTGCGCCGCGCCGTCTTATCTGAAAAAATTCGGCGTGCCGAAGGTGCCGAACGATTTAATCAAATTCAACTGCATCGTGCTGCGCCAGAACGACGCCGCCTACGGCACCTGGCGTTTTACCAGGGGACGCACGTCGGAAACGGTCAAGGTGCGCGGCACGCTGAGCAGCAACGACGGCGAAGTGGCGCTGAACTGGGCGCTGGACGGGCACGGCCTGATGCTGCGCGCCGAATGGGATATCGCAAAATACCTGCGCTCGGGACGGCTGCAGATCGTGCTCGAAGATTACGCGTCACCGCCGGCCGACATCTATGCCGTGTACCACGAAAAGCACAAGATGTCGGCCAAGGTGAAGGTATTTACGGAATTCCTCGCCGCGAGCTTCCGGCAGCCGGACCGGAATGCGAAGACTGCGCATAAATGGTAGATCTGTCGTTCCCGCGAAGGCGGGAACCCCATTTTGTGTCCCGGACGGCGCAGCGGAATGGGATTCCCGCCTTCGCGCACTAGTGTCCGGAATAATTTGATTGACATGTAAAGAAGGG